>NZ_QKTU01000016.1 GCF_003234565.1 Curtobacterium sp. MCBD17_013 | reverse complement strand
GCCCCCGTCCTCCCGCCGTCACACGAGCACACCACCCACGGGGTCGGGCCCCACCCCCGACCGTGGCCCGACGACCCACGGCTCGACCCCGAACTGCTGCAGCACGGTGACACCCGCAACGTCGTCGACGCCTACCGGTACTGGCGGATGGAGGCGATCGTCGCCCACCTCGACATCCGTCGGCACGGGTTCGACGTGGCGATCGAGAACTGGCAGCACGACCTCAACATCGGGTCGATCGTGCGGAGTGCGAACGCGTTCCTCGCCGGCAGGGTGCACATCATCGGACGGCGGCGCTGGAACCGACGCGGGGCGATGGTGACCGACCGGTACCAGCACGTGGTGCACCATCCCGACGTGGCGACGTTCCTCGCGGCGATGCGTGACGAGGGGCGACCGGTCGTCGCGATCGACAACCTGCCCGGCGCCGAGCCGATCGAGACCGCGGCCGTGCCGGAGCGGTGCGTGTTCCTGTTCGGGCAGGAGGGGCCGGGGCTCTCGCCTGAGGCCCTCGCCGGCGCGGGCCGGTCCCTCGAGATCACGCAGTTCGGGTCGACCCGGAGCATCAACGCCTCGGCCGCGGCGGCGATCGTCATGCACGCGTGGATCGTGCAGCACGGGGTGTTGCCGGCCGCCGGGCGTCGACCGGCGGGCTGACCCGCGGCGCGGGGTTGCACCGCGCGAATGCACGTCGCACCGCTGAATGCCCCGGTTCAACGTCCCGTACCCGGTTCAACGTCCCGTACCCGGTTCAACGTCCCGTACCCGGTTCAACGTCCCGTCCGCGGTTCGACACCGGGGGAGGGTGCAGCGGCGTCGGCGACAGCACCCGGCGACGAACGGCGCATGCTCGCCTGGGCCGTGGTGGGCCTCCCGGCCGTAGTGTCGACGCATGGCGACGCTGCTCATCACCGGGGCCGCGGGACGCATCGGGTCGGCGCTGCGCCCGAGGCTCCTGGCGGCCGGACACTCCCTCGTGCTGTTCGACGCGCGCGAGCCCGACCCACCGGTGGGCGACGGGGAGCGCTTCGTGCCGAGGGAACTCCACGACCGCGCCGCGCTCGAGACCGCGATGATCGGCGTCGACACGGTCGTGCACCTCGCGGGCATCCCGACCGAGGCCACCTGGGACGACATCGTCGAGACGAACATGACCGGGACCAAGGACGTGCTCGAGGTCGCCGCGGCGAACGGGGTGCTCCGCGTGCTGCTCGCGAGCTCGATCCACGCCGTCGGGTTCGTCGCCGAGGAGCACGACGCCCCGAGCAGTGTCCCCGGCGACCGGCTGCCCCGCCCGGACTCGTACTACGGGGTGTCGAAGGCCGTGATGGAACTCCTCGGGAGCCTGTTCGTCGACCGTTTCGAGATGTCGATCGTCTCGGCCCGGATCGCGGCGTTCGCGCCCGAGCGTCCGCACTCCCGACGGGCGCGATGGGTGTGGACGTCGGCGGACGACCTCGCGCGCCTCGTCGAGGTGACCGTCGGGTTGACCGAGCCGGGGCACCACGTGGTGTGGGCGACCTCCCGGAACAGCGGCTCGCAGGTCGACCTGACGGCGGGGGAGCGGATCGGGTTCCGCCCGGTCGACGACGCGGCCGCGGTGCTGTCGGACGAGGAGTTCGCCGCGATGCCCGACGAGGAGATGCGGTGGCTCGGGGGGAGCATGGCGACGCAGCCCCTGGGCGAGCCGGCCCCCTGACCCGAGTCCCCCTGACCCGAGGCCCCCTGACCCGAGGCCCCCGTCGCTCGGAGCCCCGGCCTACCCGATCAGGCTCGGCCGCAGGTCCCGCAGCGTCCGGAACCGACTCTGCCGCCCGGCCACGAGCGCGGTGACCACCAGTGCCCCGAGCAGCCAGCAGGCGAGCACGCCCGAGTCCGACCACGCAGCGGACACCGAGCCGCCGTACATGAGCTGCCGGATCGCGTCGACCGAGTAGCTCATCGGCAGGGCGAAGTGCAGTGCGGCGAGCGGCGCGGGCAGCGTCTGCCACGGGAAGGTCCCGCCCGCGGTGACGAGTTGAATGAGCATGAGCACGAGCCCGAGGAACTGCCCGACGGACCCGAGCAGCACGTTGAGCATCATGATGATCGCGGCGAAGGTGACCGACGCGAGGACCATCACGGCGATCGTGCCCGCGACGTGCTCCACGCCGAACCCCAGCGCGAACCGCACGATCGCGAACAGCGCGAGCATCTGCACGAGGCCGAGCAGCGCCGGGGTGAGCCAGGCGCCGAGCGTGATCGGCAGGGGCTTCCGGACGGCGGTGATCGCGCGGCGGGAGATCGGCCGCAGGATCAGGAACAGCGCGTACATGCCGATCCACGCCGCGAGCGAGATGAAGAACGGGGCGAGCCCCGCGCCGTACGTCCCGGCGTTGGCGATGTCCTGGTCGGCGACGCGCACCGGGTCCGAGATGACGGACGCCTGCGCGTTCCGGGTCGAGGCGTTCGATGCGGGGATGTCGTTCCGACCGGACTTGAGCGACGTGTGCAGCTCGACTGCTCCGGCGTGCAGGGTGTCGAGTCCGGACGCCAGGGACGTCGCGCCGGCATCGGCCGTGGCTGCCCCGGCGGCGAGGGACGACGCGCCCGAGGACAGGGTCGTGGCGCCCTTCGCCAGGGCCGATGCCCCGGAGGACACGGCCGCGGCGCCGCTGGAGACCTGGGCGGACCCGGAGGACAGCGTGCCGGCGCCGTCGTCGAGCCGGGCGATGCCGTTCGTCAGCGTGGGGGTCGCGGTGGCGAGCGAGGCCGCGCCGGACGACACCTGGGCGGACCCGGAGGCGAGCTGGTCGAGCTGGGTACGGAGCGTGGCGCTCTGCTGCTGCAGGCCGGTGATCTGCTGCTGCAGCGTGGAGTTCTGCAGCGCGGCGGCGATCGCGGCCTGCTGCGCGGGTGTCAGGGCGGCGTCGGCGGGCAGGGCGGCCTGGATCTGCGTCAGCAGGGTGGTGGGCGACAGCGCGGCCACGCCGTTCAACACGGGGTCGAACGTGGCGGCGAGCTGCTGGTTGCCGGCGGCGACCCGTGCGGCACCGGTCGCGAGCTGCTGCGTCGACGACGGCAGCGAGGCCGTCTGGGACCGGAGCTGGTCGAGCCCGGCGTCCAGGGACGCGGCGCCCGACGCGACCGAGGCCGAGCCGGAGGCCACCCGCGACGCGCCCGAGGCGAGCGCGGCGGTCTGCGCCGGCAGGTCGGCGGTGCCCGACGCGAGCTGCGACGCCCCGGAGGAGAGCTTCCCCGTCCCCGCCGCGAGCTGCTGGGCGCCCGACTCGGCGGTCCCGAGACCGGACGCGAGTGACCCGCTGCCCCGGACGGCCGGCAGCAGGTTCGTCCGGATGTCCGCGAGCCCGACGAGCAGGGTCTTGGCGGCTCGCTTGCCGACCTGCTCGGACACCGAGGTGCGCATGGTCTTGCCGGCCTGCTCCGCGATCGTCGACGCGAGGTACGAGTTGGCGTCGCTCGTCGTCATGACGAGCTCGGCGCGCTGCGGGTCGCTGTCCGAGGCGCTCGCGAGGTCCTGGGAGAACGCCGCGGGGATCGTGACCACGAAGTCGTAGCGGCCGGACTTGATGCCGGAGCTGGCGGCCGACGCCGACGTGACGGTCCAGTCGAACGAGCCGTCGCGGACGGTCTGCTTCGCCACCTGCTCGCCGTAGTCGACGTGGTGGCCGTCGACGGTCGCCCCGGTGTCGTTGACGACGAGCGCGGCGGGGACGTGGTCGAGCTTGGCGTACGGGTTCTGGTTCGCCCACAGGTACAGCCCGCCGTACAGCAGCGGCACGATCATGAGCGCGATGAACGCGACGCGGGCGAGGGGGGTCGCGGTGAGCCGGCCGAGTTCGGCGCGGACGAGTGCGGGTGTGGTCACGAGCGGGTGCTCCCCTGGGTGGACGCTGCGGGTGCGGGTGCGGGTGCGGGTGCGGGTGCGGGTGCGGCTGGCGATGCGGCCGGGAGGGACGGTGCGCGTCCGTCGTGCGCCGTGCCTCCCGCTCGTGGCTGGCTCCGCTGCATGATGGCGGTGATGGTCTCGACGGCCGCCGCCGAGGCGATGACGAGGACGGCGATGCCGCGGTCGGCGACGTTCTGGAGGACCGCGAACCAGTCCGCCACGGACCCGCCGTGGCGCTCGGGGGTGGTCACGACGAGCCCCTCGACGCCGTCGCGCAGCAGTGCGAGCTCGACGAGCAGGCGGATGCGCGGCGCGGTCGGGACGCGTTCGATCGGGGTGTCGGCCCACTCGGTCAGGTGGAGTTCGTCGAGCACGGTCGTGACGGCGTCGCGGCCGGTGTGGCGTCCGGCGAAGGCGAGTTCCTCGCGGACGATGCGGCGCACGGTCATGACGGCGAAGGGCTCGGCGACGGTCGGTGTGTCGACGAGGGCGACCGTCCGGCGGACGCGGGCCGGGTCCTCGACACCGTCGACGAGCAGGCGGCCGGCGTCGGGCTGCATCCGGCCGCCGGCGACGAGCGACGCCACGACGGGGGTCTGCTCGGTCTCGACGGCGACGAGCCCCGGGCGACCGGGTTCGGCGACGGCGGACACCGGGGGCAGCGGGGCGCCGGGCCCGCTGCCGATCGCGAGGGCGTCGAGTTCGAGGATCATGCGGGCGGCTCCGGGGTGACGGGTCTGGATGCGGATGCGGATGCGGGTGCGGGTGCGGCTGCGGGTGCGGGTGCGGGTGCGGCTGCGGCTGCGACGGTGGGTGTCCGCGGCGGGACGGTCTCGAGGACATGGAGGGAGGACCTCCAGTCCAGCCCTGCCATGCCGAGTGCGGACACGACGACCATGCGGTGCCCGTCGGCGGGACTCGTGCCGGCGCGTGTGGCCTCGTCGAGCACGGCGATGCAGGCGCCCTCGACCAGGCGCGCGAGCGACTCGACGGGCACGTCGTCGCGGAAGAGCCCGGCCCGGACGCCGTCGGCGCAGGCGTCGAGCACGGCGGCGCGGAGCGGGGCGAACACCGACGCGATGCGGTCGACCGAGGGCCCGTGCAGGGCGATCCGGGCCAGGGAGCGGACGTCGGCCACCTCGGCCCAGAGCGCGGCGGCGATGGTCGCGATGCGGACGTCGGGCAGGAGCGGTGCGAGCTCGGCCGCCGCGGGCATCGTGCCGAGGATCCGGCGCGCGCCGCCCGTGACGACCTCGTCGACCAGGTCGTCACGCGTGGGGAAGTGTCCGTAGACCGCGCGGCGCGACAGGCCCGCCGCCGCGGCGATGGTCTCGATCGAACCGTCGGGGTCGGCCTGGAGGACCGTGCGGGCGGCGTCGACGAGTGCGGCCCGGTTCTCGGCTGCGTCGCGTCGCGGACTCCTCGAGGGCATGGGATCAGCCTACGAACGTGCACAGCACTGTGCAACATCGAGGTGGTGGATCACGATCGGCTGGGCGGCCCGGCTCGGAGTTCGTTCTGCGGCCCTCCGGAGGCGATGGCCCGCGTCTAGGGGATGCTCCGACACAAAGGATGCGCAAGGTGGACAAGTAGTTAGGCGGCCTAGTGTTTCGATGCCATGCTCGACCCATGACGAACCGGCGCAATCCCGAGGGGCCCCACGCGGCCGACGCGTTCCCCCCGACGCAACCCATCGACATGCGCCAACTCTTCCTCGACCAGGAGGCCATCAATGCTCGACCGTGAGACCCTCGCCAGCCTGCGCCAGAACCCCATCGAGTGGCGCCGCCGTGGCCTGACGCCCCCGGACGCCCTCGCCGCCATGGTCGAGGCCCGCGTCTCGGGCACGTCGAAGCTGCGCCGTCCGCTCGACCCGAGCTACGCGGACTTCTTCCAGGCCTGAGCGCCCCGCGGGTCCGTCCCGCGCTCGGCCCACGGCGGCACCCCTCCTGACCGGAGCGGGTGCCGTTGTCGTCCCGGGACCCGGCCGGGACGCGCGTTCGTCTCGTTCCCTGGACAGGACGTGAACGCGCTCCGAGAGCCGGTGTTTCACTGGTCGGCAGGATGCAGGAGGAGCGATGAAGTACATCCACTACGACAGCACCTCGGTCATGACGGGGAGCGAGATCGCCGACGCCGTGATCGAGTACGCCGCGGCCCTCGGCGCGGCCGGTGGTACGGACACCGTGCACGTCCCGACCTTCGACGACCACGGATCGGTCGCGTACGCGACGCTGCTCATCGGACCCGCCAGCGAGATCGTCGTCGACGACGCCCCGGACGACGAGCTCGAGCCCGAGGACCCCGCGTTCGTCGAGCGACTCCGTGAGGGTGCCCGGAAGCTGTCGGGCGCGACGCCGGTCCACGCCGACGGCACACCGGACTTCCGCGCTGGCGTCCCGCACCCCGAGGGCGACTGAGGCACCGGCAGCAGGTCCGGACGGCGACGGAGCCACCGGCCCCGAGCCTCCCCGACGAGGCGGCACCCGTCCCCGGACGAGACGGCACCCTGTCTCCCTGACGACGACGGCACCCGGTCCACAGGGAACGGGTGCCGTCGTCGTGTCGGTGGAGCGGAGTCAGTTGCCGATCTTGTCGTCGGCGGCCTGCTCGCCCTTCTCGATCTGGTCGGAGTGTCCGCCGCCCGTGGCCTTGTCGGCCGCGCCGGCCGCCTTGTCGAGGCCGGCGTCGGACGCCTTCTCGCCCTTGTCGCTGTCCGCGAAGTCCTTCGCCTTGTCGCCGAGGTCTGCCATGTCGTGCTCCTTCCGAGTGCTCCAGCCCGCCCGGGATCCACTGCCCCGGATGCGGGGTGCCCACGTTCCTCCCGGCTGCGGGGAGCGTTCCCAGCGTCTCCGGCGGTCATCGCGTTCACTGGGCTCGTGACCATCCACATCGGCATCAGCACGAAGCTCTACCTGTCGTACCGCCGGTCCCTCGACTGGCTCGGCCGCGTCACCGAGCTCGCTCGGGAGCACCCCGGCGTGGTCGACGGCCGCGTGGCGCTGTTCGTCGCGCCCTCGACGCCGCTGCTCGAGTCCGCCGTCCGGCTCGCTGCGGGCACCCGGGTCCGCGTCGCGGCGCAGGACGTCAGCCGCTACGCCGAGGGCGCCCACACCGGCGAGACCGGCGCGCCCCTGCTCGCCGAACTCGGGGTCACGATGGCGGAGGTCGGGCACGCCGAGCGTCGCGCCGACGGTGAGACCGACGCGGTGGTCGCCGCCAAGGTCACCGTCGCCCAGGAGGCCGGGCTCACCCCGCTCCTGTGCGTCGGCGAGACGACGCGGTGCGACCCGCGGGAGGCCGCCGCGTGGTGTCTCGAGCAGGTCGGTGCCGCCACGACCGGACCGCTGATGATCGCGTACGAGCCGGTCTGGGCGATCGGTGCCGCGGAACCGGCCCCCGCGTCGCACGTCACGGCGACCGTCGACGCCCTGCGCGACGGACTGCCGGGAGCGCTCGCGGGCAGGCCGATCGTCTACGGGGGGAGTGCGGGCCCGGGGTTGCTCGGACGGCTCCACCCGAGCGTGGACGGCCTGTTCCTCGGGCGCTTCGCCCACGATCCGGAGAACGTCCGCCGGGTCCTCGACGAGGCCGCGGCCCTCACCGCCTGACCCCCCGTTCACGCTGCCCGAGATCGCAGAACGCGCCGTCAACGGGGGCGGTGGGAAGCGGAGTGTGCTGCGACCTCGGCGCCGTGAGGCGAGTCACGAGGCCCGCATCAGCCCTCGACGCGCCGCGCCTCCCGACGGTGCCGGCGCACGCCCCACACGCCCTGTCGCCGGTCCATCCAGGCCACGACCGCGACGTGCGGGACGGTGAGCGCCGCGATCAACGCGAGGTACACGCCGAGCGGTGAACCCTCACCGCGGCGGAGCAGGGCGAGTGCCACGAGCATGGCCGTCGCGATCGCCGTGACCGGCCAGGCGTCGCGCGCGAACCGCAGGAACGGCCGGACCGGACGCCCGGCGCGCAGGTCCGACGCCGACGCCGGATCGAGCAGCTCGAGGCGGACGATGTGCCGGAGCGCGTGCCACAGGCAGAAGTACAGACCGACAGCCAGGACCGCCGGTACGACGGCGAAGAACGCGACGAGGAACAGGGTCGCGCCCAGGTCCCGTCCGAACGCGCGACGCTGCGCCGGATGGGCCCGGGCTGAGCACGCCTCCGCCAGGACGGTCAGGAGGACCGTGGCGGCGAACACCACACCGACGGCCACGCGGACGGTGGGTTGGAACACCGCGGCGACGTCGCCCGGGGGCACGTGCCGCACCACGCCCGCGGTGTCGAGCAGGACCTGTCGGTACACCGCCGGCTGCGTGACGAACGGCACGAGCATCGGGATCCCACCGCGGACGACGACGGTCCCGACCGCGAGCGGCACGGATGCCGGCCGCGTCTCGACGGACTGTCGCACCCACAGGTCGCCCTGTCCCCAGTGGAACCACGTCAGCGCGATGAAGCCGGCGAAGCCGACGAGTGGTGCCGCCCACCAGAGCACTGCGGTCGCGCTACCGAGGACCAGGTACGCCACGACGACCACGAACACCGACAGCGGCGCCCGCGCTGTCGCTCGCATGCGCACCGGCACGAGGTGGTCGAGCGCGCCGTGCGGTAGGCCGAACACGACGAGGCTGAGCGCGAACGGCACGAGCTGCACCGCCGGGGGGAGCTGCACCTCGGCGACGCGGAGGGCGACGCAGGCGACCAGCACGGCCCCGAGGACCACCGAGGCGGGCCGGAGCACCCGTCCCCGCACGGCACCGCGCAGGGCTCCGTCCAGTGGCAGGTCAGCGGGCGCGCTCGCGACGCCCGGGAGGCCCGCGCTGCTCATCCGGGCGCCGAGCGGTCCGCCAGCCGTCCCGCTCGCCGATCCCGTGCCGTGCCGAGCAGCGCCCGCACGACCACCCGGACCGCCGCCAGCAGGAACGGGACCGTCGGCAGCGCCAGGACCATCCGCAGGTCGTCGCGGACCGTCGAGCGCTCGGTGAGGAACCGGACCAGGGCGTCCCCCGGGACCCGGTCGAACATCCGGAGGAAGACACCCGGGACCGCGTCGGGGCGGTCCTGGAGGAACCGCAGGAACACGGCGTCGAGCACCCACGTCCGCATCGGTCCGCGGGGCGGGGTTCGATGCCCCGCGGCGAGCCCGGCGGCCGCACGCTGGATCCGCAGGAACGCGTACCCGGTGCTCGGTCGCACCGCTCCTCCACGGACGCCGACGATGTCCGGCGGCACATCACGCCCAGCGAGCCGCATCGGGATCACGCCGTGCTCGCCGCCCATGCGGTCGAGCTCGTCGGGGCCGAGTCCGTGGCGCTCCCGGAGGTACGTCGTGATCCCCGCCTCGAGGACCGCGCGAGGCACCGCCGCCTCCGTCAGGTAGGTGTCCTCGACGAGCGCCTCGGTCGTCGACGTGGGCAGGACGTACACGAAGTGGATCCCGCGGGACTGGTCGACGTCGAAGTCCATCAGTGTGACCACCCCGGGGTCGAACACGGGACGGTGTGCGCGGACCCGGACGCCGAGGAAGCGCTGCGCGAACGCACCGCCGCCGTCCTCCGGCCTGGTGTCGACCGGCCCGCGGGCGTCCACCACGCGCCGGGCCGGAACGTCGCCCGATGGCGTCCGAACCGTGTTGCCGTCAGGACCGGCGTCAACCCCGGTGACGGCGGTGCCGAGCCGGAGCCGGACGTCGGCCAGCCCCGCCAGCCGATGCAGGGCCTCCCGGTAGTAGTCGGACGCACGGATCGAGACGTACGGGGCCGCGGCGGCCGTCGTCGTCACGGTGCGCCCACCCGCACGGACGGCCCAGGACGACCAGCGCGCCGTGATGCAGTCGTCGAACGGTGTCGGTTCCACGTGCCAGAACGACCACGTGTGGTCGTCCGTGTAGGCCGTGCGGGCGTCGAGCAACACGACGGACCCGGCCGACCTGCGCTCGGCGAGGGCGATCGCGGTGGCGAGCCCCGCGCACCCCGCGCCGAGCACTGCGTAGTCGACCGGGACGGGTCGCGCGGACCCGGGCTCCGGCGCTGCCGTCGTGCCCGTGCCCGTGCCCGTGCCCGGGCGGGCGTCGTGCGCGAGCGCGCCGCTCACCGGGGGCGCTTGACCCGCGGCGCTCCCTGCGCCGAGGCGCGGACCGACTCCGACAGCGGCGGCAGGACCGCGTCCGAGACCTTGACCGACGACCACCACACCGACTCGGGGTGCGTGTCCTCGTGGTCGCGGACGTCGGCTGCCGTGCGGAGCTTCGCGACCTTGTGGATCATGGCGCCGAAGCCCACCTTGGCCGCGATGTCGGCGGCGGAGAGCAGCACCTGCATCCAGGTGGTGACGGCGCCACCGTGGCCCCAGCCCTGCAGGCCGAACACGATGGGGTACACGAACCAGGTGACGAGCAACAGGATGCACGCGTTCGTGTAGGTGCCGATCGCCTCCCCGTCGGCGAACTGCCGGCGACTGCCCACCATGACGTAGATGATCACGATGTACAGGACCACCATGAACACGCCGGAGATCGACCCCCACAGTGCGAGGCCGCCCAGGGACTCCCCGTCGTCGATGACCACGCCGCCGATGTACCCGGTCGCGATCATGAGGAACGCGGCACCGATGCCGACGAACCGGACGCGTCGAGCCGCCGGCCCCGCGAGCATCGCGACGCCGATGAGCTCGATCATGAGCATCGGGACGGTGACCGTCCAGTCCATGTACCGCGGGGTCCAACTCAGCATCGCGTCGCTGTTCGGCAGCCACCGGCTGCCGTGCTGGTCGTAGCCGAGGTCGAACTTGATGACGAGCAGCACGTACGACAGGAACGCGACCGCGGTGATCCCCATGCTCGCGTAGACCGAGGTGCGGTAGCGCGGCGAGACCTCGTTGCGCGACGTCCACGACTTGATGAAGTAGGCGATCATGGCCAGGCCCGCCACCGCCAGCGCGTAGAGGATCACGGAGTGTTCGGCCTCGGTCAGGGGCACCTTCCAAGGGGCGATGGTGTCGTCGTGCATGCTGCACCTCTCGTCGTGGCCACCGGGGCGGCCGCCGCGCGCTGCGGACCGCCCTGACGATGCTCGGAGGCGACTGCCCGATGCCCCAGGTAACGGGGGAAACGAGGCCGATAGACTCGGGTGGACCACCGGCCGCTCGGTCGGGCCCGGTCCTCCGCAGACGTGAGGAGAACCACATGCCCGCAGTCGTGATCATCGGAGCCCAGTGGGGGGACGAGGGCAAGGGGAAGGCCACCGACCTCCTCGGCAGCCGCATCGACTACGTCGTCAAGTTCAACGGCGGCAACAACGCCGGGCACACGGTCGTGGTCGACGGACAGAAGTACGCCCTGCATCTGCTGCCGTCGGGCATCCTCACGCCGGGCGTCACGCCGGTCATCGGCAACGGCGTCGTCGTCGACCTCGAGGTCCTGTTCCAGGAGCTCGACGCGCTCCGGGCCCGCGGGGTCGACGTCTCGAAGCTGCGGGTGTCGGCGAACGCCCACGTCATCACGCACTACCACCGGACCATCGACAAGGTGACCGAGCGGTTCCTCGGCAAGCGGCAGATCGGCACGACCGGCCGGGGCATCGGGCCGACCTACGCCGACAAGATCAACCGCGTCGGCATCCGGATCCAGGACATCTTCGACGAGAACATCCTGCGGCAGAAGGTCGAGGCCGCGCTCGAGCAGAAGAACCACCTGCTGGTCAAGGTCTACAACCGCCGGGCGATCGAGGCGGAGGAGGTCGTCGAGTCGCTCCTGTCGTTCGCCGACCGGCTCCGCCCGATGGTGACCGACACGGCGCTCGAGATCCACCGGGCGCTCGAGCGCGGCGACACCGTCCTCTTCGAGGCCGGCCAGGCCACCATGCTCGATGTCGACCACGGCACGTACCCGTTCGTCACGTCGTCCTCCGCCACGGCGGGCGGCGCCGCCACGGGTTCCGGCATCGGTCCCGGCCGCATCGAACGCGTCATCGGCATCGTCAAGGCGTACACGACCCGGGTCGGCGCCGGCCCGTTCCCGACCGAGCTGTTCGACGAGTCGGGGGAGTTCCTCCGTGCGAACGGGTTCGAGTTCGGCACGACGACCGGACGGCCGCGCCGCTGCGGCTGGTACGACGCCCCGATCGCCCGGTACTCGGCCCGGATCAACGGTGTGACGGACTTCGTGCTCACGAAGCTCGACGTCCTGACGGGCCTCGAGACGATCCCGGTCTGTGTCGCGTACGAGGTCGACGGCGAGCGCATGGACGAGGTCCCGGTGTCGCAGTCGGACTTCCACCACGCCGTGCCCGTGTACCAGGAGTTCCCCGGCTGGTCCGAGGACATCTCGGGCGCGCGGAGCTTCGACGACCTGCCGAAGAACGCGCAGGACTACGTGCTCGCGGTCGAGGCGATGTCCGGCGCACGCATCTCCGCGATCGGCGTCGGCCCCGGCCGTGACGCCATCGTCGTGCGCCACGACCTCCTCGGCGCCGAGTAGCCGACGCCGCGGCGCCCCCTCCTGCCGGCGCCGGCGGCCGGGGCGCCGGCCGAGGCCGGTGGCGCCCCTTCTCTCCCGCGAGATCGCAGTCGTTGCCGGTACGCCCCCGGTCGAAGCGGCAACGACTGCGATCTCGCGGTTCGGGGGAGCGGCCGGCCGCCGGTGCCCGGTCGGCTGGCCAGCCGACCGGGCGTCAGCGGTAGCCAGCGGCGGCCGCGAACGCTGGCCATCGCGCGGGGGCGGCACCGGGGCGCCCGCGCTCCTGCGCGTCGATCTCGGCCGCCAGCGCTCGGATCGCGGTCACGTGTTCGGGCAGGATCAGGTCCCACGGGGCCGGGAGGCCCGGCTCGAGCAACGCGGACAGGGCCGCCTCCTCGGCGCGGTGCAGATCGCGGAGGACGGTGGCGAGGTGGACGTCACGGACGAGGCGGGCGGCACGGAGGTCCTCCAGGACGGCGTCGCACTCGGCTGCGGGGCGTGCGGTCCGGGTCGCGCCGACGAGGCGTTCGAGCAGCGCGCGCTCGTTCCCCAGCGCGGCTGACAGGTCTCCGGCGTGCACTCGTCCTCCTGACGGTCGGGGGTGGGAGTCATTCGACCAGGTGTTCCCATCGATCACCAGGGGCCGGGGTGTCAGGAGTCGCAGGTGCCAGGGCCGCCTCGGTGTGACGCGTGTGTACCCCTGTACCCCAACGCGGGGGATAGCGGGAGTCATGCGTGACCCGTGAATCCGGGCCTCGCCTTGCCTGCTGCTCCGAGGATCCCGGGAGATCACGGGCTCGACTGGCGCGCTCGGACCCGTGGTTCGTACGGTGGAGGAGTACCGCAGACGTACCCCGAAGGAAAGCGAGGCCGCGACATGAGCATGACCATCTCCCACTCCGACGTCACCCTGGACACGGACACCGTGGACACCATCGCGATCCTCGAGGCGGAAGCCGCAGCCGCCGGCCAGGTGACCCGCGCGCAGATCACGTGGACCGAGGCGGACAAGGGCCTCTGGGTCGCGAGCTACGGCGGCTACTACGGCGGCACGGTCGACAAGCAGGGCGCCCACTACTTCGCGTCGGACACCTTCGGCCAGTACATCGGCGACTACGCCTCGCTCGAGGACGCCCAGGCCAAGCTCTCGGAGCACCTGCACCTCATGCTTCCGAACGTCATCCGCCCGATCCGCTGAGCTCGAGCGCTCCACGATCGACGGCCTCACGCCCTCGCTGCTCCGGCAGCGGGGGCGTTCGTCGTTCCGGGCGGTCGCGCGGTCGGCGGTCGCGCGGACGGGTGCGGTCGTGCGACCGCCCGTCCGCGGTCGGGCCGCAGTCGGATCGGCGCGTCAGGCGGGGGGCGCGGCGTCCACCGCGCCGACCTGCTCGAGCACGGCGTCGACGTCCGTCACGCCGACCCCGGCCAGGAGGTCCGCCCACAGCGCCCGGAGTGCCGCTTCGGTGTCGATGGCCTGGAGTCCGCGGCTCTCGGCGTCGAACACACCGAAGCTCGCGTTGAGCAGCCGTCGCGCGAGTTCCTCGGCGGGGCGGTCGGACGGGATCCGTCCGGCGTCGATGTCGATCTGGAACTGTTCAGCCACGTACGCCCGCCACGGCACCGTCGAGCGCGGCAGGGTGATCCCGTTCGCACGCTGGTCGGCCAGGAGGCGCACTGCGGCGAGTGCGCTCGGGTGCTCGCGCGCGTCGAGCGCCGCCGTCATGAGGAGGCGCAGCAACCGGCCGAGTCCGGGCGGCGTCGCCTGCTCGACCTCCGCCCGCATCGAGGCCCACGTCTCCTGCTGCTGCCGGACGATCGCCTCGGCGATCTGCTGCTTCGACGCGAACTGGTGGTGCCCCACGGCTGACTTCGGCTTGCCCATGGCCGCTGCGATGCTCGCGATGCTCGTGCCGGCGTAGCCCCGGGTCGCGAACTCCGTCGCGGCGGCGCGCAGGATCGCGGCACGGGTGTTCGCCTTCTGCTCCTGACGGTGGTTGGTCGTAGATCGCTGGTCGTGCATCGCATCACCGTATCCGGATCGGGGAGCAGGGCGGCGAGCAGAGCGGCGAGGACCCTGCGGCACCGCCCGGCCGCCACCGGCCGGTTCGCCAGACGAACGACTTGTGGAACGTGTCCGAACCAGGCAACATGTGTCGCACCTCGCTCCGCGCCGGTTTCGGGTCTGCGCGCGGGGTAGAGGACACCCGTCCGGGGCGGTGGTCGAGGAGCGCTTCCCGGTTCCTCGTTGGAGTACCACGGTGTCGCCGCTCCGGACGAGGTGGTCGGGGACCAGGGGGAATCGATCCATGCCGGACGAGACACAGCCGACGAGCGATGGCGGGCAGCCGCGGCCCCACGTCGAGACGTTCCACCAGCTCCACGACGGCACGCCGATCCTGCTCGCCTGCTTCTGCGAGCGCGGCGAGGACCACGTGACGGTGCCGGCGGGTGATGGGCTGGTCCCGCAGCCGCACTGGCGGGCGCCGCGTCGCCCCGTCCGCACTAGCCCCTGAGCCCGTCTCGGGTTATTCTTCGGCTACCCGAAATCCCGAATCCGCTTGGTTCCTACCCGAAAGGCCACCATGCAACCCGTCTACAACCGCGCCCAGAATCGCTACTCCCGTACGCAGATCCGGCACATGCAGCACACCGCGCAGCGCGACCGCTACGGCCGCTTCCGCGCGACCTGGCACCAGTGGGCCACGCTCGGCGTCGTCACGGCGTCGTCGGTCTCACTCGTGTGGCTGGCGTACGAGCACGTGCACCCGGTCATCCACTGATCGAGCGCCCATGCTCACCGCATCGCGGTCGTGTTCACCGAGGCCAGGTGAGCGCGACCGCGATCGCGTTGAACAGGACGTGCGCCAGGATCGCGCCGCCGAGCCGCTTCGTGACGGCGACGAACGCCCCGAGCAGCAGCCCGAGGACGAACGTGCTCACGAAGGTGACGAACGCCCCCTCGACCGTGGTGTTCGCCACGAGGACGTGCATCGCGGCGAACAGCACCGCGGCACCGACGACGCCCAGGACGGTCGCGAGCCGGAGGTTGCCCCGTCGGTCGTCCTCGCCGCCGATCCGATCGGCGAGCAGTGGCTGCAGTGTGCCGCGGAAGAACAGCTCCTCGATCACGGGCGACAGGATGCACGGACCGAGCACCGTGAGCGTGAGCACCGCGACCTGGACCCCGCCGCCGAGCACCGGCTGCGGGCTGAGCCCCGTGCTGTCGAACATCGCCAGGTTGAGGAACCCGTCCACGGCCCGCGCCAGGCAGGCGATCGCGATGGCGGGGAAGACGTCGAACACGCTGATCCGGAGGCCCAGGCGATCGACGACCGAGGTCGCGCCGCGGTCGCGCAGGTACCAGAGCACCCCCAGAACGAGGGGCACCCACGACGCCAGGTCCGACAGCAGGAGCTGCACGGGAGCGCTCGGCACCGACCCCCGCTGCACGGCGCTGCTCACGATCCGCTCGAGCACGATCACGATGACCAGCGCGATCCCGAGGGGCAGGAGACTCCGGCGACGCGGCGGAGCGATCGTCGGTTCTTCGGCGCTCATGCACTCACCGTAGGGGTCAGGTCCGGCCCGATGTGCGTGACGAACCCGATCCCTACTCATCGGTATGGCACTATTTCCTCACCGGTGGCTGTCACACGACGCATCAGGAGCATCGGTGACGTCAGTTCGGGGAAGGCTGGAGCGTGGAGCTTCGCGACTACATCACGGTGCTACGCAAGGGCTGGATGATGATCCTCATCCTCGCGCTCGTGGGGGTGGCAGCAGCGGCCGGGTTCTCGATCGCCAAGACGCCGCAGTACGCCGCGTCGGCGCAGGTGTTCGTCTCCACCGAGACGAGCGGCAGCGCGTCCGACCTGGCGCAGGGCAACACGTTCACGCAGCAGCGGGTCGTCACCTACTCGAACCTCGTGAGCACGCCGATCGTGCTCCTGCCGGTCATCGCCAAGCTCCACCTGCACATGACGGCCGAGCAGCTCGCCGGCCTCGTCAGCGCCGACGCCCCGACGAGCACCACGCTCATCACGATCAACGTGACCGACGTCGACCCGGTGCGGGCGGCGGACATCGCGAACGCGACCTCGTCGAGCCTGACGAACGTCGTGCAGAACATCGAGGCGACGGACGCGAATGGTCAGAGCACGGTCAAGCTCACCCGCGTCAAGGAGGCTCAGGTCCCCTCGAAGCCGGTCAGCCCGAACGTGCCGGTCAACATCGTCCTCGGCCTGCTCGTCGGCCTGGCGCTCGGCGTCGGCGTGGCCGTGCTCCGCGAGACGCTCGACAACCGCGTCCGCACCGAGACCGACATCGAGCGCATCAGCACCAAGCCGATCATCGGCGGCATCGCCTTCGACAACAAGGCGGCGACGCGTCCGCTCATCGTGCAGGCCGACCCGCGCAGCCCGCGCGCCGAGTCGTTCCGCACCCTCCGCACGAACCTGCAGTTCCTCGACCTCGACGGCCCGGCGCGCACGTTCGTCATGACGTCGTCGGTCGAGTCCGAGGGCAAGAGCACCACCGTCGCGAACCTCGCGATCGCGCTCGACACCGCCGGGTACAAGGTCATCCTCATCGACGCCGACCTGCGCCGGCCGAAGGTCGCGCAGTACATGGACGTCGAGGGCGCCGCGGGTCTGACCGACGTGCTCATCGGCCGCGCCGACCTCGACGACGTCGCCCAGCCCTGGGGTCGCGGTGCGATGCGCGTCCTGCCCGCCGGACCGATCCCGCCGAACCCGTCGGAGCTCCTCGGTTCGCGGAACATGCAGCTGCTCATCGAGCGCCTGGAGCAGGAGTACGACTACATCCTGTTCGACGCGCCCCCGCTCCTCCCGGTCACCGACGCGGCCATCCTGTCCAAGAAGGCGAGCGGCGCGATCGTCGCCGTCGCCTCGGGCAAGACGCACAAGGCGCAGCTCGCGGGCGCGGTGTCGACGCTCGAGCACGTCGACGCGCCGATCGCCGGGTTCGTCCTGACGATGATGCCGACCAAGGGTCCGGGCGCGTACGGCTACGGCCGGTACGGCTATGCGTACGGCTACGGGCTGGACAACGAGGACGAGGCCGAGATCCCCCGCAAGCCCAGCGCCGGCGTCGGTCCGCTGCGGAAAGCGGACTGATGACGACGGGGGAGGGGACCGCCCGTCCGTTCACGATCCTCACCGTCTGCACCGGCAACATCTGCCGGTCTCCGCTGGCGGCGCAGCTGCTCCGCGCGCAGCTCGCGGACGTCCCCGGCGTCGTCGTCGCCAGCGCCGGCACCATGGCCGATGACGGCGCGCCGATGGACGTCACCGCCGCCGTGCAGTCGGAACGACTGGGAGGCGATCCCGGCGACCACCGGTCGCGGTACCTCACGGAGCGCATCGTCGCCGACGCGGACCTGATCCTGACCGCCGAGCGCGCGCACCGCGCCGCGGTGGTGTCGCTGCTGCCGCGGGCGTCCCGGCGGACGTTCACGATCCTCCAGTTCGCGCGCGTGCTGCGCGGGCTCGAGCCCGCCGACCTGGAGGCCGTGACCGACCTGGCCTCGCTCGTCACCACCGTCGCGGCCGCGCGCGGCATGGTGCCGCCGCCGGCCGACCCGGCGGACGACGACGTCGAGGACCCGTACCGGCGGTCGCCCGAGGTCCACGAGCGCGTGGCCGACGTCCTCGCCGAGGCGGTGGGGACCATCACGACCGCGATCCACTCGACGACAGCAGGGGGCAGTCGGGCATGAGCTCGAACGGGGGGAAGGGGCGTCTGGGCTTCGCGGTGTCGCGACAGGCGCTGGTCTGGCTGGCCGCCGTGGTCGTGGTGCTCGTCGTGGTCGACGTGCTCCTGGTGACCGTGGCGCTCGGGCGGACCGCCCCCGGGGACAACGGCCAGGCAGCACCGATCCCGACGTTCAGCAGTGTCCCGGCTGCGACCGCGACCCCCACCGCTCGTCCCTCGGCCTCGGCCAGCGCGACCGCCGACCCGACCCCGTCGGCCACCGGGACCCCGACCGCTGCAGGTGACGGTCAGCGGCGGTTCCTCGTCGCCGTCAGCGCCTCGGAGCTCTGGCGCGCGACGTCCGGGTCGTGCACCGGCGGCGACGCCGTCGTCGAGCGGTCGACCGACGGCGGAGCGACCTGGAAGGCGGGATCGACCGCGCAGTACGACGTCCACACCGTCGCCGGGCTCGACGCCGGCGGCGTCAAGACGAGCATCGTCGCCGGCACCGGCGCCAGCTGTGCCGAGACCGCGCTGTCGTCGTACACCGACGGCGAGTACTGGGCCGCGGACGACGCGGCCCTGGTCTCCGACTACGTGACGACCGACTCGCGCATCCACATGTCGTCGGGCACGTCCCCCTCGCCGTGCGCGTCGCCGACCCAGGTCCTGACGAGCGGCACCACCGCCGCGGTCGTCTGCCCCGGGGTGCTGGCGGTCCGGCAGACCGCCGCCGACGACTGGGTGCAGGTGCCGGTCTCCGGACTCGTCGCGGCCACCCCCACCGACAGCGGGTTCACGCTCGCACGCACCGGCCGCTCGACGTGCGACGGCGTCGAGGTCGACACGCTCACCACGGCGGCCGCCGCCGCGGGGTCGAAGCCGACCCACGCCGGGTGCGCTCCCGCGACGACCACGAGTGGCGCCGTGGCGATCGCCCAGACCGACAGCAGGGTGTCCGTCTGGAGCGGGTCGCAGGTGCTGACGTCGACCGACGGGGGCGCGACGTGGTGACCGGGAGGCGGCGGCGACCATGACCGCGGAACGCGAGACGGCCCTCCAGACCGACGCATCGACGTTGGGCTGGAGTCGTGCGTTCGCGCGCCGTCTGGTGATCACGGACGTCCTCATCCTGGCGTGGGTGGTGTTCGGCGTGCAGATCGCCTGGCTCGGCCTGCGCTCCAACCTCGTGTCGAACGAGAACGACCTGAAGCTCAGCTACACCGCGATCTCGGTGTTCGTGATCGTGGTGTGGACGCTCGCACTCGGCGTCTACGACACCCGGGGCGACCGCGTGATCGGCGTCGGCAGCACCGAGTACCGCCTGGTCGCGGACTCGAGCATCCGCGTCTTCGGCCTGTTCGCGATCGCCGCGTTCCTGCTGCACCTCGAGCTCGCCCGCGGCTACGTGCTCATCGCGTTCCCCATCGGCATCCTGGTGCTGCTGTTCTCGCGGTGGATGTGGCGGCAGTGGCTCATCCTGCAGCGCAAGCAGGGGCGGTACTCCGCCCGCGTGCTGCTCGTGGGCTCACCCGCCAGCGTGCGCCACATCGCCGCGCAGCTCGAGCGCCAACCGGCCGCCGGCTACCGCGTGCTCGGCGCGGCCGTCTCCACCGGACTCGTCGGCGTCCTGCCGGGTACCGAGCTGCACTCCTACGGCGGTTTCGACGAC
This sequence comes from Curtobacterium sp. MCBD17_013, assembly GCF_003234565.1. Taxonomy (GTDB): domain Bacteria; phylum Actinomycetota; class Actinomycetes; order Actinomycetales; family Microbacteriaceae; genus Curtobacterium. Next base: position 38,556 of record NZ_QKTU01000016.1, on the reverse strand, counting down.
CTGCAGCACGCGCTCGACGCGACGCACGCCGACACCGTCGTGATCACCAGCGCGGACGACCTGCCGCCCGAGCGCGTGCGCGAGCTGAGTTGGTCGCTCGAGCCGGGCCAGCAGCACCTGGTCGTCGCGCCGAGCCTGACCGACATCGGTGGTCCCCGCATCCACACGCGGCCCGTGCAGGGCCTGCCCCTGATCCACGTCGAGACCCCGACGTACTCGGGCCGCAAGCTCTACACCAAGCGGGTATTCGACCTGGTGATCGCCGCCGCGCTCGTCATCGTGCTGTTGCCCGTGTTCCTGCTGCTCGCGATCGCCGTGAAGGTCACCTCGCCGGGCCCGGTGCTGTTCCTGCAGGAGCGTGTCGGCCTCAACGGCTCGACGTTCCGGATGATCAAGTTCCGGTCGATGGTCGTCGACGCCGAGAGTCGGATCCAGGAGGTCAGCCAGCTCGACCGCGCCGAGGGCAACGACGTGCTGTTCAAGATGCGCAACGACCCCCGGGTGACCCGCATCGGCTCGTTCATGCGGCGGTACAGCCTGGACGAACTCCCGCAGCTGTTCAACGTGTTGCTCGGCGACATGGCGCTCGTCGGCCCGCGTCCGCCGCTGCAGCGTGAGGTCGAGCGGTACGACCGACACGTGCACCGCCGGTTCCTCGTCAAGCCGGGCCTGACCGGATTGTGGCAGGTCAGCGGGCGGTCCGATCTGTCGTGGGAGAACTCGGTGCGGCTGGATCTGTACTACGTGGAGAACTGGTCGATCACCGGGGACCTGGTGATCCTGTGGCGGACGTTGCGGGCAGTGATCGCCTCGAAAGGTGCCTATTGACTGTCCCCACTTCCAGGACGTCCCCGCGTTCGATCTTCAGCACGATCCCGATTCTCGTCGCCGCTTTTCGGCGGCTCGTCACGAATCCCATCCTGCTGTCTCAGGCGATCGCGAGCGTCACAGGCGCAGTGATCTCCTTCCTCGGGGTGTCCTGGATGTCGCACGGCGAGTACGCCACCTTCGCATTACTCAATCTCGCGTCGAACACGATCTTCGGGTTCGCCCGCGTCGTGGTGCTGCAGCCAGCGCTCATTCAATACCGCGTGGACAAGCTCGCGCTCACCCCTCCGCGTTACGCCATCGGAGTGGGGCTGGGCGGCGGCATGATCCTCGTGCTCCTTGCAATCCTGTTCGGAATTCACGATCCCGGACAACTCATCGCGCTCGGAATCAGCATGGGTCTTCCGATCGTGCAGGACTGGCTTCGCCATCGTTGCCTGATCGTGGACAAGCGATGGAGGACCGCTGTGGCAGAGACGGCTCGACTTGGGCTGACTTTCGGCGTGCTTGCCGTCGCGACAGGAGTGGAGGTCGGCTACTACCAGGCTTTCGCGAACTTCTGCTGCCTGATCGCAGTGATCGTGCAACTCGGACATCACGCGAGAACACCACGGTGGACGCCTTTCCGGAGTTACCGCCGGCCCGCCGCGCTGCAGTCGATCGACTACGCAGTAGGGACACTCAACTCCATCATCCCCATGTTCATGCTCGGCCACCTCGGAGGAGGAGTCGCGATCGGTGGTTTCCGTCTCGCCCAAACCATGATGGGTCCGCTCAATCTCGTCTTCTCAGCGAGTACAACGACGCTCCTCGCGGACGGAGCAACGCGGGCAAGTCACACCGCGGACGTCGCCCTGCTCAGGGCTGGTAAGCGTCTAGCGCGTGCGCTCGCGCTCCTCGGAGCCGCGGTCGTCGCGCTTGCTGTGGTCCTCGTCGTGGTTCTCCACCTCGAGTTCTCGGGCGTATCGCACTCGGCACTTCTGGTGGGGTTGGTCGGCGTCGGTTTGGTGGCGATCACCTCTGGTTGGTCGGGAATTCATACGATCCTGTTGCGCATGCTCGGCGAGAACCGGCGTGTGACCATTGGAAGGGCATTTGTCGTCGGCCTCACCTGGATCGGCTTCGCGGCGGGTTACGCCGAGGCCGGCGTGGACGGGAGCGTTATCGTGGGCTTCGCCGTGTCCGCTGTCATGTACCCGGTGGGCTTCATCTTGCCTGCTCGTCCTGTTTACGCACGAATTATGAGGGAGCAGCAGCAGCTTGAGTGAACAGCAGGAAGGTGGACAGCGTCGGGTTCGCATCGCGATCGTGGCCGACGGGAATCCGGCGGATCCGCAGACCAACTCGGGTTTGCCGCACGGTGTCCTGCGTGCGCTGGAGGATCGGTCGGACGTAGCGGTCGTCGCCGCTATCGACTCGACGCCGACAGGGCTCCGGAAAGTGATCACTGCCGTCCTCTCAGCGCATCCGGATCGCCAGCTGTGGCGAAACCTGTACCGGAAAGGCTCGGTCGCTCGCTGGGCCAGATCGGCCGCTCGGGACCGCCGGGTATCCGAAGCGCCGGCGCACGATGTGGTCCTGCAGATTGGAAACACCTATCGTCCCGCAGCATCCGCGTACGCCGTGCTCGTGGATGGCACCGCCACACTGAGCCAAGAATGGCCTGGTTGGGCTCTGCCACAGCGAGCCTTTGAGCGACGGGTGCGAGCCGAGCGTCGGCAGTTCCAAGCGGCAACGGTCGTGTTCACGCTTGGCGAGCAAGTTCGACGCGAGATCGTGACGCGGTACCAGGTTCCCCCTGCCAAAGTCATCGCGGTCGGGGGAGGTGCAGCGCAAGGCACTCAGATCACTGCGGTCAACCAGGAGCGCGTCCCGGGATCGACGATCCTGTTCGTTGGCGTCGACTTCGAGCGCAAGGGAGGATATGAGCTCCTCCAGGCGTTCCGTACTGTCCGCGACGCCATCCCTACAGCTCGGTTGATCATCGCTGGTTGCGAGCCCCGGCGAGAGGAGGAAGGGGTCGAGTGGACTGGTCATGTGTCCCGAGAGTCGATCGATCGCCTCTACACGCAGGCTGACGTATTTTGTCTGCCCTCGCTGTTCGAGCCGTTCGGACTGGTCGTGACCGAGGCCATGGCACATGGTCTTCCGTGCGTGGTTTCCAACGTCGGTGCCCTGCCGGATCTCGTGCAGGACGACATCACCGGTTTGGTGGTCACCGCGGCACAACCGGACGCGCTCAGCGATGCGCTGCTCGCACTTCTGGTCAACGAAACGAGACGGCTCGAGATGGGACGCCGCGGCGCTGCGAGAGCGGCTGAGTCGACATGGGTGGCGGTAGCGGAAAAGATCGTGGCGGGGCTTGCCCGAGGCGAGGCGAGTGCAGGATGAGCGAACAGAGCTTCCGGCAAGAACAAGATGCGGTCAGTCTTGGAGCGCTGACTCGCGTGCTCGTGTACCTCGCTGCCATGACTTCGAGCTGGAGCGCCGTACGAGTTGGCAGCCTCAATGTCTCCGATGTGCTTCTCGTTCTCGCGCTACTGGGCTTGGCCACCGAAGCACTGGTCCAAACAGCGCTGGTCCGCGTCAGGGTATGGATGATCTTGCCCACGCTAGCCGGTCTGCTTCTCGTCGCCCGCGACGTGATTGTCTGGGGCAGGGCGCTCAACGGTGCTTACCTCGGAGAGGGGTTGAGCCCGCTCCAGATGCTCACTCGTGTCAGCTTGTCAACTCTGGGCATCGCGCTGGTGACCGCAGGAGTGGGAGCCCGGGACCGTCAAGCGGCTCTGCGCGCGATCTGGTGGTGGTTGACTGGAGTGTGTGTGAGCGCTGCGTTCGCTCTGGCACAAGCGATGGGGCTGGCGTCGCTGACGCTGCAGCAAACGAACGGAGCAGGGCGTTTCGCCGGCCTGTCAAGTCACCCGAATGCGCTCGCACAAACCGCCGTACTCGCGATCCCCCTTGCGCTCGTGGCGGTTCTGAGGAGTCGAGGCTCGGGCCGATTCATGTCATTCGTCCTGGTGATCCTGCTCGGAGCTGCGGTGTTCCAGACGGGGTCGCGCGCTGGACTGCTTGTCGGATTTGCAACCCTGGTTCTAGGAGCTCTCGAGTACGCGCGCCGCGCCAAAGCCCTTCGCTGGGCGCTCCCCATCTGCCTCTTCGTCGTCGCGGCCGTGGTCATCTACGGAAGCAGGGTGATCGGAAGCACGCGGTTCGCCTCTGACAGTGGCGCGATCCAGAGCAATGAGGGCCGGATTCAGTCGATCAACGACGGATGGTCGTCGTTTTCGTCCCACCCCGTATTTGGTGCGGGCTTCGGGATCTGGGTGGGAGAGCTGACACCTCTCGTCCTGCTCGCGTCGGGTGGTGGAGTCTTCTTGGCGATTTACAGTTGGTTTGCGCTCGCCCCGGCCCGCTCTCTCTGGATTGCCCGAGCTGATCCCCTCGCCGCTGCGCTCTTGATGGACGTCGTACTCGTTCTCATCCTGGGCCTCCTGAACAACGGATTCACCGAGCGTTACACGTTCTGGCCGGCCTTGCTCGGCTACGCCCTCTTCGGCGCCGGGCGTTCCTCAGTCCGCCGAGACCGGGTGACCGTACTGTCGGCCGGTGAGGCAAGGCGATAGCGCGTGCCGTGCGACGAGGGTGGCCTACGCCTCGTCGTCTGCGGGACGGATAGAGGTCGCGAGACCCCCGGCGCCGATACCGCCGTCGCAGCGCCCGCTGAACCGCGCTGCGCAAAGGGACGTCGATCCATCGTGTGAACGCGAACGCAGGCGCGAGGGCGAACAGGACCGTGAGTGACACCGCAGCCCATCTGGGCACTCCTTCGGCGTGCAGGTGGAGCAGGAGGATGTACCCAAGGTTCTGGTGGAGGAGGTGAAGCGGGTAAGGGGCGCAACGCAGCGCCCGCATGGCTTCGCCAGCGAGACCGAGCGGGTGCCACATGAGTGTGACGAGGACGATAGCGAGGCCCACAGCGGCAGCCAACGCCGCGCCCCAGTCGAAGTAGATTCCGCTCAGAAGAGCAGTTGGGGCGAACAGCAGGATGCTGAGGCGTCGATCGCCTTCTACGGTGCGGAGCGCGACGATGCCGACTAGGAACGACGGAAGGTTCGCGAACACGTCGACTGGTCCCATATCAGCCGCCGCTGCCGGTGCATGCTGGGGTGCGGACGCCGACTCGGCTCGCCCGAGTCGAGGCGGTCGCGCTCGAGGCGTCCTCCGACGCGGTGCTCGTGCAGTGGGGGGGATGCCGGCAGTCAGCGGCAGTGCTGGGTGTGGCGCACCGCCGCGAAGCACCAATCCGTGGACTAGTACCGGTTCGGTAACGACACCATGTTGAGGGGTGTTCGACTCGCTCCGAGAATCCCTATGCTCGGGTCACCCGAAGCTCTCCTCGAAGGAACCAAAACATGCGCAGCCTCCGCCCCCTAATCACCGCCGCAGCGCTCGCGGCAGCGATCACCGTCGCAGCCACGGTGCCCACCGTCGCCGAGGCATCGACCGTTCATTTGGTGGCCGCGAAGCACCACCACAAGAAGAAGAACGCCTACAGCCACTGGGGCAGCTTCACTCCGGTCAAGCAATCCGGCACCTCTGACGGCGTCGTGCCGCTCCCCGCGAAGGCGAAGTACGGCATCGTCACCGCGACCTACACCGGCAGCGACAACTTCATCGTGAACGGCATCGACTCGGCCAACCAGGTGACGACCGACGGCCTCGTGAACACGATCGGCGCGTACAGCGGCACCACCGCGTTCGGCCTGACCGCCATCGGCAATCCAAGCAAGTCGCTGCAGGTCACCGCCACCGGACCGTGGACGATCACCATCAGCCCGATCAAGTCCGCGCCGAAGCTCCCCACCAGCGGATCCCACGACGGCGTGTTCCGCTACAGCGGCAAGGTGAAGACGTGGGCGATCACGAACCAGGGCGAGAGCAACTTCATCGTGACTCAGTACACGCGTGGTGCAGTGCCGAATGGGGCGGTGAACGAGATCGGGAACTACAGCGGCTCGGTGCCGGCGCTCGCCGGCCCGTCCGTCGTGGTGGTGCAGTCAGACGGCAGTTGGGGCATCAAGTAGCCCGGAAACGACGAAAGCGCCTCGTCCACCACCGAAGTCGTGGAGGGACAGCTACTGACGCGGACCGGTCCCTAGGATCGCTCATATCGAATCGGGGTAACCATGTCTGAAGGATCAGCCGCACTTGATTATGGACATGACCGCGCAGGTCACCGGCTTCTGCCGCTCGATGGGCTCCGAGGGCTCGCTGCCATTGGGGTGGTCCTGTTTCACTACCTCTCGAACGCATCCCGGATGTACCCCCAGCTCGGAGAGCGCATCGGGTGGGCGCACGCGGGCCAGCAGGGCGTCCGGGTGTTCTTCATCATCTCTGGCATCGTCATCATGATGTCCCTTCGCGGAAGCACCCCAGCCAAGTTCGCGCGGTCCCGATTCGTGCGGCTCTACCCGTCCTACTGGGTGGCCATCGTCATCACGGCGACAGTCGTGGCAGTGGTCGGTCTCCCGGGTCAACAGGCATCGCCCCGCGACCTGATCCTCAACTTCACGATGATCCAGAGCGCCTTCGGGGTGCAGAACGTCGACGGTGCCTATTGGACTCTGTCGGTCGAGCTCGTGTTCTACGTCATCGCAGCTGTGCTCTGGTTCTCCGGCCTACTCACCGAACGACGATTCCCGCTGACGCTGTACGTCTGGCTCGCCGCGAGTTTCCTCCTCGCCCTGGCCTCCCAAGCTCTCGGCTTGCAAGGATTCGGTGGCGTGTTCCAGAACCTGCCATGGTTCCTCGTCGGCATCATCGCTCTCCGCATCGTGGAAGGCGACCGGCGCCCGAGCGTCATCATGCTGCCAGCGGTCGCCTTCCTCGCCGGCCTCTACTTCGATTGGGCATCCGTGATCGGCGCAGCAGTCGGCTTCACGATCGTCCTCGTCACGCTCATGTGGCGCCCCCTCGGCCTCGCAAGCCGACCGATGCGGGCCCTCGGATGGGCCTCATACCCGCTCTACCTACTGCACCAGAACCTCGGGTACATCCTCCTGCTGCACCTACATGCTGCAGGGGTGCCGCGATGGGTAGCGGTCTGCATCGCGATCCTCTTCGCACTCGCACTCGCGTTCGCGTTCACGAAGTGGGTCGACGTGCCACTCCGATCAGTAGTGCGCTCCGCGATATCGCCTCGGAAACGCGCCCGAGCCACGGCCTAGCCGCACTCCCGCAAGGCACAGCGGAAGCACGCGTCAACACCAACCACGACGCGACCGGCACAGTCGAGAGCGCTCTCGTTGGTGGCAGGTGGCAGTTCTCGCGGTCGTCGCAGCAGCCACCATCACGCTCTGCACCGTCGCACTCAGCCGGGTAGCACGCGCCCTCACGCGGCCGAGGATGAAACCGCTATTTCGCGCGCCCGGCGGGTCGCATCGAGCTGCGCCTTCCAGCGTTGCAGTGGTCGCTCCAGCGCCCACCAGCTGCCTGCGCTTACGGCGACGGTTGCAACGATCGAGAGGGGAGCCGCGAGCCCGTCCGGCATCATGGCGCCAAGCCACAACCGTAGCGGGTAGTCCCAGAGGTACGCGGAGTAGGACACGACTCCAAGTCCCAGCAGCACTCGCATCCACGGCGACGAGACGCTCCGCCAGTCCCGGGACGCGTGCACCAGAACCGCTGAGGAAAGCGCGATCGACGGACCGCCGACCAGGTACATGACCGCGCTGCTCTTCGCATCCGGCGTGAACGCCAAGACCGCGAGGACCGCGGCGGCGATCAACACCGACCAGAGCGAACCGAACCAGGCCGGCACCGTCCGTCCAGCGAAGAAGAGGCCGGCTCCGATCACCATTGACACCGCCCACGAGGTCGGCAGGATGTAAATCGAGCCCCAGTGCGGAGCACCCAGGATGATCGACGCAGCACATACGAGGTAGATCGCTCCTGCGGACACAATCAGCATCGTCCGCACACGTTGCAGCCGGAAGGCGACGACGAGCAGCACCGGCCACACGAGATAGAACTGCTCCTCGGTCGCCAAGGTCCACAAGTGCTCGATCGCCGCACTTCCGTGATCGAACGGCAGATCCGCGGTGTACGTGATCGCCACCGCAGCGGTTCTGACTAAGCTGCCACGGTCGTCGAGCAGGTCGAACAGAGCGGCAACTGTGCCGACTGCGACCGTGACCACGATCAGGGACGGGACCAGCCTGATCGCCCTATTGCGGTAGAAGTGCCCGTAGCGGATCCGGCCGAACCGCTCGAGGTCGCGCCACAGGATTCCGGTGATCAGATACCCGCTGAGGGTGAAGAACATGACGACCCCCACGATGCCCGCACCGCCGAAGATGCTTGGCCATGCATGCCGGAGCAAGACGAGGCCGACAGCAACTCCGCGCAGAACATCCCACCCCTGAACGCGGCTCCGCACGACCTGATCCATCTGGCCCCCTATGTCGGCTCTCAGGTTCGCAGACACCGCCCCTGAGAACAAGTCAGAACGAAGCGCTGCTTCTCGTCGCGCTGCAACCGCAAATGCATGCCCTGTTCGCTTGCTTGCCGATGTCGCTCGGGAACGACGAGATCGCGCCACCCTCCCGAGCGGGGAGAGTGGCGCGTTCGGCTACCTCAGGCGTGTGACGCTGCGCGATCGTGCGCGCGCCTTCAACAAGTCACCGATTCGCCCGATCGATTGAGGCCAGGATAGTAGTGGCCATCGTAGTTGCCACCTTCTCGACGGTGGGAAGGTCAGCAAGACTCCTCACTGGGTGGCCCTGACGCGCCGAATCGCGAGCCTCTCGTGCAAACGAAGTGGGATCCGATTTCAAAAAATTGACTTCTTCGCGTCTGAGGAGATCCAGTTCCGGCGCATGGAAGGCGTGATGCGTTGTCATGACCGGAAGTCCCAGCGCCAGCGCATCTACTGCAACCAATCCAACACGGCCGGGCATCCACACCGAATCACACAGTTCCGCGATCGCTGCGAGTTTTCTGCCGCGCGCCTCCGGAACGTGCACGACTGCCCCTGAGGTAGCGGCGTCTTCAACGAGACTTTGAAGGGCCCCGCGGCCGACGACGACCAGCTTGAACGATGGGTCGTCGGCGTGTGCCACGCCCGCGGCCGCCAGGAGATCAGAGATTCGCTTGGAGGGATCGAGGCCGCCGACGAACAATGCGCGGGGGCCCTCTCCCACGAGCGCAACCGCAGTTCGACGGTCTTCATCAGTGAGGCTCTCCGATGCCCGTCGCAGCGTCAAGGTGTCAGTGCTGTTCCCGACCGCCACGACTCGCTGACCGGCTAGCCGTGCTGATCGCAACAAGTGCTCGCGTCCGGCCGGCGTGTAGGTCATCGTCATCGTGGCGGCGTGAACCAGCGCGTTTCGAGCCACGTCGACGAGAGGTTGATTTCGGCGCACGAAGGACTTCCCGTGTCCCCACAGGACCAGCGGTGTCCGCGGATGGCGAACACGGATCGACCAGGCCAGCAAGTTCGTTGGGTCGAGCTCAGTCACGACCGCGTCGATGTCGGCGAGACGTATCCCCCTCGGCAGCGCCCGGAGGCGAATCTCCCGTCCGGACCCGATACGGAGCACGCGCTCACGCATGGCGAGGACCCAATCCTGCTCGGCCCTGTCCGATCGGCGAGCCTGATCCCCAGCGGGGGAGCCGGCAGCAACTATCAGCTCCGCGTCGCACTGACGCAGTTCGCGACGAAGTGCTTGGAACAGCGGAACGCGATAGGCCGGTACGTACGGCTGGGTAAGGAGAATCTTCATCTTTCTTCCGGCTGGCCCGTCTCTTGGTACAACGAGACAAGAGTGGACGCTGCGCGATCCCAGGTGAAGTGTGCTTGCGCGTATCGGCGGCCCCGGTCACCCATCTCCTGGGAGAGGCTGGGATCCTCGAGCAGCCGGGCGAGGCAATCAGCGATGCTCCGGGGAGTCTGCTCAGCGATGATGAGCGCTTCCGCTGCCTGCGCCGGGGCCGCGATCCCGACGGTTGCTGTCGTCACCGTGGCACACGCTGCTGCCATGGCTTCAGCAACTGAAACGCCGAAGCTTTCATCATCGCTCGGCAGGACAAAAACGGCTGCTTCCAGAAGGAGACGCAACCTTCGATCGGCATCGACAGTGCCGATGAATCGCGTCCGCTCGCTCAATCCAGCCGACTCCGCGAGGCCTATCGGGTCGTACGGCAGGCTCGGATCGATGGGGCCAGCAACAATGAGATCGGCGTCGATGCCCCGTTCCGTCAGCAATCGAAACGCGTCGAGAACGAGATCGATCCGTTTCTTCGTGGTGACTCGCCCCAGGAACAACACAGCCGGCCGTGTCGCGGACGTAGACTGCGCGCGTTCGAGTTGAAACAGACGGTCATCGACGCCGAGCGGGACAGACACTGCTCTCATGCGGCGAGACCAGCGCGGTGCGCGGGTTGCAGCCTCGTAATCGCTGCTCACGATGAGCGCAGCAGCTCGACGCAGGGCGTACCCGTCGATGAAAGCCGAGTACAGCGCTTTCTTGAGCCTCGACTGATTCCAGTGGTATGCGTCAAGCGATCCATGCGGCTGAACGACCACCCTCCTCCGGAGCGCCGCGGCCGCCCAGAGCGCCACGGTCGAGGTGAAGGTGTGCAGGCTGTGAACATGAACGATGTCCGCCGCGCGAACGGCGCGTACGATCCCGCTGATCGCGCTTGGAGAGTAGCTCCACCCGATCGGGCGTCGCACACGGTGGATCTCGATGTTTGCGTGGTGCCGTAGGTCGTCGTCTCGCTGGTCTAGGCCCTTGTCCGTTGTGATGACCCTAATGGATAGACCTGCCGCTGTGAGGGGTGTCAAGAGACCTCGAATCACTTCCGAAGGACCACCATCTCGACGGGCCACCGAGGGGATGACATGGACTACCCGCACCCTAAGCCCCGCGGGTTCGGTCACGGAGCTCGCGAGTCTTGATCCCGATCTGCCAGTAGTACGAAGCAAGGGCGAAGGCATAATCGAATCCTGGGCGACCGTCCCGAAATCCAAGCCGTAGCACGTATGCGTAAAGGAAGAAAAGCAAGGGTTTGAACGGCACTCTGTCGAACATGCGGCCTTTCCACGACCGCTTCAGGGCAATCTCGTGTTTCAGCGAGCGGTGCTGGTTCAGGTACGCCTCCCAGTCGGAGTACCGGTTGTGCCGTTCGAACCAGCTGCTCAGAGGATCCTGATCGTCGTGGCAGATCGGATTGTCGAGTCGTCCGACCTTCTTGCTCGTCTGGGGCTGGTAGTGACCTTCGACTTCCCGGATGCCAGGCGCTTCGAGGTCGCCGATCTCGGGGAACTTGCAGGCATACCGATCGACAAGGGAACGCTTCGTGACGCGGTGGCCGTTCTTCAAGAACCTACCCGCGAACTTGTACAAAAGCGTCAGGTCGTATGCGCCGAAGTCGGTCATGTCGCCCAGGCGAGGGGCTAATGATCGGAGCTCGTCGATCAGGGCCTGCGCGGGGTATTCGTCAGCATCCAAGAGCAGAACCCAGCGATGTTTGAGCACCCGCTGCTCGAGGCTCCACTGTTTCTTTTTCGGGTAGGTGCCATCCCAGGCAAACAGGACCACGTCTGCTCCGAATGATTCGGCGATTTCCCGAGTGCGATCAGTGCTGTGCGAGTCGACTACGACCACCTGGTCGAAATCGTCGAGCCGTTGCAGCACTCGACCAATCCCGAGTTCTTCGTCCTTGGCAATGATCACGACGGAAAGAGGAATCCGTGCTTCGTGCTCGGGCGAGAGGCCAGTGGGTGAAGGGCTCATTGGCTGCCTCCGAATCGTTCTCCGAGGTACTCCATTGGTCCTGAGCCCACTTTCGCGTTGCTCGGCACATCGCCGCGTACGACGGTGCCGGGTGTCACGAGCGCATTGCGCCCGATGCGCGTGCCGCCGAGTACGATGCAACGGGCCGTGACCCACGCCCCGGGTTCGATCAAGATCGGACTCGTTACGAGTGCCATGTCCTTTCGGTGTGAATGGCTTCCCGTCGTGAGGAAGGTCTCCTGGGAGATGACGACGTCATGACCCACCTGGATCGCATCTTGATTGTGGAACCAGACGCCTTCTCCGATCCAGCAGTTGTCACCGATTGTCAACTTCCAGGGGAATTTGACCCGTGTGCGAGGCCGGAATACCACTCCACGCCCGACGTCTGCGCCGAACCGTCGAAGCGCCCAAACGCGGAGGCGCGACGAGACCTGCCAGGCGTTCGAGACGAGGAGCAGTTCGACGACAGCCCAGAGGTAGACCTGGGACCGCTTCCCGCCCCATGCCTGGCGCTCACCAGGCGCGAGCGCCAGAGGTATGACGTGACCCGGGTCGTGTCCTTCGGCCCCTGCCGGTCGGGTTTGCATCGGAATTGCCCCCTGACTGTCCGGGCCTAGGCTACAGCGATCCTTCGGGCACCTGGCTCTCGCGGCAGTTGTACCTCCGTGGAGCGGGTGGCGAACTGTGTCGAGGAGCTCCTGACGTCTCACGCTGTTAGGGTCATGCCGTGGGGCGAGCGCAGCGGATCTTGGTGCTGGGGCTCAATTATGCCCCGGAGACGACGGGGATTGCTCCCTATACTGCTTCCTTCGCGAGGGGGATGGCCGCGCGGGGCAGCCGTGTCCGCGTCGTGACCACGTTCCCGCACTATCCGCAATGGCGGTTCGACCCCCTCTCGCCGCCGTGGTCTACGAGCGAGACTCGAGACGCTGTCCGCGTTGACCGCCGTCGGCATTACGTGCCCCGGAGGCCCACTGTGGGGAAGCGTCTGTTGTCTGAGATGTCCTTCGGTATCCGAGTCCTGGTGAGTCGTTGGGGGCGGCCCGACCTGCTCGTGCTTGTGTCTCCCGCCATGTTCGCAAGCGGTCTGGCACTGCTCCGCGCGAGGTTGATGAACCCCAAGACGACCGTGATCACGTGGGTGCAGGACCTCTACTCTCTAGGCGTTGTCGAGACGGCTCAGGGCGGCTCCGTCGCGGCTCGAGTCGTTTCAGCAATCGAGTCAGCGCTGTTGAGGAACTCGGATTCTGTCGTCGTGATCCACGATCGGTTCGCTGATCACGTTGTGAACCGGCTCGGCGTACCTCGCTCTCAGGTGGATGTGGTGCGGAATTGGACCCACCTCCCGGAGCCGACCGCAGTAGACCGCCCATCGATCCGGGCGCGTTTTGGATGGGCAGATGACGAGATAATCGCCCTGCATGCCGGGAACATGGGGGCCAAGCAGGGTCTTGAGAACGTCATCCTCGCGGCACGGATGGCTGACGAGAAGAGCCTGCCCATCCGCTTCGTCCTGATGGGCGACGGTAATCGTCGCGATGAGCTTGTTCGTGCTTCGCAAGGGGTGCGTCGGCTCGAGTTCATGAAACCGGTGTCGGACGCGCAGTTTCAGCCATTGTTAGCGAGCGCGGACGTCCTTCTGGTCAACGAGCTGCCAGGCGTCGCGGGTATGGCCGTGCCCAGCAAGCTCACTTCCTACTTCTCGACCGGGCGCCCGGTAGTGGCTGCAACGGGCACGGGCAGCGTCACGGAAAGTGAGGTGCGCGCCGCGGGAGGCTTGACTGTGCCTGCCGCTGATCCAAAAATGCTCCTCGAGGCTCTCATGCATGTGGGACAGGACCGCGATCTGGCGCAGCGCATCGGTGCAGCCGGTCTCCAGTTCCGTGACCAGTACCTTTCGGAAGACGGCGCGTTGGACAGATATGCTCGACTTCTGGCTCGGCTCGTCCCTCGGCGCGTTCCGAGCACCACGCAGGCCGGATCAGACGCGCTTCACTAGCAAGTCGATCGTGGTCGTCAGGCACAGGGGAACGAGTGACCAAGCGCGCCTTCATCACTGGCATCACCGGGCAGGACGGGTCGTATCTCGCGGAGTTGCTGCTCCGGAAGGGGTATGAGGTGCACGGGTTGATTCGTCGAGCATCGACGTTCAACACGTCGCGAATCGACCACCTCTACGTCGATCCGCATGACCCGTCGGCCCGACTGTTCCTGCACTACGGGGATCTGAGTGACGGCGCTCGGCTCGTCAGTCTGCTCGGCGAGTTGCGGCCCGACGAGGTGTACAACCTCGCCGCGCAGTCGCACGTCCGCGTTTCGTTCGACGAGCCGGAGCACACCGGCGACACGACCGGCGTGGGTTCGATGCGCATGCTCGAGGCCGTGCGGATGTCGGGCATCCACACGCGCTTCTACCAGGCTTCCTCGTCGGAGATGTTCGGAGCGACACCACCGCCGCAGAACGAGGAGACACCGTTTTGGCCGCGGTCCCCGTACGGTGCCGCCAAGGTCTACAGCTACTGGGTGACCCGCAACTACCGCGAGGCGTACGGGATGTACGCGGTGAACGGGATCCTCTTCAACCACGAGTCGCCCCGACGAGGGGAGACCTTCGTGACCCGCAAGATCACCCGTGCCGTCGCCGCCATCAAGGCCGGTCGGCAGGAGCACGTGTACCTGGGGAACCTGGACGCGGTGCGAGACTGGGGATACGCCGCGGAGTACGTCGAGGGCATGTGGCGGATGCTGCAGGCGGACGAGCCCGACGACTACGTGCTGGCCACCGGTGGGAACTTCACGGTCCGCGACTTCCTGGTCACTGCGTTCGAACACGCTGGCCTGGACTGGGAGGAGCACGTCCGGTTCGACGAACGGTACCTGCGTCCCTCCGAAGTCGATGCCCTGGTGGGTGACGCCTCGAAAGCCAAGGCGAAGCTGGGGTGGGAGGCGACCGTCGACACGGCGCAGCTCGCGCGGATCATGGTGGATGCGGACATCGAAGCGCTGGAGTGCGCCGGGCGGCCGTGGATCGACTCCGTCCGGCTGGAGAGTTGGGGGACGGCGAAGTGACGAAGACCGCGGCGACGGGCGCGCACGACGAGGTCGAATTCTCGCCTGGAGCACTCGACCGCGACAGCACGTTCTACGTCGCCGGGCACCGGGGTTTGGTGGGCTCCGCGGTGTGGCGACAGCTCGAGGGTCAGGGTTTCACCGCGCTGGTCGGGCGCTCGTCGGGGGAGCTCGATCTGCGTGACCGGTCGGCGGTGTTCGATTTCTTCCGGAGCACCGAACCGAGGTACGTCGTACTCGCCGCGGCGAAGGTCGGTGGGATCATGGCGAACAACACCTACCCCGTCGACTTCCTGAGCGAGAATCTTCAGATCCAAGTCAACGTGATGGACGCGGCCCGTGAGGTCGGTGTGGAACGCCTGGCCTTCCTCGGTTCCTCCTGCATCTACCCGAAGTACGCGCCGCAGCCCATCACCGAGGACGCATTGCTCACCGGCTACCTCGAGCCGACGAACGACGCGTATGCGATCGCGAAGATCGCGGGCATCATGCAGGTGCAGGCCGTTCGGCGACAGTACGGACTCCCGTGGATCTCCGCCATGCCGACGAATCTCTACGGACCCGGCGACAACTTCTCGCCGGCCGGCTCGCATGTGTTGCCCGCGCTCATCCGCCGATACGAGGAAGCAGCTCGGAGCGGCAGTCGGTCGGTCACCAACTGGGGGACTGGTTCCCCCCGTCGAGAGTTCCTGCACGTGGACGACATGGCCGCCGCCGTGCTCCACCTCATGGAGCACTACGACGGTCCCGAGCAGGTCAACGTCGGCACCGGGGCGGACGTCACCATTCGTGAGATCGCCGACACGATCGCACGCGTCGTCGGCTACGAGGGGGACACCGAGTGGGACACGACGAAGCCGGACGGGACCCCGCAGAAACTGCTCGACGTTTCGAAGCTCCGCGACGCCGGGTGGACCGCCCAGATCTCGCTCGAGGACGGTCTCCGGACGACTGTTGAGTGGTTCCGCGAGAACGAGTCGAACCTGCGGGAGTGATCACGTGACGGACAGCACGGTCGAAGCTCGGTCGATGACGCGCCGGCGAGTCGTGACGTGGATCGTCCTCACGGTGGTGGCGGTGATCGTCTTCGTCGTCGCTTGGGTCGGTATCCGTGGCTTGCTCGCCGTGCGGGACCTGCAGTCGTCGGTCACACACGTCGCAACGCTCCGAGCGCAGATCGCCGACGCCAACAGCGACGGTGCGCGCCGCACGGCGGGCGAGTTCCAGGACCGGGCAGACGGCGCCAGGTCGCTGACGTCGGACCCGATCTGGCGAACGGCCGAAGTCGTTCCGTTGGTGGGGCCGGACCTCCGTGCGGTTCGGCAGATATCGAATGTTGTCGCAACCGTCGCGGACGGTTCCGTCCGTCCCGCGATCAGGGCTCTCGGCAAGGTGAACACGACTGCGTTCCGGCCGAAGGACGGGCGGATCGACGTTGCGGCGATCGCGTCGGCGCGGCCGAGTGTCGACCGCGCGGCGGTAAATCTGCACCGAGCGCTCGAGGAGGCTCGTGCGATCGACACGACGGACACGCTGTCCGTGGTCGACAAACGCGTCGATCAGCTCGTCAACACCCTCGCTCCTGTCGACCACGAGGCGGACGTCGCGCGACGGGTGATCGACCTGGCGCCGTCGATGCTCGGAACCGATGGCGCACGGAACTACCTGCTCCTCGTCGAGAACAACGCGGAGATTCGTGCCGGTGGAGGCATCGCGGGGTCCGTCGTGCTGCTCCACGCGGACGACGGCGAGATCTCGCTGACGCAACAGGCGTCAGGTGCGAGCTTCCCGCGAGTGGACCAGCCGGTCCTGCCGTTGACGACCGAAACACAAGGGCTGTACGGCGCCATCACCGGGCAGTACATGCTCGACACCACGCTCACGCCCCGCTTCGCGACCACCGCGAAACTCGCCTCAGCGTTCTGGCAGCAGCGGTTCGGGCAGAAGGTCGACGGTGTCGTGTCCATCGACCCGGTCACGTTGGGCTACCTCTTGAACGCAACGGGCCCAGTGAAGCTCGCAACTGGTGACACGCTCACGTCGGACAACGCGGTCGCCGTCCTGCTGAGTCAGGTGTATGCGCGCTACTCGGACCCCGGGATGCAGGACGCGTTCTTCGCGTCCGCTGCCAGCTCGGTGTTCAACGCCGTGACCTCTGGCTCCGCAGATCCCGCCAAACTGGTGACTGCGCTGTCGAGAGGAGCAGCAGAGCGTCGCATCATGGTGTGGAGTTCGCGTGGGACCGAGCAGAGCAGGATCGTCGGGACGAGTGCCGCGGGCGGCCTCCCCGTGTCATCGAAGGCGAACGCACGCTTCGGCGTCTACCTCAACGACGCCACCGGCGCGAAGATGGACTACTACCTCACGAAGCAGATCGCCGTGGGGAGCAAGGTCTGCCGCGCCGATGGTCGCCCGACCTGGACCGTGCAGGTCACCCTGAAGAACACGGCGCCAGCGGACGCCGCGACGAGTCTTCCGCCGTACGTCACCGGTGGTGGGGACTTCGGCGTGTCGCCGGGCAACGTCGGAACGAACGTCGCGATCTACGCCCCCAGAACGGGGGTGTTCCTGAGCGCGTCACAGGACGGCAAGGCGGCCAGCCCCCAGACTGCGCTCGACGGCACGTACCCGGTCGTGCAGATCCCAACTCTGCTCTCACCAGGGCAAAGCACCACGCTGACGGTGCAGTTCCTCGGGCCGAAGGCGGCAGCGGGCCACACGGTCGCGGCGGAATCGACCCCGGGCGTTCACCAAACTGTTACACGACCCGTGGACGTCACCTGTGAAAGCCGATAGTTTGATGGAACTTCGCTAATCGAGCGTCCTGCGAGAGGTCAGGCCGCCGTCGCGTTCGAACTAGGGGATCACTCATGAAGAAGACAATCGCGGCGCTGGTGCTCGCCGGCGCAGCCGTCATGGCCGCTCCGATGGCCGCCAACGCCGAGGGCTACGTGCCCGCCAGCAACGTCAGTGTGTCGGGCTCTGTCGTCGCCGGTGGTACGACCATCATCAACTTCGCGCCGGGCTCGTTCGCCGACTCGGAGAACGTCACCATCTCCGTCACGGGTGCCGGTGCCGTCACGATCGGTGCGCTGCCGACGCAGACCGTCACCGCGGTCCGCCAGGCGTCCGCGACTGGTTCGCTCAACGCGCCGATCACGCTGCCCCGCGGTGCCTCGGGCACCTACGAGGTCACCGCGACCGGTGTCACGTCCGGCAACATCGCGACCACGGCCCTCACCGTCGTTCCGGCGGCCGCCACGGGCACGGGCGCCACGGTCACCGCGACCAGCACCGGCCTCGCCTTCACGGGTTCGACCGTCCCGACCCTCCTGGTCTGGAGCGCCGGTGGCGCGGTCGTCCTCGGTGGCGCGCTCGTCGGCGTCACGGCGGCCACGCGTCGTCAGCGCAAGAACGTCTGACACCCAGCACCACACCGAAGCCCCCGAGCCTGCTGGCTCGGGGGCTTCGTCGTTCCGGAACGGCGGACCGACGCCGTCGAACGCAGGCGGAGGCGCGCGTCCGGTGGTTCAGCCGAGCTGCCGCACGCCCGCCCGCCGCCGGAGCCGTGCCAGGACGACGATGCCCACCAGGGTCCCGAGCAACGCCCCGGCCGTGTTCGACAGGACGTCGTCGACGGAGCCGGTCCGCTCGGGCAGGAGCACCGACTGCACGACCTCGATGAACGCACTCGCCACGAACCCGATGGCCACCGGGAGCCACCAGCGCCGGACGCCGATGAGCAGGGCGACGAGGATCCCGAGCGGCACGAAGTACACGATGTTCGCCGTGAACTCGACGGCGGCATAGCCGATCCACTGCGGTGTGCCGTGCCGGTGTAACCAGTCGAGCACCCGGAACAGGAACCCGTCGCTGCCGGCGTCGACGGGGGAGCCGTGGAACGCGATGAGCATGACGGCCACGACGTACAGGACCATCAGGGCGAGGGCGATCCATCGGCTCCGGCCCGTGGGCCCCTCGGTCTCGTGGCCGCGCAGGGCGGCGAGCGACCGTGCCGCCAGGTCCACGAGGACCCCGAACGCCAGGCCGACGACGCAGCCCAGCGCCACGGAGATCGCGTGGGTGCCGGACAGCAGCCGCAGCGCGGCACCCAGCACGACGACGAGCAGGACGACCACGGCGGCCAGGGCCCACGCGGCGCGGGCGCCCAGGCGGGGCAGGAGCAGCCGGGCGGCGATCGGCAGCGGCGCCACGACGAGCGACACGGCCATCGCGGCGACGAACCCGCGGTCGAGCTGGAGCGTCCCGTGCCCGACCGACTGCACGGCGAGCAGGACGCGGACCGCGTCGGCTTCGAGCCGCTGCCGCGCGGCACCGCCGATGAGCACGAACGCGCCACTGGCGAGCACGTACACGACCAGGAGCACGGCGGCGGCCCCCACCACGAACGGGCGTCGTGCTGTCATGCCGAGCAACGCTACCGGGCGGCCGACGGCCGATCCTGGAGGCGCCCCCACCGCGGCCTGAACGGTTCCGTCTCCCTGGATCGGCGTGCGCACATGCACCGCGCCTAGGGTTCGCGCATGTCCGCCAGACCGCGCTCACGACCCAGCTCACCCATCCGCCCGCGCGGCTCGAACGGCCGCGCCAAGTTCCGCTGGTGGCAGTGGGTGCTCGTCGCCGCGCTCGCGGTGGTGGTCGTGGTGCTCGTGGTGGTGGCGCTCACCCGCTGACGGTGGGCTACGCGACCGGCTCGATGAGCTGCGGCCCGGCGTTCCGCACGCTGTTCACCGCGCGGGAGACCTCGTACTGCACCAGGTCGTGCGCGACCTCGTGCGATTCGCGGTCGAGCAGCGCCAGGAGCTGGTCGGGCGACAGGGTGTCGTCGAGCCAGGCGTCGTAGCTGTTCGGGGTCAGGAACGCGGGCATGCGGTCGTGGACCTCGCCGGGGGCGACGTGGGCGTCGCGGGTGATGATCGCCATCGACAGGCGCCACTTGTCCGGGTCGCCCTCGGGCTTGGTCGGGTCCGGCCAGGCGCTCACGACGCCGGCCATCGCCAGGGCGCCGTCGGGCTGGTGGATGTAGTGGGGCTCCTTGCCGGTCTCGGTCAGGACCCACTCGTAGTACCCCTGCGCCGGGACGATGCAGCGGTTGCCCGCGAACGCCGTGCGGAACATGCCCGAGGTCGCGACGGTCTCGATCCGGGCGTTGATCGGCTGGGGCCGCTGCTTCCGGAAGTCCTTGGCCCACGACGGCACGAACCCCCAGTGCACGTCGGGCATCGCCCGCTCGCCGCGGAACTGCCGGACCGCCTGCACGTCGTCCGTCGGGGCGATGTTGTAGTTCTCGACGAGTCCGGTGCTGACGACGCCCGTGTCCTCGTCGACGTGCTCGGTGCGGGACGCGAGCTCACCCACGAGCTCGGGCAACAGGTCAGCGGTGGTGTCGGAGACGACGAATCGGCCACACATGCGACCAGTGTGCCCGAGCGCAGCCAGTGTGCTCGAGTCTGGGCGCGCTCACCGGACAAGGGCAGCGCGCTACCAGATCGGTGTCATATGCTCGCGCATCCGGCACGTTCCTGATGTGCTGGTACCGGCGCGGACCCCGACGTGCCGTCCACGATCCCGAGAGGTACCCGCCTCGTGACCAACGAACACCCCGACGTCCGTCGTCCCTCCGCGCACCACCTCGACGAGGCGGAGCAGGCGGCCGAGGCCGAGCGCGCCATCGCCATCCGCGAGGAATCCGAGCGCGCCGAGGCCGGCCACGCCGGCGAGGCCGCGCTCGTCGTCCCCGTGCCCGAGGAGGACGACGACGACCTCGACGCCGAACTCGCCCCGAGCGGTCCGTCGATCGCCGGGCTCCTCGCCTCCCCCACCCCTCGGACCGCGCAGGCATCCGCCGTGTCGGTGGCGCGACCGGGCGACGGCGGTGTCCTCCACGATCCCGACCTGCTCGCCGCACCGAACCGCGCCAACGCCCGTCGTGCGACGCGCCGGAACGTGCTCATCGCCTCCATCGGGTTCGTTGTGCTCGGGCTGGTGCTGCTCGTCATCGCGGCGCCGACGCACGCACCGATCTCCGTGCCGATCGTGCTCATCGTCGCCGGACTGCTCGGTGCGGCCCTGTCGCTCGTGCTCCGCCGCGACAGCCGGGAGGACCGGGAGCCGTCCCACGGATCGGCCGAGGGCCGACGCCGACGCTGAGTCGCCGGGTCGGGCCTCCCGGTCGTGTCCCCGCGGCACCCGGAGCGCGCCGTTCCGGCGCGGTCAGACCACCGAGAACCCGTCCGGGAGCGACCCGCGCCCGGTCAGGGCCAGGAGGACGGCCTCGCCGTCGCCGCGCGCGTTGCCGGCCGACACGGCCAGGACCGCGCACGACTCCACCGCGTCCGGCGGGGGCGCGCACGGCACCTCGATCGCGCGTGCGAGGTCGATCGTGTGCACGACGAGCTCGAACACCCGCGTGCGCAGGTACTCCTCGAGCGGGATCCCCATCCCGCCGATCGACACGGCACGGTCCGGGGGAGCCGCCTCGATCGCGGCCTTCGCGCGGGCCAGGGCGTCCGTGATCCGCAGGAGCGGCTCGTCCCCGAGCCAGATCCCCGCAGCGATGCCGCGCTGCGTCACGGCGTTCGAGTCCGTGAACTGCTCGTAGACGGTGGCGTAGTACAGCGCCGCGGTCGGGATCGTCACCTCGGCCGGGGGCTCGAGGTGCAGGTACTGCTCGACCGTCAGGAGCGCGCGCGTGGTGTGCCCGACCAGGCTCCGCACGGTCCACTCGCCCAGTGCCGGTCGCTCCCACGCGTCGTGGGGGACCTGTGCGACGACGGCCACGAAGGCATCGGCGGACGAACTGAACTGGGCAACGCTGCTCATCACCACATCGTGGCCGCTCCTTGCGGTGTGCGTCCACCGGATACACGTCAGCGACCGTCCAGTCCCGTGGTGTGAGGTGGGGTCCATGACCCTTGACATCACGTACACCGCGATCGCCCACGCCACGGGCGGCGGTCGCGACGGACACGTCCGGAGCGAGGACGACCGCCTCGACTTCGACACCCGCCCGCCCACGGAGATGGGTGGCAACGGCGAGGGCACCAACCCCGAGCAGCTGTTCGCCGCCGGGTACTCGGCCTGCTTCCTCGGCGCCTACCACCTGGTCGGCAAGCGGCTCGGCGTCGACACCACCGACGCCTCCGTGTCGGCCAGCGTGAGCATCGGCGACAACGGCGAGGGCGGGTTCGGCCTGGCCGTCGAGCTCGACATCTACGCCCCGAACGTGCCGGCGGACCGTCGGCAGGAGGTCGCCGAGGCCGCGCACCAGGTGTGCCCGTACTCGAACGCGACGCGCGGCAACGTCGAGGTCACGCTCTCGCTCGTCGACTGATCGTCGGCGAGCAGCACCGAACGCCCGGTCCCCGATGCGGGGGCCGGGCGTTCCACGTGCCGGGACGTCGTACTCCTGTTCGTGAGTGGTTGTCAAACCCCAGTGTTGGAGCGAACGTACCCGCCACCCCCGGGCCTAGCGTGCGCAGGCAGAACAGCTCGTGAAGGGGGCGCCATGCGACGGAGCGTGGGAATGCGGTTGTCCGCGGTCGGATTGTCCGCGGGACTGGTGGTTGGGGGTGCCCTCGTCGTCGCAGGACCGGCGTCAGCGGCACCGGGGGATGCGTCCGCGGTCGGCATCAGTGCCGTCGCGGACGCGGATGTCGCAGGCGTGGCCACGCTGGACGTCAACGCGGCCGTCGGTGACGTCGCGGTCACGGGATCAGGTGACCGCGCCTTCACCGACGCGGACGGCTCGACGCTGGCCGATGTCGCGGCGGCGGACATCACCGTCGGGGCGGTGACGACCTCGGCGAACAGCAACGCGACACGGTCCACGGCGTCCTCGCAGATCGCGGGTGCGAACGTGGCGCTGTTCGGGCAGAGCGTGCTCACCGCGGACGCGGCGACCGCGACGGCGACGTGCCCGGTCGGCGGGACGCCGACGAGCGCCGCGGACCTGGTCGGCCTGACCCTGCTCGGCCGTGCGGTGACACTGAACGCCGCCACGCCGACCGCGACGGTGAGCGCGGACCTCACCGGCGCGCTCGCCGGTGCGACCCTGACAGTCCAGGCGAGCCGCGTCCAGACGACCACCGGGACCACCGCGACGGGCACGGCCGTTCGCGCGGTCGCGACGCTGAACGGCACCGTCGCCGGTGTTCCGCTGGTCAACGAGACCGTCGCGACGGTCGTCCTCGCGAACGCGACCTGCGAGACGCCCACCGCGCCGATCCCGGTCACCGCGACCAGGATCACGCCCACGACCGGACCGACCACCGGAGGCCAGACGGTCACCATCACCGGCACCGGGTTCACGGCTGACACCACCGTGACCTTCGGCGGGACCCGGGCGACGAACGTCCAGGTCGCCGCCGACGGGAACTCCCTGACCGCCGTCACGCCGGTCGGCGCCGCGGGCCCGACCACCGTGGTCGTCAGCGACCCGAACGGGACCGCCCGGCTCGGGTACACGTACGTCGCGCCGACCGTGACCGGGATCACGCCGGACCAGGGCCCCGCTGCGGGCGGGACGTCCGTCACCATCAGGGGAACGGGCCTCCAGAACGCGACCGGCGTCACGTTCGGCGGAACGGCCGGCACCATCCGCTCCGTCTCCGCGGACGGCACGCAGATCGTCGTCACGACGCCGCCGGGTGCCGGCCTCGCCGACGTCGTCGTCGGGTTCCCCGGTGGCACGACGGTCGCCGCACCGGACCAGTTCCTCTACGTCACCGCCGGTGCGCCGACGATCACCGGTGTGACCCCCGCGTCCGGTCCGACCTCCGGCGGCCAGACCGTGGTCGTCTCGGGCACCGGACTCGGTGACGTCACCGGCGTCACGTTCGGTGGCGTCCCGGCGACGATCGTGGGCACGCCGACCGACACCAGCGTCACCGTCACCACGCCCGCCGGTGCGGCCGGCCCGGTCGACGTCGTCCTGACCGACCCGGCCGGTGCAGCCCGTGACGATGACGGCTACACCTACCGCGCCGCACCCACCGTCACGGGCACCGACCCCGGGCAGGGATCGACGACGGGAGGCACGACGGTCACCGTGAGCGGAACCGGCTTCGTGCCCGGCGGGACCAGCGTCACGATCTGCGGGACGACCATCCCCGCTGCGGACGTGACGGTGAACGCTGCCGGCACCCGGCTGGCGTTCACGACGCCGGCCTGCGACCCGGGAGCCACGACGATCACCGTCACGACGACCGGTGGCACGAGCGGCGCCACGGGCTTCCGCTACGTGGCTGCGGCGGCCACCGGGACCGGCGCGACCGGTGCAGGCACCGGCGCTGCGCTGCTGACCGGCGACCGTGGCGGTGACGGCACCGGGGCGAACGCCCTCGCCTACACCGGCTCGGACGCCCGACCCGCTGCGATCACGGGCATCGGCCTGCTCGGGCTCGGCGGGATCGTCGCGCTCATCGGGTACCGACGCCGCCGCCACCTGCGTCTCCGCTGACGCGGCGACCGGCGACCTGGAGGCCGTCGTGGGTGATGCTGATCACCCGCGGCGGCCTCCGTCGTCGACAGCCGCGTCGAGTGACGGCTCGCTCGGCGATCCCCGCATCAGGTCGGATCCCCACCGCGAGTCGAGGGTCCGCGCCGCGTCGTGCGCTCGTCCCGGGACGGGGCGTCAACGTGCGCAGGTGGTGGTGCCCAGGCCGAAGAGCCGGATGGTGGTGATGCGGACCGTGCTGGTCGACGGCGTGGTCCAGGTGTCGGTGAGGTCGGTACGGATGCTGACCGTGGACGTCTTCCATGCGAAGAAGTCGGCTGCGTCGAGCGTGCTGGTGCGTGCCCCGGGCGCGGTGACGGTGCCGTCGGGCTGGCCGTCGACGAGGACGGTGAAGTGGTCGGGTGCGGTGCCGGTGTAGGTCCACCCGATGGTGACGGAACCGTTCGTGTTGTTGGTGCAGGTCAGCGCCGTCGCCGGCGTCGCGGTCGCGGTGGCGAGGGAGCTCGCACCGGTCATCGCCGTCGTGGAGAACGACGCTGCGGCAGCGGGTGCTGCCAGGGCGACGCTGACGAGCGCACATGCGGCAGTGGCGACGATCGCTGCCGTGGTGCGTCGATGCGTGGGTGCGACTCGATGGCGTCCATGCGGGCGGCGTGATGGTCTGCCCGATGCGTCCCCGTCCGCTTCCACGGCGGGGAGCAGAGCGAGGCCGCTGAGGACGACGAGCCCGACCGCGAGCGCCGCGACGCGGCCAGTGCGGTGTTCCGCCATCCAGAGGACCGGTGTGCCGACCAGCGGGACCCGGAGGTACCCGACACCGAGGACCGAGGATCGAGTGATCGGTGTCGAGTCGGCCGAAGCGTTGGCGTCGCCCTTGGTGGTGAGCGTGCCGTCGTCGTTGAGTGCGTGGAAGCGGTGGAGGCGGAGCATGTCGGCGTGGTCCGGGTCCGAGAAGAGCAGGACCTGACCCTTCCGGAGCTCGCGTACCGCGACGGGCTTGCTGACGACCACGTCACCCGGCTGGAGAGCGGGTTCCATCGATCCGGTCATCACGGTGGTGCTGTGCCACCCGAGCGCCAGGGGGGCGGCGGCCCAGAACGCCATCCCGATGACGGCAGCGATGACACCGCGCGCGGTGAGCACCACCGCGAACCGGATCCACGACGATGCGCGCATCACGATCCTCCCTCGATGGTCAGGAGTTCTGGGCTTCCCACGTGAAGCCGAGGCTCGCGGTGGCGCCCATGAGCGACGCCGGCGCGTCGGGCGACACCGTGTACGTGATCTGGAACGTCTTGGTCTCTGCCTTGTCGCCGGCCGGCTTCCACGTGCCGATGCCGGTGGCGTAGTCGGTGTGGGTCGACGCGAACGACGCCAAGGTGTCGTTGTACAGCGTCCCGTCCACGCCGGAGGTCGGGGTGAACCCGGCGCAGGTGCCGTACCCGCCGCCCGTGCCCTGCTTGATCTGCAGGTTGACGGAGGACGCGAGTGCCTTCGTCTGCTGGACGTTGGTGGCGTAGAGCTTGACCGCGCTGGCGAGGGAACCGCTCGAGGTGACCGCGATGCAGTTCGTGCCCGTGGAACCCGGCTTCAGGTTCGATGCGCTGAACAGTGCGCCGTTGGCTGCGTCGTTGGTGAGCGCGACGGTGCCCATCGACCAGTTGTTCGCGTCGTCCGACGAGGTCGCGGAGAACGCCGAGTAGGAGGCCGTGGAGACGGCGACGCCAGCGGCGAGCAGTGCAGCCGGGATCACGGCCAACGTCGAGATACGAGCGAGGGTACGGGTGGGGCGACGCATGTCAGATTCCATTCCGGTCAGTCGGTTTCGCTCGATTTTCGAGCTATTTGGAGCATAAGCCTCGATATTCGATGGTGTCAATTTTCGAGCAAAACGGACTGTGAGTAGAATCAGCGGGTGCCAGCGCCTTCGTCCTCACGCTCTCGAGACCCGGACCGCCTCCTCGACGAGGCCGTCGCCGCCTTCTACAGCGGGCAGGTCGAGCACGCGCACCTCGTGCAGCACCTGGCGGTCGTGCATCAGCTCAACCCGGTCGATCTCCGCGCGCTGAAGTTCCTCGCGGCGATCGACGAGGACCGGACGCCGAAGGACCTCGGTCGGTACCTCGAGATGGGAACGGGGGCCGTCACCGCCTTGCTCGACCGCTTGGTGAAGCGGGGACTCCTTGAGCGTGTGCGGAATCCGGACGACCGCCGAAGCGTCCGCATCCAACTGACCCCTGATGGGTTCGCTGTGATCGGCTCACTGCGCGCGGCCTATCGCCGGGCGCTGCAGGAAGCCCTGCCCGCCGAGCACATCGATGTGTTCATCGAGTTCACGGAGCGGCTGTCGCATGCCCTCCGCGACGCCGTCGCCGATTGACTCGACGCGCTCGGAGCCCGGTTCTGGCTGCGCGCTACTGCGCTGCCGCGTGCCGCTGCAGGTGCTCCGACGTCTTGAGCGTCAGGTACGAGCACAGGTGGCCGATCGCGCTCACCTCGGCCGCCAGGGTCAGCACCTGCTCGGCCGAGACCCGGGCGTCGTTCTCACGGCGCTCGAACGTCACCGTCCACTCCGGCGAGCCACCGATCTCGCGCTGCAGGTAGACCTCGGTGCCACTGGTCTCCAGGTGCACGACGATGAGCGCGGTGTCGATGGTCGCCTGGTCCCAGGACATGTCGATCGCGTGGGGGGCAGCAGGCAGGTGCATCGACTCGGAGCGGAAGTCGGTGATCCAGCCCTCGAGTTCGTCGATCGTGAGCCGTGGCACGGCGCCTCCTCGTGATGGTGCGTCAGGTGGATCGGAACCGACGGGTATTTTCCCTGATCTCCGTCCGGAGCGGGTTCAGTTCGTTCGGTCCGTGGACATCATGCTGCGTTCCGCGGCCGACGTCCCTGGTTCCGCGAGCGGTCGGCGCATCACGACGAAGTGCACGTCCGGCACGAGCGGCGTCGCGCCCCAGGCCTCGGCTGGGAACGGCCGGGTCGCGCCGGTCGGCACGAACCCGAGGCGTCGGTACCAGGCGATGAGCGCTGACTGCTGCGCGACGACCGTGATCTCGAGCGCGGCGGCGTCGAACGTCGTGCGGGCGTGCTCGGCGGCGGCCTCCATCATCCGGCGCCCCAGGCCCCTGCCCTGGATCGTCGGCTCGACCGCGAAGGTGCCGAAGTAGGCGAGGCCTGGGCCATGCCGCTGGACCTGGCAGGTGGCGATGATCCGGCCCTCGTCGACGCCGACGAACACGACCGAGTCCGGCGCAGCGATGAGCGCGCGGATCTGCTCCGTGTCGGTACGGCGACCGCCGATGACGTCGACCTCACTCGTCCAGCCCTCGCGGCTCGCCTCGCCGCGGTAGGCACGCTCGACGAGGTCCGCGACGGTCGCGGCGTCCTCGAGCGTGGCGCGTCGGATCGTCAGGGGAGTGCTCATGGACCAACCGTAAACGCGGTCGCGGGGTGCTGCGGTCCTCCCGGGCCGGTGGCGGTGGGGTCGATGCGGACGTCACGCTTGCGGCGGGGAGGGGTCGGGCCTCCCGAGCCGGTGGCGAGGCGGCGTCGCGGTCCTACGCTGAGGACATGTCAGCGGAACGATGCCCCTGCCTGAGCGGCAATCCGTACGCGGAGTGCTGCGGCCCCCTGCACGCGGGAGCGGCCGCGCCCACGGCCGAGCGGCTCATGCGCTCGCGGTTCACGGCGTTCGCGCTCACCATGCCGGAGTACCTGTTGACGTCGTGGCACCCGCGGACGCGGCCGACGAGCCTCGAGCTCGACCCGATGATGCGGTGGACGCGACTCGACGTCCTCGGGACCAGCTCGGGAGGCCCGTTCGACACCAGCGGGACCGTCGAGTTCCGCGCGTGGTGGCGGACGCCCTCGGAGCGGGGCGAGCTGCACGAGGACAGCGCGTTCGTGCGCGAGGCCGGGCGCTGGTTCTACGTGGACGGTGTGACGAGCTGACGCTGGTTCCTCCCGGTGGCCGGTCCCTCCCGATGGCCGGGCCCCTTTCGGCGGGGCGGGGCAGGGGTCAGGCGGCGTGCTCGACGGCCTGGACCGCCGCGGCGACGCCGCCGCTCCACGGGGCGCCGTGACCGGGGAGCACCCAGCGGGCGTTCGTGTCGACCAGGGCGCGGAGCGACCGGACCGCCTGCTCGGGTTCGTCGGTGAACGGCGCGGGCGCGGGACCCGTGCGGCCGGTGAGGACATGCCGGGTCGTCAGTCCGTCGCCGACGAACACGGCGTCGACGGCCGGGACGAACACGGCGATGCTGCCCGGCGAGTGCCCCGGGGTGCTGATGATCCGCGGGGCGCCGGGGAGGTCGAGGGTCTCGCCGCCGTGCACCTCGACCACCTCGGTGAGCCAGTTCGTCCGGAGCCCGCCCTTGCGCATCGAGTAGCCCAGGAATCCGAGCAGGGGGCCGAGGCGCATCGACTGCTTGCCGGCCTTCGGCTTGTCGCCGCCCTTGGCCCGCGCGGCGTCGGCGGCGTGGACGTACACGGGGACGCCGCGCTCACGGCGCAGGCGTTCGGCGAACCCGACGTGGTCGGAGTCGCCGTGGGTCAGGACGACGCCGCGCACGTCGTCGAGCGAGCGGCCCATCGAGGCGAGTTCGGCGACCAGGTCGTGCCACGACCCGGGGAGGCCGGCGTCGATGACGGTGATGCCCTCGGGCGCCACGACGAGGTACGCGGCGACGATGTCGTTGCCGATGCGGTGGAGGTTCGGTGCCAGTTCCATGATGGCTACTGTAGTTAGCCATGATGGCTACCGTCAATAGCTATGCTGATGGACATGCCCACCCCGGAACGCACCTCCCTCGACGCGATCGTGACCGCCGCCCGTGACCTGCTCGAGCACGACGGGCTGGCCGGTCTCACCATGCAGTCCGTCGCGCTGCGGGTCGGGGTGCGGGCGCCCTCCTTGTACAAGCGGGTGTCGAGCCGCGACCACCTGATCCAGCTCGTGGCCGAGGCGACCCTGTCGGACCTCGCGGGGCGGATGGAGTCCGCCACCACTGCCGCCGAGGTCGCCGACGTGTTCCGGACGTTCGGGCACGAGCGGCCCGCCGCGTTCCAGCTCGTCATGACGCCGGGCGCGGGCGTCTCCGCTGCCCGGCCGGAGTTCGGCGCTGCGGCCAGTGTCGCCGTGGTGCGGTTCGGCGGCGAGCTCGCCGGCGAGGAGCACGCGCTCGAGGCGGCGCGGACCCTCACGGCCTGGGTGGTGGGGTTCGTCGGCATGGAACTCAACGGGCGCTTCGAGCTCGGCGGGGACGTCGAGGCGGCGTGGGCGTTCGGGCGGGAGCGCATCGTCGCGGCACTGAGGGTGGGGCGCTGACGCAGGTCGGGTGCGCATGCGGACGACAACGGGGCATGCGGGCGCGCGCGCACTCGTCGTCCGCATGCGCAGCCCTGGCGTCAGGCTCGGTCCCGCGCTGGCGCCCGGCTCAGTCCCCCGTCGGCTCGAACCCGTGGCGGCGATCGCCGAGCACCCGCTCGGTGACCTCGCGCTCGGCCTCGGGCGAGAACGGCTCCCGCCGCGCTCGCACCGCCGCGGCCGTCTGCTCCGCGATGAGGTCCATGTTGACCGCCGCGCCGGCCATCACGCCCGCGGCGGCGGAGCTCATGACCTGCGCGCCGATGTCCGTCACGTTCCCGGCCGCCCACACGCCGGGCAGCGCAGTCCGACCGGTCGGGTCGGCGGGGACGTGTCGGCCCATGCCGCTCGGATGCTCGGCGACCTCGCCGCCGAGGTGCTCGAACACGTCCGCTCGGGCGACCACCCGCGTCTGCACGGCCACCGCGTCGAGGGGGAACACATGCCCGTCGTCGAGTTCGACACCCGTCAACCGGTCGTCGTCGACGAGCACCCGGGCGACCGGACCCTCGACGACGCGGATGCCCCGAGCCGCCAACCGCTCCCACTCCTCGTCCGAGGGCTCGGGCATCGTGTGTCGGAAGAGCGTCACGTCGTCGCTGAGCTGCCGGAAGAGCAGCACCTGGTGGACGGCCATCGCGCCGGAGCCGAGCACGCCGATCCGCTGGCCCCGGACCTCCCAACCGTGGCAGTAGGGGCAGTGCACGACGTCGCGCCCCCAGCGCTCGCGCAGTCCGGGCACGTCGGGGAGCTCGTCGACCGCGCCCGACGCCAGGACGAGACGGCGGCCGCGGAGTCGGCTGCCGTCCTCGAGGCTGACGGCGATGCGGTCGCCCTGACGTGTGGCGGCGGTCGCTCGTCCGACGGCGATGCGGACGCCGTAGCGCTCGGCGTCCGCGCGGGCCAGGCGCAGGAGGTCGGTCGGTGCGGTCCCCTCGCGGCCGAGGACGTTGTGGGCGGCCGCCGCCCGTGCGTTCCGGGGCTCGCCCGCGTCGACGACCACCACCGATCGCATCGAGCGCGCCAGTGCCGTCGCGGCGCTCAGGCCGGCCGCACCGCCGCCGATGACGACGACGTCGTGGTCAGTGTGTGTGGGCATGTCGTTCCTCCTCGTTCGACCGTCAGCTTGTGCGGTGCTCGCCGAAGTGGCAATCGTTCTTGCGGGAATGGCAAAGTGGGTCCATGGACGAGACGTGGGAACGCACCCTCGACGCGGTCGGCGGCCGGCTTCGGAAGCTCCGGACGAACCGCGGACTGACGCTCGCGCAGGTGTCCGCCGCCACCGGGGTGTCCGTGAGCACGCTGTCACGGCTCGAGTCGGGCGGGCGACGTCCCACACTCGAGCTGCTCCTCCCGCTCGCCCGCGAGTACCAGGTGCCGCTCGACGAGCTCGTCGGAGCGCCACCGAGTGGCGACCCGCGCATCCACATTCGACCCTTCCGCGCCCACGGCCACACGATCCTGCCGCTCGGGCGCGGGGCCGTCGGGATCACCGCGTTCAAGCACGTCATGCCGGGACGGGTCGCGCCGGCCGTGCCCGAGCCCATGACCCATCCCGGGCACGAGTGGCTGTACGTCCTGACCGGCCGACTCCGCCTCGTGCTCGGCGACCAGGACATGGTGCTCGGTCCCGGTGAAGCGGCCGAGTTCGACACCCGCACCCCACACTGGTCCGGTGCTGCGGGGCCGGAAGCGGTCGAGTTCCTCAGCCTGTCCGGGAGGAGCGGGGAGCGCGCGCACGTCCTGCCCACGTCCGGCGCGCGGTAGCGTAGGAGCGTGCGCAACTCGTCATGGCAGGAGGTCGCCGGCGGTCCATCCGCCGACGTCAGGTGACGGCCGCCCCGGCCCCCGCTTCCGCGGATGCCGGCTGGCGGCGCAGTGGATCGATCCCGGTCGTCGTGACCGTCGTCCGCTGTGCCCTCCTCCCCATGACACCTGCCCGGCGCCAGCGCGCCCGGGCTGAGAGAACGGCACACCCATGCTCCCCATCACCGAGAAGGCCATCCGCGCCGCGTTCGTGAACGCCTCGCGGAAGGAGGTCTCCGACATCACCCTGCCCAGCGGGTTCGACGCGCTCGACTGGGATGCGCTCGACTACCTCGGCTGGCGCGACCCGAAGATCGGACGTCGGGCGTACGCGATCGTCCCCGACGGCGACGCCCTCGTCGGCATCCTGTTCCGCCAGGCCGATGGCGGCACCCGCACCCGGCCGCAGTGCGCCTGGTGCCAGGACGTCCGCCTGCCGAACGACGTGCTGTTCTACAGCGCGCGCCGGAGTGGGGCCTCGGGGCGGAACGGCAACACCGTCGGCACGCTCGTCTGTGCCGACTTCCAGTGTTCGGCCAACGTGCGGAACCCACCGCCGCCGGCGTACCTCGGGTTCGACGTCGAGGCGGCCCGGCACGAGCGCATCGTCAGCCTCCGGCAGCGGGCGGCCGCGTTCGCGCGGGACGTGCGGGGGGCGTGAACCGTCCGGGGGCGTGAACGATCCGCGGAGCGGGGGCTGTCCGCGCGGCGTGTGCGGTCCGCGGAGCCTGAGCCGTCCGCGGGGCGTGAGCCGCTGTGGAGGCGCGGGTCGCTGGGGAGGCGTGAGCCACTGGGGAGGCGCGGGGCCGCGCCTCCCCAGTGCATCGGAATTGACAATCATTATCGATAGTGAATAGCGTCGCGGTGCGGGCGCAGCGTGGTCGCCGCCGCCCGCCCCTGTCGAGCGGCCTCGGAACGGACCTCCACCCCTCATGCGTCAACGCGCCCTCATCGCCCTCGCCGCCGTCGCCGGCGCCGCCGCTCTCGGTCTCACCGGATGCTCGAGTTCTGGAGGGGCGGGTGGAACGCCCGGATCCGGGTCGTCCGCCTCCGGTGGCTCCGGGTCCTCCGGCCGGATCGACGTCGTGGCGTCGACCAACGTGTACGGCGGCCTCGTGTCGACGATCGGCGGCTCCCACGTGCACGTGACGAGCATCCTGTCCGACCCCTCGCAGGACCCGCACTCGTTCGAGGCCTCGCCCCGCACCCAGCTCGCCGTGTCCCATGCGGACCTGCTCATCGAGAACGGCGGCGGGTACGACTCGTACATGGAGACCCTGCGTGACTCGACGAAGTCCAAGGCCGACCTCATCGACGTCGTCAAGCTGTCCGGGCTCCGGAAGGCCGGCGACGACGACTTCAACGAGCACGTGTTCTACAGCTACCCGACCATGGTCCGGTTCGTCAGTCGCGTGGCGACCGAGCTCGGGCAGGAGCAGCCCGCGCACAAGGGGTCGTTCCGGGCCAACGCGGCACGGGTCACCAAGCAGCTCCAGGGCCTCGAAGCGCAGACGGCAGCGCTCAAGCAGCAGGACGCCGGCGACCGCGT
The DNA here is from genome assembly GCF_003234565.1 of Curtobacterium sp. MCBD17_013. Taxonomy (GTDB): domain Bacteria; phylum Actinomycetota; class Actinomycetes; order Actinomycetales; family Microbacteriaceae; genus Curtobacterium. The sequence continues at coordinate 5,652 of NZ_QKTU01000016.1, read as the reverse complement.
GGCCTACACCGAGCCGGTGCCGGGTTACCTGTTCGACGCGATCGGGCTGCGCAACGTCACCCCGCAGGACTTCTCGGAGGCGATCGAGGAAGGCGACGACGTGCCACCCGCGGCGCTCAACGACACGCTCCAGCTGTTCAGTGGCAAGGACCCCGTCAAGCTCCTCGCCTACAACGACCAGACCTCGAGCCCCGAGACCGAGCAGGTCAAATCCGCGGCGCGCAGCAACCACGTGCCGGTCGTCGGCGTCACCGAGACCCTGCCGTCCGGCAAGGGCTACATCGCCTGGCAGCAGAGCAACATCGACGCCGTCAAGAAGGCGCTGGCGGGCTGATCGCCGACAGCCCGACCGAGGCCCGCATGGCATCGCGGACGCGGGCCTCGTCGGGCAGCAGCAGGTCGGCGTCCCCGCTCGTGAAGAACCGGATCTGACCGATGGCCTGCTCGACGAGCATGTCGAGCCCGTTGAGCACCCGGCCGCCCGCTGCCGACCAGCGCTCGGCGACCACCGACGGCCACGGGTCGTACGCGACGTCGAACAGGACGGCGTCGTCGCCTGACGGGTGCAGTTGCAGGGTGTCGGCGGCGCCGCCCGGCAGCGTCGAGATGACGAGCCCCGACGCGGGAGCATCGGGCAGGTCCGCCAGCGGGTGCACCTCGAGCGTCACACCGAGCCGCGTCGCGAGCAGCACGAGTTCGCTCGCCTTCGTCGTGTCGCGCAGGTACACGCGCACGAACGACGCCCCGAGACGGAGCGACGCGAACAAGGCGCTCGCCGCGGTGGCTCCGCCGCCCAGGATCGTCGCGGCACCCGGCACGTGCCCCAGGGCCTCGACCGGGCGGACGATGCCGTCGACGTCGGTGTTCGCCCCCGAGAGCACGGTGCGGCCGGCCTCGGTCCGGAGGAGCAGGGTGTTCGCGACGCCGAGCTCGTCGACGAGCGGTGTCGTGCGATCGAGCAGGGGCAGGACCTCGCGCTTGAGCGGCATCGTCAGGCTCAGGCCGCGCCACGAGCTGTCCAGGTCACCGACGAACGCCTCGAGCCCGCCGGAGCCGACCTCGTGCCGCTCGTACGTCAGATCGAGACCGAGGGCCTGGTACGCCGCCGCGTGCAACGTCGGCGAGAGCGAGTGGTCGATCGGCTGACCGAGGACGGCGAGGCGGGTGCGGTCGGGATCGGGGAGAGCAGCGGGCACAGCGCATCACCCTACCGACCGGGACCGTGACCGCTGGGCGACTCAGCTGGGCAGGAGCGGCGAATCCGCGGGGTCGAGCGGTGCCGCCCCGGTCGCCCCGAGTGCCCGGATCAGGTCGAACCGCGAGGCGTCCTCGGTGCCCGGCTCGGCCGTGTTCGTGACGATGTGCAGGTCCTCGCCTGACACGTTGAGCACGTCGCAGTCGAGCAGCACCGGCCCGACCGTCGGGTGCAGGATCGTCTTCCGCTCCGTCCGGTGTCGGGCGGCGCCGACCTGCGCCCACAGCTCGGCGAACCGGGGACTCCCGGCGACGAGCTCGTCGATCAGCGCCTGCAGCTGCCGGTCCTGTGGGTAGCGCACCGTCGTCGTCCGCAGGTCCGACGTGATCGCCTGCTCGAACCGCTCGGTCTCGCCCTCCTCGCGCAGCAGCCGGGTCGGCGAGCCGAGGAAGTGCCGCCGGACGACGTTCCGCTCCGGCCCGCTCGCCGGAGGAGCGCCGTGCAGCGCGTCCCATGCCGCGTTGGTCGTCAGGATCGTCCAGTCCGCACTGCACACCGCGATGGCGGCGTCCGGCATCCGCGTGATCAGCCGTTGCACGCTCGGTGGCACGAACGTCGGGACCACCGTCGGTAACGGAGCGGCGAGCCCGGCCGCCACGTACAACTGGTCGCGCTCGCCCTCGGACACCTGCAGCGCGCGGGCGATCGCGGCGACGACCTGCGCCGACGGCCGGTCCGCCCGCCCCTGCTCCAACCGCACGACGTAGTCGACCGACACCCCGGCCAGGGCCGCCAGTTCCTCACGCCGCAACCCAGTCGCCCGCCGCCCGGCACCGGCCGGGAGGCCCGCCGCGGCCGGGTGCAACCGGTCGCGCCACGCGCGCAGCAGGGTCGCGAAGTCGCCTCGTTCGGTCATGCATCGATGGTCCCACCGACCGCGGTCCCCTGGGTGGTACCGCCGGTCACACTGTTGACGGTTCCCTGGTAGCCCCCGCTGTGGAGGAGCACGGTGGAGCCATGACAACGACACTCATCACCGGCGGCAACAAGGGACTCGGGTACACGGCGGCGCAGCGACTCCGCGACCTCGGGCACACCGTCGTCATCGGATCCCGCGACCCTGAGCGCGGTGCATCGGCAGCAGCGGAGCTCGGCGTGGACTGGATCACCATCGACGTCGCCTCCGACGAGTCCGTCGCGAAGGCCGCCACCGAGTTCACCGAACGGTTCGGCACCCTCGACGTGCTCGTCAACAACGCGGGCATCGCCGGAGGCCGTGCACCGCTCGACGAGCTGGACGGGCCCGCGATCGCCCAGGTGCTCGACACGAACACGGTCGGCCCCGTCCGGGTCGTCCACGCGTTCCTCCCGCTGCTCCGTCGTTCCACGGCGCCCGTCGTCGTGAACGTCTCGAGCGGCCTCGGCTCGTTCGCCGTCCGCGCCGACGACTCCCGGATCGAGGCGCAGATCCCGACCCTCTCGTACAGTGCGAGCAAGGCCGCGCTCAACATGCTCACGACGATCTACGCCAAGTGGATCCCGGACGTGCGCTTCAACGTGGTCGACCCCGGCTACACCGCCACCGACCTCAACGGCAACTCCGGCCACCAGACCGTGGAGGAAGGCACCGACGCGATCGTCGCCATGGCCACGATCGGCGCCGACGGCCCGACCGGCACGTTCGTCGATCGCAGCGGCGCCGTCGCCTGGTGATCGGGCCATCGGCCATGGCCGGGAGGCGGGGCGCGCGTCCGACGTGCGTCGCGCCTCCCGGCCGCGTCCTGGAGGGACGGTGCGCGTCCGACGTGCGCCGCGCCACCCGGCGGGGCCGCGGACGCGTCGCTAGCGCTGGGCGATGAGGACGGCGGCCGCGTCGCGGGCCTCGGCGGCCCACGGCAGCTGCGGCTCCGTGTGTGCGCCCACCATGGCACCGTCGTAGAGCATCGCGAGCCGGATCGCCGTCGCGGCGGGGTCGGCGGTGCCGGCCCGGCTGGCGAGGTCGGTGAAGAGCGCCCGGATCCAGGTGCGGTGCTCGACGTTCACGACGTGCGCGGGCGAGTCCGTCGTGCTCTCGGCCTCGGCGTTGATGAACGGGCAGCCGTTGAAGTCGTCCGTCGCGAACCACGTGCCGAGCAGGTCGAAGACCATGAGGATCTGCTCTGCCGCGTCGACGTCGGCCGCGGCGAGCTGCGTCGTGAGATGGTCGCGCCAAGCGAGGCTCCGGCCCTCGACGTACGCGCCGACCAGGTCGTCCTTCGTGCGGAAGTACGTGTACATGGTGGCCTTCGACACGTTCGCGGCATCGGCGATCGTGTCGACGCCGGTCGCGTGGATGCCGTCGGCGTAGAAGAGCCGGTCGGCGGTCTGCACGACGCGGTCGAGCGCAGGGCGCTTGCGGGTGCGGGGTGTCGTGGTCGCCACGTCGGGCCTCCTTGAACTGATCTGTTCAGTCTACGACGGGGGCGGGGGCGCCGATCGAGACGGCGGCACCCCCGCGCCTTCCGCGTCAGGCCTGCTGCTGGTACGCCAGATCGGCGGCGGTGAGGCCCTCGAGCGCCATCCCGAACGGGACGTCCTGGGTCAGGCGGCGTCGCAGGGCGAGGTTGAGTGTCTGCTTCTGCAGCGAACGGTAGAGCGCGGGCTTGGCGGCGAGCTTCCGCGCGATCTCGATGCCGCGCTCGAGGGCGTGCTCGTGCGCGACGACCTCGTTGACGACACCCCACTGCAACGCGGTCTGCGCGTCGATGGTCTCGCCGGTCCAGAGCAGCCACTTGGCGCGCTGGGTGCCGGCGATCTCCTCCCACACCACGTGCAGGCCGTCGCCGGCGGTGATGCCGAACGCGGGGTGTGGGAAGTCGCCGTAGGTCGCCCGCTCCGACGCGATGTGCACATCGGCGAGCAGCAGGTACTCCGAGTGGATCGTGGCGGTGCCGTTCGCGACGCCGACGACCGGCATCGGCAGGTCGAGGAGGCGCTCGAGGACCTTGCGGCCCTCGACGCGGGTCTTCTCCCACGCGGCCGGCTTGAAGATCTCGCCGAGGCTCGGGCCGTCGATGTCCTTCATGAAGTGCTCGCCGGTGCCCGTGATGACCAGGGCCCGGTTGTCGGCATCGAGCGCGATGTCCTCGAGGGCCTGGGGGAGGTCCTCGTGGGTCCGGCCGGTGAAGGTGAGAGGTCCGCCGTCCGTGTGGAAGCGGAGGACGAGCACGCCGTTCTCGTCGCGCTCGAAGGCGAGGTTGTCGTACTGGTCGAAGTAGGTGGGCGTGGTCATGGTGGCTCCTCGGGCTCGGTTGGAAACTGAACAGGTCTGTTCAGCCGTGTTGCCTCAACCATACAGATCAGTTCAGTTACGTCAAGCCAGACTCCCGGGAGGCGTCGGGGCGGCTTAGGGTAGCCTCACCTTCGTGACTGCCAGCCGTCGGCCCGCGCGCCGCCTCCGTTCCCTCGTCGCCGCCATCGCGACCGCCGTCGTGGCCACCCTCGTCCTCGCCGGGTGCAGCAGCGGCACCGCCTCGAACAGCGCCTCGCAGACGGCGACGAGCGGCTCCTCCTACCCGGTGTCGGTGCAGACCGCGTTCGGCACGACGACGATCCCGTCCGCGCCGAAGCGCGTGGTCGCGCTCGGGTGGGGTGACGCCGAGACGGCCCTCGCCCTCGGTGTCCAGCCCGTCGGCGCGAGCGACTGGCTCGCGTTCGGCGGCGAGGGCGTCGGCCCCTGGCTCAAGGGCGCGTACACCACGTCGCCGAAGATCATCGGCACCCTCGAGCCGAGCTACGAGCAGATCGTCGCGCTCAAGCCCGACCTGATCCTCGACACGAAGAGCTCGGGCGACAAGGACCGCTACCAGAAGCTCTCCGCCATCGCCCCGACCGTCGCCATCCCGAAGGGCGGCGCGAACTACCTGACGAGTACCGACCAGCAGGTGACCATGATCGCGAAGGCCCTCGGCAAGGTGCAGCAGGGCAAGGACCTGCTCGACCAGGTGGACTCCGCGTTCGCCAGCGCGCGGAAGGCCCACCCCGAGTTCAAGGGCAAGACGGCCGTCATCGGTGCGTACACGTCGAGCGGGTACGGCGCCTACGCCTCGGGCGACTCCCGCGTCGCGTTCATGAAGCAGCTCGGGTTCACCCAGCCGAAGGCGGTCGACAAGGCCGCGGGCAGCGCGTTCTCCGCCACGCTGTCGAACGAGAACCTCGACCTGCTCGACGCCGACCTCACCGTGATCCTGCCGATCTACACGACGGCGGCCCAGGCGTCCTCGAGTCCGTTGTTCAAGCAGGTGCCCTCGGTGAAGAAGGGTCACGTCATCGTCGAGCGCAACGCGGACGTCTCCTCCGCGTTCTCGATCGGGACCGTGCCCGCGATCCTCTGGGCCCTGAAGCGGCTGCCGGACCAGTTCGCGGCGAAGCTCGGCTGACCCGCCCTAGGCCCTCGGCCCCGCCCCGGGCCCTCGGCC
>NZ_QKTU01000015.1 GCF_003234565.1 Curtobacterium sp. MCBD17_013 | reverse complement strand
CGGATGGGCGGGGCCGGAGGGGTGTCAGGAGCGCGGGGACAGGACGACCGCGACCGCCTCGGCCCGGGTGCGGACGCCGAGCTTGGCGAACACCTGGTTCACGTACGACTTCACGGTCGGGACCGTCAGGAACAGCGCGCTGGCGATCTCCGGGTTCGTGCGACCCGCCGCGATCGCCGCGAGCACGTCCGCCTCGCGCGGGGTGAGCGTCGGCCAGCGGGTGCGGAGCGCCCCGGGTGTCGCCGGGTCCGCCGCTCGCGAGGGCGCCGCCCGGGGGTGCGTGCCCGGATCCGCGGCGCCCGTCGCCCGCTGCGCCGCCGGTGCCGGGAGGCCCGTCGTCGGCTCGGTCGCGTCCGGCAGGTTCGCCACGAGGAGCGCCGCCACCGACGCGTCCAGGGTCGTCTGGCCACTCGCCACGGCCCGGACCGCCGCCGCGAGTTCGGCCCGACCCGCGTCCTTCGTCAGGTACCCGCGGGCCCCGGCACGGAGCGCGGTGACGATCGAGGCGTCGTCCGCGAAGGTCGTGAGCACGAGGACGCGGACCCCCGGGTGCTCGCGCTGGATCGCCGCGGTCGCCGTCGCGCCGTCGACCCCGGGCATCCGGAGGTCCATGAGGACGACGTCGGGGCGTTCCGTCGCCACGAGCGCGAGTGCCGCGGCGCCGTCGGCGGCCTCGCCGACGACCTCGACGTCGGGCAGGAGCGACAGGACCGTCACGAGCCCGTCGCGGACGATCGCCTGGTCGTCGGCGACGAGGACGCGGATCGGGGTCACGAGCGCGGGCCGCCGTCCACGCGGGGCACGTGCATCGACACGACGAACTCCCCCGCCGTGCGATCGGCGCGGACGGCCGAACCGTCGCCGAGCTCCGCGAACCGCTCCCGCATGCCGACCAGGCCGTGGCCGCCGCTGGCGAGCGGGTTCGTGACGACCACGTCGACGGCATCGGAACCGTGGACGACGGAGAGCTCCACGGTGGCACCCGGCGCGTGCCTACGGGCGTTGCTCAGGGCCTCCCGGGCCGCGGCGACGACGACCGCGCGGTGCGCGTCGTCGAGGTCCCGCAGCGAGAGGTCGCCCTCGGTGAGCACGGCGCCGCCGAACGAGCGGTGCGCGGCCACGAGGGGCATGAGCCCGCCGCCCGATGCGCCAGGGTCGGGCACGGCGGCACCGGCGTCGACAGGGCCGGACGTGGCGGCGCCGGACACGTCGCTGCCGGACATGGCGGCGCGGGTCGCGGCGGCGCCGGACACGGCGGGGAGGGACGGTGCGGCTCCGTCCCTCCCCTCCGGATCGCGGAGCGCCGCGACCGCACGCCGGGCCTCCACCAGGCTGTCCGCGGCGAGACGGCGGGCATCGGCGGCCTTGGCGGTGCCCTCGGCCGTCCGCCCGGCCTCGAGGAGGGCCTCGACCGCGTCGAGCTGGAGGACGAGTCCGCCGAGTCCGTGCGCGAGGACGTCGTGGACGTCGCGGGCGACCCGAGCCCGGTCGGCGAGCAACGCGGACCGCTGCTGCTCGGCCTCGGCCTCGGCGACGCGGTGTGCGAGCGCTTCCTCCCGGCGCCTGGCGAGCCGGGCCTGCCGCCGGCTGACCCCGATGAGGACCGCCACCGCGAGGCCCGCGAGCACGCCGAGCAGGACCAGTGCCGGGACGCCCTCGACGGCCGCCACGACCGCGACGATGACGGCCGCGACCGCGGCGAGCGACGGTCCGAGCCACACCGGCAGCGCGAGGTCCGCTCCGAGGACGACGAGCGCGACCATGATCGGTGCGACGAGGGCGGCCGAGGACGCCATGACGCCCGGTGCGGCGAGGAGGACCATCACGACCGCGGCGACGGCCGGGCCGGCACGTCCGGGCAGGAACAGCCGCACGGCCCACGCGAGCAGGGCGACCCCGGTGGCGACCACGACGAGCACGGGCACGTCCGCGCCGGCGAAGGACCGGGCCGTCGACCACGCGACGACGACCACGCCGACGAGGTTGAGTGCGGAGCCGACTCCGTTGCGGTCCGTCAGCAGGGCGTCGGTCGAACCGGTGCCGGGGCGGCCCACGCTGTTCACCGCTCCATCATGCCCGGACGAGGGGTCCGCGCGGGATCCGGCGGTCGATGACGAACGCGCGGGCGGCCCGGTTCGCCGCGATGCCGAGCAGGACCACCCCGGTCGAGGTGAGCAGGACGGCGCCGAGCTGCGACCCGAGGACGTCGATCCCGACGCGGACCAGGACGAGGACGAGCCAGAGCGCCGCGCCGGTCCAGCCGCTCCGCGCCTCCAGGGACGACGGCCGCCCGGGACCACCTGCGTCCACGGTCCGGAACCGCGTCATCGTGCCCATCACCGCACCGACGGCGGCCGACAGCACGAGCTCGACCACGAGGAGCGCGACGTCCACCGTGCCGACGCGGGTCACGCCGCTGTGCGTGAGCGAGAGCACGCCGACGCCGGCCAGGACGACCGGCATGCGCCAGACCCGGGTCGGGTCGACGCGGCGCCAGGTGGTCTGGCGGTACATGAGGAACGCGACGAGCGCGAGTCCGAGCGCGATGTTCCCGATGGCCTGCAGCGTCATGACGACGGTCTCCTCCCGGTGGTCGGGACGCTCCCGTGACCACCGGGATCCAGCCTCGTCATCGGGTCGCGCACGCCCCACCAGCCCCGGGTGGGGACCGGGGTGCAGGCGGGTGGTGATCGTGCTCGTCGGGGCAAGGCGGAGGATGGGGGCATGGAGGACGCAATCCGCATCGGTGCCGGCATCGCCGTGATCGAGCCAGACCGGCACCGCCCGGGGTCGTACACGCTCGTCGTCGACGGCACCCCGCAGTCGCACGTCGACCTCGAGGACCCCACCCACCTGGCCTTCGAGTACGTGCGGCGGATCGGCCACGCGATCGACCTGCTGCCGTCGGGGCCGATCACCGCGCTGCACCTCGGCGCCGGGGCGCTGACGCTGCCACGGTACGTCGCGGCCACCCGCCCGGGGTCCCGCCAGCAGGTGATCGAACTCGAGCGGGACCTCGTCGACCTGGTGCGCAAGGAGCTGCCCCTGCCTCGCGACGCGTCCATCCGGGTCCGGTACGGCGACGCCCGCGCCGTGCTCGAACGGCTGCCCGCGGGACTCGCCGGGACGGTCGACCTCGCCGTGGTCGACGTCTTCAGCGGCTCGACGACCCCGGCCCACGTGACGAGCATCGAGTTCCACCGGGAGCTCGCCGCGCTCCTGTCGCCCACCGGGATCATCGCGGTGAACGCGGCGGACGGTGCCGGCCTGGCGTTCGTGCGCGGGCAGCTCGCGACGCTGCAGGCCGTGCTGCCCTCCGTGGCGGCCGTGGCGGACACGGGGATGCTCAAGGGGCGGCGGTTCGGGAACGTGGTGCTCCTCGCCTCGCCGACCGAACTGCCGTTCGCCGACATGCCCCGACGGTTCGCTTCCGACCCGCTCCCGAGCAAGGTCGTGCACGGCGCCGAACTCACCGCGCTCATCGCCGGTGCGGCCGTCGTGACGGACGACACCGCGACCGGGTCCCCGGAGCCGAACCGGTCCGTGTTCACGAGCGGGCGCTGAGTCCCCTGCCGCTGGGCCGCCGGTCCTGCCAGGATGAGCGCAGTGCCGCCGGGACCCCGGCGTCGCACCGACCCGGACGAGTGGGGAACCGCCATGAGCAACGACGACCGCGACGCACCCCGGTGGGGGGAGCGCCTGCCGCAGCCCGACGCCGACCGACACGGTGAGGCCCCGCGGGACGGGCAGCCGCGGTACGACGAGCAGCCGGACGGGCAGCCCCGGTACGGCGAGCGGCAGGACCCGGCACCGCAGGACGGCCAGCCCCGGTACGGCCAGCAGCACGACGGGCAGCAGTACGGCCAACAGCCCGACGGCCAGCAGTACGGCCAGCCCCAGTACGGCCAGCCCCAGTACGGCCAGCCGCACCAGGGCGACACCCAGCACGGCGCTCCGCAGTGGCAGCCGTACGCGCAGCACCCCTACGGGCAGCCGTCCGGCGGCAGCGCGGCGTGGGCGAGCGCCGGCGGCGCGCGACCGTCCCGTCGACTCGGCGTGATCGCGCTCATCGCCGGCATCGTGGCGCTCGCGCTCGGGATCGTCGGCGGGATCGTCTTCGGCCAGGGCCTGGTGCACATCCCCGGCCTCGCCGACCAGATCCGCAGCGGTGGCGGCGTGGTCGACCAGTCGGAGCTCCAGGCGAAGATCCGCCAGGACCCGTCCGTGCTCGCGGGGATCGCGACCGGCGGTCTCCTCGCCCTCGTGGGCACGGCCTTCGGGATCTGGGCCCTCGTGCAGGGCATCATCGCGATCGCCAAGGACCGCGGCCGCGTGTTCGGGATCATCGCGGTGGTCGTCGCCGTGCTCGGGCCGATCGCCTTCGGCGCGGTCTACACGGCCGTCGTCGCCGCAGCGACCCGCTGACGGTCGCCGCCGAGCGGGGGCAGTGCACCCCGCACGCAGGTCGACGGGGCTACCCTCGTTCCTGATGTGCCCCCTCCCGACCGACCCGACCGGCCCGACCGGCCCCCGGGACCCGCGCGCGGACCGACGCCCCCGGGACACCGACCCGGTGGACCTGCGGCCGCGGACCGCCGGAGTCAGCCCCGGGAGCACGTTCGCGCCCATCAGCCTCCGTCCCGCCGTGGACGTCGCCCTCGTGCAGGAGCGACTGCAGCGCCTCGGCCAGAACCGCAGCACGGCAGCGCTCGCCGAGCGGGCCGAACTGCTCCGGCTGCTCGGTCGGCTCGACGAGGCCCTCACCGTGGCCGAGGAGGGGTTCCGCCTCGCTCTCTTCACGGGCGACCGCGCCGACGGAGTGTCCGCCCGCATCCGACGCGCGCACGTGCTGCACGACCTCGGCCGGTTCGAGCGCGCGGTGACCGAGGCCTCGACCGCCCGGGGCACCGCCGCGATCGAGGAGTGGTACGAGCTCGAGGGTGCCGCCGCCGAGCTCGAGGGCTGGTCGCTGTACGAACTGAACCGCTACGAGGAGGCCCGCGCCGCACTCAACCGCGCCCACGACGCCTTCCGTGCCGCGGGGGCATCACCGGAGCGGACGAGCGCGCTCAAGGCCGCGGTGGAGGAAGCGATGCGTGCCCACCTGCAGAACCCCTCGTCCTCGCGACGCTCGGATCCAGCCGACGCCGTGCGTGCCGCCGCGGCGAGGAGGGACCTGCCCCGGTGAGCGACCTGGACCGCGTCCGGCAGATCGCCGCCGCGGTCATGGACGCCCACCTGGAACCCGGGAGCTGGTCGTTCGACCTCGACAACGCGAAGACCCGCGCCGGGCAGTGCGACTTCGGCCGCCGCCGCATCACCGTCAGCCGGTACATCGCCCTGCGCTCGACCGATGACGAGGTCCGGCAGGTGCTCCTGCACGAGGTCGCCCACGCGCTCGCGGGTGCCCGCGCCGGCCACGGTCCGGCATGGCGACGGGCAGCGGGGGCCATCGGGTACGTCGGCTCGCGCTTGCACGACGGGCCCATCGCGAGCGAACTCGCGCCGTGGGTCGGGACGTGCCCGGCCGGCCACGAGCACTTCCGGTACCGCACCCCGAACCGCCCGATGGCGTGCGCGCGGTGCTCGCGGCGATACGACCCCCGGCACGGGATCACCTGGCAGCGCCGCACACCCGAGCGCGCAGCCTGATCTGAACCGGCTGCGACGTAACCGACTAGCGTGGTGTCCGTGCACACCGGGCAGCAGATCAGGACCGAGTCCGGCGGGACGTGGTTCTTCGACGCGGGCCGGATCGCGCTCGACTTCGCCCACACGGGCGGCTTCGCCGACGACCCGGACGGACTCCGGCCGCGGGCGCACCTCGGCGAACTGCTCGCGACGCCCGCCGACCTCGACCAGTGGTTGTCCGAGCACACCGAACCGGTGGACGTCGGCGCCGGCGAGCGTGAACTGCACGACGCGCGCGAGCTCCGGGGCGCGATCGCCCGCCTCGCGGTGGCCGCGGCACCACCGCCCGTCGTCACGGCCGGCGGCAGCGTCGTGGCCGCGGGCCTCCGCGCACCCGCCGGCCCGGTCCGACCGCGCCCGGACGACATCGACACCGTCAACCTGTTCGCCGCCCTGCCCGACGTCCCGCCGACCCTCGCCGGAGGGCGTCGTCGCGCCGGTGCGAACCGCGTCCGACTCGCGCAGGCCCTGTCGAGCATCGCGCGTGACGCGGTCGCGCTGTTCACCGAGGTCGGGTTCGACGGCGTCGAGGGAGACCACGCCGGTCGGCTGAGCCGCTGCGCGGCCGCCGACTGCGGACTCGTGTTCCACGACGGGTCGCGCGGTGGCACCCGGCGGTGGTGCTCGATGCAACGGTGCGGCAACCGCGAGAAGGTCCGCGCGCACCGCGCGCGCGTCGCAGCACGGTGACCGACCCGCGGCCGGAACGTCGGCGGGCGGGCGGTCTCGCACTCCTCGGGCCCGCGTTCGTCGCGGCGATCGCGTACGTCGACCCGGGGAACGTCGCCGCGAACCTCACCGCCGGCGCGCGCTACGGGTACCTGCTGCTCTGGGTGCTCGTCGCGGCGAACGCGAGCGCGGTGGTCGTGCAGTACCTGTCGGCGAAGCTCGGCATCGTGACGGGTCGCTCACTGCCCGAGGTGCTCGGCGCGCACATGCGCCGCCCCGCGCGACTGTTGTTCTGGGCCCAGGCCGAGGTCGTCGCGGCGGCCACCGACGTCGCCGAGGTGATCGGCGGCGCACTGGCGCTCCACCTGCTGTTCGGGCTCCCGCTGTTCGTCGGCGGGGTCGTCACGGGGATCGTGTCGGTCGTCGTGCTCGCCGTGCAGTCCCGCCGGGGCGCCCGGACGTTCGAGGTCGTCGTCTCGGGCATGCTCGCCGTGCTCACCGTGGGGTTCTGCGCCGGCCTCGTGTTCACCGATCCATCACCGTCGGCGATGCTCGCAGGACTCGTGCCGCGGTTCGAGGGCTCGGGGTCGGTCGTGCTCGCGGCGTCGATGCTCGGCGCGACGGTCATGCCGCACGCCGTCTACCTGCACTCCGCGCTGAGCCGGGACCGGCACGCGGCGGCCGCGCCGGGCACGGAGCGCCGGCGGGTGCTCCGCGCCACCCGCTGGGACGTCGGGCTCGCGCTCGTCGTCGCGGGCGGGGTCAACGTCGCGATGCTCGTCCTGGCGGCCGCGACGCTGCAGGGGGTCGGGGGCACCGACACGATCGCCGGTGCCCAGCATGCGATCACGGCACACCTGGGTCCGGTCGTGGGCGTGCTGTTCGCGGTCGGGCTCCTCGCGTCGGGGTTGGCGTCGACGTCGGTGGGCTGCATGGCCGGGGCGGAGATCATGCGGGGCCTGCTGCACGTCCGGATCCCGCTGCTGCTCCGGCGCCTCCTGACGCTCGTGCCCGCCCTGGTGCTCCTCGCGGTCGCGGTCGACCCGACCGTCCTGCTCGTGGTGAGCCAGGTGGTCCTCAGCTTCGGCATCGCGTTCGCCGTCGTGCCGCTCGTCGCGTACACGTCCCGCCGGAGCCTCATGGGGCCGGACGTCAACGCGATCGGGACGCGGGTGCTCGCGTCGGTGATCGCGGTCGTCATCGTCGCGCTCAACGTCGCGCTCATCTGGCTGACGCTGCACGGCTGAGCCCGCGCGCCCCTGCCGGCCGTCCGAGGTGGCCCGCAGGCAGGCCTCCGGCCCCCGTCCCGGACGCAGCGCGGCCGGACCCGGGACGTCCCGGATCCGGCCGCGGGGCACGCGTCAGGTCAGTCGGTGACCTGGACTTCCTTCCAGAACGCGACGTAGCCGCTGTAGTCCTTGCCGACGCGGTCGAACGACGACGGGATCGGGTCCGGGTACGACCACGCGCGGTCGGGCAGGACCTGGTCGCCGGCGTGGACCGTGAAGTACTGGGTGTCGCCCTTCCACGGGCAGTGGTACGGCGTGTCCGACTCCTCGAGCAGGTCGGTCCGCACGCTCGCCGGCGGGAAGTACCAGTTCCCCTCGATCTGGATGAGGTCCTCCTGCGGGGCCTCGGCGATCACGGTGCCGTTGGCGACGGCCTTCATGGTTCCTCCTGGGTCGATCGGTCCGCGGCCCGGGCGACCGCGTTCCCGTTATGGAACGCTACCCGCGGCGACCGTGTTCCCGTCCGCCGCCGGCGCCCCCGGCGCGCAGGGTCCGCAGCGTCGCGGGGGCGGCGAGCGCCGCCTCCACCAGGTCGTGACGGCCGACCGCGTCGAGCATCGTCGCGCTCACCGACGCCGTCAGGAGGTGCCGGACGGCACGCCGCAGGCCCGTGTACGCGGCGCAGGCCGCGGCGGCCTCGGGCGACGTGTGGTCGATGCCCCGAGCGGCGAGCGCGTCGACCACCGCGCCGGCGGCGAGGAGGTCCTCGACGGCGGGCTCGGGTGCGCCGGCGGGATCGGCCACGGCCTCCCCGGCGTCCTCGAGCGACGGCGCCGCACCGCCGGCCGTCGCGTCGTCGTCGACACCGGCGCCGACCACGGCGACGACGCACCGGTCACCGAGTGCGGCCTGGAGGCCCAGCACCCGCTCCGCCACGAGGTCCGCGTCCGCGAGTCCCGCGTGCACGACCTCGGGGCCCGCGGGGAGGAGCGGCAGGACGGCCCGGACCTCCGATGTCGGGAGGACGTCGACCCACACGAGCACGTGGGCGTCGGCGGCGATGCGACCCGCGCCCGCGGCGCCCCACCCGAACCGGACCTGGTACTTCGTCTGTCCACGCTCGTGCACCCCCTCACTGTAGCCGCGACGACTAGCATCGCCGCATGGACATCGACCCGATCCCGACCCTCATCGGCGACCGCGTCACGCTCGAGCCGCTCGGACACGAGCACGCCGACGACCTGCGGGCCGTGGTGGCGGACGGGGACCTCTGGCGCACCTGGTACACGTCCGTGCCCCGCCCGGCCGAGGTCGAGGGCGAGATCGACCGTCGGCTGGCCGAGCACGCGGCGGGCACGATGGTCCCGTTCGCCATCCGTGACCGTCCGACGGGTCGGGTCGTCGGGGCGACCACGTTCCTCGACGTCGACGAGCTGAACCGGCACGTGGAGATCGGCGCGACGTTCCTGGCGCGCTCGGCGCAGCGCACGGGCGTCAACCCCGAGGCGAAGCTGCTCATGCTGTCCCACGCGTTCGGCGTCTGGGAGTGCATCGCGGTCGAGTTCCGCACGCACTGGCACAACCGGCAGTCGCGTGCCGCGATCGAGGGGCTCGGCGCGAAGCTCGACGGCGTCCTCCGCAACCACCGGCTCGGGCCGGACGGCAGTCGACGCGACACCGTCGTCTACTCGATCACCGACGGCGAGTGGCCCACGGTCCGGCTCGGTCTGCGTGAGCGGCTCGCCGCCCACGACCGCCGCGCGGGCAGCCGCCACGAGGGTCGGCACGCCGGCCGGCACGCCTGAGGCAACCGTGCACGTCGGACTCCGCGTGGTGCTGGACGCCCCGGTCGCCACGGTCCGGGAGGCCCTGCTCGACCCCGCCGTGATGGTCGCCGTGACCCGCCCCCTGCTGGTGTACCGGTCGCTCGAACCGGGCGGGTTCCCGGAGCGGTGGACCCCCGACGAGCCCCACCGGGTCCGGGCGGACGCGTTCGGCGTGCTGCCGAGCGGTGCGACCCACGTGCACCTCGAGCGGTACGAGGTCGACGGCGTCCCCGTGCAGCGCGACGTCGGCGGGGGGATCTCCGGCCTGTTCGCGCGCATGACGATCCGGCACCGGATGGCGGCCACGGCGACCGCGGACGGACGGACCCTGCTGCACGACCGGCTCGTGTACCGCACGCGGCCGTGGGGGCTCGGCGTCGCGCTGTGGCCGGGCATGTGGGTGGTGTGGCAGTGGCGCGGCCTGCGCATGCGGGTGCTCGCGCCGACCTGGGCGGCGCGCGGCCGATCCCGCGTCTGATCCCCCGTCCTCCGGAGACGCCGACCAGAGCCGGGCGCGGCTGGCGCGCCCTGTGGACGGCGGAGGGCACCGGATCGCCGTCGGGCGTACCCTCGCTCCCGTGACCGACGCGAGCACCGCCGTGGACGAGACGACCGCCGCCACCTTCGCCACGATCGACTGGCGGCGCAGCACCTTCGACCTGTACCGCCGGGTCCGTGCGGTCGGGGACCCGGCCGAGGCGCACGTGCTGTGGCGGGCCGGACGCGACGCGATGTTCGCGGAGCACCCCGCCAGCCCGCTCCTCCCCGAGGACACTGTGGGGTTCACCGGGCTGCCCGTGGCGGCGTACGACCCCGACTGGCGGTTCGAGCTCGCCGTCGAGCCGACCGAGCCCGCGCACCTCGACGTCCCGACCGGCACCGACGGGATCGTCGCCTTCGATCGCGTCGGCCTGGTGCGGGTGCCCGACGTCGGACCGCTCGACGTCTGGGCGCACGCCGGGTACGGCGGTGGGCTGTTCGTGCCCGTCAAGGACGCCGACGCGGGACGCCCCGGGGGCACGTACGGCGGCGGTCGCTACCTGCTCGACACGATCAAGGGCGCGGACCTCGGTGGCACCCCTGACTCCCTCGTGGTCGACCTCAACTTCGCGTACAACCCGTCGTGCGCCTACGACCCGGCATGGGCGTGCCCCCTCGCGCCGCCCGGCAACACCGTCCCCGTCCCGATCCCCGTGGGCGAGCGCTCCGGCGTGGTGGCGGCGGAGGACGTGCGGTGAGCGGCACCGGGCACCTCGTCGCGATCGACGCCGGCGGACGGGTCCCGCCGTACGAGCAGGTCCGCTCGCAGATCGCCGCGCAGATCGCCGCGGGCTACCTGGTCGACGGCGAGCGCCTGCCGAGCGTGCGCGGCCTCGCCGGCGAACTCCGGCTCGCGCCCGGCACCGTCGCCAAGGCCTACGGGCTGCTCGAGGAGGCCGGTCTCGTCACGACGGCGCGCGGCGGTGGGACCCGCGTGGTCCGGCCTGCCGCCGTGCCCGAGGCGGTCGACGCCGCCGCTCGGGTCCTCGCCGAGCAGGCCCGCCACGACGGCCTGTCGTTCGACCAGACGGTGGCGGCGCTGCGGGACCGCTGGCAGGACTGACGCGCCGAGCGCGCACCCGTCCGACGCGGTCCGACACCCGTCGCCCTGGCCCTCCGGTGCCGACGGCGATATGATGGGTGCACTCGAGGCGTTCCACTGCCTCGTGCGTCGTACGACGCCCCCGAGACTCTCCCGGTCCCCGGCCACATGGTCGGCCGGACCGATGCGTATCGTGCACCGGGCCTCCAGAACGGAGGGCCGTGCCTGGCTCACTGCGGCGAACCCGCCCGCGCGTCCGCGCCGGCGTCCCGCTCCGCACGGCCGTCGGCCGTGCGCATCCGAAAGGCCCTCGTGACCTCCGACTCCACCGTTCCCGCGTCCACCGACACGGACGCCCCCACCACCTCGTTCGCCGAACTCGGTGTCCCGACCGCCATGGTCGACGTCCTGACCGCGCAGGGCAAGACCGGCGCGTTCCCGATCCAGGTCGACACGCTGCCCGACACCCTCGCCGGCAAGGACGTCCTCGGCCGCGGCCGCACGGGCTCCGGCAAGACCCTCGCGTTCTCGATCCCGCTCGTGGCCCGGCTCGCCGGCGACCAGCGCCGTCGCCGGAGCGGCCACCCCCGCGCGCTCGTCCTCGCGCCGACCCGAGAGCTCGCGACCCAGATCGACGCCGTGCTCGCCCCGCTCGCCCAGGCGATGGGCCTCAACACCACCGTGATCTTCGGCGGTGTCTCCCAGGGCCGTCAGGTCGATGCCGTCTCGCGCGGGGTCGACATCGTCGTGGCCTGCCCGGGCCGACTCGACGACCTCATGAAGCAGGGGCACGTCAAGCTCGACGGCATCGAGGCGACCGTCCTCGACGAGGCCGACCACATGGCGGACCTCGGGTTCCTGCCCGTCGTCACGCGGATCATGAAGGCCACCCCGGCCGATGGTCAGCGACTGCTCTTCAGCGCCACGCTCGACAACGGCGTGGACAAGCTCGTCAAGCAGTTCCTGCACTCCCCCGTCATGCACTCCGTCGACGACGCCTCGTCGCACGTCGACCAGATGACGCACCACATCTTCGAGGTGTCCGGGGCCGACGACAAGAAGGACCTCGTCCAGGTGCTCGCCTCGGGCTCGGGCCGTCGCATCATGTTCATGCGCACGAAGCACCACGCCAAGCGCCTCGCGAAGTCGCTGACCGCGGCCGGGATCCCCGCCGTCGACCTGCAGGGCAACCTGTCGCAGCCGCAGCGGGACCGCAACCTCGCGCGCTTCGCATCGGGTGACGCGCTGGTCCTCGTCGCCACCGACGTCGCCGCACGCGGTGTCCACGTCGACGGTGTCGAGCTCGTCGTGCACGTCGACCCGCCGACCGAGCACAAGGCGTACCTGCACCGCTCGGGCCGCACCGCCCGTGCCGGGTCCGCCGGTGACGTCGTGACGGTCGTGCTCCCCGAGCAGCGCCGCGACGTCGCGCAGATGCTCAAGAAGGCGTCGATCGGCGCGCGCCCGCAGCAGGTGACCGCACGGTCCGCCGCGGTCACCGAGCTCGTCGGGGACGTCGCACCGATCCGCCACGTCGCGGAGGCCGCGCCCACGCAGCGCCAGCCGCAGCGCGCCACGCGCTCCGTCGCCGACGCGGTGGCCGCCTCGGCCACCGAGGGTGCCGGGCGTCGCCGTCGCCGCGGCGGTCGCGGGACCGGGCAGGGCACCGCCACCGGCGAACCGACGCAGGGTCGATCGGGAGGTCCGCAGCGGTCCGCCGGGACCCGTTCCGGTGACGAGGCCGGGCACCGTTCGGACGCGCGTCGCGGCGAGCCCCGCCGTGGCGGCCAGGCCGGCTCGCGGTCGACCGGCCACACGTCCGGCGGCGGTCGCCGCGCACAGTCCTCCGTGACGCGTGGCGGCTCGGCCGCGGTGTACTCGTCCGAGACGGGGCGGCCCGCCCAGCCGTGGCACGACGAGAAGCCGGCCCGCCGGACGGGCTCGCGCCGGGCCTCCCGTCCGGCCGGATCCGCGCGCGACTGATCGCTGGCAACCCGCTGGGAGCACGTCCTCCCATCCGCGTACGGTGAGCGGCGTCCTGGTCACGACGTGGCCCGGACGGCAACCGTCCCCGACGGAAGGAGAGCCCATGGCAGGCACGGAAGACATGAAGAACAACGGCGAGAAGCTCCTCGGCAAGGCCAAGGAGGCGTTCGGCGACGCGACCGGCGACGACCGGTTGAAGACCGAGGGCCAGACCGACCAGGCCAAGGGCTCTGCGAAGCAGGGTGTGACGGACGTCAAGGACGCCGCGCACGGTGTCGCGGACAGCTTCAAGGACAAGTAGGACCAAGCCGGAGAACGGCTGCGGACGGCCCCGACGATCGATGATCGTCGGGGCCGTCCGTCGTTCCCGAGCCGTTCGTCGTTCCCGAGCTGGGGCGCCGGCAGCGGTCGCGGGTGTCGGTGGTGTGGGGGTGCTGACCCCTGGTCACATGAGGGCGCCGACCGACGCCAGCCCGGCGCGGAGCAGGGAGCCGCGGCCACCCTCCATCTCGGCCGCCACCGCGTCACTCGCCGCCTCGATCGGGGTCATCCACGTGAGCTCGAGGGCGTCCTGGCGGGGTTCGCACGTGCCGGTCACGGGCACCACGTAGGCGAGCGAGATCGCGTGCTGCCGGTCGTCCGTGTACACCGACGCGCCGGGCAGCGGGAAGTATTCGGCGACCGTGAACGGCGTCGGGCTCGCGGGCAGCTGCGGGAACGCCATGGCACCGAGGTCCTTCTCGAGGTGACGGAACAGCGCGCTCCGCAGCGACTCCCCGTACATCACGCGGCCCGACACGAGCGTGCGCGCGATCGATCCGCTCGGGCTGACCCGGAGGAGGACGCCGACCTCCGTCACGACACCGAGTCCGTCGGTGCGGACGGGCAGCGCCTCGACGTAGCAGATGGGGAGTCGGCGCCGGATCGACGCGAGCTCCTCGTCGGACAGCCAGCCGGAGTCGGGGTCGGGAGTGCGCAACGAGGCCATGGTCCGTTCTTACCAGGCAGGACGAGCGACGGCGGCGACCGGCACGCGTGGCACGGTGTGCACGCGGTCGGTCACCGCCGCCGGTCCGGGTCGGGTCCGTGGATCGGACCCGTGGCGCCGGCTCACTCCGCGAGGATCTGGAGCAGCTCGCGGCGGAGTTGGTCGATCTTGTCCTGCGCCGCGGCCAGCTGCGCCTCCGACGCTCCGGAGCGGTAGAGGTGCACGACCCCGAAGAGCTTCTGCAGCCCCTCGGCGAACGCGCGCTGGGTGTCCGAGACACCGCTCGGGCTCGTCTCCCAGGCGCGAGCGATGTCGGCGGAGCGCGCCTCGACCTCGGCGCGGCCGGCGTCGGTCAGCTCGTAGGTGCTCCGCCCGTCGGTGCCCACGGCGCGCACCAGACCCTCGTCGACGAGCTGTTGGAGGGTCGGGTAGACCGACCCCGGGCTCGGACGCCAGTTCCCTCCCGTCCGCTCGGCGATCGCGCGGATGAGGCCGTAGCCGTTGTACGGCTCGCCGTTCTCGGCGCCGTCCGCGAGCAGTCCGAGGACGGCCAGGCGGACGTCGCCACGGCGTGCGCGCCGGCCCTCTCGCCCGAAGCCGAAGCCGGGCGCGAAGCCGGGACCGAAGCCGCCGGGTCCGAAGCCGCCGGGTCCGAACGGCGCTCCCGCGCCGCCTCGGCCGCCGCCGTGCTGGTGGTGTTCCCGGGCGCCGCCGAAGCGTGCGGCCCAGGGGCCTCTGCGGCCCTGGTGGTGGCCGTCGTGGCCGTGTTCGTCGTCATGCATGGATCGCATGGTCGACCTCCTGTTCATGTCGCGTTCATCGCGGTATCGCGATGCGTCGACGATATGTCGTTACTGCGCGGGCCGTCAAGCCTGGGGCGGACTTCCGGCCGAGCGAGCATCCTGATCGGCACGGGACCGCCACCGATCCCGACGGTCGGTCACCGGAGGGAGACGCCATGGGCAAGTTCGTGTACGGCGTGAACGTGGTCGAGATCGGATTCGACGACCGCACGCTCGCGCACCTCAGCGTCGTGATCATCGCCAAGCTCCGGCGACGCGAGAGCTTCCTGTTCTCGTGGCGCGACGACTCCTCGGTCGGGGACGGCCGGAGCAGCGTGTGGATCGACCCGTCCATCCCGCTGTACTTCAAGTACTTCGGGTCACGGCCACCCTCGCTCAACCGGGCGTGGGTCGCAGCGCTCACCGCCACCGCGAACTCGGCACAGGGGCTGCACCTGGTGCCGGAGCCGAGCGACGGGGACGGGGCCGGCGGCGACGACGGCTGAAGCGCGCTGTCCGCCAGCCCCGGCCACGGCGTGACGCGCGGCGTGGAGCGACGGCCTGGCGACGGGTCGAGGGGATGCGAGACCTCGCGCCCTGCCGTATCGTGCAATGCGTTGACGATGTCTCATGCGTCGTCGCCGTCGTCCGTCGACGAGGAGCCGGGGCGGGTGCCGGCACGGGGAGCCGGGTTCAGGGGCGCTCCGCGTCGGGCCCGGCCGGGCTCCGTCCGGAGGCGAGTCGGAGCACGTGGGCGGGGTCGGGCCTCCCGGCCGGATGTCGGGCGTCGCGGGCATGATGGGCCGCACATGACCGACGTGCTCGACCGCTTCTCGCCGCCCACTGCCGCGTGGTTCCGCGGGGCGTTCACCGCGCCCACGGCCGCGCAGACCGGCGCGTGGGACGCCGTCTCGACCGGGCGCCACGCCCTCGTCGTCGCGCCGACCGGGTCCGGCAAGACCCTCGCGGCGTTCCTGTGGTCGATCGACCGGCTCATCACGGCGCCCGAGCAGCCCGATCCGCGGGCACGGACCCGCGTGCTGTACGTGTCCCCGCTCAAGGCGCTCGGCGTCGACGTCGAGCGCAACCTCCGCAGCCCGCTCGTCGGCATCACGCAGACGGCGAAGCGTCTGGGGCTCGAGCCACCGGACGTCACCGTCGGCGTGCGGAGCGGTGACACCCCCGCCGCCGATCGTCGTCTGCTGCAGCGGACGCCGCCCGACGTCCTCATCACGACGCCCGAGTCGCTCTACCTCATGCTCACGTCCTCGGCCCGGGACACCCTGCGGAACGTGGACACCGTCATCATCGACGAGGTCCACGCCGTCGCGGCGTCGAAGCGGGGCGCGCACCTCGCCCTGAGCCTCGAGCGCCTCGACGACCTGCTCGAGCGCCCGGTGCAGCGGATCGGCCTGTCGGCCACGGTCCGCCCGGCAGAAGAGGTCGCACGGTTCCTCGGTGGTCGGGCCCCGGTCGAGATCATCGCGCCGCCCGCCCAGAAGACGTTCGACCTGCGCGTGGTCGTCCCGGTCGAGGACATGGCCGAACTCGGGCAGCCCGCCGCGGGTGACGACCCGACGGCCACGCCGACGAACGGCTCGATCTGGCCCCACGTCGAGGAGGCCGTGGTCGACCTCGTCGAGGCCCACCGGTCGACCATCGTGTTCGCGAACTCGCGGCGCCTGGCGGAGCGGCTCACGGCACGGCTCAACGAGATCCACGAGGAACGGCTCGGGCTGGTCGGCGCCCCTGAGGAGGCCCTGGTCGCCGTCGCCGCGGACGCCGGGGAGGCCGCCGAGCACGGACCCGGCTCGGACGACGGACGCGCGACACCGCGACGCCCGCCCGCACAGCTCATCGGCGGCTCCGGACAGACGGCCGGTGGCGGCGGCGCGACGACGGACGACGCCGTCCCCGTCCTGGCCCGCGCCCACCACGGCTCCGTGTCGAAGGACCAGCGCGCGATCATCGAGGACGACCTGAAGTCGGGGCGCCTGCGGTGCGTCGTGGCGACGAGTTCCCTCGAGCTCGGGATCGACATGGGCGAGGTCGACCTCGTCGTCCAGGTCGAGGCACCACCCTCGGTCGCGAGCGGCCTGCAGCGTGTCGGCCGGGCGGGACACCAGGTCGGCGAGATCTCGCGGGGCGTCCTGTTCCCGAAGCACCGCGCCGACCTCGTGCACAGTGCGGTCACCGTCGAGCGCATGGTCGAGGGCGCCATCGAGTCCATCGCGGTACCGGCGAACCCCCTCGACGTCCTCGCTCAACAGACCGTGGCCGCCGTCGCGCTCGACGAGGTCGACGTCGAGCACTGGTTCGAGCTCGTGCGGCGGAGTGCTCCGTTCAGCGGCCTGCCGCGCTCCGCGTTCGAGGCGACCCTCGACCTCGTGAGCGGGCGCTATCCGAGCGACGAGTTCGCCGAGCTGCGCCCCCGGCTCGTCTGGGACCGCGTGCACGGCACGATGACCGGGCGTCCGGGTGCCCAACGCCTCGCCGTGACGAGCGGTGGCACGATCCCTGACCGCGGTCTGTTCGGCGTGTTCATGGTCGGCGAGAAGGCATCGCGCGTCGGCGAGCTCGACGAGGAGATGGTCTACGAGTCCCGCGTCGGGGACGTCTTCGCCCTCGGGGCGACGAGTTGGCGGATCGAGGACATCACGCACGACCGCGTGCTCGTCAGTCCCGCGTTCGGCCAGCCCGGACGCGTCCCGTTCTGGAAGGGCGACGGCATCGGCCGCCCCGCCGAGCTCGGCCGGGCGATGGGCGCGTACGTGCGCGAGCTCGACACGGCCGCGCCGGACGACGCCCGGGCCCGGGTGTCGGGCAGCGGGCTGGACGACCGCGCCGTGACGAACCTCCTGACGTTCATCCGGGAGCAGCGCGAGGCGACCGGGCACGTGCCGACCGACACGACGCTCGTGGTCGAGCGCTTCCGGGACGAACTCGGCGACTGGCGGATGATCCTGCACTCGCCGTTCGGCATGCAGGTCCACGCACCGTGGGCACTCGCGGTCGGGGCGCGCCTGCGCGAGCGGTACGGGATCGACGGCGGCGCGATGGCCAGCGACGACGGCGTGGTCGTGCGGATCCCGGAGACCGACGCCGAGCCTCCCGGCTCCGAGCTGTTCGTGTTCGAGCGCGACGACCTCGACGCGTTGGTGACGGACGAGGTCGGGGGCTCCGCGCTGTTCGCCGCGCGGTTCCGCGAGTGCGCCGCTCGCGCGCTCCTGTTGCCGCGCCGTGACCCGGGCCGGCGGTCGCCGCTCTGGCAGCAGCGCCAGCGGGCGTCGCAACTGCTCGACGTCGCGCGCAAGTTCCCGACGTTCCCGATCATCCTCGAGACCGTGCGCGAGGTCCTGCAGGACGTCTACGACGTGCCCGCCCTCCTCGGCATCGCCGACGACATCGCGCGTCGGTCCATCCGCATCGTCGAGACCCAGACCGAGCAGCCGTCGCCGTTCGCACGCTCCCTGCTGTTCGGGTACGTCGCGGCGTTCATGTACGAGGGCGACTCGCCCCTCGCCGAGCGTCGGGCCGCGGCGCTGTCGCTCGACGCCACCCTGCTCGGCGAACTGCTCGGTCGCGCAGAGCTGCGGGAGCTCCTCGACCCGGGCGTGCTCGCGAGCGTCGAGGCGGACCTGCAGCGGCTGTCACCCGACCGCCGCGCGCGCGACGCCGAGGGGCTCGTCGACGTGCTCCGCCTCGTGGGACCGCTCGACCTCGACGAGTGCGTGGCCCGGAGCTGGCTCGCCGACGGCGCCGCCACGTCCGAGTCCGCCGCCGCGGAGGCCCGGGCGACGATGACCACGACCCTCACGGACCTGGAGCGGGACCGCCGGCTCCTCGGCTTCACGTTCCGGGGCGAGCAGCGGTGGTCCGTGATCGAGGACGCCTCGCGCCTCCGTGACGCCCTCGGGGTGGCCCTGCCGATCGGCGTACCGACGGCGTTCGTCGAGCCGGTCGCCGACCCCCTCGGCGACCTCGTCGGCCGGTACGCACGGAGCCACGGGCCGTTCGCGGCTGGCGAGGCCGCCACCCACCTCGGCCTCGGGGTCGCGGTGGTCACGGACGTCCTGCGGCGCCTCGTCGCGGACCGGCGCGTCGTCGAGGGCGAGTTCCGCCCGGACCGTCAGGGTGCCGAGTGGTGCGACGCCGAGGTCCTCCGGCGCATCCGGACGCGGTCGCTCGCCGCGCTCCGGCACGAGGTCGAACCGGTGTCCCCCGACGCGCTCGCCCGGTTCCTGCCCGCGTGGCAGCACGTGCACACACCCGAGACCCGTGGGGGCCTCCGCGGCGTCGACGGCGTGCTGCAGGTCGTCGACCAGCTGTCCGGCGTCGCGGTCCCGGCGTCCGCGTGGGAGTCCCTGGTGCTGCCGAGCCGCGTGGTCGACTACACACCGGCGATGCTCGACGAGCTGACCGCGACCGGGGAGGTCCTGTGGTCCGGCGGCGGGTCGCTGCCGGGGAACGACGGCTGGGTGCGCCTGCACCTGGCGGACACGGCCTCGACGACGCTCGCCGAACCGTCCGGCGCGGACACCACCGAGCTGCAGCGCGACGTGCTCGGGGCGCTCGCGGGTGGCGGCGCGTACTTCTTCCGGCAGCTGGCACAGTCCGTCGGCAGCACGGACGACCAGGCCCTCGCGACGGCGCTGTGGGACCTCGTGTGGGCCGGGCAGATCACGAACGACACCTTCGCGCCACTCCGGTCCGTGATCGGCGGTCACACCCGGGTCGCCGCGCCCCGGACGCGCGCCTACCGTGGCCGACGACGACCGACCCTGCCCGCACAGTCCGGGCCGCCGACCGTCGGCGGCCGGTGGTCGCTCCTCCCCCTCGCCGAGCCCGACCAGACCGTCCGCGCGGCCGCACTCGCCGAACAGCTGCTCGAGCGCCACGGCGTCGTCACCCGCGGTGCCGTGCAGGTCGAGGGCGTCCGAGGCGGGTTCGCCGGCGTGTACCGCGTGCTCGCCCGGTTCGAGGAGACCGGGCGTGCGCGTCGCGGCTACTTCGTCGAGGGCCTCGGCGCGGCGCAGTTCGCGACCGGGCCCACCGTCGACCGACTCCGCACGTACAGCCAGGACATCGACGACGCCGAGGCCGACCCGGAGCGCCGTCGCGTGGCGATCACCCTCGCCGCGACCGATCCCGCCAACCCGTTCGGGGCGGCGCTGCCCTGGCCGGCGGGCGACACGGACGAGGACGGCTCGCGCGGACACCGGCCGGGACGCAAGGCCGGTGCACTCGTCACGATCGTCGACGGCCACCTCGCCGTGTACGTCGAGCGGGGCGGCAAGAGCGTGCTGACGTTCACCCCGGACGAACCCGTGCTCGCCGCCGCCGCGCAGTCCATCGCCGCGACGGTGCGCCGTGGGCTCGGGCGCCTCGCCGTCGAGCGCGTCGACGGGACCTTCGTGCTCGAGACGCCGCTCGGAGACCTGCTGCGCGACGCCGGGTTCACCGCCACGCCACAGGGACTGCGACTCCGTGCCTGAGGGCGACACCGTCTACCGCGCGGCCCACAAGCTGCACGCGGCCCTGGCCGGCAAGGTCCTGACGCGCACCGACTTCCGGGTACCGGCGTTCGCGACCGTCGACCTGACCGGGCGCGTGGTCGACGAGGTCGTCCCGCGCGGCAAGCACATCCTGCACCGAATCGGCGACGTCACCGTCCACTCGCACCTCAAGATGGAGGGCCGGTGGGACGTCTACGCGCCGGGTGACCGTTGGCGGCGCCCGGCACACCAGGCACGCGCCGTCCTCGACGCCGAGGGCGTCTCCACCGTGGGATTCACACTCGGCGTGCTCGAGATCGTCCCCCGCGAGCACGAGGACACGATCGTCGGGCACCTCGGCCCGGACCTGCTCGGGCCGGACTGGGACCCGGCGCGCGCCGAGGCGAACCTCGTCGCGGACCCCGCCCGCCCGATCGGCCTCGCGCTGCTCGACCAGCGGGTCATGGCCGGGCTCGGCAACGTCTACCGGAACGAGTTGTGCTTCCTCCGCGGGGTGCTGCCGACGCGGCCCGTCGGCGAGGTCAGCGACCCGACGCGCATGGTGGCGCTCGCGGAACGGCTCATCGTGGCGAACCGCGACCGCTCCAACCGCGTCACGACGGGGAACACCCGGCCGGGGCAGCGATTCTGGGTCTACGGGCGCGACGGCAAGCCGTGCCTCCGCTGCGGCACGCGGATCCGGTACGGCACGCTCGGCGAGGACGCGCTGTCGCTGCGGGACACCTACTGGTGTCCGCGCTGTCAGCACTGAACCCCCTGCGGACAGCACCGAGCGCCGCAGACAGCACTGAGCGCCGCAGACAGCACTGAGCGCCGCGGGGCTCGTGGCCGGCCGCGGCGCTCAGAGTCGATGCGCGGGCGGACCCGCGTGGATCAGTGGTCGATGTCCTCGACGATGCAGCTGATCACGGTCTTCGCGTCCGACGACGACGCGGTGAAGCCCGCGGGTGCGTTCGGCGACGACGAGCCGTTGCGCGCCGCGGCGTTCACGGCGTAGATCGTGCCGTCGAACGTCTGCCCCTTCGCCATGGTCGGGTTCTTCGTCGTCACCCAGACGGCGACCTCGTCCTCGTTCGGGTCGTCCTGGCCGTTCGTCGGCGCCACCGAGGCACCGATGTACCAACCCCCCGTGGTCTTCCACGTGTCGGCGAAGTCGATGTCGTCGTGGGTGCCGAGCGCGTGGTTGATCTGCTCGACGACGTCGACGTTCGCGACGGGGCACTTCGACCCGTTGCGCTGCGCGGGGTTCGTCTGCTGCTGCTGGGAGCCGGGGACCTTGCCGACGGGATCCTGGTTCTGCGCGCCCCCGGTGCCCGCGGTGTGACAGCCGGTGAGCAGGAGTGCAGACGCGACGGCCACGATGGCCGCGCTCGTGATCTTCGTGGTCCTCATGGCCCGGACCGTACCCGCGCGCTCCTGCCCGGGCTCCCATTTCCGGGAGTCCGCTCAGCGTGTCTGTCCCCCGACGGTTCGACGTCGCGGCTGATCCACGGGTGTCGCGCAACCTCGGCCCGGTTCCTCCTGGTGCCGGTGTGCCATCATCCGCGCATGCCGTTCACCGTCAGCCACACGATCGTGGCGCTGCCGTTCCGCGGGACCCGGGTTCCCGCAGCAGCCCTCGCCGTCGGTGCCATGGCACCGGACGCGGTGCTCTTCGTCCCGGAGCTGCCCGCGTACGGGGTGACGCACTCGGCACTCGGCGCGCTGACGGTGTCCACGCCGGTCGCACTCATCGCCCTGGCCGCGTGGACCTTCGGGCTCCGATGGGCGTTCACCGCGATCCAACCCCGGTCGGTGCACGACCGACTGCCCGCGTCCTGGGACGACCCGACGAGTGCGTGGTCCGCCTTCCGGTCCCGGACGCCCGCCGCGCGGGTGGGTCGGCTGGCGCTGGTGCTCGCCACCGTGATCGCCGGCGTCTACAGCCACGTCGCGTGGGACTCGTTCACGCACCGGCACGGGTGGTCGGTCGCGCGGATCGCGGTCCTCCGTGCGTCGATCCACGGCCACCCCGTGTACGACCTGGTGCAGAACACGTGTTCGGTGGGTGGGATGCTCGTGCTCGCCGTCGCGTTCGTGCTCTGGCTGCGCCGGACGCCCCCGGTACCGCGAACACGACGACTGCCCGCGGGGATCGCACGGGGGCTGCGCGTCGCACTGCTGGCGGTCGCGGGGCTGGTGACGATCGTCGGAGCTGCCCCGCTCCTCCTGGTCGGATCGAGCGCGGAGGGCGTGCTCGGCTGGGCGGCGATCCTGGCCGTGCGGGTGTGCGCGGTGCTGCTCGTGCTGACGGCCGTCGGCCTCGCGCTGGTGCGCGTGGGACGGGCGCCGGATCGGGTCGTGCCCCGCGGCCGGTGACCGGGCGGATTCGTCAGGGGGCCGTGACCCAGGTGCGCAGGAACCGGGCTCCCGCCTCGTCGTGGATGACGCCGTCGGGCGCGGTGAGGACCGGGTACGGGGTCTCGGGCACACCGTCAGCCGGGCGGACGTCCACGTGCGCGACATCGTGCCCGTGCTCGTGCAGCCAGTCCGCCATGGCGTAGTCGCTCCGGGAGTCACCGACCGTGCGCCAGGTCGCGGGCAGGGCGCCGTCGTCGGCCAGGAGCTCGAGCGCACGCTCCGCTCCCATGTCCTTGCCGGTGCGGGCGGACTCGATGTCGGTGGAGATGATCGTCGGGTCGATGCGCCAGGTGACGCTGCCGTCGTCGGCCGCGCGGACGTCGTCGAGGCGCCGCACCCCGTACCCGCGGCGGACGAGGGCGTCCATCGCGCTGGCGTCGAGGTCGGGCTGCCGGGCCAGGAACGTCGCACTCGGAACGTCGACCCGCTGCTCGATCGAGACCATCGCCCGCTTCGTCTCGTCGTAGAAGACGACGTCGGCGAAGGTGTCGGCGACGAGGGCGCGCATCTCGTCGGCGAAGTCCACCGGGAGCGCGAGGTCCTCGGCGACCTCGATCGCGCTCATCCCGCCGTCGAACCGCGGGTCGATCGAGCACCAGACCGCGCCCTTCTCGCACACGGCGTGCACCCGACCACCGGACGCGAGACCGCCGGCGAGCAACGGCCCGACGACCTGCTCGCGGATGAACGCGTCGCTGCGCCCGGTGTTGAACACGACCGGGATCCCCTGGGCCGCCAGTGCCACGAGGTCCTCGACGATGGACGGGATGGCGATCGTCCGCGACACCGGACTGGCGATCGGACCGTCGACGTCGAGGAGCAGACCGAGGCGCGGAGGGGTCGTCATCCGTCCATCCTCCCAGGCGAACGCCGAGGGACGGACGCGGACCGACGCGCTCCCTGGTGACGCGCCGACCGAGGTCAGCCGAGCGGGTCGGGCTCCTCCACCCGCTCCCGCAGGAGGAACGGGACGACGCCCTCGGCCAGCGCGGCACCGTTGACGACGTGCGCCTGGTCCTGCAGCACGGTGTGCTCCGACCCCGGCACGGCCTCGACCGCCGCGTGGGCCGCGAGCTTGAGCCAGTCGGGGCTCGATCCGCCGGTCATGACGAGCACGGGTGTCGTGATGCGGGCGAGGACCTCGGTCGGCAGGGCGAACCCGGTCATGACGTGGACGTCGTTCGGGAGGGTCGCGGCACCGGCGAGCAGACCGGCCCACGCCGGGCGCTGCATCCGCAGGACGACGGGCGCGAGCCAGGGCGTGCCGAGCACGCGACGCAGGAAGAACCGCACCGCTGCCGCGGCACGACCGCCACGGACGAGGGCCGTGATGCGCTCGGGGTCCGGGAACCGCGGATCGACCGACGCGCGGTACGGCGGCTCCCAGGCGACCGCTCGCTCGATCGGCGCTCCGCCCGCAGCGGCCAGGAGGACCAACCCGGCCCCGGCGCAGAGGCCCACGACGGACGGTCGCCCGCCCGCAGCGGCGATGACGGCCTCGAGGTCCTCGACCTCGCGCTGCGCCTCGGCCAGCCCGCCACCGCTCTCGCCCCGGCCACGGCGGTCGTACCAGGTGACGGTGAAGTGCTCGGCGAGGGCCGTGGCGGTATCGGTGAGGGCCCCGAAGGCGCGGTGGTCGAACGGCCCGGCGACGAGCACGAGCGCCGGCCCGCTGCCCGTGGTGGACGTCGCGATCGCAGTGCCGTCCGCGGAGACGACGGTGCGCTCAGCGGGTTCGACGTGCATGGAGGTCCTCTGGACGGGATGGCGCGTGGTTGGGGCGCTTCCGGGGAAGGCGCTCCCGATTCTGTCAGCGCACTCCCGACGCGTCATCACCCGCAACCAGGGGTGGTCGTCGCGCCTCCGGCACGGAGCGGAGCCGTCGTCCGGACGAAGCCCCCGGGGCCGGTCACCCGAACGGACCGGCCCCGAGGCGACGGCGACCCGACCCGAACGGGTGCGCCCTCGGCCCTGGGGGCTCCCCGACGCCGAGCGCCGGGCACTTCTCGCCATGCCTTCGATGCGGGGTTCCGGACCGATGGGATCGCGCTTGACCCCAGTTCGGGTGGCGTCGGCGATCGCGTCCGTCGCGTGGCGTAACAGATGCCGTGCGGCGCCGGACCCGTGGCACGCTTGCCTCCACGCAGCGCACCACGCGAAGCCTCGCGCGCGGCGTCGACCGCTCCCGTCGTGGACGGCCGCCGCGCACGCCTGCGACGTCCCACTGCCCGAGGGAGTCGCACGACGACTCCGTCCCCGAGGAGCGCACGCATGTCATTCGAGAACACCACACACATCCAGGCCACCACGGCCGGTTCCCTTCCCCGTACCCCCGAGCTCATCGCCGCGAACGCCGCGCGACCGCTCGCCGAGGACGGGTTCACCCTGCAGACCACCGACGAGGTCCGCGCCCTGACGAGTGCCGCCGTCGACGACGTGGTCGCCCGGCAGGTCCGGCTCGGGATCACCCAACCCGGCGACGGCGAGTACGGCAAGGCGATGTCGAGTTCGGTCGACTACGGCGCCTGGTGGGGCTACTCGTTCCAGCGCGTCAGCGGCCTGTCCCTGACCGAGGAGAACATCTTCACGCAGGAGCCCGTCCGCTCGGAGCCGGGGCACGTCCGCCTGACCTCGTTCCCCGACCGACGGGACTGGATCGCCTTCCGGGACGCCTACCAGGACCCGGAGAGCGGGATCGGGGTCGGCAAGAACGCGACCGCGTTCCCCACGACGACGGGGCCGATCGTCTACACGGGCCACGAGGCCGCCCGCACCGACGCCGCGAACCTCAAGCACGCGCTCGAGGCGAACGACGTCGACAACGGGTTCATCACCGCGCTCTCGCCCGGTTCCGGTGCCCGCGTCGCGAACGAGTACTACGCGACCGAGGAAGAGCACATCTGGGCCTGGGCCGACGCTCTCCGCGAGGAGTACCGGATCATCCTCGACGCGGGGCTCTCGCTGCAGATCGACGACCCCTCGATCGCCGAGAACTGGGACCAGATCAACCCCGAGCCGAGCGTCGAGGACTACCGCGCGTTCACCCGGATCCGGGTCGAGGCCCTCAACCACGCACTCCGCGGCCTGGACACCTCGCGCGTGCGGTTCCACCTGTGCTGGGGCTCGTGGCACGGACCCCACACGACGGACATCGAACTCCGTCACATCGTGGACCTCATGCTCGACATCGACGCGAGCGCCTACTCGTTCGAGGCCGCGAACGCCCGCCACGAGCACGAGTGGACCGTCTGGGAGGACACCGAGCTGCCGGACGGCAAGGTGATCATCCCGGGTGTGGTCGGCCACGCCACGAACGTCGTCGAGCACCCGGACCTGGTCGCGCAGCGGATCGAGCGGTTCGCCGAGTTCGTCGGCCGCGAGCGGGTCATCGCCGGGACCGACTGTGGTCTGGGCGGCCGCGTCCACCCCTCGATCGCCGCCGCCAAGCTCGAGTCGCTCGGCGAGGGCGCCCGACGGGCCTCGGCGAAGCTGTTCTGAGCCGTCACACATCGCGCTGACCGGACGGCCCGGCCCCTCCTGAGGGTCGGGCCGTCCGTCGTCCCGGCCCCTCCTGGGGGTCGGGCCGTCCGTCCTCGCGGCCGCCGCGATCCGTGCTCGGTCGTCAGACCGTCCGCGCGGCGAGGTCGGCCTCGCGCTCGAGCAGGGACCGTTTGACGTGCTCGCCCCAGGCGAAGCCCCCGAGGCCGCCGTTGCTCCGGAGCACCCGGTGGCAGGGCACGAACAGTGCCGGTGCGTTCCGGGCGCAGACGCTCGCCGCGGCGCGCACGGCCTCCGGACGCCCCATGGCCGCGGCGAGCTGCGTGTACGTGAGCACGGTGCCCGCCGGCACGAGCCGGAGCTGCCGCCAGCCCTCGGCGAACAGTTCCGTGCCGAACTGCCGGACGCGCACCTGCATGGCCGGTTCGACGTCGCCGTCGTAGTAGGCCTGGACCGCCGTGGCCGACGCCACCGCACCCGGCACGACGACCACCGGTCGGTGGCGCTCCGCCAGCCGGGCGAGGACCTCGGTGGCCTCCGCCGTCCATCCGGACGCGAGGACCGTGCCGTCGCCGTCCTCGAGCACGGTGAACGGACCGTCGGGCGTCGCGAGGGTGGCGACGCGCGCGACCGTCGTCGCCGCGCGAGGCTCGGGCGGGACCACGACGGCGTCGGACGACCGGAGCGGGGATGCCGCGTCCGGTACGACGGACGCCGACTCCGACGCGGCCGGTTCGGGCCGCAGGTCGATCGTGCTCATGGGATGTGCCTTCCGTTCGGTCGATGCCCCTGGTCCGGCGGGGTGCGTGCGGCAGCGCGCCAGAGGTGCATGGTCAGGTAGCTCCGCCAGGGAGCGAGTGCCGACGACCATACGGAGAGTCCGCGCGGGTCGTCGGGGATCCCGAGGGCCTGTGCACCGTTCCGCACGGCGACGTCCTTGGGGAGGAGGAGATCGGGGTGGTGCCGGACCCGGAGCGCGACGTACGCGGCGGTCCAGGGCCCGACCCCGGGCACGGCGAGCAGTCGCGCGCGGAGGTCGTCCAGCGTCGCGGCCCGGTCCACGACGAGCGATCCGTCGGCGAGCCCCGCCGCGACCCGGTGCAGCGTCGCGACACGGGCTCGGGGACCGCGGATGACCCGCTCCGCGTCGCCCGGCGGCGCCGACCCCGCTCCCGCCTCGGCGACGAGCTGTCGCCCCACGGCATCCGCGAGTACGGCGGCCGTCGGGAACATCCGCATCCCGGGCGCGACGGTGTCGGGCACCGGCTCTCCGAGGGCGTCCACCACACGACCGAGCGCCGTCCGCGCCGCGGCGACGCGCACCTGCTGCCCGAGGACCGCCCGGACGACGAGCTCGTCGGCGTCGAGCGCCCCCGGCACCCGGATGCCCGGCACGGCGGCCACCGACGACGCCAGCTCCGGGACCACTCCGAGCAGGGCGTCCACCGCGACCGGGTCCGCGTCCAGGTCGAACAGGGACCGGACGCGCGCGACGAGGGTCGGGAGGTCGGACAGCGTCGTCATCCGGACCTCGAGGTCGATGCCGGTACCGCGGCCGGAGGGCCCCGGGTCGGCGGGGGTCGCGGCGAACCAGGCCGGGCCTCCCGGCAGTCGCACGACCCGCTCGTAGCGGGCGCCGCCGGGATCCGCGGCGGTGGCCGCGACCTCGACGCCGGGCAGCGCGCGGGCGGCGAACCAGGCGAAGAGGCCGTGGGCGTCGAACGGCGGTCGCGCGGGCAGGTGGACGCGGAGCGCCCCGTCCGGCGTCGGCGCCGCGCGTCCACTCCGCGCCCGCAGCGCGGTCGGGGTGAGCCCGAAGACCTCGCGCACGGTGTCGTTGAACTGCCGCACGCTGCCGAACCCGGCGGCGAACGCGACGTCCGCGACCGGCAGCGACGACGTCGTGAGCAGCGTCCGGGCGTGCTGGGCGCGCTGCGCGCGGCTCAGCGCCTTCGGCCCGGCGCCGAGCTCCTGCACGAGGATCCGCGTGAGGTGTCGCGGGGAGTACCCGAGGCGTGCGGCGAGCGCCGGCACTCCGTCGCGCTCGACCACGCCGTCCGTCACGAGGCGCATGGCGCGCGCGGCGCCATGCGCCTCGCGCACGTTCCACGCGGGGCTGCCGGGGCTCGCCTCGGGCAGGCACCGCTTGCACGCGCGGTACCCGGCGAGGTGCGCGGCCGCGCTCGTGGGGTAGAACGTGACGCCCGAGCTCCGCGGCGTGCGAGCGGGACAGCTCGGTCGGCAGTAGATACGCGTCGAGTGGACGGCGGTGACGAACTGGCCGTCGAAGCGGGCGTCGCGCGACGCGGCGATGCGGTAGCGCTCCGCGTGGAGCGGGTCGGAGGTCGCGCCCGTCCCCCCGCCCGTGTCCATGCTCCCAGCCTGACACGCGCCACCGACCCGAACCAGCGGGAATCGGACACGGCGGCAGGGTCGACGGGATCGGCCCGGCGGGCGCGCAGTGGCGCGCTCGGTCCGCCTCCGCACCTCGACCGGGAGGCACGGCGGACGCCGACAGGTACGGTCGGGTGTCATGGACGCGAGCGGTGAGCACCCCGCCGGCGACGGGGCGGACGCGCGCGACGGGGCGGACGCGACTCCGGGCCTCCCGGCCGGACTGCTGACGACCGCGTACCCGGTGACCGTCGAGCTGCTGCTCGCCGCACCGCGGCACCGCTACGAGGGCCGGCCCGCCGACGGTCCGGCCCCGGCGGACGGACCGGAGCTCCACGAGCGGATCACGGTCCGGGCCGGGCTCGGGATCGTCGGCGACCGGTTCCACGGCCACCCCGCGCACCGGCAGGCGTCCGTCACGGTGATCGGGGCCGAGCCGCTCCAGGCGCTCGCGGCGGAACTCGGCATCCCGCTGGACCCGGCGCTCACCCGACGCAACGTGGTGCTCCGCGGCGTCGACGTCGAGGCCCTCCGCGGCGTCCTGTTCTCGATCGACACGGGGTCGGGCCCGGTCGTGCTGCAGGGACACCGTGCGGCGAACCCCTGCGCGTGGATGGACGTGGCGATCGGGCCGGGCGCGTTCCGCGGGATGCGGGGTCGGGGCGGGATCCGCTGCGAGCCGCTGACCGACGGCGTGCTCACGCTCGGCCCGGGGACGCTCCGGGCGGCGGTGCCGCTGGGCTGAGCACGGTTCGCGTGGCCGTCGAACCGCGTGGTGCCCGTCGAACCGCGGGATCACGCGGTTCGACGGGCACCAGGGTGTTCGACGTGCCGGGGTCAGCCGACGGGGACGACCGCCCCTTCGATCGCGGGGACGAACGCCTGCAGGTCGCCGGGGTTGCGGGAGGTGATGAGCGTGTAGCCCCCCGAGACGTCGACCTCGACCTCGCGGTCCACCCACTCGGCGCCGGCGTTGCGGATGTCGGTCTGCAGCGTGTGGAACGAGGTGATTGTGCGTCCGGGGAGGATGCCCGCCTCGACCAGGAGCCAGGGACCGTGGCAGATCGCGGCGATGGGCTTGCCCGCGTCGGCGAACGCCGTGACGAGGGCGATCGCTCCCGGCTCGCGGCGCAGTGTGTCGGCGTTGATGGTGCCGCCGGGGATGAGGATCGCGTCGTAGTCGCTCTCGTC
Organism: Curtobacterium sp. MCBD17_013; assembly: GCF_003234565.1. Taxonomy (GTDB): domain Bacteria; phylum Actinomycetota; class Actinomycetes; order Actinomycetales; family Microbacteriaceae; genus Curtobacterium. The sequence goes on along the minus strand of NZ_QKTU01000015.1, from coordinate 33,463 downwards.
GGCCTCGTCGAGCGCGAGGTCGACGTCCACCTGCTGGCCCGGGTCCTTGTCGCCCACGAGCGTCTGGATGGGCGACTGCTCCTTGGCGGCGATCGTGACCGCGGCGCCCTTCTCGCGGAGCTGCTCGACCGGGACGACGATCTCGTCCTGCTCGACCCCGTAGTTCGTGGCGATCACGAGGATCTTCGTGCCGTTCAGTTCGTCGGCCATGGTGCTCCTTCCGTCGGTGCGCGGTCCGGATCGGCTCCGCGCCGCCGTCGGGTCGTGTCCGGCGGCTCCATCGAGTGTCGGCGTGATCACCCGCGAGCGTCCGCAGGTCGCAGCCGACGTGGAGGCGCCCCGTCCCCCGGGTGCACACCGGCTCGGCCCGGCACCTGCTCCCGGCCCGGCGGGCGCTCAGCCCCGGACGCGGAAGCCCGCGTCTGCGCGTGACACCGTGACGCGCGTGTGGTCCGTCACGCGGTCGAGACCCTCGGTCGTCGGGGACGTGTGCGCGCCGACCACGACGACGTGGGCCCCCGACGCCACGGCGGACACGAGGCCCGCTTCAGCGTCCTCGAAGGCGGTGCAGTCCCCGGGCGGGAGACCGAGCATCTCGGCCCCGAGCCGGTAGCAGTCGGGAGCGGGCTTGCCGTTCGGCACGTCCTCGGCGGTGACGACCACCTCGGGCACGGGGACGCCGGCCGCCACCATCCGGTTCAGTGCGAGGTCGCGCGGCGCGCTCGTCACGAGGGCGACGGGCGCTCCGAGGTCGAGGAGGGTCCGCATGAGCGCGCCGGCGCCGGGGACCTCGGTGATGCCGTCGGTGCGACGGACCTCGTCGGCCACGAGCGCCGCCGACAGGGCGACCCGTTCGTCGTGGGACCGGTCGGGCAGGAACCGGGTCACGGTGTCGATGGTCTGGCGACCGTGCGAGAACGCGAGGATCTCGCGCGGGTCGATGCCGTGCTCCGCCCCGAAGCGCCCCCAGGCGGCCTCGACGATCGCGGTGGAGTCGACGAGGGTGCCGTCCATGTCGAACAGGAACCCGGCGGTGACGTGGTCGAGGTGATGCGGCATCACGGTCGACGGTACCGCGTCAGGAGCATGTCGCCGGCGCGGAGGACGTGGGCGAGCCGCATCGAGCGGAGGCCCTGTCCGGCACCGCCCCGCGCGATCCGGGGGCCGTCGCCGCCCTCGAGGACCGGACTGACGGTGAGGCACAGCTCGTCCACCGCATCGGCCGCCACGAGCGCCCCGAGGAGGCCGGGCCCGCCCTCGCAGTGGATCTGGGCGAGGCCGCGCTCCACCAGCGCCCGCCGGACGACCGCGACGTCCACGGCGTCCGCCCCGCAGTCGACGACGTCCGCGACCGCGGCGAGCGCCGCGCGTCGGTCCGCGGGTGCCTCCGCATGCGTCAGGACGACCGGTCGCACCGGTGCCTCCGTGAAGACCCGCGACGCCGCATCGAGCGCCAGGGACCCGCTGACGATCGCGAACGCGGGGTGGTCCGGGAGGTCCCGCGCACGCCGCCACGCCACGTCCGCGTCGTGCAGGCGCATCGGCCCGTACCCCTCGTTCCGGACGGTCCCGGCTGCGACGAGGACGACGTCCGCGAGGCGGCGCAGGAGGTCGAACACGCGGAGGTCGGCTGGGCCGCCGAGGCCACCGGAGACGCCCTCGGCGGTGGCGGAGCCGTCGAGACTGCTCACGAAGTTGACGCGCACCCAGCCGTCGGCCGTCGTCGGGGAGGGGTGTCGGGCCTCCCGGCCGTACAGGGCGAGGAGTGCGTCGTCGTCGAGCGGTCCCGGGCCGGCGGCGGGGAACAGCTGCTCGATGGCGGCGGCATCCGTCGCCCCGGCGGCGGCGGCGGGGTTCGTCGCCCCGGCGGCGGCTGCGGCGGCGTCCGTCGCCCCGGCGGCGGCTGCGGCGGCGTCCGTCGCCCCGGCGGCGGCTGCGGCTGCGGGCTCGTCGGCGGCGTGCTCGTCCGGGCTCATGCGACCGGGCGGTTGCCCTCGGGCAACAGGTTGTGGACCGGGTCGACGGGGGCGCGCCAGCCGAGCACGGCCTCGACCATGCGGGCCGCGTCGACCGCCGGACGGACGTCGTGCATGCGGAGGATCCGGGCGCCGAGCATCGCGCTCATGGTCGCGGCCGCGAGCGACCCCGCCAGCCGTTCACCCCGGGGCCGCCCCAGGGACTCCCCGACGAAGTCCTTGTTCGACACCGCCGCGAGGGTCGGGAACCCGAGCGCCGCGACCTCGGCCAGTCGTCGGGTCAACTCGAGCGAGTGCACCGTCGTCTTGTTGAGGTCGTGTCCGGGGTCGACGACGATCCGCGACTCCGGCACACCACGCTCGAGCGCGAGGTCGACCCGCCGCCGGAGGAACGCGACCACGTCGCCGACGACGTCGTCGTACCGCGGCATCGGGTGCTCCTGCCGCGGGGCAGCCAGGCTGTGGGTGATGACGACCGTCGCGTCGCTGTCGGCCACGACGTCGGCCATCCGCGGATCCGACAACCCCGTCGTGTCGTTGACGACCGAGGCGCCCGCGGCGATCGCCGCCGCCGCGACCTCGGGCCGGAACGTGTCCACGGACACGACCACGTCCGAGGCCTGGACGAGCGCGCGCACCACGGGCACGACGCGGTCGGCCTCCTCGTCCGCGGGCACCTCGGGGCCGGGGGCGAACTTGACGCCGCCGACGTCCACCCAGTCCGCGCCCTCGTCCGCCGCCGCCACCGCTGCGGCGACCGCTCGATCGAGCGCGAACGTGGCGCCTCGGTCATGGAACGAGTCGGGGGTGCGGTTGACGATCGCCATGACGGCGATCCGCCGGTCGAAGTCGAACGTCCGGCGGCCGATCCTGCGGACGGGGTGGCGGAGCGGCGGGAGCACGGCACCGGTCGCGAGCACGGGGGCGGCCGTGCGCTCAGGGCCGGTCGCGCGCTCGGGGTCGGCCGCGCGCTCGGGCTCGGTCACGAGCACGGCGCCGGTCGGGAGGCCCACGGCCGCGTCCGCCGTCATGCCACCGCTCCGCTGCCGGCCGCGCCGATGAGCGCGATGACATCGGCCCGACGGACCGGGTCCGCGAGGACTCCGCTGCTCGCCACGGTCACCGTCGAACTGGCCGTCTGCCGCTCACCACGGGTCGTCACGCAGGCGTGCACGGCGTCGAGCACGACGAGCACCCCCGGGGCGTCGAGCCCCTCGGCGATGGCCGACACGACCTCGGACCCGAGCCGCTCCTGCAGCTGCGGCCGCGAGGCGATCGCGTCGACCACTCGCGAGAGCGTGCCGAGCCCGATGATCCGCTCGCCCGGCACGTACGCCAGGTGGGCGACCCCGAGGAACGGCAGCAGGTGGTGCTCACACACCGAGCGGAACCGGACGTCGCGCACGATCACGACCTCACCGAGCTCGTCCGGCTCGGCCGGCACCGCCCCGCGTCGCACGATGTCGGTCGCGTCGACCCCGAGGCCGCTGAAGAACTCGGCGAACGCGTCCGCCACCCGCGCGGGCGTCGCCTGGAGGCCCGGACGCGTCGGGTCCTCGCCGACACCGGCGAGGAGCTCGCGCACGGCCGCCTCGACGCGAGCCCGGTCCTGGCGTCCGTTCACCGCCCCATCATCACACCTGCTCGCCGACATCGGCGGGCAGGGCCTCGTGGTGGGGCGCCCCGTGGGTGCGGCGCTGCTCCTTCATGCGGGCCTCGAAGAGGTGGCGACGGCCGCCGGCCAGCTGCTCGCGGGCCTCCCGTTCGGCGTCGCGCACGACCGACCAGTAGCCGTCGTCATAGTCCTCGACGATCTGGAACGTCCATCGGCCGGCGATGACGTTGCGGCCGACGACGTCACGCTCGATGCGGTCGGCGACGTCGTCGTGTCCGGCCTGGCGGAACAGGTCCACCGCTTCACCGATCGCGAGGTCCGCCGTACCCGTGAGGCGGTGGAAGCCGTACAGCAGGCCGCGAGCGTGCTCGAGCGCCTCGAGCCCCTCGGACAGCTTGCCGAGGGCGTCCACCGTGGCGTCGTCGACCCCCTCCGGGATCCGATGGGCTGCGTCGGGCCCGTCGGTGTCGGGACGTTCGTTCGTCATGGTGATCGTTGTACTCGGGTGGCTGCCGGTCGCCCCCGGGGCGGTGTCCCCCGGCGCGTTTCCCTGGCGCATGGTGCCGCGGTCACGCCATGCGACGGAGCGTGTTCACGTTCCGCGTCGTCGTCGTCGCGCGGAACCGCGACGTGGCCGCACGCTTGGCGAACGGGGTGTCGGTGCTCGACCCCTTCGGGCACGCCCAGTAGACGACGCCGTCGCCGACGACCACCCGATCCGGCGGCTGCACCGGGTCGGCGACGAGGGCCTCGAGGGCGTCCTGGTCCGACGAGAACACGACGTACGCGTGCGTCGCCGCGTCGACCGGGAACGGGAACGCGTCGACGAGCGCCGCCAGTCGGTCCTGTCGCACGAGCACCACGGGCACCGGGCGGCCGAACCGGTCCTGGAGGCCGCGCTCGAGCCGGTCCCGGAGGGTCGCCTCCGCAGCGTCCTGCGCGACCGCGTGCTCCGGTCCGGCGTCGGGCGCCGGGGCCGTGAACACCACGTTGCCGCTCGCGAGCACCGGTCGGACGTCGGTGCCGCCGATCCCCGCGACGACCGCGGTGAGTTCGGGGTTCCGGACGGTGACCCCGCCCACGTTCACGCCGCGGAGCAGGGCCACCCAGCGGGTGCCGACGTCCGCGTCGGCGGCGACCCGGCGTGCACTCACGACGGCTGCGCCTCCACCTCGTCGCGCTCGAGCGAGATCGTCGGGATGGACGCGGTGATGACGGATCCGTCGGCACGGAGCGTGCCCTGGATGTCGCTCGTCGTCGGCGCGTGCGCCTCGAGCCGCGGCCCCTGGTGCCCGAGCTCGACGACGAGCGGGTGGTCCGCCGAGACGAGGAACTCCTCGTTGTGCACCCACACCGTGACCTCGGTGCCGTGCTCGATCGTGAAGGTCATGCGATCCGGTTCGAGCTCGACGCGCATCCGGTTCCCCTGCACGGTGAGCCGGAAGGTCAGGCCGGGCCATGTCTTCGGCAGCCGCGGATTGAACGTCAGTCGGCCGCCGTGGTCGCGCATGCCGCCGAAGCCGTTGACGAGGGCACCCCAGACGCCGCCCGTCGAGGCGACGTGGACGCCGTCGGACGTGTTGCCGTGCAGGTCGGCGAGGTCGACGAACAGCGAGGTGAGGAAGTACTGCTCCGCGAGCTCGTGGTACCCGACCTCGGCCGCGATGATCGACTGGACGACCGCCGACAGCGTCGAGTCACCGGTGGTCAGCGCGTCGTAGTACTCGAAGTCGCGGCGCTTCTCGGCGGGCGTGAACTCGTGGCCCTGCAGGAACAGCGCGAGCACGACGTCCGCCTGCTTGAGCACCTGGAACCGGTAGATCACGAGCGGGTGGTAGTGCAGCAGGAGCGGGCGCTTCGACTCCGGCGTCTTCTCGAGGTCCCAGAGCTCCTTGTCGAGGAACTGGGCGTCCTGCGGGTGGATGCCCCGGTGCGGGTCGAACGGGATCTCCATGGCCTCGGCCGCCGCGGCCCAGCCCGCGATCTCCGACTCGTCCAGGCCCGTACGACGGACCATGCGCGAGAACTCGACCGGGTCGTCGGCACGGAGTTCACGGCACGCGTTCACGGCGAACCACAGGTTCGCGCGGGCCATGACGTTCGTGTACATGTTGTCGTCGACGACGGTGGTGTACTCGTCCGGGCCCGTCACGCCGTCGATGTGGAACTTCCGGTCGCCGTTCCGCCGCCAGAAACCGAGGTCCTCCCACAAGCGCGCGGTCTCGACGAGGATGTCGATCGCCCCACGCTTGAGGAACTCGCGGTCACCGCTCGCCCGGACGTACTGCATGAGCGCGTGGGCGATGTCGGCGTCGATGTGGTACTGCGCGGTGCCGGCCGCGTAGTACGCGCTCGACTCCTGACCGTTGATCGTGCGCCACGGGAACAGGGCGCCGCGCTGGTTCAGCTCGCGAGCGCGGTCACGGGCGGCGTCGAGCATGTTGTAGCGGAACCGCATGGCGTTCCGGGCGACGATCGGTGCCGTGTAGCTGAGGAACGGCAGCACGTAGACCTCGGTGTCCCAGAAGTAGTGGCCGCCGTACCCGGAGCCGCTCACGCCCTTCGCCGCGATGCCGTGGCCATCGGTGCGGGCGGTGGCCTGCGCGAGCTGGAACAGGTTCCACCGGACCGCCTGCTGCAGGCCGGGCTCGTGCGGGATCTCGACGTCGCTCCGGGCCCAGAAGTCGTCCATCCACGCCCGCTGGTGCGCGAACATGTCGTCCACGGAGGTCTCGGCCGCACGGTCGAGCGTCCGGTCGCAGCGATCGGCGAGCTCCCGGGCGGGGACCCCGCGCGACGTGTGGTACGTGATCGTCTTGACGAGGCGGATCGGCTGTCCGGCCTTGGCCGTGATCCGGTACACGTGCTTGGCGAGGTCGTCGTCGATCTGCGCGGTGTGGTCCCACGTGTTGTCGGTCTCGAGCCGGTGCTCGGCCCCCACGCAGATGGTCATGCCCGAGCTCGACGTCTGGTAACCGAGCAGCGACCGCTCGCCCGTGTTCCGCCGGAAGCGCGGTTGCAGGACGCGGTTCGTGAACTGCTCCGCCTTGCGCGGGTCGAACATCGGCGCCGCGGTCTGCATCATCGCGTGGTACTCGTCGGGCACGTCCTGGCGGTTGAGGATCTGGCTCGACAGCAGCACGGAGGCATCGTGGTCGAGCATCGTGACCTCGTAGTCGACGACCGCGAAGTGCCGGTCGGCGAACGACACGAGTCGGCGCGAGCGGATGAGCACGCGCTTACCCGAGGGCGTGCTCCACTCGGTCTCACGGAGCAGGTAGCCGTCACGGAACTCGAGCCGTCGCGTGTACCGGAGGATGTCGGCCTCGGCGAGGACCAGGGGTTCGTCGTCGACGTAGAGCCGGATCACCTTGGCGTCCGGTGCGTTGACGATGGTCTGTCCCACCTTCGCGAACCCGAAGGCCTCTTCCGCGTGGCGGATCGGCCAGATCTCGTGGAACCCGTTCACGTAGGTGCCGTACGAGAACCCGCCCCGGCCCTCGTCGAAGTTCCCCCGGAGGCCGAGGTACCCGTTGCCGACCGCGAACAGCGTCTCGGCGACGCCCTGCTCGTCGGGGGCGTACTCGGCCTCTTCCAGCGCCCACTCGTCGATCGGGTAGCGGGTGCGGTCAAGGGGATCCGCGGTGATCGGGTTCATGCGTCCTTCCCGGGAGCGTCCGTGGGGTGGGTGACGGTGCCCGGAGCCGGCAGGTCGTCGACGAGGTCGGCGAGGTCGGGCACGACGACGTCCGCGCCGTGCGCGCGGAGGGCGTCCGCGCCCGCACCGCGATCGACGCCGACGACGAGTCCGAAGGCCCCGGCGTGGCCGGCCTGGACCCCGGCGAGGGCGTCCTCGAACACGACGCACGACGCCGGCGTCAGTCCGAGGCGGTGCGCCGCGTCGACGAAGGTGTCGGGGGCCGGCTTGCCGGCCAGGTGGTCGGCGATCGCGACGGTGCCGTCCACCACGACGGGGAAGCGGTCGAGGATCCCCGCGGTGCGCAGGACCGACCGGGCGTTCGCGGAACTCGAGACGACCGCGACGAGGTACCCGGCAGCGATGGCGGCGTCGAGGAACCGCGCGGAGCCGGGGTACGGCAGGACGCCGTTCTCCTCGAGCTCGGCGTTGAACGCGGCGTTCTTCCGGTTGCCGAGACCACAGACCGTGTCGGCGTCCGGGCCGTCGGACGGGTCGCCCTCCGGGACCTGGATCCCCCGCGCGACGAGCAGGGACCGGACGCCGTCGTAGCGCGGCTTGCCGTCGATGTACGCGTAGTAGTCCTGCTCGGTGTACGGGGCGACCCCGTGCTGCTCGAGGTACGGCGTGAACAGCCGTGACCATGCGCGCATGTGGACGTCCGCGGTGGGCGTCAGGACGCCGTCGAGGTCGAAGAGGAGCGCACGCTGCTCGGCGAGGCTGCCGGGCACGCGTGTGGACGGGGTGGTCATCGGGCGATCGACCTTCCGAGGGGTGTGGCGGGGTGGGGTGGGGTTCCTGCGACTGGCCAGTGTAGGAGTCCGACCAGGGCGTGTCCGCTCAGCCTCCGGGCCGGGCCCGTGCGCGGCTGCCCAGGGGCACCGGTCGTGGGATGCCGATCGCGCTCACCCCGGGCATGGACAGCCAGGCCGTGGCGCCGTCGTCGACCACCGTGGCGAGGACGTCGTCGCACTCGGGGCAGCGGAGGACCGTGCCCGCCGCATCGGCCAGGACGACCACCGTGGCGACGACCCCGACCGCCCCGCAGCCGGAGCATCGGACCCGTGCGGTGGTGGTGTCCGTGCCGAAGACGTCGGCCAGGACCCCGGCCGCCGCGTTGCCGTCGAGTCGGGTCGTCATGCGCTGCCTCCGAACCGCTCGGCTCGCACGCCCCGGGTGTCGTACCCGAGCTCGCCGAGCCACGTGATGACCTGTTCGACGAACGGCGTCGAGCCGCAGACGTAGATGCGCGGGTGGGCCGCCGCCGGCACGATCGCGGCACCGAGGCGGTCCCGCGTCAGGCGGCCGGGTGCGGCGTCGTCGCCCGGGGGCGTCCGTCGCGAGTACACCGTCGTCAGTGCGAAGGGAGCGTCCGCGTCGAGCGCCGCCCGCAGTTCCGGGCGGAAGAAGACGTCCTCCGGCGTGCGGACCGCGTACAGCAACCGGAAGGGCGTGGGGTCCCCGGCCTCCGCGTGCGCACGGACCATCGCGACGAGCGGGACGACGCCGGATCCGCCCGCGATGAGCTGGACCGGGCGCGGTTCCGGTTCCGTCGGTGGCCGCCAGACGAACCAGCCGCCGAGCGGTCCGTGCACCTCGAGCTCGTCGCCCACCATGACGTCGTCGACCAGGAAGGGCGAGACCTCGCCGTCGTCGACCCGGTCGACCGCGAGCTCGACCCGGCTGCTCGCCCCGTGCGAGGCGATCGAGTAGGACCGCGTCGCCTGGTAGCCGTCCTCGGCGGTGAGGCGCAGGTCGAGGTGCTGGCCGGCCTCGTTCCCGGGCCAGCCCGCGACGTCGAGCACGATGCGCCGCGCCGTCGGGGTCTCGGACGCGGCCGCGACGACGCGCGCCACGTGCCACCCCGGGCGCGGGAGTGCGGACGCGGGACGGGAGGCCGGGTCCGCAGGCGCACCCGTCGTGGCCGACACCGTCTGCGCCGATGCGGTCGCTCCGACGTCGACGCTCACCAGTAGCGCTCTTCCTTCCACGGGTCCCCGTGCAGGTGGTAGCCCGCGTTCTCCCAGAAGCCCGGCTCGTCGTTCGCCTGCATCGTGATCCCGCGGACCCACTTGGCGCTCTTCCAGAAGTAGAGATGCGGCACGAGCAACCGCGCCGGGCCGCCGTGTTCGGGCGACAGGGGCTCGCCCTCGGCCTCGAACGCGATCCACGCCTTGCCGTCGAGGACCTCGGCCAGGGGCAGGTTCGTCGTGTAGCCGCCGTAGCTGTGGACCATCAGGTGGTCGAACGAGGTCTCGACGTCGGCGAAGACGGCGTCGAGCGGGACGCCCCGCCACCCCATGTCGAGCTTGGACCAGTGGGTCACGCAGTGGATGTCGGTCCGGATGTCCTCGATCCCGAGCGCCCGGACCTCGTCCCACGACCACTCGTGCACCGCGCCGGTCTCGGTACGGACGGAGAACTGCCACTCCTCGGGCTCGATGATCAAGGTGCCGCTCGCCGAGAGCACCGGCCAGTCGGCCACGGTGGTCTGTCCCGGTGGCAGCCGCGGGTCCACGTCACGCCGCCGCCCGCCGAACCCCCTGGTGAAGGTCGCCATGTCCCGTCCTCCTCGTGCTCCTGCGCACCCCGCGGCGCGTGCTCCGATGATGGCCGGGAAGCACGCCCGCCGACAAGGTGCCGAGCCGAGATGGTGGGCAGCGTTCATGCACCGGCCGATGTGGAGGACGAGCCGGACAGGGCGTCGACACGGCGGTGTCCACGCCGAACGGAACGACGGACGGGACCCGGTCGCCCGGGTCCCGTCCGTCGTGTCCCGCTCGGTCCGCGCGTGGTGCGGACCGAGCGGCGCCTGCGATCAGGCCGGGAGCTGCAGGACCTGCCCCGGGTAGATCAGGTCGACGTCGGTCACGGTGCGCGTGTTCGCACCAGCGAGGCGCGTCCACCCGCCGCTCACGCCGAGCTTCGTGGCGATCGTGTTGAGCGTGTCGCCCGAGAGCACCGTGTACGTCTTGCCGCTCGTCGCCACGGACGGGATCGACGGCGCCGCGGGTGCGGACGGTGCCGCGACGGGCGCGCTCGAGGTCGCCGCGCTCGACGTCGCGGTGGACGAGGCGGCCGACGGCGCGGTGGAGGTGGTCGACGACGGAGCGGTGGAGGTGGTCGACGACGGAGCGGTCGAGGTGGTCGCCGCGGGAGCGGACGCGCCCTCGGTGCCGCTCAGACCGAGCCGGGACGAGCACGCAGGCCAGGCGCCCCAGCCCTGCGACGCGAGCACGCGGTTCGCGACCGCGATCTGTTCCGACTTGCTGGCGGACGCCGGGGTCCCGGTCCCGCCGTTGGCGGCCCAGGTGCTCTGGGAGAACTGGAGGCCGCCGGAGTAGCCGTTGCCGGTGTTGGTGGCCCAGTTGCCACTGCTCTCACACTGGGCGATCTGGTCCCAGGTCGACTCGGAGGCCGCGTTGGCGGGTGCCGCCAGGGCGACGCCCGTGACGGCGAGGCCGGCGAACGCGAGCCCGCTGACGAGCGCGCGGGTACGGATGGACTTCTTCATGGTGTGGTGCTTCCTCACGGGGCCGCGCACGCCGACGATCGTCGGACGACCGCTGCCCACCCCGGCCGATCTGCGGTCAGGTCGAGGGTTCCGTCGCGGGGCAGCTGTTCGCGCGCGTCCGGCCTCGTTGGTGCAACCGCCTGGGGCGGCCACCGTCGTTCCCCACCCCCGGGACGACCTCGGCCACGATAGGTACCGCTCGACGCGGACTCAACCGGGAACGATCGGTCCACCCCTCGGTCGGGCGCGCAGCCTGAGCGGAACGACACCCCGGGATCGCCATGACCGCGCGGATCGGCGGCATTGGGCGCCGCGATCATCCGAATCACCTGGGAACCCCGCATCCGGGGGTCACGCCGACCCTGCCCAGAGTGCACGACACGCCGTGTGCACTCGGGTGCACACGGCGTGTCGTGCGTTCTGAGTGGGAGGCTCAGAACCCCCGGTCGAGGCGGTGCCACACCTGCTGCACCTTGAGCTCCTGCCGGAACTCGCGGATCGTGGTGTGCTCGTCGATCACCACGAACTCGGTCCCGGCCATCGTCGCGAAGCGCTCCACGACGTCGAGCCCGACCGCGTTCGTCATGACGGTGTGGTGGGCGGCACCCGCGGCGAGCCAGGCCTCGGCGGCGACGGGGAACGACGGCCGGGGCTCCCAGACGGCGCGGCCGACGGGCAGGTGCGGCAGCGGCGCGTCGGGCTCGACGACGTCGACGACGTTGGCCGTCAGGCGGAAGCCGTCGCGGACGTCGGACATCGCGACGACGACGGCCTCACCCGGATCGGCCGTGAACACGAGGCGCACGGGGTCGTCCTTGCCGCCGATGCCGAGCGGGTGGATCTCGAGCGTGGGGCGTGCGGCCGTCAACGTCGGCGAGACCTCGAGCATGTGCGCGCCGAGGATCTTCTCGCGACCCGGCGTGAGCTCGTACGTGTAGTCCTCCATGAGCGAGGCGCCGCCGGGGAGCCCGGCCCCGGCGACGTTCATCGCGCGGACGAGCACGGCGGTCTTCCAGTCGCCCTCGGCACCGAACCCGTAGCCGTCGGCCATGAGCCGCTGCACCGCGAGGCCCGGCAGCTGCTTGAGCGCGCCGAGGTCCTCGAAGTTCGTCGTGAACGCACCGAACCCGCCGGCCTCGAGGAACGAGCGGAGCCCGAGCTCGATCGCGGCCCCGTCACGGAGGGACTGGTGGCGCTCGCCACCGCGACGGAGCTCGGCGACGACGTCGTACTCCTCCTCGTACGAGGCCACGAGGGTGTCGACGTCGGTGTCGTCGACGTCGGCGACCGCGTCGGCGAGCTCGTTGACGGCCCAGGTGTTCACCTGGACGCCGAGCGCGATCTCGGCCTCGGTCTTGTCACCCTCGGTGACGGCGACGTACCGCATGTTGTCACCGAAGCGCGCGAGCTTGAGCGACCGGACGGCGGCCCAGGCAGCGGCCGCACGGGCCCACGCCGAGACCTCGGCCACGACACGCGGATCCGACACGTGGCCGATCGTCGTGGCGTGCGCGACCCCCATGCGGGCCAGCGCGTAGCCGAACTCGCGGTCGCCGTGCGCGGCCTGGTTGAGGTTCATGAAGTCGAAGTCGATCTCGCCCCAGGGCAGCTCGACGTTCGCCTGTGTGTGCAGGTGCAGCAACGGCTTCGTGAGCGCACCGAGGCCGCCGATCCACATCTTCGCCGGGCTGAACGTGTGCATCCACGTCGTGACCCCGATGACGCGGTCGTCCGCGCTCGCCTCGATGAGGGCGCGGCGGATCGAGTCCGGGTCGGTGAGCACCGGCTTCCACACGAGCTCGACGGGCACCTGCGCCGCGAGCTGCGCGTGCACCGCCTGCGACTGCTCCGCGACCTGGCGGAGGGTCTCCTCGCCGTAGAGCCCCTGGCTCCCCGTCAGGAACCAGATCTCGTATCCGTCGAGTCCGCTGTCGATCTGCGTCATTGCATCGCTCCCTTGGGTTCCTGTCCGTAGACGTTCTGGTACCGGTCGAACAACCGGTCGATGTCGGCGGGGTCGATCGGCAGCGGCTCGCCGAGCTGCCGGCTGATGTGCACGGTGCGGGCGACGTCCTCGGCCATCACGGCCGCCTTGACCGCGTCGCGGCCGTCCTTGCCGATGGTGAACACCCCGTGGTTCTGCATGAGCACGGCGCGCGAGCGGTGCCCCTCGAGCGTCGCGACGATGCCGCGGCCGATCGAGTCGTCACCGATGATCGCGAAGGGACCGATCGGGATGGGCCCGCCGAACTCGTCCGCCATCGCGGTGATGACGCACGGGATCTCCTCGCCCCGCGCGGCCCACGCGGTGGCGTAGGTCGAGTGGGTGTGCACGACGCCGCCGACGCTCGGCATCTGGCGGTACACGTAGGCGTGCGCGGCGGTGTCGCTCGACGGACCGTGCTCGTTGGCCCAACCGTCGGCGGGCACGCCGTCGAGGGTGCAGACGATCTGGTTCTCGGGACGGAGCTCGTCGTACGTCAGGCCGGACGGCTTGATGACGAACAGGTCGGCGCCGGGCACGCGCTCCGACACGTTGCCGCCCGTCCAGACGACGAGTCCGTTCCGGGTCAGCTCGCTGTGCAGGGCGGCGACCTTCTCGCGGGTCGCCTGCACGGCGGCACGGACGTCGTCGGACACGGCGTCGCCGGACACGGGGGTGTCCTCGGTCATGGGGTTGCTCCTTCGTTCGGGGTGTCGCCGATCGCGACGGCGTCGCCGGCGGCGTCGCCGTCACTCGTGCCGGCCGGTGTGGCCGCGACCGCGACCGGCTGCAGGGCCAGGCCGGCCCGGTACCGCTCGAGGAACGTGGCGAAGCCCGCGACGTCCTCGGCCGCCGGCTGCACGACGTCGACCGTGTCGCCATCGAAGACCTCGGTGGCCAGGTACTCGGCCAGGGACCGCTCGTCGGCGGCCTCGAGGTACGCGGCGAGGACCGCCATGCCCCACGGGCCGCCCTCACCCGCGGTCGCCCCGACGGCGATCGGCACCCGCAACGCGGCGGCCAGCAACTGCTGGGCCGGCCCGCGCGTCCGGAACAGGCCCCCGTGGGCGAGCAGCTGGTCGACCGCGACTCCCTCGCCCGCCAGGACGTCCATGCCGATGCGCAGGGTCGCGAACGCCGCGTCCACCTCGGCCCGGATGAGGTTGCCGAGCGTGAACCGACCCGCGGGACTGCGGACGAGGAGCGGTCGCCCCTCCTCGACGCCCGTCACCGGCTCGCCGGACAGGTAGTTCGAGGACAGCAGGCCACCGGCGTCGGGGTCCGCGTCCAGGGCCTCCGCGAGCAGCGCCGCGTACACCCGGTCCGGCTCGACCGGCGACCCGGTGACCTCGGCGAAGCGGCCGAACACCCGCGCCCAGGCGGCGAGCTCGCTCGCGCCGTTGTTGCAGTGCACCATCGCGACGGCGTCACCGGACGGCGTCGTCACGACGTCGAGCTCGTGGTGCGCGGCGGTGAGGGGTTCCTCGAGCACGACCATGGCGAAGATGCTCGTGCCGACGCTCACGTTCCCGGTGCGCGGCGCGACCGCGTTCGTGGCCACCATGCCGGTACCCGCGTCCCCCTCGGGCGGGCAGAGCGGGATGCCGTCCTGCAGCGAGCCGGTCGGGTCCAGCAGTCGTGCGCCGTCCGCGGTCAGGTGCCCCGCCTCCCGTCCGGCGGGGAGCACCTCGGGGAGCACGGCCGCGAGGTCGAGGTGCGCGGCCCGCTGTCCGACGCGCTCCTGGACCGTGGCGAGCATGCCGGCGTCGTAGGTGCCGGTGGCGGGGTCGATCGGGAACACGCCCGACGCGTCCCCCACGCCGAGCACCCGACGCCCCGTGAGCTTCCAGTGCACGTACCCGGCGAGCGTCGTCAGCGACGCGATGTCGGCGACGTGCGGTTCGTCGTCGAGGACCGCCTGGTACAGGTGCGCGACGGACCAACGGAGCGGGATGTTGAACTGGAGCGCCTCGGTCAGCTCGGCGGACGCCGCGCCGGTCGAGGTGTTGCGCCAGGTCCGGAACGGGACGAGCAGTTCGCCGTCCGCGTCGAACGCCAGGTAGCCGTGCATCATCGCGGACACGCCGATGGCCCGGAAGCGCGTGGGGCGCACCCCGAACCGGTCCTGGACGTCGGACACGAGGTCCGCGTAGCAGGCCTGGAGGCCCGACCAGACGGCGTCGAGCGGGTACGTCCACCGGCCGTCGACGAACTCGTTCTCCCACTCGTGGCTGCCCGATGCGATCGGCAGCAGGTCGGCGCCGACGAGGGTCGCCTTGATGCGGGTGGAGCCGAGCTCGATCCCGAGGGTCGCGCGACCCTCGCTGACCTCGTCGGCGTGGCGCTGGCGCGCCTGGTCGTCATCGGGCATGGGCGACTCCTTCGTCATGGTGTGATCGTGCCATGTGAGCGCTCACTTCGGCAAGGCCGGGAGGCACGGATCGGGTGGGTGGGCCGGTCACGACCGGCGGTGCGGGCTACGTCGAGGTGCGCACGACGAGCTCCGGCTCGACCGTCCGGTCGGTCACGGCACCACCGGTGAGCACGACGAGGACGGCCTCGAGCACACGTTCGCCGAGCGATGCGAAGTCCTGCCGCACGGTGGTGAGCGGCGGGGTGAAGTGCGCCGCCTCGGGGATGTCGTCGAAGCCGACGAGGGCGACGTCCTCGGGCACGCGGACACCCCGGTCGGCGAACGCGTGGAGCACGCCGAGCGCCATCTGGTCGTTCCCGCAGAACACGGCGTCGACCGTGTCCCGGTCGAGCGCGAGCCCGGCGTCGTACCCGCTCTCGGGCGTCCAGTCACCCGCCAGCACGAGCGGTTCGAACCCGGCCTCGCGGACGAGTCGCTCGTACGTGTCGCGGCGGACCACGGCCTCCTGCGAGACCTCCGGGCCTGTGAGGTGCGCGATCCGGCGCCGCCCCCGGTCGAGCAGGTGCCGCACGGCGAGTTCCGCGCCGGCAGCCTGGTCGATCGCGACCGCGGTCCACCCCGCGACCTGGCCGGCGCGACCGTTCGCGATGACGACGGGGACCGGCGGGGCCACCGGGAGCGCGGCGAGGGCGTCGGTCGCGGTGGAGTCCGCGGCGACGAGGACGATCGCGGCGACGTCCTGCGCCAGGAGGGTCTCGACGGCGTCGCGCATCGACTCCGGCTCCGCCCGGTCGAGCGTCGCGGTGAGCACGTGGTACCCGGCACGACGGGCCGCCTGGTTGAACGCGAGCGCGGTGCTCGTGGGACCGTGCAGGGCACCGCCCGTGGACACGACACCGAGGGCGCGGCTCGTCCGGCTCGCGAGGGCCCGGGCGGCGGCACGGGGTCGGTACCCGAGCTCGGCGATCGCCGCGGTCACGCGCTCGCGCAACGGCGCCCGCACCGTCGCGTCACCGTTGATGACGCGGGACACCGTCTGGTGGGAGACCCCGGCGCGCTCGGCGACGTCGAAGATCGTCGGCGAGCGCGTCACGCTCCGCTCCGGGGTTGCTGTCACGTCTGCACCGTACCGTTCCGGCATCGGCGACCGAGCCCTGGCCGGGTGCGGGACCGACCCGCACCCCGCCAGGTCGGCTCAGCCGATGGTCACCGCCGTCCACGACGTCGCCGGCAGCTCGATCGTGAGCGTGCCGTCCTCGAACGTCGCGGTGTCGTTCGTCCGCAGGCCGACGCGCTCGGTGTCCTCGAGCGTGTTCTTGGCGTAGACGTCGTCGTCCCAGATGCCCTGGGCGCTGACCGCGCCGGTCGCACTCGCGCCGAGCCGGCCGAGGTCGAGCGTGACGGTCGTCGCCGCGTCGGTGCTCCGGTTGATGAGGAACACCGACGTGCGCTCACCGTCGGTCGTCGCAGCGGCGTCCACCACGGGGACGGCACCGTAGACCGGGGTGTCGATCGTGTCGCCGTCGATCGCGACCTTGAGCGCCTGGCCCTGGGCGAGCTGCGACGTGAGCGAGAACGGGAAGAACGTCGTCTGCCGCCAGGCCGGGCCGTTCGGCTCGGTCATGATCGGGGCGATGACGTTGACGAGCTGCGCGAGGCTGGCCGAGGCGACCCGGTCGGCGTGGTTGAGCAGCGTGATCATGAGCCCGCCGAAGG
This sequence comes from Curtobacterium sp. MCBD17_013, assembly GCF_003234565.1. GTDB lineage: Bacteria > Actinomycetota > Actinomycetes > Actinomycetales > Microbacteriaceae > Curtobacterium. Next base: position 16,587 of record NZ_QKTU01000015.1, on the reverse strand, counting down.
CGACCGCGTCGGCGACCGAGTAGATGTCCTCGAGCTGCCGCGGCGCGATCGGCCACTCGTCGATCGTGTACGTCTTCTGCTGCGCCTCCCAGTCGGTGATGTACCAGACGTTCCACTCGTCGAACGAGATCTCGATCGTCTTGTCCGACTTCCGGGCGGCCTTGACGTGGTCCGCGGTCTCGACGACCGAGCGGATGAACTGGTCCATGTCGATACCGGACGAGAGGAAGCTGACGAGGTCGCCGTCCTTCTCCTCGTAGTAGGCGTGGCAGGAGATGTAGTCGACGTCGTCGTACGTCTGCTCGAGGACCTCGCGCTCCCAGGCGCCGAACGTGGGCATGCCACGGCCCGAGGACCCGCACGCGACGAGGTCGATGTCGGGGTCGATCTGGCGCATCGCCTTGGCGGTGCGCGAAGCGAGCTTGCCGTAGTCGACCGCGTTGCGGTGGCCGACCTGCCACGGGCCGTCCATCTCGTTGCCGAGGCACCACATGCGGACGTCGAAGGGCCGTTCCCGCCCGTTCGCCTTGCGCTCCTCGGAGCGCGTGGTGCCACCGGGGACGTTCGTGTACTCGAGGAGCTCGATGGCCTCCTTCGTGCCGCGCGTGCCGAGGTTCACCGCGAGCATGAGGTCGCTGCCGACCTGGTCGAGCCAGTGCGAGAACTCGTGCAGCCCGACCTGGTTCGTCTCGGTGGCGTGCCACGCGAGGTCGAGACGGCGGGGACGCTGGTCGACCGGGCCGACGCCGTCCTCCCAGTTGTAGCCCGACACGAAGTTGCCGCCGGGGTACCGGATCGTCGTGACCCCGAGCTCCTTGACGAGCTCGATGACGTCCTGCCGGAAGCCCTGCTCGTCGGCGGTGGGGTGGTTCGGCTCGTGGATGCCGTCGTAGACGTGGCGGCCGAGGTGCTCGACGAACCCGCCGAACAGGCGACGCCGGACCGGGCCGATGGTGAACGCAGGGTCGAGGGAGAGGTGGACGCGCGGCATTGCGGTGTTCCTTCGTTCGCGGTTACAACGTTGTAGTGGGTCCGAGTGTACGGCGGAAGCCCGAGGGACACAACGCGATCCGCGCCGTGCCGCGGGATGCCGTCGCGTCTGTTGGGCAGCGCCGCGTCCGGTGACCCGGGGCGGTCAGTCCTCGGCCGTCACGTGCAGCAGGACCACGCGCTCCGGGTACATCAGGGGCGCTTGCAGCCCCGCCGACGCGAGCGCGCTGCCCGGGAGGACCGTCCCGCGGAACCGACGGACCGTCCCGTCGCCGACGCTGGTCCCCGTGGCACACGTGGCACCCGTGGGCGTTGCACCGCCTCCGTCCGTTCGAACCGCGTCATCGCGGGGTTCGTCAGGAAGGACGCGGTTCGATGCGGATGCCGTGGCGGGATCGGCAGCAGTGACGACCGGCCCCCACCACGATGCGGGCTGCACCCCCGCCTCGGGGTCGCCGACGAGCACGGGAGTGATCCGGTAGCGCGTCGCCGGGTCGAGGCCGGGCAACGTCAGGCGACCCCGCGGTGACACGTCCGACCGCCCGATCGTGGCGACGAAGAACAGGGCCTCCCGCCGCGCGGGGTCCACCACGCCGTACACGTTGAGCGTCGGGTCCACCTGGTCGACCCGCACGAGCTCCCCGCGGTGCATGAGGTCCCGGTACCGCTTGTACAGGTCGATCCACGCGCCGAGGTCCCGGAGCTCGAGCTCCGTCGCCCGCGCCAGGTCCCACTCGATCCCGAAGTGGCCGAACAGGGCGGTCCCGGCGCGGAACGACAGCTCGTGCCACCGCCCCGTCGTGTGGTTCACGCCCGAGGCCACGTGCGACCCGAGCAGTTCCGGCGGCAGGAGCTGCATCGTCCACCGGTTCATCCGCTGGCGCTCGAGGGGGTCGATGCAGTCGGAGACCCAGACCCGGTCCGTGTGTTCGATGACGCCGAGGTCGACCCGCCCGCCCCCGGACGAGCACGACTCGATCTCGAGCCCCGGGAACCGCTCCTTCAGCGTGGCCATGAGCCGGTACGCCGCCCGGGTCTGCTCGTGCACCGCCGGTTCGCCGCCCGGCCACCGCCCCGCGTCGACGAGGTCCCGGTTGTGGTCCCACTTGACGTACGCGATCGCGTACTCCTCGAGCACGACCGTCATCTGCCCCAGCACGTGCTCGTACGCCTCGGGGATCGCCAGGTCGAGCACCTGCTGGTTCCGTGACCGGACCGGGAGGCGCGCTCCCGTCTGCATGAGCCACTCCGGATGCGCGCGGGCCACGTCGCTGTCCTCGTTCACCATCTCGGGCTCGAACCACAGGCCGAACTCCATGCCGAGCTCCCGCACGCGGTCCACGAGCGGGTGCAGCCCGTCCGGCCAGACGTCCTCGTCGACCACCCAGTCGCCCAGCCCGCGGGTGTCGTCCCGGCGGCCCCGGAACCACCCGTCGTCGAGCACGTACCGCTCCACCCCGAGCCCGGCAGCGCGCTCCGCCAGGTCCGTCAGCCGTCCCAGGTCGTGGTCGAAGTACACGGCTTCCCACACGTTGATCGTCACCGGGCGGTCCCGCCGCGGGTGTCGGGGGCGCGAGCGCAGGAACCGGTGGAAGCGCCGCGCCTGGTCGTCGAGACCGACCCCGTACGCGCCGAACACCCACGGCGTGCGGTAGGACGCGCCGGGGCCGAGCCGGACCTCGCCCGGCAGCAGGAGCTCCCCACCGCCGAGCACCTGCTCGCCGCTGAACACGCGCTCCGCCGCGTGCCGGTGGTTCCCGCTCCACGCGGTGTGCACGCCCCAGACCTCACCGCCGGCGAACCCGAACCCGGGCGTCCCGACGCTCAACACCGTCGCCGCGTCGGCACCGGTTCGGCCCTTGCGGCCCTGCCGCTCGTGGATGCCCGTCACGAGTTCGGTCCGCTGCGGTGTCCGCTCCGCGCCCCACCGTCCGCCGAAGTCGAGGACCTCGCGCGCTCGCGACGGCACGGGCAGCGCGAGCGTGACGTCGTCGAGCGTGTACTCCTCCGCACCCGTGTTCTCGACCTCGGCGCGCAGCCGCACGAGGCCGCTCTCGAGCAGTTCGACGACGACCACGAGCCCGAGCCCGGCCACCTCGTCCGCCGCGGTCACGGTGACGGTGCCGGCCCCGACCTCCCGGAAGTCGGCCAGCGCGCCCTCGTGCCCCCGGGCCTCCAGGCGGACCGCCGTCGTGCGGAACCGCGGCGACCAGTCCCGGCCGCTCCGGTGGCCGCTGATCCCGGGCCTCCCGGTCCATCCCGTCCACCCCTCGGGCAGCACGGCGACGCGCACCGGCTCGTCGACGGCGTTCCCGCCGACCGGCGGGACGTCCGCCTCGGACAGCGCCGCGACGTCGTCCGCGGTCAGCGACCCGAGCGCGGCTCCCCAGTGGACGACCGCGGGCAGGAGGCCGGACGACGCGTCGAGCACGAGGCTCACCCCGCCGCTGCTCAGGTGGACCACCGCGTCCGGCACGGAGGATGCGGTGGCCTGATCGGGGACCGGGAGGTGCGTCATCGGGACTCCTGACTCGTCGCCCTGCCAGCATCCCGGCTCCGGCCGTGCGCACACAACACGACCCGCGGCGGTACGCCCTCGTGCGCACGCACGGGACGCCCGGGAGCGCCTCCCGTAGTGTTCCCACCGTGTACGAGGACGCCCGCCACTGGTTCCTGCGCGCCGGCGAGCGTGGCAACACGGCCACCGCGGTGCATGCCGACCGCGACGGCGAACCGGCGTGGTCGGAGGGCAACCTCGTCGTGCCGATCGTGCACGGCGCGCCGTACTTCGCCCGGCTGCACGAGGAACTCACCGCGCTGGAGCCCGGCGACCGGGTCTGGTTCACGGACTGGCGCGGCGACGCGGACGAGCGCCTGCTCCCCGACGGGCCGACGATCGGGGAACTCCTCGCGGACCTGGCCCGAGGCGGTGTCGAGGTCCGCGGCCTGGTCTGGCGATCGCACGGCGAACGGATCTCCTCGCCGATCAGCGGCAGGTCGAACGAGCTGCTGGGGCGCGAGGTCAACGACGCCGGCGGCGAGGTGCTCCTCGACCAGCGCGTGCGGGTGTTCGGCTCGCACCACCAGAAGTTCTTCGTCATCCGGCACCGCGACGACCCGGCCCGCGACGTCGCGTTCGTCGGCGGGATCGACCTCTGCCACAGCCGGCGGGACGACGCCGACCACGCCGGTGACCCGCAGGCGCTCTCGATGGACCCCCGCTACGGCGACCGACCGCCGTGGCACGACGCCGCCCTCGAACTCCACGGACCGGTCGTGGCCGACGTCCTCGCCGTGTTCGCCGAGCGGTGGGACGATCCGCACCCGCTCGACCACCGGGACCCCTACCGGATGCTCCTGCAGCGCCTCGCACGGATGCCGCGGCACCCCGAGCCGCTGCCGGAGACCGCACCCCCGCCGCCGCCCGCCGGCACGCACGCGGTCCAGCTCCTCCGCACCTACGGAGTGAAGCGCCCGGCGTTCCCGTTCGCCCCCGCCGGTGAGCGGAGCGTCGCCCGGGCGTACACGAAGGCGTTCGAGCGGGCGCGGCGACTCATCTACATCGAGGACCAGTACCTGTGGTCCACCGAGGTCGCCACCGGCATCGCGGACGCGCTCGAGCGGAACCCGGACCTGCACGTCATCGTGGTCGTGCCGCGCTACCCCGACTCCGACGGTCCCCTCGCCGGACCACCGAGCCGCATCGGGCAGCTCCGAGCCGTGCGGGCCCTGCAGCGCACCGCCCCGCACCGGGTGGGGGTGTTCGACCTCGAGAACACCGCGGGCACGCCGATCTACATCCACGCCAAGATCTGCATCGTCGACGACACCTGGATGACGTGCGGGTCGGACAACTTCAACCGCCGATCCTGGACCAGTGACAGCGAGCTCACCTGCGCCGTGGTCGACGGAGCGGCGCGGCCGGACGACGGCCCGGACTCCTCCTTGCCGCGTGACCTGCGCCTCCAGCTGTGGGCGGAGCACCTCGGGACGACGCCGGACGACCCCCGGCTCCAGGACCTGACCGGCGGACTCGCGCTGTGGAAGGCCACCGCTCGTGCCCTCGACCACTGGCACGAGGACGGCGAGCCCGGACCGCGGCCGGTCGGACACGTCCGGCAGCACACGCCCGAGCCGATCTCGGCGGTCCAGCGGCTCTGGGCCGGAGCGGTCGCGCGGCTGGCGGTGGACCCGGACGGGCGACCGCGGCGGCTGCGGGGCACGGCGCGGTTCTGACCGGTCCGGCTCCGCCCGACCGGGTGCCACATCACCACCCCCGGCACCACCCCGGGGTGGTGCCCCAGCCGCGCGGGGATCGCGAGGCTTGCCGCATGACGATCACTGACTGGCTCATCGACGGCACCCTGCTCGGACTCGTGGTGCTGCAACTCCGCGGACGACGGCTCGGCATCGTGCAGCTCCTCCTGCCGATCGCACTCGTCGCCGTGGCCGTGCTCCACTACGGGCACGCACTCCCGACGACCGCGAACGGGGTCCTCCTCGTCCTCCTCGGACCGGCGGTGGGTGTGACGCTCGGGATCGGCGCCGCGGCTCTGACGCGCGTCTGGCGGAAGGACGGTCACCCGTTCGCCCGGGCCACACCGGCGGCAGCCGCCCTCTGGGTGCTCGGCATGGGGTTCCGCCTGGCGTTCCAACTCTGGGCGAACTCGGCTGCCGGGCAGCTGCACCTCACCACCTTCAGCGTCGAGCACCGGATCGAGGAATCGGCGTGGGTGGACGCGCTCCTGCTGATGGCCGTCGGTGAGGTGCTCGGGCGGACGGTCGTGCTCTTCGTGCGGGGCCGCATCGTCGGAGCCCGGCGTCGGCCCCAGATGATCGGGGTGTGACTCGTGCGGTGGCAGCGACCCTGCCCTCACAGGCGACATCGGAGCGGTCGCGCCTCGGCGATCCGGACGCCATGTGCCATCAGCACGACACCGACCGCTCCGGCTCGGTCACCTCAGGAGTGGTCGCGCGCCTGCAACACGACGATGTGGTCATCCGTGACGGAGTAGACCAGCCGGTTCGGGGATCAGGCCTCCGTGTGCCCGAGGTCCGCGGAGCCCCGGAACACCGCATCGCGGCGGGCGGCGGCACCGAGCTCGAACACGACGACCTCGTTGCGGCCCGCGCGGACGACGGGCGCCGGCACGTACAGCGTCCGCTGGGGGCCACGCGACCAGTACCGCCCGAGGCAGAACCCGTTCACCCAGGCGACGCCCTTGCCGAACCCGTCGAGCGCCAGGTGCAGGTCCCGCACGGCGTCGAGCTCGACGGTCGCGAGCGCGAACGTCGGCCCCGCGAGCGTCGGGGCCGGGTCGGGCCGGGCATCGCGGAGCGCGGCGACGACCGGGAGGGCCGGGGCCGGCGCCGTCAGCACGGCCCCTTCCGTCATGTGCTCGCCGAGCGGGCTGTCCGCGACCGGGGGCACGTCGGCGGCGGGCTCCGCAGCCGGGGACACGGCAGCAGGCTTCGCGGCGCCGTCCGACGGGTGATGGCCGAGCGATGCGACGGCGGCGGGGACGGCGGGCGCGGGCTGCGGGACGGACGCGTGCCGGGCCTCCCGGCCGTCCGCGGAACCGGCGACGGCCGCGACCAGGTCGAGCGGCGTGACGGACCACCGGGCCAGCGGGACGCCGTCGACGGTCACCGGGCCGACCAGGCCCTTGGGCTCCCCGATGCGGACGCCGTAGTCGACGCGTCCCTGGTCCTCGACCAGGACGTCGAGCACGGCGCGGCCCACCGGCGGCAGGACGAGCGCGTGGTCGTGGTGCTCGCGCTCGAGGACGCCCACCGGTCGCCCGTCGAGGAACACCTGGGCGCGGTCGCGGACCTCCTCGACGGTGAGGACGCCGCCCGCGGGCAGGTCGACCTCGGTGCGGTAGAGCACGAAGCCGGCGCCGCTCCCGAGTGCGTCGACGGTCGGGACGTCGTCGTGGTGCGTCCACGTGGCGATGTCGTCGACGGTGCTCCAGAGCGACAGGGCACGGTCGAACCGGATCGCGACATCGGGCACCGGGGCCGGGGCGGGTGCGTCCGGGGCGAACTCCGGCGGCAGGTCCGGCACGGGCGCGTACCGCTCGATGACCGATCGGAACGCGTGGAACTTCGGGGTGGGCAGCCCGGCCTCGTCGAGCGGTGCGTCGTAGTCGTAGCTCGTCGCGATCGGTCGGTAGACGCCCTTGTCGTTCGCACCGTTCGTCAGGCCGTAGTTCGTGCCGCCGTGGAACATGTAGACGTTGACGGACGCCCCGGCGGCGAGGAGTGCGTCGAGTTCCCGGGCGGAGTCGGTCGCCGAGGTCGTGTGGTGGTGTTCGCCCCAGCTGTCGAACCAGCCGTCCCAGAACTCCGAGCACATGAGCGGGCCGGTCGGCTGCACACCTCGGAGGGTCGCGAGTCGCTCGGACGCGCGGGACCCGAACGAGCCGGTGGCGTGGAGACCCGGGATCGTGCCGTCCTCGAGCATCGTGCCCATCGGCTGGTCGACGCTCGTGAACGGAACGGTGAGCCCGATGTCGCGGTGCATGGCGAGCAGCGCCCGGAGGTAGGCGGGGTCCGAGCCGTAGGCGCCGTACTCGTTCTCGACCTGCACGAGCACGATCGGGCCGCCGGCGTCGATCTGCCGGGGCACGAGCACGGGGGCGAGGCGCTCGAGGTACGCCTGCACGGCGGCGAGGAACCGGGGCTCGTTCCGGCGCACGCCGACGTTCGCGTCGGCGAACAGCCAGGACGGCAGTCCGCCGTTCGCCCACTCGGCGCAGATGTACGGGCCGGGGCGGACGATCGCGTGCATGCCCTCGGCCGCGACGAGGTCGAGGAACCGGCCGAGGTCGAGCCCGCCGGTCAGGTCGAAGGTGTCGGGCGACGGCGCGTGGGCGTTCCAGGCGACGTACGTCTCGATGGTGTTGAGGCCCATGAGCCGGGCCTTGTGGATCCGGTCCGCCCACTGGTCGGGGTGGACGCGGAAGTAGTGGAGCGCTCCGGAGAGCACGCGGTGGGGTTCGCCGTCGAGCAGGAAGTCGTCGGGGCCGATGGCGAAACGCATGAGCGTGCCTTTCTTCGGATGGGAGGGGACGGTGCCCGGGCGACGCGCGCCCGGGCACCGTTCGGTCACTTGGACGAGACCGTGAAGCCCTGCTGCTTGCCGTACTTGACGAGCTGGCTCTGCCAGGACTGCAGGCCGCTGTCGAGCGACGTGTTGTTCTGGTAGGACTGGCCGACCGTGTCCGCGAAGACGCTGTTCGCGTAGACCTCGTAGGGCAGGTAGGTGAAGCCGGACTTGACGTTCTTCGACGCGTCGACGAGGACCTCGTTGATCTTCTGGCCACCGAAGTACGACGGGTTGTCGTTGAGGAACGACGACGACTCGAGGTCGGCGGTGGTCGACGGGAACCCGCCGGACTTGGCGAAGATCTTCGTGCTCGCGCTCGACGAGTTGAGCCACTTGAGGAAGCCCGCCGCGAGCGCCGGGTTCTTCGACTGCTTCATGACGACCTGCGAGCTGCCCCCGTTGTTCGCGGTGACGGCCTTGCTGCCGTCGTAGGTGGGCATCGGGGCGACGCGCCAGTCACCGCTGCCGGCCGGGGCGCTCGCCTCGAGGTTGCCGGGCATCCAGGCGCCGGTGATGAGCGAGGCGATCTGGCCGTTGCCGAGCTGCTTGAACCAGTCGTCGCTCCAGGCCGGCGTGGTCGAGAGGAGTTTGCCCTGGACGAGCGGGTTCCAGGTCGACGTCCACTTCTTGCTCCCCGCGTCCTGCAGGTCGATCGACACCTTCGTGCCGTTCGTCGTGAACGGGGTGCCGCCGGCCTGCCAGATCATGCTGGTCGCGAATCCGGGGTCGCCGTTGTCCGCGGTGATGTACTCGCTGGGGTTCGCCGCGTGCAGCTTCTTGGCGTCGGCGACGTACTCGCTCCACGTCTTCGGGACGGCGAGGCCGTACTGGTCGAAGATGCGCTTGTTGTAGAACAGCGCCATCGGGCCGGAGTCCTGCGGCAGACCGTAGATCTTGCCGTTCATGGCGACCGAGTCCCACGTGCTCGCGGAGTACTTGCCCTTGAGCGAGCCGAACCCGTACGAGGTGAGGTCGGCCAGGGAGTTCGACAGCGCGAACTGCGGGACGGCGAAGTACTCGACCTGCGCGACGTCGGGCGCGCCCGAGCCGGCCTTGATCGTGTTCTGGAGCTTCGTGTACTCGTCGGTGCCGGTGCCGGCGTTGACGAGCTTGACGTGCACCTTCGGGTACGCCTTCTCGAACGCGGCGACCTGGGCCTTGGCGGACGGGGTCCACGACCAGTACGTGATCGTGCCGCCCTTCTTCAGCGCGGCGGAGACGTCGCTCGCGCTGCCGCCCGAGGCCGACGAGCTGCCGCTCGCGCAGCCGACGAGGGCGACCGCGGCGGAGACGCCGATGGCGACGGCGGCGAGGCCGCGCCGGAGACGCTTGTGCATGGTGATGCCTTTCACTTCGTTGTGGATCGCAGGGGTGCGGTGGTGCTGGGTGCTGCCCCGGGCCTCCCGGCCGACGGGGCGGGGAGTCACGCCTTGACGGATCCGGCCGCGAGGCCGGACTGCCAGAAGCGCTGGAGGAAGAGGAACGCGGCGACGATCGGGATGATCGTGAGCAGCGAACCCGTGACGACGAGGTTGTAGATCGGCTGGGCGGCGGCGCCGGTGGCCTGCGCGTTCCACTGGTTCAGGCCGACCGTGAGCGGGTACCAGCGTGGGTCGCTCAGCATGATCAGCGGGAGGAAGTAGTTGTTCCACGTGGCCACGACCGCGAACAGCAGCACCGTGACGACGCCGGGCATGAGCAGTCGGAGCCCGATCGTGAAGAAGATCCGGAACTCGCCGGCACCGTCCATGCGGGCGGCCTCGATGAGCTCCATCGGGATGGCGTCGATCGCGTACGTCCAGATCAGGTAGAGCCCGAACGGACTGATGAGCGACGGCAGGATGATCGCCCACGGCGTGTTCGTCAGGCCGACCTGCGAGAACAGCAGGAACGTCGGGACGGCCAGCGCCGTGCCCGGGATCGCGACCGCGCCGAGCACGATGGCGAACACGGCCCGGCGGCCGGGGAACGCGTACTTCGCCATGCCGTAGCCCGCGACCGTGGCGAGGAGCGTCGCCCCGCCGGCACCGACGACGACGTAGAGCAGGGTGTTGCCGAACCACTGCAGGAAGATCCCGCCGTTGTAGGTCAGCGTGTCGTGCAGGTTCTGGATCAGGTTGAAGTGTCCGCCGAACCAGAGGCCGAACGTCGACAGGAGCGACGACTGCGTCTTCGTGCTGTTGATCACCAGGTAGGCGAGCGGCGCGAACGAGTAGACGGTGAACACCACCATGACGGCGGTGAGCAGCCCGCTCCGGCGCGGCCTGGGCGAGCCAGCGCCGATCCGGCGACCCGGACGGGAGGCCCGGGGAGCGCGGGCACGCGGGTCGCGGCCGCGTGTGCCCTCGGTCGCGATGGTGACGGGCGGTGGGGTCTGGACGGCGCTCATCGGTTCTCCGCTCGCGTGCCGCGCACCTGGACGACGTAGGCGATCACGGCGGTGATGACACCCATGACGATCGCGACGGTGGCGGAGTAGTTGAACTGCTGGCCGCTGAAGGACAGCGAGTAGGCGTACATGTTCGGGGTGAATGCGCTGCCGATGACGTTCGGGGCGAGCGTCTTGAGCAGGTTCGGCTCGTTGAAGAGCTGGAAGCTGCCGATGATCGAGAAGATCGTGGCGATGACGATCGAGCCGCGCAGCGCCGGGATCTTGATCGACATGATCGTGCGGAGCGGCCCGGCGCCGTCGATCTCGGCCGCCTCGTACAGCTCGGTCGGCACCACCCGGAGCGCGGAGTAGAAGATCAGCATGTTGTAGCCGAGGAACTCCCACGTGACGACGTTGCCGATCGACGCAAGGACCCAGTGTGGGCTGAACGGTTCGAACAGGTCGATGCCCAGGGCCTTGTTCGCAGCGCCGGTCAGGCCGAACTGGTTGCCGTAGATGAAGCCCCAGATGAGCGCGGCGACGACACCGGGCACCGCGTAGGGCAGGAACACCCCGATGCGGAAGAACGCCGAGCCGTAGAGGCGACCGCTGTCGAGTGCGAGTGCGGCGACGAGTGCGAGGACGAGCATGACCGGCACCTGGACCACGAGGAACAGGACGACGCGCAGGAACCCGGCCCAGAACTTGGCGTCCTGGAACAGCTGCAGGTAGTTGGCGAACCAGACGAACTGGTTGCCGCCGATGAGCTGGTCGCGGAACAGGCTGAGCCAGAGCGCGTAGCCGATCGGCACGATGAGCATCGCGACGAGCACGATCATGAACGGCGCGACGAACAGCCAGCCGGTCCAGCGCTGGCGGGCTCGGCCCTTGCCCCGGGCGCCGCCACGGGCGCCGTTCCGGCCGCCGGGTGACGTTCCCCGGCGCGCGGTGATCGCGGTCATACGACTCCTTCGTCCAGACGGTGCTCCGCAGATGTTGACGTCAACATCGCGCGGTTCACCGTAGCATGGCAACGTCAACATGCAAGCGCCGACGCAGAATCGTGACCAGAGGCCCGGTTCGTGCGATGATGCGGCCGAACGAGGTGGACCCGACCGATCGCGGCGGGCCAGGAGGGGACCCCGATGAGCACGGAGACCCCGTCGGAGATCCGCAAGGCCCCGTCACTGGCCGCGGTCGCGCAGGCCGCCGGGGTCTCGATGCAGACCGTGTCCCGCGTCGCCCGCGGGTTCGACAACGTCAGCGACGACACCCGGGAGCGCGTGCGTCGTGCGATGGCCGAGCTCGGGTACCGGCCGAACCGTGCCGCCCGGGCCCTCCGCTCGGGGCGGTTCCGCACCATCGGGGTGATCCTGTTCACCCTGGCGTCGTTCGGCAACATGCGGACGCTCGAGGCCATCGCCGAGGCCGCGGGCGCAGCCGACTTCACGATCACCCTGCTCCCGATGGCCCGGCGCACCGAGGCAGGGGTCCGGTCCGCGTTCACCCGGCTGTCCGAACAGGCCGTGGACGGTGTCGTGATCATCATCGAGTCGCACGTGCTCGACGCCGCCGAGGTCGCGCTGCCCGACGGCGTGCCGGTCGTCGTGGTCGACTCCTCCGCCACCGCCGAGCACCCCACGATCGACACCGACCAGGCCGAGGGCGCCCGGATCGCCACGCAGTACCTGCTCGACCTGGGCCACGACACCGTCTGGCACGTCAGCGGACCCCGCGCGTCGTACTCCGCCATGCGGCGGGAGGCCTCGTGGCGCGCCACCCTCGAACGGGCCGGGCGTCCCGTGCCCGACGTCATCCGGGGCGACTGGACGACCGACGCCGGCTACACCGCCGGGCAGCGGATCGCCGCCCGGCCGGAGATCACCGCCGTCTTCGCCGCGAACGACCAGACCGCGCTCGGCATCCTCCGTGCGTCACACGAGGCCGGGCGTGCCGTTCCCGGGACGCTGAGCGTGGTCGGGTTCGACGACATGCCCGAGGCCGACTCGTTCTGGCCGCCCCTCACGACGGTGCACCAGTCGTTCGACGAGGTCGGGCGGCGCGCGGTGTCCACCCTGATCGCCGAGATCGAGGGGCGGTCGGCGCCCGACCACGGAGGGCTCGTCCCCGTGTCACTCGTGGAGCGGGCGAGCGCGGCGCCGCCGAACCGCTAGCCGCCCTGCGTCCCGGTTCTCGAGAACGCCGCCTGTTCCCGACACTCGCTGTCGTTCGACACCGGTCGAGTCGCCTGATGCGGCTGCATCCGACCCACGAGCATGCGTCGACGGTCCCGCGGTCGAGCGACAGCGGCACCGTCGGATGTCACGGAAGCCGGGCTGCCGAGCGGCGGGCGCCCTCGCTCAGCCGAGCACCTCGGTCAGGAACGGGTTCCGGAACCGCCGCTCGGGGTCGACCCGGTCGGCGAGCGCCGCGAACTCCCCGAGGCGCGGGTAGACCACGTGGAGCTGCTCGGCCGGCATCGCGGTGACCTTGCCCCAGTGCGGCCGGGCGTCGAACGGGGCGAGCGCCGCGTCGATCAGGGGCAACACGGCCGCGACGCCCTCGGGGTCGCGGTGGAACGTGAAGTGGAACGCGACCGAGTCCCGCTCACTGCTCGGGGCGAGCCACGCGGTGTCGGCGGCGACGCGACGGATCTCGGAGACGTAGAGCACGGGCGCCATGGCCTCGCCGATGCCGCGCAGGGCCTGGATCGCGGGGACCGCGTCCGACGCGGGCAGCAGGTACTCGCACTGGATCTCGGCACCGGCACTCGGGGTGAACGAGGATCGGAAGTGCGGGAGCCGCTCGTGCCACGGGCCGGGCACGCCGGCCTGCTCGGTCACGCCGGCGTTGTCGGACCCGGGGACGGGGTGCAGCGGCGAGGTCGAGGGCATGGCGCCGAGGTCCTCGAGGTCCACCACGGGGTCGTCACGGTCGACACGGCGCTTCGTCCACACCTGCCGGATGCCGTCGTGGACGTACCCGGTGAACATGCTGACGCTGTACCCGGCGGACATGACGTCCTCGAAGCGGGCGTCGACGACCTCCCACGGCAGGCCGGTGTGGATGCGCTGGGCCACGTCGAACCGGGGCTCGATCGCCAGGTGGACGGCGGTGACGACGCCGAGTGCGCCGATGCCCACCCGGTGGGCGTCGAGGTCGGGGTGGTCGGCATCGAGCACCTCGACGTCGCCGGACGCACGGACGATCTCGACACCGACGACGCTCGACGCGAGCGACGCGTTCCGGACGCCGGATCCGTGGGTGCCGGTCGCCACGGCGCCCGCGACGGAGATGTGTGGCAGCGATGCGAGGTTGGCGAGGGCGAACCCGGCCTCGTCGAGGGCGGCGGCAGCGCGCGCGTGGGTCAGACCGGCGGCGACACGGGCGACCCGCCGCTCGCTGTCGATCTCGATGACCTCGGGCATCGCGCCGAGGGCGATCTGCACGCCGTCGGTGTCGGCGACGAGGTTGAAGGAGTGCCGCGAGCCGAGCGCCGTCACCCGGGGGTTGCTCGTGACGGCGGTGCGGAGCTCGTCGAGGGTGGTCGGCCTGACCACCTCGCGAGCCCGGTAGGTGACGTTCCCGGCCCAGTTCGTGCGGAGGTCCGCGCCGGTGGTCTCGATGGTGCTCATGCCGCTCCTCCGCGGGTCGGGCGTCGCGGGTGAGCGCTCACCCGCGGTGGTGCACACGGTAGTGCAGCCGCTCCGACGCTCGCCACCCCGACCGCCACACGTGGAGGAACGTCGCGGCCGGCGCGGTCGCGGTGACGGTCGGAGGCCAGGACCAGCGTTTCCTGGATGATCGACGCCGGTCCCCGCTCATCACGGACAGGCGGGGCACGCGCTCAGCGCTCGTCCCTACCATCGGGGGCGCACCGCACACCCCACACCATGACGCCTCCTCCTCGGAACACCACCATCCTCGAACGGCAGCTCCGCTCGAGGCTCCTGTCGAGCGCGGACCGACTGTTCGACCGGAGCGGGTTCGGGCCGGTGTCGGTGGGGCGGATCGCTCGTGACGCCGACCTGCCGCTCGAGACGCTGCGGCGCGAGTTCCCGACGAAGCACCAGCTGGTCGTCGCCGTCATGGAGGCCCGGCACCGTTCCTGGGTCGCGGACCTGACCGCCGCGGTGTCCGTGTTCACCGACCCGCGTGACCAGATCCTCGCGGTGTTCTCGTACCTCGAGGCGACCTTCCGGCAGCGCTCCTACCGCGGTTGCGCCTTCATCAACGGCTACGGGGAACTCGGCCGGCGGAATGCGGACGTCGCGCAACTGGCGGACGAGCACCTGACCTGGTTCGAGCGGTACCTGGCCGAGCTCTGCGACCGGGCGGGGCTGCCGGGTCACCTCGCGCACGCCGTGTCCCTGCTCGCGGAGGGCGCGCAGGTCGAGGCGGCCATCCACGGGTCGGTCCGTCCCGCGTCGTCCGCTCGGTCAGCGGCCGCGATGCTCATCGCCGTGTACACGGTCGAGGGTCACTGAGGCGCTGGGCCCGTCGGACGCGCCGTGCGTCCTCCCGGGGCGATGGCCGGCTGTGCGGCCCGTCCGCGCTCTTCGGACAGCGCCGACGAATTGTTTGCATGCATGTGCGACACTGCGCGCGGTGGATGATGACTGACGACCGCGCATCCCGCGTGCGCAAAGACCTCCGAGGAGCCGACCTCGACGAGGCACGCGACGTACTCGCTGCGGAGTACGCCGGAGCATCGTGGCGCGCTGAACGCACCGCCGACGACTTCGACTTCCGGTACAGCGTCGTCGGCGACGACCATCTGACGTTGCGGAACGTCCGCTTCCACGGCCGCCTCGAGGGCGAGATGCCCCGCGGGGACGACTACGTGGTCCAGTGGATCACGTCCGGTACGGGCAGGCTCGACCTGGGACGCGACGAGGTCGACCTCCTGCCGAACCGGCCCCGCATCTGGCCGTCGGACCGCCCCTTCCGGTTCGCCTTCGAGGACTACGACCAGAAGCTCGTGCAGATCAAACGAACCACCGTCGAGGAGGTCGCGGCCGAGCGCGGGCTCGACGCGCCGACGGTCCGGTTCGACCACACGGCGGAGCCGAGCGACCGGGCGATGCAGCTCTGGCGGGACACGGTGTCGCTCATCTCGAAGACGGTCCTGGACCGCGAGGCCAGCCCGCTCCTCCAGGCCGAGATGGGTCGGCTCGGGGCGGTTTCGTTCCTCGAATTGTTCCCGCAGCAGACGGACGGGCTGCCGCGCGATCTGCTGCTCCCCCGGAACGCGCACATCCGCCGCGCCGTCGAGTACGTGCACGAGAACGCGCACCTGCCGATCACGAGCACCGACCTGGCGCAGGAGGCCAACCTGAGCCTCCGGGCGCTGCAGCAGGCGTTCCAGCGCCAGTTCGACGTCACCCCGAACACGTACATCCGGGAGGTCCGCCTGGACCGGGTGCACGCGGAGCTCCGTGAGCGGAGTGCCACGACGACGACGATCGCCGAGGTCGCCAACCGCTGGGGCTTCCTGCACCTCGGCCGGTTCTCGGCGGCCTACGCGGCGCGGTTCGGGGAGTACCCGAAGGAGACCCTCCGGCACTGACCGGCCCGCTGCCGGCACCACGCCGCGGGAACCCGGCGTCGGCCCGGGAGCCACCCGCGCTCGTGGCTCCACGCGCTCGGGGGCGTGCGTCCCCGCGGCAGGTTCCGCGGTCGGCAGGCGTCATCACGCCCGCCGCTCGGAGAACCTGAGAGATCCCTGGCATTCGTCGACCCGCTCACGAGCCGGAGTACATTCCCTGACAACCACTCAGTCGTGCGCAGCCAGATCAGGAGGTGAGCGCATGGACAAGCCGTTGCGCGCACCCAGGATCGCGCTCGTCCGGCTCGCCCTGCTCGGCACCGTCGTCGCAGCGGCTTTCGTCGTGCTCGGACTGCTCCTCGGGGCGAAGCCGGCCTCGGCGGCCGAGACGACCCCGGGCACGACCTCGTCGCACTCCCTGCTCGGCGCCGTGGGGAACACCGTCAGCGGTGTGGTCGACGGCGTCGGCACCGCGGTCCAGCCCGTGGCCCGCCCCGCAGCACCGGCTCCGGCCCCGGCGGCGCCCGCTCCCGCGGTACCTGCGCCCCGCCCGGCAGCTCCGGCCCC
>NZ_QKTU01000014.1 GCF_003234565.1 Curtobacterium sp. MCBD17_013 | reverse complement strand
CTTCCGTCCCCTTCCGTCCCCTTCCGTCCCCTTCCGCGAGATCGCAGTCGTTGCCGTTCTGGAGGTACCCAGAGCAGCAACGACTGCGATCTCGCGGTCAGGGGAGGCCGGGGCCGGCCGGGCCCGAAGGGCCGGAGGCGCCGGCAGGGCCGGCCGGGCCCGAAGGGCCGGAGGCGCCGGCAGGGCCGGAGGCACCGACCCCGCCGACGCGGCGGCGCCGGGTGCCGCGCAGGCCCACCGCGACCGCGCCGACCGCCACGACCCCGAGCACGACCTCGGCGAGCACGAGCCGGAGGGTGTAGTCGAACGGCACCACGGTCGGGTTCTTCTCGTGGTGCGTCGCCTGGATCTCGGGCAGCACCACGAGGGCGAGCACCGCTCCGACGACGACGGCGACCTGCACGACGACGAGCGTCCACCCGGGCAGACGTCGCCCGGCCTTCCGCAGCAGCACCCCGACCAGCACGACGAACGGCGAGAGCACCCCGTCGTGGAGCACCACGGCGCCGATGAGCCACCACAGGAGCCCGACCGCCTTGTGCGGCCGCTCGACCGAGCCGAGCGTCCAGGAGCCGAACGCGAGGACCGCCACCCCGACGAGCACGAGCACGAGCCGGGCGATCCGGACGCCCCGAGCGGTGGTGGGCGCGGTGCTCACGAGGTCACCTCGATGCTCGAGAGCCACTTCGTCTGGAGCACCCCGGGCCGGCCGGGCGCGATGATCCGTGCCGGGTAGCCGTGGTCGAGCGGGAGGTCCGCGCCGTTGACCTCGAGCGCGACGAGCGTCGTGGGATCGGCGGCGTACTCCGCGCCCATCTCCATCACGCGGTACCCGCCGTGTCGCTCGAGGCTCGTGACCCGCAGCGTGCTGGCCGCCGGGGCCCCGACGGCCCGGACGAGGTCGCGGATGCGGACGCCGCGCCAGGTCGCCATCTGGCTCCATCCCTCGACGCAGGCGATCGGCAGCTCGACCGTGACGAGGTCCATGGCCCGCAGGTCCGCCCGCGAGAAGCGCTTGCGGACGCCGTTCGCGGACACCGTGAGCCCCCAGTCCCCCGCGCGGGCGGTCTCGGTCACCCCGGCGGCGTGGGCGGTGCGGTTCACGGGCAGGCCGGCCGGGCCGAGCCCACGCTGCCGCGGCGCGAAGAGGGTGAACGGTTCGCCCAGGCGGGAGGACTGCCCGACCGTGAGGACGACGACCGCGGCCACCGCGCCACCGACGGCGGTGAAGAACCCGCGGCGCGCCAGGCGCTGCCGGCGTCCGTCCTGCGATGCGGCCGGAGGCTGGTCGCCGTCCCCCGCGCGGCCTCGCGGACCTCCGGGGTCCGCGTCGATCCACCGGAGGAGTCGGCCCGTGACCCCGCGGGTCGGCGCGGCGGGCGACTGCCGGGCCTCCCGGCCGGAGCCCGCGCGAGCCGGGGCGGCACCGTCGCCCGCGGGCACCGGATCGGGCACGAGCTCGCTGCGCACGGCGGGGTCGACGACGAACCGGCCCTCGGCGTCGTAGGAGTCCCGCGCACGCCAGTACCGGACGATGAGCGGGAGCTTCGCGCCGATGTGGATCGCGAGCGAGCCGATGAGCACGTACGACAGCGCGTAGTGCGTCTGCCGGAACGAGAACGGCCACGGGTACCACTGGTACGTGTTGACGAGTCCGGTGAGCACCTGGACGACCGCCGCCGACACGAAGACCGTGATGGAGGCGCGTTCCAGCAGGTGCAGCGGCCCACGGAGCGGGGGGTCCTGCACGAGCGCCGGCATGACCGTGTTCAGCTTGGCGAACAGGAGCGGGATGATCGCGATGCCGGTCGTGATGTGGAGGCCCTGCGTGAACTGGTAGAGCCGGGCCGGCCGCGTGGGGAACGTCATCCAGGGCAGCGGGTCCTGCAGGAAGTGGCTCCACAGTCCGGTCGCGAAGCACACGAGGAACGCGATGCCGAGCAGGCGCCCGAGCACGACCGCGGACCGGGCGTTGCGGTTCGGCGACGCCAGGCCGCGGCGGAGGTCACGGAGCAGCCGACGCACGGCGTTCATCCTGGCATCCCCTCCGGGCCGGTCACGGTGGAACCGCCGGATGTGATGCCGACGGGTGCCACTACGCTCGTCGCACCATGCCCCGAGCCCCGCGCCGCACGAGCACTGAGCGTCCCATCCGCCTCGGCGCCGTGCTCGCCACGCTCCCGGCCGCGGTCACCGTGCTCGTGCTCGCGGGCGTCATCGCCTGGGGCATCACGCATCTGGGGTTCCTCCGTCCGGGTCATCGCACTCCATTCGTCACGTGGACCTGCATCGCTTGGGCGGTCTTCGTGCTGGGTGTCCTGCTGCTCCGCGCGGTGCCGCGGCGCGCGGTGGCGGCGGTCGTCCTGGGCGGCGCCGTGGTCGTCGGGGTCGCGGCGTTGGCCGGGCCGCCGGACACGAGCTCGGACAGCGCGCGGTACGCGTGGGACGGCATCGTGCAGCTGCACGGTCTGTCGCCCTACGCGCACACGCCGTCGTCCCACGTGCTCGCGGGCATCCGGCCGGACTGGCTCTTCGGGCACCCGACCCCGCACGTGGTGCAGAGCCCGACCGGCCCCACGTACTGCCCGGGGGACCGCATCCAGACCGCCCACGACACCGCCACGGACGCGCGCCTCTGCACGCCGATCAACCGGCCCGCGGTACCGACGATCTACCCGCCCATGGCCGAGCTCTGGTTCGCCCTGGTCCGCAGCCTGGTGCCCGTGACGGCGACGTACTGGCCGATGCAGGTCGCGGGCCTCGCCGTGTCGCTCGGGGTCACCGTCGGCCTGCTCCTCGTGCTGCGGCGCGCCCGCGCCGACCTCCGCTGGGCGGCCCTGTGGGCGTGGTGCCCGCTGGTCGCGTCCGAGGCGGTGACGAACTCGCACGTCGACGTCCTCGGCGCCGCGCTCGTCACGATCGGCGCGGTGCTCGTCGCGTTCGGCCGTCCGGTGTGGGGCGGGATCGCGCTCGGTGCGGCGACGAGCACGAAGCTCATCCCCGCGATCGCGTACCCGGCCCTCCTCGGACGCCGCCGCTCGTGGTGGGCGCTGCTCGTCGGGGTCGCGGTGTTCGCGGTGCTGTACGTGCCGTACGTGGCGACCACGGGCCTCCGCGTGCTCGGCTACCTGCCCGGGTACCTGTCCGAGGAGGGGTACGACGACGGCTCCCGGTTCGCCCTCGTGTCGCTGGTCGCCCACGGGAACGCGGCGATCGTCGTCGTCGGCGTGGTCGTGCTCCTGGCAGCGGTCGTCGCCTGGCGCGTCGCCGATCCCGCCCGGCCGTGGAGCGGCGAGGTGCTCGTGATCGGGGTGACCCTGCTCGCCGTGAGCCCCCGCTACCCCTGGTACGCGCTGCTCCTCGTGCCGTTCGTCGTGCTGTCCGGGCGGTGGGAGTGGCTCGCGGTCGGACTCGCGATCACGGTCCGGCAACTGCACCCGTCGGTCGACACGTTCCGGTGGACCCTCGCGGCGGCGGCGGCGCTCGTGCTCGTCGGAACGCTGGTGCGGACACCGCGTTCGGACTGGGTACGCTGGCGCGCCCGTTTGTCCCCCGAACGCCACGCCCCCGTTCCGGGGGGTTCGGATCCGGACCGGCTCGTTTAGGCTCATCCGGACCGTTGGGGCGGCAGAGGGAACCGCCCATGATCAGGGAGTTCCGACTTGCGACCCAGCAAATTCTCAGGGGTTGTCGCTGCCGCGGCAGCCTGCACGGCCGTCGTCCTCGGCGGCCCGCTGCTGACCGTCACCAGTGCGGCGGCAGCCACCAGCACGGCCACCACGAGCACCAGCGCCACCACCACGACCACCACCGCGGACACGGCGGCGACGCCGTCCGCCTCGGCGACGGCCGCCGTGCCGGCGACGCCGTCCGCGAGCGCGTCGGCGTCGCCGAGCGCCGCCGCGACCGCCGGCGCCACCGCCTCCGCCAGCGCCACGGCGCCCGCGAGCGCCGACGGGTCGGCCACGGGTGACGGCGACCCGTCGCTCGCCGAGATGAACGCCGCGGGCAACCACACGATGGGCTCGACGATCGCGGCGAACACCGGCGCGAACGTGTCCGGCGGCCTCATGCACGCGAATGCGGCGAACTCGTCGGCGGTCCCGGGCACCGACGGGTTCGACATCAGCGCGTGGCAGACGAACAGCAGCATCAACTGGTCGTCCGCCTACAACAAGGGTGCGCGGTTCGTGTACATCAAGGCGTCCGAGTCGACCTCCTACACGAGCAGCCAGTTCGCGTCGCAGTGGACCAGCGCCACGAACGCCGGACTCATCCGCGGGGCGTACCACTTCGCGGTTCCGAACAAGTCGAGCGGCGCGACGCAGGCCACCTACTTCGCGGCGCACGGCGGCGGCTGGAGCGCGGACGGCCGGACGTTGCCCCCGCTGCTCGACATCGAGTACGACCCCTACACCGGCACCGACGGCACGAACACCTGCTACGGCCTGAGCGCCTCGGCGATGGTGTCGTGGATCCGGGACTTCTCGAACACGATCAAGGCGAAGACCGGCGTCCTGCCGGCGATCTACTCGACCACCGACTGGTGGAAGACGTGCACGGGCAACAGCGCGGCGTTCAGCGGCAGCCCGCTGTTCATCGCCCGCTACCCGAGCAGCCTGTCGTCCGGGGCGGGGACGCTCCCCGCGAGCTGGACGAAGTACGCCATGTGGCAGTACGCCGACGCCGGCGTGTTCGCCGGCGACCAGGACGTCTACAACGGCACGCTCGCCCAGCTGCGGCAGTTCGCGTCGGGTGGCGGTGGCTCCGCTCCGGCGATCCCGGCCGTGACCACGGTCGGCAGCTCCCTCAGCGCGGGTGCGCAGCTGAACGGCGGGCAGGGCATCACGTCGGCGAACAAGCAGTACACGCTGAGCATGCAGGCCGACGGCAACCTCGTCGTCTACGGCATGAACCGCGCCCTGTGGTCCAGCCGCACGAGCGGCAAGCCCGGCGCCTACCTGAAGATGCAGGCCGACGGCAACCTCGTCGTGTACCTGGGGAGCAAGGCGATCTGGGAGAGCCACACCTCGAACAAGCCGGCGAACAAGCTCACCATGGAGGACAACGGGGACCTGCGGCTCGAGAACGGCAGCACGCTGTACTGGCACACGAACCGTCCGGGTGCCGACACGATGACGCCGACCTCGACGCTCACCGCCGGCCAGTACCTGCTGTCCCAGAACGGCAAGAAGCAGTTCATCGTGCAGGCGGACGGCAATGTCGTGGTCTACAGCAGCGGCAAGGCGACCTGGGCGTCCCAGACGTCGAAGAAGGGCGGCACCACGCTGACCCTCCAGGCCGACCAGAACACGGTGCTCTACAACAGCGCCGGGTCCGCGCTGTGGTCGACGAAGTCGAGCAAGTCCGGCGCGACGCGACTGGTGATGCAGGACGACGGCAACCTCGTGCTCTACAAGGGCACGAAGGCGGTCTGGGAGTCCCACACGTCCGGACGCTGACACGCTGACCCGCTCCGACCCACCTGGTCGGGCGGTCGCCCAGGAGGCCCGGCCCCGCGCACGCAGCGCAGGGCCGGGCCTCCTGGCCGTCGCGGCTGGGACAGCGCCGCCGGGACCGCGACGTAGGCTGACGTCATGGTCATGCTGGGGATGCCGCACACCGGTCTCGTCGACCGCTTCGGTCGGCGTGCGATCGACCTGCGGGTGTCGCTGACCGAGCGGTGCAACCTGCGGTGCACGTACTGCATGCCGGCCGCGGGCCTCCCGGTCTCGCCGAGCGACGCGATCATGACGGCGGCGGAGATCGCCCGGCTCGTCGGCCTCGGGGCCACACGACTCGGCGTGCGCAAGGTGCGGTTCACGGGCGGCGAGCCCCTGCTCCGGGCGGACCTCGTCGACGTGGTCGCTCGATGCGCGGCGCTGCCCGACTGTCCCGAGCTGTCCCTGACGACGAACGCGATCGGCTTGGCCTCGCGCGCCCAGGCCCTCGCCGACGCCGGCCTCGACCGCATCAACGTCTCGCTCGACACGATCGACCCCGAGACCTTCACGACGGTGACCCGGCGGCCGTTCCTCGCGCGGGTGCTCGAGGGCATCGCCGCCGCGGACGCCGCCGGGCTGCGGATGAAGGTGAACGCGGTGCTCCTCCGCGGGGTGAACGACACCCACGCCGCCGACCTGCTCGCCTGGTGTCTGGAGCGCGGGTACGAACTCCGGTTCATCGAACAGATGCCCCTCGACGCTGGGCACACGTGGGACCGCGCCGAGATGGTCACCGCCGCCGAGGTCCGGGAGCTCCTCGCCGAGCACGTCGTCCTGACGCCGCACGCCGCACCGCGGGACGGTGCGCCGGCCGAGCGCTACGACGTCGCGGAGCGCAGCGCGGCGGGCAGCGCCGGACGGCACCTCGGTACGGTGGGGATCATCGCCAGCGTGACGGAGTCGTTCTGCGCCGACTGCACCCGGACGCGGTTGACGGCCGACGGCAAGGTCCGGAGCTGCCTGTTCTCGGACGAGGAGACCGACGTCCTCACCGCGATGCGTGCGGGCGCCGACGACGACGAGGTCGTCGCCATCTGGCAGCGGGCGATGTGGGCCAAGCCGCGGGACCACGGCGTCGACCGCGCGGACTTCGTGCAGCCGGCCCGCTCGATGAGCGCGATCGGCGGATGAGCGTGACGCGCATCCGGTTCTTCGCGGCGGCACGCGCGGCGGTCGGGCGCGACGCGTTCGACGTCGACGCCCGCACCCTCGGTGCCGCGCTCGACGCAGTCCCGGTCGAGGACGCCGAGCGCTGGGCCGCCCTGCGGGGTCGCTGCTCCTACCTCGTCGACGGCATCTCGACGAAGGACGCCGCGACGCCCCTCGTCGGCGTGGGGCTCGTCGACGTCATGCCGCCGTTCGCCGGGGGCTGACGCTCTCGGACTCCTCGGACTCCTCGGACCGCTCACGGAGCGCGGGGCAGTGCTCGGGCGTCGGGTGGTACGCGATGTCGATCATCCGGTCGAGCGCGTCGCGCGCCGCGCCGAGGGACGCCATGGCCTCGGTGATCCGGTTGCGCTCCGACTCGAGCAGGGCGAACGCCTCGGGCGACGACGCCCCGCTGTCGACGCACGGCAGCAGCTGCAGCACCGTCCGGCTCGACAGCCCCGCGGCGAAGAACTGCTGGATCAGCTGCACCCGCTCGACGGCGGACTCCGCGTAGACGCGCTGGCCGCTCGCCGTGCGGATCGACGCGAGCAGCCCCTGCTCCTCGTAGTAACGGAGCGCCCTCGGGCTGACCCCTGCTCGCCGTGCGACCTCGCCGATGCGCATCGGACGCCCCTTCCTCGGACACCACTGGTGGGCGGATGGCGGTCGCCACTTGCCCTTGACGTCGACGTCAACTCCTAGCGTAGCTCCGGCGGTGCCGATCGAGCCCGCCACCAGATGGAGGAACCAGCATGGACATCACCGGACAGACCGCCCTCGTGACCGGAGCGAACCGCGGCATCGGCCGCCAGTTCGTCCTCGAGCTGCTCGACCGCGGCGTGAGCACCGTCTACGCGACCGCACGACGCATCGAGGCGCTCGAGGTCGACGACCCGCGGGTCGTCCCCCTGCACCTCGACCTCACCGACCACGCCTCGGTCATCGCCGCCGCGGCCGCCGCCCGGGACGTGACGCTGCTCGTCAACAACGCGGGCATCTCGACCGGCGCGAGCCTGGTGACCGGCGACCTCGCCGAGATCCACCGCGAGATGGACACGCACTTCTGGGGCACCCTCGACGTCGTCCGTGCGTTCGCCCCGGTCCTGGCCGCGAACGGGGGCGGTGCGATCGTGAACGTCCTGTCCGCGCTGTCCTGGTTCGCGTTCGGCCCTGCCTCCGGTGCCTACGGCGCCGCGAAGGCCGCCGAGTGGAACATGACGAACGGCATCCGCCTCGAACTCGCCGACCAGGGCACGTTGGTGCAGGGCGTCCACCTCGGCGCCGCCGACACCGACATCATGTCCGGGTACGACGGCCCCATGATCGATCCGCGGGACGTGCCGCGGGCCTCCCTCGACGGACTCGCCGCCGGCTCGATCGAGGTCGTCGTCGACGACTGGAGCGCGATGGTGAAGGCGTCGCTCGCCGGCGACCCGGCGGTCTTCTACGCCCAGCTCGCGTCGATGGCCGGCTGACGTCAGGCGCGTGGCGGTGCCCGTGGTCGCCGGACGGGGCGACCCGTCCGACCGTCACCTCCCCGGCGACGACGGGAACACCGTGACCTCGTCGGCCGGGAGGCCCACGGTCACCTCCGCCCCGACCCGCACCGCGGACGCAGCGACGGCCGCCACGGTGGCGTCCACGACGAACTCCCCCGCGACCACGCGGACGAGCCCGTCGCGCGGCTCGATCCGATCGACGCGCCGGACGATGCCGGACGGCGGACCGGTCCGGACCTCACCGGGCCTCCCGAGCCGCGCGGCGGTGGGATGGTAGACGGCGAGCGCCGCCGCTCCGGGTCCGGCATCGACCGCGTCGGCGTGCAGGACCTCGCCTCCCGCGAGCCGGATCCCGCCGACCACGGCATGTCCGTGGACCGGGGTCAGGCCTGAGAACGCGGCGCCGAACGCGGAGGTCGGGCGTCGGAGCACCCGCTCGACGGGTCCGTCCTCGACGACACGGCCGCGCTCGAGGACGACGACGCGGTCCGCGAGCGCCATCGCCTCGAGCGGGTCGTGCGTGACGAGCAGCACGGCCGCACCGACCGCACCGGCCGCGCCTCCGCTCCGGACGACGGCGGCGAGCGCCTGGCGGACCTCGCGTTGCGCCTCCACGTCGAGCGCGGACGTCGGCTCGTCGAGCAGGAGCAGGTGGGGTGTGGTGGCGAGCGCGCGGGCCACCGCGACCCGCTGGGCCTGGCCGCCGGAGAGGGACGACGGCCAGCGGGTGGCGAGGTGCTCGGCCCCGACCGTCGTCAGTGCGGCGAGCGCGCGTCCGTGTGCGGCGCGTCGGCCGAGGCGCGTGGCTCGGGGCCCGTACGCGACGTTCTCGAGCACGGAGCGGTGCGGGAACAGCACGGGGTCCTGGCCGACGAGCCCGACGCCGCGGCGGTGCACGGGGACCAGGGAGCGACGCCCGCGGACGACGGGCTGCCCGGCGATCAGGACCTCACCGGCGTCAGCGCGGACGAGTCCCGCGGCGACCCCGACGACCGTCGACTTGCCGGCGCCGTTCGGGCCGACGAGCGCGACGACCTCGCCTGGCGCGATGGTCAGGTCGACCACGACGTCCCGTGCCGTCACGCCGAACCGGAGGACCGTGGCGGTCACGCGATGGCCCGACGAACGAGCAGGGACGACGCTCCGATGACGACGATCGCCACGGCGACGAGCACGAGTGCCAGGGCGACCGCCGTGTCGGGGTCGATCTCGCGCTGCAGGTAGATCTCGAGCGGCAACGTGCGCGTCACGCCCTGCAGGCTGCCCGCGAACGTGAGCGTGGCGCCGAACTCCCCGAGTGCCCGCGCGAAGCACAGGACGAGGCCGGACAGGATGCCCGGCACCGCCCGTGGCGCGGTGATCGTGACGAGCACCCGCGTGGGGCCGGCCCCGAGCGTCGCGGCGACCGCCTCGGCCCGTCCGTCACCCGCTCGGAGCGCTCCCTCGATCGCGGTGACGAGGAACGGCATCGCGACGAACGTCTGCGCGATGACGACCGCGATCGTGGTGAACGCGATCCGGACGCCGTGTGCGGCGAGGAACCCGCCGACGGGGCCGATCCGGCCGTACGCCGCGAGGAGCGCGAGCCCACCGACGACGGGTGGGAGCACGAGCGGCAGCAGCACGACCGCGCGGAGGACCCCGACCCATCGCGCGTCGGACCGGGCGAACAGCACGGCGAGCGGGAACCCGAGCAGGAACGCGGCGCCGGTCGCGGCGAGCGCGGTGCCGAGGCTCAGCCCGAGCGCGGTCAGCGACGCGGGCGTCGTGACGAGGTGGCCGAACGTCGACCAGTCGACCGATCCCGTCATCGCGACGACGGGGACGATCACGAACAGGCCGCCCACCACGGCGGGGACCGGGAGCCACCAGGGGACGGCGGCGCGAGGGGTCCCGGCACGCCGCGGCAGCCCGTCGGTCACGGCTTGCCGAACCCCGCGTCCCGCAGCACCCGCTCGCCCGCGGTCGAGCGGACGTAGCTGACGAACGACGCGGCGAGGGCCTTGTGCGCGGTGCCCTGGACGACGCCGATCGGGTAGGTGTTCACGGCCTTCGCGCTCGCGCTGAACGGGACGCCGTGCACCTTCGACCCCGCCGCCCGGACGTCGGTCGTGTAGACGACGCCGGCGTCGGCCTGCCCGGCCTCCACCTTGCCGAGCACGTCGGTCACGGACTGCTCCTCGCTGACGGGGTGCAGGGTGACGCCGGTCGCGGACTCGACCTTCGCCGTCGCTGCGCCGCACGGCACGGGCGTCGCACAGACGACGACCTGGAGGGACGAGCTCGCCAGGTCGGAGAACGAGGACACCTGCTTCGGGTTGCCCGGGGCGGTCGCGATCTCGAGCACGTTCGTCGCGAAGTCGTGGCTCGCCCCGGCGATCATGCCGCCGCTCTTCAAGGTCCCCATGGTCGTCTCGTCGGCGGATGCGAACACGTCCGCGGGCGCGCCCGCCTGGATCTGGCTGACGAGGTCGCTCGACCCACCGAACGAGAACGTGACGTGGGCGCCGGGGTGGGCGGCCTCGTACCGCTTGCCGAGCGTCGTGAAGGTCTGCTGCAGCGACGCGGCCGCGTACACGGTGAGCGTGCCGGTGGGGCCGGCGCTGGACGAGGCGCTGGCGGCGGGGGTGGCCGATCCGGATCCTCCGCCGGAGGAACAGGCGGCGAGGGCGAGCGTGCCGACGAGGGCGAGCGCGGCGGCCGCCACGGGACGGAGGCGGGACGACGGACGGGTCATGCGGGTTCCTCCCGGGCGGGCCCGTCCGCGTCGGACACCGGCGCGATCGGGGCTTCGACGACGACCATGGTCGCCTTGACGGACGCGACGGCGACGGACCCGACCTCGAGGCCGAGGTCGCGCACCGCCTCGGCGCTCATGAGCGAGACGACGCGGTGCGGGCCGCACTGGAGCTCGACCTGCGCCATCACGCGGTCGGCGACGACGTCGGTGACGATCCCGACGAACCGGTTGCGGGCGGAGCTCTGCACCCCCGACGCGGGGTCGGCGAGGGCCGTGCTGCGCTCCTTGGCGTACCGGGCGAGTTCGCGGCCGTCGACGACAGCACGGCCCGCGTCGTCCGTGGCGCGGGTGAACGTCCCGCCGTCGACGAGTCGTCGGACGGTGTCGTCGCTCACGCCGAGGTACGTGGCAGCGTCGCGGATCCGCAGTTGCGTCATGATGCTGCGATCCTAGGCGCAGGTACCGCCCCGATGCTCAGCGCGTGTCGCCGGTAGGGAACTCGAGGCTGACCACGAGCCCGCCTCCGGGCCGCCCCTCGAACCGCAGCGTCGCGTGGTGCAGGTCGGCGACCCACCGGACGATGGAGAGCCCGGTGCCGGTGCCGACCCCGGGTCCGCCGACGACACCGGGGTCGATGCCGTCGGCCCGCCCGGCGAGGCGTTCCGGCACGCCGCTGCCCGAGTCGGCGACCGCGAAGCACCGGTCCCGCACGGTGATGCGCACCGGGCCGTCCGTGTGCCGGATCGCGTTCTCGACGAGGTTCCGGACGGCGTGTTCGACGAGGTCCGCGTTGCCCCGGACCACGGTCGGCACGGCATCCACGGACACGAGGGCGCCACGGTCGAGTTCGTCGACCGTGACCTCGACGAGCTGGTCGAGTCGGAGCAGCCGCTGGTCGATCTCGCCACCGGACTCGGACCGCGCTCGCGCGAGCAGGCTGGTCACCACGCCGGTCATCCGCTCCAGCCGACCCTGGAGGTCCCGGAGCGCCTGGTCGGCGGTGTCCGGATGCCGGATGCCCGACTCCGCGATGAGGCCGAGCGTCGCGAGCGGCGTGCGCAGTTCGTGCGCGGCCTCGCGGAGGAACTGCTCCTGCCGTTCCACCTGCCGCACGGCGGGACGCATCGCGCGACCGGAGAGCACGTGCCCGGTGACGGTCCCCAGGAGCACCAGCACGGCGACCGCGAGGACGAGCCCCAGCACGAGTGTCCGACGGCTGAACGGCGCCGCGGCCGGCGCACCCACCATCGTCATCGCGACGTCCGATGGGTCGAGTGGCCGCGCCACCCACCGCATCGCGACCCCGTTCCGCCCGGACACCGTCTGGAAGACCGACGCGTGCGCGCGCCGCATGCCGGCGTACATCGCGCTGATCACCGCCGAGGACGGCAGGGACGACTGCCGCGGCGAGGCGTACTCGATGCCCCGCGCGTCCACGAACCCCGCCGGCATCGTCCCGATCGCGGCGAAGCCGGCGCCCGACGCGGGCGTCGTCCCCGTCGCGAAGCTGAAGTACCGGCCGTCGTGCGTGACACCCTCGGACACCAGGCGGGCCTGGGTGCGGAGGCCGTCGTCGACCCGATGGCGCGCGGCGGCGTCCGTCGCGGCGAAGAACACCGCGAGCGCCACCATGCAGGCCGCGGTCGTCAGCGCGAAGAACAGGGTCATGCTCCAGCGGATCCGCTCGAGCCGCCGCCGGGCCGCCGGGCTCGGTCGGGACCCGATCGCGACCTCGCGCGTCCTCATGATCGGATCCGGTAGCCGACGCCGCGGACGGTCTCGATCAGGTCCGGCTCGCCGAGCCGCCGCCGGAGTTGCGCGATCACGACGTCCACGACGTTCGACAGCGGATCGCTGCGCTCGTCCCAGCACCCCTCGAACAGCGCGCTCCGGGACAGCACGGCGCCGTCGGCGGTGAGGAGCATCTCGAGGACCCCGAACTCCTTGGGCGTCAGACTCAGGAGGACGCCGTCGTGCGTGACCTCGTGCCGGGGCACGTCCATGACGACCGGACCGGCACGGAGGACGGGGACGCGGAGCGCCGCCCCGCGCCGGGTCAGGGCCCGCAGACGGACCTCGAGCTCGGCGAAGGCGAAGGGCTTGACGAGGTAGTCGTCCGCGCCCTCGTGGAACCCGTCGACGCGGTCCTCCACGGTGTCGCGCGCCGTCAGCACGAGCACGGGGACGGTGTCGCCCGCGCGCCGCAACGCGCGGAGGAACGTGAGCGAGTCACCGTCGGGGACCGTGCGGTCGAGCACGAGGCCGTCGTACGCCGTCACCGCGACGGCTTCGTCGGCGGCGGCGAGGTCGGTCACGTGGTCGGTCGCGAACCCGGCCCGCCGGAGTCCGTCGAGGATCCGGGCGGCCAGGTCGAGATCGTCCTCCAGCAGCAGCAACCGCACGTCCACGTCCCTCCGACTCCGAGCGACACCTTCGCAGGACCGAGATGAGGAAGTCGTGAGACCGGCCGGGGACGGTCTCATCTCGGCCTCACGGTCGGCGCGGCACAGTGGAGGCATGAACCGCTCCGATCCACGGCACCGCCTCCTGGTCGTCTCGACGACGGCCGCGCTCGTCGGGCTCACCCTGACGGGCTGCGCCGCCCCGCACTCCGACGCCGCGCCGCACCCCGCCGTCACCCGCACCGCCTCGGCGACGCAGACGACGGCGACACGGACGCCGAGCCGTCCGCCGGCCACCCCGAGCGCTGCGCCGTCCGCCGCGGGCGCCCCGTCCGCGCCCGCCGCGAACGCGGCATCGACCCCGGCACCGGGCGCGGGGGCCGCCGCGGGACCGGGAACGCGCTCCGGGATGTGCACGACCGCACAGTTGTCCGCACGACTCGGCGAACAGGGCGGGAACCCCCCGGGGAGCGGCGGCGGGATGTCCAAGGAGCAGCTCGCCATCATCCTGACGAACACGAGCCCCACGACCTGCACGCTGCAGGGCTGGCCCGGCGTGTCCTACGTGGGTGACGGCAACGGCACGCAGATCGGTCCCGCCGCGACCCTGGACCGGGACGTGCAACACCCCACGGTCACGCTCCAACACGGCCGCGCCGCCCAGGCCTACATCATCATCGAGGTCGCTGCCGCCTTCGATCCGGCGACGTGCAAGCCCGTGCACATCGACGGTATCCGCGTCTACCCGCCGGGCAGCAGGACGGCGCTCTTCATCCGCGGCGGCAGTGGCGCCGGCGACGGCACGGCGTGCTCGGCGGGCGAGCTCAGGCAGACCATCGTCGAGGCGGTCATCCCCTACCCGTGAGCAGCACGCCCGCCACTACCCCCTGCCGGGACGCTCGGCGGTCGGCCGCGCCTCGGCCAGCCATGCGGTCATGCCGCCGTCGAGCACGGTCACGGTCCGACCGTCGCCGTTCGCCGTGGCCCACGCGTCCGCGCGCGGGCCTCGGGCGCAGTACACGACGACCTCGGCGCCGGCGGGCACGGCGTCCGGCCGCACCGCGCCGGGGACGACGCCCGTGGCGTCGAGCTCGGCGTCCGTGCGGACGTCCACGAGCACGAAGGCGTCGCGACCCTGCGTCCGCAGGGCGAGCCGGGCCTCCAGGGCGGCGGGCGCGATCCGACGGACCGGCTCCGACGGCAGGGTCGGGAGGGCCGGCGGACGTCGCGACGCCGGGCCACGACGCAGCGGACTCTCCACGGTGCGCCACGTGCGCGCGTCGACCGTCACGACGCGGCCGAGCAGGGGGTCGCCGACGCCGGTGACGAGCGTGAACACCTGGCCCGCCATGACCGACCCGACCACGCCGCAGAGCGCGGGGACGACCCCGTCGAGCGCACACGAGCCGTCGTCGTCGAACGGGTCGGGGTGCAGGTCGTGGAAGTCGACTGCGGCACCGTCCGGAGCGGCGTCCCAGAACACGGACACCTGGCCGTCCGAGCCGAGGGCACTGCCCCACACGAACGGGACGCCGGCTGCGGCGCAGGCGTCGGACGCCGCCCGTGTCACGAGGACGCTGTCGGCCGCGTCCACCACGACGTCGTGTCCCGGGACGATCTCGGGGGCGAACCCGGCGACGACGGCGACCACCTCGGCCTCGGGGTCGACGGCGCTCGCCCGCTCCGCCGCGACACGTGCCTTCGGTCGGCCGACGTCGGCGGCCGTGAACAGCGTCTGCCGCGCGAGGTTCGACGGGTCGACGACGTCCGGGTCCACGATCGTCAGGCGCGCGAGGCCGGCCCCCGCGAGCAGGGCGACGACGGGCGCCCCCAGGCCTCCGGCACCGATGACGAGCACGCGTGCGGCGGCGAGGCGACGGATGCCCTCGTCCCCGACCCCGGGCAGCGGCGAGGTCCGCGAGCCGAGACGCCGACGGGCGGCGGAGGCGGTCGGAGCCGGTTCGACGATCGGACGCATCCCGTCATTATGTGTGTCGCACCGAAGACACGAGTGTGAACTCTCAGCGGCGACCGCGCGAACACCCGGGCGCGCTGCCAGTGGGGCTGGGTAGCGTCCGGGCGGTGCGTTCTCCGCAGACCGGTGCCATCAGCATCCAGCGGCCGACCCGGGTCCCGTCCCTCCGGCGGTCCGTCCGGGGGCTGTCCGGCACGCTGTCGATCGCCTCGGCCCGCTCGCCGGAGCTCACGATCGCGGCGCTCGGCGTGCTGCTCGCTGCGGCCTTCGCCTGGGTGCCGTCCCTCTGGTACGACGAGGGCGCCACCGTCACGAGCGCGACCCGGACGTGGGGGCAGCTCTGGAGCGAACTGCACCACGTCGACGCCGTGCACGGGCTCTACTACGCCTGCATGCACGTCTGGTTCCGCCTCGTCGGCTCCACCCCGTTCACGCTGCGGTTCCCGAGCGCGCTCGCCGTCGGGCTCGCCGCCGGGCTCGTCGTCGCGCTCGGCCGTCGGATCGCCGGTCGCCGGGTCGGCGTCGTCGCGGGCGTCGTGTTCCTGCTCCTCCCCCGCGTCGCCTGGGCCGGCGTCGAGGGCCGCCCCTACGCGACCATCACCGCGCTGTCGGTGGGCCTGACACTCGTCGGCCTCACCGCGGTGCGACGCACGCGGCACGGCATCGGACGGCGGTGGTGGGTCGCGTACGGGGTCCTCGCCGCGGTCGCGGTGGTGTTCAACGTCTACCTGTCGCTCGTCGTCGTCGCCCACGCCGTGGCGCTCGCGTGGACGCGCCTCGCCGACCTCCGAGCCGCCCGCGCCGCACCCATGACGCATCGCGCTTCCGCCCCGGTGCCGATCGTGCCGCGGCACGTCCTCGGCGCGTGGGCGATCGCCGCGGGCTGCGCAGCGGTCACCGTCGTGCCGTTCGTGGCCGTCGCCACGGGCCAGTCGGAGCAGGTGAGCTGGATCGCCGGGATCGGGCCGGGCACCGTGCGCCAGGTGTCGACGACGGCGTGGTTCCCCGGGTCGGTCCCGTTCGCGACCGCCGCCTGGGTCGCGATGGCGGCCGGCGTCGTCCTCGGTCTGCGTGGCGCGCGACGTCGCGCCACCGCCCGGACCGCCGGGGAGGCCCTGCGCGCCCAGGCGGTCCGGGTCACCCTGCCCGTCGTCGTCGTCCCGACGGCACTCCTCGTCGGCGCGACGGCCCTCGGGGAGCACCTGTACTCGCCGAAGTACGCCACGCTGAGCCTGCCGTTCGTCGCGGTGCTCATCGCCCTCGGCCTGACGTCGATCCGCCCGCGGGTCCCCGCCCTCGTCGCGGTCGGTCTGCTCGTCGCGCTGGCCGTGCCCGCCGCGGTGGCCGTGAAGACCCCGTACGCCAAGCAGGACTCGCACTGGGCGCAGGCCGCCGCGATCGTGAGCCGGCAGCGCTCGTTCGCTCCCGATGCGGACGAGGGTGTCGTCTACGGCAGCGTGTGGCACCACCCGACGACGACGACGCAGATCATCCGCGACGCCTACCCGCGGGCCTTCGCCGGGATGACCGACCTGGCCGCGGTCACGAGCGGCCCCGCCACCGGTCGGCTCTGGGACACGAACGGGGACGTCGCCACGACGGTGCCCCGCCGTCTCGGCGACATCGACACGGTGTGGTTCCTCGGGGCGCCGTCCCGCGACGTCCGCCCGGCGCTCACCGCGACACTCGAACGTCGTGGGTTCCACGTCGCCGGCACGTGGCGCACCGGCACCGTCATCGTGTCCGAGTACAAGCGCACCGGGCACTGACCCGGCGGCAAACCGCCTGGTCGGTATCGTTCGGGGTACAACCGCGTCCCCCGCATTGGGGGCCTCAGAGTTCTCGAGAACCGCTCAGACTGATGGGGCCGCACGGTGTCGTCGTCCGGGCGTCGTTCCGCAGCCCGATCCTGCGTCCGACGATCCATCCTGACGGGGTACACCGCGAGCGACCCGATCCGACCCGAGGAGCCCGCCGTTGTCCCACGTCCTGCCCACCAGCCCGAAACGCGTCCGGTTCACGTGGTTCGCGATCGGCACCGGGGTGCTCGCCGCCGTGCTGCTCTCGTTCTCGATGTCCGGGACCCTGTCGGGGTTCGTCGCGTCGATCACGAACAGCGGTGACACGGCCGTCACCGGCACCCTCGTGATGCAGGAGTCCACGACCGGCGCGAACGCGGCGACGTGCACCTCGACCGACGGCGGCTCCGTCTCGACGAACACCGCGACCTGCACGTCGATCGACCAGTTCGGCGGGGCCGCCATGGTGCCCGGCGACACCGTCACCACGGCGATGACGATCAAGAACACCGGATCGGCCGCCGCCCGGACGTTCACCCTCACCCCGGGCTCCTGCGGGCAGCTCGCGAACGGCTCCGTCAACGGCACGGCGAACGACCTGTGCTCGCAGATGACGGTGGTCGTCAAGAACACGACCGCGAACACCACGGTGTTCTCGGGCACCCTCGCCGCCCTCGGCAGCACGACCACGCCGTTCTCGCTCCCCGCCGTCCCGGGCGGTTCGTCCACGGCCTTCAGCTTCGCCGTCTCGCTGCCGAGCACCCTCGGGAACAGCTACCAGGGCCTCCAGGCCATGGTCCCGCTGACCTGGTCGTACGCCAGCTAGCCCCCACCCCGTCCGACGCGGCGGGTCCCGCTGCCGGACCCGCCCCTCCCGATCCGTGGAGGCGACCGCCATGACCGCGACGCACGTCCGCGCCGTCCGGCCGGCCGACGGCGTCCGGGCGGTGCGCGGCAGCAGGGCCGTCCACGGCCTCCGGGCCATCACTCGCCGTCGTCGTCGGACCGGACGGCGAGCGCTCACCGGCGTCCTGCTCGCGATCATCGCTGTCATGGTCGTCGCCGCGGCGGCGTTCCACGCCACCGGCGGTCGGTGGTTCGTCGTCGAGACGCCGTCCATGGGCACGGCCGCGCCCGTCGGCACGCTCGTCCTCACCGGCCCCGCCGCCGCGACCGACCTGCGCGTCGGCGACGTCGTCACGTTCCACCCGCCGACCGCCGCCGCCGAGACGTACACGCACCGGATCGTCGCGATCGACGACGGACGGATCACGACCCGCGGTGACGCGAACGGCGCCGTCGACCCCTGGCGTCTCCGCGCCGCCGACGTGGTCGGGGTGGTCCGGACGATCCTGCCCGGGGTCGGATGGCTCGTCCGTGCACTGCCCCTGCTGATCGGCGGTCTCGTGGCGCTCTGGCTCGTGACGAGCCGCGTCCGTCGGCCGACGCACCGATCGGCTGCCCGCGTCCTCGGGGTGTCCGTCCTGCTCTCCGGCGTCGCGTTCGTCCTCCGTCCCTTCGTCGGGACCACGGTGCTCCAGACCGCGACCGTGTCGGGCGGCACGGAGGCGACCGTCGTGTCCACCGGGATGCTGCCCGTCCGGGTCGCCGCCCCGACCGGCGCGCACGTCGACCTCGTCGCCGGCGAGGTCGGGCGCCTCACCGTGCCAGCGCACGGCATCGCGACACCGCACGCGGTCCACCACCTGACGACCGCGCTGCACCTGCCGCCCTGGGGATGGGCGGTCGCGGTGGGCCTGTGTGCGGTACCGCTGCTCTGGACACTCGTGGTGGGCCTCCCGGGCGACGAAGCGGGCCCGCGCCGCCACCGCCGGACCCGAGGACTCCACGCATGACCCCCCGGCACCGCGAGCGACCCCGACGGCGGTGGCCCCTCGTCGCGGTGGCGCTCGCCGCCGCGGCCGCCGTCGGTGTCGCGGCGCCCGGGACGACCTCGGGGTGGACCGCGGCGATCACGGACCCCGCGGACACCGCGAGGACGGCGCCGTACTTCCACTGTCCGGACGCGCTCACCGTCGACGCCGGCTCGGCGCTGTTCCAGTACCCGCTGACCGAGGACGCCGGCTCGACCACCGCCCGGGACGTGTCCGGACACGGGAACGACGGCACGTACCAGGGCAGCATGACCACGAGCACCGAGACGCCCATCGCCTGCCCGAGGGACGGTGGCAGCGCGTACGTGCTCGACGGGTCCACGAGCTACGTGTCGATGCCGACGAAGACGGCGCCACCGGCCACCTACAGCGAGGAGGTCTGGTTCCGCACGGCCACGGCAGCCGGCCGGTTGATCGGATTCGGCACCGCCCGGACCGGCACGTCCGGACTGGAGGACCGGGCCGTCTACGTGAACACCGACGGCGGGGTCACCTTCGCCACCTACAGCAGCAGGAACCAGATCGTGACCAGTGCAGCGGGGGTCGACTACGCGGACGGGGCCTGGCACCAGGTGGTCGCGACGCAGAGTCCGAGCACCGGCATGGCGCTCTACCTCGACGGGACGCTCGTCGCCAGCAACAGTGCGTACACCGGAGCCGAGGACGACGGAGGCGGGTACTGGCGGATCGGCTACGACAGCCTGTCCGGGAGCTGGGTGGGTTCCGGCTCCGCCTGGTACGTGAACGGTGCCATGCGGTACGCGGCGGTGTACACCACGGTGCTCACCGCACAGCAGGTCGCGACCCACTACGCCGCGGGCAAGTTGGTGACCGGGAACTGAGGCGCGGCGGGCTCGCGCTCGCGCTCGCGCTCGTGCTCGTGCGCGGGCTCGGGCTCGTGCGCGGGCTCGGGCTCGGGCTCGGGCTCGGGCTCGGGCTCGGGCTACCGCGGTACGACGCGCGCGCCGTGCACCGGACCCGTGGCCCGCACCACGGTCAGCCCGGCGGCACTCAACTCGACCTGCAGGTCGAGCGCGGCGTCGGAGTCCGCGGCCAGGAACGCGACGGTCGGGCCGCTCCCGGACACGATGCCCGCGAGAGCGCCGGCGCGCTCACCGAGTTCGAGCGTGCGCGCGAGCGTGGGTTGCAGCCGCATCGCCGGAGCCTGCAGGTCGTTGTGGAGGCAGTCGGCCAGCAGCTCGGCGTCGCCCGCCCGGAGCGCCTGCAGCACGTTCGCCTCGACGACGGGGGCGTCCCGGACGGGCGTGATGTCGGCGCGGTAGCGGTCGCGATGCTCGTCGAGGGCGGTGTACACCGCGGGCGTCGAGAGTCCCTCGTCCGAGAGCACGAGCACCCAGTGGAACTGCCCCGACGCCAGGGCCGGGCTGAGCTCGTCGCCCCGCCCCGTGCCGATCGCGGTGCCGCCGGAGAACGCGAACGGCACGTCCGCGCCGAGCCCGGCCGCGAGCCGCAGGAGTTCGTCACGACCGAGCGACGTGCCCCACAGGGTGTCGACCGCCAGGAGCGTCGCCGCCGCGTCCGCGGAACCGCCGCCCATGCCCCCGGCGACGGGCACCTGCTTCTCGATCGTCAGGTGCACCCCGCCGCGGTAGCCCGCGCGCTCCGCCACGAGCCGGGCGGCCCGCAGTGCCAGGTTCGTCTCGTCCACCGGGACCGCCGACGTGTCGATGGGACCGGTGAACCGCACGGTGAAGTCGTCAGCCGCCTCGGCGACGACGTCCTCGTACAACGACACGGCCTGGTACGCCGTCGCGACGTCGTGGTACCCGTCCGGCAGCAGCGTGCCGACAGCCAGGTAGACGTTGATCTTGCCCGGCGCGCGCGTCCGCACCCGGGTCGGTGCGGCGAGCGACGTCATGGACCCAACCTATATCGGTCGCGATGGCCACCGCGCGACCCCGAGGGGCACCGCGGTGGCACGGCGCCGTCGTGCCCCTCAGCCCGCGGTGGTGCCGGCCACGAGCGGGATGACCTGCTCGCCGAACCGCTCCATCTCCTCGAGCTGTGGCGAGAACTGCAGCAGGAGCGTGTCGACGCCGGCGTCCTGGAACGCCCGGATCCGCTCGGCGACCTGCTCGGGCGTCCCGACGAACCCCGGCCGCAGGCCACGGTTCGACACGGAGTAGTCCTCCAGGCTCGGCACACGCTCGAGCTGCGACTTCGAGATGAAGTCCTGGTACGACTCGTACGCGGCCCCGTGCTGCACGTCGGTGATGCGGGCGAGCTCGGCCTGCGCCTCCGCCTCGGTGTCACGGACGATCGCGTAGGCGGCCATGCCGAACGCCTCGAACGGCGGCAGTCCGGCGTCGACCCGCCGCTGCTTCATCTCGTCGATCTTCGTGCGGAGTTCGTCGACCGTGCCGCCGTGCGTGACGTAGGCGTCGGCGTAGCGCGTGATGCTCGCCTTGCCGGCCTCGGACTCACCGCCGGCGTAGATGCGCGGCTGCACGCGGGGCTTCGGCTCGAGGTGCGCGTTCTCGATGTCGTAGTACTCCCCGTGGAACGAGTACGGCGTCTCCGTCCACATGCCCTTCATGATCTCGACGAACTCGGCGGTGCGGCGGTACCGGTCGTCGTGCTCCGAGAAGATCCCGCCGTACTGCTTGGCCTCCTCGGCCCACCAGGCACTCACGACGTTGAACGTGAACCGACCGTTCGAGATGTCGTCGATCGTCGCGGCCTGCTTCGCCGTGACGGCGGGCAGGTGGTAGCCCGGGCGCATGGCCGCCATGATCTCGAGGCGGTCGGTCGTCGCCGCGATCGCCGCCGCGAGCGCCCATGCCTCGAGGCTCGGCGCGGCCGTGCCCTTGATGTCGTTGAGGTTGAGCTCGGGGACGAGCGTCAGGTCGAAGCCGATCTGCTCGGCCCGCTGGGCGAGGCGCTTGACGTAGTCGAACGTGACGGGCATCTGCTCGTCCTCGACGTTGCGGAGCCAGCCGCCGAACAGCGGGGTCCAGTATCCGAATCGCACGTGGTTCTTCCGGTTCGTTGGGGTGGGACGGTCGGGAGGCGCGGTGCCGGTCGGGCCGGCGCCGCGCCTCCCGGGGTGGTCGCGGTGGTCGCGGGTCGCGGTGGTCGCGGGTCGCGGTGGTCGCGGTGGTCGCGGGTCGGAGCGGCCGAACCGGTGCCTTCCGTTCGAACACCGCGATGCGGCGGTGCGAACGGAAGGAGCCGGTGCGATGCTCAGACGGCGAGCAGGGCCTGCTCGCTCGCGAGGAGCGCGCCGAGGTAGCGCGCGATGCTGCGGGGCCCCGACACGGGGCTCGTCTCCTCGACCGCGGGGTTGTAGTTCGTGTTCGTGTTGATGTCGTAGACGACGGTCCGACCGTCGACGGTCTCCATGAACTCGATGCCGGCGACGCCGATGCGCTGGTCGGCCAGGAACGCCTCGAGCCGCTGGACGATCTCGGACTCGGCCGTGATCTCGGAGCGGATCGAGAACGCGCTCGGCTGGCCGGCCGTCGGCACGTCGCACGCCGCTCCCGCGAACGTCTGCTCGGGGCCGGTCTGCTCGGGGCCGGTCTGCGCCGTGCCCGTCGGCGCGGGCCCGCTCTGCGGCTGCGCCGCTTGGCCGGGCAGCGGGACCTCGCACGCATCGGCCGGGCAGAGCTCGAACGACCCGGCGCTCGTGTCGACGCGGACGGCGTAGACGAACCGACCGCCGACGAACTCGACGCGGGTGATGAACGGCGCGCGCGCGACCAGGTACTCCTGGATGAGGGTGATGCCGTCGACCGGCTCCTCGAACTCCGGACTCTCGACGTACGCCGCGAACTCCGCGACCGTGTCGAACCGCCGGACGCCCAGGCCCTTGCCGCCCTGGTTGTGCTTCGTGATGAACGGCGCACCGGGAGTCGACGCCTCGGCGACGAAGCGCTCGGCGGCGGCGACGAGGTCGCGGTGACCGAACACCGCCGTCGTGCGCGGCACGTCGAACCCGGCGTTCCGGAGCAGGCCGTGCTGCGCGACCTTGCTGACCTCGAGCTCGAGCACGTGGCTGCCGTTGACGACCGAGCGGCCGGCACGCTCGAGCCAGCCGAGGACGGCGCGCGTGTACTCCTTGCTGTGCTCGTGCCCGCGGGTGTGGCTCGACGCGGACATGCGCGACCAGTAGACGCCCGGCGCAGGATCGGCGGCGAGGTCGATGGAGCCGTCCGTCAGCAGGAGCTCCTCGACCGGGACACCCTCGGCCTCGAACGCGGCGGCGAGCGGTGGGAACCACTCGGGGTTCTCGTGGATGACGTACACACGGGGAGTGCTCACCGCAACAGCCTAGGCACGGTCCCCTGCGCGCGCCACGCCGGTCGTCACAGAAGGCAACCGCGGAGGGGCTGACTGCCCCGTTGCCGTCCGGGCGGAGGTCTCGGTTCCCTCGGACGGGGTCGGGCCGAACCGCTGCTCGCCGAGCACGCCGAGCAGCGCCAGCCGGTCTGCCGCCTCGGTACCGGGCTCCGCGGTGAACACCAGGAGCGCCTGCGCCCGGTTCTCGGTGAGCAGCACCTGACAGTCGACCTCGAGTCGCCCGAGTTCCGGGTGCAGGAAGGTCTTGTGGTCCGTGAACCGCTCGGCGACCTCGTGTCGCTCCCACACCGCCACGAACTCCGGGCTCCGGGCGGTCAGCCCCGCGACGAGTTCCCGCGCACGGCGGTCACCCGGGCCGGCCGCACCCACCGCGGCCCGGAGCGAGGCGACCTGGATGCGCGCCTGCCGCTCGTGCTCCTCCGGGGCGTAGCGCTCGCGCTCCCGACCGAGGAACCACCGCCACACCTGGTACCGCTCGGGCCCCGGCAGCCCCACCGTCGCCCCGAGCAGCGCGACGGCCCGGCGGTTCTCGGCGAGTGTCTCCCCGAGGTCGCTCACGACGATCGCCGGATCCGCGTCGAGGCGGTCGAGCACCCGGAGCAACGGCGGCGCCACGTGATCGGCACGCCGCACGCGCACCGGGGCGTTGTGCCCGGCGAGGTGGAACAGGTGGTCCCGCTCCGCCACCGTCAGCCGCAAGGCCCGGGCGAGCGCCTGGAGCATCTGCTCGGACGGCTGCGGACCGCGTTGCTGCTCGAGCCGGGTGTAGTAGTCCGTCGACATCCCGGCGAGCGCGGCCACGTCGTCACGCCGGAGGCCCGGCGTCCGGCGGCGCGGACCGGCACCGAGGCCGACGTCCTCGGGCTGGATGCGCTCCCGCCGGCGCCGGAGGAAGTCCGCGAGCCCGTCCCTGTCCACGCCGTCCCGTTCCACCCCGTGATCCTCGCACCCGCGCGCGCCCGCGACCAGGGATCGCCGATCCCCCGATCGACGCGCTCTGCCCCGCCGGCCCGGACTCCGCGATCGTCGGGGCATGGACATCACCACCAGCACCGTCTTCATCCCCGGCGCGACCTCGGGCATCGGCCTCGGGCTCGCACGACGCCTCGCCGACGCGGGCAGCACCGTGGTCGTCGGCGGTCGTCGCCGGGCCCTCCTCGAGGAGATCGCGGCGGACGATCCGCGCCTGGACACCGTCGTGCTCGACGTCGACGACCCCGCCTCCATCACCGCGGCCGTGCGGACCGTCGTCGAGCGGCACCCCTCGCTCGACGCCGTCGTCACGATGTCGGGGATCATGCGCCCGGAGGACCTCCGTGATCCTGCGCACATCGCCGCTGCCGAGGCGACGATCACCACCAACCTGCTCGGCACGATCCGCCTGGTCGACGCCGTCCTGCCGCACCTGCTCACGCGGCCGGCCGCGACGCTCATGACCGTGTCGTCCGGGCTCGCGTTCACCCCGCTCGCCGCGACACCGACCTACAGCGCGACCAAGGCGGCCGTGCACTCGTACACGCTGTCGCTCCGGGCACAGCTCGCCGACTCCGGCGTCGAGGTGCTCGAGCTCGTGCCGCCGGCCGTCGCCACGGACCTGCTCGGCGGCGCCGACTTCGGCGGCATGCCCCTCGACGCGTTCCTCGACGAGGTCGTCGCCCTCCTCGCGGCCGGGGCCGAGGCGGAGGTCCTGGTCGAGAACGTCCTGCCCTTGCGCTGGGCGGAGCGGAACGGGAACCAGGCGGAGCTCATCCGGGCCCTGGTCGCGGGCCACTGACCCCTGCCGGCGCCTCTGCCCAGCGGAACCGCCTCGTTTCGACGATCCCGCTGTCGTTCCCCGACGGGTTCGTCACCACATGCACGCACATCAGATGCGGGTGCATGCGGCGACGATCCCGATGTCGTTCGACACGCGCTCCGTCGTCACATGCGCGCATCGACAGCGGTCGGGTCAGCGGCGCTTCTTCGCCGCCTTCGCCTTCTTGGCCGGCGTGACCTTGGTGTTCGGCGGGTACACCGCACCGCTCGACGAGCTCCAGTCGGTGAGGTTGTAGACGACCACCAGCGCGATGCCGCTGAGGAACCAGAAGCGACGCGCTCGACGGTCCTTGAGCACGCCGGTGATCAGCGGCAGCAGGACGTAGAGCAGCCCACTGTTCTTCTCGATCGCACCGTGCACCGCGAACGGGACGGCGGGGATCGCGGCGGACGGCTGATCGGTCACCGCGTTGAGGCCGCCCTGCACCAACCCGAACAACCGGAACAGTCGACGTGCCCCCGGACGGAGGCCCAGCGCGCCCGGCAGGAACAGGTTCGCGGCCGTGAACCCGTAGTCGATGCGGCCGTGGAGTTCAGGGCTGATGGGCTTGGCGGACACCTGCTGCTTCGTCTTCGGCATGGTTCCAGAGAACTCCTCGGCGGCTGGTGGTGCACCACATCGCCGTCGAGATCGGACCCGGTTCGTGGGTGGTGCCACGGAGGGATCGGCTGAGCCCTACGCGGCGGCGAGCACCGTGCGACCGAGGCGCGTGAAGTCGTCGACCGTGAGCTGCTCGCCGCGCAGCGTCGGCTCGATGTCCGCAGCGGTGAGGGCGTCGGATGCTCCGGCACTCCCACCGAGGAGTGCGGACAAGCTCTGTCGGAGCATCTTCCGCCGCTGCTGGAACGCTGCGTCGACGAGGGCGAAGACCTGGGCCCGGAGCGTCTCGTCGCCCGGTTCCTCATGCCGCTCGAAGCCGACGAGCACACTGTCGACGTTCGGTACCGGCCAGAACACCTGCCGACTGACCTGCCCGGCGATGCGCCACGAGCCGTACCAGGCCGCCTTGACGCTCGGCGATCCGTAGACCTTCGACCCCGGGTCCGCGGCGAGCCGGTACCCGACCTCGGCCTGCACCATGACGAGCGCCCGGCCGATGGTCGGGAACGTCGGCAGCAGGTGCAGGAGCACGGGAACGGAGACGTTGTACGGGAGGTTCGCCACGAGGTGCGTGGGCCGCGCGCCGTCCGGCAGGTCCCCGGCCCGGAGCGTCAGGGCGTCCTGGTGCACCACGCGGAGCCGGGCCTCGGGTTGGAGCATCCGGACCGTGTCGGGCAGCTGCGTCGCCAGGCGCCGATCGATCTCGACCGCGAGGACGTCGGCGCCGGTCTCGGTGAGGCCGAGCGTCAGCGACCCGAGCCCGGGACCGACCTCGAGGACGATCGCGTCGGCGTGCACACCACCGGCGGCCACGATCCGGCGGACGGTGTTGGCGTCGTGGACGAAGTTCTGGCCCAGCTTCTTGGTCGGTGTGACGTCGAGGCGGCCCGCGAGGTCGCGGATCTCGGCGGGGCCGAGCAACGCGCCGGGACGGGACGGGCCGGGAGCCTCGCTCACTCGTTCACCGTGACGGGCTCGTGGTCCCACCGCCCGTACACGATCTCGGTGTTCGACGAGATCTGCGCCGCGAGCATCGAGGGGTCGGTCCCGATGGTCTCGGCCATCGAGCGGAGCGTCAGCGGCACGAGGTACGGCGCGTTCGGGCGACCGCGGTAGGGCACCGGGGTCAGGAACGGCGCGTCGGTCTCGATCAGGATCCGGTCGCGCGGGGCGACGCGGAGCGCCTCGCGCAGGGCCTCGGCGTTCTTGAACGTCACGGTGCCCGCGAAGGACATGTACCAACCCCGCTCCGCACAGAGCCGCGCGAGGTCCGGGCCACCGGAGAAGCAGTGGAAGACGGTGCGCTCGGGCGCACCGACGCGGTCGAGCGTGGCGACGACGTCGTCGTGAGCGTCACGGTCGTGGATCTGGAGGGCCAGCCCGTGCCGCTTGGCGATCGCGATGTGTTCCTCGAACGAGCGCACCTGGGCGTCGCGCCCCTCGGG
This sequence comes from Curtobacterium sp. MCBD17_013, assembly GCF_003234565.1. Taxonomy (GTDB): domain Bacteria; phylum Actinomycetota; class Actinomycetes; order Actinomycetales; family Microbacteriaceae; genus Curtobacterium. Next base: position 37,588 of record NZ_QKTU01000014.1, on the reverse strand, counting down.
ACCCGTGCGGAAGAAGTCGAGCCCGGTCTCGCCGACGGCACGGACGCGGGGCAGGGCAGCGAGCGCGTCGATGCTCGCGAGGTGTTCGTCGAGGAGGCCCCGCTGCTCGAGTTCGGGCGCTTCGTTCGGGTGGAGCGCCACCGCCGCGAGGACGCGCGGTTCTCGGGCGGCGATCTCGGCGGACCAGCGGGAGGTCTCGAGGTCCGTGCCGACCTGCACGACCCCCCGGATCCCGACGCTCGAGGCGCGGTCGAGGTGCTCACGGTACTCGATCGGCCCGTCCCCGCCGTCACCGACCCCGTCCGCGATCTCCATGTGCGTGTGGTTGTCGTACACGGGCACGACGAGCGCCGGGGGCAGCGGCGGATAACTCAGGTCACGCTTCTGCCGGGCGCCGTCGCTCCCCCGCGCGCGGACGTGGGCGTCGGACGAGCTCACGCTGCGCCCTGCTCCGAGGTCTCGATGCGCGGGAACAGCCCGGCCTCGAGCGGGACGACGCGTTCGGCGCCCGCCCACTCCCACGCGCGGTCGATGCGCTGATCGCTGATCGAACCGCCCGCTCCGATCGCAGCCCAGAGTCGATCGGCCGCCTTCGGAACCACGGGCGCGAGGAGGACTCCGACCGTCCCGAGGCCGCGCAGTGCCGTCGTGAGGACCGTGCCCAGACGCTCACGCTGGTCGGGCTGCTTCGCCAACGCCCAGGGCTCCTGCTCGGTGATGTAGCCGTTCAGCGCGTCGACGAGCTCCCAGACGGTGGCGATCGCCTCGTGCGGGGCGAACCCGGCGATCGCGGCGTCGGCTCGCTCGGTCACCGAGACCGCGAGCTCGTCGATCGCACGGTCGGCGTCCGTGAGCGCTGCCCGCTCGGGCACGACGCCGTCGTGGTACCGGCCCAGCATCGCGACGATGCGCGACGCCAGGTTCCCGAAGCCGTTCGCGAGCTCGGCCTGGTAGCGCGCCGCGATGTCCTCCCAGCTGAAGTTGCCGTCCTGCCCGAAGGTGATCGCGCGCAGGAAGTAGTACCGGAAGGCGTCCGACCCGAACGTGTCCGTGATCTCGGACGGGGCGATGCCGGTCAACTTGCTCTTCGACATCTTCTCGCCGCCGACGAGCAGCCACCCGTGGCCGAACACGCGCTTCGGGACCTCGAGCCCGGCGGCCATGAGCATCGCGGGCCAGATCACGGCGTGGAACCGGGCGATGTCCTTGCCCACCAGGTGCACGCTCGGCCACAGGCGACGGAAGGCCTCGTCGTCGTCGCTGCCGTAGCCGAGCGCGGTGATGTAGTTGAGCAGGGCGTCGAACCAGACGTAGAGCACGTGGTCCGAGTCCCATGGGATCGTGATGCCCCAGTCGAAGCTCGACCGCGAGATCGAGAGGTCGCGCAGGCCCTGCTTGACGAACTGCACGATCTCGTTGCGGACGCTCTCGGGCTGGATGAACTCGGGGTTGGACGCGTAGAGGTCGAGCAGCGGCTGCTCGAAGTCCGACATGCGGAAGAAGTAGTTCCGCTCCGCGAGCACCTCGACCGGGATCGAGTGGATCGCGCAGACCTGCTGGCCCTCGTAGGCTCCGGTGCCGGGGACGAGGTCGCTCGGCTGCTTGTACTCCTCGCACCCCACGCAGTAGAAGCCCTCGAACTCGCCGGCGTAGATGTAGCCGTCGTCGTACAACTTCTGCAGGAACGTGGTGACCCCGCGCACGTGCCGGTCGTCCGTGGTGCGGATGAAGTCGTCGTTCCGGATGTCGACGGTGTCGAGCAGGGGCTTCCAGGCCTCGGCCACGAGACGGTCCGCCCATGCCTGCGGGGTGACGTCGTGCGAGGACGCCGTCCGCAGGATCTTCTGTCCGTGCTCGTCCGTGCCGGTCAGCAGCCAGGTGTCGTCGCCACGCTGCCGGTGCCACCGCGCCAGCACGTCCGCCGCGACCTCGGTGTACGCGTGCCCGATGTGCGGCACGTCGTTGACGTAGAAGATGGGCGTCGTGATGGAGAACGCGGTGCCGTCGGACATGCGGACCATCCTACGGGCGCGTCCCATCAGGTGACGGTGGCCCGGGACCCCTGTGGAGACCGGCGTGACCGGGCGCGGACGTGGAGGACGGGCCTCCCGTCAGCGGGCCGCGAGCGCGCCCTCGTAGAGGTCGCGGCGCGACAGTCCGGTGGCCTGCGCGACCGCCACCGATGCCTCTCTCATGCGGACGCCGGCGGCGACGCGCTCGAGGACCAACCGCACCCCCGCCTCCAGGTCGACCGGACCCTCGGCGGACGGTGCGCCGGCCACGACGACGCAGATCTCGCCACGGACACCGTCCGCCGCCCAGGCGGCGAGCTCACCGAGCGACCCGCGCCGGACCTCCTCGTGCAGCTTGGTGAGTTCGCGGCAGACGGCAGCGGGGCGGTCGGCACCGAACGCGTCGGCCATGTCGGCGAGGGTGTCCGCGACGCGGTGGGGTGACTCGAAGAAGACGAGCGTGCGCGGTTCCCCGGCGAGCGCGGCGAACACGCGACGCCGTTCACCCTGCTTGCGGGTCGGGAAGCCCTCGAAGGCGAACCGGTCGGTGGGCAGCCCGGACACGGCGAGCGCGGTGAGCACGGCGCTCGGCCCGGGGATCGCGGTGACGGTCACGCCGGCGGCCGCCGCCGCGGCGACGAGGGGGAACCCGGGATCGCTGATCGCCGGCATGCCGGCGTCGGTCAGGACGACCACGTCGTCGTCGCGGGCGAGGTCCACGACCTCCGCGGCACGGTCCCGCTCGTTGTGCTCGTGCAGGGCGATGAGGCGCGGCCGGTTCTCGACACCGAGGGCGCGCATCAGGTGGACGGCGGTCCTCGTGTCCTCGGCTGCCACGACCGAGGCGTTGGCGAGGGCCTCGATCAAGCGCCGGGAGGCGTCGCCGAGGTTGCCGATGGGAGTCGCCGCGAGCACGATCACCGGTCCATCATCCCGCGCGGGCGGGCGACCGCTCGCCACCCGCCTCGTCCTCCACAGGCCGCTCCTGTCCACCGTCACAGGATCCGGACCCGGGAGGCCCGATGCCGCTTCCCTAGGATGCTGGGGTGACGACGGACCTGGCCGAACGCGGCTCCCCGCGCGACCTCGACCGTCCCCGCGGATCACGACTCGACGACTGGTGGGCACGCATGCTCACCACGTCGACGCGGGTCGCGATCTGGCGATGGACGGGTCCGCTCGCTGTGACGCTGCTCGCCGCGGTCCTGCGCCTCTGGGACATCGGCCGACCGGACAGCCTGGTCTTCGACGAGACCTACTACGTCAAGGACGCCTGGTCCATCGTCCACCTCGGGTACGAGGGCTCGTGGCCGGCGGACGTGGGCAACGACGGCCCCACGACGGACCAGCGGTTCGCGGGCGGCGCCACCGGCATCTACACCGACGTCGCGGAGTTCATCGCACACCCGCCGCTCGGCAAGTACCTCATCGGGCTCGGCGAGCTCCTGTTCGGCGGGGCGAACGCGGTCGGATGGCGCATCACGGTCGCGGCCGTGGGGATCGCGACGGTGTTCCTCGTCGCCGTCATCGCCCGGTCCCTGTTCCGGTCGACCCTCGTCGGCACCCTCGCCGGGTTCCTCATGGCGATCGACGGCCAGGCGATCGTGATGTCCCGTGTCTCCCTGCTCGACGGCATCGTCGGCTTCTTCGCCCTGCTCGGGTTCGGGGCGCTCCTGCTCGACCGCCGGTGGACGGAACAGCGGCTCGATCGATGGCTGACGCGCCGTGAGGACGCGGGGCGGAGCACCCTCTGGGGGCCGTCACTGTGGTTCCGGCCCTGGTTGTTCGCCATGGGACTCGCCTGTGGCCTGGCGACCGCGACGAAGTGGTCGGGCATGTACTTCCTGGCGTTCTTCGCCGTGTACAGCGTGCTGACCGACATGATGATGCGGCGTCGCGCGGGAATCGAGTTCTGGAGCAGCAGCGCGGTCCTCCGGCAGGGACCGGTCACGTTCCTGCTGACCGTCCCGGTCGCGGCCGTCGTCTACCTGGCGTCGTGGAGCGGTTGGTTCCTCACCCGGAGTGGGTACGACCGGACCTGGATCCAGAACGGCGGGCACCGCTGGACCGGTCTGCTCGCTTGGGTCCCCACCAGCGTGCAGAACTGGTGGCACTACCAGACCGAGATCTACGGCTTCAACATCACCCTGCACACGCCGCACGCCTACGCGGCGAACCCGTTCACGTGGCTGCTCATGGTGCGCCCGACGAGCATGTACTACCAGGGCACGGACCTCGGGCAGGACGGCTGCACGTCGGAGCGGTGCGGAGCCGCGATCACCGACATCGCGAACCCGTTCATCTGGTACGCGGCGGTCATCGCGGCCGTGGTGCTGCTCGTGCTCTTCGTGCGTCGGCGGGACTGGCGGGCCGGGTACGTGCTGCTCGGGGTGGCCGCCGGGTACCTGCCGTGGCTCCTGTACGCCGGGCGCACGGTGTTCCAGTTCTACACGATCGCCTTCGAGCCCTACCTCGTCATCGGACTGGCCGCCGTGCTGGCGATGCTCCTCGGGTCGCGGGACGATCCCCAGCCGAGGCGGACCCGGGCGGTCGTCTGGGTGATCGTGTACCTCGCCGTGGCGAGCGCGGCCACCGCGTACTGGTACCCGATGTGGACGGCGATGCAGACCTCGTGGGAGTTCGTCCGGTCGCACTACTGGTTCTCGTCCTGGCTCTGAGCGGTCGGTGGCCCTGAGCGGTCGGGGGCACTGAGTGGTCAGGCCGGAGCCGCGTTCAGCGCGAGCTCGAGCTCCTGACGCTCGAGGGGGCGCCCGCGCAGCGGCGACTCGACGGCGGGCGGGCAGACCCCGTCGATGAGCATCTGCCCGTACCGGCGCCAGAGGTCCGGGTCGCACGCGCGGGTGCGGTCGGCCACGGCACCCACCATGACGACGAGCATCGGCACGTCACGCGCCTGGAAGCCCTCTCGCAGCGCGCCCTCGCGGTGGGCGCGATCCACGAGCGCGGTCATCTCCGCGTCGATCCGGTCCCGGTCCCGTCGCAGCGCGGGCGACGCGGGGTGGGCCCGGACGATCACATCGGCCAGTGCCCGGTCGCTCGCGCGTAACTCGAGCGCGCCGAGCAGGTACGCGCGCATCGCCTCGCGTCCGGTGGGGCAGGCGGCGGCGCGCTCCACCAGCGCGGACAGGGTCTCGAACTTCGCCGACAGCAGGGCGTCCACGAGGGCGTGCTTGTCGGGGAACCGTCGGTAGACCGTGCCGACGCCCACGCCCGCCTCGTGCGCGACGTCGTTGAGCGTCACGCTGATCCCTCGTTCGGCGAAGAGCCGTCGCGCGGTGGCCAGGATGCGCTCTCGGTTCCGCAGGGCATCCGCGCGGAGTGGTCGCGCCTCCCGGTCCGGATGGGACGTGGTGGGCATGTCGGGAACGTTAATCCCGAATTCTGGGAATAAGCGGATGCGGCGCATCCGTTTCGCTCTACACTGAGCGAGGCGTCCGACGGTGCGCGCCTCCACATCCACTGCATCCGAGTGACGGAGGACGCCATCATGACGTCAGAACAGACGGCGACGACGCCGACCGGGGCGGTGCCCACGAGCACCGCGGGTGCGGCGCGCCGCACCGAGGGCGGGGTCCGCAACCCCTCCCCCATCGACAAGAAGGACCACCGCTGGATCGTCCTGACGGTGATCGGCATCGCGCAGATCATGGTCGTGCTCGACGCGACCATCGTGAACATCGCCCTGCCGTCCGCGCAGCAGGACCTCGGCTTCGGCACCGACCAGCGCCAGTGGGTCGTCACGGCCTACTCGCTCGCGTTCGGCTCCCTGCTCCTGCTCGGCGGGCGACTCGCGGACCTCTTCGGCCGGAAGAACACGTTCATCATCGGGCTCATCGGGTTCGCCCTCGCCTCGATGCTCGGCGGCCTCGCGGGCACGTTCGGGCTGCTCGTGGCCGCCCGCGCGCTCCAGGGCGTCTTCGGCGCACTGCTCGCACCCGCGGCCCTGTCGCTGCTCACGACGACGTTCACCGACATGAAGGAACGTGCGCGCGCCTTCGGCATCTTCGGCGCGATCGCCGGATCGGGTGCCGCGATCGGTCTGCTCCTGGGCGGCGTCCTCACCGAGTACGCCTCGTGGCGCTGGTGCCTCTACGTCAACCTCGTGATCGCGGCGTTCGCGTTCGTCGGCGCGTTGCTGTTCATCCCGCGTCCGGTCGCCGCACCGCGGCCCCGCATCGACTACCTCGGGGTCGTCACGATCACGGCCGGCCTGGTCGGCATCGTCTACGGGTTCTCGAACGCCGAGACCAACGGCTGGAACGACGGCCTGACCTACGTCTGCCTCGCCGCCGGCGTGGTCCTCATCGCGCTCTTCGTCCTCATCGAGACCCGTGTTGCACACCCGCTCATGCCGCTCCGCGTCGTGCTCGACCGTGATCGCGGCGGTTCGCTGCTCGCCATGGGTCTCGTCGCCATCGGCATGTTCGGCATCTTCCTGTTCCTGACGTACTACCTCGAGCAGACGCTCGGGTTCTCGTCGCTCAAGACCGGCCTGGCGTTCCTGCCGATGCCGCTGTCGATCATGTTCAGCTCGACGATCCTCGGGACCCGCCTGCTCCCGCGCGTCGGGCCGAAGGTGCTCATCTTCATCGGTGGTCTGGTCGCGGCGGTCGGTCTGCTGCTCCTCACCCGGACACAGCTCGACAGCGCGTACGCGCCCGTCGTGCTCCCGGGCCTCATCGTCATCGGTCTCGGCATGGGCCTGATCTTCTCGTCGGCGTTCTCCACCGCCACCTCGGGAGTCGCCCGACAGGACGCCGGCGTCGCCTCGGCGATGGTGAACACGATGCAGCAGATCGGCGGGTCGATCGGAACCGCGCTGCTGTCGACGATCTTCGCCGACGTCGTGCGCGACCAGCTCACCGGGACGAAGGGCAGCCAGCTCGACCAGGCCCGCGCGGCCCTCGACGGCTACCACACGGCGTTCTTCATCTCGTCGGGCGTGCTCGTCCTCGTGGCACTGGCGGGCGGTCTGATCATCAACCGGCAGCGGGTGCGCCTGGCCAAGCTGCAGGCGGCGTCGTCGGACATCACGGGTTCGATCCCGACCGCCGCGCACTGATCACACTCCCGGCGCTCGTCGCCGCTGACGACGCGGGGTCGTCCGAGCGTCCACGACGCCGGATGACCCCGCGTTTCGGCGTGTTGCCGGAGCTTGTGGAGCGTCAGTGGGTGCGGGTTATGTTGTCGGCATGTCCCCGCTCCTGACGTCGCCCCTGGTGTCGACCCAGTGGCTCGCCGACCACCTGGGGTCGGACGACCTCGTGGTGATCGACGCGACCGTGCGCACGTCGGGCATCGGCCGCGGCACGCGCTGGGAGTCCGCGCACGACGCGTACGTCGAGGACGGCCACGTGCCGGGTGCGGTGTTCGCCGATCTCGTCGACGACCTCAGCGCTCCCGGAGCGGCCATCCCGTTCACCCGTCCGGACGTGGCGCGGTTCGAGCGCGCCGTCTCGGCGCTCGGCGTCTCGAACGGGTCGACGGTCGTGGTCTACGACGCCGCCCAGGGCGAGTGGGCCTCGCGGCTCTGGTGGCTGTTCCGCTCGTTCGGCTTCGACACCGTGGCCGTGCTCGACGGTGGGTTCGGCAAGTGGTCGCGCGAGGGGCGCCCGATCCGCCTCGGGGCGCTCGCTCCGCGGTCGTCGACGTTCCTCGCGACCGAGGAGCGACCGATGTGGGCGGACCGCGACCGCGTCGAGCGCGCGGTGGACGGGTCGGAGCCAGCCGCCCTGGTGTGCGCCGCCGACGAGCGCGCGTTCGGTCCCGCCGTACCCGAGCTCATCCCCGGGACGACCGCGATCCCCATCGACCGGGTCATCGACGAGGACACGAATGCCTTCCTCCGCCCGCGGACCCTGTCGACGGTCTTCGCCCCCGTGCTCGACGCCCCCGAGGTCGTGACCTACTGCGGTGTCGGTACCGCCGCCTGCGTCGACGCGTTGGCCCTAACGGTCCTCGGTCACGACCACGTGCAGGTCTACGACGGCTCCCTGGCGGACTGGTCGCGGGCGCCCGAGCCGGTCGCCTCCTGATCCTGCCGGTGGCTCGCTCCCCCTCCCGACGGCCGGGAGGCCCGGTCCGGTCCACAGGGGCCGGGCAGCGGTCCGACCGTGGGGACGGCACGGGATACCGTGACGCCATGCACAGCACGACGACCACGACCTGGTCCGTTCGCCCGGTCGAGCCCCAGGACGAGGCACCGTGGCGGGCGCTCTACCGCGGGTACCGCACGTTCTACCGCCTCGACCACGACGACGCGGTGGTGGACCGGACCTGGCAGTGGATCGTCCGGGGCGACCACGGACTCTTCGGCCTCGTGGCGTCCAGGCCGGACGGGACCCTCGGCGCGTTGGCCGACCTGCGCTGGTTCGCGCGGCCCTCCAGCGCGACACTCGGGCTCTATCTGGACGACCTCTTCACCGCCGCGGAGCACCGCGGACTCGGGCTCGGCCGCATGCTCCTCGACCGGGCTCGGTCGGTCGCGGCCGACGGGGGTGCGTCCGTGGTCCGGTGGATCACCGCTGCCGACAACGCGACGGCGCGGTCCTTGTACGACGCCCACGCCACGGCCACACCGTGGATCACCTACGACATGGCACCGGGAGCGGCACGATGAGCGCGCGCCGCGCAGTGGTGCTCGGCGGTACCGGGGGCATCGGGTCGGCGATCGTCCGGCAGCTGCTCGACGCGACCGACGACTGGCAGGTGGACGTGGTGGCGCGACGGGGCGGTGCGGCGGCCGATGCGCTCGTCGCCCGTGGTGCACGCTTCGTCCCGGGAGATCGACGGGACGGCGCGCTGCTCCGCGAAGTCCTCCGCGACGGAGCCGACCTGCTCGTGGACGGCGTCGCGGCGACCGCCACGGACGCCAGGCAACTCGCGCCGTACCTGCCGGACGTCGCCTCGACCGTGCTGCTCTCGACGAAGGCCGTGTACGCCGACGAGCGTGGTCGCCACGCGAACTCACTCGAACGTCCGGTGTTCCCGGTGCCGATCACCGAGGCCCAGCCGACCGTCCCCGCGGGCGAGGGCGACCCGACCTCCCGAGACGGGTACGCGGCGAACAAGGTGGCCGCGGAACAGGTCCTGCTCGACCACGGGGCCCCGGTGACGGTCCTGCGTCCGTCGAAGGTGTACGGGGTCGGGATCGGCCGGCCGCGCGAGTGGTGGGTCGTCCGGCGGGTGCTCGACGATCGGCCCCACATCGCCCTCGCCGACGGCGGGATGAGCATCGACCACACCACCGCCGCGGCCGGTGTCGCCAGCCTGGTGCACCTCGTCGCCGACGCGCCGGATCGCCGGATCCTCAACGTCGCGGACGAGCCCGCTCCGACGGTGCTCGACATCGTCCGGACGATCGCCGGGCACTTGGGACACCGGTGGGAGGAGGTCCTGCTCGACCAGGAAGGCTCCGCGTTCACGGGCCGCAGTCCGTGGTGGACGCCCTCGCCGGTCGTGCTCGACACCTCGGCCGCCCGGGCTTTCGGCTGGCAACCGCCCCGGTTCGAGGACGCCGTCCTGCCCGAGGTCGACTGGCTCGTCGAGGTGGCCCAGTCGACACCCGCCGACGGGGACGTCCCCTGGGCCACCGATCCCTTCTTCGAGCGCCTGTTCGACTACGGCCCCGAGGACGCCGCGCTCACGCTGTTGTCGTTACGCGACTGACGCCGCGCTCCACGCCCGGCGCTCGTCGCCGTCCGGGTCGTCGACCTCGGTGATCGTCTCCGCGAGCAGGGCGGTGGTCCTCCGATCGAGGTCGTAGGGACGCCACGGCGCGCGCCCGGTGCGCACGAACGTCACCCAGGCGTCGTGCACGGTGCGCGCGGCCCGCTGTGACGGATGCGGTCCGATCCGAGGGGCGAGTTCCGGAAGCGTCACCGTCTCGAACACGAAGGGCGTGTCCGCGGCGTGGCATGAGCCGAGGCCGTCGTTGTCGCGGGCGTCCACGGCGTCGAACCGGTACATCCAGGTCCCGGACGACCCCTGCGCTGCTGTCGTGGCGCTCTGCTCCACGCCACGCGACGCGAGCGCCTCCGCGAGGGCGACCGTCGGCATCCGGAACCGCTGGTCGCCGCCGACCGCCACGAGCAGCTCGCCCGACGTCGCACCGGGTCGCGTCCGCCGGTACACGTCGAGGCCCTCCGCTGGCAGCCCCCACCGCTCGGCAGCGGCACGGAGCCCCGCGTCGTCGGTCGCGCCGACGAGTCCCGCGGGCCGCGCGAACAGTTCGTACTCGTCCCGCGTCGTCCCGAGCAGGACGGGAACGTCCGCGGCGATGCCGGCATCGACCGCGTCGACGGGTCGCAGTGGCACCAGGTCACCGTCGATGAGGGGCGCGAACGGGACACCACCACGTGGGATCGATCCCCATCCGCCGGCACTGGCGCGGGCGACGACGCCGCTCACGGCCTCCACCAGCGTGTCGGACGGGACTGCGGCGAGCGCCGCGGTGGTCGGTGGGATCCCGAGGTCCGCCGCGAGCGCGTCGGTCAGTGCCCGTCCCTCCTCGACCGGGAGCAGCTGGCTGCCGGCACCGCTCTGGATCACGGCCGCGGCGAAGAGGCCGCGTGCGGACGGCATCGTGAGCAGGGTGGCGACGGATGCTGCACCGGCGGACTCCCCGGCGATCGTGACCCGGTCGGGATCACCGCCGAACCGCGCGATCTCGTCCCGAACCCATCGGAGCGCGGCGACCTGGTCCTGCATGCCGAGGTTCGGCGAGCCGTCCGCCGTGACGAGGGATCCCTCGGCACCGAGCCGGTAGTTGATGGTGACGCAGACGATGCCGTCGCGGGCGAATGCGGTGCCGTCGTACTCCGGCAGCGAGCCGGAGCCCTGGAGGAACGACCCGCCGTGGATCCACACGAACACGGGGAGGCGGTCCGCGCCGACTGGCGTCCAGACGTTGCAGTTGAGCCACTCGTCGCCGGGGATCGTCACCTCGGGCAGGATCGGCACGACGGGCGCCGGGTAGCTCCCCTTCGGCGCCGTCGGGCCGTACACGGTGGCGTCGCGGACGGCCTGCCACGGGACGACCGGCTGCGGCGGTCGGAGTCGGTTCCGGCCGACCGGAGCGGCGGCGTACGGCACGCCGAGGAACCGTCGGATGCCGTGTTCGGCGGTCCCCCGGATGCTGCCGCCCGACACGTGGACGACGTGTTCCGCCTGCTCGTTCTGTTCCATCGCTGCTCCTCCACGGTACTGTGAGTGGTCACTTACAACTTACGTGTGAGCGACCGCTCACACAAGTGACAGCACGGACTCCAGGAGGACGCCATGGCCGGTCGCGGAACCGCCGACGAACGACGCGATCAGATCCGCCGAGCAGCGACCGTGGCGTTCGCCCGTTCGGGACTGCACGGGGTGTCGATCGACACCATCGCGCGCGAGGTCGGCATCAGCGAGGCGTACGTCTTCCGGCTCTTCGGCAACAAGCGCGCCCTGTTCATCGACGTCGTCGTCGCCGCGTGCGACCGACTCACCGAGGGCATGGTCGCAGCGGCAGCGGGACGCACCGGTGCCGAGGCCCTGACGGCGATGGGCGACGCGTACGTGGAACTCCTCGGCGACCGGGACCGGCTGTTGTTGCAGATGCAGGGCTTCGCGGCGTGCGCGGACCCGGCGGTCCGCGCGGCGATGCAGGACGTGTTCGGCCGATTGTGGAACACGGTGGCCGAACGGTCGGGGATGGACGACGTGCCCGTCAAGACCTTCATCGGCCTCGGGATGCTCATGAACACCCTCGCCGCGCTCGACGTCGGCGGGCTCGCCACGGATTGGGCGCGGGCCGCTCGGTCGTTCGTGCCGTTCGGTGCCTCCTGATCGGCACTCAGTGGTCGGGCGCGTCCTCCACGTGCGCGCGGGTGTCCGACGCGCGCAGGCGGAGCAGTGCCCACGCCCCGAGCGCGAGCCCCACTGCCGGGAGGATCACGGCCTGCACGGTCCAGGCCTGCTCGATGAGGTTCGGAGCGGTCCTCTGGGCCCGAACGATGAGGCCGAGGGTCACCGGCAGCACGATCATGATCACGGCGTTGAGCAGGGCTGCTCGGGTGGTGGTCCGACGGAGCCGACGCTCGAGCTCGGCCGCCTCGCGCGCCAGCGGCAATGGCCGGGCGCGGAGGCCGGAGACCCCGATGACCGCGGCCGGGTAGAGAACGATCCCGAGGCCAGCGAGCGAACCGAGGACCAACGCGACCGCGACGACGCCCGCGCGCGAGGAGACCGTGAAGCGCAGGTAGACCCCGACCGAACGAGGCGTGAGGCGAAGCCAGGCGCGATGACCGAGCGCACCGAGCGTGACGGCGTCGACGATCACCAGGACGGCAGCCGTGACCGTGGCCCATCCGAGCGCGTGGAGCCCGCCGCGCGCACCGATCGTGACGACACCGACGATGACCGCCGCCGCCGCGAGGCCGAGCAGGACCGACGGCAGCAACCACTCCTGGATGCGCGCAGGCGTATGGGGGTGCAGCGGGGCAAGCTGCGCGTCGAGGGCGTCCCCGTCGTCATCCGCAGTCGGCACAGGGCGACTGTACCGACAGCGTGGTGCCCCGAGGATCGGACGGGGCACCGGGGGCAGCCCTCCTCGATTCCCTGCGTGACGTCCACAACGTCAACCGGAAGCGGGCACTCTCCACAGCCGGGACGGCCTGGGACCACGCGCGCGGCCTCGGTGCAAGGCTGGGCCCATGAGCGACAACCGTCTCGGCACCGCCGTCAGTCCCTACCTGCGAGCCCATGCCGACAACCCCGTGGACTGGCGGGAGTGGGGCACGGAGGCGTTCGCCGAGGCCGCGGAGCGCGACGTCCCCGTGTTCGTGTCGATCGGCTACGCCACCTGTCACTGGTGCCACGTCATGGCCCGTGAGTCGTTCTCCGACCCGGCGATCGCCGACGAACTCCGTCGGGACTTCGTGTCGGTCAAGGTCGACCGCGAAGAACGCCCGGACGTCGACTCCAGCGCCATGATCGGCGCGAGCGCGTTCACCCAGAACCTCGGCTGGCCGCTCAGCGTCTTCATGACACCGGGGGGCCGGGTGTTCTACGCGGGCACCTACTTCCCGCCCGAACCCGTGCAGGGGCACCCCTCGTTCCGGCAGGTGCTCGGCGCGGTGCGCGAGGCCTGGACGGACCGGCGGGACGAGGTCGACCAGAACGCCGACGGCATCGCCGCCGCCATCACCGCACAGTCACAGGCGGGTGGCGGCGCGGACGACGCCGGCTCGGAGGCTCGGGGCGGCCCCGCCACGGCCCTCCCGGATCCGTCGGCGGTGCACGCGGTCGTGGACCGACTGGCGGAGGCCGAGGACCGGGAGTTCGGTGGCTTCGGGTCGGCCCCGAAGTTCCCGAACGCGCCGTTGCTCGAGTTCCTCGTCGATGCCGGTGCCGACGGCGACGCGCAGGCGCTCGACCTGGCGGAACGAACCCTGACCGCGATCGCCGGGTCCGACCTCCTCGACCCCCTCGACGGCGGCGTCTTCCGCTACGCCACCCGGCGTGACTGGAGCGTGCCGCACTACGAGCGGATGCTGTACGACAACGCGGGGCTGCTCGCGACCGCTGGTGCCCTCGCCCGACATCGCCCCGACGGCATCGCGCCGGAGCTCGCGCGCGGCATCGCCCGGTTCCTGCACGCCGTGCTGCGGACGGCGGACGGTGTGTTCGTCGCGGCGCAGGACAGCGAGAGCACCATCGACGGCCGACGCGTCGAGGGTGCGTGGTACCGCGAGGACGCCGCGGGTCGCGCTCGGCTCGACCCGCCGCCGCTCGACGACCACGTGCTCACCGGCTGGAACGGACTCGCCATCCGTGCCCTCGCGATCGCCGGGGCGGCGCTCGCTGATCCCACCATGATCGAGGACGCTCGCAGCGCCGCTGACCGTCTCCTCGCGACACACGTCCGCGACGGTGCGGTCGTCATCCGGTCCTCGACGCCCCGGGGACCCTCCGCCGCGGGGCCCGCACTCGAGGACATCGGGCTGTTCGCCGAGGGGCTGGCCGAGCTCGCGCTCGCCAGCGGAGAGGCCCGGTACGCGACGGCGGCGCGGACCATCGTCGACGATGCCGTCACGCTCGACGACACGGGCCGGGCTCGGGTGGTGGTGGGTGCGGATCCGGTCCTCGCGGCCGCAGGCACCGATGCCGGCGAGCAACCCCAGACGGCGCTGCGGAGCGGCTCGATGGGACTCGCGGGTGCGGCTGCCCGCCTCGCGGAGTTGACCGGCGACTCCCGGTACCGCTCCATCGCCGCTCAGCTGGTCGCCGGCCGGGCGAACGACGGACTGCGGCAACCCCTCGGCCACGCCGATGCTCTCGGGCTCGCGCTCGAGCTCGCTCGACCGAGTCGCGAGGTCGTCGTGGTGGTCGAGCACCCCGACGACCCGATGGCCCGTCGCGGCGTGGCCGAGCGACGTCCCGGCACGCTCGTCGCGGTGGTGACACCCGAGCAGGCCCGCGCCTTCGCCGCTGCGGGCTTCGAGCTGTTCGTCGACCGCGATGCGCTCGCCCCCGCGGCCTACGTGTGTCACGACATGGTCTGCGCGTTACCGGCGCGGACGATCGACGCACTCGCAGCGAGCCTGTCCGCCTGACCGGACCGCTCCCCGGCCACCGCAGGCCGCCACGACCCCGCGGGCCCCCGGGTGGAGCCACGCGACGTAGACTGGAGGGCTCATGCCGACCACCCCGATCGCGATCTCGTACCCGCCGGACCTGCCCGTGTCGCAGCGGCGCGACGACATCGCCGCCGCGATCCGCGACCACCAGGTCGTCATCGTCGCCGGCGCGACCGGGTCCGGCAAGACGACGCAGCTGCCGAAGATCTGCCTCGAACTCGGACGCGAGCACATCGGACACACCCAGCCACGGCGGATCGCGGCGCGGACCATCGCGGAGCGCGTGGCCGAGGAGCTCGGGAGCGACCTCGGCGACCTCGTCGGGTACCAGGTGCGGTTCACCGACAAGGTCTCGGCGAACACCCGGGTCAAGCTCATGACCGACGGGATCCTGCTCAACGAGATCCACCACGACCGCGACCTCCAGCGCTACGACACGATCATCATCGACGAGGCGCACGAGCGGTCGTTGACGATCGACTTCCTGCTCGGGTACCTGAAGCGGCTGTTGCCGCGGCGCCCCGACCTCAAGGTGATCATCACGAGCGCGACGATCGACCCCGCGTCGTTTTCCCGGCACTTCGACGGGGCACCGATCATCGAGGTCTCGGGCCGGACGTTCCCGGTCGAGATCCGCTACCGGCCCCTCGTCGCCGAGGACGGCACCGACGCCGACGCCGACGTGGACGCCGATCTCGACGAGGACGACGCACGCACCGGTGACGCCGGGCGGAGTACCCGCGTCGGCTCCCCCGACGACCGCGACTTCCTGCAGGGCATCACGGACGCGCTCGAGGAACTGGCGCGCGAGGAACCCGGCGACGTGCTCGTGTTCCTGTCCGGCGAGAACGAGATCCGCGACGCCCAGGACGCCATCGAGGGCAAGCGGTACCCGGGCACCGAGGTCCTGCCGCTGTACGGGCGGCTGTCCGCGGCGGACCAACATCGCGTGTTCCAGCGGAGCAGCACGCCGGGCGTCCGCAGGCGCGTGGTGCTCGCGACGAACGTCGCCGAGACGAGCTTGACCGTGCCCGGGATCCGATACGTCGTGGACACCGGCACCGCGCGCATCTCGCGGTACTCCCCACGTGCGAAGGTGCAGCGGCTGCCGATCGAGGCGATCTCGCAGGCGAGCGCGAACCAGCGGTCGGGCCGGTCCGGCCGCACGAGCCCGGGCATCGCGATCCGCCTCTACTCCGAGGACGACTTCGCCCGCCGCCCCGAGTACACGGACCCCGAGATCCTCCGCACGAACCTGGCCGCGGTGATCCTGCAGATGATCTCGCTCGGCTTCGGCGACATCGGCGCGTTCCCGTTCCTGCAACCCCCGGACTCGCGGGGCGTCAAGGACGGCCTCGACCTGCTCCGCGAGCTCCAGGCCGTGGACAAGCAGGGCGCGATCACCCGCACGGGCCAGCAGCTGACCCGGTTGCCGATCGACCCCCGCCTCGGACGCATGGTGCTCGAGGCGGGCCGGCAGGGCGTCGGCCGCGAGGTCATCGCGATCGTCGCCTCCCTGAGCATCCAGGACCCGAGGGAACGCCCGCTCGAGCAGCGGGCCCGTGCCGACCAGCTGCATGCACGGTTCTCCGATCCGACGAGTGACTTCCTGACCCTCCTGACGCTCTGGAACCACATCGAGGACCGGCAGACGGAGCTCAGCTCGAGTGCGTTCCGCCGCGAGGTCCGCTCCGAGTTCCTCAACTACCTGCGGATCCGCGAGTGGCAGGACCTGTACCGGCAGTTGTCACGGGCCGCCAAGCAGGTCGGGGTGCACGTCGGGACGGAACGCAAGGACGACCCGGACGCCGTCCACCGCGCGCTGCTGTCGGGCCTGCTCAGTCAGATCGGGTTGCGGGACCGCGAGAAACGCGACTACCTCGGTTCGCGCAACACCCGCTTCGTCCTGTTCCCCGGGAGCGTGCTGGCGAAGAAGCAGCCGGATGCGGTGATGGCCGCCGAACTCGTCGAGACGAGTCGCCTCTTCGCGCGCACGGTCGGGAGGATCGACCCGGCCTGGGCGGAACCGCTCGCCGGGGACCTCCTCAAGCGCACCTACGGGGAACCCCACTGGGAGAAGAAACAGGGCGCCGTCGTGGCCTACGAGCGCGTGACGCTGTTCGGCGTGCCGATCGTCGCGCGACGGCGCGTGCAGTACGCCCGCATCGACCCGGTGCACGCACGCGAGCTGTTCATCCGGCATGCCCTGGTCGAGGGCGAGTGGGACTCCCCGCAGGCGTTCGACCGGGCGAACCGCAGGCTCCGGAAGGAACTCGAGCAGCTCGAGGAGCGCACCCGCCGCCGCGACATCCTGCTCGACGACGAGCGCGTGTTCGACTTCTACGACGCCCGGATACCCGCCGATGTCGCGACCACCCGGGGGTTCGAGGGCTGGTGGCGCCGAGAGCGCCGGGACCGCCCGGACCTGCTGACGATGCGCCGAGAGGACCTGCTCGACGAGTCCGCCGCCGAGGCTGCGCAGGACGAGTCCGAGTACCCGACGCAGTGGCGACAGGGCGACCAGCGTCTGGCGCTCCGCTACCGGTTCGAGCCGGGCGCCGAGGACGACGGCGTGTCCGTGCAGGTGCCCCTGCCGCTGCTCCCCCGCATGCGCGAGGACGGCTTCGACTGGCAGGTGCCGGGGCTGCGGAAGGAACTCGTGACGGCGCTCATCCGGGCGCTCCCGAAGCAGATCCGCAAGAACGTGGTGCCCGCGGCCGACTGGGCGGAGAAGCTCGTGGCGGTGCTGCCGGACGACGCGCCGGCCGAGCCGACCGAGTCGTTCCGCTCGACGCTCGCCGCGGCGATCCAGCGCATGGTGCACGTGCCGGTGACCGAGGCCGACTTCGACATGGAGCGCGTGCCACCGCACCTCCTGCCCACGTACACGGTCGTCGACGAGCGCGGCCGCCGCGTCGGGTCCGGCAAGGCGCTCGGGACGCTGCAGGAGCAGCTCAAGGAGCGGACGCAGGCGAGCGTCGCGCGGGCGGCGAGCCGTCCCTCCCGATCGGGAGGCGCGGCTCCGGTCCCCGGGACCGCGGAGCGCTCCGGACTCACCACCTGGCCCGAGGCCGACCTGCCCCAGGTGCTGGACACTCGCCAGGCCGGCGGCACGATCCGCGCGTACCCGGCACTGGTCGACGAGGGGAAGTCGGTGGCGGTCCGGCTGCTCGCGACGGCAGCCGACCGGGCGGTGCAGATGCCAGCGGGGGTCCGTCGACTCGTCATGCTCGCCGTGCCGAGTCCGGTGAGCTACATCCAGTCGCACCTGACCGCGCAGGAGAAGCTCGCCCTCGCGACGAGTCCGTACCCGTCGACGACGGCGCTCTTCGACGACGTCCTCGCGGCGGTGGTGGACGCCGGCGTGCGGCGACGGCACCCGGACGGGCTGGTGTTCACGCGTGCGGAGTTCGAGGCGACCCGGGACGCCGTGTCGGCGACCGTGGTGGACACCATGTTCGGAGCGGTGTCCGAGGTCGCGGCCGTCCTCACGGCGTGGCGTGGTGCCGAGCGCGCGTTGAAGGCCGCCACGTCGATGGCCCTGCTCCCGGCGCTCACGGACATGCGGCAGCAGATGGAACGGCTCGTGTTCCCGGGCTTCGTCGCGGCGACGGGCATCGACCGGCTGCGTCGACTCCGCGTGTACCTGCAGGGTGTCGAGGCCCGGGTGGCGAAGCTCCAGCAGAACCCCGGCCGGGACCGTGCCTGGTTGCGGGACGTCGAGACCGCCACGACCCGGTACCTCGAGGCCGGGGGGACCTTCCCGCCGCAGCCCGGTGCGCCCGCCGAGCTCGTGCACGCACGGTGGATGCTCGAGGAGTTCCGGATCTCCCTGTTCGCCCAAGAGCTCCGGCCCGCCGAGACGGTGAGCCTGCAGCGGATCGCGAAGGTGCTCGCGTCGGTCTGAACCCCGATCGGCGTGCCGGGCGACCTGCCGTGTCGGCCGTTCTGGGGACCCGTGCCCCCCGTCGGAGCGCCGCCACGACCCCCGCTTTTTCCGGCATGTGTCCGCGTCTTTCGGGGGTGTTACGTCGGGCCGTGCGGTCACCGAGTCTTCGCCGCCGAGCGACTGTCCGGCCGTCCAGTCGGTCTAGCGTGATGAGCACGCCCGGTGGTCGGGCGGCGTCCGTGCGCGGACGTTGTCGAGCTCCGCTACGGGGAACGGAACCGAGATGGCCTTCGCACTGCACCGCTGGAACCGCGCCACACTGCTCGCGCGCCTCGAGGCGAACGAGGCGATCGACGACGCGTCCAGCATGGATCCCGCGCAGGCGGCGCGGGAGCGCCTCCGACTGCTGGCCGTCGGCGACCGGTTCGAGGCAGCCGTCATCTCCGACGACGAGGCGATCGCCGAGTTCCGTCGGCTGCGTGACGACGCTCGGCGCATCGCGGTGGGTCAACCGGTCCTCGACTGAGCGCGGACGCGTCCGCCTCGAAGCGTGCGAGCACGACCGGGGCGACCGGGGCGACCGAGCGGGCGGTGGTTCAGGGCGTCCGACCGGCCGCTCCGGTCGCGCGACCACGTGCGAGGCTGTCGGCATGCAGCACGACGAGCACCATGACCGGAACGCCTTGTCCTTCGGCGCCGTCGCCGACGTGTACGAACGGGGGCGTCCCGGCTACCCCGCCGAAGCGATCGCCTGGGTGCTGCCGCCTGGCGCGTCGCGCGTGGTCGACCTCGGTGCCGGGACCGGCAAGGCGACGAGGGTGCTGACGACGCTCGCCGCCGAGGTCCTCGCGGTCGAGCCCGATCCCGGTATGCGTACTGCACTCGCGCGGGTGCTCCCGGACGTACCGGTGCTCGAGGGCACGGGCGAGGCGATCCCGCTGGAGGACGACTGGGCCGACGCCGTGGTCGTGGCCCAGGCGTGGCACTGGATGGACCCGGTCGCGGCGTCGCGGGAGATAGGCCGGGTGCTCCGGCCGGACGGCACGCTCGGGCTCGTCTGGAACCTCCGGGACGAGACCGTGCCGTGGGTCGCGCGCATGAGCGCCCTCATGCACCAGCCCGGTGAGCGCGTGATGGGCGTCGAGCACCCGGCGTTCGCGCCGCCGTTCGCCAGGCACGAGCGGCACGAGGTCCGCTGGGTGCACGAGCAGAGCCGGGAGGAGTTCCTGGCGATGGTGGCGTCCCGCAGCTACGTGAGCACGCTCGAGGCGGTGGAGCGCCAGGCCTTGCTCGATCGGATCGAGCACCTCCTGGACGGTGACCCCGCGCTCTCCGGTGACGTGATCGCGGTGCCCTACGTGACCTACGCGCACCGCGCCTCCCGGTAGCGACGCCCGAGAACGAACACGCGGGAACGCGCGCGCACGGACGACGAGTGCGCGGTCGTCCGACCGCGCACTCGTCGTCGGCACGCGCCCCGGCGACGGGGAGACCCGACCGCCGGGGACGCAGGGCTCAGACCGTACCGCTCCGCCGCGTCGGGCCCGGCCGCCGCTCCCGGAGCCGGTTCGCGGTGACGAGCAGGGCGCCGGCGAGCACGAGGAGCAGCGCGCCGAGGCCGACCATGCCGACCGCGATGTCCGACCCGGTGAACGCGAGCTGCCCGACGGACACGACCGCGGCGACCGCTGTCCGGGCGACCGCGTCGTGGATGCCGAGCACGACGCCGTCGGGGTTCAGCGCCTCGACCCGGTACGAGTACGTCGTGTCGGGGTCGAGGCCGGTGAACACGGCAGTCGTGGCACCGGCACCGAGGGTGCGCGACGCGACCGCGTGGGCGAGGTCGCCGCTCGCGGAGACGACGATCCGGTAGGCCGTGGCACCGGGGATCGGCTTCCAGGTGGCCGTGAAGGACCCACTCGCCTTCGACGGGACCACGATCGGCTCGACCGTGTGGATCGCCGTCACGACGATCGCCGTCGTCGCCGACGAGGGTCCGTACGAGTCGTCGCCCGTGTACGCCGCCGCGACCGTGTCCGAGCCGGGCACGATGCCCGCGGTCGAGCACGTGGTGTGCGGGAGCGTCAGCGTGCAGAGCACCCGGTGGCCGACGCGCAGGGTGACCGTGCCGGTGGCGTGCGCGGGCAGGCCACCGATCGTCAGGGTGACCGTGTCGCCCCACGTGGTGCTCGACGCTGCAGCGTGCACCGTGACCGCGGTCGCGGCCCGCGCCACGTGCATGGTGATGGGCGTGCCGGTCGAGCCGTCGTGATCGGCGTCACCCGAGTAGACGGGCGTCACCTGGTGTGTGCCGGTCGGCAGGTCGGTGACCGTGGTGCAGCTCGTCGCGCGCCCGAGTTGCACGGTGCAGAGGGTCGTGCCGGCGTCGTCGGTGAACGTGACCGTGCCCGTGGCGCCGGCGGGCAGCCCGGTCGGGGTCAACACCACGCCGGTGCCGTAGGTGGTGTCGATCGTGCCGAGGCCAGCGCCGCTGCCGCCGCCCGCGCCGCCGCCACCCGGGCCGCTCCCGCTGCCGCTCCCGGTCCCGCTGCCGCTCCCACCCCCGGCGCCCGTGCCACCACTGGCCGGCACGACGGCGACGGCCGTGGGCGCCTTGGCGACCGTGATCGTCAGGGTCTGCGTCGCCGTGGCGGGCGCGTGGTCGTCGTCGCCCGGGACGAACGTCGTCGTCACCGTGTGGGTCCCGGCGCCCAGCGCGGCCGAGGTCGTGCACGAGAGCGCTGGGAGCTGCACGGAGCAGAGGACCTGGTGGTCGTCGTCGGTGAACGTCACGGTCCCGGTGGCACCCGGAGCGATGCCGGCGACGGTCAGGGTGACCGGCGTGCCGTGGACGGGATGGTCGTCGCTGACGCTCGCGGTGATGCTGCTCGACCTCGCGGCGACGACGAGCTGGACCGCCGGGCTCGTGCTGCCGACGTGGTCGGTGTCGCCCGTGTACGTCGCGGTGATCGCGTAGCTGCCCTTGTGCAGGGTCGACGGTGTGACCGTGGTGGCAGCTGCGCCGTCGCGCACGTCCGCCGAGCCGAGCGCCAGCCCGTCGCTCGTCGCCCACGTGACGGTGCCCGACGCACCGGCGGGCAGGTCCGTCACGGCGAGCGCGGCCGTGTCGCCGTAGTCCACGGAACTCGTGCTGCCGCCGTCGATGGTCGCCCCGATCGCCGTGGTGGCGCGCTGGACGACGAGCGTCACGACCGGGCTGTCGACGGCCTCGTGGTCGTCGTCGCCGACCCAGTGCGCGATGACCTGGTACCTGCCGGCGGTGAGGGCGGCGTCGGTGTCGATGCTGGGCCTCCCGGCCGTGGCCGTGCCGAGCACGGTGCCACCGGTCGTCGCGAACCGGATGACGCTGTCGCTGGCGGCGCCGCTCGGGAGGCCCGTGGCGGTCAGGCGCGCGCTCGTCCCGTAGGTCACGGTGTCGGCGTCGCTCGTGTGGCCGTCGGCCGTCACGCCGATGGCGGCGGTGGCCTTCGCCACGTGCACGGCGACCGGGTCGCTCGAACCGCCCACGTGGTCGGTGTCGCCGTCCCAGCTCGCGCTGACCGTGTGGTCCCCGGCGGCCAGCGCGGTCGTGGTGCACGAGGTCGCGGGCAGGTGCACGGTGCACAGCGGGGCGCCGCTCTCGTCGGTGAACGCGATGGTGCCGCTGGCTGCAGCGGGTGTGCCCGTCGCCGACAGGGTGAGCTCGTCGCCGAAGGTCGGGGTCGGGTCGCTCACGGTGGTGGCCATCGGGACGGCCGGCACCCGGTCGACCGTGAGCGTCGCGACGGAGGACGTGCCGCCGGCGTAGTCACCGTCGGTCGTGCCGGCGTAGGTCGCGACGATGTGGTGCGCACCGGCGTCGAGCGTGCTCGTCGGCGTGCAGGACGTGTCGGGCAACGTCACCTGGCACAGCGCGGGCGCGTCGGCGGACCCGGTGTCCGCGGACGCGTCGCGGAACGACACGGTGCCCGCGGCGTCGGACGGGAGGCCCGTCACGCCGAAGGTGGGGACGTCACCGTACGTCGTGGTCGCGGTGGTGTGACCGTCGACGGTCGTGGCCGAGCTCGTGGCTGCCTGGCCGACGTGCACGGTCGCGGTGTTCGTGGCCGTGGAGGCGGCGGTCGCGCCGTCGCCGGAGTACCGCGCGGTCACGACGTGGTCGCCGAGCGCCAGCGTGGTGGGCTGCGTGCACGAGGGCGTCGTGGTACTCGCGTCGGCGGTGCAGGCGGCGGTGCCGTCGACGAGGAACGTCACGGTTCCGGTCGCACCCGAGGGCAGCCCGGTCGCGCTGTAGGTCGGCTCGACGCCGACGCGCGTGGTCTGAGCCGGTGAGGCGCCGACGGTGAACGCCGAGGAGCGGAGCGCGACGTCGACGGACGCCGTGCCCGTGGACCCGGAGCGTGTGGTGTCGCCCGAGTAGGTCGCGGTCACGACGTGCGGACCGGCGGCGCTCTCGACGACGGAGCACGACGCGGTGCCGTTCGCGACGGGGACCGCCCTGCACACGGTCGTGCCGCCCTGCGTGAACGTCACGGTGCCGGTCGCGGCCGTGATCGTGCTGCTCGGGCTGCCGGTCGTGGTGACGGCGGCCGTCACCGTCGTGGCACCCCCGGCCGTGATGGAGGCCGGCGAGGCCGAGACCTGGAGGGCCGTCGGGACGTGCGCGACCGTCGCGGTCGCGTGGGCGGACGCGGTGGTGAGGGCGTCGGTCGACGCGACGGTCGAGGTGACCGTGGCGGTCGTGCCGACGGCGCCGCTCACGGTGTACGGGATGTGGATCGCGGGGAGGGCGGTGCCGGGCTGCGTGCCGGCGGCCGAGGAGTCCGTGCACGCGACGGTCTGACCGCTGGAGTCGGACGGGTCCGTCGCGCAGCTCCAGGTGCCGTCCGAACCACCCGCCGCGTTCGGCGTCGCACCCGCGTCGAACCGGGTGGTGACCTTGACGAGGCCCTGCTCGGCACCGCCGCTCGAGGCGACGGCCGGCGTGACGGTGTAGGTGTCGCTGTCGCCGCGCTGTGGCGAGGGGTCCGACACGGACGCCGTGGCCGCGAGCTGCGGCACCGCGCCCGTGAGCGAGGTCGCGGTGAACTGGTTCACCTCGTGGACGTCGTAGGAGCCGCCGGTCGACCCGACCCACCCGTAGGTGAGCTTGTACGGGTACCCGGTCGACGGATCGATCCAGCTGGCGGGGAACGTGGCACCGGAGGTGGTCACGTTCGGCAGGGTGCC
Organism: Curtobacterium sp. MCBD17_013; assembly: GCF_003234565.1. Taxonomy (GTDB): domain Bacteria; phylum Actinomycetota; class Actinomycetes; order Actinomycetales; family Microbacteriaceae; genus Curtobacterium. The sequence goes on along the minus strand of NZ_QKTU01000014.1, from coordinate 13,820 downwards.
CATGAGGGTCTGCGGCCCAGCGGTGGCGCCGATCGAGTCGTACACGATCGCCCAGTTGCCCGCGGGGACGGCGGTCCTCGGCAGGACCGAGGTGCCGTTCGCACCCGTCATCCCCTTCGACATCACCGTCGCCGTCGAGGTGTTCACGACGATCTCGACGGGCACGTCCGCGTCCGTCCGGCTGGACACCGTGGCCTTGGTCAGGGCACCCGAGGGCTGGGAGCTCGCCATGTAGCAGTAGCCGACCGTCCCGTTGCCGGGGCCGCGGACAGTGACGTTCGCCTTGCCGTTCGTGGTGTTCGAGGCGACACCGGTGGTGCAGTTCGTCCCGCTGTACGTCGTGGTCTTGTAGTTGCCGTACGCGTCCAGTCCGAGCCCGAGGTACCCGTAGGGCAGGCCGCTCGCCGTCGAGCCGTAGTCGTGGTTCGCGCTGTAGCCGAGCGATCCACCCGTCGGACCGGTCTGGGTCGGCGGCTTCGGCGCGTAGGGGTCGGTGGCAGCGAGGTAGAACGCGATGCCGTCCGCGCCGTTGCCGCCGTACTGGTAGGAGTCGAACGTCACGTCGAGGCCCTGGGCGATCGGGACGGCGCCCTTGGCTCCCACGCCGCCGACCTTCGTCCCCGTCGCGTCCGTCAGGCGGAGCGCGCCGTTGCTGCTGTCGACGGCCGTGGTGGCGCAGCCCGGGACCGGGGTCTGCGACGTGTCCGTCCCCGCCGTGAGACAGGCGATGTTCGTCCCACCGGGCAGGGTCGGCTTCATGAAGGAACCCGAGTCCGCGATCGAGGGGCCCGTGAACGCCTCCTGCGCGTACTGCGTCGTCGCGGTCGTGGTCGCCGCCTCCGCCGCGGTCGTGGCGAGCCCGACGGACACACCGCCGAGCATGAGTGCGACGCCGAGCACGGCGAGGCGGCGGGCGGTCTTCGGGCGCGCGCGATGGCGCGCGGTCGCGGCAGCGAACACGGCGGCGGTCCTGTCGGATCAGGGGGTTCGGGTCGGCTCGGTCGCAGCGGCTGATACCGGGGTTCCGAGTCCTCCCAAGGTACTGACGCCGCCGGTTCCATTCACCTGCATCGAGACCCCCAGTGCGGGGCACGTCCCCCGTGTGGAGGACCGGGCGGGGTCACGGGAGCTGGTCGACCGCTCAGAGAACGGACGGCCCGGGTCTGAGCCCCGCTCACGCGGGCGCCGTTCCGGGTCCCCGCGGGCGATAGGCTCGACGGCGATGCGTCCGACGGTGCGGGACGTGGCCGCCCTCGCCGGGGTGTCGCCAAAGACGGTGTCCAACGTGATCAACGGCGGCGTTCCGGTGCGCCCCGACACCCGGCAACGGGTGGAGGCGGCCCTCGCCGAGCTCGACTACGTCCCGAACCTGTCGGCGCGGGGGTTGCGCAACGGCCGGTCCGGCACGATCGCGCTCGCACTGCCCGACCTCGGGACGTCGTACTCGGCCGAGCTCGCCCGTGCGTTCGTCGAGCTGGCGCGCGGGCACGGGTGGGCGGTCCAGATCGACCAGACCGGGTCGGACCCCGCGCGCGAGATCGACCTCATCTCGCGGGCGCGGGCCCACCTGGTCGACGGCCTCGTGCTCAATCCGGTCACCCTCGGCGAGAGTGTCGTGGCGAACGGGCGGGGTCTGCCGCCGACCGTGGTGATCGGCGAGGTGGAGCCGCAGGACGTGGACCAGGTCCACGTGGACAGCTTCGCGGCCGGCCGCGACGTCGGCCGTCTGCTCATCGCCACCGGGCATCGACGGATCGTGCTGCTCGGCACCTCGGACGACTCCTTCCGCACCGCCTCGAGCGAGACCCGACACGAGGGGCACCGCGCGGCGCTCCGCGAGGCCGGCCTGCCCGAGGACCCGACCCTGTCGATCGCCGTCGGATCGTGGTCGACCTCGGCCGCCGCCGCAGCGATGTCCCGGTTCCTCGACCAGCACGGGTCGCCGGATGCCGTGTTCTGCTTCACGGACTCCATGGCGCTCGGTGTGCTCCACGTCCTCGCCGACCGTGGCGTCCGCGTGCCCGAGGACGTCTCGGTGGTCGGGTTCGACGACATCGAGGAGGCCTCGTTCGCGGTGCCGTCGCTGACCACCGTCTCGTTCGACAAGCGTGCGATCGCCGAGGCCGCCCTGACCGCGCTCGAACGCCGGATCGAGGACCCGGACGCGCCGCGGATCGTGCAGGTCGTGCCGCACCACATCGTCGAGCGTGCGAGCGTCGCCCCGCGCCGGGGCTGACACCCCCCGGATGAGCGGGCCGGCCGGGCGGGACGCGCGGCCCAGCGCGGAGCCCCAACGCTCACCGCCGTCGGCACGACGCGCCGACGGCGGCTTGTGGAGGCGAGTTACAACGATGTAAAACGGGAGCGACCACCACCACACGACGACGTGAGGACCACATCGCGCATGTCCACCGCAACCATCACCGTCGACCGCGAGTTCATCGTCGGTCCCGTTCCGCGCCGACTGTTCGGCTCGTTCGTCGAGCACATGGGCCGATGCGTCTACACCGGGATCTACGAGCCCGGCCACCCGAACGCCGACGAACACGGGTTCCGCCGTGACGTGCTCGACCTCACCCGCGAGATGGGCGTCTCGATCGTCCGCTACCCGGGCGGCAACTTCGTCTCCGGCTACCGCTGGGAGGACGGGGTCGGCCCCGTCGAGCAGCGTCCCCGCCGGCTCGACGGCGCCTGGCACACGGTCGAGACCAACGCCTTCGGTCTGCACGAGTTCGCCGCCTGGGCCAAGGAGGCGGGGGTCGAGGTCATGGAGGCCATCAACCTCGGCACCCGCGGCGTCGAGGAGGCCCGTGCCATCGTCGAGTACGCGAACCACCCGGGCGGCACGGAGTGGTCGGACAAGCGTCGCGCCAACGGAGCCGAGGAGCCGTTCGACATCCGCGTGTGGAACCTCGGCAACGAGCTCGACGGCCCCTGGCAGATCGGCCACAAGACCGCCGACGAGTACGGCCGCCTGGCGCAGGAGGCCGGCAAGGCGATGAAGCTCGTCGACCCGACGATCGAACTCGTCGCGGTCGGCTCGTCGAACTCGCACATGCCGACCTTCGGGTCCTGGGAGCACACGGTCCTGTCGCACGCCTACGACGAGGTCGACTACATCTCGATGCACGCGTACTACCAGGAGCACGACGGCGACGCGCTGTCGTTCCTCGCGAGCGCGAACGACATGGACTACTTCATCGAGTCCGTCGTGGCCACGGCCGACGCCGTGAAGGCGAAGCGCCAGTCCTCCAAGGTCGTCAACGTCTCGTTCGACGAGTGGAACGTCTGGTACCAGCGCGGGCTCGAGACCGAGGACCAGCCGCACGTCGTCGGCAAGGCCCAGTGGCGCGAGCACCCGCGGCTCATCGAGGACCAGTACAACGTCACCGACGCGGTGGTCGTCGGTACCTTCCTCAACTCGCTCCTCCGCCACGGCGACCGCGTCACGATCGCGAACCAGGCCCAGCTGGTCAACGTGATCGCGCCGATCCGCAGCGAGGAGAACGGTCCCGCGTGGCGTCAGACCATCTACTGGCCGTTCGCCCGCACCGCGGAACTCGCCCGCGGTGACATCCTCCGCACCGTCGTCCGGAGCGACCGGTTCGCCTCGTCCCAGTACGGGGACGCCGACGTCGTCGACGCGAGCGTCACGTACGACGCCGACCGCGGCCGCGTCGCGGTGTTCGTCGCCAACCGCGGTCTCGAGGAGGCGTCGGACGTCACCGTGGCCCTCCGCGGCTTCACGGCCGGTCAGGTCACGCGTGCCGAGGTCCTGACGATCCCCGAGGGCGGGGACCGCTTCACCGCGAACACCGAGGCGGCGCAGGACGCCGTCGGCCTCACATCGCTGCAGGCGTCGGTCCAGGACGGCGCGCTCCGCACCACCCTGCCGCCGCTGTCGTGGGCGGTCCTGGAGGTCGAGGTCACCCAGGCCTGACCGGTCCCGGCCGGCCCCGGCCGGGGCCGGCCCCGGCCACCGTGCCGAAAGCACCGGCCAGATCGCAGAACATGCCGCTCACGTTCACACGTGAGCGGCATGTTCTGCGATTTCGAGGCTCCAGAGGACCGGGAGCCCGGAGACCGGTGGTCAGCGGCGAGCAGCCCCGCGCCCCGCGAACCGCGTGTAGATGAACAGCACGATGACCGCGCCGATGATCGACCCGATGATCCCGGCAGGCTGGAAGAAGCCGTCCATCGGGTCGTGCTGGAAGATGAGGAACCCGAGGAACCCACCCACGAACGAGCCGATGATGCCGAGCACGATGGTCGCGATGATGCCCATGGACTGCCGGCCGGGGATGATGAGGCGGGCGAGCGCACCGGCGATCAGGCCGATGATGATCAAGCTGATGATGAGACCGATCAAGAGGTCCTCCTGGTGTTGCGTTAGTCCGCTACGCCACGGCGGGTTCGCCGTAGCGGTGATCAGCACCTGAGTCAACTCCGAATCCGCCCGACGTGTTACGCCGCCGTGCGCCGCGTCGGGTCAGCCGTCGCGGCGCAGCGTCGTGTTCGGGGCCTCGCCGAACTCGGCGGCGTAGGCCGCGGCGAAGCGTCCCTTGTGGCCGAATCCGTGCGCCCCCGCGATCTCGGCGACGGTGTCCGTGCGGTGGTCGGCCGCGAGCAACCGGTCCCGCACCATGCTGAGCCGAACGCGACGGAGGTACGTGGTGGGCGTCATCCCGTGCGTCCGGTTGAACGCCTCCTGCAGCCCGCGCATGCTCATCCCGGCCGCGGCGGCGACATCGGTGATGCCGATCGGGCTCGTGGCGTGCTCGCGGATGAAGCGCTCGGCGGCAGCGATCCGGGCTTCCGCGGCCGTCCCGACCCCGTCGGGGTCCGTCGCCGGCACGACCGGCCAGTGCGGGAACGCGGCCAGGAGGCCCTCCGCAGCCGTCCGCGCCAGCGCGCGCTCCGCGTCGAGCGTCACGGTCGCGGGACCGCTGATGAGCGTCACCGCGACCTGCCGCACCATGGCCCACCACGCCGAGCGGGCGTCGCCCGTGGGGATGTGGTCGTGGTCGAACCCGAGCGGTCCCGGAGCCCAGCCCCCGCGTTCCGCCGCGACCTCCTCGACGATCGACCGATCCACGTGGAGCAGGTCCTTGTCGAAGCCGTCGTAGCGGAAGGGGAACGACCCGGTCGGGTAGAGGACGGGTTCGCCCTCGGACACGTCGAGGCCCGCGATGGAGCCGCTGCCCTCCTTGAGCCACGCGACGACGTACTCGTCGGCCGACGTCTCGAGTTCACCCGACACCATCCCGGTCAGCCGGGTGGACGCGAGCGACAGCAGTCCGGTCCCGGTGACGGTGTGTCGGAAACCGAACGGCCGGCCGTCGGCGTCAGCCTGGACGTCCCAGCCGACGGCGTGGTGCGTGGTCTGCAACAACACCCGCGCCTGCTCGACGTCCTGGCTCGTCGCGACCCTGCGCTCCCGGGTGATACGGGCGGTTCCTTCCATCGTCCGCTCATCATCACGGTGCTGTGCAGGGTTCGGCAATTCCGTACGCGCACTGTTCGGCCAGACTCCGTACTGCCCGCGCTCTGCGGATGATCGGCCGGTCACCGCGCCGTCATCGCGAGGACCGATCGCCGATCGGGAGCACCTGCGGCCAGGTCACTGCGGCTCCGAGGACACCGCCGGGTCGACCGCGTCGAGCACGGCCCGGTAGGTGCGCGGATCACTGAGGATCCGGAAGTGCCCGCCGACGGGCAAGCGCTCGTTCTTCGCCCCGACGAGGGCGCTGCCCTCGGGGATCATCGTGTCGAAGACGCCGTAGACCGAGGTGATCCGGCCGTTCGCGTGCACGTCCGCGAGGAGCGCGGCCAGGGTCGGGTCGTGCACCGAGAACGCCCGGAGCGTCGTGTTCGGCGCGAACCGTGCGTACGACGAGCCGCCGAACGGGGCCGACACGGCGACCATCCGGTCGACGCGACCACCGCCGTCCAGCAGGGTCATCGCGTACTTGCCGATCAGTCCGCCCTTGCTGTGGGTGACGAGGAGCACGTCGTGGAGGTCCTCGGCGCGGATCTGGTCCATCACGAGTCGGGCACCGGCGCGCACCGACTGCCGGTTGTGCCGCAACGCCGTCACGACGAACACCGGGTGCCCGTGATCGTGCAGTGCGTCCATGAGGGGCCGCATGAAGTGCCACGTCTCGTACACGCCCGGCACCACGACGATCGGCTGGCGGTCACCGCTCCGGTAGTCGTCGGCCGTCGTCGGCCCGAGGCTCCGCAGCTGCCACACCGCCGCGTACCACCAGTCGAGGAGGAACCATCGCGCGTTGCGCAGGTGCACGGCCAGGCGGGGAGGTGGGTCGGGCGTGCTCCGCGCCTCCCGGTCCCGCCACCCGGTCGCGCCCGTCACCGGAGCTGCCCCACGGTCTGGACGCGGATGAACTCGTCGACGATCGCGGCGACGGCACCGGGGTGGGCGTCCTGCACGTGGTGCGGTCCGGGCAGCTCGATGAACGCGGCTTCTCGTGCGACCCCGGCGACACGGGCGGCCCAGCCGCGGCGGGCGACCGGGTCCTCGGTGCCGCGCATCACGAGCACGGGGACCTCGAGCGCAGCGACCGACCGCAGCGTCGGGTACCGCATCATCACCCGGAGCTCCCGCAGGTACGTCGGCATGCTCCGGAGGTAGTCGGTGAGGAGCGTCGCGTTCATCGCCGGCCGCTCGCGGATGCCGTCGACCGCGAGCGAGAACGCCTGCTGCAGGAGCGTCCGCCGCCGGTCGTCGATCACCGGACCGATGAGCCCCACCGACGTCACGAAGCCCGGGTCCTGGAGTGCCATCCCGACGACGACCTGCGTGCCCATCGACTGCCCGATCGCCAGACACTGCTCGACGTCGCAGGCACGGAGCGCGGTGATGACGAGTCGGGCGAGGTCCTCGATCTCGAGTCGGCGATCGGGAGACGGGGAGTCGGCGAAGCCGGGCAGGTCGACCGCGATCGTCCGGTACGAGCGCGAGAGCACCCGCTGCACGCGCTTGAACGACCGGTGCGACATGCCGATCCCGTGCACCAGGACGATCGTCGGCGCCAGGGTGTCCCGAGCACGGCCGGCGGGGGCCAGGGTGCGGAGCCGGAGGACACACCCTTCGACGTCGACGGTCTCGACGAGTGGGCGCATGGAGATCACGCTACGCGGCACGCCCGACGGGATGACCATCCGCGACGTCAGCGTCGTCCTCGGCGTCTCCCACCAGCGCGTGCATCGACCGCTGCACGTGGAGGAGCACCAGCAGCCGCGCGTCCTGGGCCCCCGGCGGTCACTCCCGCCGAACGCGGGTCGCCAGGTGCAGCGCCAGCCGGGTCTCGGGATCGGCGAGGTCGACCGCCAGCAGCCGCTCGACGCGTGCGATGCGGTCGGCGACGGTGTTGCGGTGCACGCCGAGCACGGCGGCGGTCTCGGCGAGCGACGACTCCGCGTCGAGGTAGGCGGCGAGGGTGACCCGGAGTGCGCCGCCGCCGCGCTCGAGCGGTGCCAGCAACTGCTCCGCGGCCGGGAGGAACGTGTCGGTCTCCGTCCACGCGAGCAGGAGCTGCGCGAGGCCGAGTCGGTCCACGTGGACGAAGTGCCCCGACTCCGGCCGGCCACCGGCGAGCCGGGCGGCGTCGGTCGCCTCGCCGAGGGTCCGGACGAGCCCGACGAGCCCCGCTTGCACGCTACCGACGCCGACGGCGGTGTCGAGCCCGGGGCGGAGCGCCGCCTGCGCACGGCGGACGGCGGTGGCGACGGCACCGATCCGCAGGTGGTCCGGCTCGTCGAGGTCCGACGTCCAGAGCGCCCATCCATCACCTTGTTCGACGACGTCGACCTCGAGCCCGGCGGCCGCCATGGCGACCTCGACCTCGCCGCGGAGGGCGACCTGGTCGACGGGGTGCCGGGTGACCACACGGATGCCGACGTGCCAGGCGTCGAGCTGCCACCCCGCCGCGAGCGTCCGCTGCACGAGGCCCGGCTCCGGGCTGCCGTCCGCCGCGCGGAGCTCGTCGAGCATCGCGGTGCGGTAGCGGGCGTCGCGTTCGTCGTCGAGCCGGGTGAGCACGAGCCGGTGTCCGACGGCGACCGCGGCCACCCGGAGCGCCGCGGCCATCGTGGTGCGCTCGGCTCGGACCGGCGCGGTGAGCCCGACGCCGAGCCATGCCCGCGCGCCGATGCCCGTCCCGACGGGGACGAGCACGAGGGTCTCGTCGCCGTCCGTGACCGTGATGGGGTCGCTGCCGCCGGCGGCGCGGGCGAGCATCCGCACGGCCCCGGCGCCGATCCCGGGTCCGCGGAGCGGCCGGCCGGCGGCGTCGAGGAAGCGCACGGGTGCGCCGAGCTGGCGGTCGAGCTGCCGGAACAGGTCGTCGAGGTCGGGTCCGGCCTCGAGCCCGATCCGCGCGACGGCCACCGCGGCACGGGCTGCCGGGGCCTCTCCCGTGCCGACGAGTTCGTGCAGGCGGACGGAGGTGGACCACGCGTCGTCCGTGGCGAGCACGGCCACACCGAGGCGGTCGGCGAGCGCACGGGTCCCCGGGCCGGGCATCGGGGCGGAGTCCGGGACGGCGGCGGGGTCCGGCCGGACGACGAGCGTGCGGACCCCGACGCCTGCGGCGCGCCGCAGGAGGACGTCGAACCGCGCGTCGAACCGGGCGACCGGTGTCAGGAGCACCACGGCGCACCCGTCACCGCCAGCCGTGCCGGAGAGCTCGCGACCGACGACGTCCACCGCTCCGACGAGTCCGAGCACCCGCGCGACACCGGGGTCGTCCGGCCCCGCGAGGAGCCGGACCTCGGACGTGGCGGTCGACAGCATCGCCAGCAGTTCGCGGAGCGGGATCACCGCACGCCCACCGGTTCGGGCACGACGTCGGCGTCCACCCCGTAGGCCCGGGGCGCGACGCGGCCGAGTCGCACGGGATCGGCCCACCACCAGTCGGCGCCGGGCAGGACGAGCACCGCGAGTTCGTCCCCGGTGCGGATGCGATCCGCCGCGACGGGGTCGAGCGACCGGGCGTCGACCACGACGATGAGGCTCGGGGTGCTCGCGACGGGCTCGCCGTCGACCAGGCAGTGCACGTACTCGCTCCCGGCCTCGATCCGGGCGACCGCACCCGTGCGGGTGTCCACGATCGCGGTGGTGCTGTGCACGAACGCCATGGCGTCACCCGCGCGGTCGACGTCGACGACGCGGCCGAGGGCGACGACCCGCCCGCCGACCGCCCGCGCCAGGGCCTCGGGGTCCGCGACAGCGGCGAGCGCCCGCCCCGTCCGCAGGGCACGCGTGACGCTCCCCGCAACGGCTCGTGCACGCAGCGCGGCGATGGGCACCGGCCCGATCGCGAACGCGGCCCAGCCACCGCTGTGGGACACGGCCTCACGCCAGACGGTCTCGAGGTCGCCGGGACTCGGCGCGTCGACGACGATCCGGAGGCCGCTGCTCGTGGCTGCGGCCGCGGTGACCGGCAGTGCTCCGGCGGCGAACAACGTGAGCTGGTCGAGGCGGGGGGTCGCCCGGCCGACGAGGTCGGCGTCGACGAGCGGCCGCCCCACCAGGTGCGCGGTGAGCGCGGCCGCCGGCCCGGTCACGCCGCCGATCTGGGCCGGGAGGACCGCGTCGGCACGGTCGCCCGTCCAGCGTTCGACGGCGGCGAGCGCGTCCGGGAGCTCGCGGCCGCTCGGCATCTTCTCCTCGAGCACGGTCGTCGAGCCGACGAGGCCCACCGCCGCGACCCGTTCGAGTCGGGGGTCGTCCAGCGACAACACGGGGACCCCGAAGCCGGGGCCGACGCGCCGGATGGCGCTGACGGTGTGGTCGACGCGACCGCCGCCACCGCAGCCGAGCAGGGCGGCACCACGCCCGAACGCGGGCACGTCGCCGGCCTGGAGGCGCGTCACGCGCTGACCGTGCCCGTCGCCTCCGTCCATGGCTCCATGCTCCCATCGGGCACCGCGTCCGCCCCCGCCGCCGAGCACATCGGTGGACGCACGTCCCCGACGGCCCCCTGTGGATGGAGCACCTCGACGGGCGTGAACGCGTCGTCGAGCCCGAAGCAGGCCGGCCCGAACACGGCGAGCGCCTCGGGCGTGCGCATGAGCGCGGGCGTCGACACGCCGACGACGCGGACCCGCTGCCCGTACCGGAGCCGTTCGGTGGTGATCGGTTCCGCGGTCTCGGCGTCGAGCACGCAGATGAGATCGGGGACGACGGCGAGGAGCTCGTCACCGCGACGGGCGACGAGGTTCTCGTTCTGGAACACGATCTCGACGTCGCCGGCCGCGCCGCTGATCGTCGCCCGTCCACGCGCGAACCCCTCGACCGTGCGCCGCTCGACGTCGACGACCTTGCCCTCGTGCAGCTCGCGCAGGTGCGTGTAGATGGTGCGGGAGAACGCGGCGGCGAGTTCCGCGACGGGGTCGCGGTGGGCCTCCCGTGCGTGCCGGACGGCGCGGCCGACGGCGAGCGCGAGCGACAGGGTCCGCGGGACCGCGGTGTCGCGCACCTGCCTGCCGGTCATGGCGTACTCGGCGATGTAGGCGACGCCGCCGAGCCGGATCGTGACGCCGCGCGCGAGCCACTCCATCTGCCGGTTGTCGTGCCCGGTCTCGATCACGACACCGTGGCCGCGCTCGTCGCTGATCGCGAGCGGCGATCCGGGCACGCCGTACACCGAGAACGTCTCCATCTGGAGCTCGGGGAACGCGCGCCCCATGCCGTCGGCGTCGACGACCGGGAGGCCCCCGGTCGCGCCGACGAGGAGGGGGATCATCGAGTTGATGCCCCCGCACTCGATGGGCATCGTGGCGGTCGCGGTGCGTCCCAGGTGCGCCTCGAGTCGCCGCAGGGCGCCGAGGGGCTCCGGGCCGGCCGGGATCCGTTCGAGCACGACCGTCGGGGCGCCCATCTGCGCGGTGGGGATCACGAACGCGTCGTCGTCGAGCTCGTCCGGGTCGAGGATCGTGACCGGGCCGTGCTCCTGCATCGCGGCGCGGACGAGCAGCATCCCGATGGTCGGGTCCCCGCCGCCGCCCGTGCCGAGGAGCGCGGCGCCGCGGGCGAGGTCGGGGAGGTCCTCGATGCCGAGCAGCCAGCTCACGCGCGCACCCCCGGGCTCGTCGTGCCGTCGAAGCGCACCGCGTCGAGGTCGTACCCGAAGTACCGCGGACCGGCGAGTTCGAGCGCTGCGGGGCTGTGCCATCGGGGGTCCGCCGGCGCGGTGACGATGCGGACCCGGGCGCCGAAGCGGAGCCCCTCGGTCGTGATCGGCTCCCCCGTCTCGGCGTCGAGCGTGATGACGAGGTCCGGTGTCGTGGCGCGAGCGCGGCCGTCCACCTCGACGAACAGGTGCTCGTTCTGGAACCGGAGCACGGCCTCCCGTCCGGTGTCGTCGGCCATCCCGGCGATGTGGGCCGTGCCGCGCGCGAACCCGGTGACGGTCTTCCGCTCGACGTCGGTGACCTTGCCGGCGAACACGACCTGGCCGCCGAGGACGTCGGCGACCGCGGCGACCGGGTCCTCGTTCGCGGCACGCGCGTCGACGAGGGCCTCGCCGAGCCGGACGCACAGCGACAGGCTGCCGCGGACGTACGACTCCTTCATCTCCGCGCCGGACATCGCGTACTGCGACGTGATCGCCGAGCAGCCCATCTCGACCGTGGCGGTGCGGGCCAGCCGTTCCGCCCAGCGGTTGTCGATCGTGTCGAACACCGCGGTGTTGCCCTTCTCGTCGGACAGGGACATCGGCGTCGCGCTGATGCCCGACAGCGTCGGCAGGACCATCTGGACCTCGGGGAACGCACGACCCATGCCGTCGCCGTCGACGAGGGGGAGACCGAGCTCCGCGGCGGCGACGATCGGCGTCGTCGAGTTCACCCCGCCGACCTCGATGCAGGCCAGGTGCGTGGGCGTCACGCCGCGGTAGGCGGCGAGGCTGCGCACCGCCTCGGCGAACTGCGTGGCGGACGGCAGCTTCTCGACCATGACCGTCGGCGCGCCGATCATCGCGACGGCGAGCACGACCGCGTCGTCGGGCAGGTCCTCGATCTGCACCACCGGGACCGGCCCGTGCTGCCGGACCGCGGCCTCCGCGAGCAGGCGGCCGATGTAGGGGTCACCACCACCGCCCGTGCCGAGGATCGCGGCGCCGCGGGCGAGCGCCGAGCAGTCCTCGCCGATCACGGTGAGCGGAGCGACGGGCGTGGTGTCGATCGCGCTCATCGGACGAGCGCCCCGAGTGCGAGGTCGCCGACGGCCTTGGCGCGGATCCGTGTCGCGTTGCCCGGCAGGTACGGGATCGGGACCTCGTCGAAGTCGACGATGTCGACCGTGGACGGGTCCGCGCCGGCCGCGATCGCCCGGTCCACGGCCTCCTGACGGGCGTCGTCGACGACACTCGCCCGCTTGCCCTCGCTGATCGCGTAGACCTTGTCGATCTCGCCGCTCACCTGTGCGATCGCGGCGCCGATCGCGTTCGCGACCGAGAAGTGCTCGGGCCGGTGCACCACGCCGAGGCCCTCGAGCTCGTCCGGCAGCAGCACCGAGCCGCCACCGACCGCGACGACCGGCAGGGGCGCCGAGGAGGTCCGCATCCGCTCCACGACGTCGGCGACGCGGGCGGCGATCACCCCGAGCGCGCGCTGCGCCACGGCGTCGGACACCCCGGCGACGAGCGAGGCGTCACCGATCACGCCACGGCCGCCACGGACGGCGACGTCCGTCGCGGTCAGGGTCGTCCCGCCGAACACGAGCGCCTCCTCGGCGAGCCGGTAGCCGACCGAGTCCGGGCCGACGAGGGCGCCGTCCTCGCGGATGCGGGACCCGCCGCCGATGCCGATGGACAGGACGTCCGGCATGCGGAAGTTCGTCCGGACCCCCGCGACCGCGACCTCGCCCGTGGCCTCGCGCGGGAACCCCGCGGTCAGGACCCCGACGTCGCTCGTCGTCCCACCGACGTCGACGACCGCGCACGTGTCGAACCCGGACAGCACCGCGGCGCCGCGCATGGAGTTCGTCGGGCCGGACGCGAAGGTCGCCACCGGGTAGCGACGGGCGTACTCGACGTCCATCAGGGTGCCGTCGTTCTGGCTGAGGAACAGCGGGGCGTCGATGCCGCTGCCGGTCACCGACGCGGCGAGGCCGTCGACGATGCGCTCGGCGAGTTCGCGCAGGGCGGCGTTGATGATCGTGGCGTTCTCGCGCTCGAGCAGTCCGATGCGGCCGATCTCGCTCGACAGCGAGAACGCCACGTCCGGACCGAGCTCGGCGGCCATGATCTCCTGCGCGCGCTGCTCGAACTCGTCGTTGATCGGCGAGAACACCGACGAGATCGCCACCGACCGGATCCCGGCGGCACCGATCGCCGCCGCGTGCCGCCGGAGCTCGTCCGGGTCGAGCTCGGAGATCGTCCGACCGTCGAACTCGTGGCCGCCGTGCGCCAGGAACGGTCGTGCGCCGACCGCGCCGACCAGGTGCTCGGGCCAGTCCGTGAACGGCGGCAACGACGCGGTGGCCGGCAGCCCGAGCCGGACCGCCGCGGTCGGGGCCAGTCCCCGCGCCTCGACGAGGGCGTTGATGAAGTGCGTCGTGCCGATCATCACGCCGTCGATGTCCTCGGACGTGAACGCCCGCTGCTCCTGCAGGCCGGCGAGCGCGGCGACGATGCCGGACGTGACGTCCGCGCTCGTCGAGCGCTTCACCGCCGCGGCGACCGTGCTGCCGTCCATGAGGACCGCGTCCGTGTTCGTGCCGCCGACGTCGATGCCGATGCGCATGGGGTTCCCTTCGGTGGTGCTGGTGGTGCGTGGGTGGTGCGGGTGGGCGG
>NZ_QKTU01000013.1 GCF_003234565.1 Curtobacterium sp. MCBD17_013 | reverse complement strand
GGTTTTACATCCTAAGCGTCGAAGCGATCAGGCGCAAGTCCCGATCAGAACCTCGGTGGAGGACGGTCCCGCTTGAGGCCGGCTCGCTCCGGGACACTGTCCCGGCCGCTCAGCCGCACCTTTGGGGTGACGAGTGATTACTTTACGCACCACCCCACCACCCAGCAAACCACCCCACATCCCGGGCGTGTCGCGGCCCCCCCAGGATGCACCGCCAGTGCTGATGGACGCCCCAGGTACGACAGAACGCCCGTCCTCACCGAGAGTCCGGGCGTTCGTGGTCGAGGCGGTTCAGCCGATGGTGACGCCGGCCAACGTCTTCTTCCCGCGCCGGAGCACGACCACTCCCCCGGCCAGGACATCGGCGTCGATGCGCGCGGTCGGGTCGGTGACGCGCTGGTTGTTCACCGAGACCCCGCCCTCCTCGACCGCACGCCGGGCCTTGCCGAGGGACTCGACGAGTCCGGTCTCCACCAGCGCGCGTGTGACGTCGACGTCGGGTGCGAGCGTGACCGACGGCAACTCCGCGATCGCAGCGCGGAGGGTCCCCGCGTCCAGGGCGGCGAGGTCACCGTTGCCGAACAGCGCCGACGCGGCCTCGATCGCCGCCCGCGTCGCCGCTTCGCCGTGCACCAGCGACGTCACCGCGAACGCGAGCGCGCGCTGGGCTTCTCGCCGGAAGGGCTCGTCCGCCACCGCCTGCTCGAGCCGCTCGATCTCGGCGCGCGAGAGGAACGTGAACGCCTTGAGCCGCTCGATCACGTCCGCGTCCGCCGTGTTGAGCCAGAACTGGTAGAACGCGTACGGCGTCGTCATTTCCGGGTCGAGCCAGACGGCGTTGCCCTCGCTCTTGCCGAACTTCGTGCCGTCGGAGTTCGTGATGAGCGGAGTCCCGAGCGCGTGGACGACGGCACCCTCGGTGCGGCGGATCAGTTCGGTGCCGCTCGTCAGGTTGCCCCACTGGTCGCTGCCGCCCGTCTGCAACGTGCAGCCGTACTGACGGTGGAGCTCGCGGTAGTCGAGGCCCTGGAGGATCTGGTAGCTGAACTCGGTGTAGCTGATCCCGGCGTCCGAGTTCAGCCGAGCTGCCACCGCGTCCTTGCGGAGCATCGTGTTGACGCGGAAGTACTTGCCGATGTCACGCAGGAAGTCGATGGCGGACAGCGGCGCCGTCCAGTCGAGGTTGTTCACCATGCGCAGCCCGTTCTCGCCGTCGGGACTGAGGAACCGCGACACCTGCGCGCGGAGGCGCGTCACCCACTCCTCGACGGTCGCGCGGTCGTTGAGGGTCCGTTCGGCGGTCGGTCGGGGGTCACCGATGAGCCCGGTGGACCCACCGACCAGGCCGATCGGCTTGTGGCCGGCCAGCTGCAGTCGGCGCATGAGCAGGAGCTGGTACAGGTTCCCGCAGTGCAGACTCGGCGCGGTCGGGTCGAACCCGCAGTAGTACGTCAACGGACCGGCTTCGAGCGCTGCCCGCAATGCGGTCTCGTCGGTCGAGACGTGGACGAGCCCGCGCCACTGCAGTTCGTCCCAGATCGAGTCGAAGGACGGGTCGTTCTGCTGGGGCGTCAGGACCTCGGGAACGGTATCGCTGGGCACCCCGTCATCGTAGTGCGCGTCGCCCACCCGACTGCGCTCAGTCCGTCGCCTGGGGATGGCGCCGGTACGAGGACACGGTCGGTTCGCCCGTCAACCAGAATCGCCACGGGAACGCGCGCCCTCCCGCCACGCCCCCGACACCGACCCGCGGGCCGACGGAGATCCGCGGTCTGCCGTCCGCGAGGGATTCGTCGAGGAGCGCGGTCGTCGACGAGGCGAGTCGCTCCTCCAGTCCGTCGGCGAAGCGGAGGACGTAGGGTCCGCGGCCGTCGAGCACGCTCGAACCGTCGTCCGTGAGCATCGCGCCGAGCGCCTGACCGAGATTGCCCGGCCCGCGGGCGAGACCGACGTCGGGCACGCGGCCACCGCGTCGCTCCCGCGCAAGCGAGACGCCCTCGACCACCGCGCCCGCGCGCAGCAACGACCCGGAGGCGAATCCGTCCGGTCCACTGACGACGTTGAGGCAGGTGTGGATGCCGTACGAGCGATAGGCGTACAGGGTCCCTGGCGCACCGAACAGGTGGCGGTTGCGCTGCCGCGGACCGCGGAACGCGTGCGACCCCGGGTCGGTCTCGCCCATGTAGGCCTCGACCTCGGTGATGCGCACGGTCACGCCGCGACCGGTGATGGTCGCACCGAGCAGCGCGGGAGCAGCCGCCAGCGCGGGCTCGCCGAGCACCCCCGCCTCGTCGATCACGCGAGCGGCGCCGCCTCGGTCAGCGATCGGATCCGAGCGGTGAGGGCCACGACCTGTTCGGCGACGCGCTCCGGTGCCGTCCCTCCGGCACCAGCGCGACTGGCGACGCTCCCCTCGACGGTCAGGACCGAGCGGACGTCCGGGGTCAGGTGTTCGGAGACGGACCGGTAATCCGCATCACTCGGTTCGTCGAGCTCGAGGCCGCGCTCCTCGCAGAAGCGCACCAAGGCACCCGAGATCTCGTGCGCGTCACGGAACACCACACCGCGGCGCACCAGCCACTCGGCCACGTCCGTCGCGAGGGAGAACCCCTGCGGCGCGAGCGTCGCCATGCGCTGCGTGTCGAACTCGACGGTCGCGACCATGCCGGTGAACGCCGGGAGCAGCACCTCGAGTTGCGTGACGGAGTCGAACACCGGCTCCTTGTCCTCTTGGAGATCGCGGTTGTACGCCAACGGGAGTCCCTTGAGCGTCGCGAGCAGCCCGGTGAGGTTGCCGATGAGGCGGCCGCTCTTGCCGCGCGCGAGTTCCGCGATGTCCGGGTTCTTCTTCTGCGGCATGATGCTCGACCCGGTCGAGAACCCGTCGTGCAGCCGGACGAAGCCGAACTCCTTCGTGTTCCAGACGATGAGTTCCTCGGCCAGCCGCGACACGTCGATCCCGATCTGCGCGGTGACGTAGGCGAATTCCGCCACGATGTCGCGCGACGCCGTCGCGTCGATCGAGTTCTCGGTGGGGCGAGCGAATCCCAGGTCTGCCGCGACCGCGGCGGGATCGAGACCGAGTGAGCTCCCGGCGAGCGCACCCGCGCCGTAGGGGGACGCGGATGCCCGGGAGGCCCAGTCACGGAAGCGCTCGAGGTCACGAACCAGCGGCCAAGCGTGGGCGAGCAGGTGGTGCGCGAGCAACACCGGCTGCGCGTGCTGCAGGTGCGTGCGCCCGGGCATCACGGCGTCACGGTGGGCGTCCGCCTGCGCACTGAGCGCGTCGATGAGGTCCACCAGCAGGTGCCCGATCCGTCGCGCGTGGTCGAGCAGGTACAGGCGCACCAGCGTCGCGATCTGGTCGTTCCGGCTGCGGCCGGCCCGGAGCTTCCCACCGAGGTCGCCCCCGATGTCCTCGATGAGCAGACGCTCGAGCGCCGAGTGCACGTCCTCGTCGTCCTGGCCCGGTCGGGCCGTGCCGGCCGCGACCGCAGCGTCCAGGCGGTCGAGACCGTCCAGCATCCGGCTGAGTTCCTCCTCGGACAGGTACCCGGCCACCGCGAGGGCGCGGGCGTGCGCCCGCGACCCCGCGATGTCGTACGGCGCCAGCTGCCAGTCGAACTGCGTGGACCTGCTCAGTTCGACGAGCTCCGGGGAGGGACCGCTGCTGAACCGCCCGCCCCACAGCGCGCCGGCCTCGCCGGCCCTGCTCGTGCTCTGCTCGTCCGCCATGCCGCCGCTCCGCCTCAGTTGGCCAGGTCGCGCCGAGCGGAGATCTTGCTCGGCAGGGACCAGATCTCGATGAAGCCCTTGGACAGCGACTGGTCGAACGTGTCGCCCGTGTCGTACGTGGCGAGGTCGAAGTCGTACAGGGACTGCTCGCTCCGACGGCCCGTCACGGTCGCACGGCCGCCGTGCAGCTGCAGGCGGATGTCACCGGACACGTACTGCTGGGTGTCCTCGATGAACGCGTCGAGGCTGCGCTTGAGCCCGGAGAACCAGAGACCGTCGTACACGAGGTTCGCCCACTCGGACTCGACCCCGCGCTTGTAGCGGTTGACGTCACGTTCGAGCGTCAGGCTCTCGAGTTCCTCGTGCGCCGCGATGAGCGCCATCGCGGCGGGCGCTTCGTAGACCTCGCGGCTCTTGATGCCGACGAGCCGGTCCTCGACCACGTCGATCCGCCCGACGCCGTGCTTGCCCGCCAGTGCGTTGAGCTCCTGCACGATGCGGAGTGCGCTGAAGCGCTGTCCGTCGATCGCGACCGGAACGCCGTGCTCGAACGTGATGGTGACCTCGTCCGCGGCGCGCTCGACCGTCGGGTCCTGCGTGTACGAGTACAGGTCCTCGATCGGCGGGTTCCACGGGTCCTCGAGGAACCCGGTCTCCACCGCGCGGCCCCAGACGTTCTGGTCGATCGAGTACGGCGACTTCTTGCTCTGTTCGATGGGCAGGTCGTGCTCCTGCGCGTACACGATCGCCTTGTCGCGCGTGAGTGCGAGGTCCCGGACCGGCGCGACACTCGTCAGGTCGGGGGCGATCGCGGCGACCGCTGCCTCGAACCGGACCTGGTCGTTGCCCTTGCCGGTGCAGCCGTGGGCGACGCTGTCCGCGCCGAGCTGCTTGGCGGTGAGGGCGAGGTGCTTCGCGATGAGCGGCCGGCTCAGGGCGGACACGAGTGGGTAGCGCTTCTGGTAGAGGGCGTTCGCCTTGAGCGCCGGCATCAGGTAGTCGTCGGCGAACTCGTCCTTGGCGTCGACGACGATCGACTCGACGGCGCCGCAGTCGAGCGCGCGCTGACGGATGCGGTCCATGTCCTCGCCGCCCTGGCCGACGTCGACGGCGAGTGCCACGACCTCCTTGCCGGTGGCGTCCTTGAGCCATCCGATGCCGACGGAGGTGTCGAGTCCTCCGGAGTACGCGAGTACGACGCGGTCTGCCATGGTTCTCCTTCTCAGGGGATGCGGGGTGCGGGGTGGTGGATGTCGTCGCGGGCCGAGGTCAGTCGGCCGCGTGGTCGAGGAGCCAGGCGAGGAGGGCCTTCTGCGCGTGCAGTCGGTTCTCGGCCTCGTCCCAGATGATGCTCCGCGGACCGTCGATGACCGCTTCGGTCACCTCGTAGCCGCGGTCGGCGGGCAGGCAGTGCATGAACACGGCGTCGTCGGCGGCGTGCGCCATGAGCTCGTCGTCGACGCGGTACCCGGCGAAGGTCTCGAGGCGCGCTTGCTTCTCGTCCTCCTTGCCCATGGACACCCAGGTGTCGGTGACGACGACGTCGGCACCACTCACCGCCGCGACGGGATCCGTCACGACGAGGGCGGAGCCACCGGTCCGCGCGCCGACGCGCTCGGCGTCGGCGACGACCTGCCGGTCGGGTGCGAACGCGACGGGGGCCGCGACACGGACGTGCATGCCCGCGGTCGTCCCCGCGAGCAGGTAGGACTGGGCCATGTTGCTCGCGCCGTCGCCGACGAAGGCGATCGTCTGGCCGGCGAGCGTGCCCCGGTGCTCGCGGATCGTCAGGAGGTCCGCGAGGAGCTGGCAGGGATGGAAGTCGTCGGACAGCGCGTTCACGACCGGCACCGTGGTCCCGGCGGCCATCTCCTCGAGCCCGGCCTGCGCGTACGTGCGCCAGACGATGGCGGACACCATCCGTTCGAGCACGCGCGCCGTGTCGGACGGGGTCTCCTTGCCGCCGAGCTGACTGTTGGCGGTGGAGATGATGAGCGGGCTGCCCCCGAGGTCGCTGATGCCGACGTGGAACGACACGCGCGTCCGGGTGGAGGACTTGTCGAAGATGACCGCCACGCTCTGCGGCCCCGCCAGCGGCTTCGCGCCCCAGCGGTCGACCTTCATCGCCGCGGCGAGGTCGAGGATCTCGAGCTGCTCCGCCTGGGTGAGGTCGTCGTCCCGGAGGAAGTGGCGGGTCATGCCGCTGCCTCCATCGCCTGCGCGAGGATCACCAGGAACTCGTCGATCTCGGCGTCGGACACGATGAGCGGCGGTGCGATCCGGATGGATGACTCGTTCGGAGCGTTGACGATGAGCCCGCGCTCGAGCGCGGCCGTGTTGATCGCGGGGGCGACGGGTCGGGTGAGTCCGATCCCGACGAGGAGGCCCTCGCCCCGCACCTCGTCGACGAGCGGGCTGCCGATGGCTGCGATCCCGGCGCGGATGCGCTCGCCCTTGCCGCGCGCCGCCTCCACGAGCCCGGTGGTCTCGATCTCGCCGAGCACTGCGTTCGCGACCCGCGTCGCCAACGGGTTCCCGCCGAAGGTGGACCCGTGCTGGCCTGCGGAGAACAGGTCGGACGCCCACCCGAACGTGACGAGTGCGCCGATCGGGAAGCCTCCGGCGATGCCCTTCGCGATCGTGATCGCGTCGGGCGTGATCCCGTGCCCCTGGAAGGCGAACCACGACCCGGTGCGTCCCACGCCGGTCTGGATCTCGTCGAGGATGAGCAACGCGCCGTGCTGCTCCGTCAGCGCTCGCGCCGCCGCGAGGAAGCCCTCGGGCAGGTCGACGACGCCGGCCTCGCCCTTGATCGGTTCGAGCACGAGTGCGGCGACATGATCGTCGATCGCGGCCTCGAGCGCCTCGATGGTGGAGTCGATGTGTTCGACCCCGGGGATCATCGGCTCGAAGTCCTCGCGGAGGGCGGGCTTGCCGGTGAGCGCGAGGGCACCCATCGTGCGTCCGTGGAACGAGTTCTGCAACGCGAGGATCCGCGTGCGGGACCCGTCGCCCTTGTTCAGCCGTGCGAGCTTGAACGCGGCTTCGTTCGCCTCGGCCCCGGAGTTACCGAAGTAGACGCGACCCGCGTCCCCCGCGCCGGTGATGCGCTTGAGGCGTTCCGCGAGCTCGAGCTGCGGCGGCGTGGCGAAGTAGTTCGACACGTGCATGAGCTTCGACGCCTGGTCCGTCACGGCCTCGACCACCGCGGGGTGGGCATGACCGAGCGAGTTCACGGCGATGCCCGCCAGGAAGTCGAGGTACTCCTTGCCGTCGACGTCCCACACCCGGCAGCCGCGGCCACGCTCGAGCATGATCTTCGGTGGGGTCAGCGATCGCATGAGCGACGCGCCGAACCGGTCGTTCCAGCCAGTCTGGGTCGTCATGCTCATGCTTCGTTCCGTTCGTCAGCAGCGGCCGGGTGTCCGGGCGCGCGTCGTTCGTTGGGGATGACCTCGGTGCCGGCACCGCGCAGGGTGAACACCTCGAGGAGGATGGAGTGCGGGATACGGCCGTCGATGATGGTCGCGCCGCCGACGCCCGCGACCACGGCATCGAGACAGGCGGTCATCTTCGGGATCATGCCGGACTCGAGGCTCGGCAGGAGTTCCCGGAGTTCGTCGACCGAGATGAGGTCGATCACGGAGTCCCGGTCGGGCCAGTTCCGGTACAGCCCCGGCACGTCGGTCAGCATCATGAGCTTCGACGCGCGCAGCGCGATCGCCAGGGCTGCCGCGGCGGCGTCGGCGTTCACGTTGAGGGCCTGCTCCGGATCGCTCTCGTCGATCGCGATGCTCGACACCACCGGGATCCGGTTGGCCTCGATCGCGGCGAGCACCTCGGTTGGGTCGACCTCGGTGATGTCGCCGACGTGACCGAGGTCGAACTCCTCGCCGTCGATGACCACACCGCGCTTGTGCCCGGAGAACAACGAGCCGCCGTCGCCGGACACGCCGACCCCGAGTCCCGCGCCGTGCTCGTCGAGCAGGTCGACGATCTCGCGGTTGACCTCACCGGCCAGGACGTCGCGCACGACCGTGATCGCTTCGGTCGTGGTCACGCGGTACCCGCCACGGAACTCCGACGCGATGCCCTGTTGCTCGAGCGCGGCCGAGATCTGCGGGCCGCCACCATGCACCACCACCGGGTGGAGCCCCGCGTAGCGCAGGTAGACCATGTCCTCGGCGAACGCGCGCTTGAGGTCGTCGTTCACCATCGCGTTGCCGCCGAACTTCACGACGACGACCTTGCCGGAGTAGCGCTTGATCCAGGGCAGCGACTCGATGAGCGTGGCGGCCTTGACCGCGGCGAGTTCCTGGTCCTCGGTGAGGAGTCCGTCGTTGTCCACGTGTGTTCCGTTCGCCATCAGCTCGAGTACGCGCTGTTCTCGTGCACGTAGTCGTGCGTCAGGTCGTTCGTCAGGATCGTCGCCGCGTGGGGGCCGACCCCGAGGTCGATGTGCACGTGCGTGTCGCGCGGCGTCAGGTCGACCTGGTCGCTCGGGCGGTCCGGAGCGCCGGCGTGACACACGCGGACCCCGTTCATGCTGACGTCGACCGCGTACGGGTCGAATTCGGCGTCCGTCGTGCCGATCGCCGCGAGCACCCGCCCCCAGTTGGGGTCGTTGCCGAACACGGCGGCCTTGAACAGGTTGTTGCGGGCGACGCTGCGCCCGACCGTCACCGCGTCGTCCTCGCTGGCCGCGCCGACGACCTCGATCGCGATGTCGTGGCTCGCGCCCTCGGCGTCCTGCTGGAGCTGACGCGCGAGGTCCGCGCACACCGCGGTGAGGGCCTCCTGGAAGTCACCGACCTCGGGGGTCGTCCCGGAGGCGCCGGAGGCCATGAGCACGACCGTGTCGTTGGTGGACATGCAGCCGTCGGAGTCGACTCGGTCGAACGTGACGCGTGTTGCCGCGCGGAGGGCCTGGTCCAGCGCGTCCGACGCCAGGTCGGCATCCGTCGTGATCACCACGAGCATCGTCGCGAGCCCGGGCGCGAGCATCCCGGCGCCCTTCGCCATGCCACCGATCGTCCAGCCGTCGACGGACACCACCGACTGCTTGGCGTGCGTGTCGGTGGTGATGATCGCCTCGGCTGCCGCCGGACCGCCGTCGGTGCTGAGCCCGGCGGCAGCCAGTCCGACACCGCGGAGCACGCCCTCGCGGAAGGCCTCGCCCCCGACCCCGATGAGGCCGGTCGAGCACACCACGACGTCAGCTGCACCGACACCGATGACGTCGGCCACCGCCTCGGCCGTCTGGTGCGTCGTCTGGAACCCGAAGGACCCGGTGAAGCAGTTCGCACCGCCCGAGTTGAGGACGACCGCACGCGCGACGCCGTCCGCGACGACCTGCTGGGACCAGATGACCGGGTTCGCCTTCGCCCGGTTGCTCGTGAACACCGCGGCGACCGCGTCGGACGGACCGTCGTTGACGACGAGGGCGACGTCCGGCTTGCCACTCGGCTTCAACCCGGCGGTCACGCCCGTCGCGCGGAACCCGGCCGCGGCCGTGACGCCCTGGAGGGACGGCACCGCGGTCCCGTCGGTCACCGCGCTCACGGGGCGACTCCGTCGATCGAGAGACCGAGCGTCTCCGGCAGACCGAGCGCGATGTTGGTGGACTGCACAGCGGCACCGGCCGTGCCCTTGGCCAAGTTGTCCAGCGCCGAGATCGCGACGACGCGTCGAGCGGCCTCGTCGACCGCGATGCCCACGAGCGCCGTGTTCGCACCGACCGTGTCCGCGACGCGCGGGTACTCGCCCTCGGGCAGGAGGTGGACGAACGGTTCGTCGGCGTACGCCTGTTCCCAGGCCAGCCGGACGTCGTGCGCGCCCACACCGGGCGCGAGCCGCGCGGACGTGGTCGCGAGGATGCCCCGGGCCATCGGGACGAGCACGGGTGTGAAGGACACGCGCACCGACGAGGCCCCGGCGACGCGGAGGTTCTGCTGGATCTCCGGCACGTGCCGGTGCGTGCCCCCGACCGCGTAGGCGGACGCGGACCCCAGGATCTCGGCGGCCAGGTAGGTCGTCGCGAGCTTCTTGCCCGCACCCGACGGCCCGACGCTCAGCACCGCGACGATGTCGTCCGTCTCCACGACGCCCGCGGCGACCCCGGGCGCGATCCCCAGGGTCACGGCGGTGACGTTGCACCCCGGTACTGCGATGCGCTTCGTCCCGACGAGCTCGGACCGTTGCTTGGCGGCGGCGCCCGATCCGCCGGCCCGCACGAGTTCGGGTAGACCGTACGTCCACGCGCCGTGGTACGCACCGCCGTAGAACGCCGACCAGTCGGCCGGGTCCGTCAGACGGTGGTCCGCACCGCAGTCGACCACGAGCGCGTCGTCCCCGAGCTGCTCGGTGATCGCGCCGGACTGGCCGTGGGGCAGCGCGAGGAACACGACGTCGTGCCCGCGCAGCTGCTCCGGGGTGGTCTCGGTCAGGGTGAGGTGTGCGAGCGAGCGGAGGTGCGGCTGCGTCGCGATGAGCGGTTGTCCGGCGTTCGAGAACGCCGTCACCGTCCTGACGTCGAACTCGGGATGGGCGGAGAGCACGCGCAGGAGCTCCCCACCCGCGTAGCCGCTGGCTCCCGCCACGGCGACGGATACGGACATGGGTTCCACCTTGATGATCGGACTTCGGTCGAGGGAGTCGGAGGCGGCGACCCCGGGCGAGGCTGATCCCGAGTGGATCAGTCGCGCAGGGTCGCCCCGAATCGCTCGCCGGCACGTCGGACGGCGCCGTCTCGGGCCTCGGTGGCCTCGGCGGCGGTCAGCGTGCGGTCCGTGGCGCGGAACCGCAGCGCGAAGGTCAGGGACTTCTGTCCCTCCGTCACGCCGGCGCCCCGGTAGTCGTCCACGAGGCGAGCATACTCCAGCAGCGGACCGGCGCCATCGCGCACGGCGTCGAGCACCGCGCCCGCCGGCACATCCACGTCGACCACGAGGGACAGGTCCTGCGTCGCCGCGGGGTAGGAGACGATCGCCTCGGGCAGGACGGCGGCGGGGGCAGCAGCCACGAGGGCGTCGAGGTCGAGTTCGACGACCGCGACCACGCGCGGCAGGTCGGCGTCGGCCGTCGTCGACGGGAGGAGCTCGCCGACCACGCCGACGGGGTGATCGCCGACCGACACCAGGGCCGCACGGCCGGGATGCATCGACGGGTGTTCCGTCTGCGCGACGGTCAGCTCGGCACCGACCGCCCACGCGACCGTCCGCGCCACGTCGAGCGCGTCGGCGACGCCGTACGGTTCGGCCGCCACACCGGGCTGCTTGAGGAGCCGCGACCCCGTCAGCAGGGCCGACACGTGGGTGGGCTGCGCCGGGAGCGACGCGGTCATCGCGGCGAGGGTGGCGTCGTCGGGACGCTCCGCACCGCGCGGGATCGTCGTCGTGCCGAGTTCGGCCCCCACGGCGGGCAGGAACACGGAGGCCGCCTCGAACACCGCGACGTCGACGAGGCCACGCGCCGTGTTGCGACGGGCGATGTCGACGAGCCCGGGCAGACCGGAACGACGGAGCAGGTGCAGCTCGCTGTCGAGCGGGTTCGCCAGTGCGACGCTCGGACCGCCGGCCGCGTCGATCCCGGGGAACGCATCGGCCGTCGCCGTGGAGACGAACGGGGCCGTCACGACCTCGACCAGGCCCTGGGCCGCGAGTGCCGCGACGACGCGGCGACGGGCACGCTGGGCACGGCTGAGGCCACGTCCGGGCGGCGCGACCGGCAGCACGCTCGGGATCCGCGCGTAGCCGACGATGCGCGCGACCTCCTCGATCAGCGAGACGTCGTCGACGAGGTCCGGCCGCCACGACGGCGGCGTGACCGTGAGCAGGTCCGCGTCGGTCGTGACCTCGGCGCCGACGGACCGGAGGGTCTCGACGACCTCGGCCTCGGTGTAGGCCACGCCGACGACGGACTCGGGCGCATCGAGACGCATCGACACCGCCGGGCGGGGCGAGCGATCGACGAGCGTCGATCCGAGGTCGTCCGCGGTGCCACCCGCGAGCTCGACGAGGAGCTCGACGGCGCGGGCCGCCGCAGCCTCGGCCACGAGGGGGTCCACACCCCGCTCGAACCGCTTCGAGGCCTCGCTCGGGAGCTTGTGCCGACGGGCCGACCGAGCGATGGACACCGGATCGAATCCGGCGGCCTCGATGAGGACATCGGTCGTCCCCGTTCCGATCTCGGTTCGCGCGCCGCCCATGACGCCCGCGAGCCCGACCGGGCCGGCGTCATCGGCGATGACAAGGTCCTCGGGGTCGAGTCGGCGTTCGACGTCGTCCAGGGTCACGAGGGTCTCGCCCGGCGTCGCGCGGCGGACGGTGAGCCCGCCCTGCAGCGCGCCGAGGTCGTAGCCGTGCAGGGGCTGGCCGAGTTCGAACATCACGTAGTTCGTGATGTCCACGGGCAGCGAGATGCTCCGGACGCCGACGAGTCGGAGCCGCGCGATCATCCAGGCGGGCGTCGGGCGGGTCGGGTCGATGCCGCGGACCACGCGCGTCACGAAGGTCCGGGCGCCCACGTTGCCGCGGATCGGTGCGTCGTCCGCGATGGTGACCGCGAAGCCGTCACCCGACCGCGGAGCCGGACGCTCGGCGGGGTCGTGGAAGGTCGCCCCCGTGGCGTGGGCGTACTCGCGCGCCACGCCACGGATGCTGAACGCGTACCCGCGGTCGGGGGTGACGTTGATCTCGACCGCGGCGTCGTCGAGCCCGAGGAGCGCGATGGCGTCCGCGCCGACCTCGGGCTCCATGCCGAGGTCCGCGAAGCGGAGGATGCCGTCGTGGTCCTCGCCGAGGCCGAGCTCGCGGGCGGAGGCGATCATGCCGTCGGACACGTGTCCGTACGTCTTCCGGGCGGCGATCGGGAACGGACCGGGCAGCACGGCACCAGGCAGCGTGACGACCACGAGGTCACCGACGTCGAAGTTGTGCGCGCCGCAGACGATGCCCCGCGGTTCCGGTTCGCCCACGTCGACCTGGCACCAGTTGATCGTCTTGCCGTTCTTCTGCGGCTCCGGCACGCGTTCGAGGACTCGGCCGACGACGATCGGCCCCGTCAGGTCGAACGCGTGCTCGGCCTCTTCTTCGAACCCGACCGACACGAGGGCGGCGTGGACGTGCTCGAGGGTCGCGTCCTCGGGGAGGTCGACGGACTCACCGAGCCATCGGAGTGGGACGCGCATCAGACCACCGTTCCGAACTGCTGCGAGAAGCGGATGTCGCCCTCGACCATGTCACGCATGTCGTTGAGGTCGTTGCGGAACTGCAGCGTCCGCTCGATCCCCATGCCGAACGCGAAGCCCTGGTACTCGGACGGGTCGATGCCGGCCGAGCGGAGCACGTTCGGGTTGACCATGCCGCACCCACCCCACTCGACCCAGCGCGCGCCGCCCTTGGCGTTCGGCTGCCAGACGTCCATCTCGGCGGAGGGCTCGGTGAACGGGAAGTAGTTGGGCCGGAGCCGGATCTGGGCGTCGGCGCCGAACATCTGCCGCGCGAAGTGCTCGAGCGTGCCGCGCAGGTGCGCCATGGTCAGTCCCCGGTCGACAGCGATGCCCTCGACCTGGGTGAAGACGGGCGTGTGCGTCGCGTCGAGTTCGTCCGACCGGTACACGCGTCCGGGCGCGATGACGTACAGCGGCACACCGCGCCCCAGGAGCGATCGGACCTGGACGGGCGACGTGTGCGTGCGCATGAGCAGGTGCCGCTCGACCGGCTCGACGAACAGCGTGTCCTGCATCGCGCGAGCGGGGTGGTCCTGGTCGAAGTTGAGGGCGTCGAAGTTGAACCACTCGTGCTCGAGCTCGGGGCCCTCGGCGACCTCCCACCCCATGCCGACGAAGATGTCCGCGATCGTCTCCTGCAGCAACGACAGCGGGTGTCGCGCGCCGGGCTGGTGGCGCACCGGCAGCGCCGTGACGTCGACCCGCTCCGACTCGAGGCGGGCGCGCTCCTCGGCCACGGCGAGGACGGCCTCTTGCTCGGCGATCGCCTGGTTCACCCGGGCCCGCGCCTGGCCGACGAGCTTGCCGGCCTCGGCCTTCTGCTCCTTCGGCACCGTCCGCATGGACGCGTTGAGCCGCGCGAGCACCGACTGCTCGCCGGTGTGTTCGGCGCGGGCGTGCTTGAGCTCCGCGACCGTCGTCGCGGCGCGGACGGCGACGAGTGCCGACTCCACGGCAGCGGCGACCGCCGGCTCGCTGATCTCGAGTGGTTCTGACACGGTACGCAAGCCTACCGGGCAGGCGTCGGGCCTCCCGGTACACCGTCCGGACCGTGGACAGCGGCATGGGCTGCCGGACGGTGGAGGACCACCAGCGGTCAGGACCGGTGCGCGAACGCGCTCTCGTACAGACAGACCGACGCCGCCGTCGCGAGGTTCATCGACTCCGCCTGGCCGTAGATGGGCACCCGGACCGCGCGGTCGACGAGGGCCAGGTCCGCGGCGGTGAGTCCGCGGGCCTCGTTGCCGAACACCCAGGCGGTCGGACCGTCGAGCATGCCGTCGCTCCGCACCACCGGGAGTTCATCGCCCGACACGTCCGCCGCGAGCACGGTGTAGCCCGCGGCGCGTGCTCGGTCCACCGCCGAGGCCAGCTCGACACCGACGGACACGGGGACGTGGAACAGCGACCCCGTCGTCGACCGCACCACCTTGGGGTTGTAGGGGTCGACGCTCCGACCGGTCATCACGACGGCCTGCGCGCCCGCGGCGTCCGCGGCACGGATGATCGTGCCCGCGTTGCCCGGATCGCGCACCTGTTCGAGGATCGCCACGAGACCGGGCAGACCCGCGTCCTCGCCGGCGCCCGGCCGGAAGACGTCCTTGACCGACGTCGGGAACTGCTCGCACACGGCGACCACACCCTGCGGCGTGACGGTGTCGGCCATCGCCTCGAGGACCTGCTCCGTCACGAACACGACCGGGAGGTCGGCGGCCGCCGCGGCCTCGCCGAGCTCCGGATGGCGCTCGAGAGCCGTGGGGGTCGCGAACAGGTCGTGGAGCAGCTCGGGCCGGAAGCGCAGGGCCTCGGACACGGCCTGGGGCCCCTCGAGCAGGAAGCGCCGCGTCTCGGCGCGGACCTCCTTGCGGGACAGCTGTGCGACCGTCCGGACGCGGGAGGAGCGGGGGTTGTCGAGCAGTTCGGTCACCCGCCCAGTGTGGCAGGGACGGCCGTCACGCCCGTCCGAGCCGCGTGCGCCGCGGGCCGCGAGGCGCGGGTCGGGCCCGCACCGGACCTCCCGACCGCCCCCGGGACAGCGAGCGGGCCCGACCACGTGACGTGGTCGGGCCCGCTCGGGTGCGCGATGGCTCAGGCAGCGGCCTTCGGCGCGGACGTGTCCGCCGGGAGCGCGTTCTTGGCGGTCTCGACGAGCGCCGCGAAGGTCTCCGGGTTGTTGACCGCGAGGTCGGCGAGGATGCGGCGGTCGACCTCGACACCCGCGAGCCCGAGGCCCTGGATGAGGCGGTTGTAGGTCAGCCCGTTCGCGCGCGACGCGGCGTTGATGCGCTGGATCCAGAGGCGACGGAACTCGCCCTTCTTGGCGCGGCGGTCGCGGTACGCGTAGACGAGGGAGTGGGTGACCTGCTCCTTCGCCTTGCGGTACAGGCGCGACCGCTGACCGCGGTAGCCCTCGGCGCGCTCGAGAACGACGCGACGCTTCTTGGCGGCGTTGACCGCCCTCTTCACTCTTGCCATGGTGGTTTCCTAACGTTCCGGGTCGGCGATGGTCGGCGAGGGCCGATCAGTGGCCGAGGAGCTTCTTGACGGCCTTGACGTCGGCCTTCGCGAGGACCTGGTCCTCGTTGAGGCGGGCCTTGCGCTTGGCGGCCTTGACCTCGAGGTTGTGACGCATACCAGCCTGCTGCTTCATGATCTTGCCGGAGCCGGTGATCTTGAAGCGCTTCTTGGACCCGGAGTGGGTCTTCTGCTTGGGCATGTGGGTGCCTTTCCGTACGGGGTGTGGGGGTCGTGGTGCCGCAGCGCTGCGACGGGGCCGGACGGCCCGGGTGGTGCTCGGAGCGGTGTTACTCGGCGGCGCTCGGCGCCTCGGCCTCGGCGGCTGCCTTCGCGCCCTCGGGGTTCGACTGCGCGCGGTTGGCGGCGCGGACGGCGGCCTTCTTGGCGTTCGACTCGGCCTTGGCGTCCGACTTGTTCTTGAGCGGCGAGATCACCATCGTCATGTTGCGGCCGTCCTGGGTCGGTCGCGACTCGACGACGCCGTACTCCGCGATGTCCTCGGCGAAGCGCTGGAGGAGACGCACGCCCTGCTCCGGACGCGACTGCTCACGGCCGCGGAAGAGGATCATGGCCTTCACCTTGTCACCCGCCGCGAGGAACCCCTCGGCGCGCTTGCGCTTGGTCTCGTAGTCGTGTGCGTCGATCTTCAGACGGAACCGGACCTCTTTGAGGATCGTGTTCGCCTGGTTGCGCCGGGCCTCCTTGGCCTTCTGCGCGGCTTCGTACTTGAACTTGCCGTAGTCCATGATCTTGGCCACGGGCGGCTTCGAGTTCGGAGCAACCTCGACCAGATCCAGCTCTGCCTCTTGCGCGAGGCGGAGGGCGACGGCGATGGGGACAACGCCGACCTGCTCACCACCAGGGCCGACGAGTCGGACCTCGGTGACACGGATTCGGTCGTTGGTACGGGGATCGCTGATGCGGAACTCCTTCGTGAAGTGGTCTCCGTCCGGCGGTTCGGCCGGGACGGGGCACGCGATGCGAGGAGTTCGTACGCACGGATCGACCCGTGGTACCCGCCCGACCCCGGCCCGTGGGGCCGGACGACCGTCGGGACGCCCTGTCGGACAGGACGCCACCGTCGGCGGAGCGGTTGTGACCCGGTAACCTGTGGTGCGCGGTCGCGGGTGGGAGAGACTCCTCTTGTTCGCGCTGCTGCCGGTGCGTGAGCACGTGGACAGCAACTGCCGCTCAGAGTCTAGCAGAGGAGCACCGTGACCAACAGCCCGGACGAGGCCCAGCCCATCGCGACGGACGAGTCACCCGAGGAGGGCGGTGCCGCCCGGGACATCGCGGAGGTCCCCGCGGTCGAACTCATCAACACCGTCAGCATCCACCTGCTCAGCGCGGCCGCCGTCAAGGTCGGGCTCGCGGACGACCCGGACTCGCAGACGGACCTCGACGAGGCGCGGAAGCTGATCACGGCCCTGGCCGGGCTGGTCACGGCTGCCGCCCCGGAGATCGGCGACCACCACGCCCGTCCACTCCGTGACGGCCTCCGGAGCGTGCAGCTCGCCTTCCGCGAGGCGTCGAGCATCCCCGATGCACCGGGGCAGGGACCGGGCGAGAAGTACACCGGGCCGGTCAACTAGGGCGCCGCGGGCCGGTCGACCAGCGCGCCACGGTCCGCTCACGCGACCCCGCG
Organism: Curtobacterium sp. MCBD17_013; assembly: GCF_003234565.1. GTDB lineage: Bacteria > Actinomycetota > Actinomycetes > Actinomycetales > Microbacteriaceae > Curtobacterium. Next base: position 50,978 of record NZ_QKTU01000013.1, on the reverse strand, counting down.
CGCTCCGGCCGGACGACCCAGCGCTCCGCCCCGACCGCCCAGCGCTCCGCCCGACGGCCCAGCGCTCCGCTCAGGCCGCCCGGAGCGCGACGCCGAGGCTGTCGACGTGCTCGGTGATGAACCGGTCCGCCGACCAGCGGGCCTGGAGGCGCGACACGAGTCCGCGCACCGCCTCCGCATCCAGACCGGGTACGAGCACGAGACCGACGATGAGTTCGGGGCCCGCGAAGCGGCCACCGGCGTCACCAGGGGCCAATTCCACCCGGACGACGTCGGGCTCGTCGGCGAACGACGCGACGAAGGCCTCGCCGACGAGCGGGTCCGCGTAGCTGGGAACCCAGGGGACGTCCTGTCCCAGCGCCCACACGGCCGGACGGCGCACGACGAACTCCGTCGGCGCCGTCGGGTCGAGCACGATGAGCTCCGTGCCCTCACTCGCCGCCGCGAGCGCGACGCGGCGGGACTCGACCGGGACGGGTCGAGCTCGCGGCTCCCACGACCGCATGGCGTCGACCGAGGTGAACGCCGGCATCACGCGGCGCCCGTCCGGCCCCGCCACCGTGACGATCGAGAGCTCCTGCGTCTTGTCCACCGGGCGGCCGTCCGGTCCCACCCCGACGTCACCGGCGTGGGCCACGAGCGGCACGAGCAACCGGGCGCCGCGGAGCGCGTCGAGCACCGTGACGTGCGAGCCCGTCCCCGCCCGGACGCCCTCGAGCGCTGCGGACAGCGCCGGGTCGGCCGTGCCGTCGTCGCCCGCGAACGTCGTGTCGTGCGCCTGGAACGTGCGGCCCGCCCACGGGAGACCCGCGCTGTCGGCCGCCATGCCGGAGGACGCGGATGTGCCGTCGCCACCGTGGTGGTGACCGGCGTGGTCGTGATGGTCGGCGGCCACGCCCTACTCCCCCGCGACCTCGAGCGCCGCGGGCAGGGTGAACGCACCGGAGTACAGCGCCTTGCCGATGATCGCGCCCTCGAGCCCCAGGGGCACGAGTTCGCGGAGCGATCGGAGGTCCTCGAGCGCCGAGACACCGCCCGAGGCGACCACAGGTCGTTCGGTGCGCTCGAGGACCTGCCGCAGGAGGTCGACGTTCGGCCCCTGCAGCGTGCCGTCCTTCGTCACGTCCGTCACGACGTAGCGGGCACACCCGGCGTCCTCGAGCCGCGCGAGGACGGTGAACAGGTCGCCCGCGTCCTCGGTCCACCCACGGGAGGCGAGGGTCGTCCCGCGGACGTCGAGGCCCACGGCGATGCGCTCCCCGTGCTCGCCGATCACGCGAGCGGCCCACTCCGGGTGCTCGAGCGCCGCTGTGCCGAGATTGACCCGGGCCGCTCCCGTCGCGAGCGCCGCCTCGAGCGAGGCGTCGTCACGGATGCCTCCGGACAGCTCGACCGACACGCCGTCGACCGCGGCGATGACGCGCCCGATCACATCGCGGTTGTCGCCACGACCGAACGCCGCGTCGAGGTCGACGAGGTGGATCCACTCGGCGCCCTGCCCGCGCCACGCGGCGGCGGCGTCGACGGGGTCGCCGTACCCGGTCTCGCTGCCGGCTTCGCCCCGGGTCAGCCGGACGGCCGTGCCGTCGACGATGTCGACCGCGGGCAGCAGGACGAGGGCCGGTGTGGTGGAGGAATCGCTCATGGTGTTCCCGGGTTCGGAGGGTCAGAGGGTCCGGAGCCAGTTCCGGAGCAGCGCGATGCCCGGCTCGCCCGACTTCTCCGGGTGGAACTGGGTCGCTGCGAGCGCACCGTTCTCGACCGCCGCGACGAAGCGCTCGCCGTGCTCCGCCCACGTCACCTTCGGGGCGGGGAACGGCGGCTGTGCGTCGATGTCGAGGGACGTCGCGCCGTAGGAGTGGACGAAGTAGAACCGCTCGCCGCTCAGACCGTCGAAGAGCACGGAGTCGGCGGGCGGCTGCACGGTGTTCCATCCCATGTGCGGCAGGACCTCCGCGCGCAACTGGTGGATCGTCCCCGGCCACTGCCCGAGTCCCGGCACATCGGACCCGCGCTCGACGCCCCGCTCGAACATCACCTGCATGCCGACGCACACGCCGAGCACCGGCTTGCCCCCGGCGAGCCGTCGGTCGACGAGGTCGCCGCCCCGCACGGTGTCGAGCTGGTCCATCACCGCTCGGAACGCGCCGACCCCAGGGACGACGAGCCCGTCGGCCGCGAGCGCCGCCTGGCGGTCCGCCGTGACCGTGACGTCCGCCCCCGCCCGCTCGAGCGCCTTGGCGGCCGAGTGGATGTTGCCCGACCCGTAGTCGAGCACGACGACGTCCGGACGAGCGCTCACAGCGAACCCTTCGTGGACGGGATGCCCTCCACCCGCGGGTCCGGCTGGACCGCCGCACGCAGTGCCCGCGCGAACGCCTTGAACTCGGCCTCGGCGATGTGGTGCGGGTCACGGCCCGCGAGGACCCGGACGTGCACGGTGAGACCGGCGTGCATCGTCACGGCCTCGAACACGTGCCGGACGAGCGAGCCGGTGAAGTGGCCGCCGATGCGGTGCAACGCGAAGCCCTCGGGCTCCCCCGTGTGGACGAGGTAGGGACGACCCGAGACGTCGACCACGGCCTGGGCGAGCGCCTCGTCCAGGGGCACGAGCGCATCGCCGTACCGCCCGATCCCGGCGCGGTCGCCGAGCGCCTGCCGCAGCGCCTGTCCGAGGACGATGCCGGTGTCCTCGACGGTGTGGTGCGCGTCGATGTCGGTGTCACCCGACGCCTCGACCTGGAGGTCGATGAGCGAGTGTTTCGCGAACGCGGTGAGCATGTGGTCGTAGAACGGGACCGACGTCGAGATCGAGGAACGACCGGTGCCGTCGAGGTCGAGCGACAACGTGACACTCGACTCGCTCGTCACGCGGGTGATCGAAGCGGTGCGCGAGCCGGTCATGCTCCAACCCTAACGGGGTCGATCTCGCGCATCGCCGTGAGGAACGCCGAGGTCTCGTCGGCCGTCCCGGCACTGACCCGCAGGTGCTCGGGGATCCCGAGGTCGCGGACGATGACGTCACGCTCGAGGAGTTCCTCGAACACGCGGCGGGGTTCCGCCACGCCGCCGAAGAGCACGAAGTTGGACCAGGTCTCGTAGGGGCGGAAGCCCATGTCCCCGAGCTCGCGGACCATCCGGTCGCGCTGGACCACGATGTCGTCGACCATCCGGAGCATCTCCGGCGCGTGCCGCAGCGCGGCGACCGCGGCGGCCTGCGTCAGGGCCGACAGGTGGTACGGCAGCCGGACGAGGCGGAGCGCGTCGACCACCGCGGGATCGGCCGCCAGGTAGCCGACTCGCGCGCCCGCGAAGGCGAACGCCTTGCTCATCGTCCGCGACACGACGAGCCGTTCCCGCCCGGGCAGCAGGGTCAGGGCCGAGGGGTGGTCCTTCGGCATGAACTCCGCGTAGGCCTCGTCCACCATGACGATGCCGTCCGTCGCGTCGTAGGCCTCGGCCACGGTGTCGAGCGACAGCGGCGTGCCCGTCGGGTTGTTCGGACCACAGAAGAAGACGATGTCGGGGCGGTGCTCGCGCACCGCCGCGACCGCCGTCGCCGGGCTGATGCCGAACTCGGCGTCCCGCTGCGCGGGGATCCACCGGGTACCGGTACCCGAGGCGATGATGGAGTGCATCGAGTAGGTGGGCGGGAACCCGAGGACGGACCGCCCGGGACCACCGAACGCCTGCAAGAGCTGCTGGATGACCTCGTTCGAACCGTTCGCAGCCCAGACGTGTTCCGGCGCGAGGCCGTGCCCGAGGTACGAGGCGAGCGACGAGCGCAGCGCGGTGAACTCGCGGTCCGGGTAGCGGTTCACCGTGGCGAGCGCCGCGCCGATCGAGGCGAGGATGTCCTCGGCGACCTCGGGCGGCACGGGATGCGTGTTCTCGTTGACGTTCAGCTGGACGCGGACGTGCTTCTGCGGCGCCCCGTACGGGGTCTGACCACGGAGGTCGTCACGGATGGGGAGGTCGTCCAGGGTGATCGCCACCGGACCATCGTAGGGCGGCGGCAGTCAACGCGGACCGACCAGCCGGACGGGATGACGACGGCGTCACCCCGTCCGGGAGGCCGATCAGGAGCCCGTCGTGTACTGCGTCGGGATGGCGAGCTTCTCGCCCGCCTGGACGGCGGCGCTCGGGAGGTTGTTGAGGTCGACGACGTCCTGCACGAAGTCGCGCGGGTCGACGTTCGGGGCTTCGTCCTGCGCGAGTTGCCACAGGGACTCGCCCGGCTGGATCGTCACCGTCGTGAAGTGCACGTGCGCCGCGTGGTCCCCCGCTGCGGCCTGCCCACCGTTGAGGGCGGCGAGGGCGACCACGAGCAACACGGGGAGTGCACTGACGGTGGTGAGGACGACCCGGCCCCGCCGAGTGATCCGGAGCCGGGGACGGACCGTACCGGCGGATGTGCTGCTGATGGTGCTCATGCTGACGCCTTCCTCGTACATGGGTCGCCTCGGTGGTCCGAAGACTTGTACCGAACATACGTTCGATCCGAAGCGCACGCAAGTCCTACTGATGCTGAACGGGGTGTCGTATCGACGACACGCTCGAACAGGTGTTTGGCGCGCCTGGTCCTGGCGGATACAGTTTCGATCGACTGGAGCCAGCCTGGCGGGAACCACCGACATTCCCGTCGGACGGGGCGACGACCACTGGCCGGACCGGGGAGCACGACGCACATGGCAGACGACGCACCACGCGAGATGCGCACCCAGAAGCCCCTGACCCCGAAGCAGCAGGCGATCCTCGACGCCATCCGCTCCTCGATCGCGAACCGCGGGTACCCGCCGAGCATGCGCGAGATCGGTGACGCGGTCGGCCTCTCCTCGCTGTCGAGCGTCACGCACCAGCTCGGTCAGCTCGAGCTCGGCGGCTGGATCCGCCGCGATCCGAACCGACCGCGCGCGCTCGAGGTCCTCGTGGACGAGCCCCGACCGGAGGACGGCCCGGACATCGACGCGACGACGCTCGTTCCCCTCGTCGGCCGGATCGCCGCCGGTATCCCGATCACGGCCGAACAGCACGTCGACGAGATCGTCCCGCTCCCCCGTCAGCTGGTCGGGACCGGTGACCTGTTCATGCTCCGCGTGGTCGGGGACTCCATGGTCGACGCCGCGATCTGCGACGGCGACTGGGTCGTCGTGCGGAGCCAGCAGACCGCCGAGAACGGCGAGATCGTCGCCGCGATGCTCGACGAGGAGGCGACGGTCAAGGTGTTCCGCCAGCGCGACGGCCACACCTGGCTGCTCCCGCGGAACACCGCGTTCGAGCCGATCCTCGGCGACGCGGCCACGGTGCTCGGACGCGTCGTGGCGGTCCTGCGCTCCGTGTGACGTCGCGCACACCCGGGTCCGTCCGCTGGACGCGGAACGGCACGGTGGTGCGCCGGGCCGGTTTCGGGCCTCCCAGCCGCGACGCCCCGCTCAGGCGGAGTGGACCGGCGCGACCACGAACGGCGCGAGCTCGCTGACCTGGCGCGCGAAGACGCGGACGTCCAGGCGGGTGCCGTCGACCAGGTACTCGGTCTGCTCCACCGCGCCCTCGTCGTGCAGCCGGGACACGAGGTCGCCTCGGTCGTACGGGACCACGATCGTCAGCTCGACGTCGGGCTCCGGCAGACGCGCCTCGATCGCGGCGAGCAGCTCGGGGATCCCCTCGCCGGTCCGCGCGGACACGAAGACGGCGTCCGGTACGAGGCCGCGGAGGACGAGACGCTGGTCGGCGTCGACGAGATCGGCCTTGTTGAACGCGACCACCTCGGGCACGTCCCGGGCACCGACGTCGGCGATGACGTCGCGGACGGTGCTCAGCTGCGCGCCCGGGTCGGGGTGGGAGCCGTCGACCACGTGCAGCACGACGTCGGCCTCACCGACCTCCTCGAGCGTGGACCGGAAGGCCTCGACGAGCTGGTGCGGCAGGTTCCGGACGAACCCGACCGTGTCGACGAACGTGAACGGGCGGCCGCCCCCGGTCTCGGTCCGACGGACGGTCGCGTCCAGGGTGGCGAAGAGCTGGTTCTGCACGAGGACGCCCGCGGAGGTCAGGCGGTTGAGCAGGCTCGACTTGCCGGCGTTCGTGTACCCCGCGATGGCGACGCTCGGCACCTCGTTGCGGTGCCGCTCGGCGCGCTTCGCCTCGCGCGCCGGGGCGAACCCCGCGATCTGTCGACGCAGCCGGGCCATCCGGGTGTGGATGCGACGCCGATCGAGCTCGATCTTGGTCTCACCGGGACCACGGGACCCCATGCCGGCGCCCGCGCTGCCGACCTGGCCACCCGCCTGACGGGACATCGACTCACCCCAACCACGGAGGCGCGGGAGCAGGTACTCGAGCTGCGCGAGTTCGACCTGTGCCTTGCCCTCGCGGCTCTTGGCGTGCTGGCTGAAGATGTCGAGGATGACGGCGGTGCGGTCGATGACCTTCACCTTGACGACGTCCTCGAGCGCACGGCGTTGGCTCGGCGCGAGTTCCGTGTCGGCGATGACGGTGTCCGCGCCCGTCGCCTTGACGACCATCGCGAGTTCCTCGGCCTTGCCGCGACCGAGGTACGTGCTCGGGTCCGGGTGCGGGCGGCGCTGGAGCAGACCGTCGAGCACGACCGCGCCCGCCGTCTCCGCGAGGGCAGCGAGCTCACGGATCGAGTTCTCGGCGTCCTGGGCGTCACCCTGCGCGTACACGCCGATGAGGACGACGCGCTCGAGCCGCAGCTGCCGGTACTCGACCTCGGTGACGTCCTCGAGCTCGGTGGACAGACCGGACACGCGACGCAGCGCGGCGCGGTCCTCACGGTCGTACTGTTCGCCGTCGCCCTGCCACCCCACGACCTCGGCGTCGGTGGTCTGGATCGCCTGCGCCGGCGCGAACACCGCCGGGGTCGTCCTGCTCTCGGCGTTCCGCAACACCCGCTCGACCACACCGTCGTGCTGCTGCTCCTCGAGGACACCCTCGACCATGTCGTCCTGCTCCGTCATCGTCCACAGGCTACCTCCGGGCACCCGGCGACACACGGAGATGCCGGTACGGTTCATCCATGGCGAACGAGCACTACTTCTCGGCCCAGCCGGAGAGCGACGCCCGACCGCGGCGCATCACGGTCACCCTGGCCGGGAGGACGCTCACCCTCGCCACCGCCGCGGGCGTCTTCAGCCCGGACCGGCTCGACGCGGGCACGCGGGTGTTGCTGCAGAGCGTGCCGCCACCGCCCGCGACCGGGGCGCTCCTCGACGTCGGGTGCGGGTGGGGTCCGCTCAGCATCGCCATGGCGCTGCAGGCGCCCGAGGCCGAGGTCTGGGGCGTCGACGTCAACGAGCGTGTGCTCGACCTGGCTCGGGCGAACGCGGCGACGGCCGGTGCCCGGAACGTCACGGTGCGTCTGCCGGAGGCGGTGCCGGAGGACCTCCGGTTCGCCACCATCTGGTCGAACCCCCCGATCCGGGTGGGCAAGGACGAGCTCCACTCGATCCTGCTCACGTGGCTCCCGCGCCTGGAACCGGGTGGGGACGCCTGGCTCGTGGTGGCCAAGAACCTGGGCGGCGACTCGCTGCAGCGGTGGCTGGCCGAGACGCTCGACACCGACCTCGTGGTCACGCGCGCGACGACCGACCGCGGGTACCGCGTCATCCGGGTGCACCGGACACGCTGATCGCGGCGGGTGCGTCATGGCACCGGCCGTCAGACGGTGAGGTCGCCCTCGAACACCAGGTCGGCGGGACCGCTCAGCGCGACGTGCTCGCCGTCCTCCGCAGCGGCCATCCGGACCGTCAGGACGCCGCCGGGCACGCGGACCCGCCAGGTGTCCGGCGCCTGCGGACCGGCCCAGTGGCGGACCGCCAGGGCCGCCGCGACGGCCCCCGTGCCGCACGACAGGGTCTCGCCACTGCCGCGCTCGTGGACGCGCATCGTGATGTGGCCGACGCCGTCGCGCACGAGCGGATCGCCGGGCAGGACGAACTCGACGTTCGCGCCCGCGGGCGGTGCCGGCTCGAGGACCGGCACGTAGGTCAGGTCGAGCCCCGCGAGTTCGTCGTCCGTCGCCACGGCGACGACGACGTGCGGGTTGCCGACGTCGATCGGGAGGCCCGGGCGCGCGCCGTCGAGGTTGCGGGCGCGGACGAGGACCTCGTCGCCGTCGAGACCGGCGATGCCGAGCCCCCATCGTCCGAGGTCGGCCGAGAACCCGTTGGTCGACCGCTGCAGGTCGACCACGCCCTTCCGCGTCCCGATCGCCAGGGTCTCGCCCGGCGCGAGGTCGACCAGTCCGGCGTCGGTCAGGTAGCGCGCGAACACCCGCACGCCGTTGCCGCACATCTCGGCGACGCTGCCGTCGGCGTTGTGGTAGTCCATGAACCACTCGGCCTCGGGAGCGACGCCGGCGATCGATCGGCCGTCCGGCACCGCGGCCGTCCTGACCGCGCGGATCACGCCGTCGGCACCCACGCCGAAGCGACGATCGGCGATGGCACGGATGCGCTCCGGGGTCAGGTCCACTGTCGCGTCCGGGTCGGCGAACAGCACGAAGTCGTTGCCCGTGCCGTGGCCCTTGGTGAAGTGGAGTTCGGTCACGCCCCGATCCTAGCGAGGGCCTCGGACGCGTCCCCGCGGCCGCGGTCGGCAGCCACGGCGACGGCCACCCGCTCGAGGTCGTCGTGGCCCGCTCCGGTCACGTCGAGCGACTCCGCCTCGCGCAGCCGCCGGAACCAGGAAACCTGTCGGCGGGCGTACTGCCGCGTCGCGACCGCGGTCGACGTCACGGCGCCCTCGAGGTCCGAGCGGCCGTGCAGCACGTCGAGAGCCTGCGCGTAGCCGATCGCCGCGCGGGCCGTCCGTCCGGCCTCCAGGCCGACGTCGACGAGCCCCGCGACCTCGTCGACGAGGCCGTCGTCGAACATCCTCGCGGCACGCTCGTGCAGCATCGGCACGAGGACCTCACGCCGCCGTTGCAGGTGCAGCACCCGCATCGGTCGCCACGGCCGCGGTGCGGACGGGAGGCGCGGGCGCACCGGATCCCGGTTCGTCGCGACCTCGACGGCGCGCACCAGACGCCGGGTGTTCCGCGGGTCGACCGCTGCCGCCGCCGCAGGGTCGAGGGCACGCAGTCGTTCGAGCAGTGCGGCCGCCCCGTGCTCGTCCGCCTCGCGCTCGAGCGCCGCGCGGAGTTCCGGATCCGTGGCGGGGAAGGACAGGTCGTGGAGCACGCTCGACACGTACAGGCCGCTCCCGCCGACGAGCACGACCGGCGCGCCCGCCCCGACCACGGCGTCGATCGCCGCCCGGGCGTCACGCTGGTACGCCGCGACGCTCGCCTCGTCGGTCACGTCGAGCACGTCGAGCAGTCGATGCGGCACACCGCGTCGGGCGGCGATCGGGACCTTGGCCGTCCCGATGTCCATCCCGCGGTACAGCTGCATCGCGTCGGCGTTCACGATCTCGGCGGGGAGACCGTCTCGGCGGAGTGCTTCGGCGATGCCGAGCGCCAGGTCCGACTTGCCGGTGCCCGTGGCACCCACGATCGCGATGACGTCCGGGCCCTCCACGCCCGGATCGCTGGCCCGCGCCTCCGACGACGCCGACGCCGACGCCGATGCCGATGCCGATGCCGATGTCCCCGACGATGCAGGCGTCCCGAGCACCGTCAGCGGCCGGAAGGCGCGCCGACCCGCAGCGTCGGCAGCCCGAGCGACACCGGCCGGGGCCCGACCGCAGCGTCCGCCACACCGGCGTCGGCCCGGACCGGCACGCCACACGAGGCGGCCTGCGCGCGGTCCCACGCGTCGCCCGCGCGGGTGCGGCGGACGCGCAGCGGCGCGTTCGTGTCGGCGATGAGGTACCGGGGCGCGCCGCGCGTGATCTCGAGCGTCACGACGTCGCCCGGGCGCGGGACCTCCGAGCCGGCGGGTACACCGAAGTGCACGAGACGGGCGTCCTCGGCCCGCCCGCTCAGTCGGTGCGTCGCGTCGTCCTTCCGCCCCTCGCCCGTCGCGACGAGGACCTCGACCGTTCGGCCGACCTGCCGTGCGTTCTCCTCGGCGACGATCCGGTCCTGCAGCGCCACGAGTCGGTCGTAGCGGTCCTGCACGACCTCCTTCGGCACCTGTTGCTCCATCGTCGCCGCGGGCGTCCCCGGGCGGATGGAGTACTGGAACGTGAACGCCGACGCGAACCGTGCACGCTCGACGACCCGGAGCGTGTCCTGGAAGTCGGCCTCGGTCTCGCCGGGGAAACCGACGATGATGTCGGTCGAGATCGCCGCGTGCGGGATGCGGGCGCGGACCCGGTCGAGGATCCCGAGGAAGCGGTCGCTACGGTAGCTCCGCCGCATCGCCCGGAGGATGCGGTCCGAGCCGGACTGCAGCGGCATGTGGAGCTGCGGCATCACGTTCGGCGTCTCGGCCATGGCGTCGATGACGTCGTCGGTGAACGCGGCGGGGTGCGGGCTGGTGAACCGGACCCGCTCGAGCCCCTCGATCGAACCGGCAGCGCGGAGGAGTTTGCTGAACGCCTGGCGGTCGCCGAACTCGACGCCGTACGAGTTGACGTTCTGGCCGAGCAATGTGACCTCGATCGCGCCGTCGTCCACGAGCGCCTGGATCTCGGCCAGGACGTCGCCCGGTCGGCGGTCCTTCTCCTTGCCCCGGAGCGACGGGACGATGCAGAACGTGCACGTGTTGTTGCAGCCGACGGAGATCGACACCCACCCGCTGTGCGTGGAGTCCCGCTTGGTGGGCAGCGTCGATGGGAACACCTCGAGCGCCTCGAGGATCTCGACCTGCGCCTCGCCGTTGTGGCGTGCGCGCTCGAGCATCGCGGGCAGCGAGCCCATGTTGTGGGTGCCGAACACGACGTCGACCCACGGGGCCTTCTCGAGGATGACGTTCTTGTCCTTCTGCGCCAGGCACCCACCGACGGCGATCTGCAGCCCCTCGTGCTCACGCTTGACCCCGGCCAGGTGGCCGAGGTTGCCGTACAGGCGGTTGTCCGCGTTCTCGCGGACCGCGCAGGTGTTGATCACGACGACGTCGGCCTGCTCGTCCACAGCCGGCACGTACCCGGCCGCCTCGAGTGACCCGCTGAGACGCTCCGAGTCGTGCACGTTCATCTGGCACCCGTAGGTCCGGACCTCGTAGGTGCGGGGGCGCGCTGCGGTGGTGGTCGCCATGGTGCTGTCAGTGTACGGCGGCGTCACCGTCGCCCAGACCGGCAGGCCCGGCCCGCCTACTCGAAGCGCACGCCACCCCGTCGGCCGCCGCCGTCGAGTGCGATCCGGACGGCGGTCCGCACGACCGATCCGCCGTAGCCCTTGCGCATGAGGAACCCCGAGAGCCGGCGCTCCGCGGTCTCGTGGTCGAGCCCCCGCATCTGTCCGGCGCGCTTGCGGGCCAACTCGATCGCACGCTCGGACTCCGCCGCGTCGTCGTCCTGGTCCGCCAGGGCCGCGTCGATCGCCGCCTGGTCGACGCCCCGCCGCCGGAGCTCCGCCACCACGCCTTGTCGCCCCAGGCCCTTGCGGTCGTGCAGACGGTCGACGAGGTCGGCAGCGAGCCGCACGTCGTCGAGGAGACCGACCCGGGCGAGTCGAGCGATCTCGTGCTCGACGATGTCCTCCGGGAGTTCGCGGCCGAGGAGGACGGTCCGCAGCTCGGACGTGCTCGTGCCACGGCGGCTGAGCGCCCGGATGCTGATCCGCTCTGCCGCGGCGAGCAACTCGTCCTGCGTGGGTGGCGACTCGACCGTCTCGTGCTCGGCGTCATCGTCCCGGTCGGCAGCCCGCAGTCGGCGCACCGGGGCGGCGGGCCCGACGGTCTCGACGGACCCGACGGTGGAACCCGTCACCGGAGGGAGCCACGCGTTGGAGGCGTCCGGGCGGTCGACGTCGGTCTCGTCGCGGACGAGACCGACCGGGATCGCGTCATCCCCGTCCGGGCCGCCCATGCTCGCGCCGCGTGCGTCGGGCTCGGCAGACGGTGCTCCGCCTTCCGCCGGTCCGCGCCGGGACGACGTCGCCCGTGCCGACGACCGCGCACCGAAGATGTCGGTGACCGGTGCGAGGCCGTCGTCAGGCATGGAGCTGTCTCGGGAGCTCACGCGCCCTTCTTGGCGGCGAGTTTCTTCTCGAGGGACTCGACCGGCGCCGGGACGTCAGCGGTGGCAGCGGCAGCACCGACACCGAGCTTCGCGAGGATCTTGCGCTCGATCTCGGCGGCGATGTCGCCGTTCTGGATGAGGAAGTTGCGCGAGTTCTCCTTGCCCTGGCCGAGCTGGTCGCCCTCGTACGTGTACCAGGCGCCCGACTTCTTGACGATGCCGTGCTCCACACCGAAGTCGAGCAACGAGCCCTCGCGCGAGATCCCCACGCCGTAGAGGATGTCGAACTCGGCCTGCTTGAAGGGCGGCGCCATCTTGTTCTTGACGACCTTGACCCGGGTGCGGTTGCCCACGGCCTCGGTGCCGTCCTTCAGGGTCTCGATGCGGCGGATGTCCAGCCGGACCGAGGCGTAGAACTTGAGCGCCTTACCGCCAGCGGTGGTCTCCGGGCTGCCGAAGAACACGCCGATCTTCTCGCGCAGCTGGTTGATGAAGATCATTGTGGTCTGCGTCTGGTTGAGCCCACCGGCCAGCTTCCGGAGTGCCTGCGACATGAGGCGGGCCTGGAGGCCGACGTGTGAGTCGCCCATCTCGCCCTCGATCTCGGCGCGGGGCACGAGCGCGGCCACGGAGTCGACCACGACCAGGTCGATCGAGCCCGAACGGACGAGCATGTCCGCGATCTCGAGCGCCTGCTCACCCGTGTCGGGCTGGGAGACGAGGAGCGCGTCGATGTCGACGCCGAGATTCTTCGCGTACTCGGGGTCGAGGGCGTGCTCCGCGTCGATGAAGGCCGCGATGCCGCCGTTGCGCTGCGCGTTCGCGATGGCGTGCAGCGTCAGGGTCGTCTTGCCGGAGGACTCCGGACCGTAGATCTCGATGATGCGACCACGCGGGAGGCCGCCGATGCCGAGAGCGACGTCGAGCGCCACGGATCCGGTGGGGATGGTGGCGACGGGGGCGCGTTCGTCACTCCCGAGGCGCATCACCGTGCCCTTGCCGAACTGTCGGTCGATCTGGGCGAGTGCGGTCTCGAGGGCCTTCTCGCGGTCTGCGGGTGAGGGCATGATGCGCTCCTTCTGCTCGTGTACGGCGCCTGTAGGCTGTCGCCTTCGCGAGGACCGGTGGGGCAGGGTCCTCGGTTCACCGACAAGGCTCGGATGCTCATCCGATGGACCGAACCTACGACCGGCCACCGACATCACCGCGCCGAGAGCAGACCGCTGTGGACGGTACGTCGCCACGAGCATCTGTGCAGGACGGTAGCACCGGGTCGAACACCCGTTCGAGCAACACGCCGAAGACGTGTTCGAGTGGGCGTCAGTCGCGCGGAGCGCGGAGGCCCTTGCCGTGCCGCCGTCCGACGGGCACGTCCTGCGCGTCGCACAGGGCCTCCCAGACGTCGCGGGCCGGCACCCCCGCCGCGAGCGCGTCGGCCGCCGAGCGTCCGCCCACCGCCCCGAGGACGACGTCGCGCGTGACCACCTGACCGTAGGCCGGACCGAACTCGTCCTCGACCGCCTGCCAGAACTCACTCACGCGCACGGTCCCATGGTAGCCAGGACCCCGGACACGAGGCGGGGCCGGACGCGCTCGTCGAGGCGGCCACCGCCGCTGGCCCTGATCGCCGCGCCCCCGGAACGCGGAACGCCCCGGTCCAGCAGGACCGGGGCGTTCCGACGCGGACTGCGCTCAGCGCACCGCGAGGTCGTTGTCGAACTCGGCGACGAGGTCGTCCGGCAGCATGTCCGGAACCGGGGAGGTGATCCCCTCGACGACCGCGAGGCGGTCACCGACTTCGCGCATGATGACCGAGATGGGCGTGTCGAGCGCGTCGGCGACCGAAGCGAGGATCTCGGAGCTGGCTTCCTTCTGACCGCGCTCCACCTCGCTCAGGTATCCGAGCGCGACACTGGCCTTGCTGGCGACCTGACGGAGGGTCCGGCCCTTCTGCAAGCGGAAGTCCCGCAGGACATCGCCGATTTCCTGACGAACGAGAACCATGAGAACTCCTCCTTCCTGTCATCCCGATCCCGCTCGATCCCGGTGACCGAGAACGGGACAGCAACACTATCGCCGCCGGTTCGTGCATGCTAACCAGGGGGCTCTGGGTGGTGCTTGTGAATGCACCACTTGTAACCGGATGGAAACGCGCCCTATTCCCCGGACGTGCTCGCCGTGACCGCCTGGTGCAAGCGTGTGAGGAGTTCGGAGACGGCCCCCGCGCGGATTGCCGCACGGTCACCATCGAGCCGGAGTTCGGACGCCTCCGCGACACCGGCCCGCGCGATCCCGACGAACACCGTGCCGACCGGCTTGCCGTCCTGCGGTTCCGGTCCGGCGACGCCCGTCGTGCTGATGCCCCAGGTCGCCGCGAGGCCGTCGACCGCCGTCGCCGCACGCACCCCGGTCGCCATCTGCCGCGCGACCTCCGGATCGACCGCCCCCCGGGTCGCCAGCAGCGCCGCGTCGACGCCGAGCAGCCGGTGCTTCAACGGCGTCGCGTAGGCGACCACACCCCCGCGCACGACCGCGCTCGCACCCGGGACGGCGACGAGCTCCGCCACGACGAGACCGCCGGTGAGCGACTCCGCGACGGCGAGCGTCTCGCCGCGCGCCGCGAGTGCGCGCACGATCGCGACCGCCAGCGAGCCGGGAGGCACGACAGCGTCGGGTGCGTCGGTGACCGTCACCGCGCCTCCCGGCCGTGCCGCCAGGCCTGCCACAGGTAGTCGAGACCGCTCAGGATCGTCGCGAGGAACGCCAACACCATGAGGACGGCGTCGACGACGTGCACCCAACCGCCGAAGACGTTCCAGAAGGGGATGAGGGCCAGGGTGATCGCGACGGCCTGCAGGACCGTCTTGACCTTGCCGCCGCGGCTCGCGGGGATGACCCGGTCGCTCAGCACCGCGAAGCGGAAGACCGTGATGCCGATCTCGCGCACCATGATGAGGACGGTGACGTACCAGGGCAGTTCCCCGAGCACCGAGAGCGAGACGAGGGCGCCGCCGATGAGCACCTTGTCGGCGATCGGGTCGACGAGCTTGCCGAAGTCGGTGACGAGGTTCTGCCGGCGGGCGATGATGCCGTCGGCGCTGTCGGTGACGATCGCGACCACGAACAGCACGGCTGCCCAGATCCGGAGGGGACCGTCCTGCCCCGCGTCGAGGAGCAGGAAGACGAAGAACACCGGCGCCATCAGGATCCGGATGACGGTGATGACGTTGGCGACGTTCGCGGTCGACGCCGGCCCCGATCCCGATCGGATCACCCGCCCCCGCCACGGGAACCGCTTCTGCGTCGCGGTGGACTCACCGGAGGCGCTCATGGTGATCACTCCCTGCCGGTCAGGCTCCAGGCGTCCTCGTCCGGATCGCTCTCGACCTCATCGTACCCACGGGTCATGTCGGCGACCGGGTCGTCGGACCCGCGGTACCCGACGTCGCCCTCCGCGCCGTCGCGCGTCGGGGTGACCGGGGCGGCCGGCGCGGGGGGCTCCTCACCCCGGAGTCGCGCGAGGGTCTCGGGAAGCTGCTCGACCGTGATGAGGACGTCGCGGGCCTTCGAGCCCTCGCTCGGCCCGACGATCTCGCGTGACTCCATGAGGTCCATGAGCCGCCCCGCCTTGGCGAAGCCCACGCGGAGCTTCCGCTGGAGCATCGAGGTCGACCCGAACTGCGTCGAGACGACCTGCTCCACGGCCGCGAGGAGGAGCTCGAGGTCGTCACCGATGTCGGCGTCGATCTCCTTGCGCTCGACGACCGCCTGGACGTCCTGGCGGTACTCCGGGCGGGCCTGGCGGGTGACGTGCGCGACGACCTCGGCGATCTCGCTCTCCTGCACCCAGGCGCCCTGCACGCGGACGGCCTTCGACGACCCCATCGGCAGGAACAGTCCGTCGCCCTGGCCGATGAGCTTGTCGGCTCCCGGCTGGTCGAGGATGACCCGGGAGTCCGTCACGCTCGTCACCGCGAACGCGAGCCGCGACGGCACGTTCGCCTTGATGAGCCCCGTGACGACGTCCACCGAGGGACGCTGCGTCGCGAGGACGAGGTGGATGCCGGCCGCCCGGGCGAGCTGCGTGATGCGGACGATCGAGTCCTCGACGTCGCGCGGGGCGACGAGCATGAGGTCCGCGAGCTCGTCCACCACGACGAGGAGGTACGGGTAGGGCTTGAGCTTCCGCTCGCTGCCGGCGGGCAGGACGATCTCGTCGTTCGCCACGGCACGGTTGAAGTCGTCGACGTGCCGGAACCCGAACGACGCGAGGTCGTCGTACCGCATGTCCATCTCCTTCACGACCCACTGCAGCGCCTCGGCCGCCTTCTTCGGATTCGTGATGATGGGGGTGATGAGGTGCGGGACACCGGCGTAGATCGAGAGCTCGACGCGCTTCGGGTCGACGAGGACCATGCGGACCTCGCTCGGCTTCGCGCGCATGAGGAGCGACGTGATCATCGAGTTGACGAAGCTCGACTTGCCGGACCCCGTGGAGCCGGCGACCAGGAGGTGCGGCATCTTCGCGAGGTTCGCCACGACGAAGCCGCCCTCGACGTCCTTGCCGACGCCGATGGTCATCGGGTGCTTCGACTTCGTGGCCGCGTTCGACCGCAGCACGTCGCCGAGCGAGACGATCTCGCGGTCCGAGTTCGGGATCTCGACGCCGATCGCGCTCTTGCCGGGGATCGGCGAGAGGATGCGGACCTCGTTCGAGGCGACCGCGTACGACAGGTTCTTGCTCAACGCCGTGACGCGCTCGACCTTGACCCCCGGGCCGAGCTCGATCTCGTACCGGGTGACCGTCGGGCCGCGCGAGAACCCGGTGACCTTGGCGTCGACCTTGAACTCGGTGAGGACGCCGGTGATCGCCGCCACCATCTCGTCGTTCGCGGTGCTGTGCGCCGTCGCGGGGGTGCCCGGGCTCAGCGTCGAGGCGGCGGGCAGGC
This sequence comes from Curtobacterium sp. MCBD17_013, assembly GCF_003234565.1. Lineage (GTDB taxonomy): Bacteria > Actinomycetota > Actinomycetes > Actinomycetales > Microbacteriaceae > Curtobacterium. The sequence goes on along the minus strand of NZ_QKTU01000013.1, from coordinate 33,939 downwards.
GGTAGGGCGCGGCCGGAGCGTCGTCGGCGGTCGTGTCGGGCAGGCCGTCCTGCTCGTCTTCGTCGAGGGGCAGCACGTCCGTGACGGGCTCGGCCACGGCGGGACGGATGACCTCGGTCGCGGCCTGGGCCTCGTCGTGGCGCACGCGGCCCGGCGCCTGCGCGTCGAACGCACGGAGGGCCTCCTCGGCGCGGTCGAGGTCCTCGGCGACGTCCTGTTCGAGCGAGTCGTTGAGGTTGACCGACACGGGTTCGGCCGGCGTCAGGTCGACGAGGCCCGCCGCGGCGCCCGAGCCCACCGCTCCCGCGACCCCGACCGGACCCGGGGCGACCGGCGCAGCCGCGGCGCCGCGGCCGGTGGCGGCCGCGGCGCCGGACGTCTCGGCGTGCGGGAGCACGGGGGTGTCGTAGGCGGGATCCTCCTCGCGCCCGGTCTTGTTGCGCCGCCACCACGGGAGCGTCCCGGGCTCGCCCTCGCCCGAGCCGTCGCCGCTGCCGTCGCCGTCGAGGTCCTCGAACGGGTCGAACGACGACGACGCCGAGGTGTTCCGGCCACGGCGCGGTGCCACGGGCGCGGGTGCGTCCGCGTCGATCGGAGCCGGCCCCGGCGTGCCGAACAGGTACGCGTAGAGCTCGTGCACGCGTCGACCCACGTGGTTCGGGGGCGTCTTCGTGATGATGAACAGCGAGAGCGCGATGAGCGCCACGGCCACGGGGGTGGCGATCCACGCGGTCGCGGCCGCGACGATCCAGCCGATCACCACCCAGCCGATGATCCCGCCCGCCTGTGCGAGCACGGGCATGCCGTCGGACGCCGGGGGCTGACCGCCGTAGATGTGACAGACGGAGGAGATGCCGATGACGAGCAACCCCAGGCCGATGCCGATGCGGGTGTTGTCGTGCACGGACGCGGGATGCCGGAACAACCACCCGGCGAACACGATCATGATGACCGGCAACGCGACCGCGAGCCGACCGAACAGACCACCGAACGTGTAGGCGTCCAGGGCCACCGCGACCGGGTTGGCGGGGTTGAGCCACTCGACCACGGCACCGGCGATCGCGAGCAGGAACAGCAGGAACGGGAAGCCGTCGCGTCGTTCGTCGTGCTCGAGCGACTCCTTGCCGAGCAGCCGGAACACCGCGCCGACACCGTGCGCTGCACCCGTCCAGGCGGTCACGAGGGGGTTCGGCCCGACGACCTCGACCGGTTGCGGGAGCTTCCGGGTGGTCGCCTGGGTCCGGGAGGTGCTGCCGCGGGCCCCCGTGCCGCCGGACCCGCGCGCGGGCGAGGACGCCCGCGACCCCGAGGACGCGCGGGACCCCGAGGACGCGCGCGACGACGACTTGGTGCTCCCGGCCATGAGCGGAACCCTAACCCGAGCCGGGGACGTCCGGCGGGAGGCCCGCCGTGACGGGCCGCGCCCCCGCACCCGGTACCGTGGGGCCAGGAGTGACGAGGAGGACGACACGATGGTCACGGTCCGCCCCGACGCACCGATCCGTCGCCTCAAGGGCGCCTCGGTCGCCGAGACCCGGAGCGCGATCGTGGACCTCATCCGCTCGAGTGGCACCATCAGCCGCACGGAGCTCGCGGAGCGGTCCGGACTGACGAACGCGACGATCTCGAAGATCGTCCGGACCCTGCTCGACGACGGCCTCGTGTCCGAGGTCGGGTACGCGGAGTCGACCGGCGGCAAACGCGCCGTCCTGCTCGAGCTGAACAGCACCGCCGGCTACGCGGTCGGGGTCGCCCTGGACACCGCGCAGGACGTGTACGTCCTCGTCGACCTCAGCGGTCGCCCGATCGACGCACGGAGCGTCGCGGGGACCGGGACCGAGTCACCCGAGGCCGTCGTGGCCCGCGTCGCCCGGGACGTCGCCGTCATGCTCGCCGACCACGGGATCGACCGCGACACCGTGATCGGGATCGGCGTCGCCGGCGAGGGACGGCTCGACCTGCCCGGTCGGGTGCTCCGGTCCACCGACTCGTGGAGCGAGTGGGACGACTTCGCGCTCGGGCACGCGCTCACCGCGGCGACCGACCTGCCGGTCACGGTCGACAACGACGCGAACTGCGCCGCCCTCGGCGAGTTCTGGTCGGGCCGCGTGCCGTCCACGCGCGACTTCGCCACCGTCTACATGGCGACGGGCATCGGGTGCGGGCTGCTCGTCGGAGGCGACGTCCACCGGGGCGCGTCGTCGAACGCCGGGGAGATCGGGCACATGTCCCTGCGGTGGGACGGGCCGCCCTGCTGGTGTGGGTCCCGCGGCTGCCTCGAGGTCCTCGCCGCGCCCGCCGCCGTCGTCGCACGAGCCCGCACCGACGCGGCCCTCGTCGCGCGGCTCGGCATCGACACCACCACGGACGGCGACGACGCCCGGGCGGTGACGGCCGACGTCCGCGCGACCTTCGCACGCGTCGCGGCCGCGGCCGTCCAGGGCGACACCGGCGCGCTCGCCCTCGTCGAGGAGTCCGCCGAGTACCTGGCGCGGGCGATCCTGAACCTCGTCAACCTGCTCGACCTCGACGAGGTCTACCTCGCGGGCCCGGGGTTCGCCACCGCCGGCGAGCGCTACCTGCGGGCGGTGCAGCGGGAGCTCCACGCGCACGCGGTGATGCGGGGCACGCATCCCGTGCACGTGGCGATGAGCGCCGTCGGCCGGGACGCCGCCGCGCTCGGCGCTGCCGCCGCCGTGCTCCACGCCCGGCTGACGCGGACCCGCGCCGGTCGCGGCTGACGCGGCGGCCCTGGCGGACCCGGCGGCCCCGGCGGACCCCGCGACTCCGGCGGACCCGGCGGCGTCGGTCAGTCGAGCCGCACGACCCGCAGGTCCCGCCACCGCACGACCGCGCCCGGCCCCCACCGCTCGTCCCCGAGCGCGGGGTCGTTGTCGTGCACCTCGAGCGCGATGTGCCCGGCGCGACCGAGCAGGGCGCGGACGGCGGCGCGGTCGAACCGGTCCGGTGGGAGCGCCCCGGTGTCGCACTCGGCGACGAGGAGCCCGTTGACCCAGGTCGTCAGCACCGGCCACTCCCCCACGCACCGGATCCGGAGCTCGTTCCAGTCGTCCCATCGCCACGCGGCGAGGAACGCCTCGGCGCTGGCGGCGTACGTCAGCAGGGCCCGCTTCTCCGGCGTCACCGGCTCGCGGCTCGTCACCGGGTCGTCCTCGGTCAGACCGACCGCTCGCCCGCCGGCGTCGCGGACGGCGTCGACGGCGAACCCGACGGCGTGGAACCCGCCGATCCCGTTGCCGTAGAACCCGCCGATGGAGCCGGACGGCCGGTGGTCGACGAGCACCTGGTACCCCTGCGACCCGAGCGCCGAGGCTCGGAGCATGATCCCGGTGTCCGCGGGCCAGTCCGGTCGCACCAGCACCGTCAGGTCGACGTCACCGAACACCTCGTCGCTGACCAGGTAGCCGCCGAGTCCGCGGCGCTCCTGGCCACCCACGACGGCGCCGTCGACCACGGACCACGCACCACTCGTGGCGAGGGCGTCGCGGACCGCGGGTGACGCGGGGTCCGGTGCCGGGCCTCCCGGCCGTGCGGCCACGGGCGTGCGCGGGACGGCGTGCCAGCCGTCGAGCGTGACGCCGTCGAAGAGCGCGGTCGCGACGAACGACGGCGCGGATCGGCCGGGAGGGCCGGCGACGTCACGCACGCGACGTCACCCAGGGCTCGTTCGAGATCGTCACCGCCGTGCCGGTGCCAGCGGCCTCCTCGATGGCGAGCCCGACGTGGTGGTCGTGCAGGCCCTCGGCGAGCGGGTAGGGGCCCGGGGCCTCGTCGCGGGTCCATGCGCCGGTGCGCGTCAGCAGCTCGGCGACGGCGAGGTCGTCGTCCATGAGGCGTCCGCCCTCGTACAGGTTCCGCCACACTGGGCGCCCGTCGAGGCTGATGTGCGTCGTGTCGAGCCCCTCGTAGTCCATGCCGTGGCCGGTCTGCGCCCGCTCGAACCGCGACGTCACCGGGGTCGTGGCGTCGAGCATGCGCACGAGGGTCTCGTCGTGGAGCTCGCCCGTCGACCCGCGGACCGCCAGGTGGTCCGGACGCACCGGGTTCCACCACTGGTTGTCCGTGAAGTCGTAGAGCCCCGTGCGGCCGTCCCCGAGGTCGAGCGTCGACAGGATCGTCCGGGCCGGCTTCGGCTCCGTGTCGTGTGTCCAGCCGTCCGGCGTGATCGGGTCGACCAGGGGCGCGGTCGAGGTCACGGACCGCACGGTCACCGGCCCCGGGGCGACGTCGAGGAACCCGCGGATCATCGACACCGCGTGGTACAGGTGCGTCGAGCTGACGTGCACGGAGGTCGGGGCACCGACTACCCCGTCCCGCACCGCTGCCAGCCGAGCGGCGTGGAGCGGCATGAGCAGGTACTGCTCGGCGACCTGGACGAGGTCCGCCGCGCCGACGTCGGCCCAGAGCGACCGCATGCCGTCGAGGTCCGGCGCCGGCGGCGTCTCGGTGAGCACGGGGACCCCGCGTCCGACGAGCTCGCGGACGAGCCCGGGCGTCACCGGCCACGGGACGCTCGGCACGACGAACTCGGGACGCTCCGCGGCCAGGAGGTCGTCGAGCGTCCGCCAGGTCGGGACGCCCCACCGGCGCTCGAGTTCCGCCCCGGCCTCGGCTCGACGCGTCACCACGCCGGTCACCCGGAACCGGTCGGGCAACAGCTGCGCCACCCGGAGGTAGACCTCGGTGCGCCACCCGTTGCCGACGAGCGCGTACCGGGTCGGTGCGACGGTCGGGAGGCGCTTGGTCGCGACCGCCGGGGTGCGCAGCGGTGGCTCAGCGGCGGCCGGGTCGGTGCGGTCCGTGTCGGTGGTGGTCATGCCTGGGCTCCTGACTGCTCGGTGGTGGTCGCGAGGGGGCCGCCGAGCACGCCGGCCAGCCAGCGGCCGCTCCGCTTGACGGTCCGCTGCTGGGTCGCGTAGTCGACGTGCACGATGCCGAAGCGGCGCGTGTACCCGAACGCCCACTCCCAGTTGTCGAGGAGGCTCCAGCAGAAGTACCCGCGGAGCGGGATCCCCTCGCGGACCGCGTCGGCGCACGCCGCGAGGTGCGCCTCGACGTACGCACGGCGCTCCTCGTCCTCGATGGCACCCGTCTCGTCGACCACGTCCTCGTAGGCCGCGCCGTTCTCGGTGACCGCGATCGGCAGCTCGGGCCGGAGCGTGTGGACCATGCGCAGGACGTCGACGAGGCCGTCCGGGTGGATCTCCCACCCCATCTGCGTGCGCGGTGCACCGGTGTCGACGGTCTCGACGAACTCGCTGCCCGGGTTCGCGCTCACCGCGCCGACGGCGCCACCGGCGTTGGTCGCCGCGCCGGTCCCGCCACCGGCCCGCACGGTGTGCCGGCTGTAGTAGTTGACGCCCACGAAGTCGACGTCCGCCGCGATCTCGGCGGCGTCGGACTCGGGGTTCGCCGCGAACCAGTCCTGCTCCCCGAGGTCACGGACGACGTCCTCCGGGTAGTGGCCGAGGAGCAGCGGCTCGAGGAACAGCCGGTTCTGGAGGCCGTCGATGCGTCGGGCGGCGTCGCGGTCGTCGGCCGAGTCGGTCGCCGACCGCACCGAGTAGAGGTTGAGCGTGACCCCGACCTGCGCGGTCGGCCGGGCGGCAGCACGGATGGCCGGGACGGCACGCCCGTGCCCGAGCATCAGGTGGTGGGCCGCGTGCGCGGCACGGGTCCCGAGCTGCTTGCCCGGCGCGTGCACACCCGACGCGTAACCGAGGAACGCCGAGCACCACGGCTCGTTCAGGGTGATCCAGTGGTCGACGAGGTCACCGAGGCCCGCGACGACGAGGCCCGCGTACTCCGCGAACCGGTCCGCCGTGTCCCGCTCGAGCCAGCCGCCCCGCGCCTCGAGCGCGCTCGGGAGGTCCCAGTGGTACAGCGTCGCCCACGGGGTGATGCCCCGCTCGAGCAGTGACTCCGCGAGGCGGCGGTAGTGGTCGAGCCCCGCCTGGTTCGCCGGCCCGGTGCCGTCCGCCTGGACGCGCGGCCACGCGACCGAGAACCGGTACGCGTCGACGCCGAGGTCCGCCATGATCGCGACGTCCTCGCGGTACCGGCGGAGGTGGTCGTCGGCCGGGTCGCCCGTCGAGCCGTCGGTGATCGCGCCGGGGACGCGGGCGAAGTCGTCCCAGATGCTCGGTCCGCGGCCGTCGACGTCGACCGACCCCTCGACCTGGTACGCGGCCGTGGCGGTGCCGATGACGAAGTCGTCGGGCAGATCGCTCCTGGTGAACGCCACGTCAGGCCTCCTTGTCCGGGGCGCACCAGTCGCTGCCCTCGTTCTCGGTCACGGCGATGAGGACCTCGTCGCGCTTCACCCCGGCACCCACCAGCTCGTCGACCACGCACCCGTACATGCGCTGCTTGTCCTCGGGACCGTAGATGCGGGCGAGCAGGATCTGCACGAAGAGGATGTCGTTGCGGTCCGCGTTCGGGAACGTCCGTGAGTACACGAGCTCCCCGGGCTCGTGGAGCCGGAAGACCTGGAACAGGTCGTCCTCGGGCATCGCGAGCCCGTCGACGAGTCCCTTGTGGATGGCGGCGCTGATGGCCTCGCGACGTGGTGCGAGGGCCGCGTGCATGTCGACGCGGACGAGGGGCATGGTCTCCTGCTTCCCGGGCCCGCGTCGGTGCGGGCCCATGTCGTGGTGCTCGGCGCCTCAGCGGGCGTCGAGCCAGTGCTCCGGAGCCGGCCGGAGGGCGGCGAGTTCCACCCACAGGTCGTCCGGGAGGTCCGTGGTCGCGGCGTCGACGGTCGTCGCGATCCGCTCGGGTCGACTGAACCCGACGATCGTGCTCGCGACCGCCGGCTCCCGCACGGACGCGGCGAGCGCCGCCGTCGCGAGGTCGGTCCCGTACCGGTCGCAGACGTCGGCCATCGCGGTGATGGCGGCGCGAGTGGCCGGAGGCGCGGGGCGGTAGCCGTAGTCGGTCCGGCCACTCCGCGGTGCGGCGAGGATCCCCCCGCCGAACACCGCCGCGTTGACGACCGCGACGTCGGTCTCGGCCGCCCGGGCCACGAGCGACTCGGCGCTGCGGTCGACGAGCGTCAGGCGGTTGTGCACGAGGAGGACCTCGAACACCCCGAGGTCGAGGTACCGCCGCATGACGTGGACGTCCCCGCCCGCGAGGCCGATGTGCTCGACGACGCCCTCGTCCCGGAGGGCGACGAGCGTGTCGACCGCGCCACCCGGTGCCGTCATCGCGTCGAGGTCGTGGAACTCGGGGTCGTGGAGGTGCACGAGCGGCAGCCGGTCGATGCCGAGCCGCTCCTGGCTCTCGCGGACGGACGCGCGGACGCGGGCGCCCGAGTAGTCGCCGTCCCGGGCGTCCACCTTCGTGACGACGAGCACGTCGTCCGGCAGGCCGCCGGCGCGCGCGATGCCGAGGCCGATGCGCCGTTCGCTCGCGCCGCCCGAGTACCCGTTCGCGGTGTCGATCGTCCGGATCGGGCTGTGGAGGACCTGGTCGACGAGGGCGACCGCGTCGTCCTCCTCGACGGCATGGCCGAAGTTCTCCGGCATGCTGCCGAGGGGTGCGGCGCCGAGGGTGACCGCGGAGACGGTGAGCCCGGTCCTCCCGAGGGGCCGCATCCAGCCGCCCGGGGTCACATCGAGGTCGGGATCGATCGTGGTACCGAGGTCGACCATCAGCTCTTCACCGCCCCGAGGGTCATGCCCGCGACGAACTGTCGCTGCATCCAGACGTACACGAGCACGACCGGCACGATCGACAGCGTCAGGCCGGCCGCGAGCGACGGCCAGTCGGTCTGGTACTGCCCGATGAGGCTGAACAGGACCGGCTGGAGCGGGAGTGCCCGCGTGTTCTGCAGCACCGTGTTCGCGATGAGGAACTCGTTCCACGTCGACAGGAACTGGAAGATGACGACCGTCGCGACCCCGGGTCGGGCCAACGGCAGGATCACCCGCCAGAACACCGTGAACTCGCCGGCACCGTCGATCCGCGCGGCCTGGACGAGTTCGTCGGGCAGGGTCTCGAAGAAGGCGCGCATGAGGAACATGGCGAACGGTGCCGAACTGCTGATGTAGAGCACGAGCAGGCCGAACTGGCTGTTGAGCAGCCCGATGTTCTTGAGTTGCAGGTAGAGCGGGATGATGAGCGCCGTCGACGGCATCATCAGGGTCGACAGGAGTGCGACGTAGAGGACGTTCTTGAACGGGAACCGGAGCTTGGCGAAGGCGTACCCGGTCATCGACGCGAACACGAGCACGCCCGCGACCGTCGCCGTGGTGATCCAGAGGCTGTTGAGGAAGTGCAGCCCGAAGTCCGTCGACGTCCACGCCGTGCCGTATGCCCGCGTCGTGAGCATCGTCGGGAAGAACGGTCCGTTGAACACGGTGTTCTCCGGGCGGAGCGACGTCGCCAGCAGCCACAGCAGCGGGAACACCGTCACCGCGCAGATCGCCACGAGGATGATCGCCGCGACCGACCGGGCGTACGGGACCCGTCGGTGCCGCGGCGCCTGGTCGAGGCGGCGGACGTCCGTCCGGGACACCGGTTGCTTGATGGCGGTCATCGGGCGGCCCTCCTCGCGAGCACGATCTGGACGAGCACGGCGACGCCGCACAGGAGCATGACGACGACGCTGAAGGCACTGCCGTAGCCGAGTTGCGGCACGGACCCGCCGGTGGACCCGAACGCGAGGCTGTACAGGTAGGTGCCGAACACCTCGGACTGGTGGCTCGGACCACCGCCGGTCATGACGAAGATGATGTCGAACACCTTGAAGCCGTTCATCAGGTTCAGGCTGATCACGATCGCCGTCACGATCCGGAGGCCCGGGATCGTCACGAACCGGAACTGCTGGAACCGGGAGGCGCCGTCGACCTCGGCGGCCTCGTAGAGCGAGGGGTCGATGCCCTGGATGCCGGCGAAGAAGATGAGCATGTTCATGCCGATCGCCATCCAGAGTGACACCGCGATGATCGCCGGCAGCACGAGCGACGGGGTCGACAGCCAGTTCGCGGCGAGACTGCCGAGCCCGAGCCCGCGGAGCGTCCGGTTGAGCGTGCCGATGTTCGGGTCGTAGATGAGCTTCCACAGCGCACCCGAGACGACGAACGACACCAGGCCGGGGACGAACAGGATCGTCCGGACCACGACGCTGAGGCCCTTCCACACGTTCGCGACGAGCACCGCGATCACGAGCGGGATCGCGGTCTGGAGGACCGTGGTCACGACCGCGTAGAGCACGGTCACGACGAACGCGTGGCGGGCGACCGGGTCGTTCGCCATGCGGGTGTAGTTGTCGAGCCCGATGAACTGCGGGATGCCGAAGCCGCTCCACCGCGTCAGCGACAGGTAGGCGGCGTAGAGGATCGGCCAGCCGACGAACGCCGCGAACAGCAGGACGGTCGGCGCGACGAAGGTGTACCCGGAGACCCACTCCCAGCGGCGGAGGCGAGCGGAGGCTCCCGCTCGTCCCCGCCCGCGGTTCCGGCCCGGGCCACCGCCCCGACCCGTGCCGCGGGGACCGCGCCCACGCTGGCCCATCTCGTCCGACCGTCCCGCCCGCTCCGGCCGGAGCACATTGGTGACAGCCATGTCAGCCCTTCGCGTTGAGGACGGCGGCCTGCATCTGCTTGGCGACCTCGGCCGGCGAGGCGGTCTGGTCGAAGATCTTGCCGAGGGGGTCACCGGCCGCGCTCGATCCCGCGCCGAACGGGATGTGCGGGCAGCCGTCGGGGAGCCACGACGTCATGAGCTTGATGTGCGGGTCGCTCACGCGGTCCGCGGCGCTCTTGGTCGACGGCATGCTCAGCGAGTCGTTCATGAGCTGCGAGTACTGGGCCGGCTCGTACATGAACTTGAGGAACTCGATCGCGGCGTCCTTGGCCTTGCTCGTCGCGGACACCGCCCAACCGGCTCCGGCCTGGTCGGCGGTCCAGTGTCGGGCCCCGCTCTTGATCGCCGGGGTCCGCATGATCTTGTACTTGTCGAGGAACGCCTTGGGGGCGTCCTGCGCGAGTGACTGCGGGATCCAGGACCCGGCGAACAGCATGGCCGCACCCCCCGTGTAGAACAGCTGGGTCGCCTGGTCGCCCGACGTGCCCGTCGTGCCCTTCTGGAACACGCCCGCCTTGACGATCCGGTCGTTGAGCTGGAGCGCCTCGAGCACGGGCTTGTTCGTGTACGCGTAGCCCTTCTCGAGCTGGTCGAGCTTGAGGTAGTACGTCGGGTCGTCGGTCACCTGGGTGATGAGCGGGAGGAAGAAGTCGAGCGCGCTCGTCGTCGGGTTCGCGCTGAACGCGACGGTGGACTTGCCCGTGGCGTCGATCTTCCCGGCGGCGGCGATGAGGTCGTCCCAGGTCTCCGGCTCCCCGTCCACACCCGCGGCGCTCAGCATGTCCGGGTCGTAGAACAGGCCGAACGTCTGCGCCATGAACCCGAGCGCGTACTGCTTGCCGTTCTTCGTGTACTCCTGGTTGTTCGACGAGAAGAAGTCCTTGAAGAAGCCGGACCCGAGCTCCTTGCGCAGGTCCGCCGAGATCCCCTGTTCGCCGTAGGTGATGGCGCGGACGTGCGGGGCGAAGATCTCGGGCACGTCACCACCCGAGACGGCCGCGGTGAGCGCCGGGAGATACTGGTCCGGCGTCCCGAAGATCCGGTTCTGGATCTTGATGTTCGGGTGCTTCTTCTCGAACGCGGCGATCACCTTGGGGAACACGTCCCGCTGGCCCGTGTACCAGCTCCACATGCGGACGGTCGTCGTGCCGCTCGACGAGGCGGAGGACCCCGAGGAGCAGGCCGCCAGCAGTTCCGCGAGGGCGACGCTCGCGACGCCGGCGCCGCCGTAGCGGAACAGGGTGCGCCTGCTGATGCCCCGGCCGATCGCCTCAGCAGCGGCGCGCGTGTCGGTGTCGTGCATGGTCTCTCCTTTGAGATAGCCGAACCGCTCCCGCTGCTCTGCGGGAGCCCGTGCGGACTTTCTATCCCAAAGTAACGAAGTCTGTCAACGGATTCGGACGACGACGAGGGCGGGGTCCGTCGGACCCCGCCCTCGTGCTGCCGCGGCTCGTGCCGCTGGCTCGTGCCGCTGGCTCGTGCCGCCGCGCCTACGCCTCGATGACCACCGGCACGATCATCGGTCGCCGCCGGTGCTTCGTGTTCACCCAGCGCCCCACCGTGCGACGGACGGCCTGCGTGAACGCGTGCTGGTCACCCGCGCCGTTCGCCGCCGTGTCGGCGAGCGCCCGGACGATCTGCGGCCGGACCTCGTCGAACACGGAGTCGTCCTCGGCGAACCCGCGCGACTGGATCTCCGGGCCGACGATGCACTGGCCGGTGGTGAAGTCGACGGCGCAGAAGATCGAGATGAAGCCCTCTTCCGCCAGCACACGCCGGTCCTTGAGGTCCGCGTCCGTGATCTCGCCGACGGTCGACCCGTCCACGTAGACGTAGCCGAGGTCGAGTTGCCCGGCCACGCGGACCACGCCGTCCTTGAGGTCGACGACGGTGCCGTCCTCGCCGAGGATCACGTTGCGCGGCGGGACCCCCGTCTGGATCGCCAGGTCGGCGCTCGCGTACAGGTGGCGGTGCTCACCGTGCACGGGCATGACGTTCCGCGGCCGCAGGATGTTGTAGCAGTACAGGAGCTCGCCCGCGGAGGCGTGGCCCGACACGTGCACCTTCGCGTTGCCCTTGTGGACGACCTTGGCGCCGAGCTTCGTCAGCCCGTCGATCACCCGGTAGACGGCGTTCTCGTTGCCGGGGATGAGGCTCGACGCGAGGATGACGGTGTCCCCCTCGCCGATCTCGATCTGGTGCTCGAGGTTCGCCATGCGCGCGAGCACGGCCATCGGCTCGCCCTGGGACCCCGTCGACATGTAGACGATGCGGTCGTCCGGCAGGTCCTTGGCCTTCTTGGCGTCGATGAGGACGTCGTCCGGCACCCGGAGGTACCCGAGCTCGGCCGCGATCGTCATGTTCCGGACCATCGACCGGCCCATGAACGCCACCCGGCGGTTGTTCGCCGCGGCGGCGTCGAGCACCTGCTGCACGCGGTGGACGTGGCTCGAGAAGCTCGCCACGACGACGCGGCGGCGCGCACGGGCGATGACGCTCTCGAGCACCGGCCCGATGTCACGCTCGGGCGCGGTGAACCCCGGGACGTCCGCGTTCGTGGAGTCCGGCAGGAACAGATCGACCCCGGCTTCGCCGAGTCGGGCGAACGCGCGCAGGTCCGTGATGCGGTCGTCGAGCGGGAGCTGGTCCATCTTGAAGTCCCCGGTGTGGAGCACACGGCCCGCCGGAGTGGTGATGGCGACGGCGAGCGCGTCCGGGATGGAGTGGTTCACGGCCACGAACTCGAGGTGGAACGGGCCGAGCTGCTCGACCTGGTCCTCGCGCACCGTCAGCGTGTACGGCTTGATCCGGTGCTCCTTGAGCTTCGCCTCGACGAGCGCGAGCGTCAGGGTGGACCCGATGAGCGGGATGTCCTGCCGGAGCTTGAGCAGGTACGGCACGGCGCCGATGTGGTCCTCGTGGCCGTGCGTCAGGACCACGCCGAGGACGTCGTCGAGACGATCGCGGATCGGGGTGAAGTCCGGCAGGATCAAGTCCACGCCGGGCTGGTGCTCCTCGGGGAACAGCACGCCGGCGTCGACGACGAGCAGCTTGCCGTCGAACTCGTACACGGTCATGTTGCGGCCGATCTCGCCGAGTCCCCCGACGGGGATCACGCGGAGGGTGCCGGGTTCGAGCGGCTGCGGCTCGGAGGTCTTCGTGGGCATCTGGTCCTGACGGGTGTGGGCGGCGCACCGGGTGCGCCGCGGGTGGTCAACGGGTGGTGCCTGGCACCTTGGGCAGCGCGCCGCCGGCCGCCGCGTTGCGGTCCGGGCGGAAGTTGGAGAAGTCGGCGCCGGGGATGTCGCGCACGAACTCGAGTTCGGCCTCGATGACGGCGGCCTCGGACTCCTCCGGGCCGACGAGCGGCAGGCGCACCCGCGGGCTCGCGATCCGGCCGAGGCCGTGCAGGATGTACTTCGCCGCGACGGTGCCGGGCACGTGCGTCATGACGGCGCGGACCAGGGGCTCGAGCCGCTGGTGCTCGGCCGTCGCCGCCGCGAGGTCGCCCCGGTTCACCGCGTCGACGATCGTGCGGTACGGTGCCGCCGCGATGTTCGCCGTCACGCCGATCAGACCGGTCGCCCCGATCGCCAGGTGCGGCAGCACGTTGGCGTCGTCGCCCGAGAAGTACATGAGGTCAGTGTTGTTGAGCACCCGGCTGACCTCGCTGAAGGAGCCCTTGGCGTCCTTCACCGCGACGATGTTCGGGTGCTTCGAGGCACGGACGATCGTGTCGTACATGATCGGGACGCCGGTCCGGCCCGGGATGTCGTAGAGGATCACCGGCAGGTCGGTGGCGTCCGCGATCATCCGGAAATGCGTCAGGACGCCGGCCTGTGTCGGCTTGTTGTAGTAGGGCGTGACGATCATGACGCCGTCCGCGCCGGCGCGCTCGCTCTGCTTGTACAGCTGCATCGCGTGCGCGGTCTCGTTCGAGCCACCACCCGTGATGATCTTCGCGCGGCCCGCCGCGACCGACTTGCCGACCTCGACGAGCCGGAGCTTCTCGGGGTCCGTGAGCGTCGAGGTCTCGCCCGTGGTGCCGGTCACGACGATGCCGTCGGCACCCGCCGTGATGCAGTCGTCGATGTGCCGTTCGACGCCCGGCCAGTCCACCTCGCCGTCGGCGGTGAACGGCGTCACGAGCGCGACGAGGACCTGACCGAGGGGATTCTCACGCGAGGACACGCGAACCAGCGTACCGGCAGCGCTCATCCACCGGGACCAGCGGTCGGGAGGCCCGGACCGGCTCAGGCACGACGGCGCGACTCGACGAAGCGGTAGCGCAGACCCGTCCGCGACGTCAGCCACTCCGTCGCCGAGGGCGTGGCGGCGACCGTGTGCCAATCGGGTCCGAGCTCGGGTGCAGTGGTGTCCCCGTCGACGTCGAGGTCGATCACGGTCTCGAGGACGCGGTCCGCTCGCGACAGCGCCGCCTCGTACACCTGCGCGCCGCCGATCACCCACGTGGGCCCGTCCGCGGCCACCGTGAGGGCGGTGTCGACGTCGTGGACGACCTCGGCGCCGTCCGCCGACCACGACCGGTCGCGGGTCAGCACGACGTTGCGGCGCCCCGGCAGTGGCCGGAACCGCGGCGGGAGCGAGTCCCACGTGCGCCGTCCCATGACCACGGTCGCCCCGTTCGTCACCCGGCGGAACTCGGCCTGGTCCTCCGGGAGGTGCCAGGGGATGTCCCCGTCGGCACCGATCACGCCGTCGCGCGAGCGCGCCCAGATCAGACCGACCTCGCCCCGGGGCATCAGACGGCGACCGCGCCGCGGATCGTCGGGTGGTGCGCGTAGTCGACGAGCTCGAAGTCCTCGTACTCGTAGGCGTCGATGCCGTCGCGCGGGGCGATCCGGAGCTGCGGCGGCGCGTACGCGGTCCGCGCGAGCTGCTCGCGCACCTGCTCGACGTGGTTGTCGTAGATGTGGCAGTCGCCGCCGGTCCACACGAAGTCGCCGACCTCGAGCCCGGTCTGCGCGGCCACCATGTGCGTCAGGAGCGCGTAGCTGGCGATGTTGAACGGGACACCGAGGAACATGTCGGCGCTCCGCTGGTACAGCTGGCACGAGAGCTTGCCGTCGACGACGTGGAACTGGAAGAACGCGTGGCACGGCGCGAGGGCCATCGACGGGATGTCGGCGACGTTCCACGCCGACACGATGAGCCGACGCGAATCCGGGTTCGTCCGGATCTGCTCGATGACCTCGGCGATCTGGTCGACGTGGTCGCCCGAAGGCGTGGGCCACGAGCGCCACTGCACGCCGTACACGGGACCGAGCTCGCCGTCCGCGTCGGCCCACTCGTTCCAGATCCGCACACCGTGCTCCTGCAACCACCGCACGTTCGACTCGCCGCGGAGGAACCACAGCAGCTCGTACGCGACGGACTTGAAGTGGACGCGCTTGGTCGTGACCAGGGGGAACCCCTGCGCGAGGTCGAACCGCAGCTGCGCGCCGAACAGGCTCCGCGTGCCGGTGCCGGTGCGATCGCCCTTCGGCACGCCCTCGTCCAGCACCTTCCGGAGCAGGTCCTCGTACGGGGTGGCGACGGACGGGTCGGGCTGCTTGACGGAGGTCGGCGACGCGGTGTCGGTCATGGCTCCGAGCCTACGGGCGACCACCGTCCTCCGCGAGCGGCGGCAGGGCGACCGGCGGCAGGGCAAGCCAACGGCGGCAGGGCGACCGGCGGTAGGCCGAGCGATCGGCGGCAGGGCGACCGGCGGGCGGGCGTGACCCGATCCGGCGGGGGCGCGTCGGCCCTCCCGGTCGTGCGTCGGTCGTCGTCGGTACGGTGGGGCGGTCGAAGGAGGACCCATGGCGGACGCCCCGCTCTCCGTGCTCGTGGCCGGCGCGTCCGGCTTCATCGGCACGCCGCTCGTGGCCGCCCTGCGCGCCGCGGGGCACCACGTGACGACGCTCGTGCGTCGCGAGCCGACGTCGCCGTACGAGTTCCGGTGGCAGCCCGGCGTCGCCGACCTCGACCCCGCGGTCGTCGACGGTGCCGACGTCGTGGTGAACCTGGCGGGCGCGAGCATCGCCCGGCTGCCGTGGACAGCCGCGCGACGACGCGCCGTCCGGTCCTCGCGCCTCGACGCGACCCGGACCCTCGTCACCGCGATGCAGCGCGCGGCGACGCCGCCCCACGCGTTCCTCAGCGGCTCCGCGTCCGGGTACTACGGCGACCGCCCCGCCGACCGGCTCATCGAGTCCGCCGACCCCGGCGCGGGGTTCCTCGCCGAGGTCTGCACCGCGTGGGAGGCCGCGGCCTCCGAGGCGCCCTCCACGACCCGGACGGTCCTGCTCCGCACCGGGCTCGTGCTCGGGCCGGACGGCGGCGCGCTCGCCCCCGTGCTGCCCCTCACCCGACTCGGACTCGGATCGCGGCTCGGCACCGGCGGCCAGTACTGGCCCTGGATCTCGCTC
This sequence comes from Curtobacterium sp. MCBD17_013, assembly GCF_003234565.1. GTDB lineage: Bacteria > Actinomycetota > Actinomycetes > Actinomycetales > Microbacteriaceae > Curtobacterium. The sequence goes on along the minus strand of NZ_QKTU01000013.1, from coordinate 17,896 downwards.
GAGGACGAGGTCGCCGCGATCGTGCACCTCTGCTCGTCCGAGGTCGCCGGGCCGGTGAACCTCGCCGGCCCCACACCGGCGCTCGCCGACCACGTCCTCCGGCGCGTCGCGCAGGACCTGCACCGACCGTACGCGCTCACGGTGCCCGAGACGGTCCTGCGCCTGGCGCTCCGCGACGCCGCGGACGAACTCCTGCTCGCGAGCCAGCTGCTCGTCCCGGCGGTGCTCCAGGCCGACGGCTACACGTTCCGGCACGAGACGGTGGAGCAGGCGGTCGACGCGCTGCTCGGCTGACACCCGGCCGCGGGCCGCGGGCGGCACGCCGCGGGCCGGCAGGTCAGTGACCGGCCGACAGCCGGAGTGCCGTGCGCATCGCGTCGCGAGCGCGGCGCCGGTCGCCCGCGGCGTCGTACAGGACTCCGAGGCGGAACCACGCCCGCCAGTCCTCGGGCGCCGCCTGGACGGCGTCGCGGTAGCGCGCGAACAGCGCGTCGGCCGCCGCGCGGTCCGGGCGGCCCGACGGCCGGAGCGGAACGACGTCGTCGGGGGCGCCGCCCTCACGCTCGAGTCGGGTGGCGAGCCGCGTGACGCGGAAGCCGAACCGCAGCTCGAGCACGAGGAGCACGGCGCCGATCGCGGCCACGACGAGCAACGCGACCCCGATCCCGACACCGATGCCGAGCCCGGTCGCGATGAACGCCACCGCGCGCTGACCGACGAGCACGAGGTACAGGACGAGGAGCGCGGCGATGAGCGCGACGCCGGCGAAGCGCGAGCGCACGTCAGGCGATGCCGAGGACGCTGTCGAGCCCGACCGTCAGCCCCCGGAGGGAGGGCACGGCACGGAGCGCGGCGCGGACACCCGGCGTGTAGGCGACATCGTCCGTCGTGTCGTGCCGGATCGTCAGGGTCTCGCCGACGCCGCTGAGCACGACGTCCTGCTGCGCCCGGACGCCCGGTAGCCGGAGGCTGTGCACCGGCACGCTCGCCACCTGCTGTCCCCGCGCGCGCTGGTCCACGTGCGGCGCCGCGACCGGCCCCACGTCGCGCCGGGCCTCGGCGATGCGTTCCGCGGTCCGGACGGCCGTCCCCGACGGCGAGTCGACCTTCGCCGCGTGGTGGGCCTCGACGATCTCGACCGCGTCGAACCAAGGCGCCGCGATCGTCGCGAGGTGCGTCGCGAGCACGGAGCCGATCGAGAAGTTCGGGACCACCATCGCCCCCTGCTCCGGCCGGTCCCCGAGCACGGCGCGGAGGTGCGCGAGCCGGTCCGCGGACCACCCCGAGGTGCCGACGAGGACGTTGGCACCGCTCGCGAGCGCGGCGTCGACGATCGCCGGGCTCCGCGCCGGCACCGTGACGTCGACCACGACGCGAGCGCCGGCGAAGACGTCCGGACCGGCGTCCTCCACGTGGTCCCCCGACCCGAGCGAGGCGACGAGGTCGAACCCGTCGAGCGCCTCCACGACCGAGACGACGAGGCGACCGAGGCGACCGGATGCACCGACCACGGCGACGGGGATGCTCATGGGCCCATCCAACCATCCCCCGGTCCGCCCGTAGGATCGGGAGGTGGTCTCCGTGCGCGCCGTCCCCGCCGATCTGCCCGAGGTCGACGTCCTGCTCGACCACTACCTCGACGAGCGGGCCGCGACGTTCCCCGTCGCGCAGGGGTCGTACCGACGCAAGCGGACCGACCCGCGCGAGTTCGTCCCGCCGCACGGCACCTTCGTGGTCGCACACGACGGCGAGGACGCCGTCGGCTGCGGCGGCCTCCGGCGCATCGACGACGACGGCGAGGACGTCCGGTTCGAGGTCAAACACGTGTTCGTCGAGCCCGCCGCGCGAGGGGCGGGGGTCGCGACCGCGATCATGGACGCGCTCGAGCGCGCTGCCGTCGACCTCGGCGCCACGAGCGTCGTCCTCGACACGAACGACAGCCTCGTCGCCGCCGGCGCCATGTACCGCGGCCGCGGGTACGAGCGGATCGCGCCGTACAACGACAACCCGAACGCGACCGCCTGGTACCGGCGGCGGGTCGGCTGACCGTCAGAGCGGTTGCGGGACCGGGAGGCCCGTCCGCAGTTCGACGGGCAGGTGCGCCGTGTCGTTCAGGGTCACCAGCTCCGGCGGCTTCGCCGACCGGACGCGGACGATGGTGAGCGCGGTGTGGGCGACGCTCGTCCCCATCCAGCGCCAGTCCGGCGCCTGGAACACCTCGCGCACGAACCAGGCGATCACCGCGTTGTGGGTGATGAGGAGGTCGTGGCGGTCCTCGATGGAGGGCGTGAACCACTCGGCGACGGCGTCACCCATCTGGGCCTGGCCGGCCGCGATCTCCTCTTCCGTCACGCCGCCGAAGAAGCTCCGGTAGGCGTGCGGCATCTCGGACGTCGGGCCCGAGGGCACGCAGTCGAACAGGAGCGTCGAGGCCTCGGGCACGATCGCCGGGAGCCGTTCACGCATGATCCTGGCGGTCTCGGCCGGCGCTTCGAGCGGCGAGTGGCAGACGGAGTCGAACGGGATCCCGCCGAGACGGTCCGCGATGAGCGTCGCCTGCCGCTTGCCACGCTCGGAGAGCTTGCCGTCGCGCAGGCCGTGCTCGGCGTCCTGGTGTTCCCCGTGCCGGACGAGGTAGAGGTAGTGCGACATGCCGGACCGGTCAGACGTCGTCCGCGCCGGGAGCGCCCTCGAGGTCGGCGCGGTCGACGGCGCCGACCACGCTCGTGACCACGGGGCGGGTCAACAGGTCGCGCGCGAGGTCGAGGACGTCGTCGGTGCTCACGCGATCGACGCGCTCGAGGGCCGTCGCGAGGTCCGTGAACTCCCCCACCCCGAGCTCGGAGCGGCCGAGCCGCGTCATACGCGCGTCCGTGTCCTCGAGCGACAGCGTCAGCGCGCCCTCGATCTGGCCCTTCGCACGCGCGAGCTCGTCGGCTGAGATCCCGCTGTCCGTCATCTTGCGGAACTCGTCGTCGACGATGCCGAGCAGCGCCCCGACGTTGTCGGGCGCACAACCGGCGTAGACCCCGAACGCGCCGTTGTCGAGGTACGCCGGGGCGAACGAGGACACGGCGTACGCCAGACCGCGGCGCTCGCGGACCTCTTGGAACAGGCGCGAGGACATGCCGCCACCGAGCACCGCGTTGAGCACGCTGAGCACCGGGCGGCGGTCGTCGCGGAGGTCGAGCCCGTGCGACCCCCGGATGAGGCTGACCTGTTCGGTGGGACGACGGATGAGTTCCAGGCGGGGCTCGACGCCCTCCGCCGGGACCTCGGCCGAGCGACGGGGGTTCGGGGTGGCCGGCGGGACGTCCCCGAAGGCCGCCGCGACGAGTTCGACGAGCTGGTCGTGGTCGACCGCGCCCGCGGCCGTGACCACGATGCCGCTCGGCATGTAGTGCTGCCGGTAGTGGTCCAAGACCTCGTCGCGCTCGACCGCACGGATGCTGTCCGGCGTGCCACCGATCGGACGCCCGAGCGCGTGGCCGGCGAAGGCGGCGGCGAAGAAGGCCTCGCCCGCGAGGTCGGCCGGGTCGTCGGCAGCCATCGCGAGCTCCTCGAGGATCACCCCGCGCTCCACGTCGAAGGCCTCCGGGTCGAGGACCGAGTTCGTCACCATGTCGCCGATCACGGCCACGGCCATCGGGACGTCGAGATCCCGGACGCGGGCGTAGTAGCAGGTGTACTCCTTGGCGGTCGCCGCGTTGTGCTCGCCGCCGACCGAGTCGAACGCCACGGCGATGTCCAACGCGCTGCGTTCGCGTGTGCCCTTGAAGAGCAGGTGCTCGAGGAAGTGGGTCGAGCCGTACTGGCCGGGTTGCTCGTCGCGCGAACCGACCCCCACCCAGTACCCGATGCTCGTCGACCGCGCCGACGGGACGGCCTCGGTGAGCACGCGGACGCCCGAGGCGAGGACCGAACGCCGGACGAGGGTCCCCCCTGCGGTGGGGAAGGCGGTCTCCGGCGCTTCGAGCGGCAACGGCACGGGGCGGTTCATCGCGTCGAGCCTACTGAGTCTCCACCGACGTGACTCAGGAACGGCCTGCGCTTGTGGACAGCCCGCGGATGACCCGGGAACGGGGTACACACGATGCGGACATACGGACTCGTCTGTCTGTCCTCCTCGTGCTACAGTGACGGCACCGGAACGGCACCGCCCCCCTCGATGCCGGTCCGGCGGCTACCGGACAACCGGGTCCTGGTGCGACACACGTCCCCCCGCGGTGTCGCGACAGCCGACGTTGCCCCGAGGAGCCACGCTGTGACGGTCGATTCCCCCCAACCGACCGTCCAGCGTCTCCCGGGACCGACGACACCCGGGTCGAGCGAAGCTCCCCGGACCAGCAGCGCGCGTCCGACCGGCGGCGCGAAGCTCCGGATCCTCGAGACGGCGGCCCGGCTCTTCTACGAAGAGGGCATCCGTGGCGTCGGCGTCGACCGGCTCATCGCCGAGGCGAGCGTGACGAAGGCGACCTTCTACAAGCACTACGGCTCGAAGGACAACCTGATCCTCGCCTACGTGCGGAGCCGGCACGAGCAGGTCAAGCAGGCGATGGACACCATCATCGCCGAGGCACCCGACGCACGGACTGCGGTCGGCACCTGGGTCGACACCGTCGTGGACACCACCAACGACCCCGACTTCCGGGGCTGCGCGTTCCTCAACGCCGCGGCGGAGTACCACGACCCCCGGCACCCCGTCCGTGAGGTCGTGTCGGCCCACCGCGACTGGTACACCGATCAGCTCGCCGAGCTCCTGCAGCAGGCCGGCCACCCGCTCCCGGGCGACGGCGCCGACGAGCTCATGCTCGCGCGTGACGGCGCGATGGTGGGGTCGTACGCCGGGGACACGATCGCGGCATGCGCGGCTCTGGGCCGCGTGGCGAGTCGCGTGCTCGGCACCGACGCACCCGCCGCCTGACCTGCCGCGCGGCCGCCGTGCCGCCCGGCCGCCCGGCCGCCCGGCCGCCCTGCGACTCTCCCGCCGAGATCGCAGTCGTTGCCGCTCTGCCGCGGGGCGGAGCGGCAACGTCTGCGATCTCGCGGTGTCCGGACGGCGGCCGGAGGACGGCGGCCGGACCGCAGACGCGGAACGGCCGCCGGCCCCCGAGGGGACCGACGGCCGTTCCGTCGAGCGCGAGCGTCAGACCGTGGCGCCCTCGGCGTCCGCGGACTCGGTCGCCGTGTCGGCCTCCTCGGCGATCACGGGCGCGAGCGACAGCTTGCCGCGGTCGTCGACCTTCGTGACCTCGACGAGGACCTTCTGGCCGACCCCGAGGACGTCCTCGACGTTCTCGACGCGCTTGCCACCGGCGAGCTTGCGGACCTCGGACACGTGGAGGAGTCCGTCTCGGCCCGGGAGGAGCGAGACGAACGCACCGAACGTGGCGATCTTGACGACCGTTCCGAGGAACTGGTCCCCGATCTCCGGGTTGGTCGGGTTCGCGATCGCGTTGACCTGGGCGCGGGCGGCCTCGGCCGAGGGACCGTCGACCGCACCGATGTAGACCGTGCCGTCGTCCTCGATCGAGATGTCGGCGCCGGTCTCGTCCTGGATCCCGTTGATCGTCTTGCCCTTCGGGCCGATCAGCTCGCCGATCTTGTCGACCGGGATCTGGACGCTGATGACGCGCGGCGCGGTGTCGGCCATCTCGTCGGGGGCGTCGATCGCCTCGGTGAGGACACCGAGGATCGCCGAACGGGCCTCCTTGGCCTGCTTCAGGGCGGCGTCGAGGACCGACGACGGGATGCCGTCGAGCTTCGTGTCGAGCTGGATCGCGGTGACGAACTCGCTCGTGCCGGCGACCTTGAAGTCCATGTCGCCGAGGGCGTCCTCGGCACCGAGGATGTCGGTGAGGGCCGCGTAGCGGGTCTGACCGTCGACGGTGTCGGAGACGAGGCCCATCGCGATGCCCGCGACGGGCGCGCGCAGCGGCACACCGGCGTTGAGGAGCGACAGGGTCGAGGCGCACACGGAGCCCATCGAGGTGGAGCCGTTCGACCCGAGGGCCTCGGACACCTGACGGATGGCGTAGGGGAACTCCTCGCGGCTCGGCAGGACCGGCACGAGGGCGCGCTCGGCGAGGAAGCCGTGTCCGATCTCGCGACGCTTCGGCGAACCGACGCGGCCGGTCTCACCGGTCGAGTAGGGCGGGAAGTTGTAGTGGTGCAGGTAGCGCTTCTTCGTGACCGGGCTCAGGGAGTCGATCTGCTGCTCCATCTTGAGCATGTTCAGCGTCGTGACGCCCAGGATCTGGGTCTCGCCGCGCTGGAAGATCGCCGAACCGTGGACGCGCGGGATGACCGCGACCTCGGCGTCGAGCGGACGGATGTCGGCGAGGCCGCGGCCGTCCATGCGGACCTGCTCGGTGAGGATCCGGCCGCGCACGACCTTCTTCGTCACCGACTTGTAGGCGGCGGAGACCTGACCGTTGGCCTCGGCGGGCAGCGTGCCGGCCTCGACCTGGGCCGCGACGGCCTCCTTGACGCGCGCCTTGAGGGCGTCGTCGGCGTCCTGACGCTCGAGCTTGCCTGCGATCTGGTACACGCCCTTGAGCTCGTCGAGGGCGAGACCCTCGACCGCCGCGTAGACCTCGTCGGAGTACGCCGGGAACACCGGGTAGTCCTGGATCTCCTTGGCGGACTGCGCGGCCATCTTCGCCTGGGCCTCGACGAGGACCTTGAGGAACGGCTTGGCGGCCTCGAGGCCCTGCGCCACGACGGACTCGTCCGGCTTGACGGCGCCACCCTGGATGAGACCCCAGCTGTTCTCGGTGGCCTCCGCCTCGACCATCATGATCGCGACGTCCTCGTTGCCGGCCTCGTCGGTGACGACCCGGCCGGCGACGGTCAGGTCGAACACGGCCTGCTCGAGCTGCGAGTGCTTCGGGAACGCGACCCACTGGCCGTCGATGAGCGCGAGGCGCACACCGGCGATCGGGCCGGAGAACGGCAGACCGGAGATCTGCGTGGAGGCCGACGCCGCGTTGATCGCGAGGGCGTCGTAGAACTCGTCCGGCGCGATGCTCAGGACCGTGATGACGATCTGGACCTCGTTGCGGAGACCGTCGACGAACGACGGACGGAGCGGGCGGTCGATGAGCCGGCAGACCAGGATGGCCTCGGTCGACGGTCGGCCCTCGCGGCGGAAGAACGAGCCGGGGATCTTGCCGGCGGCGTAGGAGCGCTCCTCGACGTCGACGGTGAGCGGGAAGAAGTCGAAGCCCTCCCGCGGGTGCTTGCCGGCGCTCGTGGCGCTCAGCAGCATGGTCTCGTCGTCCAGGTACGCGGCGACGGCGCCCTGCGCCTGCTGCGCGAGACGACCGGTCTCGAACCGGACGGTACGGGTACCGAAGCGACCGTTGTCGATCACTGCCTCGGCGAACTTGATCTCGGGACCCTCCAAAGGGGTGCCTCCTCGTGTGCGTGACGGCCACGCACACTCGTCGAGCGTGCGTGGTGGTGTCGGCGTCGTGGTCGACGCCGCATGGTGTGTGTGCAGCAGGGCCGGGGGTCGAGGGCACGGTGTGCACGTGCGCCCACACGACAGCGGGACGCATGCCTGGCCAGCAGTAGAAATCCACGGCGCCGCTCGCCCCGCGTGGGGGACGGTCCCGTAGGTCACCACCGATGACCAGCTTCGTGCCGGCCTGCTCCGGTTGGTTCCAGATCGATGACGGATACGTCACCGACGGTCACGAGCCTAGCATCCGGGTCCGCCGCTCCGGCATGGCTCGCGGCGAACACGCGGTGGGTCGTTAGCCTGGGCCCATGCGTCACTCCTCCCCCACGCGTGCCGCCGCGCCCGGACGTGCGCGCCGTCGGCTGCTCGTGACGGGCCTCACCCTGACCGTGTGCGCGTTCGTCGCGCCGGTCGTCGGAGCCCTCCCGGCCCAGGCCACGACCTACCCGTCGTGGGCGGACGTCCAGGCGGCGAAGGGCAACCAGGCGGCCACGCAGGCCGAGGTCGCGAAGGTGCAGGACGCGCTCAAGGGCCTCCAGTCGGTGGCCGCGCAGAAGTCCGCCGCCGCGCTCACCGCGTCGGCCCAGGCCGCCGCGGCCGAGTCCGACCTCCGGGCGGCGACCCAGACGGCCGACGACCTGACCGCCAGGGCAGCGGCCGCCGCCGAGACCGCGGCGCGCGCCAAGGACCGGGCGGGGCAGCTCGCCGCGCACCTCTACCGCTCGGGCGACAGCGACACGATCACGAGCCGCATCGTCGGTTCCAAGAAGCCCCAGGACCTCCTGTACCAGCTCGGCACCCTCGACCAGTTGTCGGACACGTGGGCCGGTGTGATGAGCGACGCGAGCGTGGCGGCGAACACGGCCACGTCCCTGCACGACCAGGCGCAGCGGGCCGAGGCGGAGCGCCAGCGCCTCGCCGACGCCGCGGAGACCAAGTCGACGGCGGCGGACGCCGCGGAGGCAGCGGCGAACGCCGCGGTGTCGAGCACGCAGCAGCACAGCGACGAGCTGTACGCGCAGCTCGCCACCCTCAAGGACACGACGGCGAAGGTCGAGCGGCAGTACGCGATCGGCCAGGCCGTGGCCGCCCAGGTCGCGGCCCAGAAGCGGGCCGCGCAGCTCGCTGCGGAGCGCGCGGCCGCCCAACGCGCCACGTCCGCCGTCGCGGCGGCCGCGCCCACGACGTCGTACCCGGATCCCTCCGGCGTCGCCGCGGACCCCGCAGGCGCGCAGGCGTACGCGCGAGGCGCGATCGGTGCCTACGGCTGGGGTTCCGACCAGTTCTCGTGCCTCGTGTCGCTGTGGACGCAGGAGTCGGGCTGGCGGGCGAACGCCCTCAACGTCTCGAGCGGCGCCTACGGCATCCCGCAAGCACTGCCCGCGTCGAAGATGGCCACGGCGGGCGCGGACTGGCGGACGAACCAGGACACCCAGATCAACTGGGGCCTGGCGTACATCAAGGACGCGTACGGCAGCCCGTGCGCCGCGTGGAACCACGAGATGAGCGAGAACCCGCACTGGTACTGAGCGGCTCTCCCCCTCCGCGTGCCCCCTACTGACCGAGGCCCTCGAGCAGACTCCCGAAGTCGACGACGTCGGGCTCCGTCACGGGGACACGACGCCGGGAGGTCCGGACCATGTGGGCGAGGTCGGCCCCCGCCCGGCGGATCCGACGGTCGAGTGCCGCCACGCCCTCGGCGTCGCCCCAGTCCTCGGTGGCCGCGAACACCGCGGTCGGCGCCACGGCGGCGCGCAGATAGCTGAAGACCGGTCGGAACCCGTGCTCGACCGTGAGCGAGTGCCGCGGGGAGCCACCGGTCGCACCGAGCAGCACGGGCATGTCGACGAGTGCGTCCGTCTCGAGGACGTCGAGGAACGACTTCGCGAGCCCGCTCATGCCCGCGGTGAACACCGGCGCGACGAACACGACGGCGTCCGCCTCGACGACCTCGGCGACCGCCGCGCCGAGCGCGGGCGGTGTGAAGCGCGTCAGCATCGCGTCGGTGATCTCGTGCGCGAGCGGGCGCAGGTCGACGTGCACGACGCGCGTCGCGCCTCCCGGCACCCCGTCGTCAGGGTCACCGAGGGCGGTCGCGGCGGCATCCGCCAGCCGGTCGGCCAGGAGGCGCGACGACGACGGTTCGGACAGCCCCGCGGAGACGACGGCGATGGTGGTCATGCGCGCACCTCCGCGACGTCGCTGGCGACGGCGGCCGACTGCGCGGCCGCGACGAGCGAGGCGTGGGTCGGGGCGTCGGGGACGCCCGGGGCACGGCGGGCCTCGAACTCCTTCCGGAGCACGGGCACGACCTCCTCGCCGAGGATGTCGAGCTGCTCGAGCACGGTCGTGAGCGGCAGCCCCGCGTGGTCCATGAGGAACAGCTGGCGCTGGTAGTCGCCGACGTACTCGCGGAAGCCGAGGGTCCGGTCGATGACCTCCTGCGGGCTGCCGACCGTGAGCGGGGTCTGCCGCGTGAAGTCCTCGAGGCTCGGGCCGTGGCCGTAGACCGGCGCGTTGTCGAAGTACGGGCGGAACTCCGCGACGGCGTCCTGCGAGTTCTTCCGCATGAACACCTGGCCGCCGAGCCCGACGATCGCGTTCGCGGCCGGCCCGTGTCCGTGGTGCTCGAACCGCTCACGGTAGAGCCGGACCATGTTCGCGGTGTGGCTCGCGGGCCAGAAGATGTGGTTCGCGAAGAAGCCGTCGCCGTAGTAGGCCGCCTGCTCGGCGATCTCGGGGGTGCGGATCGAGCCGTGCCAGACGAACGGGGCGACGCCGTCGAGTGGGCGCGGCGTCGCGGTGAAACCCTGCAGCGGCGTGCGGAAGTGGCCCTGCCAGTCGACGACGTCCTCGGTCCAGAGGCGGCGGAGGAGTGCGTAGTGCTCGATGGCGAGGTTGACGCCCTGCCGGATGTCCTGCCCGAACCACGGGTAGACGGGCCCGGTGTTCCCGCGGCCGAGGATGAGGTCGGTGCGGCCGCCGGACACGTGCTGGAGCATCGCGAAGTCCTCGGCGATCTTCACCGGGTCGTTCGTCGTGATGAGTGTCGTGCTCGTGCTGAGGACCAGCCGCTCGGTCTTCGCGGCGAGGTAGCCGAGCATGGTGGTCGGCGAGGACGGCACGAACGGCGGGTTGTGGTGCTCGCCCGTGGCGAAGACGTCGAGGCCGACCTCCTCCGCCTTCTGCGCGATGGTCAGGACCGCCTGGATCCGCTCGGCCTCGGTCGGCGTCCTGCCGGTCGTCGGGTCGGTGGTGACGTCACCCACGGTGAAGATGCCGAACTGCACGATGCGCTCCTCTTTCGATGCGTTTGCATGTACATGGTAGCCGAACGACGGTGCAGTGCACGCTATTCCCGCTCCGTGCGAACGCGCGGGGAGACGACCGCACCCGTCGGGAACGCAGAACGCCCCGCCCCTCCGGTGGGAGGGACGGGGCGTTCGGTCAAGACCGGATCCCCCGCCTGGCGGAGGCACTTCGATCGTCGACCGCAGTGACCGACAGAGCAGTGACTAGCGACGCAGGCCGAGGCGCTCGATGAGCGAGCGGTAGCGGTTGATGTCGACGTCGGCGAGGTAGCCGAGGAGACGACGACGCTGCCCGACGAGGAGCAGCAGACCACGACGCGAGTGGTGGTCGTGCTTGTGCTCCTTGAGGTGCTCGGTGAGGTCCTTGATGCGCTGCGTGAGCACGGCCACCTGGACCTCGGGGGATCCCGTGTCGCCCGGGTGGGTCGCGTACTCTTCGATGATCGCCTTCTTGACGTTCGATTCGAGTGCCATGGGTGATCCCCTTCCTGTTGCTGCGCGGTGCACCACACCGGATGTGTGGGCGCTCTGTGTCCGCGGCCGTTCGACGGCAACCTGACGATGATACCCCACCGGCCCGTCGCCGGACGACCCCGACGGGCCCCGTCCGGCCCCGGCCCGTTGCCGGACGACCCCGACGAGCCCCGTCCGTGCCCCGGAGTCAGCTGAACAGTGCCCCGACGAGGCCGGGGACGGCCGCGACGACCGCGACGAGGCCGGCCGCGACGCCCGCACACGCGGCACCCGCCCACGCGAGACGCGCAGCGCGGGCGACCCGTACCTCCCGTCCGAGCGCTGCGAACCGTGCCACGACGTCGGCGGGCTCACCCTCGGGCCGCACGCCCCACGTCTCGGTGGAGGTCACGGCCCCGGCGAGCGCCCATACCGCGTCCTGACCGAGGACCGTCGGGAGCCGGCGGAGCGTCCGGACGAGGTGACGGGCGTCGACGACGCGGACGTCCTCCGGCGCGCATCGGACCTGCACCCGGGCGGCGTGCACCACCGCGACGAGACTCGTCACCGGTGCGACGGGGAGCGTGAGCGCCGCCAGGGCACGCAGCACGCGCGTCCGATCGCTCCGTGCCGCGTGCACGTACGGCCGGCGCTGACCCGCGACGAGCACGGTGTCGCCGCCGACCCACACGCGAGCGTCGCGGTGGTGCTTCGTGTGCACCGTGACGACACCCATGGGTCCGACGACGAGGTGGTCGATGTCCGTGCCCGAGTCCGTCACCGGGATGGAGTGCAGTACGACGTGCTCCGGTCCGAGCCCCTCGAGGAGCCGCGCGGTCACGCGCTCCCCCACCACGCCGACGTACCAGGACCGCGCCGCGTCGGTGAGCACGCGCGCGCCGACGACGCGTGCGAGACGACCACGCGGTGGCGCGGCCGCCTGCTCGGCGAGGCAGGCCGCCATGAGCGTCTGCCCGGGGACCCGGTCCGTGAGGTCGTCGAGTCGTACCGCCCCCGGGACGTCGTGGGTGGGCACGCGGTGGTCCTCCTGTCGGGCCGTCCTGCACGGCCCACCACCCAGGGTGTCGGACCCGGGCAGGCCGGTGCCAGCTCCAGAAGGGGTGCCCCCCGGACGGCCGGACCAGGGGACGGACGGGAGGACCGGGGTCGACCGGTCGCGCGACGCGCGGCCGTCAGACCATGCGCGGGCGCCGGCGGCGGCGTTCGGGCACCGCCGACCGGGCCAACCCGATGAGCGTGGCGCCGAGGAACCCCCCGAGCCCGTTCGAGAGGACGTCGCGCGGATCGGCGACGCGGCCCGGCAGGGCGACGTGCTGCGTCCACTCGATGCCCACCGAGAGTCCGACGGCGAGCATGCCCGCGAGGAACCACGCCCGCCGGGGCAGCCACATCGCCGCGATCGCACCGACCGGGACGAACATCGCGATGTTCGCCATGAACTCCGCGCGGTCGTAGGTGACCCACGCCGTCGCCGCGTGCTGCTGGGCCAGCCGGAGGACGAGGGCGACCGCATCACTGCCGGAGCGGGAGAACAGCTGGGGTGTCAGCGTCATCCGCCACACCACCCAGGCGTAGCCGGCGGTGACGACGAGCAGCAGCAGTCTCCGGAACATCCGCACAGTCTGGGGCAGCAGCCTGCCGCACCCCTGTGCCCTGGCTGGACACCGACCGCGCCGCGCCTGGCAGATCGCACACAGCGGACCGGCGAGTGGCCGCCGCGGGGCCGGTGATGCGAGGCTGGTCCGACCGACCCGTGAGGACGAGGAGGACCGCCATGCCCACGGAGCGGCCTGACCCCCGCCCGCCGGCCGGCCACCACCGGTCGGGGCGGCGCCAGTGGGCCGTCCTCGGCGCGGTCGCCGTGGGGCTGGCGCTGCTGCTCGTGCTCGCGTTGACGGTCGTCCTGCCCCACGCCGACCGGAACGGAGGCTCCATGTCGACCCCCGATGCCACCCCCACGCCGACGCGCGTCATCGCGACCCGCAGGACCGCGGCTGAGGCCTTCCCCGGCGGACTCGCCGTGCAGCCCACGAGCGTGAACCACCCCGCCCGGTCCGAGTCCGCCGCTCGCACCCGCGGCGACGTCGCGACGGCGAACGCGCTCTCGGTGATCGCGGACCAGCCGATCGCCACGTGGCTCACGGGCGCGGGGTCGAACGCCGACACCGTGCGCACGGTCCGCGCGGTGCTCGAGAGCGCGCAGACGCACCAGGCGACCCCGACGTTCGTGCTCTACGCCGTGCCGGACCGCGACTGCGGCGGGTACTCGAAGGGCGGCCTCGGCACGGCCGCCTACGGCCACTGGGTGCGGCACGTGGCCGACGCCATGCGGGGATCGCACGCCGTCGTGCTCGTCGAACCGGACTCCCTCGCCCAGATCTCGAACTGCCCCCGCATCGGGACGAGTCGCATCCCGGTGATCCGGCAGGCCGTGCACACCCTCGTCGACGCCGGGCTCACGGTGTACCTCGACGGCGGCAACGAGGACCGCGTTCCCGTGGACACCATGGCGCGGCGTCTCCGCGAGGCCGGCGTCGACGAGGCCCAGGGCTTCTCGACGAACGTGTCGAACTTCTACCGCGTCGACCAGGAGCGCGCGTACGCCGACCGGCTCGCGGACCGCATCGGGGGCGACCCGCACTTCGTCATCGACGTGTCCCGCAACGGCCGGGGGTGGCTCGGCACCTGGTGCAACCCGCCGGGGGCCGGGCTCGGGCAGACCCCGCACGTCACCGCCGGCTCCACCCGACTCGACGCCCTGCTCTGGGTGAAGACCCCCGGGCTGAGCGACGGCACGTGCAACGGTGGACCGGCCGCCGGACAGTGGTGGCAGCAGTACGCGCTCGACCTCGTGGAGCACCGGAAACGGGGCTGACCGCCGGCGAGATCAGGCCGCGACGTCCCCCGCCTCCGCCGCACCGGCGTCCTCGTCGGTCGCGATGACGTCGAGCACGACGAGCCGCCGGGTCGGCCGCGTCATGGCGACGTACACGGCGGCGGCCGCGCGGGCAGCGTCGGCGCCGACGCCGTCCGGGTCGACGAGCACCACGCCGTCGAACTCGAGCCCCTTGGCCTCCGCACCGGTGAGGACGGTGACCGCGCCGGGCCGTGGCGCCTCGAGTGAACGGAGGTCGTCCGTGGTCGCCGCCAGCCGCTCGCGGATCACCGCGATCGCGTCGTCGGGCGCGATGACGCCCATGGTGCCCGTGCCGATCCGACGCCGCTCGGCCCGGACCTGCTCGACGACCGCGTCGACGAGGCCGGCGCGGGACACCGCGACGTGCTCGACCGGATCACCGTCACGGACGGCACGGGTGGCGGTGACCGCGAGCCCGGCGTCCTCAGCGAACCGACCGGCGGCTTCGACGATCTGCCGCGGCGTGCGGTAGTTGACGGTGAGGTACTCGATCCGGTGGTCGAGCGGCACGCGGGGAGCCCGGCCTCGACGACGGCGGGCGAGGGCACCGAGCACGTCGTCCCAGCTCCGCGCGGCGGCGGGCGAGGACCCCTGCGCCATGTCCCCGACGATCGTGAAGGACCGCAACGGGTTCCGCCGCGCGAGCACCCGCCACTGCATCGGCGAGAGCTCCTGGGCCTCGTCCACCACGATGTGGCCGTAGGTCCACTCGCGGTCCTCCGCTGCACGCTCCGCGGTGGTGCGCGGGTCACCGCCCTCGGCGAAGGACCCCGCGACCTGCTCCGCCGTCACGATGCCCTCGACGCCCATGTTCTCGATCGCGATGCGGGCGTTCTCGACGTCGCGCTGTCGGGCCGCCTTCGCCTGCCGCCGGGCGCCGCCGCCCGAGGGGTCGAACGGGCCGAGGAGCTCGGCGGCCTCGTCGAGCAGCGGGACGTCCTCGACCGTGAACCCGGCACCGCGCGAGCGTCGGAGCAACGCCCGCCGGTCAGCGGACCAGTGCGGGGTCAGCGAGGCGAGCCAGTTCGGGCGCGCGTAGAGGTCCTCGACGAACTTCTCGGCCGGGAGCGGCATCCACGCGCCGTTCAGCAGCACCCGCACGTCGTACGACGAACGGACGTCCTCGCGGAGGACCTTCTCGTCGGCCTCGTCCACCGTGGTCCCGCGCTCGCGCAGCTGCTCGGCGAGCAGACCGGTGAGGGCATCGAGTGCCGCCTTGTTGAAGGTCACCCGCGCGACGTTGTGCGGCTTGCCCCGCTCCTGGGCCTTCCGCATCGCCGCGGCGATGAGCGACGGCGGGACCACGAGACGCTCGCCCTCGATGTCGACCGTGACGGTCTCGGTCGGCACGATCTGCCGCGACCGCACCGCGCGGCGGAGCAGGTCGGCCATCTCGGCCGACCCCTTGACCGCGGCGGCCCGCGCACCGTCGTGCCGATCGGTGTCGACGCCCGGGTACAGGGACCCGAGGGAGGCCATGACGACGCCCGTCTCGCCGAGCGACGGGAGGACCTGCTCGATGTACGTCAGGAACGCCGGCGACGGACCGACGACGAGCACGCCGGAGCCGCGGAGACGCTCGCGGTGCGAGTACAGCAGGTAGGCCGCCCGGTGGAGTGCGACGGCGGTCTTGCCGGTGCCGGGGCCACCCTGCACGACGAGCACGCCCTCGATGGCGGACCGGATGATGCGGTCCTGCTCGCCCTGGATCGTCGCGACGATGTCGGTCATCCGGCCCGTGCGGTCCGCGCTCACGGCGGCCAGCAGTGCGCCCTCACCCTGCAGGTGGGTGCGCTCGCTGTCGTAGAGCGTCGCGTCGAACACCTCGTCCTCGACGCCGACGACCTCGCGACCGGCCAGCGTCAGGTGCCGACGCGCGCGCATGCCCATCGGGTGGGCCGCCGTCGCCTGGTAGAACGCGCTGGCGCCGGGGACGCGCCAGTCGAGCAGCAGCGGCCGGTGCTCGGCGTCGCGGAGCCCGACGCGGCCGATGTAGCGGAAGGCGCTCTCGTCCTGCTCCGGGTCCGCGACCTCGAGGCGGCCGAACACGAGCCGGTCCCCGACGCGCTCCAGCGTCGTGAGGGTGTCCTCGTAGAGGCGGGCGAAGGCGTCGCGTTCGCTGCGGCTCTGGTGGTTCCCACCGACGGACTCACGACGGGTCTCGGCCAGCCGCCGGGCGGCGTCCGCGGACAACTCGTCGAGCCGTGCGAACAGGCCGTCGACGTACTGACGTTCGCGGTCGACTTCTGACTCCTCGGTCACGCAACACCCTTCGGGACGGGGGTGACAAGTGTAGCCCCGCGCGCGCCGTGGTGGGAGGTGTCGGCGTGGAGGTACGACGGGGCCGGTCCGACCGGCCCCGTCGCGGGCTCACATCTCCTCGTGCGAGTCGGGGTCGCCGCCCCAGAGCCGGCCACGCTCGAGCCCGGAGATCGCCGTCATCTCGTCGTCGGTGAGCTCGAACGCGAACACGTCGATGTTCTCGCGCTGCCGTCCGGGGTCGCCCGACTTCGGCACCGGCACGGCACCGAGCTGCACGTGCCACCGCAGCACGACCTGCCCCGGGGTGACCCCGTGCACCGCCGCGGCGTCCGTGACGACGCGTTCGGTCAGGAGCTCGCTCTGCTTGGCGAGCGGGCTCCAGCTCTCGGTCACGATCCCGAGGCGCTCGTGCACCGCGCGGAGGGCGCCCTGGGGGAAGTACGGGTGCAGCTCGACCTGGTTGACCGCGGGGGCCACACCGGTCGCGTCGACGATGCGCTGCAGGTGCTCCTCGGTGAAGTTCGAGACGCCGATGGAGCGGACGACGCCGCTGTCCCGGAGGTCGACGAAGGCCTTCCAGGTGTCGACGAATTTGTCGACGGACGGGTTCGGCCAGTGGATGAGGTACAGGTCGACCGAGTCCAGCCCGAGGTTGCCGAGGGTCTCCTCGATCGATCGGTGCGCCTCGTCGTACCCGTGGTGTCGCCCGGGCAGCTTCGAGGTGACGACGAGGTCCTCACGCGGGAGACCGCACTCGCGTACGGCACGGCCCACGGCGTCCTCGTTGCCGTAGTTGAGCGCCGTGTCGAGGAGCCGGTAGCCCGCGTCGATGCCGGCACGGACCGCCGCCACGCCCTCGTCGCCGTTCAGCCCGTACGTCCCGAGCCCGAGGCGCGGGAAGGCGGTGCCGTCGTTGAGCTCGACGGTGGGGACCGCGGTCGGCATCAGCGCACGCCGAGGAGGTCGATGACGAAGATCAGGGTCTTGCCGGACAGGAAGTGCCCGCCACCGGCCGGCCCGTAGGCGAGATCCGGCGGCACGACGAGCTTGCGACGGCCGCCGACCTTCATGCCGGGGATGCCCTCTTGCCAGCCGCGGACGAGCGCCGCGAGCGGGAAGTCGATCGGCTCGCCCCGGTTCCAGGAGCTGTCGAACTCCTCGCCGGAGTCGTACTCGACGCCCGCGTAGTGCACCTTGACGGTCGATCCGGGCTGGGCCTCCGCGCCGTCGCCCTCGACGATGTCGGTGATGACGAGCTCGGTCGGGGCGGGGCCCTCCGGGGCGTCGAACTCGGGCTTGCTGTTGAGGTCAGTCATGTCGCCATCCAACACGACGAGGGTGACGCCCGCATGACGGCCGGTCCCACCGGGCGCGTCCGGGTGCGGGGGACGGCAGAATGGTCCCACCGTGACTCCACATCCGGCCGACGACGGCCCCGCCTCCCCCCACGATCAGACCCTGTCTCTT
>NZ_QKTU01000012.1 GCF_003234565.1 Curtobacterium sp. MCBD17_013 | reverse complement strand
CCCACGATCAGACCCCCACCACTCCGACCCCTCCCGCGTCCGTCGACACCGAGCCGACCCGGCACCGGTCGCTCCTCGCCGACCTCACGCCGCTGCGCCGGTCCCCCGCGTTCGCCCGCCTCTGGGTCGGGAGCTCGGTCGCCGGCATCGGGACCCAGATGACGACCGTCGCCGTCGGCCTCGAGGTGTACGACATCACCCGGTCGACGTTCGCGGTCTCGCTCGTCGGGGTCATCTCGCTCGTGCCGATGATCGCGGCCGGGCTGTACGGCGGCATGCTCGCCGACGCGTTCGACCGCCGCGCCGTCGCCCTCGCGAGCGCGGTCCTCGCCTGGGTGTCCACCGCCCTCATCGCCACGCACGCCTGGCTCGGCCTCGAGAACGTGGCGCTGCTGTACGTGCTCGCGACGGTGAACGCGGTCGCCGGGACGGTGATCGGGGCCTCCCGCTCCGCGATCATCCCGCGGCTCATCGGCACCGACCTGCTGCCGGCCGCCGGAGCGCTCAGCGGCATCGGGACGGGATTCGCGGTCACGGTGGGGCCCGCCGTCGCCGGCGTGCTCGTGGCCGCCGTCGGGTACGCGCCCACCTACACGATCGACGTCGTCCTCTTCAGCTTCGCGTTCACGGGGGTCATCACGCTGCCGCGCATGGCGCCGGAGCACGACGCACAGCGCCCGGGGCTCGGGTCGCTCGTCGAGGGCGCGCGGTTCCTCCGGCGCTCCCCGACGATCACGATGACGTTCGTGCTCGACATCATCGCGATGACGTTCGGCCAACCCCGCGTCCTGTTCCCCGCGATCGGGGCGCTCGTCATCGGTGGCGGCTCGATCACGGTCGGCGTGCTCACGGCCGCGTACGCCGTGGGGGCACTCGTGTCGAGCGTGTTCTCCGGCCCGCTCGGACACGTCCGACGCCAGGGTGAGGCGGTGGGTTGGGCGATCACGGTCTACGGGGCCTCGATCGCCGTGTTCGGCATCGTGATCGCGGCCGCCCACGCGCTCGGCGGCCGCGCCCACGTCGGGTTCGGCATCGGGATCCTGCCGGCGCTCGTGCTCGCGTCCGCGGCGCTCCTGGTGTCCGGTGGTGCGGACAACGTGAGCAGCGTGTTCCGCGGGACGATCCTCCAGGCCGCCGCACCGGACGGCATGCGCGGCCGACTGCAGGGCATCTTCGTCGTCGTGGTGACCGGCGGTCCCCGGATCGGCGACCTGTACGCGGGCCTCGTCGTGGCCGTCGGCATCGCGGTCCCGCCGATCGTCGGCGGCGTCGTGATCATCGGACTCGTGGCGCTCCTGCTGCGCCTCGTTCCCTCGTTCCGGCGGTACGACGCCCTCCGCCCCGCGGACGGCTAGCGTGGGGGGCATGCAGGACGCCGACTCGCGTGCCCTCAAGCGCACCGGGTTCCGGGCGGTCGTCCGGCGGACGACCCACCAGGTCATCCGGCACCGGGTCGTCGACGCCGCTGCCTCGCTCACCTTCTTCGCCACGCTGACGGCGTTCCCCACGGCCCTGACCGTCGTGTCGGCCGTGTCGATCCTCGACCGCTCCGGTGACACGATCACCGACATCATCCAGATCCTCGGCGCCATCATCCGCCCGGAGACCGCGCGACACCTCGAGACGCCGCTCCGGCAGCTCACCGCGCTCGACAGCCCGGAGCTCGCGTTGGCCATCGGCCTCCTCCTGACCCTGTGGTCGCTGTCCGGGTACGCGACCGCGTTCGGGCGCGCGATGAACACGGCCTACGAGGTCGAGGAGGGGCGACGGATCTGGAAGTTCCGCAGCATGATGCTGCTCGTCACGATGCTCATCATGGTCGGGGGCGCCGTGGCGATCACGATCCTGCTCGGCACCCCGACGGCGGTCGCCACGGTCGTGCACCGGATGGGGTGGCCGGCCTGGCTCGAGGGCCTGTGGGACGTCGGCAAGTGGCCCGTCCTCCTCGCGACCCTCGTCGTCATGGTCGGGGTGCTGTACTACGCGACGCCGAACGTCCGGGCACCACACCTGCGGTGGGTCTCGGCCGGAGCCGGGTTCGCGATCGGCACCTGGGCCCTCGCGACCCTCGGGTTCGTCGTGTACGTCAAGACGATCGGGTCCATCAACCACGCGTACGGCTGGCTCGGTGGCGCGATCCTGCTGCTCGTCTACCTCTACATCTCGAACTTCGTGCTCGTGGTCGGGGGCGAGCTCGACTCGGAGATCATCCGGATGCGGCAGCTGTTCGCCGGCGTCGAGGCGGACGCCACGATCCGCCTCCCCCTCCGCGACGTGCGCCGCAACTTCGCGCTGGCACGGTGGCACGACCACGACGTCGCGACCGCGCGGCAGGTGCGCCTGGCCGCCGCGGAGCTGCCCGAGCCCGATCCCGAGACCGAACGCGAGGAACAGCGTCTGCGCGACCTCGCGAACCAGGTCCGCGTGCGCGCCGACGAGCGGCCGCTGCCGACGGACTGACGGCCGGGAGGCCCGACCCGCGCCCGCTCCGTCGGTCTCGTGACCGGGCCGACGGGGCTACTGGTGGAACTGCGGGACGATCAGGTACACCCCGTACAGCACCGTGGCCGCGCAGACCGCGAAGCACAGCACCGCCGCCGCGCGCGCCGACCGCGCGCGGCCGTCGCGCCCGGTGACCCACAGACGGAGTCCGAGCCCGTACACCGAGGTGACGAAGCACGCGGAGATCAGCGCGACGAGCACGACGAGCAAGAAGCCTCCCCAGTCGATCATCGACGGCCTCCTCTCCGTGCGGCCATCCGGCGCAGGGTCTTCTCGCGGCTCAACGCCACCCGGCGGGCCGCGACCTCCTCAGCACGCTTCCGGCGCTGCAGGTCGCGGCGCTGCTTGCGCGTGAGGACCGAGTTCGCGGCGACGTCGACCTCGATCGCCGCGGCCTGCTCGACCGGGTTCCGCCGCGACCACAGGAACAGCCCGGCGATGATCACGGCCCCGAGCACGGCGTCGACGACGAGCCCGGCCGTGCCGATGCGGGCGATCGCCGACGCCACCGCGCCGACGGCTGCCGAGGCGGGCAACGTGATGAACCACGCGATGACGATCTTGCCCGCCGTCGACCACTGGATCTTCGACCCGCGGCGACCGAGCCCCGCACCGATGATCGATCCCGACGACACCTGCGTCGTCGACAGGGCGAAGCCCACGTGGCTCGACGCGAGGATCGTCGCGGCGGTCGAGGCCTCGGCGGCGAAGCCCTGCGTCGCGCGGATGTCCGTGAGCCCGCTGCCGAGCGTCCGGATGATGCGCCAACCGCCCGTGTACGTGCCGAGCGCGATCGCCATGGCGCAGGCCACGATCACCCAGAGTTCCGGGCCCGACCCGCTGCGCTGGAACCCGCCCGCGATGAGCGTGAGCGTGATGACGCCCATGGTCTTCTGGGCGTCGTTCGTGCCGTGGGCGAGCGACACCATGGACGAGGTGAAGATCTGACCGATGCGGAAGCCGCCGCGTTCGTTCGGCGCGCCCTTGCGCCGCGTGACCGCGTAGGCGATGCGGGTCGCCAGGAACGCGACCACCGATGCGATGACCGGCGAGAGGACGGCCGGGATGATTACCACCGTGAGGAGCGAGGCGTAGTTCACCGAGCCGAAGCCCGCGCCGACGATGGCCGCGCCGATGAGGCCACCGAACAGCGCGTGGCTGGACGAGGACGGCAGGCCGCGGAGCCAGGTGATCATGTTCCAGGTCACGGCACCGATGAGCCCCGCGAAGATCATCGCCGGGGTGATCGCGACGCCACCCGGCCCCTCGTTGATGAGGCCGTGCGAGATCGATGTCGCCACCTCGGTGCTGAGGAACGCCCCGACGAGGTTGAGCACCGCCGCGACGGACACCGCGACCGTCGGCTTCATCGCGCCGGTCGCGATCGGGGTCGCCATCGCGTTGGCGGTGTCGTGAAAACCGTTCGTGAAGTCGAAGAAGAGGGCCAACGCGATGACCAGGACGACTATGAGTGTGAGATCCACCGCCGACGAGTCTCCCAGTTCCGGGCACCGCGGGGCAACCTGATGTCCATCCCCCGTCCACTCCGTGGGCGAGCACCGCCCGTCCTCGTCCGCTGTCGTCGCGCTCAGGGCCCGTCCAGCCCGCACCAGGCGGTCTCTGAGAAGATGGACAGGCCGACGACGAGAGGACTCCCGCCCGATGGACATCGCCGAACTGCTCGTGGTCCTCGTGGTGTCCCTCGCGCTCACCGCGTTCGCCCGCGCCAAGGGCCTGCCCGCGCCGCTCCTCGTCACCGCCGCCGCGCTCGCCGCCTCGTTCGTCCCCGGGCTGCCGCACATCGAGATCGACTCCGACGTCATCCTCACCGTGGTGCTGCCGCCGCTGCTGTACTCCGCGGCGCTCGACGTGACGTGGCAGAGCTTCCGGCAGTCGCTCCGGCAGATCCGTCGGCTCGGCATCGTGCTCGTGATCGTGACCGCGATCGTCGTCGGCGCCGTCGCCTACCTGCTCGTACCGGACATGACCCTGCCCGCCGCGATCCTCGTCGGCGCGATCGTCGCCCCGCCCGACGCCGTGTCGGCCGCGGCGATCGGCCGGAAGCTCGGGCTCCCCCGCCGCGTGATGACCGTGCTGTCGGGCGAGAGCCTCATCAACGACGCGGCGTCCCTGACCCTCGTCCGCGTCTTCACGCTCATCATCGCGGGCGAGTCGCTGACCCTGTGGGAGGACGCCGGGATCTTCGCCCTGGCGATCGTCGTGGGACTCCTGGTCGGCGGGGTCCTCGGCGTGCTCGTGCACTGGCTCCGGATGCGGCTGGGCGACCCGGTGATCGCGACCATCATGAGCATCCTGCTCCCGTTCGTGGCCTACGTCCTCGCCGAGGAACTCGGCGGCTCGGGCGTGATCGCGGTCGTCACGGCCGGCCTGTACATCGGGTACAACTCGCCGAAGGAGGGCTACGAGACCCGTCTCCAGGAGCGCCCACTGTGGACGAGCGCCGACGTCATCCTCGAGGGCTTCGTGTTCGCGCTCATCGGGCTGCAGCTCAACACGGTCGTGCGCGAGACGCTCGCCAGCGACCGCAGCCTGCTCGAGAGCGTCGGGGTGGCCTTCGTGGTGCTCGGCGTCGTCGTGCTCGTCCGTCCCGCGTTCGTGTTCCTGTCGTACTGGCGGCGCCGCCTGAACGGGCGCTGGCTCCGACCGCTCGTCGTCCGCGCGACCCGGGGCAGGCCGCGCCTCCGGTGGCTCCGCGGCGCGGCCGAACCACGGATGACCTGGCAGGAGCTCACGGTGATCTCGTGGACGGGGATGCGCGGCGTGGTCACCCTGGCCGCCGCCGTCGCCGTCGTGTCCTCGCCGACGCACATCCCCGCGCAGGACACCATCTTCCTCATCGCGTTCGTCGTCACCGTGGGGACCCTCCTGCTGCAGGGGCTCACCCTGCCGATCGTCATCCGCCGTCTGCACGTCCACGACCCGGGCGAGCACGAGCGCGACACCGCGGCCGAGCTCCTGTTGTCCCACCGCACGACCGAGGCGGCGATCGACCTGATCCGCGAGCGGCAGGACGTCTGGGCGGAGCGGTACGGACGGGAGGCCGTGGACGCGACCGTGGGCCGGCTGCGGCGGCGCTTGGAGCGGCAGGCCGAGGACTTCCAGCACGACGCCGAGGACGAGCGCCTCGACGCCCGCGAGGCCCCGTCCCGGCTCACCGCCGCCGAGGTCCAGGCGGTCCGGCGCGAGCTCCTCGCCCGCCGGCGCGAGGTCGTGCTGCGCGAGCGCGAGCACGGCGCCCTGGACGAAGAGGTCATGCGCCGCGTCCTCATCAGCCTGGACGCCGAGGAGCTCGCGATGGACTCGTCCCAGGCGGGCCGCAGCCGGTCCTGACCGCGCGGCCCGCACCTCCCGGCCATGTGGGCTCGAAGCGGCCGCGGCGTACCCTGGAAGCCTCCGTCCGAAGCCCAGAGAGGTGGCCCAGCCCGCGTGAGCACACCGCGCAACAACGACGTCCCGGACCGTGCCGGAGTGCACCGCAGCACACCGACGGCCCGCACCACGAGGCCGGCGACCCGGGGATCGTCGCCGCGTCGGGGTACCCGCATCGCCGGGCGGGGACGGACCGTGACCCGTGCGCCCGAGCCCCAGCACATCAGTCGCTACCGCCGCTGGTACGGAACCCTCCACCCCTCGCTGCAACTCATCGGCCTGCAGCTCTGGATGCCCCTGTTCTTCATCGTCGGGTTCTGCCTGTGCTACATCGCGGCGTTCCACGCACCCCATCCGCACGACGTCCCGATCGCGCTGGTCGGGTCGGACCCGGCACTCGTCGCGGCCGTGCACAAGGCCCTGCCCGGCGAGTACGTGTTCCACACGGTCGACTCGCTCACCCGCGCGAAGCACGACGTGGTGAGCGGACTCATGGCGGTCGCCTACGACCCGTCGTCGAACACGGTGTTCAAGGCGAGCGCGCACCAGTTCCAGGTGGCGAGCCTCGTCCCCGCGACCCTGTCGTCGGTGATCACGGCCGGTGGGGGTCCGGCACCGACGATCACCGAACTCGCCCCGTTGCCACGCTGGGACGAGTACGGCACCGTCGCCATGTACGTCATGCTCGCGTGGTGCATCGGCGGGTACATGGTGGCGATGTTCATCGGCATCATGGGCGGCCCGCTGCGCCACCGCACGCGCGTCGCGGTCATCGTGGTGGGCGGGATCGTCATCTCCCTCATCACGAACACCCTGGCCGGCCCGGTCGTCGGCGCCATCCACGGACACTTCGCCGCGCTCGTGCTCATCGCCTGGGGCTGGATCGTCGCCATCGGACTGACCGTGAACGGCCTGAGCTACTTCGCCGGGCGGTTCATCGCCGCACCCGCCATGATCTGTTTCGTCTTCCTGTCGATGCCGTCGTCGGGTGGCGCCTACCCGAAGTGGTTCATGCCGGAGCCGTTCGCCTGGCTGAACCACGTCGTGGTGGGCTCGAGCATGGTCGAGATGATCAAGCACACGGTGTACGGGGTCGGACCCTCGTACGAGCGCGGGCTGGTCACGATGGCCTCCTACGCCGCGGCCGGGATCGTGCTCATGGTCGTCGGCAAGATGTGGTGGGAGCACCGCCGCATCCGGATGATCGTCACCGGTCGCACGACGATGTTCGGGGACGCGCAGACCGCGAACCGCGATTTCCTGGGCCAGCAGCGCGACGAGGAACTCGCGCGGCACGGACTCCAGTCGACCGAGACGGGCACGCTGAGCACCATCCGCCCCGGCCGAGGCGACGGTGACGACCACCACGACGCGGGGTTCCAGGACGCCCGGATGACGGGCGACGTCTTCACGGGCGGGCTCGAGGGCCTCGAGGGCACCGCCGCACCCCGCACCGGCGCCGTCGCGATCAGTCGACCGCCGCACGGACGCCGGACCCGGTGAACCCGGACACCGTGGCACAGTCCTCGCCGAAGGTGAACCGCGCACGGACGCTCCCGCCGCGCAGGACCCCCGGCAGCCAGTAGCGGGCGTCGTCCCACAAGGCGTCGTAGGGCACGGCGTCGACGGGGACCCAGCCCGGTTCGAGCTCGTCGCCACCGCGCGGCTCGCCGTCCCACCGCTCGGCGACGAACACGTCCGAGACCTGACTCCACGACGGCCGGAACGGGAAGCGGTAGTCGAGCGTCCCCCGCGGCTCGAGGTCCTCGGCACGGACCTCGAGCCCGACCTCCTCCGCGACCTCACGCACCGCGGCCGAGCGGGCGTCCTCGCCGGGCTCGAGCTTGCCGCCGGGGCCGACGAGCCGTCCGACCCCGAGCCCCCGCCGCTTCCGTCCGAGCAGGACCTCGACCCCGGCGGGCCCGGATCGGAGCAGGTAGACGACACACACCCGCGGGTGCTGGTCCTTCGACGCGACGTGCGGCACGCTCCGAGTCTGCCCGAGCACGCCGGGGAGCGCGGCGTCGATGTCCCCGAAGGCGTGGCGTAGGCTCGCTCCATGGCAGCGCAGGTACGGGCACACCGTGGCTGAGTCCCGGAACGCGGGGCGGAGCCTCGAGGTGCTCCGTGCCGAGGCGGCGGAGGAGATCGCCGTCATCGTCGAACACCGCTGTCGCCAGGGTGACGACCCGTGGGAGTTCATGCACCTGATCCCGACGGTCGACGAGCAGGTCGTGCTGATCCTCCGCGCCGAGGCCATCGAGGTCGACTCCCGCATCGAGCACCGTGCCGGCGGACGCACCCAGCACCCGTCGTCGGGGTCGGGTACGGTGCACGGCGAGGAGTACCACCGCCTCCGGCGCATCGCGCTCGCGCACCCGGAGCTGTCGAGCGCGGTCTGGAAGCTCATGGGCGCGATCCCCGAGGGCCGCTGACCCGGTCCGACGCATCCGCGGACACCCGCGGACCAGGCCCGGGGACCGGCAGCGGATGCGCTTGACTGACCGCATGACCGAAACCGTCCTCGCGATCCTGAACCGTCCCTCCCAGCACGCCGAGGCGCACGACCCCGGCGCCGACGCGTTCACCTTCGAGGGTCCGATCGAGCCGCACGTCCAGGTGCTCGACCTCGGCTTGGTCCGCGGTGACGGCGTGTTCGAGACCCTGAACGTCACGGACGGTCGACCGCAGGCACTCGAGGCACACCTCGACCGTCTCGCCCGCTCGGCCGCGATGCTCGACCTGCCCGCACCCGACCTCGACGTCTGGCGCCGCGCGGTCGAGGCCGTCGTCGCGGAACTCGATCCGGTCCGCGAGGCCTACTGCAAGACCGTGATGTCCCGCGGCGTCGAGGGCGACGGCCGACCGACGGGCTACGTGTACGCGGCCCCGGCCGAGGAGTACACCATGCCCCGCGAGCAGGGCATCGCCGTCGTCACGCTCGACCGCGGGTACCGCCACGACGTCGCCCGCACGAGTCCCTGGCTGCTCCAGGGCGCCAAGACCCTGTCGTACGCCGTGAACATGGCCGCCCTGCGTGAGGCGGCTCGCCGCGGGGCCGACGACGCCCTGTTCGTCTCGACCGACGGCTACGTCCTCGAGGGCCCGCGCTCGACGCTCCTGCTCCGACGCGGCGACGACCTCGTCACGCCCCGGACCGACATCGGCATCCTCGCGGGGACGACGCAGGCGGACGTCTTCGCCTTCGCCGAGGACCGCGGGATCGCGACCTCGTACGAGCTCGTGACGCTCGACGACCTCCGTGCCGCCGACGCACTGTGGCTCGTGTCGAGCTCCCGGCTCGCTGCCCCGATCCGTTCCGTCAACGGCGACGTGCGCGACATGGACCTCGAGCTCACCGCCGCGATGAACACGTTCCTGCTCGACCGCACCGCGTAGGCGCCGGACGCCGTGACCCGGCGGACGGCCGGGAGGCCCGAGCCGCGCCCGGCACGGCGGTCGCGATCCGGGCCTCCCGACCGGCGCCGCGGCGGGCGGTCGGGGGTCAGAACCGCGGCACGGTCACCCCGCGGTGCGCCTCCGCGTCCCACGTGTAGACCTCGGCGCCGTCGATGAAGACGCGGAGCGCCCGCGAGGTCGCGTCGAGCGGGTCGCCCGACCAGAGCACGAGGTCGGCGTCGTAGCCGGGTGTGATCTGACCGACGCGGTCGCCGAAGCCGAGGAACGTCGCCGGGTTCGTCGTCAGCGCCTCGAGCGCCGTCTGCCGGGGCAGGCCCTCCTTGACCGCCATCGTCGCCTGCAGCACGAGCATGTTGATCGGCACGACGGGCGCGTCCGTCGTGATCGCGACCCGGACCCCGGCCGCCGCGATCTCGGCGAGGTTCGTGATCGCGCGGTCCCGGAGCTCCACCTTCGAGCGACTCGTGAACAGCGGGCCGTACACGACGGGGATGTCCTTCTCGGCGAGGAGACCCGCGAGCTTGTGCCCCTCGGTGCCGTGGTTGACGACGAGCCGGTAACCGAACTCCTCGGACAGGCGGATCGCGGTGGCGATGTCGTCGTGGCGGTGCGTGTGCTGGTCCCAGGCGAGCTCCCCGTCGAGGACGCGCGCGAGCGTCTCCTTGGTGAGGTCGCGTTCGAACGGCTCGCCCTTCCCCGCGGCGGCCGCACGGGCGGTGCGGTAGTGGTCGGCGGCGACGAAGGCCTCGCGGATCACCTTCGCGACCCCGAGGCGGGTCGACGGCGTCTGGTCCTTCGCCCCGTAGACGCGCTTCGGGTTCTCGCCGAGCGCGCTCTTGACGCTGACACTGTCCGAGATGAGCTGCTCGTCGATCGTCCGGCCGCCCCAGCTCTTGATCGCGACGGTCTGGCCACCGATGGGGTTGCCCGAGCCCGGCTTGACCACGATCGCGGTGACGCCGCCGGACAGCGCGTCCCGGAAGCCCTCGTCGTCGATGTCGATCGCGTCGATCGCGCGGACGGCTGCCATGTTCGGGCCGGTCATCTCGTTCGTGTCGTTGCCCGCGACGCCGTTGGCCTCCTCGTGGATGCCGACGTGGCCGTGCGCCTCGACGAAGCCCGGCACGAGCCACGTGCCCGCCGCGTCGACGACCGGCAGTCCCTCGGGCACGGCGACGTCCGGGCCCGCCGCGGTGATGCGTCCGTCCTCGACGACGACCGCGCCGCCGTCGAACTCGTCCCCGACGACGGGGACGACGTGGGCACCGGTGATGACGAAGGATCGTTTGCTCATGCGGACCACGCTACCGACCGGCGGATGCGATCTCGGTCACCAGCACCGGGCCTCCCGGACCGTCCAGGTGCACCGCCGGAGCGCGTCCTAGGCTGGGCCGGTGAGCTCCGACGCGTCCTCGACCACCCCTCCCATCGCCGCGAAGCACCCGGTCACCCGGACCCACCACGGGGTCCGGTTCGTGGACGACTACGAGTGGCTCCGTGACAAGGAGTCCCCGGAGACGCTCGCGTACCTCGAAGCCGAGAACGCGTACACCGACGCGGCGACCGCGCACCTCGCCCCGCTGCGCGACCGGCTGTTCGACGAGATCCGTGCCCGGGTGCAGGAGACCGACCTCAGCGTGCCGGTGCGGATGGGCCGGTTCTGGTACTTCACGCGCACGAGCGAGGGCAGCCAGTACGGCGTCCACTGCCGCGCGCCGATCACCGACGAGGACGACTGGACCCCGCCCGAGGTCGAGGCGGGCGCCGAGGTGCCGGGCGAGCAGGTGGTGCTCGACGGCAACCTGCTCGCCGCGGGGCACGACTTCTTCGCGCTCGGCACGTACGACGTCAGCGACGACGGCGAGCGCCTGGTCTACGGCATCGACACGGCCGGCGACGAGCGG
Source organism: Curtobacterium sp. MCBD17_013 (assembly GCF_003234565.1). Taxonomy (GTDB): domain Bacteria; phylum Actinomycetota; class Actinomycetes; order Actinomycetales; family Microbacteriaceae; genus Curtobacterium. The sequence continues at coordinate 75,562 of NZ_QKTU01000012.1, read as the reverse complement.
TACACGCTGCACGTGCGCGACCTCACGAGCGGTGCGGACCTGCCGGACGTCATCGAGGGCACGGGGGCCGGTGCCGTGTTCGACCCGTCGGGCCGGTACGTGTTCTACCCCACCGTCGACGAGTCGTGGCGTCCGGACACCATCTGGCGGCACGAGGTCGGCGGGACCGGCGAGGACGTCGCCGTGTTCCAGGAGCCCGACGACCGCTACTGGGTCGGCGTCGGCGTGACCCGGTCGTCGCAGTACATCGTGATCGAGCTCGGGTCGAAGATCACGTCCGAGGTCCACCTGCTCGACGCGGCGGACCCGACGGGCGAGTTCCACGTCGTCTGGCCGCGTCGCGAGGGCGTCGAGTACGACGTCGAGCACGCGGTCGTCGGCGGGAGTGACCGGCTGCTCGTCCTGCACAACGACGGCGCCGAGAACTTCGAGCTCGTCGACGTGCCCGCCGACGACCCGACCTCGGCGAGCGACCGCCGCGTGGTCATCGCGCACGACCCGGAGCGCCGCATCGAGTCGGTGGACGCGTTCGCCCACCACCTCGCGGTCGAGTACCGGTCCGAGGCGCTCCCCCGCGTCGCGATCGTGCCGATCGAGGGCGACGGGTACGGCGACGCGCACGAGGTCCCGTTCGACGAGGAGCTGTTCTCGGCGGGCTTCGGCGGCAACCCCGAGTGGGACCAGCCCACCCTGCGCCTGACGTTCACGTCGTTCGTGACCCCGTCGACGGTCGGCGACCTCGACCTCGCGTCGGGCGCGATCACGGTGCGGAAGCGCCAGCCGGTGCTCGGCGGCCACCGCTCCGAGGACTACGTGCAGGAACGCCAGTGGGCGACGGCACCGGACGGCACGCGCGTGCCCGTCTCGCTCGTGTGGCGCCGCGACGCGGTGCCGGCCGGGAGGCCCGCTCCCGTCCACCTGTACGGCTACGGCTCGTACGAGCACAGCATCGACCCCGGTTTCAGCGTCATGCGGCTGTCGCTGCTCGACCGCGGCGTCGTGTTCGCGGTCGCGCACGTCCGCGGCGGCGGCGAGATGGGCCGGCACTGGTACGAGCAGGGCAAGACCCTGACCAAGAAGAACACGTTCACCGACTTCGTGGCGGTCGCCGACCACCTGATCGCGACCGGCCGCACCACGCCGGACCGCATCGTCGCCGAAGGCGGCAGCGCCGGCGGGCTGCTCATGGGCGCCGTCGCGAACATCGCACCGGACCGGTTCGCGGGGATCCTGGCGGCGGTCCCGTTCGTCGACGCGCTGACGAGCATCCTCGACCCGGACCTGCCGCTCACGGTGATCGAGTGGGACGAGTGGGGCGATCCCCTGCACGACCCCGAGGTCTACCGGTACATGAGCGAGTACACGCCGTACGAGAACGTCCGCGACGACGTCACCTACCCGCGGATCCTGGCGGTCACGTCGATCAACGACACCCGGGTGCTGTACGTCGAGCCCGCCAAGTGGACGGCGCGCCTGCGCGAGGTCGGTGCGCCGGTGCTGCTCAAGACCGAGATGGCGGCGGGACACGGCGGGGTGAGCGGGCGCTACGACTCCTGGCGCGAGCGGGCCTTCGAGCTGGCGTGGCTGCTCGACGTGCTCGGTCTGGCCGAGGCCGAACCGCGGTCCTGACGGCGCGATCCCCGACCCGCGAGATCGCAGTCGTTGCCGTTCCGGGAGCGTCCTGAGCGGCAACGACTGCGATCTCGCGGGAGGGGGTGACGGGCTGGGTCAGACGCGCGAGAGGGCCTGCACCGCGTCGTCGTAGGACTCCTCGGCACGACGCACGCGGTCGCCCGCGAGCACGCCGTAGCCGAAGGTGTCCTCCCCCGCGCGCGTCGCGATGCCGGCGACGTGCCGGAGCTCCTCGAGCGCGTGCAGGGACTGCGCCCGCTCGGTGAGGACGTCCGCCGCGACGGTGATCCGGCGGCCGAGTGCATGCGGGAAGGCCTCGTCCCCGAGGACGTCCATCGCGATCCGCATCCGCATCGTGGCCAGCCACGCGCGTTCGGTCGCCTCGCGGTCGCCGGTCTCGTCCGCCGGGTCGTCACCGACCGCGGCGCGCACGAGCTCGCGCACGACGGGCTTCTCGGCGGCCGTGACGTCCTGCGCCACCCGCTTCGGGGTCCGGAGCGCCCAGGCGGTCGGCTCGGGTCGCTCCACGGCGTCGTCGAGCAGGTCGAGCAGGTCGAGGTACTCCGGCGTGTGCAGGAACCGGAGGGTGTCGCGCACCGCCTCGTCGCGACGCTCACGGGTCGCCGCGAGGAGCCGTTCGCGCGCCAGGGTGTCGACGAGTGCGTCCTGCGCCGGCGTCCCGGCCCGGTGGAGGTCGCCGACGAGGTACTCGGCCGACGCCGCACGGCTCACGACGTCGGCGAGCATCTCCGCGGCGGCCACCGCGCGGTCGGTGAGGTCCGCGTCGGCGAAGGCGGCGCGGTAGGCGCCGAGCACCGCCGCCAGGCCGAGCGACGTGGTGGCCAGTCCGCGGAGGTCGGCGGTGTCGCCGGACCGGAGCCGGGCCTCCCGGCGGGCGAGCGACGAGCGCAGTCGCGCGACGCGCTTGCGGAGGACGCGCGCGGCGGAGCCCTTGGCCGGCTTGTCCGTGGTGCGGAGGCGCGGGGCGTCGACGCCCGCGAGGCCACGGGCGAGCTTCGAGGAGACGGCCGCCGGCTGCGCACCACGCTCGGCGAACCGCGCGTCGAGGCCGTCGAACAGCGTCTGCGCCACCTGCTCGTCGACGCCCTCGACCGCCTCGACCTCGACCTCGCGCCACGTCCGCGGCCCGGTCGGCGCGTCGGGGTCGAGCCGGAAGGCGCTGACGTGGTCGTCCGCGAGCTCGGCGACCTGGTCGCCGTCCTCGTCCAGGAGGCGCGTCACGGCCCGTTCCGTCCGGATCCGCACCACGGGGCGCAGCGCCCGCCCCCGGCGCTCGGCGAACAGCGCCGCGAGCACCGCGTCGGGCACGGTGTCGGTGTCCTCAGTGAGCGGGAAGTGCTGTTCGTGCCGGACCGTGTCCGAGGCCGCGCGTTTGATGTGCCAGCCGGCGTCGGGGCCTCCCGTGCGGCGGCGGACCGTCACGTGTGCGGCCACCAGGTCGAAGCGCTCGGTGTCCCAGTACGTGGCGTCGAGCTCGAACGGCTCCTGCCGCTCGGCGCGGAGGATCCCGCCGACCCCGATCAGGTCCGGCAACTCGGCCTCCGGGGCCAGGTCGTAGGTGCGTTCGATCTCGAGGTGCGTGTCGCTCACACGTCCTTGTCTACCAGCCCGCCGCCGGTGGCCCGAGCGTCGTCGAGACGGCCGGCGAGGACGGCCGCCGCGATGCTCCCGAGGAAGGGGACGACATAGGCCAGGAGCATGACGAGGAACAGCGCCGTGTAGGGCACGACGGTCGCGAGGCTCCAGACCTCGGTCAACGGCCAACCGAGCGCCGTCGCGATCACGGGCATGCCGAGGAGCCACCAGTCCGTCGCGGACCTGGAGCGGAGCACGAGGCGGCCGGCCGCCACGGCGACCGCCGACCCACCGAGCCACGCCCACGCGGGTCCGGGCGTCGACGTCAGGACGAGGGCCGCGAGTCCGGCCGCGCCGAGCACGACGAACCCGACACCGGCGAGCCGGCGGCCGCGGGTCGACGCGTCCGTCAGCAGCAGGGCACCGATGGCCGCGAGCGCCGGGACGACGACGAGGAGGGCCACGACGACGACCGTGAGGACCCGGATCCAGTCCGATCCGTCGTAGCGCGATCCCATGGCGGACAGCCCGGCTCCGACGAGCATCGAGCAGATGGCGAAGGCGACGAGCGCCGAGGACGTGCGGATGGTGCGCGGCGCGGCGCGCCCCGACAGTGCGGACATGGATTCCCCCCAGGTCGATCGGTGGACGGCGCGGCGGTGGAACAGCGCCGTGGTGAGCGCCCCGAACGCCAGGCTCGCGCGGGGCAGGTCGAGGTCGGCGGCGTCGCGGAGGTCCGCGTGCCACTGCTCCATGCGGACCGGTCGGTGGTCGGCGGGCGAGAGTGCGACGGCGAGGTCGACGACCGCTCGCGCGAGCGGGTGCGGCGGGGTCGACGCGCCCTCGGCGCCGTGTCGAGCCGCCGACGATCGGGGGCCGATCACGGGGTCACCGTCCGGCCGGGCGCGGTGCGCCGTGACGGTCGCGCGGCGGCGCGTGCCCGGTGCTCGTCGGCGGACGCGACGAGGTCGCGGGCGGCGACCCGGCCCTCCCCCGTGAACGCGTAGCGGCGGCGACGCGGGCCGGATCGGTCGGGGTCGTCATCCCATGACCCGGTGATCCAGCCCTGGCGCTCGAGCCGCTCGAGGATCGGGTAGACCGTGCCGGACGGGCGCCCCGTGGTCTTGATGAGCACGAGGCCCCAGAGTGGCTCCTCCTGGGCGAGCAGGGCCTGGAGGACGTCGAGCGTCGGTGCGGTGACGCGCTGGAGTGGTTCCATGGACCGAACCTACCTATGTCGGATAGGTGTGTCAACCGGTCCTGCGGTCCGGTGGGCCGACCGGGAGGGCCGGGGCGGCGTCCGGCAGGAATACCCGCGCAGGCACGTCGGTTACCGTCGGCATCATGAGTGACACGATCTCGAAGGACGCGTTCGTCCCCGCCGCCGGCACCGTCACGATGTTCACGACCGGCTGGTGCGGCTACTGCAAGCGACTGAAGACCCAGATGGACCGCGCCGGTGTCACGTACACCGAGGTCAACATCGAGGAGACCCCCGGCACGGCCGAACTCGTGGCCGCGGTGAACGGCGGGAACCAGACCGTCCCGACCCTCGTGTTCCCGGACGGCTCGACGGCGACGAACCCCTCGCTGGCGGAGGTGCAGTCCCGCATCTGAGCACCGCCCTCGTCGGCGGCCGCGCGTGGAGGCGGACGCCTCGGCGACGCGACCTGATCCACCCGCACGGGAACGGCCCCGGAGACCAGTGGTCTCCGGGGCCGTTCCCGCGCCGGGCGCGTCGACCGCGGGCGGCCGGCGACGGGGTCAGCGCCCCTCGAGCGCGTCCGTGAGCATGGCCGCCATCGCGTCGAGCTGGATGTCGCCCGAGTCGACGAGCTCCTCGTCCGAGCCGTCGAGCGCCCGCGCGGCGAGCCCCGCCTTGCTGTCGATGAGCTCGGCGATCTTCGTGTCGATCGTCTGGGCCGCGATGATCCGCCACGCCGTGACGGGCTCCTCTTGTCCGATGCGGTGCACGCGGTCGATCGCCTGCGTCTGCTCGGCGCTCGTCCACGACAGCTCCGCGAGGACGACGTTCGACGCGACCTGCAGGTTGAGGCCGACGCCGGCCGCGGTGAGCGAGCAGACGATCACCGCGACGTCCGGGTCGTTGACGAAGGCGTCGATCTCGGCCGTGCGCTGCGCCGTCGACTGCTCGCCGCGGACGGTCGCGGTCCGCAGGCCACGGCGCGCGAAGACCTCTTCCGCCTGGTCCATGACGTCGAGGTGCTTGGCGAAGAACACGACCTTGCCGACGTTCGACGCGAGCTGCGCCGCGTAGTCCGCCGCGAGCTGGGCCTTGGCACGACCGATGCGCCGGACCATCGAGAACACGTTCTCGCCGGTCGTCGTGGCGTCCTGGTCCTCGAGCTCCCACCGCGCGACCTGGCGGACGAGCTTGTGGTCGATGCCCTCGACCGGGGCCTGGCCGGTGCGGGCGGCGAGCGCCTGGTGGTAGCGGGCGACGAGCTTCGCGGTCAGCTCGCGCTCGGCGTCGCGGATCGACCGGCCGACCTCGTCGTCGAGTTCGACGGGGATGTCCGCGATCCGGCGCGCGGGGATGTCCGCCGCGACGTCGACCTTGCGGCGTCGGACGATCCCCATCTCGATGACGGCGCGACGGGCCTCCACGAAGAAACCGGGCTCGGCCGGGGTCAGCCCGATGTCCTCGAGGGCGTTCATGAGTTCGGCGCGGGGCTTCTTGTCGTCGATCCAGCCGAGGAACTGCCAGATCGTCCGGAAGTCCTCGACGCTGTTGATGAGCGGGGTGCCGGTGAGCGCCATGAGGAGCGGCCGGGCCATGCGCTCGCGGATGCGCTCGGCGAGCTGCAGCACGAACCGGGAGCGCTGGGACTCCTTGTTCTTGATGAAGTGCGCCTCGTCGACCACCATGCCCCGGAACCCGAGCGCGCCGAGCCAGCCCACGTGGCGGTCGAGGATCTCGTAGTTGACGACGATGACGTCGGCGAAGCCGTCCATGTCCTCGCCGTCCCCGTGCAGCACCGTGACGGATCGGTTCGGCACCCACCGCTGGGCCTCGCGCATCCAGTTCGTCTTGACGACGTTCGGGACCACGACGAGGAGCGGGAACGCGTTCGCGGCGTCCGCGGCGAGGAGCGACTGCGCCGTCTTGCCGAGGCCCGGCTCGTCGGCGAGCAGGAACGTGCGGTGCCCCTGCGCCGCCGACGCGACCAGCTCCGCCTGGTGCTTCATGAGTTCGGCACCCGCGGGGGTCCGGAGGGTCGTGGGCTCCGGGAGCGGCATCGACGCCACACCCCCGCCCGCGCCGTACTCGAACGACTTGAACAGCGGGCCGAACAGCTCCCAGTTCGCGAGGCGCCGCGGGTGCGCGACGGGGGCCTCGGCGAGCGAGAAGTCCGGCGGGAGGAACGGGTTCGCCAGCTGCCGGGCGACGACCTGCTGCGGCACGACGGCCCGCTCCGGGGCCTCGACCGGCGAGGTCGGCTCGGCGGCGATGACGAGCTCCTCGGGCGCGAGCTCCATGCCCGCGGCGATCATCATGTCCCGCTTGACGGTCCGCGTCGACTCGGAGACGGGGGCGTCCTCGGCGAGGAGCTGGATGACGCTCGTGTCGCGGGCCGCGGTCTTGGCGAGGATGGTGGCGACGCCGTCGAGCCGCTTGAGCTGTTCGGCGCGCTGCGCGTCGGTCAGGTCGGCGTCCGCCTTGACGCGGGCGCGCTCCTCGCGCATCAGCTGTGCGACGGCCTGGAACTTCGTGCGGTTCGAGGGGCGGAGCGCCCCACGCTGGGCCGCCGCCTCGACCTCCCGTACGGCGCGGGCGAGCACGGGGATGAGCCCCTCGTTGTCGACGGGTCGCGTGCGACGGGGTGCGGACCGCACGCCGCCGGCCGCTCGCCTGATGCCTGATCGAGCCAACGCTCCTCCTGTCTCCCGATCGACGGGAGTCCCCGACGGTGTCCGCCGGTACGTCTCGTGACGGACCGCGCGCGGCCGTCGTTCCGGACACCCGTGCGACACGACCGGACGTGGCCCGGGGCGAGCCTGTTCGACGCGCCGGGCCGGTACCGATCAGGAGACCGGGTGGGTGCCCCTCCATGAACTGTCACACGCTCGCGACGCCGCACGGATGTCGGGTCACCGCCGTCGCGTCCCGACTCCGGGGGGCCGGGACACGTGACCGCCCCCGGAACCGGGTGGGCCGCCCCCGGAATCGGGACGGCGTGCGGCGCACGGCGCGTGCGCAGCCAGTCTAGTGCACCGCACCTCCCCCGCACCATGTGGGAGCCCCGGGAGGCCTCGCCTCAGGACCCGCGACCGGGTGCGGACCGTGGCCGCAGACCGGGCCCCGGGGCGGGCAGCGTCGCCGCCGGTGCGGTGAGCGCGGCACGGGTCGCGGCGAGGAGCTGCTCCGCCGTCGCGATCCCGTTCGCCGACCCGGTCGTCGCCTGGCCACCCGCGTGAGCGAGGAGTTGCGAGCCGATGGCGGGTCCGATGCGCTCGGCGCCGTCCGGGTTGCGTCGAACCCAGTCCCGCGCGATCGCGTCGGCGAGCCGTTCGGCAGCGGCGCCCCGTTCGGCGTCCCCGCGCGACCGGTGCCAGAGGCCCGTCACGACGAGGTGTGCGACGACGGCGCCGACGTCCCGGACCGGGTACCCCCACCCGGCGGTGTCGATGTCGAGCAGGCCGGAGATCCGCCACGGCTCATGCTCGTCGACGAAGATCTGCTCGAGGTGCAGGTCACCGTGCACCACCTGACGGTCGGACGTCGACCACCCGATCGAGCGCCGCCCGATCGCGTCGTACAGTCGGTCGATCTCCTCGGCCTCCCCCGGCAGCGCGGACACGAGTGTGCGCCGGTGCCAGTCCGCGTGGTCCATCGCGTCCGCACGCGCCTGCTGCGTCAGCCGGACCGTGGCGATCCGGCCGGTCAGTGCGGCGAGCGACGCGATGAACCGGGGATCGTCCGCGATCTCGAGGATGCGACTGCCCGCGGGGACGCCTCGGACGCGCTCGAGCACGAGCAGACCGTCACCGCGGGACGACAGCACGCGCGGCACCGGGAGTCCGGCCGCCACGAACTGCTCGTGCGTCCGGACGATCGGGGTGACGCGGTGTGGTCGCACGACCTTGAGGAACACCGTGCCCTGGGGCGAGTCGACGCGGACCACCGCGCGTTTGCCGGGTCGGTACGCCGCGACCGTGAGCGTCGGTGCGGTGACGGGCATGCCCGCGGCGGTCAACAGCTCCGCCACCGCGTCCCGGTAGGTCACGTGCGGCAACACCGGGAGGCCCGGGTCGTTCGGGTAGGCCCACACCGACACGGCGTCGCCGGTCACGGGGTCGAGCACGACGGCGGAGTGCTGGTCGTGGCCGCCGCCCGTGTCGACGTAGGTGAGCACCGTCGCCCGTGCCCCGGCGGCGTCGACGGTGTCGACCTCGTAGCCGTACAGGTACCCGTTGCCCGACGGCTCGACCGAGTGTGCGCGCGCGGACAGCACCGTCGTCCCCGAACCGGCGAACGCCTCGGGGAGCACGCGATCATGGTCGGGCCACACGCGCCCAGTCAACCGTGTCCCGCATCGATACGCCGGGAGCGGCGCTCGGTAGCCTCGGACCGTGAACCCCGTCGCGCGTCTCCGTCAGGCGACGCGGACGCCGTTCCTGCAGGTCGTCAAGACCGCGGTCGCCACGATCGCCGCCTGGGTGCTCTGCACGGCGCTGCTCAACTCGGAGTACCCGATCTTCGCCGCGATCGCCGCGCTGCTCGTCGTGCAGCCGAGCGTCAACCAGTCGTTCGTCCGCGGCCTGGAACGCAGCGCCGGAGTGGTGCTCGGCGTGCTGCTCGCCACCGCGCTCCACCTGCTGCTCGGTGACAACACGTGGATCGTGCTGCTCGTGATCGTCCTGGCGATCCTCCTGGCGTGGACGCTCCGGCTCACGCCCGGTTCGTCGACGCAGATCCCGATCAGCGCGATGCTCGTCCTGTCGACCGGCGCGACCACGCCGCACTACGCCGTCGACCGGATCATCGAGACCGTCATCGGCGCCCTCGTCGCCCTCGCCGTGAACGCGCTCATCGTGCCGCCCGTGCTGCTCCAGCCCGCGCACCTGGCGGTCGCCCGTCTCGCGCGGGACACCGCATCGGCGTTCGAGCGCATCGCCGTGGGACTCACCGAGGGCCGGGACCGCACCGGGTGGGAGGCCGACCTCGCCACCGCGCGGACGCTGCGGCAGGCGCAGGCCCGCTCCGACGCCGCGCTGGCCGCCGCGCGGGAGAGCCTGACGATGAACCCGCGCGGCGGGCGCCACCGGACGATCCTCGAGCGCGACATGGAGATCGCCGGGCACCTCGCCGTGATCGTCACCCGCGTGATCGGGATGACCCGGGCGATCCGGGACAACGTCGCGCCCGACCTCGTCGAGGACCGCGCGATCGGCCGCATCGCCACCGAGGTCGCACGGATCGCCGCCGAGGTCCGGGCCTTCGCCGCTGCCGATCAGCGGCCGATCGCCGAGGATCCCGCCTCGCCGACGCTCACAGCCCCGGTCGTCGTGCTCCGGCCGAACGAGGACCACTGGATCCTCATCGGGTCGTTGCTCGAGGACGTCCGCCGCGTGCGCGAGGAACTCCTCGGCGAGGGGGCCTGACCCGACGCCGCGTCGGCCCGGTCAGCGCAGCGGGTCCGCGCACCGCTCCGAGCAGGTCGCCGTCGCGGTCGCCGCGGCGAGCGCCGTGCGGATGAGCTCGTCCCACGCATCCCCGACGGCCGCGTCGGCCACCGGGCCGGTGTGATGGCGCGCCGCCGCCCGGATCTCCGCGAGCGCCGCGACCGCGTCGGCGCGCCCCGCTCGGCCCGCGACGTCCGGGAGGCCCGCCCGCAGGTCCGCGAGCGCCCGCGCCCGGTGCGGCGCCGCGAGTTCCTGGAGCCCCGTCATCACCCGCCACGCCGCGCGCAGTTCGAGTCGTAATCGGCGCACCGCCGGGTGGAGGGCCTCCCCCCACCCGTCGTCCACGAGTCGGTCGCCGGCGAACCGGTCGTCGACACGCTCGTCCTCCGTCGGCCCCACCGACGCTTCGTCCCCCGTCACCACGGCCCCCCGTCTCCCGCTCCCCCCGTCGCACCCCGGGGTGCGACGTCGACGGCGCCGAGCGCACGTCGTCGCCGCAGCGTAGCAACGTGCGGACGCTGCGTGCGCGATGTGTGCCGAGGATGTGCGGACCGGTCGCCCGACGATGCGCGGAGTGGACGTGACGGACGCGGATCGGGCCTCCCGGCCGTCCACCGGCGCGGCGGCCCGCACCGACGCTGTGACGAGATTCAGCGACACCACGGGGAACGCCGCACGCCCCGCAGCGCGGAGTGCCACCATGGCCCGAGGAGGTCAGGACATGCGGCTGCTGGTGGTGGAGGACGACGACGAGATGCGCGCGCTCCTCGAACGGGGACTCGCGGCCGAGGGCTACCGGGTCACCGCCGTCGAGAACGGCGTGGAGGCGCTCATCGCGCTCGGCGAGCAGGCGTACGACCTCGCCGTGGTCGACGTCATGATGCCCGGCATGTCCGGCTTCGAGCTGAGCCGCCGCATCCGCGAGCGCGAGGACCCGATGCGGATCCTCCTCGTCACCGCGCGGGACGCCGTCGACGACCGCGTGTACGGCCTCGACTCCGGTGCCGACGACTACCTCACGAAGCCGTTCGCGTTCGCCGAGCTCACCGCGCGCCTGCGGGCCCTCGGCCGGCGCGAGGTGGCTGGCGCACCTCGGACCATCGAGGTCGCCGACGTCGCCATCGACTCCGAGGCACGACGCGTCGTCGTGCAGGGCCAACGCGTGGCGATGAGCCCGACCGAGTTCGCGCTCCTCCGGCTGCTCGCCCGCTCCGCCGGGAGCGTGGTGGACCGGCCCAAGATCCTCGAGGAGGTCTGGGACGGCAGCCAGCACGTCGACCCGAACGTCGTCGAGCAGTACATCTCGTACCTCCGCAAGAAGCTCTCCGCGCACGACGCGTCGGTCGCCATCACGACCGTGCGCGGTCGCGGGTACCGCCTCGACAGCGTCGGGGCCTGAACCGGTCCTCCCCGCCGTGTTCCGGCCGCTCCGTCTGCTGTCGCTCCGCGCACGGATCACCATCGGCAGCACCGCGATCGCGGCCATCGTCATCGTCCTGCTCGTCGTCGTCGTCCGGCTCCAGGTGATCTCCGTCGTCGCGAGCGCCACCACGACCCTGCTCGTCGCCGACGCGGACCCCTACATCGCCGCGCTCGAGGTCGACAGCTCGCCCGACCTCGGGAGTCCCGGCAACGGTCAGCTGGTCGCCGTCGTGTCGCCGACCGGGCAGCTCGAGTTGACGACCATGCCACGGAGCTTCGAACACGAGATCCGATCCCTGTCCACCGCGAGCGCCCGGACCTCGTCGATCACCGTCGACCGCTCGGAGTACCGCGTCGTCGTCGAGCACGTCACGAACGACGCCGGCCGGTGGACGGTCGTCGCCGCCCGCAACGCGCAGTCCGAGCGCATCGTCGTGGACGACCTCACCGAGACGCTCGGCGTGCTCGGGCTCGTGATCCTCGTGGCGTTCGGGATCGCGTCGTGGATCCTGGCGACCGTGGCGCTCCGGCCCGTCGCCCAGATGCGCCGCGAGGCCGAACGGCTCCGGGGCACCACCGACCGGGCCGAGCTCCCCGTCGGCCCCGCGCAGGACGAGCTGTCCTCGCTCGCGACGACGCTCAACGCGTTCCTCGCCCGGACCCGGCAGGCCACGGAACGGGAACGGCAGATGGTCTCGGACGCGAGCCACGAACTCCGGACCCCGCTGGCGATCCTGACGACGCAGCTCGACCTCGCGTCGCTCGACACCGGCGACGCCGACGCGCTCGCGGGACACATCGACCGCGCCAAGCAGAACGTCGCGCGGCTGTCCCGGCTCGCGAACGACCTGCTCACGCTGTCCCGCGTCGAGGAGACCGAGGCCCAGGCCGACGAGGTGGCGCGCACGACGAGCTGGACGGACCTCGGCGACGAGGTCATGTCCGCCGTCGACCGCGTCCGGCTCATCGCGGGCGCCAAGGACATCACCGTCGACTTCGAGCTCGAACCCCCGATCGCCGTCGGCGGGTCCGGGCCGGGCATCGGCGGCGGCACCGTCGAACCGCGCTACCGGCTCGACACGAGCGGCATGGCGCAGCTCGTCACGAACATCGCGGGCAACGCCGTCGCCGCGCTCGAACCCGGGGGCGGCATCGTCGTCACCTGGCGCGCGGAGGCAGGGCAGGGCGTGCTCCAGGTCACCGACGACGGGCCAGGCGTCCCGGACGCGTTCGTCCCCGTCGCGTTCGACCGCTTCACCCGCCCCGACGCCGCCCGACGGTCCGTGCATCCCTCGCCCGGCGGCTCGGGCCTCGGACTCGCGATCGTCCGCGCCATCGCCGAGCGCGCAGGAGGCACGGCGAGCCTCCGCAACGTCCGGTCCGGCGGCCTCGAGGTGACGGTGCGGGTCCCCGCGGTCTGACCCCGCCCGGCTCGCCCCTCCCCCTGCTCGCCGCCCGGTCAGTGGAAGTCGCGGGAGCGCGTCCGGACCGCGAGCGGCAACCGTTCCATGTGGTCCGCGACGACGTTCACCACACCGTCGGGTGACCGCTCGAGGATCCCCCGCACGACGAGCGCCGGTGCCTCGCGGGCGACCCGACGGAACCGTGTCCACACGCCGACGCTGCAGATCACGTTCACGAGGCCGGTCTCGTCCTCGACGTTCATGAAGGTGATCCCGGACGCCGTGGCGGGACGCTGTCGATGCGTCACGACCCCGCCGACCTCGATCCGCCGCCCGGTCTCGGCCGTCATGAGCTCCGCGACGCTGAGCACGCGCCGCCGGGCGAGATCCCGCCGCACGTGCCGGATCGGGTGGTCGTCCGGTGACAGCCCCGTCGACCAGATGTCCGCGATCAAGGCGTCACCGTCGGTGAGCTGCCCGAACAGCGGCGGCTGCACGACCACCTGCGTGTCGGGGAGCTGGTCCGGGCGTTCCGCCGCAGCCTGCGCCGCCGACCACATGCCGCTGCGACGGTCGATGTCGAACGACGCGAACGCGTCCGCCGCAGCGAGCGCCTCGAGCTGCGCCGTGGTCAGCCCCACCCGCCGAGCCAGGTCGGACATGTCCCGGAACGGGCCGTTCGCCTCGCGCTCCGCGACGATCCGCTCCGCACTGCGTCGGCCGAGGGACGTGACCTCGACCAGGCCGAGACGGACCGCGAAGGCACCGTCGCGTCGGTGGTCGTCCGTGTCGAACGGTGTGCTCCGGTCGAACGGCCGGACGGGCTCCTGTTCCTGGGCCAGGCAGGTGTCCGAACCGGTCCGTGGCGGCAGTCCGTCGTCGCCGAGCGGTGCGTCGGGATCGAGGACCTCGAGCGTGGCGTCGACCCCCGACCGCAGGATGTCCGGGCGCCGCACCTGCACTCCGTGGCGTCGGGCGTCCGCGACGAGCGACTGCGGCGAGTAGAACCCCATCGGCTGCGCCCGGAGCAGTGCCGCCAGGAACGCGCCCGGGTAGTGCAACCGCATCCATGCACTCGCGTAGACGATGAGCGCGAAGCTGATCGAGTGGCTCTCCGCGAAGCCGAAGTTCGCGAACGCCTGGATCTTGGCGTAGATGGCGTCGGCGTCCTCGCCCTCGATGCCGTTCGAGGCCATGCCGCGGTAGAGCTTGTCGCGGAGCGCCTCGATCCGGACCAGCCCCCGCTTCGACCCCATGGCGCGGCGGAGCTGGTCGGCGTCCTCGCCCGAGCACCCGCCCACGGTCATCGCCATCTGCATCAGCTGCTCCTGGAACAGCGGCACCCCGAGGGTGCGCTCGAGCACCGGTTCGAGTGCCGGATGCAGGTAGGTGATCGGCTCCTCCCCGGTCCGCCGCCGGATGTAGGGGTGGACGGCGCCGCCCTGGATCGGACCGGGACGCACGAGCGCGACCTCGATCACGAGGTCGTAGAACCGCCGCGGTAACAACCGGGGCAGGGTGCCCATCTGCGCCCGGGACTCGACCTGGAACACCCCGACGGTGTCGGCCCGGCACAGCTGGTCGTAGACGCCCTGCTCCTCTTTCGGCATGTCGTGCATGTCCCAGCGCTCACCGCAGTGGTCGGCCGCGAGGTCGAACGCGTACTGCAGCGCCGCGAGCATGCCGAGGCCGAGCATGTCGAACTTGACGAGCCCCATGAAGGCGCAGTCGTCCTTGTCCCACTGCAGGACCGTCCGGCCGTCCATGCGGGCGTGCTCGATGGGGACGACCTCGCCGACGGGTCGGTCGGTGAGCACCATGCCGCCCGAGTGGATGCCGAGGTGCCGGGGGAACCCGAGGACCTCGCGCGCGAGTCCGACGACCTCGTCCGGGATGTCGTGCTCCGTGCTCTCGGTGACCGACCCCCACCGTTCCACCTGCTTGGACCAGGCGTCCTGCTGTCCCGGGCTGTGCCCGAGCGCCTTCGCCATGTCGCGCACCGCGGCCTTCGGACGGTAGGTGATCACGTTCGCGACCTGCGCCGCGTTGAACCGGCCGTACTTGGCGTAGACGTACTGGATGACTTCTTCGCGGCGGTCGGAGTCGAAGTCGACGTCGATGTCGGGCTCTTCGTCGCGCATGCTCGAGAGGAACCGTTCGAACGGCAGCCCGTACCGGATCGAGTCGACCGCCGTGATCTCGAGCAGGTAGCAGACCGCCGAGTTCGCGGCGGACCCACGGCCCTGGCAGAGGATCCCCCGACTGCGCGCGTACTGCACGAGATCCCGCACGATCAAGAAGTACCCGGGGAAGTCCTTCTCCTGTATCACGTGCAGCTCACGCTCGATGCGGTCACGCTTGACCGGGTCGACCCCGTCGGCCGAGCCCGGGTAGAACCGCCGGGCGCCCTGCCAGACGAGGTCGCGGAGCCACGACATGGGCGTGTGCCCGTCGGGCACGTCGAGGTCCGGGAGGCCCGGCGCGGCACTCCGCAACCGGAACGACAGGTCGTCGGCGAGCTCCACACTCCGCGCCACGGCGCCGGGGTACCGGGCGAACCGACGGCTCATCTCGGCCCCGGACCGCAGGTGCGCCGTGTCGGCGGCGGGGAGCCAGCCGTCGAGTTCGTCGAGGCTGCGGCGTGCCCGGACAGCCGCGAGCGCCGTGGCGACCCGGAACCGGTCCGGGGTGGCGTAGTGCACGTTCCCGGTGGCCACGACGGGCAACCGGAACCGCCCGGCCAGTCCGGCCAGGAGGTCGTTGCGGGCCGTGTCCATCGGGTCGCCCTGGTCGATGAGCTCGACGGTGACGTGCTCGCGCCCGAACCGGTCGAGCAGGTCCCGCAGTGCCCGCTCGGCGGCGTCCTCACCCCCGGTCTCGAGGGCGGCGCGGACGGTCCCCTTGCGGCACCCCGTGAGCACGTGCCAGGCGTCACCGGCCCGCTCTGCGAGGTCGTCGAGGTCGTACCGGGGCCGGCCCTTCTCCGCACCGGGCGACAGGTGTGCGCTCGTCATGGCGGCGGCCAGTCGGTGGTAGCCCGCTTGCCCGCGTGCGAGGACGAGCAGATGTGTGCCCTCGGGGTCGGCGACGCCGTTCTGCGGTTCGGACAGGCCGAGGGAGAGTTCCGCGCCGTACACCGTCCGGATGTCGGAGTGGGTCTCGGCGACCTCGGCCATCCGCGCCGCCCCGTAGAGGCCGTCGTGGTCGGTGAGTGCGAGGCCGTGCAGGTGCAGGCGTGCGGCTTCCTCGAACAGGTGCTCCGGTGGGCTCGCACCGTCGAGGAAGCTGAAGGTCGAGTGCGCGTGCAGCTCCGCGTACGGCACCGTCAGGCCGTCGTCCACGATCGAGGCCGGCGCCGGTGTGTACGGGACGCGTTTGCGCGACCACGCCGGGCTGTCACCGCCGTCACCGGGAGGCGCTGCCCCGGGACTGCGCTTGTCCGACAGCGCACGCTCGAACTCCGACCACGGGATCGGTGGGTTGTTGTACCCCATCAGGTCGCCACCGCCTCGGCCCACCACCGGCCATCCGCCAGGACGACGGTCCATGCGCGCCCCTCGGCGTCGACGAGCTGCATCCGGTGCAGACGGCGACCCCCGGCCTCCCACCAGCGCACGACGAGCGGCCATGGCCCCGCCCATGCGACCACCGCACTGAAGCGTCCGCCCCGGTCCCCCTCGGCGCGGAACCGGTCCGGCTCACCGGTCAGGATGCTGCGCCCGTCGACGTCGACCGGGGTGCCGTCGGCGGCGACGACGTCCACGGGCCGAGGACGGTCGAGGACCGTCGCGGGTGCGGGCCCGGGCAACCGACCGGGCCACGGGCGTGCACGGGCGACCGCGACCGCGCGCTCGCCCCCTGCCGGGGTGTCCCCCCACGGCACGAACAGCGTGCGCTCCGCCAGGGTCCGACCGCCGGCGATGCGTGCCGTGACGACCCCGTCGTGTCCGACCATGCCCTGGATCCGGGCGAGGCCGTGGTGCACCCGCTCGTCCGGCCCGGAACCCCAGAGTCCACGCTCGTGGTTCGTGACCGCGTCGACCGCCTCGGCCTCGAGCCGGACGTGGGCGACGGGGGCCTCGAGCCCGGTGGGGTCCGTACCGCCCTGCAGCTGCCACCGCACGCGGTCGACGACGTCGGCGGGGTCGAACCACCGCGGATGGGCCCAGGTGCGGTCGAGGCAGACGCCACGGTCGTCGGTGATCTCGATGCGGATCGTCGTGGCCACGAGCTCCGCCGCACGGAGCCGCTCGGCGAAGGTGTCGGCGGACCGACGGAACGCGAACGCCACCTGGTCGGCACGGTCGAGCGGGGGTTCGAACGCGGCGTCGACGGTCAGGTCCGGTGGGACGTCGCGGGCGGTGACCGCACGTGGGTCACGGCCTCCGGCGAGCCGGTGCAGGAACGCACCCTCCGGCCCGAACCGGTCCCGCACCTGCTCGTCCGTGAGCTGCGCGAACGCACCGAGCGTCGTGATCCCGAGCCGCCCGAGCACCATCGCGAGGTCGTCGCGACCGAGGACCGACAACGGCAGCGGTGCCAGGAAGTCCGCCGACGCACCCTCGGGGACGATGCGGACCCGCTCGACATCGCGTGTCCGGGCACGTGCCGCCTGCTCCGCCGCGAACGGGGTGTCCGCGATGCCGACCCGCACGCCCGGCGCCCCGTGGTCGGCCGCGATGCCCGCGAGCGTCAGCGCTGCCGGGTGCTCCCCGCCGTAGTAGCGGGCCGGCCCCCGGGAGCGGATCGCGAGCGTCCCCGGACGCAGGACGTGCACGCCGGGCACGGCACCCTCGACCGCACGGATGACGGGCTCGAACGCCCGGTGGTCGAGGGCCTCGTCGTACTGCTGGACCACGAGCGTCGTGCACCGGGCCTGGGCCTCGCGGATGCGCAGCCCGCGGAGGACGCCCTCGTGACGAGCGGCCGCGGAACAGGCGTACACGAGCCCCTTGGCCACGAGGGCGATCGGCCGCTCGGGGTCCGCCCCGGACGCCACCGCAGCGGCGAGGACGGGCCAGTCCGGGCACCACAGGACCATCGTGCGGGTGGGCGGGGCCTCGACGGGCGGACTCCCCGCCCCGAGGGCCACCGTTCCACCGGTCACGACGCCACCGCCACGGGACGCGCTCCCCGGTCTCCGCCGGCCGTCGTGACGACCACCGGGGACCGGGTGCCGGTCGGATCACCGCTCGCGGTCGCCGACACCGACGGCTGGACCGTCCCGTCCGCTGCGGGGAGCAGGAGTTCGGCGCTGCGTGGGCGTCCAGCGCCGGCCCGAGTGGTCGCCACGACCGTTGCCCGCCGTTCCGACAGGTACCCGAACCCGCGTCCGATGCCCTGCCACGAGGAGTCGGTGACCCGGAGCGAGGCCTCGGCACCGGGCCAGCTGCCGAGCGCGACGAGGGCGGCACCCCGCTGCCGGAGCCGTGCCCCGAGGCGAGCGACGTCGCCCGGGGTGACGCGCCCGAGCGGTCGGGTCAGCACGATCGTCGCGACGTCGGCCAGCGCCGCGGTGACCGTCAGCCACTGGTCGCCCGGGTCGGGCACGAGCACGAGCCGCTCCAGGTCGATCCCGGAGGCCGCGGCGGCCTCGACCCCGAAGGACGGCACACCGACCACGGCGCACCATGCGCCGGACGCCGACGCCGCCTGGAGCATGGTCATCGCCAGCAGCACCGACTCGTGCACGCTGTAGGCCGCCCCCGACCGGAGTGCGCCACCCGGTAGGAGCGGCGCGAGCGCAGGCGACGTCGGGAGCGCACCGGTGTCGATCCGCGTGTCCTCCATGTCCGCGATCCGGGAGCGGAGGCTCGTGATGCGCTCCAGCGCCGCCCGCGCCTCGGCCACGTGGTCCGGTTGTCGGACCGCGCGTGCACCATGGGCACCGGGTGCCGGTGTCCGATCGCCCCGCTCTCCGAGGAGAGCCGCCGCCGTCTGCATCGCCCCATGTTCGAACATGTGTTCGATCATGTCAACCGGGTCCGACATCCGCTGTGGACGCCGGATCGTCGTCGGCACGACGGTGGACACGGCCCCGCTACCGGACGACGCCGAGGAGCACCCAGCCCCCACCGGTCCCGATGACGTCGACGACGACGCTCGGCGCGTCGGCGTCGAGCGGCGTGGCCTGGAACCGCCACAGCGCGGGAAGCCCGTCGTTCCGGGCATCGCGGGCACCGTCATCCCCGCCGCCCGGTCCGAAGTCCCACTCGTCCGGGCGGCCCCGCCACCGGGTCGGCCGGTCGGTCACGTGGTAGCGGACACCGTCCCACAGGAGATCTCGGGGCACGCCAGCCGCCGTCGTGCCCACCCGCACCACTCGCGCCTCGCGCACCGGCACCGCGACCACCGCCTCCCGATCATCGAACACATGTTCGAATCGGCAGTGTACGTCGCTCGTCCACGACACGCCAACGGAGTCGCCGTGGCGCCTCCGCGCCCGGTCAGACCGCGGTGATCGTCCAGGAGGCCGTGGCCGACTCCCCCGGTTCGACGACCAGGAGGCCCCGCTCGGCTCCGGCATTGAACGCATCCGGGGCGCAGGTCATCGGTTCGACCGCCAGGCCGACACGGTGGTACTCGGGCACGACGTGGTCCGCGGTGTGCACCTGCACCCAGGGGCACTCCGGGCCGAAGGTCATCCGCACGCCAGAGCCGTCGGCGGCGGTCACCCGCACGGTCGCCGTGCCGTCCGCGTCACGGTCGAACCCGGTGAAGGCATGGTCGATGAACCGCGAGCCGATCCGCTCCGGCACCCGGAGGTCGAACACACCGTCGTCGACGTCCGCCACCGGGGACAACGCCGTCGGGACCAGTCGGTCCGGCGTCACCTCGAGCACCTGCTGCGCCGGCAGGTGCAGGGTCCAGTCGTCGACGTGCCCGGGGCCTGCGACGAGGTACGGGTGCGGCCCGGTCCCCCAGGGCGCCGCGTCGGGGCCGGTGTTCGTCCCCGTGATCGTCGTGTGCAGGCCCTGCTCGTCGACCTGGTGGGTGACCGCGACCTCGACCCGGAACGGGTACCCGAGCTGCGCGGGGATGGTGGTGGTGAGGACCACCCGGTCGTCGGCCCGTTCAGCCACGGCGAAGTCGGCCCACGCGACGAGGCCGTGCAACGCGTGGCCACGCTCCGGCTCGGACAGGGCGAGCAGGTGGTCCTGCCCCGCGAACGAGTACCGGCCGTCCACGACGCGGTTGGGCCACGGCGCGAGCACGGCGCCGCGGAACACCGGACGGACCTCGTCCGCGTCGAACGGCACGACGACGTCACGGCCGTCGTACCGGAGGCTCCGGAGCGTCGCCCCGATCGACGCGATCGTGGCCGTGTACGGCCCCGCGCTGATCGAGCATTCGGTCCCCGACAGGGGCTGACTGGAGGTGTCCGCGGTGCGCGGCGATGCGCTCATGCCGACCAGGCTATCGGTGTCCCGCCGAACCGCCGGCCGAGATCGCGACCAGCGACGGCCCGCTCGACGACGAAGGCCCCACCGGAGCGGGGCCTTCGTCGTGATGGTGGATCTGAGGGGACTCGAACCCCTGACCCCCTGCATGCCATGCAGGTGCGCTACCAGCTGCGCCACAGACCCAGGTCGGTTGCCCCCGTGCGGAAGCAACCAGTCAAGCGTACACCATCTGCGAGGGCCGCCCGACCACGGTCAGTGGGTGACGGGGACCTCGAGCGGGATGCTCGGGCAGTCGGACCACAGGCGCTCGAGCGAGTAGTACTGGCGGTCCTCGTCGTGGAAGACGTGCACGACGACGTCGCCGAAGTCCAGGAGGACCCATCGACCCTCGCTCCGCCCCTCGCGCCGGAGCGGCTTGGCACCGGCCTGGAGCATGCGGTCCTCGACCTCGTCCGCGATGGCGAGGACGTTGCGCTCGTTCCGGCCACTCGCCAGGAGGAACACGTCGGTCAGTGGGAGCGGACCCGTCACGTCGAGGGCGACGAGGTCCTCGGCCTGCTTGTCGTCCGCCGCGGCGGCAGCGATCTGGGTGAGTTCGAGGGCTCGGGGGGAAGCGGTCACGGATTCCTTCGGTCGTTCGACGCCGGGTGGGCGTCGATGCCGTCGATCATAAGCGACACCTCCGACACGGACCAGCCTGGAGGCCCGACTCGGCTCCCGCGGAGAGCGAACGCCCGCCGGTGGCCCGGCTCAGAAGACGCCGAGCGAGAACATCGCCACGACGACGGCGATGACCCCGGCCACCCCGACGCTCGCCGCGGAGTACGCGAGCACGGTCGGCATCCGCGACTGCTTCGGCTTCGCCGCGGCGAGCACGACCGCACGGGTCGACGTGTGGCTCGACACCGCGCGGCTCGCCCGGACGGGGACCGCGTCGTTCGTCGCGGTCTCGGCGTCGTGCTGCTCGAGCAGTCGATCGACCTCGACGCCGTCGATGTGCGGGGTGTGCGCCCCGGTGGCGGCGAGGGTCTTCGGCAGGTCGATCGACCCGGTGATGATGACCTCGCCCGTGGCGTTGAGGGCACCCGTGACGTCGCTGAGCGCCGAGTTCGGCAGGATCAGCGCGTTCGTCTGCGTCTGCGTCGCCCGCGACTGCCCGGTCTGGGGATCGTGCAGGTGCTCGTCCGCGGCCTCGGCCTGGCGGGACCAGTGGCCCGTCGGCGTCGCGATGGTGCCGGTCGTGGCCGGCGGCTCCGGGGTCGCTCCTCCACGCGCGGCAGCGGGACGGGCCCGACCCGCCGAAGCGGGTGACGCCGGACGCCGTTCTTCCGTACGAGCGTCGGCCGCGGTGGGCGCGGCGGGCGATCCGGCCACGTCCGAGAGGTCGAGGGGGAACACGTTCGGCGTCGAGGCCGCCGGGAGGGCCGGATCGAGCACGTCGTCGGTGCTCGCGTCGATGCCCTCGGCGGCACCGGACGCGGACCGCGGGCGCGTTGCCCCGGCGTCACGGGCATCCGGGACGTCACCGGCACCACGCTCAGCGCGGTCGCCACGGGCAGCGTCGTCACCACCCGCAGCCTCGTCGTCATGCACCGCACCGGCGTCCCCGGCCGGGACGATGTCGACGATCGGCTCGGCCTCGGGGAGCGGGGCGTCGGGCTCCGGTGCCGGCGGCGCCCAGGTCGACCGGTGCACCCGCGGCTCGTCGCTGTGGGCGACGGCGTCCGAGAGCGGCTCGATGGCGTCGGGCGAACCGTCCGCCTCGGTCGCCTGGTGGAGGATCGCGGCGTCCGGCGCGGGCTCGTCGTGCTCCGCGGCGATGCGCTGGCCCTCGAGCGCGGCGACGTCGCCGAGGACGTCCGCCACGGTGCGGTCGGACGACTGGGGTGACGGCGTCCGGAGCGGGACGGGTGCCTGGTCACGGTGCTGCTCGGCCTCACGCAGGGCGCGGAGCTGACGCCGCGTCATGCCGGTGCCGGGGACGATCTCGGTGGCCGATGCGGGCGGGGCGGCGTCAGCGGCGCGGGACGGTTGGACGGCTGCGCGCTGCGTGGGCTCCGCGGCGCCCTGATCGGCGACACCACCCCGCACCGGCACCGCGGCGGCCTGTGCTGGTGCCGACGCGGCGGGAGCGACGTGCGAACCCGGACGCCGGCGCGGCAGGTCGGTCGGGGCGGCGGGCGGTGCCGAGGGTACCGCGACGCTGCGCGGGCCATCGGCCGCAGACGCGACGGATGCGGGAACGCCGGCGGCCACGGCGGCCTCCGGCGTCACGGGCTGAGCACCGGTCTCGGCGGCACGCTCGCGCTCTCGGGCCTGACGCCGCGTGAGGGGCGGCTGCGAGTCGGACGAACTCATGCGACGCTCCGATACAGATGGTGCTTGGTGATGTACTGGACGACGCCGTCCGGGACCAAGTACCACACGGGATGTCCTCGGCCCACGCGGCTTCGGCAGTCGGTCGACGAGATCGCCAGTGCCGGTACCTCGAGCAAGCTTACGTCCCGCTCCGGCAATCCGGTGACGGTCAGGTCATGTCCCGGCCGAGTCACAGCAACGAAGTGGGCGAGGTCCCAGAGTTCGGAGTGGTCCTTCCAGTCGAGGATCTGGGCCACGGCGTCGGCGCCCGAGATGAACACGAACTGGGCGTCCGGTCGTTGGTCGCGGAGGTCACGGAGGGTGTCGATCGTGTACGTGGGGCCGGGGCGGTCGATGTCGACACGGCTCACCGTGAACATCGGGTTGGACGCGGTGGCGATCACCGTCATGAGGTACCGGTGCTCCGCGTCCGACACGTCGGACTTCATGTAGGGCTGGCCGGTCGGGACGAACACGACCTCGTCGAGACCGAACGAGGACGCGACCTCGCTCGCTGCCACGAGGTGACCATGGTGGATCGGGTCGAACGTGCCGCCCATCACACCGATGCGCGGCCGACCGGTGCTCTCGAGCATCGGGCGGCGGGTCAGATCTTCGTGTGGCCGAACTCGTCGACGCCGGTCTCGTCGGTCCGGGTGGCGTCGAACTTGTGGCTGTGCCGGTAGGCGACGTCGCGGAAGCTCCAGGTCACGAACCCGAGGAACGTGAACACCGCGGCCGCACCGAGCGGGAAGATGAACCGGGGCACCTCGGCCGTGGTGGGTTCTCCGGCAGCGAGCAGCAGGTGGATCATGGGCGCTCCGATCATTCCGATGGGGTGTGGCGGTGGCCGCGCCCCAGTCTAGCCGCGCACCTGACCGTGTCCGCGCACGATCCACTTCGTGCTCGTGAGCTCCGGCAGCCCCATCGGCCCTCGCGCGTGCAGCTTCTGCGTCGAGATCCCGACCTCGGCCCCGAACCCGAACTCACCGCCGTCGGTGAACCGCGTGGAGGCGTTCACCATGACGACTGCGGAATCGACCTCGGCGAGGAACCGGTCCGCGTTGCGGAGGTCGTTCGTGACGATCGACTCCGTGTGCTGGGTGGACCACCGGCCGATGTGCGCGATCGCGGCGTCGAGGTCGGGCACGACCCGGACGGACAGGTCGAGCGCCATCGATTCAGTGCCCCAGTCCTCCTCGGTCACGGGGACCGCCTGCGGGACGAGCGCGCGGGTCGCGTCGTCACCGCGCAGGGTGACCCCCGCCTCCAGGAGGCGCGCCGCCACCACGGGCAGGAGGCGCGGTGCGGCGTCCTGGTGCACGAGCAGCGTCTCGAGGGCGTTGCAGACGCTCGGACGCTGCACCTTGCTGTTGAGCACGATGTCGACCGACCAGTCCTCGGGGGCCGACGCGTCCAGGAACACGTGGACGACGCCCGCACCGGTCTCGATCACCGGGACCTGCGACTCCGTGACGACGGTCTGGATGAGACCGGCGCTGCCGCGAGGCACGAGGACGTCGACCAGCCCCCGCGCCCGCATGAGCTCCGTCGCGCCGTCGCGGCCGAACTCGTCGATGGTCTGCACGAGCGCGCCGGGCAGCCCCACCGTCGCCACGGCGTCCTGGATGCGCTCGACGAGCACGGCGTTCGTCCGGGCGGCCGCCGAGCCGCCGCGGAGCACGACCGCGTTGCCGCTCTTGAGCGCGAGGCTGGCGATGTCCACGGTGACGTTCGGCCGTGCCTCGTAGATCGCCCCGACGACCCCGAACGGCACGCGGACCTCGGTCAGCTGGAGTCCGTTCGGCAGGGTCGAGCCGCGCACGGTCTGCCCGACGGGGTCGGTCAGCGTGGCGACGTGCTCGACGGCGGACGCCAGCGCCTCGATCCGCGTGGGGTCCAGCCGCAGGCGGTCCAGGAGGCCCGGCGCGAGCCCGCCCTGCTCCCCCGCTTCGAGGTCGCGGGCGTTGGCCGCGACGATCTCGTCAGTGGCCGACCGCACGGCCGCCGCGATCGCGCCGAGCGCGGCGTTCTTGACGTCAGCGGTCGCCGTCACGAGGGCCGGTGAGGCCGCGCGCGCAGCGACGAGCTTGTCGACGAGCGTGGGGTGGACGGCGGTGGTTGCCATACCCGGATTGTAGACGGGGCGACCGACGGGAGGCGGTGCCACCGACCCGCGCTACGCCTGCGGTCCGGCGGCGAACCAGGTCCCGATCGCGTCACCCGTGAGCGCGCGGTCGACGAGCGCGGTCGCGGTGACGAGGACGCTCGTGCCGGCCTCGGCCGCGAGGCGGGCGGCCGCGACCTTCGTCCCCGCGCCCCCCGTCCCCACGCCTGCGACGCCGACCGAACCGAACGTGACGCCGGCGAGGTCGTCACCGAACGGGACCTCCGCGATCCGCTCGGCGCCGGGCTGCTCCGGCGGCTTCGTGTAGAGCGCGTCGACGTCCGAGAGGAGGACGAGGACGTCGGCACGGAGCAACCGCGCGACGAGGGCGGCCAACCGGTCGTTGTCCCCGAACCGGATCTCGTGCGTGGCGACGGTGTCGTTCTCGTTGACGATCGGCAGGATCCGGAGCGCGAGCAGGCGGTCCATCGCCCGCTGCGCGTTGACCCGGTGCGTGGGGTTCTGCAGGTCCCCGGCGGTCAGGAGCACCTGACCGGCGACGATCTCGTACCGGCGCAGGCTCCGCTGGTACCGGTACACCAGGACGTTCTGCCCGACGGCCGCGGCGGCCTGCTGCGTCGCGAGGTCGTCGGGGCGGGCGTCGAGCGCCAGGTACGGGAACCCGGTCGCGATCGCCCCCGACGATACGAGCACGACCTCGGTGCCCCGGCCGTGCGCGGCGGCGAGGGCGTCGACGAGGGGTTCGATCTGCCCGGCGTTCTCCCCGCTGATCGAGGACGAGCCGACCTTGACGACGATCCGGCGCGCGGTCGGGACGTCGGCACGGGTCCGGACGGGCGTCGGCTCCGCGCGCGTGGTCGTGCTGTCGGTCATCGCTGCGGCACTCCTGTCGTGTCGGGTCGTGGTCCTGCCAGGTGCTCGGGGCGGGCGTGGTCGGTCAGTCGGCGTCCGGCTCGGTGTCGTCGTCGTCCGCCCAGAGTCCGGCGACGCGCTCGCGCTCGAGCTCGGCGCGCGCCTCGGCCTTGGCGTCCATGCGCTCGAAGTACTCCGCACGGCGCTGACCGCGGGTCGGGCGGGGGTTGAGGTCGAGGCGGGAGTCCGTGCCGCGTGCGCTCGTGATGAGCTCGGCGGTCGAGGTGAGTGTCGGCTCCCAGTCGAAGACCATGCCGCCGTCCCCGCCGATCACGACGGTCGAACCGGCCACCGCGCCGGCCTTGAAGAGGTCGTCCTCGACGCCGAGCTTGGCGAGTCGGTCCGCCAGGTAGCCGATGGCTTCCTCGTTGTCGAAGTCCGTCTGCTGCACCCAGCGCTCGGGCTTCGCCCCGCGGATCCGGTAGAACCGGTGCTCCTCGCCACCCTCGGCGCGGACGGTGTACTCGGTCTGGTCGACCGCCCGGGGACGGAGCACGATCCGCTCGGGCTCGGGCTGGGTGGCCTGCGTGACCCGGGCCTGCTCGACGATGTCCGCGAGGGCGAAGGTCAGCTCACGGAGTCCAGCGTGCGACGCGGTCGAGATCTCGAACACGCGGTAGCCCCGCGACTCGAGCTCCGGCCGCACGAACTCGGCGAGCTCGCGGGCGTCGGGGACGTCGATCTTGTTGAGGGCGACGAGCTGGGGACGCTCGAGCAGCGGTGTCTGACCGGCCGGCACGGGGTACCGCTCGAGTTCGCGGAGGATGACGTCGAGGTCGCTGATCGGGTCACGGCCGGGGTCGAGCGTCGCACAGTCGATCACGTGCAGCAGGGCGCTGCACCGCTCGACGTGCCGGAGGAACTCGAGGCCGAGTCCGCGACCCTCCGACGCCCCCTCGATGAGGCCGGGGACGTCGGCGACGGTGAACCGGACCGATCCCGACTCGACGACGCCGAGGTTCGGGGTGAGCGTCGTGAAGGGGTAGTCGGCGATCTTCGGCTTGGCGGCGGAGATCGCGGCGATCAGGCTCGACTTGCCCGCGGACGGGAACCCGACCAGGGCGACGTCGGCCACGGTCTTGAGTTCGAGCCGGACGTCCCCGGTCTCGCCGAGCGTCCCGAGGAGCGCGAACCCGGGGGCCTTGCGCTTCGGTGTGGCGAGGGCGGCGTTGCCGAGGCCACCCTGGCCGCCCTGCGCGACGACGACGCGCATCCCCGGGCGGTCCATGTCGGCGATCTGCTCGCCACGCTCGTCGTACACGACGGTGCCGACGGGCACCGGGAGGTCGAGCTCCTCGCCGCTCGTGCCGCTGCGCATGTCGCCCATGCCGGGCTGTCCGTTCCGGCTGGAGCGGTGGGGCGACCGGTGGTACCCGAGCAGGGTCGTGACCTGCGGGTCGCTGACGAGGACGATGTCCCCGCCGTTCCCGCCGTTGCCGCCGTCGGGCCCGGCGAGGGGCTTGAACTTCTCGCGGCGGACCGAGACGCAGCCGTTGCCGCCGTTGCCCGCGGTCAGGTGCAGGGTGACGTGGTCGACGAAGGTGGCCATGGTGTCCTCACGGAGCTGGTGCCAGGGGCGCCGGACCGAGGGCGCCGCACCCGGCGGGAAAGCGAAGAAGGGCGGGCACTCGGCCCGCCCTTCTCGTGGAGTGTGTCGTCGTGCGATCAGGCGTTGACGATGTTGACGACCTTGCGGCCGCCCTTGGTGCCGAACTCGACGGCGCCCGCGGTGAGCGCGAAGAGCGTGTCGTCGCCGCCACGGCCGACGTTGGCGCCCGGGTGGAAGTGGGTGCCACGCTGGCGGAGGATGATCTCGCCCGCGTTGACGACCTGTCCGCCGAAGCGCTTCACGCCGAGGCGCTGCGCGTTCGAGTCACGACCGTTGCGAGTGGAACTCGCACCCTTCTTGTGTGCCATTGTTCTTCCGCCTTACGCGATCTTGGTGATCTTGACGCGGGTGAGCTCCGAGCGGTGGCCCTGACGCTTCTTGTACCCGGTCTTGTTCTTGAACTTCTGGATGACGATCTTCGGGCCACGGAGGTCGTTCAGGACCTCGGCCGTGACCGTCACGCCGGCGAGGTCACTCGCCGCGGAGGTGACCTTGTCGCCGTCCACGAGGAGCACCGGCGCGAGCTGGATGGTGCCGTTCTCGTCGCCCTTGATGCGGTCGATGTTCAGGACGGTGCCGACCTCGACCTTTTCCTGACGGCCGCCGGCGCGCACAACTGCGTAAACCACGTGGAATTCCTTACGTACTCTGCTGGAGGGAAGTCTGCGGTGCCGTCGCCGACGCGGTCGACGCGGGCATGAGGCCTCGCGGACACCAACAACCAAGGGTACTCGATGGCTCCCGGTCCGGTCAAACGCGCGCCACGCCGTAGGCTCCTCCGGGTGACCGTGCTCATCGACCCTCCCGTCTGGCCCGCGCACGACACGGTCTGGTCGCACCTGGTGAGCGACGAGTCCTACGACGAGCTCCACGCCTTCGCGGCCCGCGCCGGCCTGCCCCGCCGCGCGTTCGACCACGACCACTACGACGTCCCCGCGGCCCGGCACGACGAACTCGTCGCGCTCGGGGCCCTCGCCGTGTCCGGCCGGGAACTCGTCCTCCGGCTCATCGCGAGCGGACTCCGGGTCCCGCAGCGCGACAAGCGCTCCGGGCACTGACCCGCTGCCCAGGGCGCCTCAGCGGTCCCGGTCGACCTCGTCGGTCGCACGCCACTCGTCGGGAGCCGACGTCCCCGTCGGCCACGGGGTTCCCGACCGGGACGCATCGGCTGTCCACGCGCCTCCCGGCTGCGCTGCGCCCGTCGGCCACGCGCCTCCCGGCTGCGCTGCGCCCGTCGGCCACGCGCCTCCCGGCTGCGCTGCACCCGTCGGCCACGCGCCTCCCGGCTGCGCTGCGCCCGTCGGCCACGCGCCTCCCGGCTGCGACGCACCCGGGCGCGGAGCAGCCGCCTGCCAGGCCGGCGCCTGCGGCGGGATCGTGGCCACCGGCACGGCGTCGGCCGGCGGGACCATGCCCGGCATCCCCGGACGGCCGGTGCGGCCTCGTCGCCCTGGACGTCCTGACCACAACCAGACGAGCGTGCAGGCCGTGATGGTGAGCGCCGTGTACTCGACGCCGCGGGACAGGGGGTCCGTCAGGATGTCGGTGAGCAGGTAGGTCCAGTCGAGCTCGCTCACCGCGTGGACGAAGCCCTCGAACACGCCGACGACCATGATGCCCACGGTCCCCGCCGCCCCGGCGACGATCGCCCGGAGCACGATCGTCGGCAGTGGACTCCGTCGCGTCACCGGGGTCAGGAACGCGAGGACGACGAACGCGACGACGTAGAACGCCAGCGGGTCGAGCAGCCAGGTGACGAGGAAGTACCCGAGCGGCGTGCCGGTGAAGCCCTCATCGCCGAAGTCCATGGCACCCGCGTAGGACAGGGTGCCGAGGAACTCGGACAGGGACGACACGAGCAGGACCGCCGCGACCACCGCGATGGCGAGCGCCGCGGCGGCGACGCCAGCTCCCGAGCGCTCCCGAGCGAACACACTCGTGGGGCTGCTCCTCCGCCATGCGGGGACGGCGCCCGGGAGCCCGATGCCGGGGCCGGGCACCCGCGGAACCGAGGGACCCGGAACCGACGGACCCGGAACCGACGGACCCGGGACGGACGACCACGACGGCGCGGGGCCGGCCGCGCCCGGCATCCGGTGGTGGTCACCCTGCGACGGGGCACGGCCGTCTCTCGGGAACCCGGGCGCTCCCCCGACCGGCTGCTGGTGGTCGTCGGTCGGATCGGACACGCGGGCTCTCCTCTGCGGTGGCGGTGGGCGGCCGCGGCACGCGGCACCGGTCGACGGTCAGGAAACGCTACCGCGGAACGACGAACGCGACCCCGCCCCGTCGGGGGGAGGTCGCGTTCGTCGTCGGCCGCGTCGGCCGTCTGCCGGGAGGCCCGGGCTCAGTCCCGCGCTGCGGTCACCGCCCGAGGATGACCGGCCCGCCGTCGGGGTCGCCCGCGTCGTCAGCACCGCCGGCGTCGGTTGCGCCGCTGGTCGTCGCGGGTGCGCTGATGCTCCCCGACGTCACCCTGCGGGACCGGTTGCGCCCCTGGCCGGGCTGCTTCGGCTCGGGGAGCGCCTGGAGGACGGAGTCCAGGAGGGACTCGGCTGCCTCGGTGCTCACCGGCCGGGGCTGTCGGACCGGCGCCGCGGAGAGCGGGATGTCGAGGATCGCGACGGACTCGGTCGGGGACACGGTCGCCGTCGTGCTCACCCGACGAGACCCCGTCGACGCCGGCTCACGGGTCGCCGACACCGGTTCGGGCGTCGCCGGTTCGTGCGGCGCTGCGGGCTGCTGCCGTGTCACCTCGGTCGGCTGCTCCACGGTCGCGTCGGCGGACGGAGCGTGCTCGGTGCGCTCGGTGCGCCCCTCCCCGTCGGCACGCTCGTCCCGGTCGGCACGCTCGTTCCGGTCGGAACGGTCGTTCCGATCGCCGCGCTCGTTCCGGTCCCCGCGACGGGAGCGGCGCTGCGATCGCGTCGTCCCCGTACCGGCGTCGGCCTCACCCGGTGTGGCTCCGCTGGCGCTGTCCAGAGCCTCCTCGAGCTGGCTCGCGCTCGTCGGCGCGGTGCCGCTCGCAGCCGTCGCAGCGGCGTCGTCGTGCGGGATGGTCGATGCGGCGATCCGCGAGAGCGCGTTCTTGACGTCCTCGGTGATCTGGTGCGCCTGCTGCGACGACTGCTGGCCGTTGCCGTTGCCGCTGCCGTTGCCGTTGCCGTTGCCCTGGCCACCGCCGTTGCCCCGGCCCTTGCGACCGCTCCGGCCACCCTTCGGCGAGGACTCGTTCGTGTTGTCGTTGACCTTGGCGTTCACCTCGGCGAACGACTCCTGCAGGCCGACGCCGATCTTCTTGCGGGTCATCTGCACGAGGCCGAGCGAGGTGACCTCGGCGACCTGGTGCTTCGTCCGGTCACGGCTCAGGCACTCGACGAGACGGCGGAGCACGAGGTCGCGGTTGGACTCGAGCACCATGTCGATGAAGTCGACCACGATGATGCCGCCGATGTCGCGCAGTCGGAGCTGACGCACGATCTCCTCGGCCGCCTCGAGGTTGTTCTTCGTGACGGTCTCCTCGAGGTTGCCCCCGGACCCGACGAACTTGCCCGTGTTGACGTCGACCACGGTCATCGCCTCGGTACGGTCGATCACCAGTGAGCCGCCGGACGGCAGCCAGACCTTGCGGTCCAGGGCCTTCTCGATCTGCTCGTTGAGCCGGTGCTCCTCGAACGAGTCGGGGCCCTCGTAGAGCTCGACGCGGTCCTTGAGGTCCGGCGCCACCGCCGAGAGGTACTCGTCGATGACGGCGCGGGCGGCATCACCGTCGATGATCAGCTTCGAGAAGTCCTCGTTGAAGACGTCGCGCACGATCTTGACGAGGAGGTCGGGCTCGCTGTGGAGCAGCACCGGCGCCTGGCCGTTCTGCACCTTGTTCTGGATCGCCTCCCACTGGCTCGTGAGCCGGGTGACGTCGCGCGTGAGCTGCTCCTCGGTCGCTCCCTCGGCCGCGGTGCGCACGATGACACCCGCGTGCTCCGGCAGGACCTCCTTGAGGATCTTCTTGAGGCGCGCGCGCTCGGTGTCGGGCAGCTTGCGCGAGATCCCGTTCATCGAGCCGTTCGGCACGTAGACCAGGTAGCGCCCCGGGAGTGAGATCTGGCTCGTCAGGCGGGCGCCCTTGTGGCCGACCGGGTCCTTCGTCACCTGCACGAGGACCTTGTCGCCGGGCTTGAGCGCGAGCTCGATGCGGCGGGGCTGGTTGCCCGTCTCGACGGAGTCCCAGTCGACCTCGCCCGAGTACAGCACCGCGTTCCGCCCGCGGCCGATGTCCACGAACGCGGCCTCCATGCTCGGCAACACGTTCTGCACCTTGCCGAGGTAGACGTTCCCGATGAGCGAGACGTTGTGGTTCTTCGTGACGTAGTGCTCCGCGAGGACGCCGTCCTCGAGCACGCCGATCTCGATGCGGTCCGCCTGCGAGCGGACGATCATCTGGCGGTCGACGCTCTCGCGGCGGGCGAGGAACTCGTCCTCGGTGATGACCTGACGGCGGCGACCGGCGTCACGGCCGTCACGGCGACGCTGCTTCTTCGCCTCGAGCCGCGTCGACCCCTTGATGCGCTGCGGCTCGGTGATGAGCTCCGGCTCACGCTTCTGCTTGGGCTGCCGCTGCTGCTGCACGCCCGAGTCGTCGGCCTGCTGGTCGTCCTGCGCGGCGGCCCCGCGACGACGCGATCGACGGCGGGTGCTCGGCGACTCGACGAGGTCGCGGTCACGGTCACGGTCACGGTCGCGGTCCGGCTCGTCGTCCGGCTGGAACCGCTCGGGCAGGTCCGGCAGCACGGGCGCATGGAAGATGAGGCTCGTCGTGCTCGTCGCGACCGGGTACGTCGGGGCGGGTTCGGCCGCGGACTCCTCCGCCGTCGACGGCTCGGCCTCCGGCTGCCCGGCGCCGGTGGGCTCCGCATCCGGCAGATCGGTGACACCCGACCCCGTCGCCTCCGGGGCGAGGTCGGCTGCCGTGTCCTCAGCGAGGTCGAGGGGCACCGCCTCCGTCGCCGTCACGACCGTGACCGCGTCGACCATCGTCGTCACCGACTCGACCTCGTCGATCACCGTCGTCACCTGCGCGGCCTCGTCGACCACCGTCGTCACCGACGCGGCCTCGTCGACCACGGAGGTCACCGAGTCGCCCTCGTCGACGACGACGCGCGCGGCGTCCGGGGCGTCGATCGACGCCACCGGTGCCGAGAGCTCCCCGGGGTCCTCCGCGTCGGACGCGGGCGGCGTGACGGGCGTCGCCCGGGCCTCCCGGTCGGCGACGTGGTCGTCCGGTCCGTGGGACCGTGCCCGGCGGCTGCCGAACAGGCGCCCGCGGCGCTTCGTACCGTCTTCGTTGTTGTTGTCGTTCTGCTCCACCATCGACTGGTGCACTCCTCAGCCCGGCCTGGTCAGCATGTGACCGGCGGGAATCCTCGGCGGGCGGCGACTACGCCCCCGCGCTCGCTCCAAGCGGCCGGTGCCGCTCCGTACGGGGCAGCACCACGGTCGCGCGCGCCCTCTCACGGCGCTTCGTTGTCCGGGCACCGGGCCCGGAAAGCTCTTCGTCATCGACGGTACGGGACCGTCGACCCATCGATTATCGCACGCCCGCCCATGGGAACGCCGAACGTGCATGCGATGATGGCGCTCGTGACGTCCCGCGAAGCCCTCCGTCGTCCACCCGTGGCCATGGCCGTGTTCCTCCTCGTCACCGGGGCGGGCGGGTTGTACGGCGCCTTCCGGCTCGTCGTCGACGAGTACCAACTGCTGGAACACCCCAAGCAGGCACTGGGATGCGACGTCAACCCCTTCATCAGCTGCTCGAACGTCATGGCGAGCCACCAGGCACATCTGTTCGGGTTCCCGAACCCGATCCTCGGCGTCTCGGGGTTCGTGGCACCGATCGCCGTCGCGGTGATGCTGTTGGCCGGCGTCGTCGCGGCCCGCTGGTTCTGGGTGGCGTTCAACGCCGGGGTGTTCCTGGCGTGGGTGTTCGTGACGTGGCTCTTCACGCAGACGGTGTGGTCGATCGGTGCGCTCTGCCCCTGGTGCATGCTCGTCTGGTCCATGACGATCCCGATGTTCTGGGTGTTCACGTGCTGGAACCTGGCGCGGGGGAACCTCGGCGAACGCGGACGTCGGATCGGCCAGGCGGTCCTCCCGTTCTCCTGGCTCATCGTGCTCGTCAACTACGTCGTGATCGTCCTCGTGATCCTCATCATGTTCCCGACGCTGCGGGCCATCCTCTTCTGATCGCGTACGACCGGTCCGCACCGCGACACCGGCCTGATGTCGACGCCCCGCGCACCGGCGTCGATGACGCGTCACGCACTTCTGGGAGGTTTGTCAGCCGAGCCGCGCTCGACCCCCTCCAGCACCCGTTACGGTTGTTGCCGATGAGCACCGCAGGCGACAACTCCTCCAAGAAGGCACGGCGCGAAGCAGCCCGCGAGCACGCGCGGGCGATGCGCGAGCGAGAACAACAGCGCAGACGCCGCAACCGGCTGTTCCTGCAGAGCGGGATCGCCGTCGTGGTCCTCGCCGTCGCCGCGATCGTCGTGCTCGTCGTCGTCAACTCGATCCAGCCCGCGGGCCCCGGCCCCAAGAACATGGCGAGCGACGGCATCCTGCTGCACGGCAACGGCAAGTCGATCACCGCGGTCACCACGGGTGCGACGAAGGCCGGCGCGGAGCCGACGGCCACCAAGACGGCAGCCCACAAGGACACGATCAACATCGTGGTCTACGAGGACTACATGTGCCCGTACTGCAACCAGTTCGAGACGACGAACATGACGCAGATCAAGCAGTGGGTCACCGCCGGGTACGCCACGCTCGAGCTCCATCCGTTCGCGCTGCTCGACGCGAGCTCCCTCGGAACCAAGTACTCGACCCGCGCCACCAACGCTGCCGCCTGTGTCGCGAACTACGAGCCGAACAAGTTCCTCGCCGTGAACCAGCGCTTCTACAAGAAGCAACCGAGCGAGCAGACCAAGGGTCTGACCGACGACCAGATCGTCAGCCTCGTCAAGGCCGCTGGCGCGACGAACGAGAACATCCCGAGCTGCATCCACAACGGCACGTTCAAGGGGTGGGTCGCCGACGTCACGAACCGGACGCTCAACGACAAGATCCCGAACTCCGACGTCAAGAAGCTCACCGGCACCCCGCTCGTCCTCGTCAACGGGCAGCAGTACACCGGGTCGCTGACCGACACGTCGGCCTTCTCGTCGTTCGTGGAGCAGGTCGCCGAGCAGGCCGTGGGTTCCTCGGGCAGCTCGACCGCGACGCCGACCGCCACGCCCTCGGCGGGCTGATCGCACGGTCGCCGCGGGCCAGCCCCGCGGCGACCGTCAGCCGTGCGACGACGGGCCGTCCCGATGGGGGCGGCCCGTCGTCGTTCCGCCTCGGGTGTCCGCTCCCTCCCCCGGGTGGTGTCGGGCCTCCCGGTCACGCCCGGTGCGGGTGCTCGTCTCGCCGGCGCGGGTGTCGGACGACAGGGGTGACGTCGTCAGATGCCCGCGCATCGCATGCCCGCGGATACGGCGACAGGCCCGTTGTCGGACGACGACGGGCCTGTCGGGAAGACGCGGAACAGCGGGTCAGGCGAACCAGAGACCGAGCTCGCGCGCGGCGGACTCGGGCGAGTCGCTGCCGTGCACGAGGTTCTGCTGCACCTTGAGACCCCAGTCGCGCCCGAGGTCGCCGCGGATCGTGCCCGGCGCGGCCGAGGTCGGATCGGTGGTGCCCGCGAGCGAGCGGAAGCCGGCGATCACGCCGTTGCCCGCGACGCGGACGGCGACGATCGGCCCGGACTCCATGAACTCGACGAGGGGCTCGAAGAACGGCTTGCCCTGGTGCTCCTCGTAGTGGGCGCTGAGCAGGTCGCGGGACGCCGTCAGCATCTTCAGGTCGACGATCTCGTAGCCCTTCGCCTCGATGCGGCGGAGGATCTCCCCGGTCAACTGGCGGGCGACGCCGTCGGGCTTGACGAGGACGAGGGTCTCTTCGAGGTCGGACACGCATTGCTCCCTGGGTTCGGGGGTGGATGTGGTCGGTGTGCGGCGGCGACGGTCAGGCGCCGGCGTCGGTGCCCGGTGCGGGGTCCTCGCCGAGGGCCGCCGCGCGGGCCGCATTCGTCCGGTCGAGCTGACCACCCTTGACGAAGCAGTAGATCCAGAACGCCAGGAACATGGCGCCCACGACGAACATGAACGGTTCCACGAAGCCGGTGGCGATGATGGCCGCCTGCAGCAGCCATCCGAACCCTACACCGGCGGGGCGACCGGTCAGCCGGGAGGCGATGGCGAGCACGACCATGAAGCCGAGACCGCCGCCGAACGCCGCGGCCGGCGGGAGTTCGTGTTTGCCGAACACGACGAGCATCGGGAAGAAGAACACCACGGCCTCGAGCACGAGGACGATCGACAGCAGGCTCTCGCGGGCGCCGCGCGGGGGGCGGGGACGCCGCATCCGTGTGCCGCGGGCCGGCGGGGAGGTCCGGGGAGCGTCCGTCATGCCGACTCGCCTTCGCCGTGGACCAGGTCCATGACCCGACCGATCAGCACGATGGAGCCCGCGACGAGGACCATGGCGCCCGGCTCCCCCTCGGCCAGGTCCGCCTCGGCGTCGGCGTCCTCGGCGAGGGTCCGTGCCTCGGCCAGGGCGGCCTCGACGTCGGGCTCGACGACCACCCGATCCGGGCCGACCTCGTCGACGACGATCGCGGCGAACGCGTCGGCGTCGAGGGCCCTGGGACCGGGCGGTTGCGTGACGACGAACGTGGCCACGACGCCCTTGAGCGCGCGGACGATGCCGCGGGCGTCCTTGTCCGCGAGGACGCCGAGGACGCCGACCACGTGGTCGGACGGGAACGCGACGGGCAGGGCCTCGGCCAGGGCCCGGGCGCCGTGCGGGTTGTGTGCGGCGTCGACGACCACGGTCGGCTGCTGGGCGATCGGCTGGAGACGGCCGGGCGACGTCGCTGCCGCGAGGCCCTCGCTGAGGACGTCCTCGTCGAGGGGCTGCGATCCGCGACCGAGGAACGACTCGACGGCGGCGATCGCCACCGCGGCGTTCTCGGCCTGGTGGGCACCGAAGAGCGGCACGAACAGGTCGTCGTACCGTCCGGCGACGCCCTGGACGCTGACGAGCTGACCGCCGACGGCCGGGGTGTCCGACAGCACACGGAAGCCGCCGTTCGGGCCGGAGGTCGCCTCGACGGCGAGCGTCGCCTCGCTCAGGGCCGCCGCACGCTCGAGCTCCCCCAGGGCCTCCGGCGTCTGCCGCGCGCTGACGACCGCCGCCGAGGGCTTGATGATCCCGGCCTTGGTCCGGGCGATCTCGGCCACGGTGTTGCCGAGATGCTTGGCGTGGTCGATCGCGATCGGGGTGAACACCGCCACCTGGCCGTCGACCACGTTCGTGGAGTCCCATTCCCCGCCCATGCCGACCTCGATCACGGCGACGTCGACCGGCGCGTCCGCGAAGCACGCGATCGCGAGGACCGTGAGCGCCTCGAAGAACGTGAGCGGCTGCTGTCCGGCGGCGCGGAGCTCGTCGTCGGTCATGGTCAGGTACGGCTGGATGTCGCGCCAGTTCTCGACGAACGACTCGGGCCGGATGGGCTCGCCGTCGATGACGATGCGCTCTCGGATGGACACGAGGTGCGGGCTCGTCATGAGTCCGGTGCGGAGCCCGTGCGCGCGCACGATGCTCTCGATCATCCGGGCGGTCGACGTCTTGCCGTTCGTGCCGGTGATGTGGATGACCGGGAACGCGTGCTGCGGGTCGCCGAGCAGCTCGACGGCACGCCGGGTCGCGGCCAGCCGACGCTCGGGGGCTTGTTCCCCGATGCGGGCGTACAGCTCCGACTCGACCTGGGCGACGCCGTCGTCCTCGGGCCCGTGCGGCACGGGGACGCCCGCCGTCACCGGACGTGGAGTCCCGGCGACGGGCTCGCCGTCCTCGTCGTACGCGTCGTCGTCGCCGTAGGGGTTCGTACCGTTGCCGATCTCAGCCAACGCGGGTCACCTCCACCCGGACGAGCGCGCCGTCGCCGACGTGCTCGACGCCGGGGTCGTCGTCGTCCAGCGCGGAGACGACCTGCTCGAGCCGGCTGCTCAAGGTCTCCTGCGCGATGAGTCCATGGTGCGCCTCGATCGCGCTGCTCGCAGCCTCGTCGGCCTCGAGGCGCAGGACGATGCGGTCGCTGACGTCGAGCCCGGCGTCCCGACGCGCCTGCTGCACCGCACGCACGACGTCGCGGGCCAGGCCCTCGGCCTCCAGCTCCGGGGTCGTCACGGTGTCGAGCACGACGAAGCCACTGCCCTCGAGGAACGCCACCGCGCTCGTCGGGTCGGCCACGGTGAGGTCGAGCGTGTACTCCCCCTCGACCAGGTCGACACCGCCGACCGTGACGCCGTCGGCGGTGGCGGTCCAGTCACCGCGCTTGGCCGCCGGGATCACCTGCTGCACGAGCTTGCCGATGCGGGGACCCGCGGCACGGGCGTTCACCGTGAGCTTCCGCTCGATGCCGTACTGCGCCAGCGACTGCTCGGCCTGCTGCTCGAGCACGACGCGCTTGACGTTCAGCTCGTCGCGGAGGATGTCGGCGAACGGCTCGAGCCCGGCGGGATCCGCGGTGACGACGGTCAGGGTCGCGAGCGGCAGACGGACCCGCTTGCCGGTCGCCTTGCGGAGCGCGAGGCCCTTCGACGCGACGTCGCGGACGCGGTCCATCGCGGCGACGAGGGCGTCGTCGGCGGGGAACGCCTCGGCGTCCGGCCAGTCCTCGAGGTGGACGCTGCGCCCACCGGTGAGGCCCCTCCAGACCTCGTCCGCGACGAGCGGCGCGAGCGGCGCAGCGACGCGCGTCAGGGTCTCGAGGACCGTGTACAGCGTGTCGAAGGCATCGCGGGCAGCGTCCGAGGACCCGGCACCCGCCCAGAACTTGTCACGGGACCGCCGGACGTACCAGTTCGTGAGGACGTCGGCGAAGTCGCGGACCGCGAGGGTGGCCAGCGGGGTGTCGAGGGCCTCGAGGTGCGCCGTGACGTCGAGCACGAGCTGCCGGGTGCGCGCGAGCAGGTACCGGTCGAGCACGTCCGTCGAGTCGGTGCGCCAGGTGGCGTGGTACCCGTCGTCCCCCGACGCGTTCGCGTAGAGGGTGAAGAAGTAGTACGTCGACCAGAGGGGCAGCAGGAACTCGCGGACGCCCTGGCGGATCCCCTCTTCGGTGACGACGAGGTTCCCACCGCGGATCACGGAGGACGACATGAGGAACCACCGCATGGCGTCGGCGCCGTCGCGGTCGAAGACCTCGTTGACGTCGGGGTAGTTCCGCCGGCTCTTCGACATCTTCTGGCCGTCGGACCCGAGCACGATGCCGTGGCTGATGACGTTCGAGAACGCCGGACGGTCGAACAGGGCCGTCGCCAGCGCGTGCATGACGTAGAACCAGCCGCGCGTCTGTCCGATGTACTCGACGATGAAGTCGGCCGGGTTGTGGGTGTCGAACCACTCGCGGTTCTCGAAGGGGTAGTGCACCTGGGCGTACGGCATCGACCCGGAGTCGAACCAGACGTCGAACACGTCGGTGATCCGGCGCATCGTGGAGCGGCCGGTCGGGTCGTCGGGGTTCGGCCTCGTCAGCTCGTCGATGAACGGGCGGTGCAGGTCCGGCTCGCCGGCGTCGTTCAGGGGCAGGCGCCCGAAGTCGCGTTCGAGGTCGGCGAGGGATCCGTACACGTCGACGCGCGGGTACGCGGGGTCGTCGCTCTTCCACACCGGGATCGGCGAACCCCAGTACCGGTTGCGCGAGATCGACCAGTCACGAGCGCCCTCGACCCACTTGCCGAACTGGCCGTCCTTGACGTTCTCGGGCACCCAGGTGATCTGCTCGTTGAGCTCGCCCATGCGGTCCCGGAAATCGGTGACCCGGATGAACCAGCTCGACACGGCCTTGTAGATGAGCGGGTTCCGGCAGCGCCAGCAGTGCGGGTAGCTGTGCTCGTACGAGGCGACCCGGAGCAGGCGACCCATCGCGCGGAGCTCCTGCGTCAGCGGCTTGTTCGCGTCGGACCACAGCTGGCCCGCGACGAGGTCCACCTGCGGCAGGAACAGCCCGCCGTCGTCGAGGGAGAGGATCGTCGGGATGCCCGCCGCCGAGCAGACGGCCTGGTCGTCCTCGCCGTAGGCCGGTGCCTGGTGCACGATGCCCGTGCCCTCGCCCGTGGCGACGTACTCGGCGACGAGCACCTGCCAGGCGTTCTCCATGCCCTCGACGTCGACGTAGAAGTCCCACAGCCGCTCGTACGCGACGCCGTCGAGCTCGGCACCGGTGACGGTGCGGGTGACCGCGGCACGGGCCTCCTCGGCGGAGCCGTAGCCGAGGTCCTTGGCGTACGCGGCGAGCGTGTCGCCGGCGAGCAGGAACGACGCGGTGCCTGCCGCGGTCCCGTCGGCCGCGCCGTCCGGACCGGCCGGCACGACCACGTACTCGATGGCGGGGCCCACGGCGAGCGCCGCGTTCGTCGGCAGGGTCCACGGCGTCGTCGTCCACGCGAGCGCGCGGACGCCCGAGAGCCCGAGCTCCTCGGCGCGGGCGCCGGTGAACGGGAACGCGACGGTCACCGACTGGTCCTGGCGCTGCTGGTAGACGTCGTCGTCCATCCGGAGCTCGTGGTTCGACAGCGGCGTCTGGTCGTTCCAGCAGTAGGGCAGCACGCGGAAGCCCTCGTACGCCAGGCCCTTGTCCCAGAGGGACCTGAACGCCCACAGCACGCTCTCCATGAACGTGACGTCGAGCGTCTTGTAGTCGTCGTCGAAGTCGACCCAGCGTGCCTGGCGGGTGACGTAGTCGCGCCACTCGTCGGTGTACTGGAGCACTGACCGACGCGCCGCCGCGTTGAACACGTCGATGCCCATGTCGTCGATCTCGTGCTTCTCGGTGATGCCGAGCTGGCGCATGGCCTCGAGTTCGGCCGGCAGTCCGTGGGTGTCCCACCCGAAGCGGCGGTGCACCTGCTTGCCGCGCATCGTCTGGAACCGCGGGAAGACGTCCTTGGCGTAGCCGGTGAGCAGGTGCCCGTAGTGCGGGAGTCCGTTCGCGAACGGCGGGCCGTCGTAGAACACCCACTCGTCGCAGCCCTGCCGCTGCTCGACCGACGCCCGGAACGTGTCGTCGCGCTGCCAGAAGGCGAGGACGCCGCGCTCGACCTCGGGGAACGAGGGGGACGGGGTGACGCCGGCGGCGTCCGGGTCGTTCAAGGGGTAGCGCATCTGGTCCTCGGCGAGTGGTCGTGTGCGTGCTGTCGACGAGGACGCCACCCGGTCGACTCGACCCGGCGGCGCGGTACCACCTCGCTTGCGGCCACGGCCGGGAGGCACTGCTCCCGTCGCGCGGACCACCGCTCGTTGCTCAGGCTGTGACGGACCCGACCCGTTCGGTTCTAGTGGCCGCCCGACTCCCGCTCGCGCCCGGGGACGCTCGCGGAGGACGGATGGTGTTCTTCCGAAGGCTCCCCGGTGATGGCCGGATCGACGCCGCTGGGACGATCGTACCGCCCGCGGAGCAGACTGGGGGCATGGTGAGCGACGCGACCGAGGACCGCAAGAGCACGAACCACCCGGACGCGGCGGCCTCGGGCGCCCCGAAGCCCGAGAGCCTGCTCACGGTCGTCATCGCCTTCGCCGCGAACCTGCTCGTGGCCCTCGCCAAGACGTTCGCGTCGTTGTTGACCGGTTCGGCGTCGATGGTCGCCGAAGCGGCGCACTCGTGGGCGGACACCGGCAACGAGATCTTCCTGCTCATCGCCGAGCGCCGGGGCGCCAAGCAGCGCGACGCCGACCACCCGCTCGGCTACGGCCGCGAGACCTACATCTGGTCGATGTTCGCGGCGTTCGGGCTGTTCACGGCCGGCGCGATCGTGTCGATCTACCACGGGATCAGCGAGCTGACCTCGGACGAACCGCCGCGTGACGTCCTCATCGGCTACATCGTGCTCGCGGTCTCCGCGTGCCTCGAGGGCACGAGCTTCCTGCAGGCGTTCCGGCAGGCCCACGGCGCGGCGACCCGACGCCGGGTGCCGATCCTCCGGCACGTGCTCCAGTCCTCGAACCCGACGCTCCGCGCGGTGTTCGCCGAGGACTCGGCGGCACTCGTCGGTCTCGTCCTCGCGTTCCTCGGCCTGCTCCTGCACCAGCTGACCGGGTCGGCCGTGTGGGACGCGCTCGGCTCGATCGCCGTCGGGGTGCTGCTCGGCGTGGTCGCGGTGGTGCTCATCGACCGGAACCGGCGGTTCCTCATCGGGGAGTCGACGTCGCCCGAGCTCGAGGACGCCGTGCTCGCGGAGATCCTCCGCAAGCCCGAGGTGGAGCGTGTGACGTACCTGCACCTCGAGTTCGTCGGGCCGAGCCGGGTGTACCTCGTCGCGGCGATCGACATGGCGGGCAACGAGCGCGAGGAGCAGGTCGCGCTCCGGCTGCGTGCGGTCGAGGAACAGCTCGAGTCGAGCCCCTACATCGAGGAGGCCGTGCTCACGCTCTCGCAGCCGGGCGACGCGAGCCTGGTGCCGGACAACGACGGCGACGTGCCGGAGATCGTCGAGGACGGCACCCTCGAGGAGGTCGCCACGGGCGACGGGCGCACCCTCCGCGCCTGACCGGGCCTCCACGACCGTCCCAGGGGTGCTGGGAACCGCCCCACCGGCCCCCGAGGACCATCAGCGTCGACGGACGGGAGGTCCCGATGGCGCGACCGGCACTCCCCCGCGGCCTGCGGGTGTTCCTCGACGCGGTGCGCGGACTCGCGGCGCTCGAGGTCGTCGCCCACCACCTCGTGTCGGTCAACGCCTACGGCGGACCCGTGGTCCTGCGCGACGTGTTCGCGTTCGGGCAGGAGGCCGTCATGGTCTTCTTCCTGCTCAGCGGATTCGTCGTGTACGCCAACGAGTTCGACCGGCGCGGCGGGGTCGGCGCGTACCTGTTCCGGCGTCTCCGTCGGATCTACCCGCCGCTCGTGCTCGCACTGGTGCTGTCGATCGGGGTCGCGGCGGCGGACCGCGACCTCGTGGCCGAGTTCCACCCCGGGCAGGTCCTCGGCACCCTCGTGGCGCTGCAGGACAACGGGGCGCTGAAGCCGGGGGTCATCGTCGACCCGCCGTTCCACAACCTCGCCCTGTGGTCGCTGTCGTACGAGATCGCGTTCTACCTGGTGTTCCCGCTCCTCGCGTCGGCACTGCACCGGTGGCCGCGACTGACCCCCCACCTCGTCGGCGCGGTGTCGCTCGCGGCGTTCGCGGCCTACACGGTGCACCCCGGGCACGCCGTGCTCGTGCTCGCGTACCTGCTCGTGTGGTGGGCCGGCGCGGCGATGGCGCGTGCGTTCCTCCAGGACCGGGTCGGTCCGCGCGCGCTCGCCCCGGAGCTGCTCTGGCTCACGGCACTCACGGCGCTCGCCGTGGGCACGACGCTCCGCTCGGGTACCGGGGGCGGATTCGCGGCCTACCCCCTGCTCATGGTCCGGCACTTCGGTGTGGCCACGGCCCTGGTGACGCTCGTCGCGGTCGTGGCTCCGACGCTGCGGGCACGGCCCGCCCTCGCCGCTGCGCTCGGCCGGGGCCTCGCCCGCGTCGCGGCGCCGTCCGCGTTCCTGGCGTCGATCTCGTACGGGCTGTACGTGTTCCACTGGCCGTTGCTCGTGCAGTGGGGGTTCCCGCACACCGGACCGGTACCGTTCGCGGTGGCCGCCGTGACGCTCCTCGCGCTCGCGGTCGCCGGGGACCGCTGGGCGGGCGCGGGGCTCGCGCGTCGGCACCGACGACCGGTCGCCGTGGCCGTCTGAGCGCCGACCTGGGGCGAGGGAGCACCGGACGATCCCGAGGGGACGCCGGACGGGTCCAGCGGGCGTGCTACGCGTCGAGTCCCGCGGCGACGGGGGTCAGCGCCGCGGCCACGTACTCGACGAGGGGTCCACGCCCGACCCCGTCGGCGACCCACACCCCGAACGCCGCGGCCGCCGCGCCGAGCATCGCGCCGCTGACCGTCTGCGGCCACAACCCGCTCGGACGCTCGCCCGTGCGGTCGGCGACGAACGCGGCGACCGCACTGTGCTGCCCCATGATCCGGGCCGCGGCGCTCTGCACCAGCTCGGGGCCGATCCGCATGACCTCGGCCTGGGCGATCGACCACGGCACCCGCTGGGGGTCGTGCCGCCGGGCCGCGGCGAGCAGGGCGTCCTCGACGGCCCGGACCGGCGAGCGCTCCTCGGACACGCGGAGGAGCGCGGGGATCTCGCGCACGGCCTCGTCGAGTTCCAGCCACATGACGTCGGACTTCGCGGTGAAGTAGTTGAAGAACGTGGCGCGACTCACCCCGGCGCGCTGCGCGATGTGGTCGACCGTCGTGCCGGCGTACCCCTGCTCGAGGAAGAGCTCGGCGGCGGCGTCGGCGAGCACCACTGCCGAGGAGCGCCGCGGGCGGCCGGCTCGGCGCACACGCTCCGCCTGTGGGTCCTCCGGATCGGCCATGCCCCATTCAACCGCTAGACTCACCCGGACATGTTCTTGGACTCGGTACACAAACTCGCCTCCGCCGTTCGCACCGCGGTCGCTCCCCCGCTGATCCGCACCCGCTCGAAGCGCGTCGCGCGCACCGCGACGACCGTGGCGGGCGCGACCGCGGTCCTCCTGGCAGTCGCCGCGTGTTCCGGCGGGAGCCCGAGCGCCAGCAGCA
This sequence comes from Curtobacterium sp. MCBD17_013, assembly GCF_003234565.1. GTDB lineage: Bacteria > Actinomycetota > Actinomycetes > Actinomycetales > Microbacteriaceae > Curtobacterium. The sequence continues at coordinate 31,729 of NZ_QKTU01000012.1, read as the reverse complement.
CGCCCACGCACGGCGGGACGCTCGTGTACGCGTCCGGCGACGCCGAACCGACCTGCCTCGATCCGCACGTCGGTGGCAACTACCCGCAGGCGCTCCTCGCGTCGCAGTACATCGAGGAGCTCGTCACCATGGGCAGCGACCGGAAGGCGCAGCCCGCCCTCGCGACGAGCTGGACCACGAGCAGCGACGGCCGCACCTGGACCTTCCACCTGCGCGAGGGCGTCACGTTCAGCGACGGGACGCCGTTCGACGCGGCCGCCGTCGTCCGGAACATCGAGCACGTGCAGGACCCGGCGACGGCATCGAGCACCGGGTACCTGGCCCTCGGCGCGATCGCGACGGCGACCGCGACCGACGCCCACACGGTGACGCTGCGCCTCAGCCGCCCGGACAGCGCCCTGCTCGAGTCGCTGTCGCAGCCGTGGGTGGGGATCGAGTCGCCGACGGCGCTGGCCCGCTCGCAGGCGACCAACTGCGCCAGCCCGGTGGGGACGGGTCCGTTCGTGGTGACGAAGTGGGTGCACGGCGACCACGTCAGCCTCACCCGGAACACGCACTTCACGCCGCTCGGGAACTCGAGCACGAAGCCCCGGCTGTCCGGGATCACCTGGCGGTTCCTGCCCGACTCGACCTCGCGCTACGCGGCGCTGAAGTCCGGCCAGGTCGACGTCATCGACAACGCCCAGCCCGACCAGCTGCACGCGGCGAGCTCGACGGGGAGCATCCGTGACCTCGACGCCCCGCGGCCCGGCGCCTCGAACCGGCTCGAGCTCAACTCCGGCCACGGGGTGTTCCGGGACGAGCAGGTGCGCAAGGCGTTCATCGCCGGCGCGCAGATCGATCCGGGCATCCGGTCCCTGTTCCTCGGCACGGCGAAGCGGTCGTACTCCGTCCTGTCGAGCGTCGAGCCGCTCGCCGTGAGCGACAAGCGGCTGTTCAGCTCCTCGCCCGCGACCGCGAAGCGCCTGCTCGACGCGGACGGCTGGAAGGTCGGGTCGGACGGCGTCCGCACGAAGGACGGCCAGCGGCTCACCGTCACGTTCCCGGTGTCGACGAACCAGTCGATCCCGGCCGAGCGCAGCCTCTTCCAGCAGATCCAGGCGTCGGAGAAGGCCGTCGGCTTCGACGTCCGCATCGAGCAGCTCGACCTGTCCAGCTGGTACGCCGCACTCGCCGCCAACCACTACGACGTCGTGAGTGCCCCGTACACGAAGGTCGGCCCGGACGTGCTCCGGATCCTGTACGACAGCGCGAGCATCACGCCCGCGCCGTCCGGGTACTTCGCGAACCTCGCGCAGCTGTCCGAGCCCCAGCTCGACGCCGAGCTCGAACAGGCCGCCCGCACGACGGACCCGACCACGCGGTCCACGCTCTACGCCGAGGCGCAGCACCGGATCCTCACGAGCCGCACCGTGCTGCCGCTGTACGACCAGCAGAACCAGTTCCTGTACCGGTCGAGCGTCCACGGCATCACGACCACGTCGGTGAGCACCCCGGACTTCGGGACCGCGTGGATCGACCACTGACGGACGGCGCGACCGGTCCGGCCGCTCCGGTCGGACCGGCCGGTCCGCCCGCTCCGGCCGGGAGGCCCACCCCCGTTCCCCGGGTCCGGCTCGGCACCGCCGCGGCCTGGCTGGCGCGCCGGGTCGTCGGGGCGGTCGTCGTCCTCTGGGCCGTGGCGACGATCGTGTTCGTCGCGATCCGTGCGATCCCCGGCGACCCCGCGCAGGCGATCCTCGGCGGGCCCGGATCGCAGGCCTCGGCCGCCGCGGTCGCGCACGTCCGCGCCGAGTACGGGCTCGACCGCCCCGTCGTCGTGCAGTACGCGGTGTTCCTCGGACGGCTGGCGACCGTGCGGCTCGGCGACTCGTACACCTTCCACACACCGGTCGCCGCCCTGCTCGCCCAGGAGCTCCCGGTCACCCTGACGCTCGCGCTCGCCGGACTCGTCGTCGCGTGGGCGTTGGCCGTCGTCGCCGCGTGGTGGTCGACCCGTCGTGGGCGGATCGCCGCCGCCCTGACGTCGGGGATCGCGGTCGCGGCGAGCGTGACGCCGCACTTCTGGCTCGGCAGCGTGCTCATCGTCGTGTTCGCGACCGGGCTCGGATGGGCCCCCGCGGTGAGCGACGGCACGGTCGGCGGATGGGTGCTCCCGGCCGTCACGGTCGCGGTCCCCGTGGCCGGCTACCTGGCGCAGACGATCCGCGACGGTGTGCTCGACGCCGAGCGGTCCGCGTTCGCCCTCGCGGCGCGAGCGCGAGGCGAGTCCCCCGTCGGCCTGTTCTCCCGGCACCTGCTGCGGCACGCGGCGTTGCCGGGGATCGCCCTGAGCGCCTGGGCCTTCGGGTCGCTCGTGTCCGGCGCGGTCGTCGTCGAGTCCGTGTTCGCACTCCCCGGCATCGGACGGAGTCTCGTCGGCGCCGTGACCGAGCGGGACATGCCCCTGGTCGCCGGGATCGCGCTCGTGTCCGCCCTCGCGTACGTCGTGGTGCTCGCGGTCGCGGACCTCGTCGAACGCGTCGTCGACCCGCGGGTGACCCGCACGGCACCGACCGGCTCGTCCGTCCGACGCACTCGCCGGCCCCGCCCGGGTGCTCCCCGGCCGACCACGGGGCGGGCCGCTCCGTGACCGGGATCGTCGACCCGGGCCTCCCGGCGGCCGACGTGGACGATGCCGTCCCCGCGACCGTCGGCGCGCCGGGCACCGCATGGCGACGCACGGTCCGCGCCCTCGGACCGTCCGGGAGCGTCGCCGCCGTCGTGGTGCTCCTCGCCGTCCTCGCCGCCGTCTGGCCGGCCGCACTCGGCGGCGCCCACCCGCTGGCGGTGCACCCTGCGCAGGCGTTGCTCGCGCCGTCCCCGCTCCATCCGTTCGGCACCGACGAGTCGGGCCGCGACGTCCTCGCGCGCGTGGTCGCCGGAACCCGCGCCTCGCTGACCGTCGGCGTCGTCGCGACACTCGTCGGCGGCGTCGCCGGGGTCCTCCTCGGGCTCGTCGCGGGGCTCGGCGGCCGGATCGCCGACGCCGTGGTCGGACGGGTGCTCGAGGTCGGGTTCGCCTTGCCGATCCTGCTCGTCGCGCTCGTCGTCATCACCGTGACCGGGCCGGGTGCGGTCCCCGCGACGATCGCCGTCGGGTTCGCCACCGCCCCCGGGTACGGGCGCATCGTCCGGGGGCTCGTCCGCACCGCGCGGGCGTCCTCCGTGGCCGAGACCGCCGTGCTGCTCGGTCGTCGCCCGACGTGGATCGTCGTGCACCACGTGCTGCCGACCGCGCTGTGGCCGATCGTCGCCGTCGGCACCCTCGGCGTCGGGCAGGCGGTCGTGTGGGCGTCGGCCCTGAGCTACCTCGGCCTCGGGACCCCGCCGCCGGCGCCGGAGTGGGGCGCGATGCTCGCCGACGGCCGGACCTACCTCGACACCGCCCCGTGGACGAGCGCCTTCCCGGGGCTCGCGATCGTCGTCACCGCGGCCGCGGTCACCGTCCTCGGGCGTCGCCTCCGCGGACTCTGGGTACCGCGGTGAGCGCGGGCGGGTCACCCGTCGCCGGCGGTGCGTCCGTGGACACGCCGGACGCGGGCCTCCCGGTCCTCGACGTCACCGACCTCGCCGTGGCGATCGACGGCCGGACCGTCGTCAGCGGCGTGGACCTCCGCATCGCGCCCGGCGAGTGCGTCGCGCTCGTCGGCCCGTCCGGGTCGGGCAAGTCGGTGACGGCGCGGGCACTCCTCGGGCTCTCGACACCCGGCGCCCGCGTCACCGCGGGGCGGCTCGAGCTCGACGGCGCGGACCTGCGGACCGCGTCGGAGCGACGGTGGCGCCGGATCCGCGGCCATCGCGTCGGGTACGTCGGCCAGGAGGCCCTCGGCGCGCTCGACCCGCTCCGCCCCGTCGGCCGCGAGGTCGCCGACGCCCTCCGCCTCCACACCGGACTCACTGCGCGCGAGCGGCTGGACCGGGTCGCCGCCACGCTCGACCGGGTCGGTCTCGACCCCGCGCTCGCCCGCGACGGACGGCGCGCCGACACCCTGTCCGGCGGGATGCGGCAGCGGGCGCTCATCGCGGCCGCGATCGTCGGTGGTCCCACACTCGTGATCGCCGACGAGCCGACCACCGCACTCGACGCGGGGATCGCCGTGACGGTCATGGAGACCCTGCGGCAGGTCCGGGACACCGGCGCCGGACTCCTCCTCATCACGCACGACATGGGCCTCGTCGCGGGCTGGGCCGACCGCGTCGCCGTCATGACGGACGGGAGGATCGTGGAGAGCGGGCGCACCGCCTCCGTCCTGCGGACGCCCCGCCATCCCGTGACGCGGGCGCTCGTCGCCGCGGCCGAGCACGCGCGGGTCGCGGTGCGCTGGGGTTCCGAGGTTGCCGATCCGGTCGGTGGGACCGCCGGTTCCGCGATGGCGGCCCCGCCTGCAGCGACGGCCGATCCCGCGGTGCCTGCCGGTCCCGCGGTCGGCGCCGGTCCCGCGGTCGGCGCCGGTCCCGCGGTCGGCGCCGGTCCCGCGGTCGGCGCCGGTCCTGCCGGGCACGCCGTGCCTCCGGCCTCGTCAGCCGCCCCTGAGCCGGTGCTCGTCGGCGAGGACCTCGGCGCTCGGTACGACGGACGGAGCGTGCTCGAGCACGTCGATCTGGCGCTGGCTCGGGGCCGGACGCGCGGGGTCGTCGGCGCATCCGGGTCGGGCAAGACGACACTCGCCCGGGTGCTCCTCGGGCTGACGGACCCGGCCGCCGGACGGGTGCGACTCGACGGCGCGGCCTGGGCGCCCCTCCCGGAAGCCGCGCGGCGGGCACGTCGTCACCGGATCGCCGCCGTCGTGCAGGACCCCGGGTCGACGTTCGACGAGCGATGGAGCGTCGAGCGGGTGCTCGTCGACGCACTCACCGCGGGACGCGCTCGACGTGCCGCCGGTGCCGTCGCCGACGCCGTGGACGCCGCCCTCCGCCGGGTCGACCTCGACCCCGCGCTCCGGCCCCGCGGTCCCCGCACCCTGTCCGGCGGGCAACGGCAGCGGCTCGCGATCGCCCGGGCCCTGGCGACCGGACCGGACCTGCTGCTCCTCGACGAACCCGTCACCGCGCTCGACGCCACCGTGCAGGACGCGGTGCTCGCGCTGCTCGAGCGGCTGCAGCGCGAGACCGGGACGGCGATGCTCTTCGTCTCGCACGACGTGGCGGCGGTGCGGCGGATGAGCGACGACGTGCTGGTGCTCGACGCCGGGCGGGTGGTCGAGGCCGGGCCGGCCGATCGGGTGTTCGGGCGGCCGGCGCACCCGGTCACGGCGCGGCTCCTGGCGGCGGCGGAGCGGCTGGCGGCGGGGTAGGTCGGGCGTCAGCGGTCAGGACCGGCGCGCATCTCGCGCCCGCGCTGTCGCTCTCCACGTTGTCACTTCCCGCAGTCGCTTCCCGCGGTCGCACGCCGCGCGGTCACACCCCGCGCTCGAGGAACTCCGTCAACGCCGCACGCGTCCTGACGAGCTCGTCGATCCGCTCGGACATGTCGTCGCGCATCCGCTCGACCGTGCCCCGGACGGCGCGGCGGTCGACCGTGTCGTGCCGCCCGGTCGCGCAGGGGATGACCGCCCGGACGTCCTCGCGCGAGAACCCGATCTCGAACATCGTCCGGATGACCCGCGCCTTCTCGACGGCGTCGTCGGTGTACGTCCGGTAGCCGTTCGGGCTGCGGCGAGCGCTGAGGAGTCCCTGCTGCTCGTAGTACCGCAACGAGCGGGCGCTGACGCCGGACCGTGCACTCAGCTCACCGATGTTCATCCGCCGCCCCCACCTCGCTTGACCTTGACACGACGTCAGACTCTAGCGTCGGTCCCGACCGCGCACAGCACGGCACACGAGCACGAGGAGGACGGGCATGCGCAGCACCATCGACGTGGACGGCAGGCAGCGGACGATGACGATCGTGGGCGATCCGGAGGCCCAGCAGGCCCGAGACCTCGTCCTCGTCCTGCACGGGTCGAAGCAGACCGGCGCGAAGCACCGCGCCTTCACGGGCGGCATGTACGACGCGTTCGCGGCGAGCGGCACGGCCGTGGTCGTGTACCTCGACGGGTACCGCGGGAACTGGAACGACGCCCGACGGCAGAGCGGATTCCCGGCGCGACTCGAGGGGATCGACGACGTCGGGTTCGTCCGCGCCGTGATCCGGGACCTCGGGGCGACCCACGGCATCGACCCGGACCGGGTGTTCGTCATCGGCTACTCGAACGGCGGCCAGATGGCCATGCGCCTGGTGCACGAGGTACCGGAACTGCTGGCCGGCGTCACGGTCGTCGCCGCGACGATGCCCACGCGCGACGATTTCCTGCTCCCCACCGAGACACCTGCCACGACGCCGCTCCCGATCCTGCTCGTGCACGGCACGGCCGACCCGATCGCGCCCTACGCCGGTGGCGCGATGAAGCCGTGGGCACAGCGCTTCTTCAAGGTCGGCGGCAGCGCCCTGTCGGCACGCGACACGGCCGCGTACTTCGCCCGGCGCAACGGCATCAGCACGCCGGGGGTCGTGGACCGGATCCCCTCCGACGGGCACGGATCGACGTGGATGGAGCAGGTCGACCACCGGGAGGACGGGCGCATGCCCGTCCGCCTGGTCACGGTCCACCGGGGCGGGCACACGGTCCCCGGGCCGAAGCGGGCGCCCTTCGTCCTCGGGCGCACCGGTCACGACTTGTCCGTGGCGGCCGCGGCCGCGGCGTTCTTCGGCATCGGCGGACGCCGCGCGGAGGACGGGAGTCGGGCCTCCCGGCACGCCGGGTGAGTGGCGGGCCGGCGCCCGGAGTGGGCGACTGATCCGGCACGAGCGGATCGTGGTTGGTTCGGACGTCGACGCGCAGCGGAGGGCGATGATCACGACCGGGGCCGGCATCACGTTCACGCTGCCCGCCGCCGCGGCGACGCTGGGGCTGATCGTCGTGCGCCATCGGCTCCGGCGAGCGCGCTGATCAGGCGTCGGCGCTCGCGGTCGACATGCGAGGATGACTCCATGTTGAGCGCTGTCGATGCCGCGCACGACGAGCCACGGCACATCGTCCTCGTCGCCAGCGTCGGCGTGGAGCCGATCCTCGATGTCCGGTCCGGGCAGTACCTGGAGCCGTGGGAACTCCCGATCCCCCTCGACCTGCAGCGCGTCGTCTCCGGATGGGCTCGCGGGGTCGACGGAGCTGCCGACGACCCGATGCATCCCCGGGACGTCGAGTTCGTCGCCGCCGGTTTCGACGTCGCTGCCCGGCTCCAGCGAGCGCTCGGGCCGCAGTTCGCCGTCCACTACTTCCGCAACGCGTCCCACCCGGAGCTCCCCGAGCAGTCGCGGTCCTTCCCCGGCTCCTCCCCGGTGGCCTGAATGGAGCGGCGATGGACGAGCTTCTTCCGCAGCCCGTACGTACCACGGAGCCAGAAGATCGGCATCGCCTCGCTCGGGTCGGTCCTCGTCGTCCTCGCCATCGGTCTCCCGGCGCTCGGGATCACCAGTCACGAGCTCGGTCAGCGCCACACGACGCAGACGTGCACGATCACGGCAGTCGACCCCGCACCGTTGCGGAGTGGCGGCGCAGCATGGGACGTGGGCACCGACTGCGGCGGCACGATCGACATCGATCCTTCGGCAGCAGGGCAGTCGCTCACGAAGGCGACCGCGCTCGCGCGCAGCCTCGACGTCGGACACCGGTATCGCCTGACCCTGCGTGGGGTCCTGCACACGGCCTTCGGCTTCTCGACGGAGCTGCTCCGGGCGACGCCGGTACCGTGATGCGGCGCACGAGCATGCGCGCCGGGCGTGGGGACGAAGTCCGAGCATGAGACGCCTGCTCTTCGGGATCCGCGCTGTCGTCCGACGCCGGCAGCGGTGATGGCCGCACGGGCTCCAACGGGCGCCGTCCCCTAGGCTGCATCCACCGACGAAGGAGTCGCCATGCCCGCCAGCACCGCCCCTCGATCCGACCTCACCGGATGGACGCGCTCACCGTTCACGGGTGGTGGTCTGACGTACGACTGCTTCGAGAAGGGCACCGGCCCCGGCGTCGTCCTCATCCCGGAGATCCCGGGGATCACGCCCGAGGTCCTCGGGCTCGCGGAGCACCTGGTCGACAGCGGCTTCACCGTCGTCGTCCCATCGCCCTTCGGTGAGCCGGGTCGGTCAGCGACGCCCGCCTCCACCCTCGGCGTGGTCGCCAAACTGTGCGTCTCGGCGGAGTTCCGCGCCTTCGCGGTGAACGCGCATCGACCGGTGACCGACTTCCTGCGCGCCGTCGCCGCGGACCTCGCGGCTCGGACACCGGGAAAGGGTGTCGGCGTGATCGGCATGTGCTTCACCGGAGGCTTCGCGCTGGCGGCGGCGATCGACGACACGGTCAGGGCATCGGTCCTCAGTCAGCCCGCGGTCCCGTTCCCCCTCGGCCGCGCGCGCAAGCTCGCGCCGGGGCCCGTCTCGACGGCCGAGTTCGACCGCATCGCCGCGCGTGCCGCCGCGGGCGAGGTGTGTGCACTCGGCCTGCGGTTCAGCGAGGACGGCAGCGTGCCCCGCGCCCGGTTCGAGACACTCAAGCGTCGGCTCGGGGACGCCTTCGAGGTCATCGAGCTCGACTCGTCCCCCGGCAACAGCGGCGGTTTCGGCCCGCACGCCCACTCCGTGCTCACCAACGAGGTCCGGGAGGTCCCCGGGCATCCCGCACTCGCGGCCCGCGACCGCGCGGTGCAGTTCCTGCGCGACCGGCTCACGCCCGCAGGCACTGGCGAGCAGACGCAGCCTGCCTGACGGCGGACCTCACGCGAGTGCCAGCGTCGCACTCGCCGCGAACCCGAGCACCAAGCCCGCGACCTGCACGCGCGACAGCCGCTCCCGCAGCACGATCGCGGCCAGGAGGATCGTCCCGATCGGGTAGAGCGCGTCCAGCACGCTGACCACGGGCAGCGCCGCCGGGTCGTCGGACACGTGCAGTGCGGCCTGGATGAACACGTTCGCGGACGCGTCGAAGCACCCGCACGCGACCACGACGACCCAGAACCGCCGGTGGACCGGGAGGAGCGGTGCGCGATCCGGCGCACCCTCAGCTCCGGCGGGCGCAGCAGCGGCAGCGCGTCGCGATCGTGCGACGACGACGAGCACGCCCGTCCACATGACGATCGCCTGGATCACCCGGGCGACGACGAGTGGCGCGATCCCGTCCGCTGCGTCGGTCCGGGCGTAGGCGATGACCAGGACCCCGAACCCGCATCCCGACACGGCGGCGATCCCGAGGCCGCGGAGGGTCAGCGGCGTCGAGGACCCGTTCGACGAGGTGGCGACGAGCACGACGGCCACGACGGCGGCGATGATCGCGGCGATCGCCACCGGCCCGAGTCGAACCCCCGCGACGACACCGACGACGACGGGCACGACCGCCGCGAACACGGACGTGACCGGCGAGAGCACGCTCATCGGCCCGATCGCGAGCGCGGCGTAGAGCAGCAGGACGCCGACCGAGCCCGCGATCCCGGCGACGGACCCCCACAGGAGCGCGTGGCCGGTGAACCGGGCGTGCAGCAGGGGCACGGCCGCCACGAGCGGCACGATGCCGACGACCGCGGCGATGGCCGTGACCACGATCGGCCGCGCCGTCCGCGACCCGACCCCGCCGAGGAAGTCGGACACCCCGTAGGTCATGGCGCCGAGCAGCCCGAGGACCACGGTCAGCACATCCGACCTCCGCGCGTCGCTGTCGCGCCGCCCGCTCGGCAGCGTGCGTCGACCCTACCGAACGGACGGAGGGCGATCGCGTGGGGCGTCCTGCTCCCCCACCACCGGGATCTGACTCGTGGCGAAGTCTCGCGCCCAGCTCGTGCGCGAGAACGCGCTCGTCGGGTCGGCGTACTGCTCGATGACCGCGGACGCCTCGGCCTCGGTGGTCACGGTGGGCCCCGAGCCGAGCAGCGGCTCCTGTGCGGTCTCGGTGGTGCAGGCCACCGCGACCAGCCCGATCACCGCGGCGACGACGAGGTACAGCGCGGGCACGTCGTCCGCCCACGGCAGGCCGGCGTCGTGCGCGGCCGCGACGAGCGCCTCGGTCGCCAGTGGTGTCGTCCCGCCGAACAACGACACCGAGACGTTGAACGCGATCGCGAGCGCGCCGTAGCGGACGGCGGTCGGGAACAGCGCGGGCAGCGTCGACGGCATGGTCGACGTGAACGTCACGAGCACGAGTCCCATGAGCAGCAGTCCGCAGAACCCGAGCCACGGGTCCGCGGTCTGCACGAGGGCGAGGGCCGGCCACGACAGGACGATGAAGCCGATGCAGCCCGCGAAGAGCACGGGGCGCCGTCCGAACCGATCGGACAGCCGGCCGCCGAGCCCGATCACCGCCATCATGACGACCATCACGACGATGACGAGCACGAGGCCGTCGGTGGCGTCGCTGCCGAGCGTCTCGGTCAGGTAGGTCGGCATGTAGGACAACAGCATGTAGTCGGTGACGTTGAACACGAGCACCAGCCCGATGCACACGAGCAGCGGCCGCCAGTGTTCGGCGAGCAGGCGCACGACCGGGGTCCGTTCCGCCTCGCGTTCAGCGAGCGCGGCCTGCTGTCGTTGGAACGCGGGCGTCTCCTCGAGCCGGAGACGCAGGTACAGCCCGATGACCCCGAGCGGACCCGCCACGAGGAACGGGACCCGCCACCCCCACGCGAGCAGCGCGTCGTCCGACAGCGTCGCCTGGAGGGCCGTCACGAGCCCGGCGCCGAGCACGTACCCGCCGAGCGTCCCGAACTCGAGCCAGGCGCCGAGGGCGCCACGGCGCCGGTCCGGTGCGTACTCGGCGATGAACGTCGCCGCCCCGCCGTACTCACCGCCCGTCGAGAACCCCTGCAACAGCCGGGCGAGCAAGAGGAGGACCGCACCCCACAGCCCGATCCGGTCGTACCCGGGCACCAGCCCGATGGCGAAGGTCCCGGCCGCCATGAGCACCATCGTCAGCGCGAGCACCCGCTGTCGCCCGATCCGGTCCCCGAGCGGACCGAACACCACGCCGCCGAGCGGTCGGACCAGGAACGCGGCGGTGAACGTCGCGAACGCCGAGATCGTGCTGGCCGTCGGGTCCGCCGACGGGAAGAACACCTGCCCGATCGTCGTGGCGAGGTAGGCGAAGACGCCGAAGTCGAACCACTCCATCGCGTTGCCCAGCGCCGCCGCCGTGACCGCGCGCTTGAGCAGCGGACCGTCGACGACCGTCACGTCGTCCGCGGTCAGGCGGCGCCGAGCGGACCGGACGAGGTCCGGCGCTCCCCTGCGGCGCGGTCGGGACGTCGTGGTGTCGTTCGATGGCGCGGTCACTGGTCCTGGTCCTTCCGGGCGTCGTGGAATGTCACGTACCAGAGTGCCGTATCGGTGGGCCCGTGCGCGTCCTCACCGCTCAGGGTGTGCGCCTCGCCTGTCGTGGTCGCCGTGTGGCGGCGACTGGTCCGACCCTCCCGGCCCCGGTACCCTTGTCCCGACCCGCAGCGCGCGGAACACTCAGGCACCTCATCACGGACTCGGTGCCGCACACATCGACCGGAAGGTGCAGCCATGACCAAGCCCATGCCCGACAAGCCCTCGGTGGACGGCCTCGAGCAGGTCTGGGGCCCGCAGTGGGAGACCGACGGCATCTACCGGTTCGACCGCGATGGTGCGACCCGCGCCGACGTCTACTCGATCGACACCCCGCCGCCCACGGCGTCCGGCTCGCTGCACATCGGGCACGTGTTCAGCTACACCCACACCGACGTCAAGGCGCGGTTCGAGCGCATGCGCGGCAAGCGCGTGTTCTACCCGATGGGCTGGGACGACAACGGCCTGCCGACGGAACGCCGCGTGCAGAACTACTACGGCGTCCGCTGCGACCCGTCGCTCCCCTACGACGCGTCCTTCACGCCACCGTTCGAGGGCGGCGACGGCAAGAGCACCAAGGCCGCCGACCAGGTCCCGATCTCACGCCGCAACTTCATCGAGCTGTGCGAGCGCCTGACCGTCGAGGACGAGCAGCAGTTCGAGCACGTGTGGCGCACCCTCGGCCTGTCGGTGGACTGGACGCAGTCGTACCGGACGATCGGCGACGAATCGCAGGCGATCGCGCAGAAGGCGTTCCTGCGGAACCTCGCCCGCGGCGAGGCCTACCAGGCGGACGCACCGACCCTGTGGGACGTCACGTTCCGCACGGCGGTCGCGCAGGCCGAACTGGAGGACCGGGACCAGCCCGGCGCGTACCACGGCATCGCGTTCCACAAGACCGACGGCAGCGGCGACGTCGTGATCCAGACGACCCGGCCGGAGCTGCTCCCCGCGTGCGTCGCACTCGTCGCACACCCGGACGACGAACGGTTCCAGGACCTGTTCGGGACGACCGTGCGCTCCCCGCTGTTCGACGTCGAGGTCCCGGTGCTCGCACACCACCTGGCACAGCAGGACAAGGGCGCCGGCATCGCGATGATCTGCACCTTCGGCGACACGACGGATGTCGTCTGGTGGCGCGAGCTGCAGCTGCCGAACCGCTCGGTGATCGGGTTCGACGGCCGCATCGTGTCACAGGCGCCCGACGTCATCACCTCGGAGCGCGGCCTGGCCGTGTACGCCGAGATGGCCGGCAAGACCGTGTTCAGCGCCAAGCAGGTCGTCGTCGACGCGCTCACCGAATCGGGCGAGCTCATCGGCGACGTCAAGAAGATCACGCACCCGGTCAAGTTCTTCGAGAAGGGCGACAAGCCGCTCGAGATCGTGTCGACGCGGCAGTGGTACATCGTCAACGGGTCGCGCGACCAGCAGCTCAAGGACACCCTCGTCGAGCGCGGTCAGCAGATCGCGTTCCACCCGGACTTCATGCGCGTCCGGTACGAGAACTGGGTGAACGGCCTGTCCGGCGACTGGCTCGTGTCGCGGCAGCGGTTCTTCGGTGTGCCGCTCCCCGTCTGGTACCCGCTCGACGCCGACGGCAACCCCGTGTTCGACCAGGTGATCACCCCGACCGAGGACCAGCTCCCCGTGGACCCGTCGTCCGACCCGGCTCCCGGCTACTCCGCCGACCAGCGCGGCGTCCCCGGCGGGTTCATCGGCGAGGTCGACGTCATGGACACGTGGGCGACGTCGTCCCTGACCCCGCAGCTCGCCGGCGGGTGGGAGCGGGACCCCGACCTGTTCGGGATCGTCTACCCGTACGACGTCCGTCCGCAGGGCCAGGACATCATCCGGACCTGGCTGTTCACGACCGCGCTCCGGGCCCAGCTCGAGGACGGCGTCGCCCCGTGGGCGAACGCCTCGATCTCGGGGTTCATCGTCGACCCGGACCGCAAGAAGATGTCGAAGTCGAAGGGCAACGTCGTCACGCCCATCGACATGCTCGAGCAGCACGGCGCCGACGCGGTCCGGTACTGGGCGGCGTCCTCGCGTCTCGGCACCGACGCGGCGTTCGACCCGCAGAACCCCAAGCAGATCAAGGTCGGTCGACGCCTGGCGATCAAGGTGCTCAACGCCGCGAAGTTCGTGCACGGCTTCGAGCTGCCCGTCGGTGCGCACAGCGTCACCGAGGCGCTCGACGTGGACATGCTCGCCGCGCTCCGCTCGGTCGTCGAGCAGGCCACGACCGCGTTCGAGCAGTACGACCACGCCCGCGCGCTCGAGGTCACCGAGCGGTTCTTCTGGACGTTCTGCGACGACTACCTCGAGCTCGTCAAGGAGCGCGCGTACGGCACCGCCGACGAGGCCACCCACGAGACGCAGGCCTCGGCGGTGCTCGCGCTCCGCGCCGCGATGGACGTGCTGACCCGCCTGCTCGCACCGTTCCTCCCGTTCGCAACGGAGGAAGTGTGGGCCTGGACGCACGACGGATCGGTGCACCGGGCCTCCTGGCCGACCCCGGCCGACCTGCCGGTCGACGCCGACGAGTCCGGGCTGCTCGAGGCCGTCGGGCAGGCGCTCATCGGCATCCGCGGGGCGAAGACGGCGGCGAAGGCGTCGCAGAAGACGCCCGTCACGCGGGCGGTCGTCGCGGCTCCCGAGCCGGTGCGGGCGCTCATCGAGCAGGCCGCGCCGGACCTCGCCGCGGTCGGGCGGATCCGGAACCTGGCGTTCGCGGAGGGCGCGGAGCTCAGCGTCGTCGAGATCGAGCTCGAGGAGCAGCCCGCGGGCTGACCCCCCTCCGCGAGATCGCAGTCGTTGCCGTTCTGGTTCGATCAGAACGGCAACGACTGCGATCTCGGATCGGACTGGGACGGACTGGAGGCACCATGCAGCTGGGCACACGATGGAGCGTCGGGCAGGAGCCACCGACCGCCCTGCCGGAGGCGATGCTCGTCGCGGTCCGGACGGTCGAGGAGGAACTCGCCGACGAGGGGGTCGACGCCTCGACGTGGCGCTGGACCCTGACGTGGCTCGAGCGCCGACCGATCGCCGAGCTCGACGACGGGACGCGGATCCACCTCGACCCGCTCGGGCAGGCCGTGACGACGCCGCCCCACGACGACGAGCCCTGAGCGGACCCAGCCCGGTCTCGGCCGCGCCGGGCAGGCAGCCAGGCGGGGCTGGTCAGCGCGCGCGGAGACGCCGTCCGACGAACACCGCGATCGCGCCGACGAGCGCCCAGCCCATCACGTTGCGGCTCGCGGTGCGCCGTCCGCCGTGCCACCCGCCATCCGCCGTCGCGTCCCGCGGGTCGGACGACGGGGTGAAGATCGTGCCCTGGTTGTCGGGGACGTGCTCGTGGCGAGACAGGTGCGTCTTGTCGGTCTGGATCGCCATCTGCGCCTCGACCGCGGCCGGGGTCATGCGGTGCTGCTGCACGAACGCCTTGCCGGCACCTCCGATCGCGATCTCGGTCGCCTTGCCGGGCGCGTCGGCCGCGCGGACGACCGCGCGCGCGACCTTGTCGACACCGTAGACCGGCGGCAGCGCGACGATCTTGCGGCCGGTGTGGTTCGCGCTGTGCCGGAAGAACGGCGTGTCCACGGTGGGCGGCAGGACCGTGACGACGTGGATGCGCTTCTTGCCGCGGAGCATGAGCTCGGACCGGAGGCTCACGCCGAGTGCACGGACCGCCGCCTTCGACATGCCGTAGGGCGCGGTGTACGGCTGCGGGACCTCGCCCACGATGGACGACACGTTGACGAGCACGCCACGCCCCTGCCGCTCCATGACCTCGAGGGCCGCGCGTGCGCCGTACACGTACCCCATGACGTTGACGTCCATCACGCGGCGGAACTCGTCCATCGGCATCTGCAGGAACGGCGAGAACGACGAGATGGCGGCGTCGTTGATCCACACGTCGATGCGTCCGAACCGGCGGACGGCCTCCGCTGCCAGGCGGAGCACGGCGGTCTCGTCGCTCGTGTCGGTCGGCACGGCGAGCGCGTCGCCACCGAGCGCACGGCACTCGGCGGCCACGGCCTCCAGGGCGGCGGGACGACGGGCGGCGAGGACGACCGCGTCACCGGCGCGGGCGAACCGGAGCGCCGTGGCCCGACCGATGCCGCTGGACGCCCCCGTGATCACGATCGTGCGGTTCCGCTTGCCCATGGTGCGCCTCCCGGTGCGCTCGGTGGAGCGGGACGTCCCCGTCTCCTGACGGTCCACTGGTACGCCCTCCGGGTGGCCGTCGTTCCCAGCGACGGCCGTTCGCGGGCCGCGAGCGCCGGACACGGCGGTGCCCCGCTCCGGAGTGGAGCGGGGCATCGCCCTGCGGCCACCGCCCTGCCGGATCGGAGGGCGGGGTGCGAGAGGAGCGGGCTGGTGCTGCGCCGGGCCTACTTGCGGAGGAAGGCGAGCAGGGCCTCGTTCACCTCCGCGGTGTGGGTCGTGAGGAGCCCGTGCGGCGCCCCTTCGATCTCGACGTAGTCCGCCGACGGCAGCGCCGCGGCGAAGCGCCGGCCGGTGGCGTCGATCGGCAGGATGCGGTCGCCGGTGCCGTGCACGATGAGCGCGGGGACGTCCACCTGGGGGATGTCCGCGCGGAAGTCGGTCGGCCAGGTCAGGGGCGCGGCCGCGGACGCGATGGCCCCGGAACCGGCGGCCACGTTCCACGCGTTGCGGACCGCCTCCTCGCTGATGCGGCTGCCCAGGTTCTCGTCGAGGTTGAAGAAGTCCTGGTAGAAGGCGGTGAAGTACGCGTAGCGGTCCTGCGCGACGGTCTCGGCGATCCCCTCGAAGAAGGACATCGGCGCCGCTCCGTCCGGGTTGTCGTCGGTCACCGCGAGGTATGGCTCGAGCGATGCGAGGAACGCGGCCTTCGCGACGCGCCCGGAACCGTAGGTGGCGATGTACCGGGCGACCTCGCCGGTGCCCATCGAGAAGCCGACGAGGATCGCGTCGTGCAGGTCGAGGGTCTCCATGACGACGTTGAGGTCCGCCGCGAACGTGTCGTAGTCGTACCCGGTCGACGGCTGCGACGACTGCCCGAACCCGCGGCGGTCGTACGTGATGACGCGGTAGCCCGCCTGGAGGAGCGCGGGCACCTGGCCCTCCCACGAGTTGCCGTCGAGCGGGAAGCCGTGGATGAGCACGACCGGCTGGCCCGTGCCCTTGTCCTCGTAGTGGAGCTCGATGTCGATGCTGTTCTCGGTCCCGACCGTGATGGTGCTCATCGTCCTACATCCCTTCGTCGTCCGGGCCGTCTCTCGGTCCGCTCCGGTGGAGAACGATCGTTCTCCGCCGATGTTGGTTACACTAGAGAACGAGCGTTCTCCGCGCAAGCCGGTCTCAGCCGACTCGCAGGTACTGCTCCGAACGGGGGACGTCGACACCATCCCGCCGCAGCTCCTCCGCTGCCACGACCTAGGACCAGAGGAACCAGACATGAGCACCGTCACCGTCGAGCAGGACGACACCCGGGCCGGCATCATCGCCGCTGCCGACGAGCTGTTCTACCGACGTGGCATCCAGTCGGTCGGCATGGACGCCGTCCGCTCGGCCGCGAACGTGTCGCTGAAGCGCCTCTACAAGGAGTTCCCCGGCAAGGAGGACCTCGTCGTCGCCGTCCTCGCCGGCCGGCACGACATGTGGGAGCGCGGGGTCAGCGCCGCCGTCGACGCCGCCGACGGGCCCCGAGCGAAGCTCCTCGCCGTCTACGACTACCTCGAGGCGTGGTTCGCCGACAGCTCGTTCCGCGGGTGCGGGTTCATCAACGCCTTCGGGGAACTCGGCGCGACCTCCCCTGCGATCGCGGACATGGCGCGGCGACACAAGGAGTCCTTCCAGCGGTACATCGCCGGGCTCACCGCCACCATCGGGCTCGACCACGCCCACGCCGAGGAGCTCGCCGCCCAGCTCGCACTGCTCGCCGAGGGCGCCCAGACCACCGCGGCGATCGCCGGCACCGCCGACGCCGCCGTCCACGCCCGACGCGCCGCCGCCACGCTCGTCGACGCCGCGGTCGCCACCCGCTGAACCGGCCGGGAGGCCCGCCCCCGGGCGTCCCCGCACCCCCGGTCCTAGGGTGGTGGACATGGCCACGCCCTTCGACGCCCCGAGCAGCCTCCCGTACGCGCTCCCCCCGTTCACCGAGGTCCGGCTCGAGCACTACCGCCCCGCGTTCGACCAGGGCATGCGCGAGCAGCGTGCAGAGGTCGAGGCGATCGCGACGGACCCGGAGTCCCCGACGTTCGACAACACGCTCGTCGCCCTCGAGCGGTCCGGGCAGCTCCTGGCGCGCGTGTCCATGGCCTTCTTCACCGTCGCCTCGGCGGACTCGACCGCCGAGATCCACGACCTCGAGGCCGAGATCTCGCCGCTGCTGGCCGCCCACCGCGACGCGATCACCCTCGACAGTCGGCTGTACGAGCGGGTCGCCGCCGTGCACGACGCCCGCGAGGACCTCGGCCTGACCGGCGAGGACCTCCGCCTGGTGGAGCGGACCCACACCGAGATGACCCTGGCCGGTGCGGGGCTCGACGCCGCCGGCAAGGAGCGCCTGACCGCGCTGAACCAGGAGCTCTCGACGCTCACGACACGGTTCGAGCGCAACCTGCTCGACGACACGAACGACCTCGCCGTGCACATCACCGACGAGGCGGAGCTCGACGGCCTCGACGACGGTGCCCGGTCCGCGACCCGCGGGGCCGCCGAGGCGCGCGGCCTGGACGGCTGGCTCATCACCCTGCCGCTGTTCACCGGGCACCCCTACCTGGCGACGCTGACGGACCGAGCGGTCCGGGCCCGCATCATGGACGCCTCGCTGCAGCGGGGTCGGCGGGGCAACGACTGGGACAACCGGGACCTCGTGCTCCGCATCGTCCGGCTCCGTGCCGAGCGCGCGGAACTCCTCGGGTTCCCGAACCACGCCGCCGCCGTGACCGCCGACGAGACCGCAGGGACGCCGGAGGCGGTGGACGGCCTCCTGACGTCGCTCGCGCCCGCCGCGGCCGCGAACGCCCGGGACGAGCGCGAGGTCCGTGCGCGGGTGCTCGGCCACGAGGTCGAGGCGCACGACTGGGCGTACGCGACCGAGATCCTCCGCGCCCAGCAGTTCGCGGTCGACGCGACCGCGATGCGCGCGTACTTCGAGGCGCAGCGCGTGCTGCACGACGGCGTGTTCCACGCGGCGAACGCCCTGTACGGCCTGTCGTTCGCCGAGCGGCCCGACCTGCACGGCTACAACGACGAGGTCCGGGTGTTCGAGGTCACGGACGAACAGGGCGCGTCGGTCGGCCTCTACCTGCTCGACCTGTACACGCGCGACGGCAAGCGCGGCGGTGCGTGGATGAACCCGATCGTCGAGCAGTCGGCCCTGATCGGCACCCTGCCCGTCGTCGTCAACAACCTCAACGTGCCGAAGCCCGCCGCCGGGTCCCCCACACTCCTGACCCAGGACGAGGTCACCACGCTGTTCCACGAGTTCGGGCACGCGCTGCACGGCCTCATCGCGCGGACGACGTACCCGCGGTTCTCGGGCACGAGCGTCGAGCGCGACTTCGTCGAGTTCCCGAGCCAGGTCAACGAGATGTGGCTCAACTGGCCCGAGGTCCTGGTGAACTACGCCCGACACCACGAGACCGGCGAGCCCATGCCCGCGGAACTCGTACTCGGCCTCAGCGACTCCGAGGGGTTCAACGAGGGCTTCGCCACGACCGAGTACCTCGCTGCCGCGATGCTCGACCAGGCCTGGCACCGCCTCAGCTCCGCGGAGGCCGCGGCGGTGACCGACGTGGAGGCGTTCGAGCAGGACGCCCTCGAGGCCGCCGGCATCGCCGTCCCCGCGGTCCCCACGCGCTACTCGTCGACGTACTTCGCCCACACGTTCTCGGGCGGGTACGACGCGGGCTACTACGGCTACATCTGGAGCGAGGTGCTCGACGCGGACACCGTGGAGTGGTTCCGGGAGCACGGCGGCCTGTCACGCGAGGCCGGACGCCGGTTCGCCTCGATCGTCCTCGGTGTCGGAGGCTCCCGCGACCCGCTCGAGGCCTACCGCGAGTTCCGGGGCCGCGACGCCGAGGTCGGTCCCCTGCTGCGCCGCCGCGGGCTCGAGTAGGCCGGCCGACGTCGCGCCGAGGCGCCGCCGGGCTTCGAACACCGCGATGCCGTTCGAACACCGGGATCGCGGTGTTCGAACGGCACGGTCGTGGTCAACGGGCCAGCGGGACGTCCGCCGACCGCGTTGCAGCGGCGCTACGCGGACTTCTCGACGCGCTTGCGCGCCCGCGGCACGATCGTCGGCGCGGCGTTCTCGAGCACGGACTCCCGCGTGACGACGACGCGAGCGACGTCATCGTCCGAGGGCACCTCGAACATGATCGGGCCGAGGACTTCTTCCATGATGGCGCGAAGACCACGGGCACCGGTCTGGCGGAGCACCGCGAGGTCCGCGATCGCCTCGAGCGCCTGCCGGTCGAACTCGAGCTCGACGCCGTCGATCTGGAACATCCGCTGGTACTGCTTGACCAGCGCGTTCTTCGGCTCGGTCAGGATCTCCATGAGGGCGGCCTGGTCGAGCGGTGTCACGGTGGTCACGACGGGGAGGCGCCCGATGAACTCCGGGATCAGGCCGAACTTGTGCAGGTCCTCGGGCAGGACCTCGCCGTAGACGTCGGTCTGGTCGAGCGGGCTGTGCAACGGTGCGCCGAAGCCGATGCCCCGCTTGCCGATGCGGGACGAGATGATGTCCTCGAGCCCGGCGAACGCCCCGGCCACGATGAACAGCACGTTCGTCGTGTCGATCTGGATGAACTCCTGGTGCGGGTGCTTGCGCCCACCCTGCGGCGGCACCGACGCCGTCGTGCCCTCGAGGATCTTGAGGAGCGCCTGCTGCACGCCCTCGCCCGAGACGTCGCGCGTGATCGAGGGGTTCTCGGCCTTCCGGGCGATCTTGTCGACCTCGTCGATGTAGATGATCCCCGTCTCGGCCCGCTTGACGTCGTAGTCGGCGGCCTGGATCAGCTTGAGCAGGATGTTCTCGACGTCCTCGCCGACATAGCCGGCCTCGGTGAGCGCCGTGGCGTCCGCGACCGCGAACGGCACGTTGAGCCGCTTGGCCAGGGTCTGCGCCAGGTAGGTCTTGCCACAGCCCGTCGGGCCGATGAGCAGGATGTTCGACTTGGCGATCTCGATGTCGTCGCCGCGGTGCTCGGCCGCGGTGATCGCACCCTGAGCGCGGATGCGCTTGTAGTGGTTGTAGACCGCGACCGACAGGGCACGCTTGGCCGGATCCTGCCCGATGACGTACTCCTCGAGGAAGTCGAAGATCTCGCGCGGCTTGGGGAGGTCGAAGTCGCCGTCCGCGGTGTCCTCGCCGGCCTCGGCGAGGCGTTCCTCGATGATCTCGTTGCAGAGTTCGACGCACTCGTCGCAGATGTACACGCCCGGGCCCGCGATGAGCTGCTGCACCTGCTTCTGGCTCTTGCCGCAGAAGGAGCACTTGAGGAGATCGGCGCTCTCTCCGATGCGTGCCATGCGAGGCCTCCTTGGTCGTCGCGCACCGGTGGCTGGCACACGAGGTCGTCGTGGAGTTGAGCCTAATCGCATCCGACGACACTGACGGCGCGACCGTGCCGCAAACCACCACGCGTTCGCTCGGGGCGGCCGGTTTGTGCCACAAGACCGCCTCGGACTACGGTGGCCGTCGGGACTCTACAAGTTGTAGAAGCGAAAGGACCTCCATGCGCAAGCGCCTCGTCGCGGGCACCGCCGCCACCGTGGGCATCACGGCCGCTCTCGTCCTCGGGACCGCCGCCGCGGCGAGCGCCCACGTCGAGGCGACGGCCACGGACACCGCCGCCGACTCGTACACGACCCTGACGTTCTCGGTCCCGCACGGGTGCGACGGCTCCCCGACCACCGCGCTGACCTTCCACGTTCCGCGGTCGGTCATCGACGTCACGCCCACGGTGAACCCCAACTGGACGATCACCAAGGCAACGGAGCCCTACACGAGCAAGCAGTCCGCGAGCGACGACGAGGACCCCGCCGACGCCGGGACGCGCGTGACGAGCGTCACGTACACGGCGACGACGCCCCTGGCCGCGGACGAGCGCGACACCTTCCAGCTCTCGCTCTCGCTGCCCGACGGCAAGCCCGGCACGATCGTCGCGTTCCCCGTGACCCAGACGTGCGTCACCGGATCGACCGAGTGGGACCAGGTGCAGAAGGCCGGCCAGGACGAGCCCGAGCACCCCGCACCGGCCGTCACCCTGACCGCGGCGATCCCGGGCGCGGACGACGACGACGACCACGCGCAGGAGCACGCCAGCGACGCGGCGACGGGCAGTGCGAGCGGCACCGAGGCGAGCGGCACCGAGACGAGCGGCACCGGATCCGCCGGCGGGGACACCGACCTCGTCGCTCGGGGCCTCGGCATCGCCGGACTCGTCGTCGGCGCGGTGGGCGTCGTGAGCGCGGCCGCCATGGCCCGGCGGCGTCCCCGGTGAGCGCCCGCCGCATCCGCACCGGATCCGGTGCGGCGTCGCCGGCCGGGAGGACCGGGGCGCGTCGCGCGCTCGCCCTCGCGCTGGCATCGGTGGCGGTCACCGCAGGCGCCGTCCTCGGACTGGCGGCCCCGGCCTCCGCGCACAACTACATGATCGCGTCGACGCCGACCGTCAACGGCACACTGACCTCACTGCCGAAGCGGTTCGAGATCACGACGAACGACCGTCTGCTCGACATCGGCGACACCAACTCGGGCTTCGCCTACCGGATCGTCGGACCGAGCGGTCGGTACTACGAGAACGGCTGCCTCATCGTGGACGGCCCGTCGATGACGACGAAGGCGGCGCTCGGACGGTCGGGCGAGTACACGATCGAGTGGCAGATCGTCAGTGCCGACGGCCACACGGTGTCGGACCAGTACCGGTTCCGGTGGGATGCCCCGGCCGGGTTCCGCCCCGCCACGGGGAGCACGCGGCCGCCGGTCTGCGCGTCCGGGCCGGGCTCGTCGGCCGCCGCGTCGGACTCCGGCACGGGCAGCGCGGGCAGCGGCTCCAGCGGGGTCGTGGGCGACGCGATCTGGATCGGCGCGGGCGGGCTCGTGCTCGTGGCGCTCGTCGTGGTCGTGCTGCTGCTCCTCCGCCGCCCTGCCGGATCCGCCGTGGAGCCGGCGACCGCCGAACGCGGCCGCGACGACGAGGACGACCTCGCCGACGACGCCCGCGACTGACCGCAGGCGCCCCCCGGCGAGATCGCAGTCGTTGCCGTTCTGAGGAGACCCAGAACGGCAACGACTGCGATCTCGCGGAAGGGTGGGCGGCCGCAGGCCGGCCGCAGGCCGGCCGCAGGCCGGCCGCAGGCCGCAAGCCGCAGGACGCAGGACGCAGGACGCAGGACGCAGGCCGCAGGACGCAGGACGCAGGCCGCAGGACGCAGGCCGCAGGACGCAGGCCGCAGGCCGCGCAAGCGGCGCAAGCGGCGCAAGCGGCGCAAGCGGCGCAGGCGCGCGGCCACCAAGCCGCCGGACACGACGGAGGGCCCCGACCAGAACGGTCGGGGCCCTCGGTCTGTCGGGACTACTTGACGAGCGCCGGCAGCGACTTGCGGCTGGTCAGCACCTGGTCGATGAGCCCGTACTCGACGGCCTCTTGCGCGGACATGATCTTGTCGCGCTCGATGTCGTGGTTGACCTGCTCCGGGGTGCGGTTCGAGTGCCGGGACAGGGTCTCCTCGAGCCAGGTGCGCATGCGGAGGATCTCCGCGGCCTGGATCTCGATGTCCGACGCCTGCCCGCCACCCTGCTGGGTTGCCGGCTGGTGGATGAGCACGCGGGCGTTCGGCAGCGCGAGACGCTTGCCCGGCGTGCCGGCGGCCAGGAGCACCGACGCGGCGGACGCTGCCTGACCGAGGCACACCGTCTGGATCTGCGGACGGATGTACTGCATCGTGTCGTAGATCGCCGTCATGGCCGTGAACGAGCCACCGGGCGAGTTGATGTACATGACGATGTCGCGGTCCGGGTCCATCGACTCGAGCACGAGCAGCTGGGCCATGATGTCGTCGGCCGAAGCGTCGTCCACCTGCACGCCGAGGAACACGATGCGGTCCTCGAAGAGCTTGGCGTACGGGTCCTGGCGCTTGTAGCCGTAGGCGGTGCGCTCCTCGAAGCTCGGGAGGATGTAGCGGTCGGAGGGTGCGGGGACGTTCTGCGCGCCACCGAGCATGGGGAGATGCATTCTCGATTTCCTTTTCTTGGTGGTGGGCTACTCGGCGGACGGCGCCGCGGCCGGGGTCTCGGTCTCGCCGTCGCCGACCGTCCCGCCGCCACCGATGACCTCACTGGACATCGCACGGAGGTGGTCGACGAAGCCGTACTCCAGGGCCTCCTGCGCGGTGAACCAGTTGTCGCGGTCGTTGTCCTTGAGGATCTGCTCGATCGACTTGCCGGTCTGCTCGGCGGTGAGTTCCGCCATGCGCTGCTTCATGTCGAGGATGACCTTGGCCTGGGTCTGGATGTCGGCGGCGGTCCCGCCGAAGCCACCGGACGGCTGGTGCAGGAGCACGCGGGCGTTCGGGGTGATGTAGCGCTTGCCCGGGGTGCCGGACGAGAGCAGGAACTGCCCCATCGAGGCGGCGAGCCCGATACCGACGGTGACGATGTCGTTCGGGACGAACTGCATCGTGTCGTAGATGGCCATGCCGGCGGTGATCGAACCACCGGGCGAGTTGATGTAGAGGTAGATGTCCTTCTCGGGGTCCTCCGCCGCGAGCAGCAGCAGCTTCGCAGCGATCTCGTTCGAGTTGTCGTCACGGACCTCGGAGCCGAGCCAGACGATCCGGTCCCTCAGAAGACGGTCAAAAACACTGGGGTTCAGTGTCGCTTCGGCCATGTGTAGCTCCCGTTCAGTTGTCGCTTGTCGTCGAACCTATCGGGTGCAACGCGGCGCATCTCCCGAGTTCGCTGTCGGCAATACCAGGGCCGGGAACGACGCACGGGAGGCCCGGGACCAGCTGGTCCCGGGCCTCCCGTGCGCACTCTTCGCATGTGCGACGCGCCAGCGTTGCGCGGCGCCGACCGAGCCTGCGAGGTCGGTCAGTCAGCTCGGCTCACTCGGCCTCGGCCTCGTCGTCCGTCGCCGGCTCCTGCGCGACGCCCGCGGTGAACGCGGACAGGTCGACCGGGTTGCCGTTCGTGTCGACGACCTTCGCCTTGGCGAGCACGGTCGCGATCGCCTTGGAACGGGCGACCTCGCCGACCATGCCGGGGATCTGGCCGTTCTGGTCGATCACCTTGATGAACTCGCCCGGCTCCATGCCGTACTGCGCGGCGGCCTGGATCAGGTACTGGGTCAGCTCCTCCTGGCTGACCTGGACCTGCTCCTGCTCGGCGACGGCGTCGAGGAGCAGCTGCGACTTGAACGCCTTCTCGCTGGACTCGGCGACCTCGGCGCGGTGCTCGTCGTCCTCGAGGCGGTTCTCCTGCTCGAGGTGACGGTGGACCTCGTCGTCGATGAGCTGCTGCGAGATCGGGATCTCGACGCTGTCGAGGAGCTTCTCGACGAGCTGGTCGCGGGCCGCGGCGCCCTGGCCGAAGGTCTTCGACTTGGCGATCTGCTCCTTGAGGTCCGCCTTGAGCTCGTCGATCGTGTCGAACTGGCTCGCGATCTGCGCGAACTCGTCGTCGGCCTCGGGCAGCTCGCGCTCCTTGACGGCCGTGAGCGTCACGGCGATCTGGGCGGTCTCGCCCTCGTGGTCGCCGCCGAGGAGCTTCGACTCGAAGGTGGTGGACTCGCCTGCGGTCAGGGTCTCGAGGGCGTCGTCGATGCCCTCGATGAGGTCGCCGGAGCCGATCTCGTACGAGACGCC
The DNA here is from genome assembly GCF_003234565.1 of Curtobacterium sp. MCBD17_013. Taxonomy (GTDB): domain Bacteria; phylum Actinomycetota; class Actinomycetes; order Actinomycetales; family Microbacteriaceae; genus Curtobacterium. The sequence continues at coordinate 6,486 of NZ_QKTU01000012.1, read as the reverse complement.
CGTGGCCGAGTCGACTTCTTCGTCACCGATGGTCGCGGTGAGGTCGAGCTGGGCGAAGTCGCCCGCGGTGGCGGGGCGGTCGACCGTGACGAGCGTGCCGAAGCGCGTGCGGAGGTTCTGGAGCTCCTCCTCGATCTCGTCCTCGGTGACGTCGACCGCGTCGACCGTGAGCTCGAGGCCCTCGTAGTCGGGGAGGTCGAACTCGGGACGGACGTCGACCTCGAACGTGAGGACGAGGTCGCCGGAGAAGTCCTTGACGCTCGGGAGCTCGGCGATGTCGGCCTCGGCGCGACCGAGCACGCGGAGCTCGTTCTCCTCGACCGCCTGGCGGTAGAAGGTGTCGATGGCGTCCCCGACGGCGTGGTTCAGGATCTCCGGACGGCCGACGCGCTGGTCGACGATGGCCGGCGGCACCTTGCCCTTCCGGAAGCCGGGGATGTTGATCTGCTCGGCGATGTGCTTGTACGCGTGGTCGATGCTCGGCTTGAGCTCGTCCGGCGTCACGTTCACGGTGAGCTTGACCCGGGTGGGGCTCAACTTGTCGACGGTGCTGGTGACCAAGGGTGTGTTCTCCTGAGGTTGACGATGGTGTGACCTGGTCGGGGCGACAGGATTTGAACCTGCGACCTCCCGCTCCCAAAGCGGGCGCTCTACCAAGCTGAGCTACGCCCCGGTCGTTGCCGGGCCAGGGTCGTGCAACGAGCGCGGGCAGGACGGACCCGACCGCGATCGATCCCGACGAGTCTAGCGGCACGCAAGCGCCGCGTTCCCGGCCCTCCCAGCGGCCGTGGAGGCGGTGGGCACCCGCGTCACGCGGGTGGCGGTGGCAGCGCGCCCCGGTCCTCCCGGCCGTCGGTGGCGGCGTCCTGCCCGCGACCGGTCCTGCGGTCCTGGCGGCCGTCGTCCGCGGCGTCCCGCAGGAGCCGGCGCCGCCAGCGGACGCCCACGGCGACCTGGACGAGCACCGCGGCCGCGAACAGCGCCACCGCGACGATCGGACGGACGACGTGCAGGAGCACGTGCAACGGCTCTCCCACCCGTCCGCCGACGACCGACGGCGCGAACGACAGGACGACGACGCCGACGGCGACGAGGATGTGGGAGACCACGCGCGAACGCCGCACGAGCGGATCGTGGCTGGTGGTGGCGATCCGGGGTACCCGCACGCCGCCGAGTGTAAGCGCGGTGTGCGTGGGCACCCGGCCGTCCGCTACGATCGGAGGGCGGCGCCGCGGTGTCGCACGGGGATGTAGCTCAATGGTAGAGCCCCAGTCTTCCAAACTGGCTACGCGGGTTCGATTCCCGTCATCCCCTCCACGTGACCCGACCCGACGTCGTCCACCGTGCCGAGCAGGTGCTCGTCCTCCTCGAGCCGGTACCGCACCGGATCGCCGTCGTCCGATGCATCACGGTCGGCGACGAGTGCGATGGTCGAACTCCGGGACACGAGCAGCACGGCCGGGGTCGGCCGGCCGTCGCCACGGTTCACCTCGAGCCACATGAGGCCGTCGGACGCCAGGGCCGTCCGGATCCGCTCCCGCACCGCGTCGGGCCCCTCCTTCGAGATCGTGTACTCGATCCCGTCGTAGATGACGATGGTCCGGATCATGCCGGGGTCCCTTCCGAGGGCTCGGGGACGATGCGCAGTCCGCCGGGTGACCCGGCTGCCTGGGCCAACGCCTCGACCCACTCGCGGTTGATGGTCGGCGGGCGACTGCCCGAGTAGCGGATGACGAGGGGCACGGTCCGGTCGAGCCAGATCGCGGTCCGACCGTTCCCGACGTCGCGGTCGTCCTTCCAGGAGAACATGAACGACTCGCCGCGGCGCAGCTTCGTCGCGATCACGATCTGCAGGTGCGCGAGCAGGCGGTCCTCGAAGTCCACGGTGTACGAGCTGTTGTAGATCATCCTGCCCATGGGACCAGCCTCCGATCCGGCTCCTGGGATTGCCACCAGGGAGCCCAACGCCTGTCCTGTCAGCGTACCCAGACCGGAACGACCACGCTGGCATCATGCGACGCATCCACTACGCCGGGGGGTACGTCATGACCGGCGACAGCACGTGCAAGGCCCTCCTCCGGTACGCCCGGGCACTCGCCGTGGCGGGCGTCGCCGACGTCGTCCAGATCCCGGTCGTCACGGACGGCGGCAGCAGGGCGTACGCCCACCTGCTCATCGGGCCCGCGAGCCAGATCTTCTCGACACCGGTCCTCGAGAGCCCGGACGAACCGCTCGACCAGGAGGTCATCGAGCGCCTCGAGCGGGGGACGATGTCCCTGCAACCGAGCCGGCCGGAGTGGCCCGCCGAGATGACCGACGTGCAGGACCTCAGTTTCCTCGTCGACCTGGACTACGACGCCACGTAGGGTCGGCCGAGGGCGTACCGGACGCGCAGCCGAGCCGGGACGCGCCGCTCGACTTGACGCCGGGTTCGAACACACGTTCGAATAGGGGCATGGGACGGCGACGTGAGGACCGGTGGTCACCACCGGAGCACCCCGAGTCGCCGCGCCCCGACGCGTTCTCGCTGTCGGAGGACGCCCGGGGCGGCGATCCCTGCCACGCCGTCACGCCGATCCCGGTGTGGGCGTGGATCCAGTTCCCGTCGTTCCACGTCCGGGTCAAGGCGTTCGCCCGCAGCTGGACCGTCGACGCCGTCCTCGTGGAGTGGGCGCAGTTCGGTCATCCGGCCGAGGCCTGGGTCTGGCGATCCGCCGTCAAGCACCGCACCCTCCGCGAGGACGACCGCCGGACGCGCCGGGTGGCGGACGACCGATGGTGACCATGCAACGACGCCGCGGACGCACGGATTGCGTCAAGCGGACATTCTGACGCGACCGCATTGACAGCCCTGCCCATACAGAGGATCGTTCAGCGAATCGCACGTCGTTGAACATTTCAGCGCGCGAAGGATTGGACGGACGGACCAGTGCCGGCCGCATCGACCACGGGAGGGCAGATGAAGAAGACCGACGTCCCCTCCTGGATGTCCCACGTCCTCACCCCGCCCGAGGTCATCGCGGCCTACGTCGAGCAGCGCGTCAACGACCCGTCGCTCCTCGCCCCGGACCAGACCGAGCCGACGTACGCGGACTTCCTCGTGTCCGAGGACTGACCGGCCCCGGCGCCGGCCGGGAGGCCCGTCAAGCGGGCGGCGCGTCGGGTACCGGTGTGCTCCTCCCGCGCGCGCGTCGGCCACTCACGGTGACGCCGATGCTCGCCAGCGTCACGCAGGCCAGCGCGACGAGCTCCCGCGCCGACAGGGCCTCGCCCGCGATCGCGAACCCGGCGAGCGCTGCGATGGCCGGCCCGAGACTCTGGAGCACCCCGAACACCCGCGGGGGCAACGTCCGGAGTGCCTGCATCTCGAGGGCGTAGGGCAGGACGCTCGACAGCACGGCCACGGCGCCGAACACGAGCAGCAGCACCGGATCCGCTCGGACACCGTGCACGGCGGCACCCGCACCGACCGGGAGGGCGACGAGCATCGCGACGACGAGCGAGACGCTCAGACCGTCCACCCCGGGGATCCGCGCACCGACGTGCCGGTTGAGCACGATGTACGCCGCCCAGCACACCGCGGCGACGACGGCGAACACGAACCCCGCGACCGCGGCGGGACCGGACGCGCCGACACCGAGCAGCACGACGCCGACGAGTGCGAGCGCGGCCCAGACCACGTCGCGCCATCGCCGGGTGTACACGAGCGAGAGCGCGAGCGGCCCGAGGAACTCCACCGTCACCGCGATGCCGATCGGGATGCTCGCGAACGCGACGTAGATGCAGACGTTCATGCCGCCGAGGGCGAGACCGAGCCCGAGGGCGCCGAGCCACTGCGCCCGGTCCCACGACCGCACCGCCGGCCGCACCACGAGGGCGAACACGACGGCTCCGATCGTCAGACGGAGCACGGCCGCACCGACGGACCCGACCACGTCGAAGTGGGTCTTCGCGATCGCCGCGCCGAGTTGCACCGACACCATGGCGGCGACGGCGAGCGCGGGCGCCGGGACACGTGCCGCGCGGTCACCGTCCCGGGCCGGGGTCGGCGCGCTCATCGGTGCCTCATCGCAGGGACGCGAGGACGGCGAGGACACGACGGTGGTCGTCGCCGGTGTCCTCGAGTCCGAGCTTGGCGAAGATGTTCGACACGTGCTTCTCCACGGCGCCGGTCCCGATCACGAGGGTGCGTGCGATCGCGGCGTTCGAGCGCCCCTCGGCCATGAGCGCGAGGACGTCCCGCTCGCGCGGTGTCAGGGCGGCGAGCGGGTCACGCCGGCGCCCCATGAGCTCCGTCACGACCTCGGGGTCGAGCACCGTGCCGCCGCTCGCGATGCGCCGGATCGCGTCGTCGATCTCGTCGAGGCGCGTGACGCGGTCCTTGAGCAGGTAGCCGAGCCCGCTCGATCCGTCTGCCAGGAGCTCCTCGGCGTACGACGCCTCGACGTACTGCGAGAGGAGGAGCACCCCGATGCCCGGCACCGTGCGACGGGCCGCGACGGCGGCGCGCACACCCTCGTCCGTGTAGCTCGGCGGCATGCGGACGTCCATCACGACGACGTCCGGGCGGACCTCCGGCAGGCTCGCGAGGAACGTCGCCGGGTCACCGTACTGCGCGACGACCGCGATCCCGGCCTCGTCGAGGACGCGCGTGAGGCCTTCGCGCAGGAGGACCGCGTCGTCGACGACGACGGCCCGGATGCGGGGTGCATCCGGGCCGTCGGTCATGCGCTCGATGCTAGCCGTCACGGCGCCGCGGTCGGCCCCGCGGCCGGCGCGACCGGACGTGTGGTGGACGAGGACGGGCCTCCCGGCATCGTCGTCGGCGTGCCCCGCAGCGCGCCGAGCGGGATCCGCGCCACGGCGTCGGTCGGGCCACCCGCCGGGCTCGACACCGACAGCTCGCCGTCGAGCGCGCGCATCCGCCCCATGAGCCCGAGGATCCCGTGGCCCTCCTGCACGGCGGCACCACCCCGGCCGTCGTCCCGGACCCGGAGTTCGAGCACCGGCTGACCGTCGGGGTCGGACGTCAGGGTGATCGAGACCTCGGCGGAGGACGCCTCCGCGTGCTTCGTGGTGTTCGTCAGGAGCTCGCTCACCGTGAAGTACAGGTTGCGCTCGATCTCGGTCGGCAGCACGAACCCGTCCGGCAGCCGCACGTCGAGGTCGACGGGCAGGGGCGTCCGGGACACGAGCGCCTCGAGTGCCGCGACGAGCCCGCGGTCGAGCAGGATCGGCGGCGCGAACCCCCGGGACAGCGCACGGAGCTCGTCGAGGGCGTCCTTCGCGTGCCCGGACGCCTCGGCCATGAGTCCGCGGGCACGCTCGGGGTCACGCTCGAACGCGCGCTCGGCCGCCGCGAGGTCCATCCGCAGCCGGACGAGCCGCTGCTGCGGTCCGTCGTGCAGGTCACGCTCGATCTGACGGAGCGCCTGGCCCTCGGCGGTGACGGCACCGGCCCGCGACGCCTGCAGCCCGACGACGCGCTGCTGCAGCACCTCGGACCGGAAGCCGCCGAGGAGTGCTCGGTCCACCCAGTAGTGCGCGAGCACCGCGCCGCGGGTCCACAGCGGGAACAGGAGGACCGCTGCCGTCACCGACACCGCGCACGCGATCGCGCCGACCACCCAGGGCCAGGTCTGGCCGATCCCCTGGTGGGCGAGGTACTGGTTGATCTGCCACCCGTGGGTGATGGCGGCGAACCCGGCGCCGACCGGGGCCACGACGCCGGCGACGAGGGTTGCGCCGGCGCCGATCGTGATGCACGCGACGAGCGGGTAGACGACGACCGCGTGCAGCAGGTACAGCCAGTAGTGCGGGTTCGCCACCGCCGACACGATCCGGAGGAACCAGTTCTGTCGCCACCGCGGCGTCCAGTCGACGGGGCGGAAGCGCTCGGGCTCGGCCCAGCTCATCCGGAGCTGCTCGAACGCGCCGAGCCATCGGGCGACGAACAGCGACGCCAGGAACAGCACGAGCGAGATCGGGTTGAGCACCTGCCCGGCGGTCCCGTGCAGGATCACGAGGGGGAACACGGAGTACACGGTGCCGAGGAGCAGCGCCGTGAACGCGAGGTACCCGAAGTCGCGGGGGACGTGCCTCCAGGCGTCCCGGTAGAAGGAGCGGCGCGGGGTGCCGTCGCCACCACCCCCACCGCCGGGCGGGACGGCGCCGTCGTCCGGGCCGGACGGGGGGACGTCGCCGAGTCGGGTCCCCGGTATGCGGCCGGGCGCGGACGCGGGCGCGCTGCCGGACGCGGGCGCGCTGCCGGACGCGGGCACGGCGCCCGACGCGGGCACGCCGCCCGACGCGGCCGACGGGAGCTGGTCGGAGGGCATGGGCACGGTCTCCGCGGTGTCGATACGAGCTGTTTCGGTCATGGATCGAGCCTCGCGGTCGGCGGGCCCGCGCCCCATCCTGCCCGCTCCCGGACCCGTGGTGGGGTTGTCCCCCCTCCGACCCTCCGGGTAGTCCCACCCTCCGGGC
>NZ_QKTU01000011.1 GCF_003234565.1 Curtobacterium sp. MCBD17_013 | reverse complement strand
CCCCACCAGCCACCGGGCGGCACGGTTCCGGCACCAGCCGGCCACCGCCTGACCAGCCGGGAGGTGCGGAGGGTGTGGGGTCCGGCCCCGCACCTCCCGGCTGGTCAGGCGGTGGCCGGCTGGTGCCGGAACCGTGCCGCCCGGTGGCTGGTGGGGAGGTGCGGGCCGCGTCCCGAGAGTCGTTCGCGGAACGTGCCCGTGCGGGGCGTCTCGGGCAGCATGCCACGACGACGGAGTTCGGGCACGACGTCGGCGATGAACGACCGGTACGAACCCGGCGTGACGTAGGGCGTGTAGTTGAAGCCGTCGAGGTCGGTGTCGGTCACCAGGGCCTCGATGCGGTCGACGACCTCGGTCGGCGTGCCGGTCAGGACGAACTCGCGCATGCCGTTCCGGATGAAGTCCGCGGTGGCCTCGCGCACGGACGTGCCCTTGTACCGCTCGACCTGGGTCCGGCCGCCCTCGGTGGTGACGTCCGAGAACGAGCCCTCGGGGTCGAGCGCGGCGAGGTCGATGCCGGTCATGCTCGCGTAGTAGACGCGTGCGGCGTCCGGGTCGACGTAGGAGAGGTACTCCTCGAGCTGGTCCTCCGCCTGCGCGGTGGACGGTGCGGTGATGACCGACAGACCGGAGACGGTGCGGATGTCGGTCCCGGCCCTCCCGGCCTGCTCGGCGCGGGTGCGGATGTCGGTGACCTGCGCGGCCAACGAGGGCGCGTCCTTGCCCTGCAGGAACACGAGCTCCGCGTTGCCCGCGGCGAAGGCCCGACCCGATGACGACGCGCCGGCCTGGAACAGCACGGGCGTGCGCTGCGGCCCGGGCTCGGTGTTGGCGTAGCCCTCGACGTCGAAGTACCGGCCGTGGTGCACCACCTTGTGCACCTTGCTCGCGTCCGCGTACCGACGTGCGCCCTTGTCGGCGAGGACGGCGTCGTCCTCCCACGAGCCCTCGAGGAGCGCGTAGCTCAGCTCGAGGTACTCCTGCGCGATCGCGTACCGCTCGTCGTGCGGCACGTAGCGGTCCTTGCCGAACAGCTCCGTGACGACCGCGCTCGACGTCGTGACGACGTTCCAGGCGATGCGGCCGCGGGTCAGGTGGTCGAGCGTGGCGAAGCGGCGTGCGTTCGCGAACGGCGGCTCGAAGCTCGTCGACGACGTCACGCCGAAGCACAGGCGTGGGGCCGCCGCGGCCATGGCGGGGACGAGGAGCATCGGGTCGTTCTTCGGGATCTCGACGCCCTGCTCGAAGGCCACGTCGGGCACGACGCCGTCGATCACCGGGTACCCGTACGAGTCGGCGAGGAACATGAAGTCGAACCCGCCGTCGTCGAGCATGCGGGCCAGGTCGGTCCAGTGCTCGAGCTCCTTGTAGCGCCACGTCGTGTTGTCCGGGTGCGCCCAGAGCCCCTGGCTCGTGAGGTTCACGCCGTTGATCTCGAACGCGCCGAGGAACAGTTCCTTCGTCATGCTCGCCCTCCTGTGAGCCACGCGGTGAGCTCACGGTCGAATCGGTCGCGGGTGTCCGCGGACATCCCGGTGGCCCGCGTGCCGGTGCGCGCGAGGTCGGCCAGGGCCTGGTCGTCGAACCCCCACGTCGTGCGGGCGATCGCGTACTGGTCGGACACGGTGGCCCCGAACCAGAGCGGGTCGTCCGCGTTCAGGGTCACCGGCACCCCGCGCTCGACGAGGATCGGGGCGGGGTGCGACGCGAGGTCGGCGACGACGCCGAGCCGCACGTTCGACACCGGGCAGACGTCGCAGACGATCCCCTCGGTCGCCAGCCGATCGGTGACGCGGGCGTCCTCGACCGCTCGGAACCCGTGCGAGATCCGGGAGGCACCGAGCACGTCGAGCACGGCCGTCACGCGGTCCGGTCCGCCGGTCTGGCCCGCGTGGCTCACGACCGGGAGGCCCGCCGCCCGTGCGGCGCGCGCCGCACCGACGAACGGGGCCAGGTCGCCGTCCTCGTCGAAGCAGGCGGTGCCGAGCGCGGTGACGCCGCTGCCGGCGAACCGGGCGGCGAGCGCACCGAGCTCGTCGGCGAGGTCCGCGTCGGCGTCGGTGTTGAGCGTCAGGTCGGCACCGACCTCGACGGGCGTGCCCGCGGCGGCGGCGTCGGCGGCCGCCTCGGCGAAGGCCGCGAGGACGGTGCGGAGGACCTGCTCGTTCCCGCCGAGACGCTCGGCGTACAGCTGCGGCTCGACGGCGGGCTCGAGGTACCGGACGCCCTCGGCGGCCTCGGCGTGCACGAGTGCCCGGCAGAGTGCGGCGAGGTCCTCGTGCGTCGCGACGAGGGCCGGGACGGTGCCGTACGCGTCGAAGAACGCCCAGACGTCGGCGAACCGCTCCGGCCGGTGGAACGGGAGGCCGCGTCGCGTCGCGAGGGCGCGGACCGCGTCGACCGGGTAGCTGCCGTCGAGGTGCGCGTGGAGATGGGTCTTCGGCAGGGCGCGGAGCCGGTCGTCGGCGGTGGGGTGGACCGGCATCTGCACGTCCGGCAGCGTAGGGCGAGGGCACCACGGCTGTCGCATAGGATGCGCCACTGGGGCCATAAGCAGCGCTGATGTGCCCGCCGACACGGGGATCGGCGCGGTGCGGCGCCGCACTCGGGCCCGGATCCGTTACACGCCGGAAACGCGCGGAGCGCGCGAGCGAGGAGGACCACGCCGTGCCCGTCGACCTCGACCTCCGGCTCCTCCGCGCGTTCGTCGTGCTCGTCGCCGAGCAGGGGTTCACCGCCGCTGCCGCCGTGACCGGGGTGTCGCAGCCGGCCCTGAGTCAGGCCATCCGACGACTCGAGGACGTCCTCGGGGTCGAACTCGTCGACCGCCGGGGCCGGACGCCCGGGAGCGGTGTGCGGCTCACCCCGGCGGGGCACGCGTTCCACGCCGACGCCGTCGCCGTCCTGGCCGCCGCGGAGCGTGCGGTGGCCCGGGCTCGTCGGGTCGCCGCCCGGCCGCGCGTCGTCGTCGGGTTCGGCACGAGCGCGCCACGGGCCCTGACCGGTCTCGCCGTGCGCGAGGGCGAGGCCGCCGACGTCGAGGTCGTGCTCGAGCACGTCCCGTGGGGTAGCGAGCACCAGCGGCTCGCGGCGGGTGAGGTCGACGTGCTCGTGGCGCAGCTCTCCCCCGGGTTCGCGGAGGCCGACTGGGTCGCCACGGTCCTCGGCACGCGCGACCTCGTCGCCGTGTTCCGCGCCGACCACCCGCTCGCCGGACGCACGGCACTGGCGCTCGCGGACCTCGACGACGAGCCGATCGTCGACGCCGCCTCGGACCGGGACTTCTGGATCGCGGCGGCACGGCCGGACGGGTGGGCTCCCGTCGTCGTCGGACCCCCGGCGCGGACGGTCGAGGAGATGCTCGCGCAGGTGGCGGCCGGGCGGGGCATGGCGTTCACGAGCACGACGGTGGCCGAGAACGCCGGGGGCACGGGACTCGCGTTCGTGCCGATGGTGGGCCTCCCGGCGGTCACCGTCGCCATGGTCCGCCGACGCGACGACGACCGCGCGCACGTCCTGGACCTGGTCGAGCGCGTCCGCCGGTCCTGGGCCGACCCGGCCGTCTGACCGGCGCTGTGGCCCCGGCGCCGGCCCCCTCGGGCCTCGCCAGCGCCGCCCCCCTCGGGCCTGGCCGGTGCCGGGGCCTTCGGGCCTCGCCGGCTCCAGCCGGCTCCGGCTGGCCGGTCAGCGGGTGACGAGGGCGCTGTCGATGCTCTGGATCACGGACTCGAGGGTCTGGTCGATCCGGACGACGAGCCCGGCCTCGTCGGCCTGCAACGGCTCGAGCGTCGCGAGCTGCGAGCCGAGCAGCGAGTCGGGCATGTACTCGTGGTGCCGACGGCGCTGCCGTTCGGCGATGACGTCCTCGTCGCCGGTGAGGAACACGAAGAACAGGTCGGGGTTCGTCGAACGGAGGCGGTCCCGGTAGACCCGCTTCAGCGCGGAGTTCGCCATGACGCAGCGCTGCCCCTGGGCCTCGATCGCGGCGATGCGGGCCGCGCAGATGTCGAGCCACGGCCAGCGGTCCTCGTCGGTCAGGGGATGCCCGGACCGCATCTTCTCCTTGTTCGCCTGGGGGTGCAGGTCGTCGGCGTCGACGAACTGGGTGCCCTCCCAGTGGCGCGCGAGGGCGGAGCCGATGGTCGTCTTGCCCGAACCGGACACCCCCATGACGACGACGGGGCGATGACCGGTCACAGCGCGCCCTTGGCGTCGTCGCCGAGCGGCACCGGGCGGAGGACCCGGACCTCGAGCGGACTCGCGAGCAACGGCTGCACGCGCTGCGTGAAGGCGGTGAACTCGGGCGCGGCGCCGTGCTGCTCGAGGGCCTGCTGGTCGCTCCACTGCTCGATGAGCACGAGGACGCCCTCGCCGGCCTCGTGCAGCGCGTAGCGGAGGTTGCCCTCGTCCTGCTGTGCGACCGGCACGTACTCCTGCACGGCGGCGGTCAGGTCCGCGACGGACTCGGGCTTCGGACGGAAGGTCGCGACGACGACGATCGGATCGGTCATGGGCCCACAGTACGAACCGGTGGGTGCGCCGCTCCCAGGGCGTCCGGAGGCTCGCGCTCGCGGCGGCGAGAGGCAATGGGATCGGCCGTGGCGGGGCGCGGCGCGAGCGCGAGAGCGCAGGACATGTCGCTCACGTCACGAGCTGAGCGGCGCGTTGTGCGATCTCGCGAGCAGTGAGCGGCGCGTTGTGCGATCTCGCGAGCAGCGGTCGGCCGGGCGTGCCTACAGGACGACGCGCTCGGCGGCGAGGTCGGCACTGAGCCGGTCGAGCGCCGGCCCACGGCCGAGCAGCCGCAGCGACCCGAGCGCGCGGCGCACCGCGAACGTCGCGACCGCGGGCGTGCCGTCCGGACGGTGGAAGTGGATGGCGATGACCGCACGGTGGGGGGACGAGGAGCCGTCGGGAAGGTCCTCGACACCGACGTGCACGACCCGCGTCCACCGGACCACGAGCACCCGCAGGGCCTGGCGGCCGTCGAGTTGCCACAGGGACGCCTCGGTCGCGCCGAACCCCCAGACGACGTGGCGCCCGAGGGCGACCTCGGGATGCGCGCGCCCGACGAGGTCGCGGAGTTCGCTCGTCGGCACCGCTGGCACGAGCCGCACGGTCGGGTCGATGCTGCGGATCGCCCGTCCGAGCGACACGTCGGTCGTCCGGACGCGCTTCGACCATGACATGCCGACGCCGAGCGCCACGATGAGCACCCCCACGAGCGTCGCGAGGAACTGCACGACCCCGAGCACACGGAGGTCCGCGGCGGGATCCGTGGTCACCACCGTCACCCGCACGACGAGCAGCGCCACCCACACCACGACGACGCCCCACCGCACGATCGCCCAGCGGTCGACGCCGCGCGCGATGCGGCGGTCCGGGCCGAGGTGGGTGGTCACCGTCCGATCCTCGCACGCAGCGGTCCCCGGCGAAGCGCCGAGTTCGGGGGGTCCGGCGACCCGGGGAACCGCCAGAGGACCCGCCTACGATCGCCCCGTGAGCACCGAGGACCCGGACCAGCGCGACGCCGCTCGACACCACCGCCCGGCGCCCGGTGCCGACCGCCCCGCGCCCGGTGCGGATCGCACGGCAACCGGTGCCGACCGCCCCGCGCCCGGTGCCGACCGCCGCGCACCCGGTACTGCCGTCGCGGCGCCCCCTGCCGCGGAATCCGTCGACCGCCCGCCGCACCTGCCCGACCGCACACGGACGATCGCCGCCGCGGCCGTGGGGCTCGTGGCCGGGATCGTGTTCCTCGCCGTCGCCGAGATCGTCGCGCTCCTGCTCAACGGTGCCGGCAGTCCGCTCGTCGCGGTCGGCTCGGCCGCGATCGACCTCGCGCCGCGGTGGGTGAAGGACCTCATGGTGACGCTGTTCGGCACGGGCGACAAGGCGGCGTTGTTCGTCCTCATGGCAGTGCTCCTCGCCCTGATCACCGCGGCGGCGGGCGTCCTCGAGCGTCGTCGTCCGCCGTTCGGCACCGTCGTGTTCGCCATCGGCGGGGTGATCGCACTCGTCGCGGTGATGACCCGTTCCGGCAGCGGGAGCCTCGACGGTGCACCCTCGGTCGTCGGGGTCCTCGCGGCGGTCGTCACGCTCCGCCTGGGCATGCAGCGGTTCCGGCGGTGGGACGCCGCCGCCGAGCAGGACGCGACCCCGACCGCAGCGAGCACGATGACGGGCTCCCCCGCGGTGCAACGCCGGGCGTTCCTCGGGTGGACGCTGACCCTCGGCGTCACCGCGCTCGTCGTCGGGGCCGGCGCGCGCGTCGTCGACGCGGCGAGCTCCGCCGCAGCGGCCGTCAAGCGCGCCGTCCACCTGCCGACACCGACCGTGCACGAGCGCGCGGTCCCGGCCGGCGCGAGTCTCGGCGTGCACGGGATCACGCCGTACGTCACCCCGAACGCCGAGTTCTACCGGATCGACACCGCGCTGCGCGTGCCGTCGGTCGATCCCGACACCTGGAAGCTCCGGATCACCGGCATGGTCGACCACGACGTCGAGATCTCGTTCGCCGACCTGCTCGCCCGGCCGCTCGAAGAGCACATGGCCACCATGAGCTGCGTCTCGAACGAGGTCGGCGGCGACCTCATCGGCAACGCGCTCTGGCTCGGGTACCCGATCCGGCACCTGCTCGCCGAGGCCGGCCCGCACGCGTCGGCGGACATGGTGCTCTCGCGGAGCGTCGACGGGTTCACCGCGGGCACACCCCTCGACGTGCTGCAGGACGCCGGCACGGACGCGATCCTGGCGGTCGGCATGAACGGCGAGCCGCTGCCCGCCGAGCACGGGTTCCCGGTCCGCATGGTGGTCCCCGGCCTGTACGGCTACGTGTCCGCCACGAAGTGGGTGACCGAGCTCACCGTCACGCGGTTCGCCGACGCCGAGGGCTACTGGACACCCCGCGGGTGGAGCGCGCACGGGCCGGTCAAGCTCGAGTCGCGGATCGACACGCCACGGTCTGGAGGCACGGTGCGCGCGGGCGAGCGGGTCGCGGTCGCCGGGGTGGCGTGGCAGCCGCACACCGGCGTGCGGGGCGTGCAGGTCCGCGTCGACGACGGAGCATGGCGCGACGCCGAGCTCGCGGACTCGGTGTCCGCGGACACTTGGCGGCAGTGGGTGCTCCGCGACTGGACGCCGACGCACGGGCCGCACACCCTGACGGTCCGGGCGATCAGCGCGGACGGCACGGTGCAGACGAGCGTCGAGCGGGCGCCGGCACCGAACGGGGCGAGCGGCTGGCACTCGGTGGGCGTCACCGCGAGCTGAGGTCGCCGCCGCCCGTCATCGCGAGGAACCGCGCCATGGTCTCGCGGACGACCGCGACCAACGCGCGGTCACCGTCCTCGTCGAGCCACCGGTCGAGCGACACCCACCACACGGCACCGCTGACCTCGGCGGCGAGCGTGGCGGACAGGTCGTCCTCGCCGCGCTCGACGAACCCGGCACGGACGGCCCGGGCGAGCGCCGCATGCTTCGTCAGCTCGCGTTCGCGCAGGCGCTCGTCGCTCCGGACCACCGCACGGTGGGTGAGCAGGTACTCGCGCAGGGGTTGGAACCGGGTCTCGGCCAGGGTCTCCAGCCCCGCTGCGATGAGGGCGATCGGCGCGAGGTCCGGCGGCGCCTGGGCGAGCAGCTCGGCCACCACCGCGGGGAACTGGTCCTCGAACCCGAACAGGACCTCGCGCTTGTCGGCGAAGTGCCGGAAGAACGTCCGGGTGGTGAGGCCGGCGCGCGCGGTGATCTGCGGGACGGTGGTCGCGGCGAACCCCTGCTCACGGAACAGCTCGAGCGCGGCCTGCTCGAGGCGCGCTCGTGCATCCGGATCCCATCGAGCCACCCGTCGATCCTACTCACGACACGGCGTGTCATCACGTGTATCGTGACGACACGACGTGTCATCGAGGCACGCGGGACGGGCGGAGCACGACATGCACGACGAGGTCATGGTCCTCGGGGCCACGGGGCGCACCGGACGGGCGATCGCGGCGGAGCTCCACGCCCGCGGTGTCCCCGTGGTGCTCGCAGCGCGCGACCGAGCGCGGCTCGAGGAGGTCCGGGACGCCCTGTCCGCCGTCGCCTCCGAGCGACACGGCCCGGCCGCGCGCAGTCCCCGGATGGTCGTCGGCGGGTTCAGCGACCTCCTCGCGGCGATCGGACGGGAACGACCCGGGGTCGTCGTCAACACCGTGGGCCCCTTCACGCGGACCGCGCTCCCGGTCGTCCGGGCGCTCCCACGCGGCACGCACTACCTCGACCTGTCGAACGAGTACGCCGCGGTCGACGACGTCCTGCGGCAGGACCGTCGCGCGGCAGTCGCGGGACAGGTCCTCGTGCCGGGCGCCGGGTTCGGGGTGGTCGCGGTCGAGAGCGTCGTCGTGCGCCTGTGCGACGGCGAGCCCCGGCCGCGGCGCGTCCGGGTCGACGCGATCGCCTCGGTCGCGACCGAAGCCGGGACCCTCGGCAGTGCCCTGGCGGAGTCCATCGCCGACGTCGCGGCCTTCGGCGGAGCGCAGGTCCAGGACGGTCGACTCGTCCGCACGCGACGGGTCGTCACGGACTACCGGACCATCACGACGCCGGACGGGGACCGGGTCGGCACCGGCAGTGGCGCGAGCGGTGAACTGCTCGCGGCCTGGCTCGCGAGCGACGCGGACGACGTGGTCGCGGCCTCGGCCCTCGCCCCCGCGAACCCCGCGGTGCGCGCCGTCCTCCCGCTCGCGACCGCCCTGTTCCGGATCGCCCCCGTGCGGCGCTTCGTCGTCGGGCGCCTGTCCGCGATCCGCTTCGAGGACCGACCTCGCCCTCGGGCGTCGTCGTGGGGCCACGCACGGGTCGAGTGGCCGGACGGCCGCGTGCGCGAGGGCTGGCTGCGGCTCGGTGACGCGTCCGTGTTCACGACCGCAGCCGCCGTCGAGGTCGCGACACGGCTCCTCCAGGGCGAGGGCCGACCGGGCGCTGCGACGCCCGGCGTGGTGTTCGGCGCCGACCTGGCGGTCGCCGCTGGCGGCGTCGTCGTCGACGCGCCTGCGTGAGCGGGGTGTCGACGACACCGGCCGCCAGGGTCAGAGCACCGCCACGGTCATCCCCGGCACCGCGGCGGGTCCGTCGAGTCCGGTGAGCGCCGCGGGCAGCTCCTCGAACCCGATGGTCCGGCCGACCGTGGTGTCCGGCCGCAGGTGCCCCGACACGATCGCGGCGAGCATGGCCGCGTACTCCGAGACGGCGATCCCGTGGCTCCCGAGCAGCTCGAGCTCCTGGGCGATGACGCGGCCCATCGCGACGGCGGGCTCGGCCTCGGCGCCGAGCAGCAGCCCGACCTGGACGTGACGCCCCCGTGGGCGGAGGCTCTCGATCGCCGCGTTCGACGTGCTCCGGCTGCCGAACGCGTCGAAGGAAACGTGGACCCCGCCCCCGGCGAGCGCGCGCACCCGCTCGACGGCGTCGGGCCCGCTCGGCACGGTCACGGCGCCGAGCGCCTGGGCCCGTTCGAGCGCCGCGGGAGCGACGTCGACCGCGATCACCTGGGCCCCCGCCGCGAGCGCGACGACGATCGTGGACAGCCCGACCCCGCCGCAGCCGTACACGGCGACCCACTCCCCTGTCTGGACCCGCCCGCGCGCGTGGACGGCGTGGTAGGCCGTGCCGAACCGGCAACCGAGCCCCGCGGCCTCGACGAACCCGATCGCGTCGGGCAGCGGCACGAGGTTGAGGTCGGCGTGCGGCACCACGACCTGCTCGGCGAACGACCCGGGCAGCGTGAACCCAGGCTGCTCCTGACGCGTGCACACCTGCGTCGCCCCGGCGCGGCACTCGTCGCACGTGCCACAGGCGAACACGAACGGCGCCGTCACCCGGTCACCGACGCGGTGCTCGTGGACGTCCGGACCGACCTGGGCCACGACGCCCGCGAACTCGTGCCCGGGGACGTGCGGCAGGTGCACCGAGTCGTCGTGTCCGCGCCAGGCGTGCCAGTCGCTGCGGCACACGCCCGTCGCCGCCACTCGGACGACCACGCCGTCGGGCGGACAGGCGGGGGCGTCGACCTCGACGACGGAGGGCTGGGCACCGAAGGCGTCGTACCGGACTGCGCGCATGCGCCAATCCTCGCAGCCCCGACGGGCGGGCGGCGTGCCCCGTTGCGCGAGATCGCAGTCGTCGCCGCTCTGGAGGCCCGCAGAACGGCGACGACTGCGATCTCGCGGAGGGGTGCGGCGTGTACACAGGGGAGCACGACGACGACGTCAGGAGACGACCGCATGGAGTACACCCACCTCGGACCGACCGGCCTGCGGGTCAGCCGCATCACCCTCGGTTGCATGAGCTTCGGCAACGGCAACGAGCAGCAGACCTGGACGCTCGACGCCGCGGCGGCGGAGCCGATCTTCCGGAGGGCGGTGGAGCTCGGCATCGACTTCTGGGACACCGCGAACGTCTACGGGCGCGGCAGCTCGGAAGAGGTCACCGGCGCGGCGATCCGCGAGTACACCCGCCGCGAGGACGTCGTCCTGGCCACGAAGGTGTTCGGTGAGATGGGCCCGGGCCCCGGCGAGTCCGGACTGAGCCGTCGGGCGATCCTGGAGCAGGTCGACAAGTCGCTGCAGCGACTCGGCACCGACTGGATCGACCTCTACCAGATCCACCGGTTCGACCCGGACACCCCCGTCGAGGAGACGATGGAGGCCCTGCACGACGTCATCCAGGCGGGCAAGGTGCGCTACATCGGTGCGTCGAGCATGTGGGCGTGGCAGTTCGCCAAGCTGCAGGCCGCAGCGGACCTCGGTGGGTGGACGCGATTCGTGTCCATGCAGAACCAGTACAGCCTCGTGCAGCGCGAGGAGGAGCGCGAGATGTTCGGGCTCCTCGCGGACCAGGGCGTCGGGTCGATCCCGTGGGGTCCCCTGCAGGCCGGCAAGCTGGCACGCCCGTGGAGCGAGCAGAACACCGCCCGTGCCGGTGACGAGCCGGAACGCGACCCGAAGGGGAACCCCGTCCGACTCGACTCGGACGAGGGCATCGTCGACGCGGTGGCGCGGATCGCCGACGAGCGCGGGGTCAGCATGGCGCAGGTCGCGCTCGCGTGGGTGCTGCGCAACCCGGTCGTGGACGCGCCCATCGTCGGCGCCACCAAGGTGCACCACATCGAGGACGCCGCGGCTGCCCTCGACGTCCACCTGACCGACGACGAGGCAGCGGCGCTCGAGGAGCACTACGTGGGCCGGCAGCCGACGTTCTTCTGACCCGGGCCCATCCCGCGAGATCGCAGTCGTTGCCGCTCAGGCCACCCTGAGAACGGCATCGACTGCGATCTCGCGGGAATGACGGTCAGGCGGGGCGGACGGCGACGACGACCGTGGCGTCACGGTCCTCGTCTCGAGCGATCCGCGCCTCCAGGCCGGCGGCCGCGAAGAGCGCGGCGGATGCGTCGGCCTGTTCCTCGCTCACCTCGATGACGACGGCGCCGCCGGGGCGGAGCCACTCGCCGACGCCCGCGGCGATCCGCCGGTGCACGTCCAGCCCGTCGGCGCCGCCGTCGAGCGCGACGCGGCGCTCGTGCTCACGCGCCTCCGGCGGCATCAGCGCGATGGCGTCCGTCGGCACGTAGGGCGCGTTCACCGCCACGACCGTGACGGCGCCGCGGAGGCGGTCCGGCAGCGGCTCGAACAGGTCGCCGACGACGGCCACGGCACGGCCGGCCAGGTTCTCGGCCGCGACCTCGACCGCGTCCGGGTCGATGTCCACCGCGACGAGGTCCAGCAGCCCCACCGTCACGATCAGGCCGACGCTGATCGCGCCGACGCCGCAGCACAGGTCCACGACGCTGTCGCCGACCTGGAGGAACGGGGCGGCCTCCTCGACGACGAGCTCGGTCCGCCGACGGGGCACGAACACGCCGGGCACCACCCGGACCCGGTGCCCGCAGAACGACGCCCACCCGACGACGACCTCGAGCGGTTCGCCCGCGAGGCGCCGTTGCAGCAGGCTCCGCAGCCGGACCGCGTCGCCGTCCGCCTCGTCGAGGATGACCGTGGCCTCGTCCTCGGCGAACACGCTGCCGGCCGCGCGGAGTCGGGCGGTCAGGGCGCGGTGCGCGGCCGGGTCGTGGTCGGGCATGCGCCGCTACGCTGCGCCGTCGAACATCGAGGTCACGGAGCCGTCGTCGAAGACCTCGTGGATGGCGCGGGCGATGAGCGGCGCGATCGGCAGGATCGTCAGGCGGTCCCAGCGCTTGTCGGGCGCGAGCGGGAGGGTGTCGGTGACGACGACCTGGTCGATGAACTCGCTCTGCAGCAGCTCGGTCGCCGGGTCGGAGAACACCGCGTGCGTGGCCGCGACCACGACGCCGACCGCCCCGTTCGCCTTGAGGGCCTCGGCCGCCTTGGCGATCGTCCGGCCGGTGTCGATGAGGTCGTCGACGAGCAGGCACCAGCGGCCCGAGACGTCGCCGACGATCTCGTGGACGGTGACCTGGTTCGGCACGAGCGGGTCGCGGCGCTTGTGGATGATCGCCAGCGGCGCGCCGAGCTTCTCGCTCCAGATGTCGGCGACGCGGACGCGGCCCATGTCGGGCGACACGACCGTGAGCGTCGAGGGGTCGAGCAGCTGCCGGAAGTGCTCGAGCAGCACGGGCATCGCGAACAGGTGGTCGACCGGGCCGTCGAAGAACCCCTGGATCTGCGGTGCGTGCAGGTCGACGCTCATGATCCGGTGGGCGCCGGCGGCCTTGAACAGGTCGGCGACGAGGCGGGCCGAGATCGGCTCACGCCCGCGGCCCTTCTTGTCCTGACGGGCGTAGGGGTAGAACGGCGCGACGACCGTGATCCGCTTGGCCGACGCGCGCTTGAGGGCGTCCACGATGATGAGCTGCTCCATGAGCCACTCGTTGATCGGCGCGGTGTGGGACTGGATGACGAAGGCGTCGCAGCCGCGGACCGACTCGTCGAACCGCGCGTAGAGCTCGCCGTTCGCGAAGGTCCGGGCGTCCGTCGGGACGAGGTCGAGCCCGAGCTCGTCCGCGATCGACTCGGCGAGCTCCGGATGCGCTCGGCCCGACACCAGCACGAGTCGCTTCTGGCCGGTCATCTTGATTCCGGACACCTGTGTGCTCACTCCTCGACCCGCGGGGTCGCGCTCTGGGGGGATGGGGCGGACGCGCGTCGTGCCCCCGCGGCCGCAGCGGCCTCGGCAGCAGGGGTTCCGGGCCGATGTTCCTCGACCCAGCCCTCGGTGATGCGCTGCGGGGCGTAGCTGATGGCGAGCGAGCCGGCGGGGACGTCCTTGCGGACCGTCGTTCCCGCTCCCGTGTACGCCCCGTCCCCAATCCTAACCGGGGCGACGAAGACGTTGTGCGAGCCGGTGCGGACGTGGGAGCCCACCTCGGTGCGGTGCTTGTGCACGCCGTCGTAGTTCGCGGTGATCGTGTTCGCGCCGATGTTCGAGCCCTCGCCCACCTCGGCGTCCCCGATGTACGACAGGTGCGGCACCTTGCTGCCGCGGCCGATGCGGGCGTTCTTCGTCTCGACGAAGGTGCCGATCTTGCCGTCGTCGCCGAGGTACGTCCCGGCCCGGAGGTACGCGAACGGCCCGACGGTCGCCCCCGCACCGACGACCGCGAGCGTCGCATCGGTCCGGACGACGGTCGCCCCGGGCCCGACCTCGGTGTCGCGGAGCGTCGTGTCCGGCCCGACGACCGCGCCGGCCGCGATCGCCGTGGCACCCTCGAGCTGCGTGCCCGGCAGGATCTCGGCGTCGGGCTCGATCGTGACGTCGAGGTCGATCCACGTCGTCGCCGGGTCCTTGATCGTGACGCCGGCGAGCTGGTGCGCGCGGACGATCCGGGCGTTGAGCTCGCGCCCCGCGTCGGCGAGCTGGGCGCGGTCGTTCACGCCGGCGACCAGCCACGGGTCGGACAGGGTGAGGACGTCGATGCGACCACCCCGGGCGGCGATGAGGGCGGGCGCGTCGGTGATGTACTTCTCGCCCTGCGCGTTGTCGGTGCCGATCGACGGCAGGACGGCGCGGAGCTGCGCGACGTCGAACGCGTAGATGCCCGCGTTCGCCTCGGTGATCATGCGCTGCTCGTCGGTGGCGTCCTTGTGCTCGACGACCCCCGTGAACGCACCCCGCTCGTCGCGGAGGATCCGTCCGAGCCCGGTCGGGTCGGGCGCGATCGCGCTGACGAAGGTCACGGCGTCGCCCGCGGTGGTGTGCTGCTGCACGAGGGCCCGGACGCTCGCCGCGTCGAGCAGCGGCACGTCCGCGCTGAGCACGACGACGACGCCGTCGAAGTCGGCCGGGAGCGCGGCGACCGCCACCTCGACGGCACGGCCGGTGCCGGGGACGTCGTCCTGGTCGACGACGAGGGCGTCCGGCATGCGCTCGGTGACCTCGGCCGCGACGCGCTCGCGCTCGTGCCGGACGACGACCGCCACGTGCGCCGGTGCGAGGGACTCCGCGGTGCGGAGCACGTGGGCGATGAGCGGGAGTCCGGCGAGCCGGTGGAGCACCTTGGGGGTCGCGGACTTCATGCGGGTGCCCTGCCCGGCGGCGAGGACGACCACGGCGATCGGCTGGTCGGTCATGCTCCCATCCTGGCCCGGTTCGCGGCCGGGAGGGACGACACACGGGCCCGGCGTCGGGTCCGGTGCCGCGCCTCCCGGCCGACACGCCGTCGGTCAGCCGACGAGCGTCAGTTCCACCTTGGTCCAGCCGTCCTCGCGCCGGTCGAACGCCTCGTACGCCGCGATCGCGTCCGTCATGGCCTCGTGCTGGGTGATCAGGGTCGTCGGGTCGAACTGCCCGCTCGCGACGAGGTCGATGAGCGGCGGCGTGACGGAGTGGTGATCGCAGTTCCCCGCACGGATCGTGAGGTTCTTGTTCATGGCCTCGCCGATCGGGTAGGCGTCGACGGTCGGCGAGTACACGCCGATGATCCCGATGCGGCCGTACTTCGCGACGACCTGCACCGCCCAGCGCGCGACCTGCGAGGGTCCGTCGCCCGGCTTCCACTGGTCGCCCCGAGGCTGCGCGTCGGGAGCGATCGAGGCGACCTCGGCGTCGAACTGCTCGGCCTCGTCGGCGGAGACCGCGGCGGGTCCCTGCTTCGGGCGCTCGGCGTCGACCCCGACCGCGTCGATGACGCAGTCCGCGCCGATCCCGTTCGTCAGGTCCATGACCGCCTGGACGGGGTCCTCGCGGTTGAAGTCGACGACCTCGGCGTGCTGCGCCAGGGCCTGGGCCAACCGGGTCTCCTGGCCGTCCACGACGATCACGCGACCCGCGCCCTGCTTGAACGCCGAGGCGATCGCGAACTGCCCGACGATGCCCGCTCCGAACACGACGACCACGTCACCACGGCTGACACCGGCCAGCTCGGCGCCGAACCACCCGGTCGGGAAGATGTCGGACAGCAGGATCGCCTGCTCGTCGCTCACGTTCTCGGGCAACCCGTGCATGGTGTTCTGCGCCCAGGGGACGCGCACGTACTCGGCCTGGAGTCCGTCCACGGGACCGGTCGACACCGGGCCACCGAAGAAACTCGTGCCGGCCTGCGGACCGTTCGGGTTCGCCACGTCGCACTGCGCCGTCTTGCCCGTCCGGCAGTACCGACAGGCGCCGCACGAGATCGTGGAGTTGATGACGACGCGGTCGCCTGCGCTGAATCCGCGGACGGCGTCGCCGACCTGCGTGACGACGCCCACGGCCTCGTGACCGAGGATCGTGCCCTCCTGCATCGGGGCCATCGTCCCGCGGACGAAGTGCAGGTCGGTGCCGCAGATCGCGCTCCGGGTGACGCGGACGATCGCGTCGTGCGGGTCCTGGATCGTCGGCTCGGGGACCTCGTCGAGTCGGATGTCGCCGATGCCGTGCCAGACGACTGCCTTCATGAGCGTGCTCCTCACGTCCTGCCGCGCCTCGTGCACGAGCGTCGCGGATCCCCGGATCTCGGGGCGCGCTGGACGGTACGCGGATGCCGGTGCGAGCCCGGGGGACGGCACTGCCAGGGTCGGCGGTCCGGCCGGGAGGCACGGCGCACGTCGGCGACGTCGGACGCGGTGCCGGGCCTCCCGGACCCGCTGCCGGGCCTCCCGGACCCGGTCCTGGCCGCGCGGGCCGCGCCGCCGCCTCAGGCCTCGACGCCGACGCCCCAACCGGCCTCGGCGAGCGCCACCCCGGCGTCCTCGTACGACGAGTAGGGGACGTGCTCGTCGCCGATGATGCGGTAGTCGGTCAGCCCGGGGCCGGCCCAGTACACGGCCCCGTCCGCTCCCGCGTGGCGGAGGGCGGCGCGGATCGCGGTGGGCGGATCGGGGATCTCGAGGATGGTCGTGTCGGTGCCCGCCCCGCACGCGCCGGCGAGGATCGCCGCACGGATGGCGTCCGGGTCCTCGTGCCGGGGGTGGTGGTCCGCGACGATGACGACGTCGGCGTGCCGGGCCCCGACCTCGCCCATGCCCGCGCGCTTGGTCGGGTCCTTGTCCCCGTCGGCGCCGACGACCATGACGAGCGGCCCGGCCGTGAACGCCCGCATCGCGATGAGGCTCTTCTCGAACGCGTCGGGGGTGTGCGCGAAGTCGACGAAGACCCGGGGCCCGGTGGCCGCGGACGCGTCCGCCATGCGCCCGGGGACGTCGACGTCGAGCCGAGCGCCGACCGCGCGCACGAGGTCCGGGAACGGCACGCCCGAGGCGGCGAGCATGACGATCGCGAGTCCCGTGTTCGCCGCCATGTGCACGCCGAGCAGGGGCACCTCGGTGGTGACGGTCGCTCCCCCGGGGCCGTCGAGCCGGAACCGCGTGGCGTCCGGGCGCTGCTCGAGGACGGTGACGTGCCAGTCGGCGGCCGTGTCCGGGCGCGAGGTGATCGTCGTCAGGGGGACCTCGGCGGACGCCGCGATGCGCGCACCGGCGGCCGAGTCGAGCGACACGACCGCGCGCCGCGATCGGTCGGGGCGGAACAGGAGCGCCTTGGCCGCCAGGTACGCGTCGAGGTCGGCGTACTCGTCGAGGTGGTCGTGGCTGAGGTTCGTGAACCCGGCGACGTCGACGACGACCCCGTCCACCCGGTGCCGGGACAGGGCCTGCGCGCTGATCTCGAGGGCGACGCCGTCGGCACCGTGCTCCAGGGCCGCGGCGAGGAACCCGTGGAGCTCGCTCGCCTCGGGGGTCGTCAGCCGGCTCGCGATGACCCGGTCGCCCACGTGGCGCTCGGCGGTGGAGGTCAGCGCGGTCCGCCACCCGAGTCGGCGCATGACCGCGTCGAGCAGGTACACGCTCGACGTCTTGCCGTTCGTGCCGGTGACGCCGAACAGGGTCGCGGACGGCGCGGACGTCCCGAACACGACCGCCGCCGTCCGACCGAGCACGGCGCGGGGTGACGGCACGACGAGGATCGGCACGGTCGACGCCGCGAGCGCCTCGGCACCCGCTGCGTCGGTGAGGACCGCGACGGCCCCCGCCGACAACGCGGCCGGGACGAACCGGACGCCGTGCGTGTGGGCACCGGGCATCGCGACGAACAGGTCCCCGGGGCGGACCTCGCCGTCCTCGACGGCGACGCCGGTCACGCGCAGGTCGTCGGGGACGGCGGTCGGCGTGGTCGCGCCGACGACCTCGGCGACGGCACGGAGCGTGGTGCCCGTCGGGTTGCGGGGCCGGAACGCATCGGACACCGGTCGACTCCTCGTCGTCGTGGCTCAGGACAGCGCGACGCTACGCCGGAGAGGTGCGGGTCGGGGTACGTGCCGTTCAGGCGACGGCGAGGAGGGGGACGCGTGCTGCCCCGCGCACCCGACTGGGGCGTCGGCTCAGGCCCGCCCGAGGGATGCCGGCTGCGCGCGCTGCACCCGGACGAAGAGCATGAGCACGAGCCCGGCGAGCAGCACCGCGACGATGCCGAGGATGCCGAACCGCGTGGATCCGCCGATCGTCACGGCGAGTCCGAACAGCGCGGGTGCCAGGAAGCTCGCCGCCCGGCCCGTGGTGGCGTACAGACCGAAGAGCTCGCCCTCGCGCCCGGGGGTCGCGAGGCGCGCGAGGTAGGCGCGGCTCGACGACTGCACCGGGCCGACGAACAGACACAGCGCGAGGCCGAGCACCCAGAATCCCTGCTGCGCGGTGCCGATGAACAGGACGCCCGTGCCGCACGCGACGAGTCCGACGAGCGCGGCGAGGATGAGCGCGCGCGAGCCGAAGCGGTCGTCGAGCCGTCCGGACACGACGGTGGCGATGCCCGCGACGACGTTCGCCGCGATCGCGAACAGGATGACCTCGGACGACGAGAACTCGAACACCTGCGCGGCGATGATCGCCCCGAACGTGAACACGGCGGCGAGGCCGTCGCGGAACACGGCGCTCGCGACGAGGAACATGAGGAGGTCGCGCCGCTCCCGCCACAGTCGGGCGACGTCGCGGCCGAGGTCGGCGTAGGCGGTGAGGACGCCGCTGCGCCGCGCCGGTCCGCGGGTGGCCTCGGGCACGACGACGAACAGCGGCACCGACGAGGCCGCGAGCCACAGCGCGGCGATGCCGATCGCGACCCGGACGCTCCACTCCCCACCCGCCACGGTCGACGGCAGGCCGAGCAGTCCCGCGCGGTCGGGCGAGCCGAAGTCCTGGATGCACAGCACGAGCAGGACGACGAGCAGCACGATGCCCCCGAAGTACCCGGCGGCCCAGCCGATGCCGGACACCCGGCCGGTCCGGCCCTCGGGGGCGACCTGCCCGAGCATCGCGTTGTAGCCGACGCTGGCGATCTCGTACGCGACCGTGCCGATGCCGAGGAGGGACGCCCCGAGCACGAGGTACGGCTGGGCGGGCGCGACGAACACCATGCACCCGATGCTCAGCACGATGCCGATCGTCGCGAGCAGCACGGACCGCTTCCGGTGCCCGGACGCGTCGGCGAACCGGCCGATCGCCGGTGCGATGAGCGCGACGACGACGCCGGCGATCGTCAGCGCGACCGACACCACGGTCGCGTTGTGGGCGAGGGCTGCCTCGACCGCCCGCCGCCCGGCTGCACCGTGCTCGTGCGCGACGAGGGCGGGGTCGACGAACGCGCGACTGGCCAGGTAGGTGCTGAAGACGAACGTCGTGACGACGGCGTTGAACGCGGCCGATCCCCAGTCCCAGAGCGCCCACGCCACGAGGCCACGCCGGTCGGTGCGCTGCGGGGGCGCCGTTGCTGCCATGGGCGAACCGTAGCGGAGCCGGGTGTCGCGCGGGTCGCGGCGCTGGCGGTCGGCGGTGATCGCACACGCTGACACGGCCGACCGGAGCCGGACGGGAGGGGCGCAGCCGCTGGCCCCGCCCCTCCCGTCCGTCGGTCAGTCGGCGGTGACCACCGCGGTCGCCCCGGCGACCGTGATCGTGTCCTCGACGAGCGCGACGACCGGGTCCGGCAGGCCGCTGACCCAGCCGAGGGCAGTGCGGCCGAGGTAGCCCGCGTAGCTCCCGATCACCGCGCCGACGCCACCGAGCACCGCGGTCTGGAGGCGCGACACACTGCTGCCGCCCACGCTCCCGATGACGAGCCCGGCGATCGCACCGGCCGTGACGCGTCCGAGGAGCGCCCCGGGCTTCAGCCGACTGGGCGTGACGGGGAGCTTGTCGGCGACGAGCTCCCCGGCCGCCGAGGCGACGAGGGCGCCTCGGCCGACGGGCGAGCGGAACACGGGCCACTGCTGCCAGGCACCCTGGAGCGAGGGGCGATCGTGCTGCAGCGCGAGGACCGCGAGGGGCGTGGCGGACCGGGCGCCCGTGAACACGCCGAGCAGCAGTGCCCGGGCCGGGATGGACAGCGTGGTGGTGCTCGGCATGGTGGCCTCCTCGTGGTGGCGGATGTGGTTCTCGCGCGAGGCTACCGACCGCGGGTCGACGGGGACCCAGCCCGCCGACGGGTGACGTGGAACGCGGCGACCGAGCGGGCTGCGGCGGCACCATCCAGCGCCCGGCACGCGGTCACCGGGCGTCGGGGCCGTGTGGACCGTCAGCGGGCGCCGGTCGCTCCGCGCTCCTCCGCACCGGCCGCGAGTCCGGCGCGGATGCCGGCCCAGCCGTCGCGGAGGATCCCGTCGTCCGTCCCGGCGACGACGAGCCCGAACCCGTGGGCCGCGAGGACCCGCGCCCGCTCGGGCGTGCCGCCGTACGCCGCGGCGAGGATCCCCGCTCGACGGCAGGCCGCGGCGATCCGGACGAGCGGCGAGGACGACGAGTGGTCGGCGAGGAGGTCGTCGAGCGCGACGCCGAGGGCCAGCGCGAGGTCGAACGGCCCGACGAAGATCCCGTCGACGCCCTCCGTCTGGGCGATCTCCTCGACGTGGGTCAACGCGGCGGCGGACTCCACCATGACGAGACACTGCGGCTCGTCCTCGGGTGCGTGTCCGCCGTACGCCGCGTCCACGCCGAACGCACGGCGGGCGGGCCCGAAGCTCCTGGCTCCGAGCGGCGGGTAATGGCATGCACGGGCCGCACTCTGCGCCTGGGACGGGTCCTCCACCATCGGGACGATGATCCCGCTCGCGCCTGCGTCGAGCGCGCGGCCGATCAGCTCCGGCCGGTTCCAGGCGACACGGACGACCATCGTGACGTCACGTGCGAGCCCGGCGCCGATCGTCGCGGCGAGGTCGTCCGGCGGGTACCCGTGCTGCTCGTCGACGCAGATCCACGGGGCCCCGGAGGCCGCGAGCGAACCGACCACCCGCGGGCTCGCGTAGTTCGACCACAGACCCCAGAGCGGATCGTCCGACGTCATCGCGGCGCTGTGCATCGTCCTCGCTGTCACGCCATCAGCTTTCCAGATGGCATGTTTCCAGCGCGTGAAGACTTGCGGCTGGAATCCCGTACCGCCCCGATACTTGCCCCATGAAAATGCAGAACGCGGTGACGCCTGACGCTCAGGCGCTCTACGACGGTCCGGTCATCGACGCGCACTTCCACATGTGGGACCTCGCCGGGGACCACTACCCGTGGCTGATGCCCGGCGGGAGCTTCGGTCCGAAGGGCCTCTTCGACTCGCTCAAGCACGACTACGTGCTCGACGACTACCGCCGCGACATCGCTGGGCAGAACGTCGTGGCGTCGGTGCACATCGAGGCACTCTGGGACGCCGAGGACAGCCCGGTGAACGAGACGCGATGGCTGGAGTCGCTCGACAAGTCCGACAACCTCGCGATCCGGTACGTCGCCGCCGTGCCGTTCGAACGACCCGACACCGAGCAGCTCATCCGGGAGCAGGCCGCCTTCGAACGGGTCGTGTCGATCCGGCAGACGATCGCGTGGAACCCCGACCCGGAGAACACGATGATGGCGGAGGCGGAGATCAGTCGACGCCCCTCGTGGCGGGCAGCCCTTCCGGTGATCGCGGAACTCGGTCTGGCGCTCGACCTCCTCATCTACCCGTGGCAGGCGGACGAGGTCGTCGAGCTCGCGGCCGCGTACCCGTCGTTGACGATCGTGGTCAACCACATCGCGAGCCCGATCGACCAGAGCCCCGATGGCCTCGCGCGGTGGCGGGACGACGTCGCCCTGCTCGCGACCGCCGCGAACGTGGTGATCAAGGTCTCGTCGGTGCACGGCTACCTCCCTGAACCGACCTACGCGCACGCCGAACCGCTGATCCGCCACGTCCTCGACCGGTTCGGCGCGGGCCGCAGCATGATCGCGAGCGACTTCCCGGTCGGTGGGATCCGCGGGATCACCTACGCCGAGGCCTTCGACCAGTACCGCCGCGCAGCCGCGCACCTGAGCGCCGACGAGCAGTTCGCGCTGTTCTGCGGCACCGCCTCCCGCGTCTACCGGATCCCGCTCGCGTCCGTGGGCGTGCAGCCTTGAGCAATCGCAATGCGTAATTCGCCGGAAACAAAACGTTCGAAAAGCGAAACGCGCTGCTACTTGCCGAACACAACTACTCCCACTTGACTCGCTTACGAAACGTCACCTCCCGCTGAGCACCACCCGACCTCAAGGAGCACCCATGTCCTCCCACCCCTCGAAACGACGCGGTGCGCGAATCGCGAGCGTGGGCGTCGCAGCCCTCGGCGTCGGTGCCCTGCTCGCCGGCTGGACGGCGGGCGGCACCGCCGTCGCGAACGCGAGCACCTCGTCGAAGACGCCGAAGGCGCTCACCGTCGCGCTCAGCCAGAACCCGGACACGCTCGACCCCGGGCAGACGGGCCTCGTCGGTTCGGTCAAGGTGGACGCGCAGATCTTCGACCCGCTGATCTGGCGGTTCTCGGGTTCGAAGAAGTACGAGCCCGGGCTGGCGACCTCGTACACGGCGAACGCCGATGCCACGGAGTACACGTTCCACCTCCGGCACGGCGTGACGTTCCAGGACGGCACCCGGTTCGACGCGAACGCCGTCAAGGCCACCTTC
Source organism: Curtobacterium sp. MCBD17_013 (assembly GCF_003234565.1). Taxonomy (GTDB): domain Bacteria; phylum Actinomycetota; class Actinomycetes; order Actinomycetales; family Microbacteriaceae; genus Curtobacterium. Next base: position 75,541 of record NZ_QKTU01000011.1, on the reverse strand, counting down.
GACCACATCGCGGACCCCGCGACGAAGTCGGCCAGCGCGGTCACCTCGCTCGGCCCGTACAAGGGCACGACGGTCGTCGACCCGTACACCGTGAAGGTCGACTTCACCAGCTCCTACCCGGCGTTCAACACGCTCGTCGCGAGTGAGCAGTTCGGCATCGACTCCCCGACGGCGCTGAAGAAGTACGGGGCGGACTACGGGCAGCACCCGGTCGGCACCGGGCCCTTCACGTTCCAGAGCTTCACCAGCGGGTCGTCGGTCAAGCTCACGCGGAACGCGAAGTACGACTGGGGTCCCAAGCGGTTCGGCTCCGGGGCGGCGAAGCTGTCCTCGCTGACGTTCCGCATCCTGACGAGCCCGACGTCGCAGAACAACGCACTGAAGACGGGCGAGGTGCAGGTCGCCGACGGACTGGATCCGCAGGACGTGGCGAGCGCGAAGAAGGCCGGCAAGCGGACCACCACCGTCGCCGCGGCCGGGATGCCCTACGGGTGGCTCCTCAACGTCGACAAGGCACCGACGAACGACCCGCTCGTCCGCCAGGCGATCGCCCACGCCATCGACCGGAAGTCGATCATCTCGACGCTGTTCGCCGGCGAGTTCAAGCTCGCGACGAGCGTGGTCACCCGCGCCACCCCGGGGTACGCGAGTGCGGGCAGCGCGTTCTCGTACAACCAGAAGAAGGCCGGCAAGCTGCTCGACCGCGCCGGCTGGAAGATGGTCGACGGGAAGCGCCAGAAGCACGGCAAGACCCTGACGATCTCGATGATCAACATCGCGAACTTCGGCTTCGACGACATGTCGACGCTCGTCCAGTCCCAGCTCGCGTCGGTGGGCATCACGGCCAAGCTGAGCGACCAGGCGTTCCCCACCGTGGGACAGACGTACAACAACGGCGGCTCGAACACCGCCAGCTGGTTCTTCTGGTCCCTCGACCCGAACATGATCAAGTCGGTGTTCACCTGCGCGCAGGTGAAGAGCGGGTTCAACTGGTCCCACTCCTGCAGTGCGTCGCTCGACAAGCAGATCGACGCGGCCGACGCGACCACGAGCACGACCGCCCGGAACGCCGCATTCGCCTCCGTGTTCAGGAAGATCAACAAGCAGGCCGCCTTCATCCCGGTCTACGACCTCAAGGCGATCTACGTCACCAACGGGATCACGGGGCTGGCGTCCACGCCCGACGGCGACGCCTACTACGCCGGAGTCGGCAAGTGAGCGCCGCGGCGGTCGCGTCCGTCGCACCGGACGCGAGGGATCGGAGCTGACATGGCGCGGTTCCTCGGACGACGGGTCCTCGTCGCGATCCCGGTGCTCTTCGGCGTCGTCGTCCTGGTGTTCCTCATCCTGCGACTGATCCCGGGTGACCCGGCGCAGATCGTGCTCATGGGGACGAACGCCTCGCCCGCCCGGGTGGCGCAGGTGCGGCACCAGATGGGCCTCGACCGGTCGTGGATCGCACAGTTCGGGATCTACGTCGGTGGCCTCCTCCGTGGTGACCTCGGGTACTCCTACGTGTCGCACGGCACGGTGGCGGCGCAGATCGGCAGCCGCCTCCCGTCGACGCTCGTCCTCGCGGGCTCGGCGCTCGCCGTCGCGCTCGTGGTCGGGATCCCGACGGGCGTCGTCGGCGGCCTCTGGCCCGGGTCGATCGGCGACCGGCTGGCGACCGGGTTCTCGGTGCTCGGTCTCGCGGTCCCGTACTTCTGGTTGGCCCAGCTGCTCATCCTGCTGTTCGCCGTGCGGCTGCAGTGGCTCCCCGCACTCGGGGTCGGCGGTCCGCAGGCCCTCGTCCTGCCCGCGCTGTCGCTCGGACTCGGGTTCGCCGCGATCATCACGCGGATGCTGCGGAGCGCGCTCATCGACGTGTACCAGCAGCCCTACGTCATCGTGGCGCGGAGCAAGGGCCTCTCGAGCTGGCAGCTGCTCTCACGGCACGCGTTCCGCAACGCGATCTCGGCGGTGACCACCATCATCGGCCTGCAGATCGGCAACCTGCTCGCGGGCGCCGTGGCCACCGAGGTGATCTTCGGTCGGCCGGGGATCGGGAACTACCTCGTCTCGCAGATCCAGCTCAAGGACATCCCGAGCATCCAGGGCATCGTCCTGTTCATCGCCGTCTGCTACATCGTGATCAACATCCTCGTCGACGTGAGCCACGGCCTCCTCGACCCGCGTGTCCGGAAGGCGTGGACGGCATGACGACGTCAGCAGTGGAGAACGTCACGGAAGCGGCAACCCCGACCCCGGGTCGGCCCCGGCCACGACGGGTCGACGTCGGCGGCGCGGTCGTCTGCGGAGCGGCGGCGCTGCTCGTGCTCCTCGTGCTCCTCGCCCCGGTCCTCGCGGCGGCGTCCCCGACGACCGCGGTGGGGCTGGCGCGGAGCGCGCCGACCCTGGCGCATCCGTTCGGCATCGACCACCTCGGTCGCGACGTCCTGTCGCGCACGCTGTGGGGCGGACGGCTGACCCTGCTGATGGCCGCGCTCTCCACCCTGCTCGCCGCGGTCGTCGGGGTCCCCATCGGGCTCTTCGCGGGATACGTCGGGGGGATCCGGGGCGGGATCTCGATGCGGGTCATGGACGTGTTGCTCGCGTTCCCGGGCCTGCTCCTCGCGCTCATCATCATCACGATCGGCGGCACGGGCGTCCCGAGCACGATCCTCGCGGTCGGGGTCTCGTTCATCCCCGTGTTCGCCCGTGTCGTGTACGGCTCGACGCAGCGGATCCGGTCCGAGGAGTACATCGCGGCGTCGATCGTCGTCGGCGCGTCGCCGCTGCGGGTCATGATGCGCAACGTGCTCCCGGTCGTGCTGGTCGAGGTCGTCGTGCTCGTCTCGAGCGCGATCGGGTGGACGACCCTCCTCACCGCCGCCCTCAACTTCCTCGGGTTCGGGGTCGCCCCGCCGACGCCGGAGTGGGGAGCCGACCTGGGGGCCGGCACCCAGTACCTCGACCAGGCGTGGTGGATCTCTGCAGCACCGGGCCTCGCGATCACGCTGACGATCCTCATCGCCAACTTCCTCGGGGACTTCTTCGCCAAGCGCCTGTCCGCGGCCCGGGCCGACCTGCAGCCGAGCACGGAGCCCGTCGCATGAACCTCGTGATCCTCCCCCTCGGGACCTGCTGGTGCGCCCACGGCGTCGTGACACCGGGCCACCTGCACGACGAGAAGTTCTCGATCCCGGTGTCGTCGTACCTCGTCGAACTCGACGACGGACGGCTGCTCCTCATCGACACCGGGATGAGCCGCGACCACGTCACCGACCCGGACCTCACCTGGGCGGGAACCGATTTCGCGCGCATGCTGACGCCGGTCATGGCGCCCGAGGACGACATCGGCGCGCGACTCCGGGCGCTCGGCATCGAGCCGGAGCAGATCGACGTCGTGATCAACACGCACCTGCACTTCGACCACGCCGGCAACAACCACCAGTTCCGCAACGCGACGTTCCTCGCCCAGCGCGAGCACCACGCGTACGCCCTCGACAACCCGAGCTTCCCGAACCAGTACTGGAACCTCCCGGAGCTCCACTACGAGCTGCTGGACGGCGGCGGCGAGGTCCTGCCGGGCGTCGAGATCGTGGTGACGTCCGGCCACGCGCCCGGGCACCAGTCGGTGATCGTGCACCTGCCCGAGGAGGGCGACCTCGTCATCTGCGGTGACGCGATCTACCTGCAGGACAACCTCGACCTCGACAACTGGGAGGCCATGGCCGACCCGGACCAGGCGCGTGCCAGCGCCGCGCGCCTCCGCGACCTGGAGGCCGGCGGTGCGCGCCTCCTGTACGGACACGACCCCGACCAGGTCGCCGACTTCCCGCGTGCCCCGTACCGGCACCGGTGACCGCCACCCGCCCTCGACCGCAAGGACCCGCCATGACCAGCCACCTCCTCGTCTCCGACGTCACCGTCTTCGACCCGCGCGCCGCCGGCGTCGTCGAGCACCAATCCGTCCTCGTGCGGGACGACACGATCGACTGGGTCGGCCCCGCCGACCAGGCGCCCGCCCCCGGCGACGGGTGGGTGGTGCGTGACGGGCGGGGACGCACGCTCCTCCCGGGCCTGTTCAACGGCCACGTGCACCTCATGGGCGACGGCGTCCACGACGGGGGCACCCTGACCGGCTCCTCGACGTACGGCACGGTCCAGGCGGTGGTGAACCTCGCCGAGACGCTGCAGACCGGCGTCACCAACGTGCGCGACTGCGGGTCCATCGACGGGATCGCGATCGAGCTGCGCGACATCGTGGCGTCGGGCTACGTTCCGGGGCCGCGGGTGAAGGCCGCCGGCCGGGTGATCACGATGACCGGTGGCCACGGGCACTCCATCGGACGTCAGGCTGACGGCCCGTGGGGCGTCGCGCAGGCGACGCGGGCCGAGCTGCACGCCGGAGCCGACTTCATCAAGATCATGGCCACCGGTGGGGTGCTCACCGAGGGCGTCACGCCGCTGCAGACGGCACTCCACGTCGACGAGCTGCGTGCGGCGGTGGACGAGGCGCACAACGCCGGCAAGCGGATCACGAGCCACGCGATCGGCGGCCCCGGCGTCAAGAACGCGATCCGGGCGGGACTCGACTCGATCGAACACGCCTGCTTCTTCGACGACGAGGCGATCGAGCTCGCCCTGGAGCGCGGCACGATCATCGTCCCGACCCTGGTGGCCGTGAACCGGATCGTCACGAACCCCGAGACCGTCTCCGCATCGGTGTACCGGAAAGCACGGATGGAGTCCGACGCATCGGTCGCAGGGTTCCGGGCGATGGTCGAGGCCGGTGTCCGAGTCGCGTGCGGGACCGACGCGGGGACGCCCCACAACCCGCACACCGAGGTGCCGGTCGAGCTCGGGCTCATGGTGGAGTACGGGATGACCCCCGTGCAGGCGCTCGTCGCCGCGACCCTGACCTCTGCCGAGAACTTCGACGTGCTCGACACCCTCGGCACCATCGAGGTCGGCAAGACCGCCGACCTGCTCCTCGTCGAGGGCGACCCCACGGCGGACATCGGGGCGATCCGGGACGTGCTGCTCGTCGCCAAGGCCGGCGCGGTGGTCCGTGACGAGCTCGCGCTCGACTCCGTGCGCGCATGAGCGACACCGAGCCCCTGCTGTCCGTCCGCGACCTGCGCGTCGTGTTCCCCGGGACCGCCGAGGGGAACGCAGCGGTGGCGGGGATCGACTTCGACCTGTTCCCGGGCCAGACGCTCGGACTCGTCGGCGAGTCGGGTTCCGGCAAGAGCACGGTGTGCCTCGCGATCCTGGGCCTGCTTCCCCGCGGCACACGGGTCACCGGGCAGATCCTGTTCCGCGGTCGCGACCTCGTCACGCTCGGCGACCGGGCCATGCGGCCGATCCGCGGGCGGGAGATCGGTCTCGTCTACCAGGACCCGCTCGGCGCCCTGAACCCGACGCGGACGATCGGCTCGCAGCTCCGCGAGTCGCTCCGGCTGCACCTCGGACTCTCCGGGGCAGCAGCGGACGACCGTGCGGTCGACCTGCTCGAGCGGGTCGGGATCCAGTCGGCGCGGGCGAAGCTGACCGCGTACCCGCACGAGTTCTCCGGCGGGATGCGCCAGCGGGTGGTGATCGCGATGGCGATCTCCTGCAACCCCGTGCTGCTCCTGGCGGACGAACCGACCACAGCGCTCGACGTGAGTGTGCAGGCCCAGGTGCTGGAACTCCTCCAGGACCTCAGCGCGGAACTCGGCCTCGCACTCATGCTCGTCAGCCACGACCTCAGCGTCGTCGCCGGCCTGTCCGACGTCACCGCGGTGATGCGGTACGGCGAGATCGTCGAACAGGGCGAGGTCGACGACGTGTTCTCGAGGCCGCAGCACCCGTACACCCGCGCACTGCTCGACACGGTGCGGGCACTCGAACGAGAGGACGCCTGATGAGCGACCCACTGCTCCGGGTCGACGACCTCGTCGTCACCTTCACGCCCCGCGGCCTGTTCCGGCGCGGCGAGGGGGTGCAGGCGGTCCGGGGCGTCTCACTGTCCGTGGAGGCCGGGACCACCGTGGGCATCGTCGGCCAGTCGGGCAGCGGGAAGTCCACCGTGGCGCGGACGATCGTCGGCCTGGAACGACCGACGTCCGGCCGCATCGTCCTGGGCGGCAGGACCGTGGACCAGAGCGCGGAGTCGCTCGCGGAACTCCGCCGCAGCGTGCAGATGGTGTTCCAGGACTCGCTCAGTTCCCTGAACCCGAGGCGGACGATCGGTGCGATCCTCGCGGAACCGCTGGTCGTCCACGGCATCGTCCCGCGCGCCCGGATCGCCGACCGCGTGTCCGAGCTCCTCGAGGACGTCGGGCTGCCCGCGTCCCACGCCCGGCGTCGGCCGATGCAGCTCTCCGGCGGGCAGCGCCAACGCGTGAACATCGCACGCGCCCTCGCCAGCTCGCCGCAGCTGATCATCGCCGACGAGCCGACGAGCGCCCTCGACGTCTCGATCCGCGCGCAGATCCTCGAACTGCTGAAGCGTCTGCAGGCTGAGCACGGGCTGGCGTACCTGTTCATCAGCCACGACCTCCACGTCGTGCGGTACATGAGCGACACGGTCGTCGTCATGCGGCACGGTGAGATCGTGGAGGTCGCCGACAAGACGTCCATCTACCGGGCGCCCCAGCACGAGTACACGAAGGAACTGCTCGCCGCCGCACCGACCACCGACACGGCCCTGGCGAAGGCACGAGCACGCCGTGCGGACCGCCCGGTCGGGTCGGCCTCCTGACTCGCTCCCCGCGACGAACCGACCGAAGGAACAGCGCTCCACCCATGCAGATCCCAGCCAGCACCAGCACCATGCCCAGATCGGGGATCCGCGAGATCATGGACCTCGCGCTCGCCCGACCGGACACCATCCGACTCGAGCTCGGCGAGCCCGACTTCCCCACACCACCGAACGTCGTGGAGGCCGCCGCCCGCGCCGCCACCGCCGGTGCCACCAAGTACTCGGTCACGCCGGGGATCCCGCAGCTGCGCGAGGCGCTCGCCGAGAAGATCCGGACGCGGAACGGATTCGAGACCCGCGCCGAGCAGGTGCTCGTCACGTCCGGCGCGGTGCAGGGCATCTACGTGGCACTCGTCGGGCTGGTCGACCCGGGCGACGAGGTCCTCGTCCCGAGCCCCGGGTGGCCGAACTACCAGATGATGTGTCGGCTCCTCCGCGCGACGAGCGTCGGCTACCGACTGCGCGCCGAGGACGACTACCTGCCCACCGTCGCCGACCTGGAGGCGCGGGTCACGCCGCGGACCAGGGCGATCGTGCTGAACGCACCCTCGAACCCGCTCGGCTCCGTGTTCGACGCCGATCGGCTCGCCGAGGTGGTCGCCTGGGCGAACGGCCACGGTCTCTGGATCGTCTCGGATGAGTGCTACGACGAGCTCACCTTCGACCGCCCGCACGTCTCCACCGCGGTGTTCGACGAGACCGACTCCGTGATATCGGTCTACAGCTTCTCGAAGACGTACGCGATGACCGGATGGCGCATCGGGTACCTCGCCCTGCCGCAGGCGGTCGTCTCGACGCTGTCGAACGCGCACGAGGCGATGCTGTCGTGCGTCGCGATGCCGACGCAGTACGCCGCCCTGGAGGCCGTGACCGGTCCGCAGGACGTGGTCACGACGATGCGCGCCGCCTACCGGATGCGACGGGACACCGCGCTCGCCGCGCTCGAGGAACGCGGTATCCCCGCGTTCCGGCCGGAGGGGGCGTTCTACCTCTGGGTCGACGTGTCGGCGTCCGGCCTCCGGAGCGACGCGTTCGCGCGCGCACTCGTCGCGGACGCGGGCGTCGCCGTCGCCCCCGGCACCGCCTTCGGCAGCGGCGGCGAGGGGCACGTCCGGATCTCGATCGCCAACGGCGTCGACGCGGTCGTCGAGGCGATCGACCGGATCGGGGCCGCCATCGCCCAGTCGGTCACCGCGCGGTGACCGTGGGGATCGGCGTCCGGGGCCGGACGGGGCTTCGGGCGCACCGGTCGGGCTGCGAGGATCCCCGGCCGGGCCGCAGTGCGCCCCGGCTAGGCTGCCGGTCTCCCCGGTTAGGCTGCCGGGGGACGCGAGGAGAAGAGAGCGGATGAGCACCTCGAGCACCGAAGCGACCGGCCCGGACGACGACGAGGCCCCCGCCGGCTCGAAGCTCGCGCAGCTCATCCAGCGCCCGACGGCGAAGGTCCCGCTCGACGAGCTCGACCACGCCCTCCTCCGGGCGCTCGCCGACGACTCGCGGCGCTCCCAGCGCGCCCTGTCCCGCGAGGTCGCGCTCTCCGCCCCCGCGATCGGCGAGCGGATCGCCCGACTGGAACGCCTCGGCGTCATCCGCGCCTACACGCTCGACATCGACTGGGCGACCCTCGGCTACTCCATGTCAGTGCACATCCCGATGACCGCCGCCGCCGGTGCCGACCTCGGTGCGATCATCGAGCGCCTCGTCGAGATGCCGGAGCTCGAGGACCTCGACATCGTCACGGGCCAGTGGGACCTCATCGCCAAGTTCCGCCTGCGTGACCACGCCCACCTGCAGGAGGTCCTCCTCGTTCGGATCTGGCAGATCCCCGGCGTGCAGCGGGTCGAAACGTTCCTCGGACTCGGGAACTACCGCGGGGCCGGGGTGCTGCGCGACGAGTGACGAGCGCCGAGCCGGGCCACCGGCGACGAACGCGCCCCGGCCCCAGCGGGCGACGCGCTCCGGCACATCATGAGCCCGGCCACGTCGCCGACGTCGTTGCCCCCGACGGTCATCGTCACCAGTCGCGTGGTCGACACGACGGTCCGGTTCTGCGCCGGGCGCTCCCGCCGGTGATGAGGTCCGCGGGTGTGGCCCGGAGAACGACACGTCGGTGAGCCAGGGCACGCAGGCGGACATGCCGCGGTCGGTGACGTCGTTGCTCCTCGCCACACCGGCGCAGCAGGGGCAGCGCGGCCAGCGGGTCAGGGGCGCCCGTCCTGCGCATCGACCACGCCGGGAGTCGGACTCGTCCCGCTGAAGGCGTCGCGCATCGTCGCGACCCCCTGCTGCGGATGCGCCCGGTCGAGGTACTTCGCCCGGGACGCCTTCCGCGGCTCGGGGTCCGTGTGCATCGCGGCGTTGCGGTCCCGACGCAGGGCCTCGTCGACCTCGCCCTCGCGGTTGAACGACCACATGAGCATCGGGTCGCCGAGGGGCAACGGCTGCGGCGGGTGCTCCCCCATCGGCGTGCTGTGCCAGGTGTGCCAGGTCTTGCCGTACGAGTTCACGAGGTGCCCCATCAGCTCCGTCTCGATGGCGACCGGCAGTCCGGGCGCGACGAGTTCCCCGGAGAACACCTCGTGGTTGTGCGGGTGCCACGCGGCCCGTTCCTCCTCGGGGAGCGTTCCGTACAACGCCTCGGAGACGATGTACTCGATGCCGATCAGGTTCGCGTCGCGCGTGTTGCCGTCGAAGAGGACGCACTGGAGCATGTCCGCGTTCACCACCTTGCAGAAGTGGTGCGCCTCCATCTGCAGGTCCGGCTCCCCCTTGACGCAGTGGAAACCGACGACGTAGACGTCGAACCCGGCCAACGGTGCGGTGGTCTGCAGGACGTCGGCGCCGCGGTCGAGCAGGGCGAGTTCGAACCCGCCGGGCCGGCCGGGAGGCACGACACCGGTCGAGCGGTTCGCGACAGCTGGATTCAGGGGCACGATGCATCTCCTCGGGCTCGGAACTCCTGCTCATCGCACTCCGCGCTGCCTGCCAGCCGCCTCAGGACCCGGGGCGCCGGACACCACCCTCGCGGGCACACGCCCCCCGCTCATCCGCCGGGTGTCACCGCCGCCCTGACCACTGCGACGCCCGCGATCACCGGGACGGCGCGGGAGAGCCGGATCTCGATCGTCACGGTGTCGACGAGTTCGGGGGCGAGCGGGACGATGCGCTGGTAGCCGACCGCACCGAACTCAGCGCGCAGGACGAGTGCACCCCGAAGGGCCGCCGTCACGACAGCGCGCTCGATGCGCTGCCCGACGGCGATCTCCTCCTTGATGACGACGGCCTCGACGACCGTCGGCTCGGCCAGTCGCAGGGTGAGGTGCGGCGACGCATCGCCCGGCTCGGGCTCCCACCGACCGGTGCCGTTGGCGAGGTCGAGCGCCGGACCCGCGGGCGAGCCGATGTCGGGGCGCGGCCAGCCATCGCCGCCAGTCCGGACCACACCGCTCGACGGCTCGACGTCCGCCTCGACGACACGCCGACGCTGGTCCGCGATCCGTTCGCCGAGCTCGGCGAGCACCGCGACGTCGGGCTCCGCGATCCGACCGGCTCGTGTCGGCGGGACGTTCAGCAGGAACCCCGCGTTGCCGCCCACCGCCGACCGGTGGATCGCGAACAGCTCGTCGACGCTGCGGACCGCGTCGTCCTCGGCCGGGTGGTGGAACCAACCGGGGCGGATCGACGTGTTCACCTCGGCCGGGTACCAGATCAGGTCGTCCTCGTGCCCGGCGAGGGCGGCTCGGCTGCCCAGATCCTCCTCGTCGCTCCGCACCAGCGTGGTGAAGGTGCCGTCGTCGACCTGCTGGGATCGTTCGGCGATGCGCTCGGCGTCCTGCAGCGCACGCGGCACGACGCTCCACTCGTCGGCGCGGGTGTGCCCGGCCTCGTTCCCACACCAGCGGACGTCCGGGCCGCAGACGTTGATGACCGCGCCCGGTTGGAGTTCGCGGATGACGGCGTAGTAGCGATCCCAGTCGTACACCTGGCGTCGACCGTTCGGTCCCTCGCCGTTGGCACCGTCGAACCACACCGAGAACACGTCGCCGTACCCGGTGAGCAGCTCCGTGAGCTGGGCCACGTAGAAGTCGTCGTACGCGCGGCCCGAACCGTAGGACGCCTCGGTCCGGTCCCACGGCGACAGGTAGACGCCGAACCGGAGACCGTGGCGCCGGGCGGCGTCCGCGACCTCGCCGACCAGGTCGCCGTGCCCCCCGCGCCAGGGCGATGCGGCCACGGAGTGGCGGGTCACGGCGCTCGGCCAGAGACAGAAGCCGTCGTGGTGCTTGGCGGTCAGGATCACCCCGGTCATGCCGGCGCTCGCGACCGCTGCCATCCACTGGTCCGTGTCGACGTCCTCGGGATCGAAGAGCGCCGGGTCCTCGTGTCCCGCACCCCATTCACGGTCGGTCATCGTGTTCATGCCGAAGTGGACGAACGCGGTGAACTCCATCGCCTGCCACGCCAACTGCCGCTGGGAGGGGCGCACTGCGACCATCGCCGCCAACGCGGGATCCAGTGGGGTGACGGCACTCGTGGCGGCCGCTCCGGGACTCCCGGCCGCTGCTCCGCTCACCGGAACCGCCGGTTGTAGCTCCAGAGCACGGCGATGAGTCCGGCGAGCCCGACGAGCATGAGCAGCAGGCTCGGCCAGCCGACGTGGGTCCGCGCGACCACGACGAGGACGACGCAGACGAGCACCGCCACGACGCGGGCCACGATCACGAGTGCCGCTGCGGTCGATTCCTTCACTGTCCGGATCCCTTCATGACGTCGAACACTGCCGCGCTCATCCCTTGACCCCGCCGGACGCCATGCCCTCGATGAGCCGACGTTGGATGAGCGCGTACACGATGAGCACGGGGACGATGACGATGACCATGCCGGCGTAGAGACGTCCGTAATCGGCAGCGGCCTTCTCGGCGGTCATCAGGTTGAGGAGACCGACCTGGACCGTCTTGTGCGACCCGGTCAGCAGGGTCATCGAGATGATGAAGTCGTTCCAGTAGGCGAGGAAGTTGAACAGGATCACGGTGGTCACCGCGGGGCGCGCCATCGGGAGCATGATCCGGGTCATCACGCCGAACCGGCTCGCGCCGTCGAGCGACGCGGCCTCCTCGTAGTCCACCGGGATCGTGCGGAAGAACGCGGTGAGCAGGTAGATCGTGAACGGGATGCTCGTCGCCGCGTAGACGAGGGAGAGCATCACGGGGTCGTTGAGGAACAGCCCGTTCGGCGCGATCGAGCTGATCGCCCGGTCCCAGCCGACGAGCATGAGGAAGATCGGCACGACGATGTAGTTGACGTTGACGAACAGGCCCGCGAGCAGCGCGAGTTCGATGATCCGCTTGCCCGGGAACTCGTAGCGCGCGATGACGTAGGCGGCGGGAATCGAGACCGCGAGGACGAAAGCGAGCCCGAGCAGCGTCACGAGCACGCTCGTCAGGAAGTACTGGCCCATCTGGGCGTCGACGAACGCGGCGACGTAGTTCTGCCAGTGGAAACCCTGCGGCAGCGCCCATGGGCTGCCGTAGAACTCGCTCTTCTTCTTGACGGACGCGAAGATCACCCACGCGACCGGGACCGCGGTGGCGAGCGAGGCGATGATGACGAGGACGTAGGTGAGGGTGCGGCCGACGCGGGGGCGGCGAGTGGTGATGGTGGTCATGGTCGACTCCTCAGAACTGCAGCGGCTCGCGCTTGGTGGCCCGGCTCACCAGGAGCGAGACGAGGAACGAGAACGCGAAGATGACGACCCCGATCGCCATCCCGTAGCCGTATGACCCGTTCGTGTAGGCCTGCTTGTACATGTAGGACAGGAGCACCTCGCTCGAGCCGTCGGGCCCACCGCCGGTCATCGCGTGCACGAGGACGAAGCTGAGGTTGACCGCGCTCATGATGAAGAAGGTCAGCGTGGTGCGGAGGTTCTGCCAGATGAGCGGCAGCGTGATCGTGAAGAACTGGCGACCGTTGCTCGCGCCGTCGAGCGACGAGGCCTCGTAGAGCTCCTCGGGGACGCTCGCCATGCTCGACATGTACATGACCATGTAGTAGCCGAGCGACTGCCAGACCATGGCGATGCCGACGGAGTAGACGACGATGTGCTGGTCGCCGAGCCAGACCTGACGGAGCCCGTCGAGCGACAGCAGGTGGAGCGAGCCGTTGATGAGCCCGTTGTCCTGGTCGTAGATCGCGGAGAAGATCGCCGCGATCACGACGACCGACAGGATGTTCGGGATGTAGAGGATGAACCGGTAGAGGTTCTTCGCGCGGAGCGACTGCCGGGTCATGATCGCCGCCAGGAACAGTGCCATCCCCATGGTGACGACGGTGACGACGACGAGCAGCGCGACCGTGTTCTCGAACGCCCGGATGAACTGCTGGTCCTGGAACAGCGCCTCGAAGTTCTGGAGCCCGACGAACTGCGCGGTCGGCGAGAAACCGCTCCAGGTGAACAACGACATGCGGAACACGCTGATCGTCGGCCACACCATGAACACGGCGAACAGGACGAGCGCCGGGGCGAGGCAGGCGATGACGAAGCCCCGACCGCCGCGACGGCCACCGCTCCCTTGGCGTGCGACGCCCGGCTGGATCCGCCGGATCCGGCGCTCACGGGAGGGCGCGACCGGTGCCGGGGTACCGGCGACCGTGGTCGGTGCCGGTGGTGTGGAGGTTGAGGTCACGATTGACGTCCTTCGCTTGGTTCCTCGTGTGGTCCCTCGTGGGGCCCGGCGGTCCCGGGATCAGCGGGACCGCCGGGGCGGGTGTGCGATGCTTCCGGTCAATCCTTCGCAGCGTGGAGCTTGTTGCTCGCGGCGTTCAGGGCGCTCCGCCACTGGGCCTCGGTCTTGTCGCCGGTGATGATGCTGTTGGCGGTGCCGAAGAGGGTGTCCTGGATGCTGACGCCCTGGACCGTCCCGGTACTGGCGAAGCCGCCGACGATCGGCTTGACGCCCGACTCGTCGTAGACCTTGTAGAACGACTTGTTGTCGCCGGTCAGGAGCGAGGACACGCCCTTGATGGGCTGGATCGCCCCGGAGGCGGCGAACAGCTTGGCGGCCTTCTTCGAGTACATGAACGCGATGAAGTCCTTCGCCGCGTCCTTGTGCTTCGCCGCGCTCGGCACCCACACGGCCTCGGTCTGCGTCGCGATGTACCGTTCGTCACCGGCGGAGACCGCCGGCAGCGGCATGAGTCCCCACTCGAACCCGGAGGCCCGCGGTGCGCTCGCCATCTCCGTCGAGACCCACGTCCCGTTCGGCATGAAGAGCGCCTTGTCGTCCATGACGCTCTGCTGGTTCTTCAGGTAGTCCTGCTCGTTCGCGTAGCCGACGGTGGTCGGGGCGGCGTAGCTCAACAGCTTCGTCGCGATGTCGAGGACCTTCTTGCCCTTCGCGGTCTCCCAGATCCCGGGCTTGTAGTTCATGACGTCGTCGTAGAACGCCTTGCCGCCGACGTCAGCCGTGAGCGCGTAGAAGAACGAGTCGAGGTAGCCGGTCGTCGGGTAGGTGAACAGCGACATGCCCTGCGCCTTGGCCTCGTCGCCGAGCTGGAACATCTGCTTCCAGGTCGTCGGGACCGCCCAGCCCTTCTCGGCGAACAGGTGCTTGTCGTAGACCAGGCCGGTCGGCGCGTAGTAGACGGGCATCAGGTAGGTCTTGTCGGTGCCGTATGGGTTGGTCGCCAGGTTGCCGACGATGCCCCCGGTCAACTGTGATGAGACCGTGCCGCCCTGACCCGGGATCTTCTCCTTGAGCACCGAGGTGAGGTCCTCGAGCGCCTTGTCCTTGACCATCGTCTCGGTGAGGCCGGCCGCGCGTCCCTCGCCGAGCTCGACGAGGTCCGGGTAGTTCCCGGCCTTCATCTGCGGGGTGATCTCGTCCTCGATGTCCTTCGACAGCGTGAGCTTGATGTGGACATTGGGGTGGAGCTTCTCGTACGCGTCGATGACCTTGTGGTACATCGCGGTGCCATAGCCGCCCTGGAGCGCGGCGAAGTCCAGCGTGGTGGAGCCGCTGGACGACGAGCCGGAGTTCGTCGTCGAGCAGCCGGCGAGCAGTCCGAGCGCCGCGACGGCGGCCCCGATCATGACGAGCGGTCTCTTCATCGTTGTGGGTCCTTCCGTGGGCGCGTTGCCCGGACGGGTCGAAGTGGGGGTGGTGGTTCCGGTCCGCCAGCCCGGGCACGGATCGGCGTCGTCGTCGTCCGCGTGCCGGTCGGGGTGCTCCTGGTTCGCGGATGTCAACACTGTGGCATCGATAACACGGACGCGCAAGCAGGTTAACGAGCCGGAAACAAACGGCACGGCGCTCGCCCGGCCGGCCGCTCCCTCGACTCAGCGAACGGCGGGAGCGGCGGTCGTGGCCCGGACGACGAGCTCCGGGGCCCCGTCGTCGGTCAGCGGGCGGCCGGCACCGGGCGCGAGCAACAGGTCGACGGCTGCCGCACCGACACGGTGGAAGTCCTGCCGGACCGTGGTGAGCGGCGGCGAGCAGTAGGCCGCGAGCGCGATGTCGTCGACGCTCACGATCGAGACGTCGTCGGGCACCCGCCGCCCGTGCTCGCGCAGGGCGCGGATGACCCCGAAGGCCATCTCGTCACTCGCGACGAACACCGCGGACACGTCGGGGATCATGGCGAGGATCTGCCCCTGCCGGTGACCCGAGGCAGGCGACCAGTCCCCTTCGAGCGGCGGCGGCGGTTCGATCCCCACGGCCACCAGGGCGTCCTCCCAGCCCTGCCGACGCTGTCGGGCCTCGATCCACTCGTCCGGTCCGCCCACGTGCCACACCTGACCGTGCCCGAGTGTCAGCAGGTGCTCCGTCGCGAGCCGCCCGGCGGCGCGCTGGTCGATCCCGACCACGGCCGCGCCGGCCGTGCGCGAACCGTCGACGGTGACGGTCGGGATCTCGCGGGTGATCTCCTCCATCTTGCGGGTGACCGAGATGAGCGGGACCGCGATGACGATGCCCTCGACCCCCTGGTCGGCGAGCTTCGACAAGGACCGCTCCATCTGGCCCGTGTCGAGGGACGCGATGGTCGCGATGCTCACGGCGAGTCCGGCGGCCTCGGCCGCCGACTCGACACCCGCCGTCACCGCCGAGCGCGAGTAGTACCCGCCGGACTGCAGCAGCACGAGTCCGAGCGTGCGGGACCGGCCGGACGACAGCATCCGGGCCGCGTTGTTGAGTCGGTACCCCAGCTGCTCGACCGCCAGGAGGACGCGTCGACGCGTCTCGGGGTTGACGTTCGGGGAGTCGCGCAGGGTCCGCGAGACGGTCTGCGCGGACACCCCGGCGGCCCGCGCGACGTCGGTCATGCTCGGACCGCGGACGGCGTGGATGTCGGTCTCGGTCATGTGCCTACTGTGGCAGTGCGGTCGGCATCGATGCCATCGCGACCGCTGCTCGGCGAGCCGTTCCCGGCGATGTTGGCAGAGATGGCATCGATAACATACGATCGCGGCGTGACGGATCTGCCCTCGACCGGCGTCGCGCCGGTGCGCTCGACCCTGCTCGAACCGACCGGATCGATGATCCCCGACGCGGACCCGACGAGGACCAGTGGGACGACGACCCGCTCCGGAGCGACCCTCACGTGGGCGGACCGCCGCCTGTACCGCGAGGGCGCACCCCACCGGATCCTCTCGGGAGCCCTCCACTACTTCCGCGTCCATCCCGACCTGTGGCGGGACCGTGTCCGGCGGCTCGCAGACCTCGGGCTCAACACGGTGGACACGTACGTGCCCTGGAACTTCCACCAGCCGCACGAGCAGCGCGCTCCCCGGTTCGACGGTTGGCGGGACCTCGAGCGGTTCCTGACCGTCGTCGGCGAGGAAGGCCTCGACGCCGTCGTCCGCCCCGGACCGTACATCTGCGCCGAGTGGTCGAACGGGGGCCTCCCGAGCTGGCTCACCGCCCGCGGGGTCGCGCTCCGCAGCTCCGACCCGGGTTTCACGGGCCCGGTCGGGTCGTGGTTCGACGAGCTGGTCCCCCGGGTGCGGGACCTGCAGGCGAACCGTGGCGGCCCCGTCGTCGCACTCCAGGTCGAGAACGAGTTCGGCAGCTACGGCGACGACCATGCCTACCTGCTCTGGAACCGCGAGGCCCTCGTGTCACGCGGGATCGACGAGCTGCTCTTCACGGCCGACGGCCCCACGGACCTCATGCTCGACGGGGGGAGCGTCCCGGGGACCCTCGCCGCCGTCACGATGGGCTCCGGGCCGGCGGCGGCGCGGCGGCTGCAGGCGGACCGCCGACCCGAGGAGCCGTTCGTCGTCGCCGAGTACTGGAATGGATGGTTCGACCACTGGGGCGAGCCACATCACGTCCGCTCCGTCGCGAGCGCGACGTCGACGCTGTCGGGCATCCTCGACGACCACGGCAGCGTCAGCGTGTACATGGCGCATGGCGGCACGAACTTCGGCCTCTGGGCGGGCGCGAACGAACTCGACGGCGTCCTGCAGCCCACCGTCACCAGCTACGACTCCGACGCGCCGATCGCCGAGGACGGCACGCTGACCCCCAAGTTCCACGCCATGCGCGCCGAGCTCGGTGTCGACGGTTCGGTGCCGCTCCGCGTCGCAGCGCAACCATCACACCTGCCACCGCGGACGATCGCGCTGCAGCGCCGTGCGGACCTGCTCCCCGGCCTCCGGGCGGTCGGCGAGCGGTCGGTGTTCCGGCCGCTGCCCGCCGCCTACGAGGACCTCGGACTCGACGCGGGTCTCGTCGTCCACGTCGCGTTCCCTCGGATCCCCGCAGGCGTCCACGAACTCACCCTGACGGAGGTACGCGACCGCGCGGTGGTCCTGGTCGACGGGGCGCCGGTCGGCGTCATCGACGGCCCAAGCGGTTCCGTGACGGTCACCGGCACCGGTGACGCGATCCGTCTGGAGGTCGTGGTCGAGTCCCTGGGACGGGTGAACTACGGTCCGCTCCTCGGCGGCCGCAAGGGGTTGCTCGGGCCGGTGCTCGTCGACCGGAGGATGGTCCAGGGCTGGGAGAGCGTGGCAGTACCACTCCAGGACCTCGGCCCGGACCAGCTCGACGCCGCGACGAGCGCTCCCGTCACCCGAGCCACGACCGCACCGGCTTCCGGCTTTGCCACCGCGACCCTCGACGTCGACGAGCCCGCCGACACGTTCCTCGCCCTGCCTGGTTCGACCAAGGGCTTCGTGTGGGTCAACGGGTTCCTGCTCGGCCGCTACTGGGAGATCGGTCCGCAGGTCACCCTGTACTGCCCCGCCCCGCTCCTCCGTCCAGGCGCCAACACCGTCACCGTGCTCGATCTCGAACGCCTCGGCACCGTGCTCGAACTCCGGGACGGACCGGAACTCGGCCCAGCCGAGGAGTACGTCGAGGAGTTCTGACCTCCTCCCCCCGAACGGGAACGGGCGACTTCCCCGGTGTCGTCCGACCGCCGACCTGTCGGAACCAGGCGGTTTCCGGGGGGCGAGGGGCGCTCAGCCGCGCCCGGTGACCGCGCGGCGGATCCGCTCGATCGGCACCTTCGGCTCGCGTTCCGCGGTGAGCAGCCCGTTCGTCTCCTGCAGCGTGTCCGTCAGCTGCGTGTAGCACGAGCCCGCCAGGAACGTGCTCGCTCGGATGGCGTCGTACAGCGCCGTGATCCGGTCGAGGTAGTCGTCGCCGTCGGTCGCGGCCGTGTAGCCCCAGCCGTCCTCGCGCCGTGCGCCCGGCTGGTACTGGACGCCACCGAACTCGGTGAGCATGACGGGCTGGCCCTGGTCCTCCACCCCGTCGACGAGGATCCGTCGGGTGGCGGGTCCCATCCCGGACAGCACCGCGGTCCGGGCGGCCGCGTCGGCGTAGGTGCGGGCGAGGACGGCACCGTCACCCTCGTAGTCGTGCACGGTCAGGATGTCCGACGCGGTGTGCTCCCAGCCGTCGTTCGAGATGACCGGCCGTGACGGGTCGAGCGCCCGGGTCACGTCGGCGAGGGCGCGCGAGTACGCCTGCTGGGCGCAGTCCTGCGGCACGTGCTGGATGCCCCAGCTCTCGTTGAGCGGAACCCACGTCACGATGCACGGATGGGACACGTCGCGCTCGACGGCGTCCATCCACTCCCGCATGAGCCGCTGCACCGCCGTCGGGGTGAACGCGTACGCACCCGGGGCCTCGCCCCAGACGAGGAGGCCGAGGCGGTCCGCCCAGAACAGGAACCGCGGGTCCTCGATCTTCTGGTGGATCCGGGTCGCCGTGAACCCGAGCTCCTTGATGAGCTCGACCTCACGCCGGAAGGCCTCCGGCGAGGGCGCCGTGAGGTTCGAGTCCGGCCAGTAGCCCTGGTTGAGCACGCTCCGGACGTCGTACGGGCGGTCGTTGAGCAGGAACGCCCCCCGGTCGACCGCGACGGTCCGGAGCCCGAGGTACGAGGACACCGCGTCGAGCACCGCGCCGGCGGGGTCGAGCAGGGTGACCGTCGCGTCGACGAGCCTGGGGTGTTCCGGGCTCCAGCGGATCTCGTCCTCGGCCTGCCCGTTCACCTGCCGGGCGATCGGCAGGACGAGGTCGACCGTGTCGGTGGCGGTGGGCAGCGTGACCTCGGTCGTCCCCAGGTCCTCGCCACGGTCCTCCCAGCGGAGTGCCACGCGCACCCGTGCGCCGGCCCGTGCCGCGCCGCGCAGGCGGACGCCGAGCGCGACGGCGGTCGGACCCGCGGGCACCCACCGCAGCGCCTCGACCGACACGGGCGGCACGGCCTCGAGCCATACGGTCTGCCAGATCCCGGTGGTGCGCCGGTACCAGATCGCGTGCGGCTCTTCGTGCCAGTCCTGCTTGCCGCGGGGCTGCGTGACGTCGTGGGGGTCGTCCTCGGCGCGGACGACCAGGGTGTGGGTCCGGCCGTCGTCCACGGACGCGGTGACGTCGATCGTGAACGGCGTGTGCCCGCCCTCGTGCGTCCCGACGAGTGCGCCGTCGATCCAGACGCTCGCGCGGTAGTCCACCGCGCCGAAGTGCAGCAGCACCCGCGACGCATCGGCCGAACGCCCGGCACGCTCGAGATCCTCCGCGGAGATGCTCCGCGCGTACCAGACCACCGGGTGGAACCCCGGCTCGTCCACACCCGACGCGACCGACTCCGGCGGGAACGGCACGGTGATCACACCGGCGTCCGGGAGGCCCGCGGTCCAGCCCGCGATCAAGCCTGCGTCGGCGTCGTCGTGGCGGAACGACCAGGTGCCGTCGAGGGAGGCCCATCGCCCGCGGATGAGCTGCGGTCGCGGATGGGTGCCGTCCTGCCGGCTCGCGACCGGGAGGGTCGGCGCGGCGACCGGAGGAGCGGCCGGGGACGAGGAAGCGGGCGTCGTCGGGACAGCGTCATCGATGTGCACGAGTCGAATTTATACCGCTTCAAACGCGCGTGGCGATAGCCTTCCCCCATGGATCGCGTCACCCTGCAGGACGTGGCGGACCGGGCCGGCATCTCGATCGGGACGGTCTCGAACGTGGTGCGCGGGTACCAGCACGTCAGTCCGCGGATGCGCGCGCGGGTGCAGGCGGCCATCGACGAACTCGGCTACCGACCGAACGGACTCGCCCGGAGCTTGGCCACCGGACGATCCCGGATGCTCGGTCTCGCGTTCCCCGACCTCCGCCGCCCCTACTTCGCCGAACTCGCCCACGTGTTCGCGCGCGTGGCCGAGTCGCACGGCTACCGGCTGCTGCTCATCGAGACGGGTGGCACGGCCGAGGGCGAGCGCGCGGTCCTCGCCGACCGCGAGGCCGGCACGATCGACGCCCTCGTCATGCACCCCCAGATGCTCAGCGCCGGCGAACTCGACGCGATGCGGCGCGGCATGCCGGTCGTGTTCCTCGGCGAGGACCCGCAGCCCGCCACCTCGGACCAGGTCGCCATCGACAACGTCGCCGCCGCCGAGGACGCCGTCGCGCACCTGCTCGGTCTCGGCCGACGCCGCATCGCGTTCCTCGGGCACGAGGTCGGCGAGGCCTCCCGAACCTCGACCCTCCGACTCGAGGGGTACCGGCGCGCACTGGCCGGGGCAGGCCTCCCGGACGACCCGACGCTCCTGGTCCCCCGCGACGTCGGCGACGCGCGGGGCGCCGAGGAGGCCCTCGACGCGGCGCTCGACGCCGGCCTGCGGATGGACGCCCTGCTCTGCCGCGACGACCTCGCCGCGATCGGTGCCCTCCGGTCGCTCCGCCGACACGGGATCACCGTCCCCGACGACGTCGCCGTCATCGGGTGGGACGCCATCGAGCTCGGCGCGAGCACGGACCCGAGCCTGACATCGGTCGCCCCCGACACGCACGGGCTCGCGGAACGGGCGCTCGGCCTCGTGCTCCGGGAACTCGACGGCGCGCACCAGGGCGGGGCACACCACACGGTGGGGCACCGCATCCTCGTGCGCGAGAGCGCGCCGGCGACGCCGCGCTGACCCGCGCGATCACCCTCCGACGACCGCACGGGCCCATCGGCACGACGCCGCTGGGACTGTCCGAACACGACGTCGCTGCAATCGTGACCGCCACGTGACCGCGGGCTCAGCCTGCCGCGCCCGTTCGATGAAGTCCCGACCATCGAGACACCGACCAGTCCACTCTCACGGCATCGGGCGGTTGTCTCCGTCTGGGCATCTGTGGTTGGTTCGCAGTTGTGGAATCACAGGACCTCGTCGGGGACGACAACTTCGTGATCGCGGGTCGGCGCGCCGAGCGCCTTGCCCAGCACGGAGCCACCGTCGTCGGCATCTCGCAGCAGGCGGGCGCGGCAGGTCTGTGCAGCCTGTGGCTTCTCGTCACCGTCACGTCCGCGTCCCGTTCGACGACGCTGGTCTGGTTTCTTCTCACCGTCGCGGGAGCCGGCGTCGCTTTCACCAGCTGGATCCGGGCGCGACAGCTCCACACCCTGCTGCCCTACACGATCGAGGCACCGGAGCGCCCGTTCCAGGTTCTCGACAAGGCGCAACGTCGAACCATCGGACGGCAGATTCGCGGGAAAGAAACAGTCACCCCAGTGACTGCGAGGCTCGTTCGCGCCACACACCTGTCGCAACGGCGCTCGACACGCGCTGCACTGCCGCCACTGATCGGCATGGGTCTGGGTGTCGCTGGCTTCGCGGGGTCGTTGATCCGCACGGTCGGTGGATGGGGGTCAGCACTGCTCGTTCTCGAACTCGCTACAGCCGTGGCAGTCACGATTGCGGGTCTCGTGGAGGCAAACAGGCGCAACCGAGTTCTCGCCGCGACAGAGCACCTCGAAACGCTTTGAAGCGGGAGCCGGTCGCTCGCTCTCGGAGTGCTCCCGATTCCGTCCCCCGCCCGCGACCGCCGTCGGTCTCTGGTGAACGATCGGCTAATGGGAAGGCTTCCAGACGAGCCACTTCCGAGCGACCTCCTCGGCCAAGTCGACGTCGAAGCGGCGCGCGATCAACAGCACCTGCGCGAGCACGTCCGCCAGCTCTGATCGGAAGTCGCCCTCGAGCTCGACGTCGGAGCGTCCCTTGTCGCGTGCCTGCCCGGCACGGGCGAGGTACGCCTGCGTCAGCTCCCCGACCTCTTCGTTGAGCTTCAACACGAACCAGTCATCGGACCGATCGATGCCGTGGCGCTCCGCGTAGAAGGCGGAGACCTGCTCGACCTCGTCACTCAACTCGTCGATCTGCACGACAGCAGTGTCCCATCGTCGACGAGGAGCCGAAGTGGATGACTGATGCGCCCCCCATCCATGTCCTATAGCCGATCTTGGCCCGACACCTCGACCGTCCGCCGCCGGCGCAACGCTTGGCGCTACTATCCGGCCATGACCTACCGGCCGCCGCACCTGCCATCGGCGCCGGTAAGTCCGCTGTACCGGACCGAGACTCGCACGAGCCGCGCTTGGACAGCGCTTCCAGTGCAGGTGGTCCTGACCGGGTTCATCACCTACGTCGTCATCGCGGCGTGCTCCGTCATAGGCGGCACGTTCACCGAAGGCCTGCAGATCGTCGGCATCGCCGTGTTCTCGACACCGCTGACGATCGCGGCCTTCGTTCTCGGCCTGCCCCTGCGTCTTATCCCGCGGGCACGGTCCTGGTGGTTCCGTCGCGCAGAGTGGACCTTCGTGGTGTTCGTCCTCGCGGCACTGGTCCTGTGCCTGTCCTATGTCATCGGGAGAGCCGGACCGGTCCACTACGACGCCAACGCACAGTGGCCCGCATCGGACGGCTACAACCCGGATGTCCGAGTGTTCGTGTCAGCACTCGGCGTGCTCGCCTTTGCCTCCATGCACATGCTCCCGCCACGCCGGGCCAGACGCGCCGCGCTCGATGACACGACGCCGGTGACGCATCTCGCTTGACGATCCGCAATCGAGACGACGAGCGCCGTCAGGCGTTGTCATCGCCGCTTTCGGGCCCCGGGACGGCCGGTAGGGCCCCCACAGCCCTCCCGACGCGACAGTTTCGACAGCCGATCGGGTGAAGCGCGCCGTTTTGTGTGCTCACTCGAAGCCCCCCGAGTGTGTCCTGTGGGAGTCGACCCGCAACAGCTCCTCGGCAGACACGGGTTCGAACAAGTCCCAAGCCGAACGAAGGCGCTCCGACGTGATCGGCGCGGCCCCGGAAGCGCCTTCCTCGTTGCGCTTCTGCAAGCGGGTCCACAGTGTGTCGTAGTCGACGTCGAACACGTGAAGGTCGATGAGTGCGCCGCAGGAGCGGGCGTCGGCGAACTTCTGGGCCCGTTCAGCCTTCATCCACAGGCCGTCTTCGAGAATCACATCGACACCTCGTCGCAGCAGGACGAGGGCGTGTTGGTACAGCGCGGCTTGTAGCCGCTCGTGAAACGCGCTCTCGGAATGCGGGACGCCCAGCCGGTCCTGCCACTCATCCGTAGCGAGGCGGACGCCTTTGCCTTCAGCTTCGAGGCGACGCGCGAGCGTCGTCTTGCCCGAACCTGGCAGGCCGCAGAACAAGGTGAGTGTCGCCACGCGATCCCCGGACTTCGGGCCCTTGCGTTGCATGCTCCGAGCGTGCCACCTCCGGGGGTTCGCCGCGTCGCTGCTCGTGCGCGCGCTGCATCGAGGCTGATTGCGAGGTGAACGACGAAGCACCCGGGCAATTCCGCGCGGTACACGGGCAGGGTCTCCCGGGTCACCACGTCGGATGCGGTGACGGCGAAGCCGGCGGCGAGCAGGTTCCTCGCGAGGGCCGCGACGTTGCGGGTGGCGAGAGCGTGCTGGGCACGACCCTCGGAACCGGACCACAGGGTGGCGTCGCCTGCGACGACGAGTTGACGAATGTCGTCACCGTCGATGTATGCGGCGCGCTCGTGGGGGACCGCGAGGGCCCGCCCGCACGTAGTCTTCCCGACTGCCGGGCCGCCCGAGAGGATCAGTGGTCGCATCGTCACGTCCTTCCATCGTGGCCAAAACTACCGAGCTGCAAGAGGCAGAAGCGTTCGAACAGCTACTGTCGGACCCGAAACAACCACCCGTTGCAACGACCCCTTGAAACCGCCATTCACCCGGCCGAGCAGTCATCCGGTCAGCCGGGCGCGCGGCTGAGGTTCATCACGGTGCTCCACCGCGCAACGCAAGCCGTCAGGTAGCGATTCGTCCACGCCGCCTCGCGTGAGCAGACTGCTGCAACTTGCGCTATGCCCATCGGCTGCGTTGAGCTCTGCGCGAAAACGTGCACCGCCCACGTCCGCGACGGGTTCCTTGATGTGCATGCGCAGAATGCTTGTATTGGGCGGTACTGGTTGGTTGGGACGAGCGATCGCCGAAGCTGCGGTGGCCGCGGGAAACGACGTCGTGTGCGCCGCGCGCGGCGAATCGGGCGACGTCCCCGACGGAGCGACGCTGGTGCGCGTCGACAGGTCGCGCGCGGATGCCTACAGCGAACTGACCGGCGAGTGGGACGCGGTCATCGACGTCGCTGACGATCCCGCATTCGTCAGCGAAGCGGTCGCTGCTCTCGGCGCTCGAACTCACCATTGGGCATTCGTGTCATCGGTCTCCGTGTACGCCCGCAACGACGAACGCGGGGCGAACGAGGCCGCCGCAGTCATCGAGCCCGAGGACCTCAACCGGTTTCCCGACGCTAAGGTCGCCGCAGAGCGGGCACTGGAGCCCCTCGCAGACCGACTCCTCATCGTCCGACCCGGTCTGATCGTCGGACCAGGCGACCCGAGTGACCGGTTCGGCTACTGGCCGGCCAGGTTGTCCATGGGACGCGCCGTCCTCACTCCGAACACCACCCACCGCTTCGTCCAGATCATCGATGTCGGCGACCTCGCTACGTGGATCGGCGGGGAGAAGCACGGCGGCGCAACCGGCGTGGTGAACGCGGTCGGTGTGAGCCACACCATGGATGCGTTCTTCGGCGACGCTGCACGAGTGACGGGCTTCAGCGGAAGCCTCGTACCGGCCGACGACGAAGTGCTCCTCGCGCACGACGTCCAGTATTGGTCCGGTCCGCGATCCCTGCCGCTCTGGCTCCCCGCCGAATACACGGGGTTCGCCCATCGTGACCGCTCACGCTTCGGTCAACTGGGCGGGACCGTCCGGCCACTCGCCGAAACACTCCAACGAGCCCTGGCCGACGAGCAACGACGCGGCGTGCACCGACCGCGGTCGGCCGGGCTCACCCAGGAGGAGGAGAACGCGGTCCTCGCGCAGCTGCAGTAAGCGGGACCGGCGTCAGGCGTCACCGGTGAGGGCCGCCGTCCACGCGCTCAGGTGCGCGGCGATGTATTCGCTCGCGGCCCACCAATGGGTGCCGTGACCGTTGTCGAACATCGACGACCAGGGTTCCCGGCCGCTCGCGTTCGCGTCGCGGAGCAGCGCCCACATCGCCGTGGCACGGTGAACCATGGTCGTGGGCAGGGCCGCCCGGATGTCGTCGGTCGCGCCGTACCCGTCGACGAACCAGCGGAGTCGTTCCGCGGCCGACGAGACGGGCTGCCCTGCCTCCAATCCAGCGAAGGCCTGCGCGGAGTACGCGAGGTCCCAGAGCCGGGTGCTCGGGCCAGCTCCATCCCAGTCGATGAACACCCACCGGTCGCCGAGGACGAGGTTCCACGGCGCGAGGTCGTTGTGGCAGACGAGGTCGGCGCTCGTCGGCGGCGGAATCAGAACATCCCAGGCCGCCGTGTCCGGAGTGAAGCCGACGCTCCCGTCGTGGATGGACCGCACCATCCGTCCGACCCGCACCAGAGCGTCCTCATCGAGCGGGCCGACGTGCATTGCGAGCTCGCCCGGCACATGCTCAAGCACCTGCCGCCCGCGGTCGTCGCGCCCCCGCCACGCGGGGACGTCGATGCCCTGGGCGCGGAGATGCGCCATGAACTGCGCGACCGACGGAGTGGAGTCGGACCAGGGCTTCCTGACAGTGTCACCCACACGCACCACCGCTTCGGACGCGTTACCGCCCGCCAGCGGAATCTCGGCGTCTTCCATCCGTGTAATGCTGCCAGCTCGGCACGCCGTCGCGGTGCCAAGCGGCACGAGCATCCGGACGAAAGCGCTTCAGCGCCAATGCGTCCGGGTAGGGGTGGTGGGCGTCAATGCGAAGCGTCGCGCGCATTCTGGGCAAGCGCGTTGAGGACCGCCCGTCCGTTCTCGAGGAGCGCTCCCCGCGTGAAGTTGCTGCCGAGAAGCGCGGTGCTTGCGATGCTGCCCCCGTTGGTGGCTTCCGCGGTGACCTCGCTGCTCCCGTCGGGTCGGGCGGAGAACGTGAACCGGGTCGTCTCCGACCCGAGAGCGAAGTTGCTGCGACGGCCGACGAGAGCGCCGTCCGGCCGCACTTCGATGAGGGTTGCGCCGGCGACCGACCTGACCGCTGCGCGGAGGAGCTCCGGAAGCGCGTCCACCGGCGCCGCAACGACGACCTTCGCCATGCTGTACCTCCTGCCCGGTGCAGCGTAGCGCCGCCGTGAGGAGCGCCGTGCCGAGACGCTCAGGGCGGGGGCGGGGTGAACCAGAGCACGTTCGTGTCCCGGCGGACGAATCCGACCTGCTCGTACAGTCGAAGCGCGGACTCCCGCGACGGCCGCGACGTCAGGTCGACCGGTGCCGCCGCGTCAGGGATCGTCTGGCTGCCACTTCGAGAGCGTCATAGGTGCGATGCAGCCAGTTCGAGTTCTCCCCGTGCCGCAAACACTTGTGCGTCAGTGCGCAGGGTCGGGGCGTTCTCGTTCGACCTCAGAGGTTGTTGATCATCTCGCGAAGCAGCGCGGAAGTGCTGAGATGCCGAGCATCCGCCTTCGCTTTCAAGATGCTCCGCTCTCGGCTGTTCACGCGAACGGTGATGCGGGTGACGTCGTCACCGAGCGTCTTTGGTCGTCCGGGTCGCGCCGGGCTCCCGGCATGCGACGGACCGAACTGCGCGTTGGGGAACCCCGCGTCGGCTTCGTCGGCCCAGCGGTCGAGGTCCGCGTCCGTGAACGTGGTGCCCTTTGTCTTGTACGTCTTCATCGCCTTCTCCTTTCGAGTCCGACCTCTTGCTTCACCTTCGTCGTCGCGTCCATGCTGTGGAAGATCAGCCAGTCCTCAGGATCATCTGGCTTCACGGCCAGGTACTCAAGGAGCCTGCCTGCATGAGTGACTCCGACACCGACCCATTGCATCGGGTCGGTGGCCATCCGCGGCGCGAACCGGAGGGAGTTCTCGAACGCCTCCCGGACCTCGTCATCCGTCACTTCAGGATGCCGACGGGCCACCCGGGGATGCACCTCGACGACCATCGTCCCTCCGCGACAATAGAGTTTTGTCTGACGTAAGTCTACGCGACACATCCACCCCGCTACCAGCCCAGGGGTGCTCAGGCTACGACTGGTGCTGCTTCGTCCCGCAAGCCGGTCGTCCAGCGAACTTCCCGCTGGGCCGCCCGCCGGCCCGGACTCCCCGCGCCGACCGGGGCGCAGGCGGTCTCACGTAGGGACTCCGCGACCTCTCGCAGTGAAGTCAGCGGTACCCGCGAGCCGGCCGGCCTCCAGAACAACGGAGCTCGCTCAGGACACATCGCCCGGCGGAACCTCCCCGACCACCGCCCCGAGCAACTCGGTGAGCGCGGCCCGGACCGCCTGCGGCAGCGCCACGGCGTCGAGCTCCGCGAGCCGGTCCACGACGGGTCGGTCAGCGGCGACGATCTCCCACGCCTCGAGCTTCTCGGGGTTGCCCATCTGCGCGTCGGCGAGCACGGTGCGGGCCGCGGCGCGTCGGTCGGGGCCGACCCGGACCTCCCCCGCGATGCGGACGACGGCACCGACGTCGGACGGGACGGTCGCGGTCACGCTCCAGCGCCCGTCGACCCCGGTGACCGCGACCTCGGCGCCGTCGACGGTCACCGGTCCGTCCGGCAGGGCGGCGAGGACGGTGAGGATCCACGTCCGGACGGGCGGGACCAGGTCGCCCCGGCCCTCCGCGGGTCCGATGCGGAACGTGCGGGTCGGGAGGTCCCAGGCGAGCTCGGTCCGGACGGCCGGACCGGCGGCGGCAGCGCCCGCGTCGTCGTCCTCGGCGTCCTCCGCCAGCACGAACGTCCCGGAGGCCGCCGGCGCGACGAGCACCTCGAGCTCGCTCGGGTTCCGGGTCGCGTCGAGGTCGGGACCCGCGTCGAGCGGCAGGATCCCGCCGGCCCGCAGGAGCACGGGGATCGACGCGCTCGGCCGGTGGAACGCGAGGCTCCGGTCGCCGCGGTAGACCGTCCCGGTGAGCACGTCGGTCCAGGTCCCGGCGGGCAGCCAGGCTCGGACGCTCCCGAGCAGCGAGGCCGGATCGCGCGGCTCGGTGATCGGCGCGACGAGCAGCTCGGAGCCGAACGCGTACTCGTTCGGGACGCGGTAGGCCTCGCTCCGGCGCGGCTCGAGGTGGTACATCGGCCGGACGAGCGGGGTGCCGGCCGCCGCCGCGTGGTTCATCGTGTGCAGGTAGGGCACCATCCGGTGACGGAACCGGAGGGCGTCGTCCATGGCGGCGCGGTGCTCCGGCGGGAACGACCACGGCTCCTTGCGGATGAACGGGTTGTTGGCGGAGTGCAGCCGCATGATCGGCGAGAACACCCCGAACTGCACCCAGCGCGTCGCCAGCTCGTCGTCGCGCACGCCGCGGGTGTGCCCGCCGATGTCGTGGCTCCACCACGCGTAGCCGATGTTGGCGGCGGTCGCCGTGAACTCGGGCTGGAACGCCAGCGACGCCCACGACACGACCGCGTCGCCCGAGAACCCGACGGCGTACCGGTGGCTGCCGGGCCCCGCGTACCGCGAGAAGGTCATCCCCGGGCCGCCGTTCCGGGCGGCGTCGAGGTGGTGGAAGTGGTTGAGCACCCAGAGCGGGTCGACCCCCGGCAGGTCGGAGGTGCGCCCCTGCTGCCAGTCGATCCACCAGAAGTCGACGCCCTGGTCCTCGAGCGGGTCGTGCAGGTCGCGGAAGTACGACTCGAGGAACGCGCGGTCCGTCGGCGCGAAGGGCAGCGGGCGCTCCGTCTCCGGGTCGACCCCGAGCGCCCGCGCCATCGTCGGGTAGGCGTCCTCGAACGCCCGGACGCCGTCGGCGGGGTGCAGGTTGAGGGTCGTCCGCATGCCGCGCTCGTGCAGGGCGGTGAGGAACCCCTCGGGGTCGGGGAACAGCGAGCGCTCCCACGAGTAGCCGGTCCACCCGTTCCCGAACCGCGACGGCACGGAGTCGACGCGGTGCCAGTCCATGTCGATCACGGCGACGGAGAACGGGACGCCCTCGTCGTCGAACCGGTCCATGAGCGCCAGGTAGCTGTCCGCCGTGTACGGGTGGTACCGGCTCCACCAGTTGCCGAGTGCCCATCGCGGGAGGCGCGTCGGCGGTCCCGAGACCGCGTACAGCGCCGAGACGGCGGCCGGGTAGTCGCGGCCGTACGCGAACACGTAGAGGTCCTCGCGATCGGCGCCACGCACGCCGACCCAGCCGTCGTCCTCGAACAGGAACGAGGTGGCGTCGTCGACCACCGCGATGCCGTCGGGCGCGACGACACCGCTCTCGAGGTCCGTCCGGCCGTCGACGTCGTCGAGCGTCCGCGCCGTCCCGCCGAGGTCCCGCGTCGGCTCGCCGTACCGCCACCGGCCGGTGTCCGCGCCGATCATCTCGACGAGCAGCCCGCTCGCCGAGAACGGGCCGCCGTCGTACCGCAGCCGTGCCCGGGCCGTCGTCAGGACGACGCCCCGGCCGGACCGCTCGACGTCGAACGGCACCGCCGGCAGGTCGCGGCGGATCGCGAACGTGGAGGCCCGGTCCTCGAACCCGCCGTCAGTCGACCGTTCGACGCGGAACAGCCCGTCGGTGAGCACCGTGATGCGCCAGCCGTCGCCGTGGACCTGCTGGTCGTCGCGCGCCCGCGGCGCGGCACCGGGCAGCGGCCGGATGACGGGCAGCGCGGTCGGAGTGGCGTCGGGCGTGGGCTGCGTGACGGAGTCGGACATGGTCCTCCAGGTCGGTGGGGTGGTCGGGCGTGACGGTACCCGTGTGCGGTGGGGTGGGCCTCCCGGGCGGAACCCGCCGGTCGGTGCTCGACGGCGCGCGTCGGTCAGTGCTTGACGGCGCCCTGCGTCACGCCGCTGATCACCCAGCGCTGGGCGAACAGGTACACGACGATCGTCGGCGCCATGGCCATGAGGTACGAGGCGAACGCGACGTTGTAGTTCGTGCCGAACTGGCTCTGGAAGATGTTCTGCACGACCGGCAGGGTCTGCAGGCTCGGGTCCGCGGTGATGAGCGACGGCATCATGAAGTCGTTCCACGACGCCAGGAACGCGAAGATGCCGACCGTGGCGTTCATCGGACCGAGCAGCGGCAGCACGATGCGCCAGAAGATCTGCCACGTCGTCGCGCCGTCGATGCGGGCGCTCTCCTCGAGTTCGATCGGCAGCGAGCGGAGGTACGCCGAGTAGAGCAGCACGCTGAACGACAGTTGGAACATCGCGTGCAGGATGCCGACGCCGACGGGGTTGTCGAGGCCGGTCAACGCCGTGAGCTGGATCTGCGGCAGGGCGACCACCGGGAACGGCAGGAACAGCGCGGCGAGCAGGTAGTACAGCGACCAGCGGTAGATCCGCTTGTCCCAGTTGCGGGCGATCGCGAACGCGGCGAGCGAGCTGAGGAACAGCGTCAGGACGACCGTGATCGCGGCGACGCCGAGCGACAGGCCGAACGACACCGGGAAGTGCGTGAGCCGCCATGCCTGCACGAAGCTCGCGGGGTTGAACGGCGCCGGGAACGAGAACGCGTTCCCGTCCACCGACTGCGCACTCGTCTTGAACGCCATCGACAGCGTGACCCACAGCGGGGCGAGCACCGTCAGCGACGCCAGGATGAGCAGGACGGTCAGCGGCCAGTTCGTGCGACCGAGCCGACGACGCCGACGCGTGGTGGTGGGGCGGCCGGCGCTGGAGCCGGCCATCTGGTCGTGGTGGAGGTCGACAGAGGTCACAGTCGGATGGTCCTTCCGCGGGTGACGAGGAGCTGGGCGACGGAGATCACGACGGTGACGATGAAGAACACCGTGGCGTTGGCCATCTGGTACGCGTAGTCGCCGCCCGTGAAGCCGCCGAAGATCGTCATGGCGACGCTGCTGGTCGCGGTGCCGGGGCCACCGTTCGTCAGACCGACGATGACGTCGTAGGCGCCGAGGTAGCCCTTCACGCCGAGCACCGTGTTGATGACGATGAACCCGGCGATGAGCGGCAGCGTGATGGAGCGGAACTGCTTCCAGGAGCTGGCGCCGTCGAGCGCGCTCGCCTCGTACAGGTCGTCCGAGATCGCCGTGAGACCGGCGGTGTACACGAGCAGGGCTCCGGGGATCGTCTGCCAGGCGGACACGATCACGATGGCGAGCCACGCGAGGTCCGGGTTGCCGAGGATGCTCTGCTCGAGCGGGTGGAACCCCACCGCGGTGGCGAGGGCCGGCAGCGAGTTCGAGAACAGGTAGTTGAACACGTACGCGACGACGATCCCGGAGATCACCATCGGGATGACGAACACGCTCCGCAGCGGCGCCGCGAACCGGATCCGCCGCGACAGCGCCACGGCGAGCGCCAGGGCGATCACCTGCGCGACGACGACCGTGACCGCCGCGAACCCGAGCGTGAAGCCGTACGAGGCGATGATGTTCGGATCCGTGAACAGCGTCGTGTAGTTCCGCAGCCCCAGGAAGGACCACCGGCCGTACCCGACGTAGTTCGTGAAGCTGTAGAAGATGCCGATCACGGCGGGCACCACGACGAACGCGGTGAACAGCGCGAGCGCCGGGAACAGGAACAGGGCGTAGATCGGGTCGACGCGCCGCCGCCGAGCGGGCCGGGTCGTCGGTCTCGGCGGCAGTTCATCGGCGGTTCGGTCCGACAGGGGTGCTTGCAGGGTCACGATCGCTCCTCGTCGAGGTCGGACATCGTCATGGGGGTCATACGAGCGCGTCCCGTCCGGCGAGGCGCCGCCAGTCCGCGTCGAGCTGGCGGAGCATGCCGTCGAAGTTCCCGCTCCGCGTGGCGGACTGCAGGTAGTTGCCGAGCGGGATCGAGTTCGGCATGAACGTCCCCGCGCCCTGGTAGAACGCCGCCCGGTCGACGAACGGCTGGAGGCCCGCCACCCGCTCGTCCTGCTGCGCGGGCGCGCCCTTCCGCGTCGAGTACGCCAGGTTGTCCTGGTTGTAGGCGTCGATGACCGACGGACGCATGAGGAACTCGACGAGTTCGCGAGCTTCCTCGCGGTGTGCCGTCGCGGTCGGGATGTAGAGGCCGAGGTCGATGTTCACCCGGGCCTTGCGGTCCGCCGGGTCCTCCGAGACGGGCAGCGGGAACGTCCCGACCGACAGGTGCTTGTCGACGAGCGCGATCTGCCCGAGGGCCCACGGCCCCTGCAGGTACATCCCCACCTGGCCCTTGCCGAACGCCAGGTTGCCGTCGGCGTACGAGCGGACGGCGTGGTCGGGGTTGAAGTACGTCGAGATCGTCTTGGCGCGTTCCATCGGGACCGCCAGGGTCTTCTCGAACGAGACCTCGGAGTCGGGTCCGACGTCCGTGCCGAGTTCCTTCATCCGCCGGAAGAACCGTCCCGTGTCGACGAGGCTGCCGACCGCGTAGTCGAACAGGCCCTGCCACAGGGTCCACGTGTCCTTGTCGGTCGCGTAGATCGGGGTGATCCCGGCTTTCTTGAGCTCCTTGCAGACGTCGACGAACTGCGACCACGTCTCGGGCACCGGCAGGTGGTGGTCGGCGAAGATCTTCTTGTTGTAGATGACGCCGGCCGCCGCGAGGGAGTAGGGCAGCACGCTCGTCCGGCCCGGGTACGTCGCGTACTGGTCCGTCAGGGAGCGGATGTCGGTGCGGACGGTCCGGGCCGAGGGCAGGTCGGACATGTCGCTGAGCACGCCGCGCTTGATGTACCGGGCGAGCTCGAGGTTGTCGTTGAAACAGCCGACGTCCGCCGGGGCACCGCGCACGAACTGCGGGGCGATCACGTTGGTGGAGTCGTGCACCACCGAGATGCCCGGCCGCTCCCGCTCGAACTGGCGGAGCAGCGTGTCGAAGTAGGCGATGACCTCTTGCTTCTGCTCGTAGAACCGGAGGTGCGTGGTGCCGCCGCCGGCACCGGGCGCGGCACAGCCGGCGAGACCGAGCGCAGCGAGTGCGGTGGAGCCGACGAGGAAGGACCGGCGGCTCACTGAGACAGGACGGGACACGCGACATCTCCCTTGATTGCGGCGTGCGCGCCAATTTATAGCGCTCAAAATCCGGTGTCAAGCGGGCCGCTCAGCGGTGGCCGCCGGGGTCCGTCCCGTCCGACCAGGGAGGCCGCCTACCCTCCGGAGCATGACCGACGATCGACGCCGCGAACTCGGCTCCACCGACGCGCCCGTCGAGGACGAACTCCTCGAGTCCTTCGAGGCGACGATCGAGGAGGGCGCGGAACGGCTGCAGCGGACCGTGCGGGCGGTGCTCATCACCGGGTTCTTCGGTGGTCTCGAGGTCGGTCTCGGCGTGATGGCCTACCTCGCGGTCCTGACCGAGACCGGGAGCCACCTGCTCGCGGGACTCGCGTTCGGCATCGGGTTCATCGCCCTGCACCTCGCGCACAGCGAGCTGTTCACCGAGAACTTCCTCATGCCCGTCGCGGCCGTCGTCGCGCGCGAGGGGAGCCTGCTGCAACTCCTCAAGCTGTGGGGTGGCACCCTCGTCGCGAACCTCGTCGGCGGGTGGGTGTTCATGTGGCTCGTCGTCCAGGCGTTCCCCCAGTGGCACCCCACGCTCAGCGAGGCCGCGCACCACTACATCGACGCCCCGTTCGACCTGCAGAGCGTCGTGCTGGCCGTGCTCGGCGGCAGCACCATCACCCTGATGACCCGGATGCAGCAGGGCACGGACTCCGATCCGGCCAAGCTCGTCGCCGCCGTGGCCGGCGGGTTCCTGCTCGCGGGCCTCCAGCTGTTCCACTCGATCCTCGACTCGCTGCTGGTGTTCGGCGCGATCCAGAGCGGTGTCGACATCACGTACGGACAGTGGCTGGGGTGGTTCGGGTACACGCTGCTGTTCAACCTGCTCGGCGGCCTGGTGTTGGTCACGGCACTCCGGCTGCTCCGGACGAAGGAGCTGATGCAGGGTCGGCGACAGACCTCGCACGACCACCCGGATCGCGCTTCCCACCAGCAGGCGGACTGACGCACGCGGTGGTCGGGTGCGGGGTCAGACCCCGAAGCCCTCGCCGCCGGTCACGGGCACGACCGCTCCGTTGAGGAACGTGCTCTGCGCCACCCACCGGATGACGTCCGCGATCTCGTCGGGACGCCCCACCCGCCCGAGCGGGATCCGCTCGAGAAGGGCTCGACGGTGCTCGTCCGTCATCGGGGCGAGCATGTCGGTCTCGGTCGGGCCCGGTGCGACGGCGTTGATCCGGATGCCGCGCGGGCCGTACTCCCACATGACCGACCGCATGAAACCCTCGAGCGCGGCCTTCGACGCCGTGTAGTGGCTGCTGCCCGGGATGCCGACGCGCGCGCTCTCGGACGACACGAGCACGATCGAGCCCGACCGCTGCCGGTTCATCGCCTTCGCCACGTGTTTCGTCGCGAGCATCGCCCCGACCAGGTTCACCTCGAGCACCTCGCGGATCGACGCCGCGGTCATCCGCACCAGGAGCTCCTGCGGTGCGACGGCGGCGTTGACCACCGCGACGTCGAGCCGTCCGTGCTCCACCGCCGTGCGCACCGCGTCCGCCACGGATCCCTCGTCGCGCATGTCGGCCTCGACCCCGACGACACCGGACGGGACGCCCGAACCACGGTGCGTGCCGACGACGCGATGGCCGGCCTCGAGGAACGCCGTGGCCGTCGCGGCGCCGATGCCCCGCGATGCCCCGAACACGATCACGGACAGCGGTTCGACGTCGGTCTGCACGGGTCGATTATCTGCTACGGTCCTGTTCGTGCGGGGCGGATGCCTCGTGAGCATGGCCGCTGGACAGCGGCTCAGGCTGGACGTTCTGGGGCGCGGACGCGCTCGGTCCGGCCCTGCCGTGCCCGCCCCGGGATCCCGAGCGCGGAGGCACAGGATGGCGAACACCGAGGTCGATCCCGTCGGCCGGTGGGTCGTCGTCGATCACTTCGGTGCCGTCACGACCCTGCTCGCGGTCGGTGACCAGGAGCACGCCGGGGTCAGCCCTCGGCGGAACCTGGACCGCCGCGCGCGCGAGGTGCTGCTCCCCGCACTGTCCGAGGTGATCGGGTCGGGCGCGGCCCTGCGACGCATCGTGCATCTGGGGGGCGATGCGTACCAGGTCGACGCCCGGCCCGTGATCACGCCGGACCGGTCGCACGTGACGGGTGCGTACGGCGTGTTCGTCTCGGCCGCCGACCCCGTGCCGGAGCCGCCGCTCATCGGTGCCTGGCAGTGGACGGTGGACACGTCCGGCAACAACGTCGGGTCGACCTCGTCGCAGTGGGACGCCGACCTCTACCGGTTGCACGAGTTCACCCCGGACGAGGTCCAGTCGAGCCGGGGTCCGGTCGGCGACTGGTTGACGCGACTCCTGCCGTACGAGGAGCGTGCTCGCGTGAAGACGACGGTGGACGCCGGGCTCGCGGCCGCGAACGGGGTGCACCAGCTCCTCACCTTCGGTGCCGTCACCCGCCCGGACACGCCGAACCCCGGCCGCAAGCAGTTGGCTCTCGTCGGCACGTCGACCGTCCTGCCCGACCGGCCGGGCGTGTTCTACGCCTACGGGTTCACGCGGGAGGTCCCGAAGCCGAGCACGTACCGCACGACCGGTCTCGACATCGTCGACGCGGCGGAGTTCGCCCGCGCCTACTTCGCGCTCGCGGGTGACGTCGCGTACGCCGCCGTCGACTGCCTCCAGTCGTCGACGTTCATGACGTCGCCGAGCTGGGGGCGGCTCGGGCTCCACGAGCCGTTCGAGGGCGACATCGCCTCGCTCGCGCTCGCGGAGGACCGTCCCGCCTTCGAGGAGTTCGTCGCCGCCGCGCGTCGGAGCGTCGACCACGACGCGGCCACGCACGACGTGCGACTCGTCCGCGACGACGGCTCCCCCGCCCGGTTCCGCGTCCGCGCGGCGCGGGTGGACCGCACCGCGGCGGCGAGCCGGTACCTGCTGCTGTCGTTCGAGGCACGCTCGTGAGCCTCCTCGCCGGCAAGACCGTGCTCGTCTCGGGCGTGTTCACCGAGTCCTCGATCGCGTTCCGCAGCGCCGCGATCGCGCAGGAGCAGGGCGCCACCGTGATCCTCAGCGGGTTCGGGCGGCGCCGTCGCATCACCGAGGCCGTCGCACGACGGCTGCCGACGACCGCGCCCGTCGTGGAGTTCGACGCCGAGGAACCGGCCGACGTGGGCCTCCTGGCCGGCCGGCTCCGCGAGCACACCGACCGACTCGACGGCGTCGTGCACTGCATCTCGGCGAGCCTGCCGTCCGTGGTCGGCGACGGGTTCAGCGATGCCGAGTGGGACGACGTCGCCCACTCGTTCCGGGTCTCCGCGTACTCGCTGCAATCGCTCGTCCGCGGCGCGGACCCGCTGCTCGGCGCGGGCGCGAGCGTCGTCGGGTGCACGCTCGACGCCTCCCGTGCCTGGCCCGTCTACGGCTGGGCCGGCGTCGCCAAGGCGGCGTACGAGTCCGTGAACCGGTACCTCGCGCTGCACCTCGGTCCGCGCGGCATCCGCACCAACCTCGTCGCCGCCGGCCCCGTCGACTCGTTCACCATGCGGGCGATCGAGGGCATCGACCAGGTGAACGGCCTCTGGGAGGACCGGGCCCCGCTCGCCTGGGACCGCACCGACCCGACACCCGTGGCCAGGACGATCGTCGCGCTGCTCTCCGACTGGCTGCCGGCCACGACCGGGTCGATCGTCCACGCCGACGGCGGGTTCCACGCGGTCGAGTACTGACCGGCGCCGGAGGTCGACCTGGCCGGGACGTGGAAATGCCCCGGCGGACTCGGGGGAAGCCCGCCGGGGCGGATCCGCGGAGTTGGGGGGAACGCCGCGGACAGGTCGATGGTACCCCTCGCACGCCGCATCGCGTGGTCCGGAGCGCCGTCTCACCATCCCGTGTCGAGCGTGTGCTGCACGAGGAGGGCGGTCAGGACCTGGACGACCAGGCCGGACCATCGCCAGCGGGGCGAGAGCAACGCCGTCCCGACGAGCACCCACGGTGCGAAGGGCAGCCAGATGCGCTCCACCTCGGCCTTGCTCATCCCCGACACGTCGGCGAGGAACACCATGGCGGCGCCGGCGAGTGCCAGGACCACCGGGACGACGGCCGCCCGAGGGAGCCGCCGGTACGCATGGATCCAGCCGTGACCGCGCAGCACCGCGCGCGCTCGCACGAGCGTCTGTGCGACGGCAGGCCCGATCACCGGTCCGGCGCTGAAGGCGAACGCGGCGAGGTCACCCCAGACCCAGTACCCGAACGGACGCTTGTGTGCCACGCCGTTGTAGTACCGCTCGCGGAGGACCGGGTACGCCTCCCACCAGGCGAACCCCCACAGCGCGAACGCCCCGACGACCGCGACGGCACCGAGCAGCCCCCACACGAGTGGTCGCCACGAACGTGCCGCGACGAGCACCCCCACCGCCAGGACGCCGAGCAAGGGCAGCCCGTAGGAGAGCATGACGCTGTACCCGAACAGCAGTCCCGCTGCGACACCCCACGCGGCGGCGGCCCCGCCGCGCCGGCTCGTCGCCGACCGGGCCAGCAGACAGGCCGCCCAGGCGCCGCACGCAGCGAACACCGCGTCGGCGGAGACGGCCGACCAGACCGCTGCGGGACCGAGGACGAGGAACGGGGCGGCACGGCGGGCGGCGGAATCGGCGCCGAGGGTACGCAGGGTGAGCAGCACCGCGACCGGCGTCGTCGCCGCGACGAGCAAGGTCATCCAGCCCGCCGCCAGGCCGGTCGTGAACCCGAGCCGGACGAGGACCACGTAGAAGAGCAACGCCCCGGGCGGGTGCCCGGCGATGTGGACCGGCCACTTGCCCGGGCCGCCCACGATGCGTGGGACGAACCCGTGGAGGGTCTGGGCGAACGGATGCCCAGCCACGGCCCGCGCCGTGTCCATGTACTCGTACGGGGTGTCGAGGACGTGACCGATGCCGTGGGAGCCGTCGACCAGTGCGAGCGCCGCGAACCACGCCGCCGTGACCGCGTACGCGCCGGGCACGAGCACCGCCCAGCGCGCCCGAGCGGCCACCCGGTGTGCGAACACCACCCCGAGCACCGCCAGCGCCACCGCCGGCAGTGTCCCCGGCCCGACCCGCGGGTCCCAGTGCGCGTGCAGGGGCGGGAACGCGATGACGTGCACGCGCCAGCCGGTCAGTCTCGGGATCAGCACTGCCGCGGCCATCAGGAGGACGGCGACGGCCAGGCCGACCACCGCTGGCGTCCGCGGTCGTCGGACGTGGTGTTCAGGAAGGGACATGGATCTCCGGTTCCGGCCGTCGAGGAAGCGTCTCATGCAACCAGATCACAGGCCCGACTGGGCGGACGGCTGCACGATCGCGCGCCGCGAGCGCACGCGACGTCAGCCGAGCGACTGATGCTTGGCCTGCACGACGCGCCGCGCGGCCGCGTCGACCTGCTGCCGGAAGGACGCGTCGGTCCGGGCCTTCGCGACGACCGCGTCGACCATCGGGTCGACCACGCTCGGATCGGCGGAGGCGAGCACGATGTCCGATCCCGCCTGGATCGCCAGGACCGCGCGTTGCGCCGGGGTCCACTGCTGCACCTGCGCGGCGGTCGAGAGGTCATCGGTGACCACGACGCCGTCGAACCCGAGCTGGCCGCGCAGCAGGCCCTGGACCACCGTCGGCGAGAACGCGGCCGGCATCGACGGGTCGATCCGCGAGTAGTACGCGGTCGACGTCATGACGAACCGGGCGCCGTCATGGACCTCGGCGCGGAACACCTGCACGGACGGGCTGTCGGCGGTCGTCACGCTGTCGGTGACACCACTCGTGTAGTCCGTGTTGCCCGTCACGTTCCCGAGGCCCGGGAAGTGCTTGACGACGCTCTGCACCCCTGCGGCTTGGAGACCCCCGCGGAACGCGTCGGCCGCGCCCGTGATCGTGCCCGGGTCGAAGCCGAGTTCGCGGCGGTACCGCCCGATCGGCGGGTTCGCCGCCGCGGTCGCCGCCGAGGGCAGGAGGTCCACCACCGGCCCGAGGTCGAGGTCCACCCCCGCAGCCGCGAGCTGCCGCCCCCACGTCACCGCGTCGTCGTGCAGCGCGGCCGGCGGCATCGCGCCCTGGGCGAGACCGTCCGGGATGTCCGAGAACCCCGGGCCACGGAGCACCTGCACCTGCCCGCCCTCCTGGTCCGTGGCGACCAACATCGGCAGTCCCGCGGTGGTGTCGTCAGACACCAGACCGGTGACCTGCCGGACGACGGCGGCGGTCGCGGCCGTGCCGGACGTCGAGCGGCCGGAGAGGAACACGTTGCCGACGTGGTGCGTCCGCACCGCCTCGAGCGCCTGGGCGCCCGCCGCGGTCGCCGGGGTGCCCACCATGAACAGCTGCCCGACGCGTTGCTCGAGCGTCAGGCCGGCGAGCGGGTCGGGGGTCGGCGTCGGAGTCCGGGTCCCTGTGGGGCGCGACGGGGAGGCGGAGGCGGGCCGGGAGGATCGCGGCGACGGGCCTCCCGGCGTGGACGGACCGACGCACGCGCTGAGGACCGACGCGACGACGAGCGCGGTCGCGGCGGCGAGGAACGGGCGTGCCCGGCGGCGGACGACGGAGCAGGCGGGCACGGACATGACGTGGGCGATGGTAGGCGGCGCGGCGCGGGAGCGGCTGAGCGCACGGCAGCCGGCCGAACTCCGCCGGCAGATCGACCACGACCTCGAACCCCGCGGCGTCGGCGGCTCGGAGGCGCAGCCCTCACGCCTCCGAGCCCCGATCACCGCTCCGTCGGCTCGTCCGGATCGTCGATGTCCCGCCAGTTCCCGATGACCGGGAACTCGGTGACCCGCAGCCGAGCCGATCCGTACGGCACGAGACGGAGGTCGTCGTCCGGTCCGTGGTCGAGCACCGGGCTGAACGGCGGCGTGTCCGCCTGTGCCCCGGCCATCCGCCACTCGGTCGCGCGCGCACCCGGGGCGTGCAGCACGACGGGCGCACGCCGCCGGTGCTCCAAGGACCAGGGGGCAGCCGGGACTGCACCGCGGGTCACCCGCCATCCCGCAGCGTCGCGGACCTCGGCGAGCGCCCAGTTCCACGACCCGCGCGCGTGCACCTCCCATTCGCCGATGCCGGGCGCCCCGTCGTGCTCCACCCACCGCTCTCCCGGCGAGTACACCATCGTCAGCGGCCCGAGCCGCACCGCGGCGGCCTGACGCTCGCGCCGGACGACCCGGGCCCGCATCGGCAGGACGAGGACGACGTCCCCCGTCGCCGACCAGTCGCGTTCCAGGGTCACGTACCCGTCCACGACCGGGAGGCCCGCATCGGCCCCCGGCGATCCGATCGCCACACGGACACCGCCGACCGTCAACTCGGCGCCCTGCGCCCACGACGGGACGCGCAGCCGCAGGGCGAACGGCGTCGTGCGCGAGGTCGCGACCCGGATCCTCACGGTCTCGTCGAACGGGTACTCGGTGTCCACGACGATCGACACCGCATCGTCGTCCACCTCGGTCGCGATCGCGGACGGCGCGTAGGCGACGACCCGCAGCCCGTCCGCGTCGCGCAGCCACAGGTGCGACACGAACTTCGGCCACCCCTGGTGGAGGTTGGCCGTGCAGCACCCGAAGTGGGGTTCGAGTCCGAAGATCCCGGCGTCGTCGGACGAGAAACTCCACTCCCGCCGGCCGACCGACACCTCGACCTGGTTCGCCTGCTGGTGGTACTGGTGCCCACGCATCTCCGGGTCGCTCGACGCCGGGAGCAGGTTGTACGCGAGCGACTCGAGCCGGTCGCCGTCGATGCCGCGTCCGTACACCTGCGCGTGCACCTCCGTGGTGAACATCATCTCGACGACCTGACAGGTCTCGATGCCGGCCGTGGCCTCGCGTCCGCCGAGCCACTCGTCGCCGGAGAACCATCCGCTCGCCTGCCCGTGCCAGCGGTCGAGCGCGGTGAACGACGCCTCCGTCCGAGCGGTGTGGCCACGGACGTCCCGGTCGCGGAGCGCCGAGACGGCTCCCGTCTTCAGACCCATGGCGACGTTCGGTCCGTGCGTCCGGTGCGAGAACGTCCGGGCCGGGCCGGTGATCAGGTCGCTCGCCAGGTAGTCGTCCCACCGGATGGTCTGCGCTGCCAGCAGGTCGACGAGGTCGAGCAGCCACGGGTCGCCGGTCCGCTCGTACAGCCACCACACGGACAGCGCGTTGTCGGCGCCCCGAGCACGTCCCCACGAGGTCAGCGGCCGGCCCGGGAGCGCGGAGAGCTGGTGCCGGAAGTACCGCTCGAGGAACGGCGGCACCCGCTCGTCGCCCGTGGCGTCCGCGTGCTGCGTGAGCACCTTGAGGGCGACCATCCGCGGCCACCAGTCGTCGTTGCCGATCGGCCCGAAGAACCCGTCGTCGCGCTGCGATGCGAGGATCCACTCGATCCACGGCGTCGCCAGGGCGAGGAGCCGGTCGTCCTGCAGCACGTGCGCGAGCGGGACCAGCCCGTCGAGGTAGTACGGCCCGCGCTCCCAGTTCTCCCCCGCTCCCCCACGCCAGCCGCTGTCCGGCCCGACGTCGGGCCAGATCGCCTCGAGCTGCCCGGTGATGTTGTCGGCCTGCAACCGGAGCTGGTCGAGCAGCCAGCCGCGTGGCGTGATGCTCCCGAGCGGCAGCGGCCGGTGTGACCGCCCCTCGGTGGTCGTGGTGGTGGTGCTGGTGATTGTCATTTGATCGATCCTCCGATGAGGCCTCTGGTGTAGTAGCGCTGCAGGGCGAGGAACAGCACGACCACCGGAACGGTCGCGACGCACGCGACCGCGGTGAGGAGTCCGGGGTCGATCACCGGGACCCCGGGGATCTTGAAGGACGTGCTGATGCTCGACAGCGCGAGCGGGAGTGTGTACTTGCTGTCCGTCGACAGGAACGTCACCGAACTCAGGAGGTCGTTCCAGCCGGCCATGAACCCGAACAGCGCGACCGTGACGAGCCCTGGCCACGCCAGCGGGAGCATCACCGAGCGGAGGATCCGCCCGGTGCCGGCGCCGTCGATCGCTGCCGCGTCCTCGAGTTCCGACGGGATGCCGTCGAAGGTGTTGCGCATGACGAACACCGAGAACGGGAGCTGGAGTGTCACGAGGACGAGCACCACCCCGGCCAGCGAATCGAGCAGCCCGAGCTTGCCGAGCACGATCGACAGCGGCGTCAGCAGTCCCTGGAACGGCACGACGAGTGGCGCGAGCAGGAGGATGAACACGACCGACGAGCCGCGGAACCGGATCTTCGACAGGGCGTAGGCGGCGAGCGTCGACACGAGCGCCACGAGGACCGCGACCGCGATGGCGACCACGAACGAGTTGACGATGTTCTGCCGCAGGTCC
The DNA here is from genome assembly GCF_003234565.1 of Curtobacterium sp. MCBD17_013. GTDB lineage: Bacteria > Actinomycetota > Actinomycetes > Actinomycetales > Microbacteriaceae > Curtobacterium. The sequence continues at coordinate 32,835 of NZ_QKTU01000011.1, read as the reverse complement.
ACCGACGGGTCGAACACCTTCCCGTAGTTCCGGAGCGTGAGCGTCGCGAGCGACTCCGGCCCGATCCCGCGGGCGTCGGCGTCGGCCGGCAGGAACGACCGGAACAGGATGTAGACGACCGGCGCGATGAACAGGAGCGCGAGCACCGTGCCGATGGCGACGTAGGCGACACCACTCGCGTCGGGCCCACGCCGCCGCCGCGCGGGCGCATGCGGCAGTCCGGTCCGGTTCGCGGCGTCCGGTCTGGAGGCTCGGCTCGCGTCACGCCGAGGCGCCGCTGGCGTTCGCTTCGTCACGTCCGTCGTGCTCATCGCTCGTCCTCCGCACTGGTCGAGCGCAGCGCCCGCAGCTGGACGATCGCGATGACGAGGATGATCACCGTGAGGATCATCGACAGGGCGGCGCCGTAGCCGAGGTCGTACCGGACGAACGACTGCTGGTACGTGTACATCACGGTCGTCGTGGTCGCGCCGCTCGGGCCGCCCTTGGTCAGCACGTAGAACTGGTCGAAGACGAGGATCGAGCCGGACACCGCGAGCAGCAGGCAGAGCGCGAACTGTCGCCGGACGAGCGGGAACACGACGGACCCCTCGCGACGCCACCATCCGGCGCCGTCGATCTTCGCCGCCTCGATCACCTCGCCCGGCACGGCCTGCATGCCCGCCATGAGCAGGATCATCGCGACGCCCATCGACTTCCACACCGTCAGGACGACGACCGCCCAGAACGCCGTGTCCGGTGCCGTGAACCACGCGGTGTCCCCGTTGGTCACTCCGACCGACCGGAGGAGCACGTTGATCGCCCCGGTGCCCGGCACGAGCAGCACGTTCGCCATGTAGGCGGCGGCGGTGAACCCGATGACGACCGGCATGAAGAACGCCGTCCGGACGAAGGAGACGAACCGCCCCTCACCCCGGACCATCGTCGCGGCGGCGTAGCTCACGGCCATCCCGACCGGCACCGACACGACGGTGAACAGGAGCGAGAACACGAGCGAGTGCCAGAACGCCGCATCCTGGAACGCCTGTACGTAGTTCCCGACGCCGGCGGGGCTGACCCGGCCGAGGAGGGGCCAGTTCGAGAACGACATCACGACGAGCAGCACCATCGGCACGACGAAGAACACGACCGCGAGGACGAGCGCGGGGGCGACGAGCACCCATGCCAGTGTCTGGCGCCGACGGCCGGCGGAGCGCGGCCGGGCACCCATGCGCCCGTCCGCGACCCCGGCGAGCGCCGAGGAGGTGACGGCCGTCACTTCCCGACCTGGCTGTAGGCCTGCCCGATGAGCGCGTTCGCTTGCTTCTCGGCGCTCGCGAGGGCCGTCGAGGCGTCAGCGCCCTGGAAGATCACCTTCTGGGACTGCTGTGCCCACGGACCGTTGGGGTCGTTGATCACCGCGTTGTAGGCGATGCTCTTCGGGAGCTTGCCGATCGCGAGCGTGTCGACGATGTCCTTCGACCACTCGTCGGTCGCGAGGCTCTTCGCCACGGTGAGGTCCGGTGCGATCCAGCCCTGCGAGAGATCGATCCGCGCGGCCTTCTTCGAGCTGACGAGCCACTTCATGAGGGACCACGCACCGTCGCTGTTCTTCGCACCGGCCGTCATGCCGATCTCGTCACCGCCGAGGAAGGAACCAGAACCGCCGTCCACGCCGGGGATCCCGACGGCGCTGCCGAAGTCGGCCTTCTTCGCGGTGAGGGTGTTCGCGCCGGTGAACACGATGCCGACCTTGCCGTTCAGGGCGTTCTCCTGCCCGACGTTGCCCGGGTCCTGGTTCGGTTCGTCGGTCTTCTGCATGAGCCCGGACTTCCACATGTCCTGGTACCAATCGACCATGCCGACCAGGTTCTTGCTGGTGAACTCGGCCTTCTGGCTCTTCCCTGCCGCGGTGAGGACGCTACCGCCCTTCGCCCACGCGCCCGGGAACCCCGTCCACGCCTGCCCGACGCCGCCGAGGGTCGAGAATCCGGTGACGCCACCGCCGAGCCCCTGGATCTTCTCTGCAGCGGCCTTGACCTCGGCGAGGGAGGTCGGCGGCTTGGTCGGGTCGAGCCCCGCCTTCTCGAACAGGGACTTGTTCCAGAACATCTGCGATCCGGTCAGTGCCACCGGCAGGGCGTACTGCTTGCCGTCGAGCCTGCCGATCGCGACGCCAGCCGGAGCGAGGTCGCCCTTGTCCGGCAGCTTCCCCGCCTTGTCCGTGATGTCGGCGAGCAGACCCTGCGTCGCGAGCAGCGGCGTGTTGACGATGTCGTAGCTGACGAGGTCGGGCACGGATCCCGCTCGCGCCGAGTTCGCGAGCTTCGTGAGGTACTGATCGGCCTGGATCGTGGAGATCTTCACCGTGACGTCCGGGTGCGCCTTCTCGTACGCCTTGACCTGGTCCGTCAGGTCGACACCGCCGTCACGCTGCCAGAGCGTGACGGTGCCCTTCGCCGCATCGCCGCCTCCACCGGCCGAGCCACTCGCAGAACATCCGGCCAGCCCGATCACCGCGATCGTCAGGGCGGCCGCGGCGACCGAAGTCCGCCGCGTCATCGATGTCTTCATCGTCATCTCCCGCATCTCTCCTTGCCGCACCGTTGCCGCAAGATTTGCTGTGTTTGCTGACGCTATGGCTCGCGGTGTGGCGATGTCAATGCGCCGATCCGACCAGTATTGCGGCAATGTTTGCCGTGTGCCGTACGCTGGCAGCGGGAGGAGGACGCAGTGGTCAACCGACGTGAAGTGACCCTCGCCGACGTCGCCGCGCGAACGGGGGTGTCGGTCGGCACGGTCTCCAAGGTCCTCAACGGCCGGGGGCAGATCGCGGAGGAGACGCGGCAACGCGTCAGCGCGGCCGCCACGGAGCTGGGACTGACGGTGCGCGCCCCGGGGCGGACGGTGCCGGGCGCCGACCGTGCGGTCGCCCGACCGATGCGCGGGTTCGCTGGTGCGCCAGGGTCGGCGGGCGTGGCCCCAGGCCGGTCCTTCCTGGTGGGTGTGCTGTCGACGGACGCCTACGGCCGCTTCACCATCCCCATCCTCACCGGCGCCGAGGACACCTTCGGCCCGGGCGAGGTCTCGATGTTGCTCGCCGAGAGCCGCGGCGACCCGATCCGCGAGACGCACTACGTGCAGACGTTCCTCAACCAGCGCGTCGACGGCATCGTCGTGACGGGGCGCTCGAGCGATCCACGCCCGTCGATCACCGAGCTGCTCGGCGTCCCCGCCGTGTACGCGCTCTCGCCGTCGCTCGACCCCGACGACGTCTCGATCGTGCCGGACGACGAAGCAGGCGCGGCCCGAGCGATCGACCACCTGCTCGGATCGGGCCGCCGCTCGATCGCGGTCATCTCGGGTGCCCGACGACACACCGCGAGTTCGCACCGCGTCGAGAGCGCGAAGCGGGCGATCGCCGCCGCCGGCGCCACACTCGCCAGCGGCGACGCGATGTACGGCGAGTGGAGCGAACGGTGGGGGTACGAGGCCGCGACCCGGTTGCTCGGGACGCAGTTCGACGGGGTGTTCTGCACCAGTGACCAGATCGCGCGAGGCGTCGTGGACTGCCTCCGTGAGGCGGGCATCGTGGTGCCGACCCAGGTCGGCGTCGTCGGCGTCGACAACTGGAGCGTCATCACCGACGCCGCGCGGCCGAGCATCACGTCGGTGGACCTCAACCTCCGGGAGGTCGGGCGCCAGGCGGCGGACCTGCTCATGCGGATGATCCAGGGTGAGCAGGTCACGGGCGGCGTGCGCACGGCGGACTGTTTCCTCGTGGCACGGCAGTCGACGTGAGCGACGAGGCCGACCCGCGGCTGCGGCGCACGTTGGCGGCAGCCGGGCTGCCGCCGACGGGGCGGTACCTGCTCAAGGCCGGCTGGGTGAGCCGTGCCTGGGTCGGTGACGAGTACGTCGTCCGGCTGAGCGACGGACGGATCCGTGACGCCTACGACCACGAAGCCAGGGTCGTCGACCTGCTCAGTGGCAGTGCCGTTCCGCACGCTCGGCACATCGCGCACGGCGACGGCCCGGACGGACCCTGGTCCGTCTCCGAACGCCTTCCGGGTCGGACCCTGCACGACGCGTGGCCCTCGGCCGATCCGAGCCTGCGGCGAGCGATGATCGAGAGCCTCGGAGCCGCGTTGCGCGCACTCCACGGCGTTCCCGTACCGGATAACCTGATGCCGCCGTGGCTCGCCGACGCGCTGAACGGAGGGTCGTGGCCCGCGTACCACCCACCCGTCGTGCACGCGATGCTCCAGCTGGTCGAGGACGCCCGTCGTTCACCCACGCATGACCCGCGCCTGCTCGCGGACGTCGCCGACTGGATCGGGGAGCGACTTCCGCTGTTCACGGCCGAGCACCACGTCCTCGTCCACGGCGACCTCCACGGGTCCAACGTGATGGTCGACGGAGACCGGGTCACCGGGATCATCGACTTCGCGGAGGCACTGGCGCAGCCAGCGACCGCCGAGCTCGACACGATCCTGCGCTGGTGCGCTCGACCGTCCGAGTTCCCCCCGACGCCCGACGCTCGAGGGCTCGACGGGCCATCGCTCGCCGAGGTCCCCGGTTGGCTACACGGCGCCTACCCGGAGCTGTTCGAGCGCGAGCACCTCCGCGAACGGTTGGACGTCCACGACCTGTTCGTGGCGCTCGCGATCGCCGCACATCATCCCGACCCCGAGGTGCGCGATGTGGCGTGGGGTCGCGTCGCCCACCTGCTCTCCGGTCACAACCATCTCGACGGACTCGTCTGGTAGGTCGGGAGCCTCCTGATCAGGCGCACCACGCGGTGACCGGTCAGCCTGCACAGCCCCGGCGCGGCGTGGAGGACCGCGCCGGGGCACCGGCACTCAGCTGCCGTGCGCCTCCTCGGCGACCGGCTGCCATGCGCGCCACGTCTCGAGTCGGCTCGCGTAGTCCTTCTCGGCGATCCCGAGCGGCGCCGACCCGAAGAAGACGCGCAGGGGCGGCTCCTCGGCGTCGACGATCCGGAGGATCGGCCCACGGGTGGCGGCCGGGTCGCCCGCGCTGGCCGCGGCACGGCTCGCGTTGCGGGCCTCCCGGACGTCGGCGTAGGCGTCGATCTCGGCGCTCGTCGAGGACGACGGGCCGGACCAGTCCGTGGAGAACCCGCCGGGCTCGACCAGGGTGACCGTGATGCCGAAGCCGGCGACCTCCTGGGACAGCGACTGGCTGAACCCCTCGAGCGCCCACTTCGACGCGTGGTAGATGCCGGTGATCGGGAACGCGCTGATCCCGCCGATGCTCGACACCTGGATGATGCGGCCCGACCGCTGCTCGCGCATGATCGGGAGCGCCGCCTGGGTGACCCAGAGGGCCCCGAACAGGTTCGTCTCGAGCTGGGCGCGCGCCTCCTGCTCGCTGATCTCCTCGATCATCCCGAACTGTCCGTAGCCGGCGTTGTTGACGACCACGTCGAGGCGCCCGAAGCGCTCGGCCGCCTGCTGCACCGCTGCGAAGTCGGCGTCACGGTCGGTGACGTCGAGACGGATCGGGAGGAACGTGTCCGGGTACTGCTCGGTGAGTGCGCGGACGTCGTCCAGGTTGCGGGCGGTCCCGGCGACGCTGTCGCCGCGTTCCAGGGCGGCCTCCGCCCATTCGCGTCCGAAGCCCCGGGACGCGCCGGTGATGAACCAGACCTTGCTCATACGTGTTCTCCTTCGTGGTCAGGGCCTCCATCGTTCTCCGGCTCCGGGGACGGCACTCAGGCGGGCTGCTGCGTCTGCCGCTCGCCACTCCGGCGCTGGTCCTCGGAGCCGACCGGTGTCCGTCCCGACCAGGGCGTTGATACAGTGCTCACACTCTTCACCCAGGCGGCCGATGGCGCCCGCCCCGAGGACCCTGCTGTCCGCGGGCGGACGGCGATGCCGCCGCTGCAACGGAAGCTGGTCAACGATGCCCTCCTCACCGACACACACGCTCCGGACGAGACGGTCACGCCGTCGCCTGTTCGGTGCCGCCATCGCCGTCGGCGCCGCCACACTCGGCGTCCTCGCGACCACCCAGACCGCGATCGCCGCACCGACCCCGCCGTCCTCGGCGTTCGGGCCGAACGTCGTCGTGTTCTCCCCCGACATGCCGCAGGCCGACATCCAGGCGAAGGTCGACGCCGTGTACGCCCAGCAGTCCGCCAACGAGATGGGCTCGCAGCGGTACGCGCTGCTGTTCGAGCCCGGAACGTACGGATCGAGCACGAACCCGCTCGACATCCGCGTGGGCTACTACACCGAGGTCGACGGTCTCGGGCAGGACCCGTCCGGGGTGACCATCAACGGAGGCGTGACCGCGACCGGTACCGACGGCAGCGGCGCGCTCGACACGTTCTGGCGATCGGTCTCCAACCTGACGATCCACGTCGTCCCGACCGCGGACGCGTGCCACACGGGCAGCGAGATGTGGGCGGTGTCCCAGGCGGCGCCGATGCGCCGTGTCCACGTCGAGGACTACACGACGTTCATGCCGTACTGCGAGAACCCGAACTACGCGAGCGGTGGATTCGTCGCCGACTCCGAACTGCAGGGCGGGGCGCTCAACGGATCGCAGCAGCAGTTCTACGTCCGCAACTCGGACCTCGGCGCCGGCTGGTCGAACGGCGTGTGGAACCAGGTGTTCTCCGGCGACGTCAACGCGCCGGCGCAGTCGTTCCCCCAGCAGCCCTACACGACGCTGGCGACGACACCGGCATCGCGCGAGAAGCCGTACCTCTACGTCGACGCGAACGGCGCCTACCGGGTGTTCGTGCCCAGCGCGCGAACGAACTCGGCGGGGACGACGTGGGCCACCGGGCACACGCCCGGGCAGTCGCTGCCGCTGAGCAGCTTCTTCGTCGCCCACCCGTCGGACTCCATCGCGAAGATCAACTCCGCACTCGCCCAGGGCAAGGACCTGCTCGTCACGCCTGGCGTCTACGACGTCGCACAGAGCATCGCCGTCAAGCGAGCAGACACGGTCGTCCTCGGGCTCGGCATGGCCACGCTGACCGCCCAGAACGGCGCCGTCCCGATGACCGTCGCCGACGTGCAGGGCGTCGACATCGCCGGCCTGACGTTCGATGCCGGTGCCGTGAACTCCCCGGCGCTGCTCCGCGTCGGCACGGGCCACGACAAGGGCGGCAAGCACGTGGCGAGCGCCACGGACCCCACTGCCCTGCAGGACGTGTTCTTCCGCGTCGGCGGCCCCCACGTCGGCAAGGCCACGACGAGCCTCGAGGTGAACAGCGACGACACGATCCTCGATGACATCTGGGCCTGGCGCGCCGACCACGGCGTGGCGGGCTCCGTCGGCTGGACCGTGAACACGGCCGACACCGGCGTCGTCGTGAACGGGGATGACGTCACCGCGACCGGCCTGTTCGTCGAGCACTACCAGAAGGACAACGTCATCTGGAACGGTGAGCGCGGTCGGACGGTGTTCTTCCAGAACGAGCTCCCGTACGACGCCCCGAACCAGGCCGCGTGGCAACACGACGGGGTGAACGGGTACGCCGCGTACAAGGTCGCGGACGACGTCCGGACGCACGAAGCGTGGGGCCTCGGCAGCTACATCTACACCAACGTCGACCCGACCCTCCACGCGACGCAGTCGTTCGAGGTGCCGAACACGCCCGGGGTCGTCATGCACGACCTCACGACCGTCGCGCTGAACAGCAACGCCGGGACGATCGACCATGTGATCGACGGCCAGGGGCCCGCCGCCACGAGCGCGAACACGGGGCAGCCGCAGACCGTCACCACCTACACCAACGGGACCGCTCAGTAAGGTCCAGGGCACCATCGAACGCCGATGGCCGGGAGCACACGCTCCCGGCCATCGGTGGCTCGGCGGTCGTGGTGGCGGGTTCGACGAGCGCGCGACCGGCTCGAGGGCGCTCTCCGCGCCTCCCCCGCGGGACCGTCAGGACGACGTCACGCTGGTTGCGTCGGATGGGCTGCCAGCACATCGCCGAGGAGGCGGACGAGAGCGTCGCGATCGGCGGGGGACAGTGCTGCGAGGAGCTCGTCCTGCACGGCGTCGGCCTGCGTTCGGAGATCGGCGAGTCGTTCCCCGCCGTTCGCCGTGATCGTGACGATGTTCCGCCGTCGATCCGCCGGGTCAGGGGTCCGGAGCACGGACTCGTCGGCGTCGAGCCGGACGACGATGCCGTTGACGTTGTTGCGGTCCAGACCCAGCACCCTGCCGATGTCCGCCTGGCTCAGCGGGCCGTACTCCTGCAGCGCGGACAGCACCGCGAAGTCCGAACGCGCCTCGAGCGGCATGCGCGCAGCGGTCAGGCGGGTGCCGATCGTCGCCACCCGTGCGGCCTGCCAGCTGACGAGGGTGCGGAGCGCGTGAGGAGGTCGAGGATCAACCGACATGCACCGAGACTATCAGTTGGTATGGCCAACGGATCGGTGCTAGCGTTGGTGCTACCAACATTGGTCGGACCAAGGAGTTTTCATGCCATTCACCCCATCCCCCGCTTCACTCGCCGGTCGGCGCGTCCTGGTCCCCGGCGGAACCGGCGGCGTCGGCGAAGGTGTCGTCAGCGCGTTCCTCGATGCCGGCGCCGATGTCGTCGTTCCCACTCGCTCGGACGAGCGGGGCACGGAGCTGCGCGCTGCACTCGGCCATCTCGGGGTCTCGCCGTTGCTGCACCTCCCGACGCACGACTACACCTCCTTCATCGGAGCGGACGAGCTCGGCCGTCAGATGACCGAGCGGCTCGGCGGGATCGACGACGTCGTCGTGCCGGTCGGCGGATGGTGGCAGGGCGGCCCCCTGACCGGCATCCGCGAGGACGACTGGGGGGCCGCGTTCACCGGCCTCGCCACCGCGCACATGGCACTGGCACGGGCGATCGTGCCGCGGCTGAGCGGACTCGGCGCGTACACCGTGGTCGTCGGCCAGTCCGCCACGTTCCCCGTCCCGGGCAGCGGGCTGGTGAGCATGGAGCAGGCCGCGCTGCTCATGATGCAACGCGTCCTGGCCGCCGAGACGCCGGACCGCAGGATCCACGCCCTGGTCCTCGGCCCCGTCCGCACCCGATTCGTCGATGGCGAGCCGGAGCAGGTGTCCGCCGGCGAGGTCGGCGACGTGGCCATCGCGCTCTCCCGGGCCGCCGATGTCCCCAGCCGTGCCGTGCCCCTGGGCTCCAGCGGCGAGGCTCGCGCGCTCGTGACCGAACTGACGCAGACGGCCTGAGCGCGTTGCTCCACGTCCCTCTCCGGGCCACGAGCCGGGAGAGGGACGTGCTCGTCGAACGGGCTCGAGCGAAGCACCTGCTGCTCCCCGCCCCTGCCGATCCGTCGTGGCGATGTCGCCGCACAGGAGGGGCTTCAGCGGCTGCGAGGACGGGAACGAGGTCCGGACCTGGCCACGGCCACTGCGTCAGAGGCGACGATGAGCACGATCCCGCCCCACTGCCACGGAGCGAGTTGCTGCCCCAACACGATCAGCCCCACGGCAGCAGCGGCGACCGGGTTGAGGCTCATGACGATCCCGAACAACGACTGAGGGATCCGCCGGAGCACCACCACGTCGGTGGCGTAGGGGACCACAGACGAGAGGACGCCGACCGCCGTGCAGAGCACGCTGGTGGAGACGTCGAACCGCCCGGTCAGGAGCAGCGACAGCAGGATCGGCAGGGAGGCCAGCGCAGACGCGCAACTCGCCACGGCGGGTCCCTGCAGGCCCGGAAGCCGGCTCCCCACGACCCGGTTCAGCACGATGTACGCGGCCCAGCACAAGGCCGCGGTGCAGGCGAGCGCGACGCCGATCCAGTCGGTCGACGGACCGGGAGACACCAACAGGACCACACCCGCGCCCGCACCCACCGCGCAACCGGCCACCCGCCACGACCGTGCACCGACCAGGGCCACGCTGACCGGTCCGAGGAACTCGAGCGTGATGGCGAGGCCGAGTCCGATCCGCCCGATGGCGGTGTACAGGCTGAGGTTCATCACGGCGAACACCCCACCGAGCGACAGCGCAGGCCACCACTGCCCCCACGACAACCGGGCGAGGTTCGGTCGCGAGAGGGCGGTGAGCGAGATCGCGGCGATGAGCTGCCGCACGGCCACGACGCCCGGCGGGCCGACACGAGCGAAGGCGAGATCCCCCAGTGCCGCTCCGACCTGGTTGCTCACGGCACTGCCGAGCAGGGCGAGGACCGCCCCTCCGGGCACCTTGACCGAACCGCCCGATGTCACCACTTCTCCCGTCATGGTGAACACAGTGCTTCGCGGCTGCGCGATCGGGAAATGCAGACCACGACGATCTATACGCTGGACGCATGGACGTGACTCTGGTTCAGCTGCGCGCACTCGTGGCGCTGGTGTCGACCGGGACCTTCACCGACGCGGCCATCGATCTCCACGTCTCGCAGGCCTCTGTCTCACGAGCGGTGCAAGCCCTCGAGGCAGCGCTCGGCTTCTCGCTCGTGCGCCGGACGACGCGCTCGCTCGAGCTGACGCCGCAGGGACGACGAGTGGTCGATCACGCCCGCCGCATCCTCGACGAGGTCGAATCGCTGCGCGACCTCACTCCGCGCGCGAGCACCGAGGTCCGCATCGGGTATGCATGGTCGGCCCTCGGCCGACACACGACGAGGTTCCAGCGCGAATGGGCGGCAGAGCACCTCGAGCCGGCACTCTCGTTCGTGCAGAGCAACACCCCGACCGCGGGGCTTGCCGAGGGCGGCGTCGACGTCGCGATCCTGCGTCGTCCTGTCGATGATCCTCGCTTCGACTCGGCTCCGATCGGCACAGAGCGACGCTTCGCGGCCCTCGCCTCCGACGATCCCCTGTCGCGACGCCGGAGCGTCACCCTGGCCGACTTCGCTGGCCGCACCGTCGGCATCGATCTGCGCACCGGGACCACAACAGCCGACCTCTGGGCAGGCATCTCGGCCCCGGCGGCGTTCCGTGACACCCGGCACGTGGACGACTGGCTGACGCTGGTGGCCGCCGGTCAGGTGACCGGGATGACCTCGGAGGCCACTGCCGCACTGCACGCTCGAACCGGGGTCACGTTCCGGCTCGTTCGCGACGCTCCCCCGATCGAAGTGCTGATGGCGTGGCGAAGAGCGTCGGCACCTCCCGCCCTCGCTGCGCTGATCGAGAAGGCTCGGGGGCTCCTCGCCGATCCGATCTCCGGTACGAACGACCGTCGAGTGGGTGGTCCGTTCCCGTTGTCAGCCGCTGGATCTCGACCGTCAGTTGGTCCCTGAGTCGAGGTCTCCGGAGCGGGGCCGGGCCGCAGCATTGATGGCCACGGCGACGCCGCAGAGCGCGGAGGCGCGCCTCGCGTCGTTCGTCACAGGCCAGAGCTCCCGGTGAGTACTCGATGGGCGTGGTCGAGCCGGGCACGCGATCGCACCGCTGGGAGGCGCCCGCCGATCTCGAGCGTCGCCAGCCCGTGGACCGTGGCCCACGCGACCTCGGCCGCCGTGTCGTCCGGAGCGGGGAAGGCCGCCTTGATCGCGGCGAACCCACGTCGGAGCGCATCGGGAACGGATCCCGAGCCGAACTCGAGCCCGGACGGCATCGAGAACATCGCCTCGTAGAGACGGGGTCGGCCGACGGCGAAGTCGAGGTACGCCTGCATCCGCGGCAACGGCTCGGCAGGAGCGGCTTCGAGTGCTGCCGCGAGTTCGCCGAAGCCGTCGAGGGCCACGGCGTCGATGAGCGCCTGCCTGCCTCCGGCGAACGCGGAGTAGATGACGGGCTGGGTGACGCCGAGTTCGGCAGCGAGACGGCGCATCGTCACCGCCTCCCACCCTTCGGCTTCCGCGACGCGGCGGGCGGCGCTGACGATCTCGTCGCGCCGGTGGTCGAGGTCCGGTGCTGGTCGTGGGGACATGCTCCGAGAGTAGCAGAGCAAAGTTAGATAACACCGGTAGACATCGTCGGAGAGAAGCGCTACGGTCGTTGCAGATCAGCGTTACATAACAACGAAAGGAATCACTCGTGTTCATCGCAGCCTTCTCCGTCGCCATCGCCGGATGCCTCTTCATCCTCTTCATCGGCGGCCGGTTCCTCATCGCGCCGGCGATCGCCACAGCGGGGTTCGGCGTCGCCGAGGACCGTCGGCGCGCGTTCACGAGCATCAAGGGGGTCCGCGACATCACCTCGGGCATCGTGCCCCTGGTCGTCCTCGCCGTCGCCGGACCGCACGTCTTCGGTTGGGCGCTCCTCGCTGCGGCGATCACCCCGATCGGTGACGCGATCATCGTCGTCACCAACGGCGGCACCCTCCGCCAGGCCCTCAGCGTCCACGGCACCACGGCGCTGCTGCTCGTCATCGCCGGCCTCGTCCTGGCACTCGCGTGACCTCGGCGCCGCATCGTCCGAGGCGGCCCGGCGGCCGGTCGACCCACCCCGCCGCCTGATCTCTCCCACCACCAACACGCACACCACCGCCACGAAAGGTCCGAACCCCATGAGCACCACGAACGAGCACGACACCACCACCGAGATCGTCCTGGCTTTCTACGAGCCCTTCCGCACTGGTGACACCTCCGTGTACGACGAGGTCCTGGCGGCGGACTGGATCGACCTCCCCCTCGCCTCGGGGCAGGAGCAGGGCCCGGCCGGCATGGCCGCACAGATCGCGCTGTTCCGTCACGCGATGCCGGACTACAGCGTCGAGCACCAGGACGTCATCGTCCAGGGCGACAGGGTCGCTGTCCGCAACACCGTCTCGGGGACGCATCAGGGCGCGTTCATGGGTCACGGGCCCACCGGCAAGCGCATCGAGATGCGCACCATGGACATGCACCAGGTCCGCGACGGGAGGATCGTCGCCACCTGGCACCTCGAGGACTTCGCCGGTCTCATGGCCCAGCTGAACGCCCCTGTCGACGCGCCCACGCCCGCCGCCTGGGGATAGGCCGACTCGGTCGAGGAGCGTCACTGCTCGACCGGGTCGGAACCCGCGCGCGTCGTCGGACAGCACCGAAGCGTTTGACAAACGTCAACAAAACGCTATAGTTGACATCTGTCAAATTTCAGGATGCAGAGTGGCATCCATCCCGTCCAGGAGTCCCCGATGTCACGTTCCGACGCCACTGTCCGTCAAGATCACCCCGCCGAACCCACGGCCATGTCCCACCGCCAGGTCCTCGAGGCACTGTCCGGGCTGTTGCTCGGCATGTTCGTCGCGATCCTCGCGTCGACGGTGGTGAGCACGTCCCTCCCGAAGATCATCGGTGACCTCGGCGGGGGCGAGAGCGCCTACACCTGGGTCGTGACCTCGACGCTCCTGGCCACCACCGTCTCGACCCCGGTGTGGGGCAAGCTCGCGGACCTGTTCAACCGGAAGCTGCTCATCCAGCTCGCACTCGTGATCTTCGTCCTCGGATCCGCGCTCGCCGGCTTCTCGCAGAACCCCGGGACACTCATCACGTTCCGTGTCCTCCAGGGCCTCGGCGCTGGTGGCCTCACTGCGCTGAGCCAGATCATCCTGGCCGACATCATCAGCCCGCGGGAGCGCGGCCGCTACGGCGGCTACTTCGGCGCCGTCATGGCAGTCGGCACCGTCGGCGGTCCGCTGTTCGGGGGCCTCCTCACCGACAGCCTCGGATGGCGCTGGAACTTCTTCGTCGGCGTGCCCTTCGCCGTCGCCGCGATCATCCTGCTGCAGATCACCCTGAAGCTCCGCACGTTGCCGAAGCGCACGGTCTCCATCGACTACTTGGGCATCACGACCATCGCCGGTGGCGTCTCGCTGCTGCTCATCTGGGTCACCCTCGCCGGCAAGAACTTCGACTGGGTGTCGCCGACCTCGTTCGTGATGGTCATCGGTGCCGCGATCCTGCTCGCGGCCACCGTGTTCATCGAGCTCCGCGCGAAGGAGCCCATCATCCCGATGACCCTCTTCAAGAACCGCACGTTCTCGATGGCCGTCATCAGTTCGATCGCCGTGGGCATCGCGATGTTCGGCGCGACCGTCTACCTGGCGCAGTACATGCAGCTCGCTCGTGGCGCGAGCCCGACGCAGTCCGGCCTGTTGACGATCCCGATGATCGCCGGTCTGCTCATCGCGTCCACCGTCGGTGGCAGCTTGGTCACCAAGACGGGCAAGTGGAAGCCGATCATGCTCATCGGGTCGATCGCCCTCGTCGTCGGACTCGGCCTCATGGGAACGATCGAGTACGACACGCCATACGTCGTCGTCGCTGTCTACATGTTCGTCATGGGGGCCGGTGTCGGCCTGGTGATGCAGAACCTCGTCCTCGTCGTCCAGAACACCACCGAGCCCGCGAACATCGGTGCAGCATCCTCCGGGGTCGCGTTCTTCCGCTCCCTCGGCGGCGCGATCGGCGTCTCCGTCCTCGGCACCGTGCTCGGGACCCGCGTCGCGGACGCCATCAGCGACAAGCAGGATGCTCTGACCAAGGCGATCACCGCGCTCGGGGAGAAGGGCGTCGCGGTCGCGAAGGAGCTGTCGTCGGGCAGCATCCCCGCCGTGAGATCGCTGCCGCACAGCGTGCGCCAGATCATCGAGTCGGCGTACGGCCAGGGTGTGGCCGACGTGTTCCTCATCGCAGCGCCGATCGCGATCGTCCTCGTGCTCGCGATCGTGTTCATGCCGAACGTGCCGCTCACCACGAAGACCGTCGCCGAGCGCTCCACCGACAGTGGACCCGCCGCCGCTGCCGCTGAGGACTTCGCGGGTATCGGAACGGTGACCGGCTCGAACCCGACGATCGTCGAAGGAGATTCGCAGATCGCGAGCGGACGTCGTGCACGACACTGATGTCATGATCGACACGACCCCGGCCGCTCACCAGTGTCCGGCCCGGCCCGGCGACCCGGTGTCGGAGGAGGTCGACAGCGCGATCGTCAGCATCGAGCGGCAGGTCCTCACCCTCTTCGCCTCCTCTCGTCGCGTCCTGCGCGAGCAGGCCGCAGAGATGGAGCTGCAGCCCGCCGGGTACCGGGTGCTCCTCGAGATCGCGCTCACCGGGAGCATCGGCGCCGGCGAGCTCGCGGAAGCACTCGGTCTCGACAGGGGCGCCCTCAGCCGACAGCTCGGCGCGCTCGAAGCGCTCGGACTCGTCACGCGAGAACGTGGCTCGGGTGATCGTCGCGCCGTCGTCATCCACCCCACTCCCGACGCCGTCCGGCGGGTTCAACGCATCCGCACGAGCGCGCGCACGGCATTCCGTGAACGGCTCGCGGCTTGGCCACGCGGCGACCTCGAGGAGCTCGCCAGGCTCCTCGCCAACCTCTCGTGACCATGGACGGCCGGGGGAGCGGTGCGGGCGAGGTGACCAGCCCGACGGCGAGGGAACCCGACGGCTCCGGCCCCGCTCCGCTCGGTCTGCGCGAACGCAAGCGGGAGGAGACCCGTCGGCGCATCATCCGAGCAGCCCGAGCCGGATGCCTCGCGGTCGGGATGGAACACCTCACGATCGACACGATCGCGCGCGACGCCGACATCTCGCCCCGGTCGTTCTTCAACTACTTCTCGAACAAAGAAGCAGCGATCGCCGGAGTCGTACCGGGCACCGTGCAGACGCTGACCGCCGACGAGCTGGACCGGCTGCCCACCGATCTCGTGGACGCGGTCGTGACGATCGTCATCGCGGTCCTCGGCCGGCAGGTCGACAGCGAACACGGGGACCTGCGCCGCGAGGTGTTCGCCCGCTACCCACAGCTCCTCGACGAGTTACGTCCGATCTGGAAGGCCTCGGTGCAGAGCGCCACCATGTCGGTCGCCGAGCTCCTCCGGCAGCGGGGCGTCGCAGCGGACCGGTCCGGCATCGTCGCGCCCACACTCGTCGCGATGTGCGTCGCGGTCGTTCGTTCGATGCTCTCGACCGGTGCACTGGACAGTGTCGACGTACCCCGGGAGATCGGTGCGGTCGTGGATGCGCTCCGATCGACGGTCGACGTCATCAACGGCAACACCTGACGACGGTCAGCCTCCGGTCGACGAGCCCGCCGTGATCCCGACACGCGAACGACCGTCGGCGCCCCGGACCGGCGCGATCGGAGGCGCACCAGAGGCTCCTTGACGCGTGCGCGAGCGAACGGTTAGCGTCTGGAACGATCTCCGCGTCGACGATGACCGGAGCGAGGGAGCCACCGTGAAGCGAAGCGCACGCAACCGAGCAGGGGCGATCGTGGCGGGTACCGCCACCGCCGCCGTCCTCGCCGTTCTGGGAGGAGCCCCGGCGGCATTGGCCGCTCCGGCCCCGGACCACTTCCCGCCGGGGGTCGCCAGCAAGCAGAACCCCGTGGACACGCAGCGCGCCGTCGAGACCTACCAGGCGTTGCAAGCGAACCTCTACGACCCGGCGCACAAGCTGTACGTGAGCAGCGACGCCCGCGAGCCGTACGGCTACCTCTGGGACTACGTTAACGGCTTCGCCGCGACCGATGCGGTGGCATCTCTGCCCGGCGTGGGAGCCCGCTACGCCCGGGACCTGCAGGCCCGAGACCAGGGGATCCAGGCCTACCACGACACCCACGAGACCAGCCCCACCGGTGCCGCCCAGCCGCCGGCCTACGCGTCCGGCGTGCTGCCCCCGCTCGGCCCCGACCAGCCCACCTACTACGACGACAACGCCTGGGTCGGCCTGGACTTCCTGCAGCAGTACGCCATCGACCACCAGAAGCGGAACCTGGCGCAGGCCGAGGGCGTCTTCAAGTTCGCGGTCAGCGGGTGGGACACCGACTCGACCGGCGCGTGCCCGGGTGGGGTCATGTGGGAGGACACCGCGGACTCCCCGCGCAACACGATCTCCAACGCCCCGAACGCCGAGGTGGGCCTCGAGATCTACCAGGCCACCCGTGACCCCTACTACCTGACGTGGGCGACCCGCATGTACAACTGGGCCCGCGGCTGCATGATGAACGCGAACGGGATGTACTACGACCACATCAGCCCGGACGGGAGCATCGACCAGACCCTGTGGAGCTACAACCAGGGCACGATGATCGGGGCGGGCACGCTGCTCTACGAGAGCACCGGGAACCGCACCTACCTGCACCAGGCCGAGCAGACCGCCGCCGCCTCGGTCAGCTACTACGGCACGAACGGGAACCTGTACCACCAGCCCGACGTGTTCAACGCGATCTTCTTCCGGAACCTGTTCGGGCTGGCCGCGATCAACCACGACCCGAGCTACGCGCGGATGGCGGCCGCCTACGCCGACACCGCATGGGTGGAGGACCGCCAGTCGAACGGACTGTTCAACGACCCCGACGCCTCGGGCGGCGAGTCGCCCGTGAACCAGACGGCGCCGATGGTGGAGATCTACGCCCTGCTCGCGAAGAGCGCACCCGTCTACGCCGCGACCGGTTCGACCAACCCGTCCTCCGTGGCCGTGCAACCCGGCACGTCGGGCACGACCACGCTCAGCATCCAGTCGGTCGAGGGCCGCCCCCAGATCGTGCACTGGACAGCGAAGGCCCCGGCCGGACTGACCGTCCGCCCGGCATCCGGCACCCTCGTCGTCCGCGCGGGCGGCACCGCGAGCACGCCCGTCTCGATCACCGGAGGCACCACCGACGGCAACCAGCAGGTCACGTTCGCCTTCTCCAGCACGGCCGGTGCGGTCCCGTCGGTGACCACCTCCGTGCTCGTGGCCCGACCCGGCGACCTGGCTCCGTACTACGACAACACCGGCATCTCCGACGACAGCGCGCAGTCGACCGCCGACCTCGACGGGTACGGGTTCAGCTACTCGGCGCAGGCACTGGCAGCCAGCGGACTCACGCCTGGTGCGACCGTCACGAGTGACGGCATCCAGTACGACTGGGCGGGCACCCCCGGGCAGCCGGACAACATCGTCGCCGCCGGCCAGGTCCTCGCGGTCCCGTCCATCGCGGGAGCCACCGAGCTCGGCATCATCGGCTCGGCGACGAACGGTCCCTCGACCGGTCCGTTGACCCTCACCTACACCGACGGCACCACGCAGCAGGCCACACTCGGGTTCAGCGACTGGACCGCCAGCAGCCCGTCATTCGGCAACGGCACCGCCGCCTCCACGCAGTACCGCAACAGCACCGGCGGTTCGTCGCAGGGGCTCGGGACGCACCTCTACACAACGAAGATCGCACTGGAGGCCGGCAAGACGCTCGCGTCGGTGACGCTCCCGAGCCGCGCCGACCAGGGGCTGCTGCACGTGTTCGCGCTCGGGACGGACAAGGGGGCGCTGACGACGGCGGGCTGACCCGGGCGACCTCCTTCAACGAGAACGTCATCGGCAAACTGCTCCGGGACGCGGGACTCGCGTTCCACCCGCTCTTCATCGCCGAGCCGCACATCTTCGTCGCTCGGGGGAACCCGCTGGCGTCGCGAGCGCGCGCGACCCTCGACGACCTCGCCGACCTCCCCCGGCTCACGTTCGACCAGGGCGCGAACAACTCCTTCTACCTGGCCGAGGAGATCCTCTCCACCCTGTCGGGCAAGCGGGAGATCCGGGTGTCCGACCGGGCCACGATCTTCAACCTCATGACCGGGCTCGACGGGTACACGATCTCGACGGGCATCATCAGCGACGACCTCGACCCCGCGATCGTCGCCGTGCCACTCGACGTCGACGAGCGCATCGAGATCGGGTGGATCACCGACGCCTCGATCCCCCTCACCGAGCAGGCACAGCGCTACCTGGCGGAGGTGCGGGCGGTGGTGAGCGGATTCGGGGTGGCCGTGCTGGGGTAGGCGACGAGCGCCTCCCGGCCCTGCCCTGACTCAGCTCGTGGTCAGCGCAGCGAGGAGGTCGAAGGCCTCGTCGATGTGGACGGTCAGCGGGCGCTCCGGCCCGGTCAGCCACAGCGACGCAGCGCGATGGAACGTCGCCCACCCGACGACGCTCGCGAGACCTGCTTCCTCGTCGGACGCTCCGCGCTCCCGGAGCGCCTCGGCGAGGACCGACGCCACCGCGGCGCCCTTGGCGAGGTCGCGCTCGGCGAGCGCGGGTGTCGCGGCGATGACCCGGAGACGCCGCGCGCCGATGGCTTCGTTCGCCTCGAGGACGTGCGCCGAAGCCCGGAACGCCGCGTGGAGCGCTTGCATCGGGGTCGCCGTGTCGGAGGCGTTCCGCACAGCCTCGGCGAGCGAAGGCGCCAGCGCGTCCTCACCGTCGAAGAGCACCTCGCGCTTGTCCGGGAAGTGCCGGAAGAAGGTCCGGTGGTTGACGCCAGCGCGGTCGGCGATCTGCGCCGTGGTCGTCGAGTCGTAACCGATCTCCGTGTAGAGCTCGAGCGCCGCCTGCTGAAGCCGCTGCCGCGCTGCTGCTCCACTCCTCGGCATCCCCCAAGGCTACCCGCTTGCATCGGTTGCGCCAGTAAGTGGCACAACGTAGTGTCACTTCCTGGCACTACACGGTGCCTCGAGAGGAGCTGTCCATGCACGTCTTCATCACGGGAGGCACCGGGCAGACCGGACCCGCGATCGTCGCTGAGCTGGTTCGTGTCGGCCACCAGGTCACGGGCCTCGCACGTTCGGACGTGGCCGCGACCCGGCTGACCGGGCTCGGGGCGACACCGGTCCGCGGCACACTCGAGGACCTCGACGTCCTGCGCCAGGCAGCTTCGGCGGCCGACGGCGTCATCCACATGGCGTACGGCGGGGACTACGCCGAACCGGAGGCCATGATCCGCCGCGACGTCGACGCGATCACCGTGATGGGGGAAGCGCTCGTCGGTACCGGGAAGCCGCTCGTCGTCACGTCGGGCACGCTGGTCCTGCCCTTCGGGCAGCCCGCGACCGAGGCAACCGCTCCCGATCGCGCCGGGGCTGCAGCAGCCCGGCTCGCTGGTGAGGACGCCTGCCTCGCATTCGTCGACCGGGGCGTACGCGCGATCGTCATGCGGCTCGCCCCGACCGTCCACGGCCCAGGAGATCACGGCTTCGTGCCGATGCTGATCACCACGGCGCGCACGACCGGTGTGTCCGCGTACGTGGGCGACGGCTCGAACCGGTGGCCCGCCGTGCACCGCGCCGACGCGGCGGTGCTCTACCGGCTCGCCGTCGAGTCCGCACCGCCCGGGTCCGTCCTCCACGCCGTCGCGGAGACCGTCGCCTTCAGCGCCATCGCCGGAACGATCGGTGAGGGTCTCGGACTGCCGACCACCTCCATCAGCGCGGAGCGGGCCGGGACGCACTACGTCAGCCCCTTCATGGCCCTGCTCTACGGCGCCGACGCACCCGCGACGAGCACGCGCACCCGGGAGCTCCTCGGGTGGACGCCCACACGGGAGGGGTTGCTCGACGACATCCGGGACGGCGACTACCTGGACTGATCATCGTTCGTCCATCCACCGTTCGACCGGGGCTTGCGGAGGACCCGCCCATCGCGCGTCGGGCAACTCCCTCGGTGACCTGCCGGCTCCGCCTCCAGGATTCGAACCCGGACCCCACAGCTCCAAAGGCTGATGTGCTGCCGTTACACCAAGGCGGACCACGCCCGGAGGCGCCCCGACATCATCCCATGCAGCATCCGCCGCCCCGTGCGCCCGCCGACCAGCGCCACCATCAGCCGGTCGGGAGGCCCGCCACCAGCCCGCGCCGCCCCTCCCGTCCAGCGACCGACCGGACCACCCGCCGGCCGGGAGGCCCACCACCAGCCCGCGCCGTCCCTCCCGTCCGCCGCCACCGCTGCCATGATGGACGGATGCCGCAGGAGGACGAGGTCGACCGCATCGTCGCGGCGTGGCATCGCGAGCGACCGGACCTCGACTTCGCGCCGCTGCACGTGCTGTCGCGGGTGGGGCGGCTCGCCCGGCACCTCGACCGCGCGCGGCGGACGGCGTTCGCGGCCGGGGACATGGAGTCGTGGGAGTTCGACGTCCTGTCGGCGCTGCGCCGCGCGGGCGAGCCGTACGAGCTCAGCCCGAAGGCGCTGCTGCAGCAGACCCTGGTGTCGAGCGGCACGATGACGAACCGCGTGGACCGCCTGGCGGACCGGGGGCTCGTCGAGCGGCGAACGGACCCGAGCGACGGCCGAGGCGTCCTCGTCACGCTGACGCCCGAGGGTCGGACGGCGGTCGACGCCGCGATCGCGGGACTGGTCGAGGCCGAGGCGGCGATCCTCGCGGACCTCTCCCCCGCCGACCGGACGCAGCTGGCGGGGCTGCTCCGCTCGCTGAGCATCAGCCTGGGCGACTGAATCATGCGCACGGTCCAGACGTTCCTGACCGAGACGGTCCCGCGGGTCGTCGAGCCGGTCCTCGACGCGATGCTCACGCCCGAGGAGCGCGAGTCGGTCCAGATCAGGATCGTCACCGCACTGCCGCGCAGGAGCCCGTTCCGCCAGCGTTCCGACGGCACCTGGATCCGCATCGGCGCGGAGTTCGTCCCCGACGCGCTGGCCGAGCCCGAGGAGCGCGTTCCGCTCCGGCTCGACGCACCGCTCGGCGAGAACGAGCACCTGCTCGAAGTCACGATGGCCGACGAGAGCGTCGGGATCTTCCTACAGGAGGACGAGCCCGACGACCGCTTCGCCTGGCGCTTCGCCAACGACGTGCAGGACTTCGTCGCCGAGAGCCGGTTCGCGTGGGGACAGCTCCGCCCGCTGCCGGACTGGGTGCACGACCCCTGGGCCTGACCCCGACTGCGCGCCCCGACGACAACTGCGCGGTCGTCAGCGCGGCGCACTTGTCGTCGGCACGCGCAGTCATGCCGCGCCGCGCCGCGCCCCGGCCCGCCCGGCCCCTACGCCCCGAGCAGCTCCGCCACCTCGAGCCACCGCGTCTCGAGCTCCTCGAGCTCGGTGTCCACCGCTGCGAGCTTCGCTTGGAGCTCCCCGAGCCCGGCGTAGTCCGCCTGGTCATGAGCGGCGAACGCGTCGAGCACCTGCTGCCGGTCCTGCCCTGCCCGGGCGATGCGTCGGTCGAGCGAGGACATCTCCTTCTCGGCGGCCCGCCGGTCCGCACCGCTGACGGCCGGGAGGCCCGCCGCCGGACCCGCCCCGTCCCTCCCGGCCGACGCCGAACCGGCACCCGCCGCACCGGCACCCGCCGCACCGACACCAGCCGAACCGGCAACAGCGCCACCGGCACCCGCGGACCCGGCACCGCCGCGCGCGCCCGCGCCGGCCGCCGCGGCCACCCGTGCCGTCGCCGCGGACGCATCCCGCGGCGCAGCCGACCCGGCCGCACGGAGCCGCATGTACTCCTCGACCCCACCGGGCAGGTGCCGGAACCGGTGCCCGAGCACGGCGTACTGCTGGTCGGTGACCCGTTCGAGCAGGTACCGGTCGTGCGAGACGACGAGCAGGGTGCCGGGCCACGAGTCGAGCAGGTCCTCCATGGCGGCGAGCATGTCGGTGTCGAGGTCGTTCGTCGGCTCGTCGAGGATGAGCACGTTCGGCTCGTCGAGCAGGATGAGCATGAGCTGGAGGCGCCGCTTCTGCCCGCCGGACAGGTCCTTGACCGGCGTGGACAGCTGGGCCGACGAGAACCCGAGGCGCTCGAGCAGCTGCGACGGCGTCATCTCCTTGCCGTCGGCGACGTACGCGGTCTTCTTGCGGCCGACGACCTCGCGCACGCGGTCCTCGGCGTACTGCTGCAGGTCGGCGAGCTGCTGGTCGAGCATCGCGATCTGCACGGTCTTGCCGGTCTTGACCTTGCCGCTCGTGGGCTGGATCTTCTGGGACACCAGCCCGAGCAGCGTCGACTTGCCCGCACCGTTCGGGCCGAGGATCCCGGTCCGCTCCCCCGGTGCGATGCGCCACTCGACGTGCTCGAGCACCGGTTCGTCGCTGTCGGGCCACTGCACGCCGGCGTCGAGCACGTCGACGACGTCCTTGCCGAGCCGCGCGGTCGCCATCTGCGACAGGGCGACCGTGTCGCGCACGGGCGGGACGTCGGCGATGAGCTCGTTCGCTGCGTCGATGCGGAACTTCGGCTTGCTCGTGCGGGCCGGCGCGCCGCGGCGCAGCCACGCGAGCTCCTTCCGCATGAGGTTCTGTCGGCGGGACTCGGTCGCGGCGGCCATCCGGTCCCGCTCCACCCGCTGCAGCACGTACGCGGCGTACCCGCCCTCGAACGGCTCGACGATGCCGTCGTGGACCTCCCACGTCGTCGTCGAGACCTCGTCGAGGAACCACCGGTCGTGCGTGACGACCACGAGGCCGCCCTGGTTCGCCGCCCACCGCTTGCGGCAGTGCTCGGCCAGCCATGCGATGCCCTCGACGTCGAGGTGGTTCGTCGGCTCGTCCAGGAACAGCACGTCCCAGTCCCCGACCAGGAGGCGCGCCAACGCCACCCGACGCCGCTGGCCGCCCGACAGGTCGTCGACCAGGCCGTCCCAGTCGACGTCCGCCACGAGTCCGCTGATCACGTCGCGGATGCGCGCGTCCCCGGCCCACTCGTGCTCGGCGAGGTCACCGACCACGACGTGGCCGACGGTCTCGCCCGCGGGCAGGTCGTCGCGCTGGTCGAGGAACCCGACGGTCACGCCGCGACGCTGGGTCACCCGGCCGCCGTCGGGCTCGATCCGCTGTGCGAGCAGGCTCATGAGCGTCGACTTGCCGTCGCCGTTGCGTCCGACGACGCCGATCCGGTCGCCCTCGTCGATGCCGAGCGAGACGCTGTCGAAGACGACGCGCGTCGGGTACTCGAGGTGCAGGTTCTCAGCGCCAAGCAGATGTGCCACCCCTTGAGGGTAGGCGGACGGGGCCGTGCGCGCGGTCGCGGCCCCGCTCCTCCCGTTCGTGCACGCTCCCGAGCGCGCGTCCCGAGCGCGCGCCCCGACGTGCGCGCCCCCGAGTGCGCGTCCCGACGACAAGTGGGCGCGTGGGCGCGCGCGCACTTGTCGTCGGCGTGCGCCGTTCCCGTGCGGTGGTCCGCCCGGGAGGCGCGGGTCGCCCGCCGACGCGGGTCAGGCCCGGTAGGCGCCTGCGGCGATGTCCTCGAGCAGCGTCGGTCCCGTCGGTGTCCAGCCGAGGACCTCGTGCGTCCGGCTGCTCTCGGCGGACAGGTCCATGCCGAAGAACATCCCGATGAAGCCGAAGTGCTCCTGGGCCGCGGCCGGGTCGACGGAGGCGACGGGCAGACCCTCGAACGAACCGATCGCCTCGGCGATGGCACGGGTGGGCACACCCTCCTCGGCGACGACGTGCACGATCAGGCCCGGCGAGGCCTGCTCGAGCGCGAGGCGGACCGCGCGGGCGGCGTCCTGCACGTGCACGGCCGCCCAGCGCTGCTCGCCGTCTCCGACGTACGCCGCGGTCCCGGCACGACGATCGGCGTCCGCGATCAGCGCGATGAAGCCGTGGTCGCGGTCACCGTGCACCGTCGGCGCGAACCGCAGGCTCACGGGGACGACGCCGCGGTCCGCGAACTCGAGCGCGAGGTTCTCGGTACCGCCGCGGGGCGCATCGGGGCCGTTCGAGGGGTTCGGGTCCGCCTCGGTCACGGCGCGGCCGGGGGTCAGTCCGGCGACACCGGCGGCGACGAGGAACGGCTTGCCCGTGCCGACCAGGGCGTCCCCGATCGTCTGCACCGCCGCGCGCTCAGCCCGGTTCGTCTCGGCCTGGTTCGCCCAGTCGTGCTTGTTCGCGAGGTGGACCACGGCGTCCGCGGCCTCGCTCCCGGCGCGGATGACATCGAGCGTGTCGAGGTCACCGCGGAGGACCTCCGCCCCCTTGGCCTCGATGGACGCGGCGGAGGCGTCCGAGCGCGCCAGCCCGATGACCTGGTGTCCGTGGGCGAGCAGTTCGTCGACGACCGCCGACCCGATCCAGCCCGATGCTCCCGTGATGAAGACGCGCATGTGTGCGACCTCCTCCTGGTCGCGTCGTCCGCGACCGTTGATGTCAGTGTGTGACGTCACGGTAGCACTGGATGTCAGCCGCTGTCATCAGTATGATCGAGGGATGGCGCGATGGGCACCGGGGACGCCGGATCGACTCCGGGCGGCGGCGCTCGACCTCTTCGTCCGCCAGGGCCTCGAGGACACGACGGTCGCGCAGATCGCCGCAGCCGTGGGCGTCACGGAGCGCACCTTCTTCCGGCACTTCGCCGACAAGCGCGAGGTCCTGTTCTCCGGTCAGGAGCACTTCCGGAGCGCGTTCACCGAGGGCGTCGCCCAGGCTCCCCCCGGGGCCAGCGCGATCGATGCCGTGCGCACGGGCGTGGTGGCCGGCTGTGCGTGGTTCGACGACGAGCGCCGCGCGTACTCGCAGCAGCGACAGACCGTGATCCTGGCGAACCCGGGCCTCCAGGAGCGCGAGCTCCTCAAGATGACGGCGCTCGCGGCGGCCCTCCGTGACGTCCTGGACGCACGAGGCGTCGAGGAACCAGCAGCCTCGCTCGCCGCGGAGACCGGCACGAGTGTGTTCCGCCTGGCGTTCCAGCAGTGGATCGCCGAGGGCGAGACCCGCTCGATGCCCGAGATCGCTCGGACGCTGTTCGCGGAGCTCGACGCCCTGTACGGAGCGCCCGCGGCTCGGGCCCGCCCTCGGGGCTGAGGCACCAACGACGCATCCGATGCGGCGATGGACGCGGAACGGGGGCGACGGAGGCGGGCTGGGCCGGGGGCCGGGGGTGCGTCCGGCGGCGGGGCTACAGCGACGCCACCCACTCGTCCGTGCCGTCGGCGAACCGCTGGTGCTTCCAGATGGGCACCTCGTCCTTGACCATGTCGACGAGCGCGGAGCACGCCGCGAACGCCTCGGCCCGGTGCGGCGAGGCCACAACCGCGGCGAGCGCGACGTCCCCGACGACGAGGTCCCCGACCCGGTGCAGGACCCCGATCCGGACCCCGGGATGCTCGGCCGCGATCACCCCCGCGACGCGGGCGATGACCTCGGCCGCGGTGGGGTGTGCCTCGTACCCGAGTGCGTCCACGCCCTTGCCGCCGTCGTGGTCGCGCACGACCCCGGCGAACGTCACGACGGCGCCGTCCGCATCGGTGGCGACCACGGCCTCCAGCTCGGCGATGGTGATGGATCGGGTCACGACATCGGCGACCACGACGGCCGGGAGGCCCGGGGCCGCGTGCGCCCCGCCGCGCTCGTCGCTCACGACGCACCTCCGGCACCGCGGGGCGCGTGTCCCTCGCCGGCGACCTGGTCGAGCAGGTGGTCGAGCACGCCGTCGATGACGTCGAGGCCGTCGCGGACACCCCCGCGCGACCCGGGCAGCGTGACGACGAAGGTCCCGCCCGCGGCGAGGCCGGCCACACCGCGGGTGAGCAGGGCGCGGGTCGATGCCTGGGCCCCGCGCCGACGGAGCTCCTCGATGATCCCGGGGATCTCGAGGTCGATGAACGGCGCGACGGCCTCGGGCGTGCGGTCGGTCGGGGTGACACCGGTGCCACCCGTGAGCACGACGATCCTGGCGCCGCCGGCGAGTTCGGCCGCGACGATGTCGGCGATCGGGCCGCCGTCGGCCACGATGACAGCGCTCTCGACACTGAACCCGCGCTGCCGCATCCAGTCGCAGATCACGGGGCCGGTGGTGTCGAGGGACTCGTCCGCGGCGGCCTGGGTGGACACGACGACGACGGCACCGCGGCCGCGACCGGCGGACGATGCCCCGGCCCCGGACCCGGGTCCGGCCGCAGCCCCGGTCCCGAACTCGGCCCCGGCGGCGTTCGCCGGCGTCGGTGCACCGGTCGCCGGCACGTCCCCGCTCACGACGCGCTCCAGTCGCCCGAGCGGCCGCCGTGCTTCTCGAGCACCCGGACGTCCGTGACGACGGCGCTGCGGTCGACGGCCTTGACCATGTCGTAGACGGTCAGGGCCCCGACGCTCGCGCCGGTGAGGGCCTCCATCTCGACGCCGGTGCGGGCGGTGGTCCGGACGGCGACGGTGACGACGACCCGGTCGTCCTGCCCCGTGACCTCGACCTCGACGCCGCTGATCGGCAGCGGGTGGCAGAGCGGGATGAGGTCGCTCGTGCGCTTGACGGCCATGATCGCCGCGATGCGGGCGGTGCCGACGACCTCGCCCTTCGGGAGCGTGCCGTCGAGGATGCGGGCGACGACGTCCGGTCGGGTGACGAGCGTCGCCGTGGCCGTGGCGGACCGTGTCGTGACGTCCTTCCCGGAGACATCGACCATGTGCGCCGAGCCGTCGGGGCGGACGTGGGAGAGCGCGTCGGTCATCGGATCCTCCAGGTGATCAGGACGTCGCCCGGCGACACGGTGTCCGTGCCGACGGGGACGTGCACGAGGTGCGTCGCCTCGGCGAGGTGCGCGAGCAGGTGGGAGCTCGGTCCGCCGACGAAGCGGATCGTGCCGTCCTCCACCCTGCCCCGTCGGATCTGGTGTTTCCCGGACGGTGACGCGGCGGCCTCCCCGGCGGGGAACGACTCGGCCGGACGGTCGGGCAGGCCGGCGTGGCGGGCGAACACGGGGCGCAGGAACACCTCGAACGACACGAGGGCCGACACGGGGTTGCCGGGGAACGCGACGACGGGGACCGCCCGGTCGCCGAAGGGCACGGAGCCGAACGCCTGCGGCCCGCCGGGCTGCATGGCGACCCCGGTCACGGTGAGACCGGCGGGCTCCAGGGCCTCGCGCACGACCTCGAACGCACCCATGCTGATCCCGCCCGTGGTGACGACGAGGTCGGCCCAGTCGCCGACGGCCGCGGTCACCGCGACCCGGAACCGGTCGACGTCGTCGGCCACCCGGACCGCGCGGGTCTCCGCGCCCACCTCGGCGAGCGCGGCGCGGAGCGCCGCACCGTTCGCGTCGCCGATGGTCGCGCCCGCCACGCCCCCGCGGTCGGCACCGGCACCGCCGGCACCATCGGGCGGTGCGACCTCCGAGCCCGTCGACACGACGAGGACGCGTGGTCGCCGGACGAGCGTCACCCGCTCGACCCATGCGGCGGCGAGCAGACCGAGCAGGGCGGGCGTGCACGCCGCCCCGGCGGTCGCGAGCACCCCGCCGACCGGGAGGTCCGACCCCCGTCGCCGCACGAACGTCCCGACCGCGGGTGGCTCGGCGACGGTCACGGTCGGCAGGTCGAGCGCGGCGGGGAACCGGCCGGGCGGGACCGCCTCGACCGGCACGACGACGTCGGCACCCGCGGGGACGGCCGCCCCGGTCATGATCGGCGCGGCCGTGCCGGGCGCGAGCGGCGGCGGGGCGGCGCCGGCGGCGATCGGGGCCACCACGCGGAGGGGGACGCCGGCGTCGGCGGCGCGGAGCGCGAACCCGTCCATCTGACTGTTGTCGAACGGCGGCAGGTCGATCGGGGCGGTGATGCCGACGGCGAGGACGCGGGCGGCGTGCCCGGCGAGGGGCTCCGCGGCGAGGTCGTCGACGAGCCGGTCCTCCCGGCCGCCCGGTGCCACGGCGAGTGCCGCGAGCACGGGGGCGACGAGGTCCGCGATCGCGAGCCGGTGGTCCTCGATGGTGCGCATCGTGCTCCTCGTCGTCCGGATCGTCCGGGCTGCTGGAGACATGCCTAACGTCAGCCGAACGTCTGCCGATAGCGTAACCGGGACCACGCTCTGCCCCCGGAAGGACGCCACCACGTGGACAGCTCCACCCCGCTCGACGATCCCCACGCCGACTCTGCAAGCACACCGACCGACGCCGTGCCCATCGGCGTGATCGGCGGGTCCGGCCTGTACTCGCTGTTCGCCGAGGGCACGGCGACCGAGATCGAGGTCGACACCCCCTACGGGCGCCCCTCGAGTCCGATCACCGTCGGCACCATGGCGGGGCGCCGGGTCGCGTTCCTCACCCGGCACGGGCGGGAGCACTCGGTGCCGCCGCACCGGATCGAGTACCGGGCGAACGTCTGGGCGCTGCGGTCCCTCGGCGTGCGCGCGATCGTGTCGAGCTCGGCCGTGGGCGGTCTGCACCCCGAGTACCCGCCGGGGACCTTCGTGGTGACGGACCAGGTCATCGACCGGACGTGGGGGCGGCAGGACACGTTCTTCGACGTGGGCGGCGTCCAGCACCTGTCGTTCGCCGACCCGTTCGACCCCGTGCTGCGGCGCATCGCGGTGCGGGCGCTGACCGATCTCGGCGTGCCGCTGCAGCCGACCGGCACCTGTGTCGTCATCCAGGGCCCGCGGTTCTCGACCCGCGCCGAGTCCGTCTGGATGCGCGAGGCGGGCGGTCACACCATCAACATGACGATGTCACCCGAGGTGCAGCTCGCCGCCGAGCTCGGCATCGGGACCGTGAACCTGTCGTTCGTGACGGACGCCGACGCCGGGCTCGCGCCGGCCGAGGACGTACCGGCCGCCGGCGCAGGGACCGACGGGGCGCCCGCGGACGCAGCGCATGCCGACGACACCGGCGCCGTGACGCACCACCTCGTCATGGAGCGCCTCGCCGCGGCGAACGCGGTCATCGTCCGCGCGATCGAGGCGATCGTCGGCGCGGTGCCCGACGACCACACCCCGCGCGAACTCGTCCCGGTCCAGGCGTCCGCGTCGGTCATGGCGCGGGCGGTCCGGGCATGACGGACGGCACCCCGGCCTCCCGGCCGCACGGCGAGCACCTGCTCGTGACCGGCGGCGCGGGCTTCATCGGCTCGGAGATCGTGCGGCGTGCCGTCGCCGCGGGCTCCGCGGTGCGCGTGCTCGACTCGTTCCGCCCGGACGTCCACGGCGATCCGACGGGCCTGGTCGAGGAGCTCGACGCGCTCGGGGTCGAGGTCGTCCGCGGGGACGTGCGCGACGCCGACGTGGTGGACGCCGCACTCGTGGGCATCGACGTCGTGTGCCACCAGGCCGCCAAGGTGGGGCTCGGCGTGGACTTCCAGGACGCCCCGGACTACGTGTCGAGCAACGACGTCGGGACGGCGTCCGTCCTCGCCGCGATGGACCGCGCGGGCGTCGACCGGTTCGTCGTCGCGAGCTCGATGGTCGTCTACGGCGAGGGCGCCTACCGGACCTCCTCGGGGGACCCGGCGCGCCCGCCCGCACGCCGCCGCGAGGACCTCGACGCTGGCAGCTTCGAGCCCGTCGGGCCGGACGGGCACCCGCTCGTGCCGGAGCTCATCGACGAGTCGGCCGCCCTCGACCCCCGGAACGTGTACGCGCAGACGAAGGCGGCGCAGGAGCACCTGGCGTCGTCGTGGGCCCGTGCGACCGGCGGCCGGGCGATCGCCCTGCGGTACCACAACGTCTACGGCCCGGGCATGCCCGCGAACACGCCCTACGCCGGGGTCGCATCGCTCTTCCGGTCCGCGATCGCCCGGGGCGAGGCACCCCGTGTGTTCGAGGACGGCGGCCAGCGCCGCGACTTCGTGCACGTCGCCGACGTCGCGGACGCGAACATCGCCGCCATCGCCGCCACGCGCACCGCGTCGCCGGACAGCTTCGCGGCCTACAACGTGGGCTCCGGCCACGTCCACACGATCGGCGACATGGCCGGCGCGATCGCCGGTCCGGACGGGCCCCAGCCGGTCGTCACCGGGGAGTACCGGCTCGGCGACGTCCGGCACGTCACGGCGTCGTCGGCCCGCATCGCGCGGGAGCTCGGCTGGTCGGCGCAGGTCGAGTTCGTCGCCGGGATGCGCGAGTTCGCCTCGGCGCCACTCCGGGCCGCGGTTCCGAGGGACACCACCCCGGGCACGACGGACGCCGCCACGGTGTCGACGGAGGCCTCCGCGGTTCCGACGGACGCCACCGCGGGCACGAGCGAGGACGATCAGGGCGGCTCGGAGGAGCCTCCCATCGATCTCCCGGCCCGCACCGAATGACCGGCATGACCGTCGACGTCGTCCTCCCCTGCCTCGACGAGGCCGAGGCGCTGCCCAGCGTCCTCACCCGCCTGCCCGATGGATACCGCGCGATCGTGGTGGACAACGGCTCGACCGACGGGTCCGCCGAGGTCGCCCGCGCGCACGGGGCGCTCGTCGTCACGGAGCCCCGACGCGGGTTCGGGTCGGCCTGCGCCGCCGGGGTCGCCGCCGCCACCGCCGACGTCATCGCGTTCTGCGACGCCGACGCCTCGATGGACCCGATGGACCTCGTCCCGCTCGTCGCACGGGTCTCCGAGGGCCGCACGGACCTGGCTCTCGGCCGGCGACGTCCGATCGGGTCCGGCGCCTGGGCCCCGCACGCCCGGTTCGCGAACGTCGTCCTCGCCCGGCTCATGCGCGGTGCCACCGGGTACCGCCTGCACGACCTCGGCCCGATGCGGGCGATGTACCGCGAGGGTCTCGTCGCCCTCGACCTCCAGGACCGCCGGAGCGGCTACCCGCTCGAGATGGTCCTCGCCGCGCACCGCGCCGGATGGCGCGTCGACGAGTCGGACATCGGGTACGCGCAGCGCATCGGCGACAGCAAGGTCACGGGCACCCTGCGCGGCACCGTCAACGCCATCCGCGACATGTCACGGCTCCTCCGCCGGTACCGGCGGGAGGACCGGCTCGACCCCGCCCGACCGGCCCGCGTCGACGGCGGAACCGCTGCGCGGACCGCTGCCGCGCCTCCCGACCGGTCAACGGGCGTCCAGTCGGCGGGAGCGGACACGACGGAGGTGCGCGCGTGACGACCGTGGTGCTCATCTGCAAGGAGTGCGTGCCCGGCCGTGTGAAGACGCGGCTCTCGCCTGCGCTCTCGCCGGTCGAGGCGGCCCGGGTCGCCGCGGCGAGCCTCGACGACACGATCGCCGCCGTGCTCGCCATGCCCGCCGAGCGACGGGTGCTCCTGTTCGACGGCGAGCACGTCCCCGCCGCCGCGGCGTCCTTCGACGTCCTGCACCAGGTGCGGGGCGACCTCGACGAGCGACTCGCGGCCATGTTCGACACCGTGGAGGGTCCCACCCTGCTCGTCGGCATGGACACGCCACAGCTCACTCCGACGCACGTCGCCCCCGTGTTCGTCCGCGGCACCGACGGCCAGGAGGGCGCTGACCACGACGCGTGGTTCGGACCGGCCGCGGACGGCGGGTTCTGGGGCCTGTGGCTCCGCGAGCCGCGCGGCGACCTGGTCCGCGGCGTCCCGATGTCCCGCGACGACACCGGCGCGATGCAGCTCGACCGGCTCCGCGCCGCCGGGCTGCACGTCGGTCTGCTCGACGAGCTCCTCGACGTCGACACGATCGCCGACGCCGAGGCGGTCGCCGCACTCGCGCCGGGGTCCCGGTTCGCGGCGGCGCTCGCCACGGTGCGCGAGGACGACCCGGACGCCGGACGCGACCTCGAGGAGGCACGGCGATGACCACCGACACGATGCTCACCACCGGCGGCAGCCACGGAGGCGACGACCGCGACGCCGCGTTCGGCGCCGGCGGCGACGAGCCGTACGCGCAGGCCCTCGCGACCGACGGCCACATCCGGCTCCGCGACCCCGACCGCCCGGGACACGACGTGACGTTCGACGTCGGCCGCTGGAACGCTCCCGCCGACGAGGTGGACCTGTCCCTGCTCGAGGTCGTCGACGGTCCGCTCATCGACATCGGTTGCGGCCCCGGGCGGATGCTCGTCGCGGCGGGCCGGTTCGGGATCCCCGCACTCGGGGTCGACGTCTCCCCGGCTGCGGTCTCGATCGCCCAGCACGCCGGCGGCCGCGCGATCCAGGGTTCCGTGTTCGACCCCGTGCCCGACGAGGGCCACTGGGACACCGCGCTCGTGATCGACGGCAACATCGGGATCGGCGGGGACCCCGCGGCGTTGCTCGAGCGGTGCCGGGCGATCGTGCGCCCCGGCGGTCGGATCATCGTCGAGACGAACGCCGACCCGGACGCCGACCGCACCTACGACGCCCGCGTGGTGGACGCCGACGGCCGGACGAGCGCGGAGTTCCCCTGGGCCGAGGTCGGGCAGCGTGCGCTCCGCCGCGACGCCCGCGTCGCCGGGCTCAGGGAGTCGCAGCGCTGGACGGTCGCCGGTCGGTCGTTCTGCGAACTCCGCCGCCCCTGATCGACTGCACCGCCCCCCTTCCGTCCCCCTCCGTCCCCTTC
>NZ_QKTU01000010.1 GCF_003234565.1 Curtobacterium sp. MCBD17_013 | reverse complement strand
CTCCCGCCCGCCTGCCCCCACCCCGCGAGATCGCACTCGTTGCCGCTCTGGAGGCACCAGAGCGGCAACGAGTGCGATCTCGCGGGAGGAGATGCGGGGACGTCGAACGCCCCCGTCGGCGGAGCGACGGGGGCGTTCGACGTGGATCGGGGGAGCCGCCTACGGCTCGTACCGCTCGACCTTCTGCACCGTGACGGCGATCTCCCTGCCGTTCGGCGCGGTGTAGCTCGTCGCGTCGCCCGCACGCAGCCCCATGATCGAGGCGCCGACCGGGCTCGACGGGCTGTAGACCGTGAGGTCGGCGCCGTCGGCGACGATCTCACGGTTGCCGACGAGGAACGTCGAGTCGTCACCCGCGATCGTGGCCGTGACGACCGTGCCGGGCTCGACCGTGCCGTCGAAGTCGGCCTCGCCGACCGTGGCGTGCTTGAGGAGCTCGGTGAGCTGACGGATGCGGGCCTCGATCTTGCCCTGCTCGTCCTTCGCGGCGTGGTAGCCGCCGTTCTCCTTGAGGTCGCCCTCCTCGCGCGCGGCCTCGATGCGCTGCGCGATCTCGGTGCGAGCGGGGCCGCGCAGCTGCTCGAGCTCCGCCTGGAGACGGTCGTGCGCCTCCTGGGTCAGCCAGGTGACCTGGGTGTCGTTGCTCATGGGTGTTCCCTTCGGCCGAAAAAAAGGAGACCGGCCGGAGGGGCCGGTCTCGCTTGGCGAATCAGAGCAGACTAAGGGATCCAGCAGGTGTTGATCAAGCCGGTGACACCGCGGGAACTCGTCTTGACGACCGTGTCGATCGAGGTCGTGCGCTGGGTGCTCGCCGGCAGGTCGACGACCTTCCACCCGACGATGGTGAACGACTTGTCGAGCACCTGCACGGCGCAGTCGACGCGGTTGCCGGGGTCGACGGACACCTGGGAGTGCACGAGCGTCGCACGGTCCGACTGCACGTGGTACCCGACGTCCTCGGAGTCGAGGCCGTGGTCGGTCTGGCCGGGACCGGCCCAGATGACCCAGACCGTGAACACGACCACGATGACGATCGCCGCGGCGACCGCGACGAGGACGGACCGTCGGCGTCGCCCCGGGGTGCGACCGTAGCGGTCGTCGAGGGCGGCTGCAGCCGATCCCTGTGCGGATCCGAGGCCTGGCGTGGGGGTGTGCGAAGCGGACAGCATGGACTCCTGGAACGATTATCCTCGTCCCAGGGTAGTTCACCCGGCCCCTCGCGGGGTTCGCCCGCCCGGCCAGCGCCGGCAGCATCGAGGAGTGTCGTGCCCCTGCGTCTCATCGCGGTCCATGCCCATCCCGACGACGAGTCGAGCAAGGGAGCCGCGACGTACGCCAAGTACGTGGCGGAGGGCGCTCAGGTCCTCGTCGTCTCGTGCACGGGTGGTGAGGCGGGCGACATCCTCAACGAGCAGCTCCCGGAACCCGCGCGCAGCCGGGCGCACCGCGACATGGCCGGACACCGACGGACGGAGATGGCGGCGGCCCAGGCGGCCCTCGGGATCGACCACGTCTGGCTCGGCTACCACGACTCGGGACTCCCCGACGCCGAGAAGGGCGAGACGGTGCGGCCGGGGACCTTCGCGACCGTCCCGATCACGACGAGCGCGGCGGTCCTCGTCCGGATCGTGCGGCGCTTCCGTCCGCACGTCATGATCGCGTACGACGAGAACGGCGGCTACCCGCACCCGGACCACATCCGGTCGCACGAGATCGCGATGGAGGCCTGGCGCACGTCCGGCGACCCGACCGCCTACCCCGAGGCGGGCGCCCCGTGGACCATCGACAAGCTCTACTACGAGCGCACGTTCAACCCGGATCGGTTCCGCGCGATGTACGCGGCGATGGCCGAACGCGACCCGGACGCGCCGGAGCTCGCCGAGATGGCGACGTTCCTCGAGCGGTTCGAGGGGCGCGAGGACCTGTCGACCTCCCACGTCCACGTGGCCGAGCACCTGGCCGCGCGTGACGCCGCGCTGCGGGCCCACGCCAGCCAGGTGCCCACCGACAGCCGCTTCTTCTTCTGGCCCCCGGACGTCGTCGCCGCCATCTGGCCGACCGAGGACTTCCAGCTCGTCGAGTCCCGTGTGCCGACCACGCTGCCGGAGACCGACCTGTTCGCGGGGATCCACGAGGAGTCCGCCTGATGAGCGCCACCGTCCTGACCGGGGCCCTCGTGCTCGCGGCCGCCACGTCACCGACCACGCCCGCCTCCACAGTCCCCGACGTCGACGTCACGCCCGGCGTGTGGGGGTTCGTCGTCATCGCGATCGTCGCGGTCGCGACGATCGCGCTCGTCGTCGACATGACCCGGCGCATCCGCCGGACCCGGTACCGGTCGGAGATCCGGGAACGGCTCGAGGCCGAGGCCCGCGGCGAGCTCCCGGGCGAGGACGCCGACGGCGTCGGGGACCTCGACGGCCGCGGCGGTCAGGACGACCGCCGGGGCCCGGGAGGCCGCGGAGACGTCCGCGGGACCGGTGACGGCGGACGCGCGGACGTCGGGGACGACACCGAGCGCGGCTGAGGCCTCCGGCCGGATCGCGGTCAGCGCACCGGATGGAGCGCGACGACGAGCACGCCCGCCCACTGCGCGACGAACGCCACGACGGTCAAGGCGTGGAACACCTCGTGGAACCCGAAGACGCGCGGCGCGGGGTCGGGCCGCTTGAACCCGTACACGGCCGCACCGAGCACGTACGCCAGCCCGCCCGTCAGGACGAGGACCATCATCGCCGTGTCGGCGGCGAACAGCTGCGGCAGGTAGAACAGCGCGGAGCACCCGAGCAGGACGTACAGCGGCACGTAGAGCCAGCGCGGGGCTCCGACCCAGAACACCCGGAACGCCATCCCGAGGGCCGCGCCGCTCCACATCACGACGAGCAGCACGGTCGCGTCGCGGTCGCCGAGCGCACAGACCGCGACGGGCGTGTACGTGCCGGCGATGAGCAAGAAGATGTTCGTGTGGTCGATCCGCTTGAGGACGACCTTGACGCGTGGGCTCCACCGGAACCGGTGGTAGGTCGCCGAGACACCGAACAGCACGAGGGACGCCGCCGTGAACACGGCGCTCGCGGCCTTCGCCGCCGGGGTCGCAGCCAGGCAGACGAGCACGATGCCGAGCGCGGCCGCGACGGGGAACGCCCCGAGGTGGATCCACCCACGCCAGGCGGGTGGCGGGACCGGCGCCGACGCGACCGACGCGTCCCGGGCCTCCTCGGCTTCCTCGACGAACGGCACGTGCGGGAGCGCGTCCGGGCTGGGATCGGTCATGGTCCAACGGTAGGCGACCCGGCTGTCGTGCGTGCGTCGGCCGGATCCCGGGTGCAGGTCCGTGCACTAGCGTTGTCGCGTGAGCGCCAGGGCGGGATGGACAGGGCGAGGCCTGGTCTACCGCGCCTACCAGCGCCGCATCCGCGCGCAGATCGCCGCCACCCCACGTCACGTCGCGATGATCGTCGACGGCAACCGCCGATGGGCGAAGCAGCTCGGGCTCGAGACGGCCGCGCACGGCCACCGGGCCGGAGCCGCGAAGATCCCGGAGTTCCTCGGTTGGTGTGACGACCTCGGCGTCCAGGTCGTCACGCTGTACCTGCTGTCCGCCGACAACCTGACGGGGCGGCACTCGGACGAGCTCCGGCAACTCACCGGGATCATCGCCGAACTCGCCGCGAACCTGGCGGCCCATCCCACGTGGCGGGTGCAGCACGTCGGGTCGAACGAGGGACTGCCGCCGGAACTCGTCCGCGCGCTCGAGGGTGCCGAGGCAGAGACCGCCGAGCACACGGGGCTGCACGTCAACCTCGCCGTCGGGTACGGCGGCCGGCGCGAGATCGCGGACGCCATGCGCAGCATCGTCCGGGCGCACGGTGCGGGCGGTGGGACGCTCGACGACCTCGCCGAGGTGCTGACGCCCGAGCTCATCGGCGACCACCTCTACACGCAGGGACAGCCCGACCCGGACCTCGTCATCAGGACGTCGGGCGAACAGCGTCTGTCCGACTTCATGCTCTGGCAGAGCGCACACAGCGAGTTCTACTTCGTCGAGGCGTTCTACCCGGACCTGCGCGAGGTCGACTTCCTCCGCGCGGTGCGGGACTTCGGGCGGCGGTCGCGCCGGTTCGGCGGCTGACGGCTGCGGGCCTCCCGACCGCGGTCCGGCCGGATCGCGTCGGCCCGGCCACGGTCCTCCCGACCCTGCCGGATCGCCGGTGCGTGCGCTCTGCGGCTCCGGTGCAGCGGCACCAGCGCGTTCTCGGTACACTCACAGCGCTCGCGTCCATGAGGACGCATCGACCGGGGATGGGGACGGTCGGCGGATCAGAACCAGGAGACCACCGGACGTGACCACCATCGACGAGTACGCCGCCGGGTTCCAGGAGGAGCCGGGGTACCTCGACCACGCGGCGTTCGGCCCGGTCCAGACCGCGGTGCTCGAGGAGCAGCGCGTGCTCGGCACCATCCAGGAGCACGTCCGCTTCGGCGCCATGGAGGTGCTCGACGAGCAGGACGCGCGGGTGCGCACCGTCGCCGCGCGCCTCGTCCGCCGTCGCGACGACCAGGTCGTCTCGCAGACCGCGACGACGCCCGGACTCCTGCACACCGCGTTCGGCTTGACCGGCGGTGTCCTCGTCGCCGCGGACGAGTACCCGTCGTTGCCGCTCGCACTCGCGAGCGCCGCCGCCGCCACGGGGCGCGTGCAGCCGCTCGTCATCGAGTCCGGCGCGGGGTGGATGACGCCGGACCTCATCGCCTCGCGCCTCAGCGACGACGTCGCCGCGGTCGCGCTCAGCCTCGTCGACTGGCGGACGGGGTACCGAGCCGACCTCGCGGCGATCCGCGACGTGATCGGGGACCGCCTGCTCATCGTCGACGCGATCCAGGGCTTCGGCGCCGTCGACGAGCCGTACGAGGTCGCGGACGTCATCGCCACCGGCGGCCAGAAGTGGTTGCACGCCGGCTGGGGGACCGGGTTCGTGTCGTTCAGCGACCGCGCGCTCGAGCGGCTGCAGCCCGCGCTCTCCGGGCCCGCCGGCACCGTCGGCGAGCCCGGCGAGGTCCCGACCGTCGCGCCGGGCGCCGCCGCGTACCAGATGACGCGCATCGACCCGGTCGCGCAGGCGCGGCTCGCGGTCTCCCTCGAGTCCCTGTCCGGCGTCGGTGTCGCCGCGGTCGAGGCCGCCGTCGCCGAGCGGGCCGAGCGGGTGTTCGACCTGGCGGACGAGTTCGGCGTCGTCGTCGAGTCCTCGCGCGACCGCCGTGAGCGCGCTGGCATCGTCGTGCTCCGGCCCGCACCCGAGCGGTTGACCGCGCTCGCCGCGTCGCTCCACAACCACGGCGTGACCGCGACGACCCGCGCCGGGACGCTGCGTGTGTCGGTCTTCGTCTCGACGACCAACGAGACCCTGGCGATGCTGCGGGACGCGCTCGTGTCCTTCGCGACGATGGTCTGACCCGCTCCGGCGTCCGGCGTCCGGCGACCGGCCTCCGGCGACCGGCGTCCGGCTTCCGGCCCGGCCCCGAACCTCCGCGATATCGCAGTAGGTGTCGTTCTCGCCCCGTCACAACGACAACTACTGCGATCTCGCGGAATGGCACGGGCCGGGCCTGGCCGGGCCGGCCCTGGCCGGCCCGGCCGGGCTGGGGCACGAGTGACGAGCGTTCACGCCCTCGTAACCCGGAGCCGCCGCGTGTCCCCGGGAGCGTGTCGGTGGGCGGACGTAGATTCGCGACATCGGGCATCGTGCCCGGTCGAAGCGGCCACCGGCGGAGCTTCGAGACCGCGTCGTGGCCGTTCCGAGGACAAGGACCGGGTCGAACGCGGCCCGGGGATGGAGTGGTCGTGACCTCTCAGAACACCTCGCGTGGAACGTCCTCGACAGCGGGGGCCGCACCCCGCTCGGGACGGGCCGCCGATGCGTCCGCCGGTATCGCGCAACGGACCTACGTGCTCGACACGTCCGTCCTGCTCAGCGATCCGCGCGCCCTGTTCCGGTTCGACGAGCACGCCGTCGTGCTGCCGGTCGTCGTGGTGAGCGAGCTCGAGTCGAAGCGGAACGACCCCGAGATCGGGTACTTCGCTCGGCAGGCCCTGCGGATCCTCGACGAGCTCCGCATCGAGCACGAGCGCCTCGACTTCCCCGTCGCGGTCGGCGAGGGCGGTTCGCTCCGCGTCGAGCTCAACCACTCCAACATGACCGTGCTGCCGTCGGGGCTGCAGCTCGGCGACAACGACTCCCGGATCCTCGCGGTCGCCATGAACCTGGCGAACGACGGCCTCGACGTCGTCGTCGTGTCGAAGGACCTCCCACTCCGCGTCAAGGCGGCGTCGATCGGCCTGCCGGCCGAGGAGTACCGCGCGGAACTCGCCGTCGACAGCGGCTACACGGGCGTCACGACGCTCGAGATCTCGGGCGACCAGATGGCGGGCCTCTACGAGCACGAGGAGGTCCGCTCCGCCAGCCTCGACGGCGTGCCGGTCAACACGGGCGTGGTGATCCACTCGGAGCGCGGGTCGGCACTCGGACGCGTCCACACGCCGGGCGCGGTGGCGCTCGTCCGCGGCGACCGTGAGGTCTTCGGCCTCCGCGGCCGGTCGGCCGAACAGCGCCTCGCGATCGACGCCCTGCTCGACCCCGAGATCGGGATCGTGTCCCTGGGCGGCAGCGCGGGCACCGGCAAGTCGGCGCTCGCGCTGTGCGCCGGTCTGGAGGCGGTGCTCGAGCGGCAGCAGCACAAGAAGGTCATGGTCTTCCGCCCCTTGTACGCGGTGGGTGGCCAGGAGCTCGGCTACCTGCCGGGCGACGCCGCCGAGAAGATGAACCCGTGGGCGCAGGCCGTCTTCGACACACTCGGTGCCCTCGTGTCGGACAACGTCCTCGAGGAGGTCCAGGAGCGCGGGATGCTCGAGGTCCTGCCCCTGACCCACATCCGCGGGCGTTCCCTGCACGACGCGTTCGTGATCGTCGACGAGGCCCAGTCCCTCGAGCGCAACGTGCTGCTCACGATGCTGTCCCGGATCGGGCAGAACTCGCGCGTGGTCCTGACCCACGACGTCGCGCAGCGCGACAACCTGCGCGTCGGTCGGTACGACGGCGTCGCCTCCGTCATCGAGCGGCTCAAGGGCCACCCGTTGTTCGCGCACGTCACGCTGACGCGGTCCGAACGGTCGGCCATCGCGGCGCTCGTCACCGAGATGCTCGACTCGCCCGAGCTGGCGTAGCGCCGCGCCGGCGGAGCGCCGAGCCGGCGGAGCGCCCGACTCCTCCTCCACACCGGCGCCGCCGACACGTCTCTCCACAGATCCGGGAGGGACGGGTCGGCGGCGTCGGTCGTCCCGCCATGCTGGATCCGTACACGCCGCGGGTCGGTTCCGGCTCTGGGGACGGCCTCCGCCGGCTCGCGGCGTGTGCAGCCCGGGCGGCCTCCGGTGGGGGAGTCGAGGTCGCCCGGGTCCTCGTCCGGTCCGAGCTGGGTCAGTTCGGGTGCGTCATGCTCAGCACGTCGAGCGCGCTGTCGAGCTGCTCCTCGGTGACCTCGCCCCGCTCGACGAACCCGAGGGCGACGACGGCCTCGCGCACCGTGATCGATTCGGCGACGGCGTACTTGGCGACCTTCGCGGCGGCTTCGTACCCGATCACCCGGTTCAGGGGTGTGACGATGGACGGGGACGACTCGGCGAACCCGCGAGCTCGGTCGAGGTCGGCCTCGAGCCCGACGATGGTCTTGTCGGCGAGCGCGCGCGTGCTGTTCGTCAGGAGCCGGATGGACTCGAGCAGCGCGGTGCCCATGACCGGGATCGCCACGTTGAGCTCGAACGCGCCGGAGGCTCCGGCCCAGGCCACGGTGGCGTCGTTGCCGATGACGCGCGCGGCGACCATGAGCGTGGCCTCGGGGATCACCGGGTTGACCTTGCCGGGCATGATCGACGATCCGGGCTGCAGGTCCGGGATCCGGAGCTCCCCGAGCCCGGTGTTCGGACCCGACCCCATCCACCGCAGGTCGTTGTTGATCTTCGTCAGGCTCACGGCGAGCACCCGGAGCGCCCCCGATGCCTCGACGAGGCCGTCACGAGCGCCCTGCGCCTCGAAGTGGTCGGCCGCCTCGGTGATCGGCAGGCCGGTGTCGGACGCGAGCTGCTCGATGACGCGCTGCGGGAACCCGGCGGGGGTGTTGATCCCGGTGCCGACCGCGGTGCCGCCGAGGGGGACCTCGGCCACCCGCGGCAGGGTCGCCTGCACGCGCTCGATCCCGAGTCGGATCTGCCGGGCGTACCCGCCGAACTCCTGCCCGAGCGTCACCGGGGTGGCGTCCATGAGGTGCGTCCGGCCGCTCTTCACGGCCGTCGCCCAGAGCGCCGCCTTGTCCTCGAGCGCGGAGGCCAGGTGGTCGAGCGCGGGGACCAGGTCGTGGATGAGCGCCGCGGTCACCGCGATGTGCACCGAGGTCGGGAAGACGTCGTTCGAGGACTGCGACGCGTTGACGTGGTCGTTCGGGTGCACCGCGGTCCCCGAGGCGTCCGACGCGAGCGTCGCGAGGACCTCGTTCATGTTCATGTTCGACGACGTGCCGCTGCCGGTCTGGTAGACGTCCACGGGGAACTGGTCGTGGTGCTCGCCGCCGATGATCCGGTCGGCTGCCGCCACGATCGCCTCGGCGACCTCCGGCCCGACGACCCCGAGCTGCCCGTTGACGATCGCCGCCGCGCGCTTGATGCGGGCCAGGGCGACGATCTGCGCCGGCTCGAGGCCGCTGCCCGAGATCGGGAAGTTCTCGACCGCCCGCTGGGTCTGTGCGCGGTACAGGGCCGAGGCCGGTACACGGACCTCGCCCATCGTGTCGTGCTCGATGCGGTAGTCGCCGCTGTCCGCCGTGCTGCCGTCGGCGGATGGGGAGGTCGTGGTGTCGGTCACGTCGTCGTGGTCCTTCCTGTGGTGCCGGTCCCCGGCGGTCGGCCGGTCGGCTGCGGTGCCGATCGCGGCGATGCGCGCCGGTCGACGGAGGCGTCGGGCGCGGGGCCCGTCCGTGGCGGGAGGGCTCAGGCGTTCCCGACCACGGTGTCGATGTCGACCAGTCCCGTCGTGAGGTCGTAGGTCGCACCGACGACGGCCAATCTACCCTCGGCGATGGCGTCCGACACGGCGCCGGAGCGCTCGATGACCGTGCGCATGGTGGCCTCGAGGTGGGCCGCGCCCACGGCCTCCGGGTCGACGGCGAGGGCGGTGTCGGCGGCAGCGTCCGGCGCCGGGGCTCCCGCGGCGGCGCCGACCGTGGACCGCACCCGCTCGACGCTGGGGGCGATCGCGTCCACGAGGGCCTGGAGGTGCGGCGCCGGCACGGGTTCGCCCGAGCACGCGGCGTTGACCGCTCCGCAGCGGGTGTGCCGGAGCACGACCACCAGCGGCGTGCCGAGCGCGACCACCGCGAACTCGATCGACCCGAGCACGACGTCGTCCGCGATCTGCCCGGCGTTCCGGATGGCGAACACGTCGCCGATGCCGGCGTCGAACACGTGCTCGAACGGCACGCGGCTGTCCGAACAGCCGAGGACGGTCGCGAAGGGCGACTGGGACGCGGCCAGCTCGCTCCGGCGCTCGGGGTCGGTGCGACCGACGCGACGCTTGTCGGAGGCGAACCGAGCGTTGCCCTCGACGAGCAGGCGCAGGGCCTCGGCTGGGGTGCTGGCGGCGCGGTTCATCGGTTCTGGTCCTCCAGTTGGATGGCGATGCGGTGTGCGACGGTGCGGAACGAGGCGTCGTCCGCCGTGCCGGCCAGGACGACCGTGCTCGCACCGAAGGTCGCGACGAGCGAGTAGGCCTCGTTCCCGGCGCCCTTGCCCTCGTCGCGCCGGTCGTACACGGTCCACTTCGTGCCGTCGATGGTGCGTGAGCCGGTGGCGGCGTGTTCGTCGAGCTGGTTGGCGACCCACGTCTGGTTCGCCCTGATGCCCTGGTGCACGCCGATGTACTGGTCGTCCGGGGTGATGAGTCCGACGGTCCAGACGTCGACCCCGTCGGCGGTGTCGTCCTGGAAGTCCGCGCGGTTCGCCGAGTACCCCGACGGCAGTCGTGGCGCGGCCAGGGTCACGTGCGGGACGTCGGCCTGCGCCGCGACCGACCGGTAGTCGACGTGGGTCGACGTGCTCGACGGGTGATCGGGCCGGGCGACGATCGCGACGAGTGCGAGCACGACGGCCAGGGACGCCGCGAGGGACAGCACGAGGTTGAGCGCCGTCTGGTGCTGCCGGCGGACGCGACGGGCGTCCTCCTTGCGGATCCGGGTCTCCTCGGCGGTCTCGGGGCGTCCGAGCTCGGCGACGACCGGCGCGCCCTGCGGGTGTTGGTCGCTCATCGGTCGTCCTCGGGCGCCACGCCGTTGCGTGCCGCGTCGAGTCGTGCCCGGGCGCCGACGAGCCACTCCTCGCACCGAGCAGCCAGGGCCTCGCCCCGCTCCCACAGCGCGAGCGACCGTTCGAGTGTCGCGGAGCCCTGCTCGAGCTCGGACACGACGCGGACGAGTTCGTCGCGAGCGGCCTCGTAGCTCAGCGAGGCGACGTCCGACCCCTGGTCGGCTCCGGAAGCGGCTGGTGCTGGCACCGTCCGATCCTACCGAGCACCCGGTGACAGCACGGCGTCGTCGGCGTCGAGCTGGGGATCGTCCCGACCCACCCCGTCGGACTCGGCCCCGTCGGACTCGGCCCCGTCGGACTCCGCCCCGTCGGACGCCACGGCGTCGGACTCCGTGGCATCGCCGGGCGCCGGACGCACGCCCTGCGGCCCGGGTCCGTCGGCGGTGATGGTGCCGACCGCCGTGCCGTCGCCGAGCGTCACCCGTACCGAGGTCGGCGTCGCGACCTCGGCGGACGAGCGCACCACCGCGCCGTCGTCGGTCTGGACGATCGCGTAGCCGCGCCGGAGGGTGTCCCGCGGCGACAGCGCCCGCAGCCGACCGGTGAGGTGCCCGACCTCGTGGTGGGAGCGCTCGATCGTCCGCTCGAGGAGCTCGCGGCTGCGGGACAGGTCGCGCGCGACCTCCTCGGCCAGGGTGTCGACGAGCCACGCGGTGGACGCGAGCGCGGGACGGGACCGGAGCGCGGCGATCCGGTCCGCCTCCACCGAGAGCGTGTGCGACAGGCGGAGTCCGATCCGGGCGCGGGCCTGGCGGACGTTCGCGAGCTCCTCGGCCACGTCGGGCACGACGCGCTTGGCGGCGTCGGTGGGGGTCGACGCACGGAGGTCCGCGACCTCGTCGAGCAGCGGGCGGTCGGCCTCGTGCCCGATGGCCGAGACGATCGGTGTCGTGCACGCGGCGGCGGCGCGGACCAGACCCTCGTCGCTGAAGCCGAGCAGGTTCTGGAAGTCACCGCCACCACGCGCGACGACGATGACGTCGACCTCCGGGTCGGCGTCGAGGGTCTGGATCGCCGCGATCACCTCGGCCACGGTGCGGTCGCCCTGCACGGCGGCGTGCACGGTGCGGAACGCGACCTGCGGCCAGCGGAGCTGCGCGTTGCGGAGCACGTCCTTCTCGGCGTCGGAGTCCTTGCCCGTCACGAGTCCGATCCGCCGGGGCAGGAACGGCAGCGGGCGCTTCCGCGCGGCGTCGAACAGCCCCTCGGCGAGCAGGGTGGCGCGGAGCCGCTCGAGGCGTTCGAGCAGGTCCCCGAGTCCGACGTGCTTCATCTCGACGACCTGCATCGTCAGGGAGCCGCCCTTGACCCAGTAGTTGGGCTTGATCGCGGCGACGACACGGTCGCCCTGCCCGAGGTCGGACGGGACCCGCGCAC
This sequence comes from Curtobacterium sp. MCBD17_013, assembly GCF_003234565.1. Taxonomy (GTDB): domain Bacteria; phylum Actinomycetota; class Actinomycetes; order Actinomycetales; family Microbacteriaceae; genus Curtobacterium. The sequence goes on along the minus strand of NZ_QKTU01000010.1, from coordinate 105,039 downwards.
GGACGCTCGACCAGATCGAGAACGACACGGTGGCGTCGACCTCGCAGTCCTTGAGCTTGCCGTAGACGTTGCCGCCGGCCACGTTCCACTGCGTGATCTCGCCCTCGACCCACGCGGTGCCGAGCCGGTCGATCCAGTCCCGGAGCTTCGCGCCGAGCAGCGCGACCGGCCACGGGTTGTCCGCGGTCGGGGGGCCCTGGTCGATCGCCATGCACTGCTCCTGTCGTCGTGCGCCGACGTCGTGCCGTCGGTCCTGGGAGGGGTCTCCATCATCCCCCGTGCCCCGGACGGTCCCGGTCGTCCGGGGCGTTCCTCCACAGCGGTTCCGCCCAGGGCGGACGCCCAGGGGACGTGTCAGCGTCGGCACCTAGGATCGATGCGTGACGATCACCAACGGACGCACCGTGCAGCTCGCGCCGCCCCGCGTCCCGGCGGCTCGCGGCCGACTCCGGGACGAACCGGTCGCCGGCACCAAGAAGGTCCTCCTCGCCGCCCCTCGTGGGTACTGCGCCGGGGTCGACCGTGCCGTCATCGCGGTCGAGAAGGCGCTCGAGCAGTACGGGCAGCCCGTGTACGTCCGCAAGCAGATCGTCCACAACGTCCACGTCGTGTCGACGCTCGAACAGGCGGGCGCCGTGTTCGTCGACGACGTCGCCGAGGTCCCGCACGGCGCGCACGTCGTCTTCAGCGCCCACGGGGTCTCGCCCGCGGTCGTGCAGGGGGCGGCCGACCGCGACCTCCACGCGATCGACGCGACCTGCCCGCTCGTCACGAAGGTCCACCGCGAGGCCCTGCGGTTCGCCAAGGCCGACCGCACGATCATCCTCATCGGTCACGCCGGGCACGAAGAGGTCGAGGGCACGATGGGGCACGCCCCGGAGCGCACGATCCTCGTCAACGGCCCCGAGGACGTCGCCGCGCTCGAGGTCCCGGACCCGACGAACCTCGTCTGGCTCTCGCAGACCACGCTGAGCGTCGACGAGACGATGGAGACCGTCCGCCTGCTGCGCGAGAAGTTCCCGCTCATCGAGAACCCGCCGTCCGACGACATCTGCTACGCCACGCAGAACCGCCAGGTCGCGATCAAGAAGGTGGCGGCCGACGCCGACCTGGTGATCGTCGTCGGTTCCGCGAACTCGTCGAACAGCGTCCGCCTGGTCGAGGTCGCGCTCGAGCACGGTGCCAAGGCCGCGCACCGCGTCGACTACGCCGAGGAGATCCAACAGGAGTGGCTCGACGGCGTGCAGACCGTGGGCGTCACCTCCGGCGCCTCCGTCCCCGAGGTCCTGGTGCGCGAGGTGCTCGAACAGCTCGCGGACGCCGGCTTCGGCACGGTGGACGAGGTCGTCACCGCGCACGAGGACCTCATGTTCTCGCTGCCGAAGGAGCTCCGCACGGACGCGACGGGACAGCGCGACGCGCGCGCCCTGGGTGGCCGTACCCGGTGAGCGACGCGACCGACGGCCGGGAGGCCCCTCCCGCGTCCGGCGGTCGGCCCTCCGATCCCGTCGGCCGGGAGGCCCCTCCCGCGTCCGGCGATGGTCCCACTCCCGAACGCCGTCCGGATCCGGCCGACGCTGCCGGCCGCACCGTCGGTCGGCCCGCCCCGCAGTACGGCGAGTACGCGCCCGAGGGCTGGGTCAATCCGGTCGAGGTCGAGCGCGCACGCGGTGAACGCGAGGCGGCGGAACGGCGCCGGGCCGAGGCCGACGACCAACGAAGGCCGGTTCCGGTGGGCCGGGTCGGGCCTCCCGGCCGTGCACCGGGGCGATCCCGTCCCGCGGTGCCGACGTCCGGCCGGTTCGGTGCGTCCCCCGGAGACCTGCTCCTGACGGTGCTGCTGCTGGCGTTCGGGTTCACGACCGTCGTGCAGCAGCTCTTCGGCATCAGTCACACCGCCGCGACCATCGCCGACCAGATCGCCGCGCGCTACACCGAGCTCGCCCACCCGGAGGCGCTCGTGCCTGCGAGCGCGCTGTGCGCGGTCGTGGACCTCGTGTTGTTGATCGGCACGGTGTGGTGGTCGGTGGCGCGCCTCCGCCGTCGCCGGGTCACGTTCTGGGTGCCGCTCGTCGGTGGTGCGGTCGCCGGGGCGTTCTCGGTCGTCGTCTACGTCGTCGTGCTCGCGCACGACCCCGCGTACGTCACCTGGATGGTCACGCACAGCGGGCTCTGACCGAGCGCCACGGAGCGGCGGCCGAGCGTCACCGATCCGGTGGCCGCACCGCGCCGATCAGCGGCCGGACCGAGCCGGGCTCAACCGACCAGGAACGCGCCCACCGCCGCGTGGAGGGCCGCGAGGTCGTCCACGTGCACGAGCTCCCGCGCCGAGTGCATGGACAGCAGCCCGACGCCGATGTCCACGGTGGGGATCCCGAGCCGGGTCGCGGCGAGTGGACCGATGGTCGAGCCGCCGGGGATGCCGTTGTGGTTGACGAAGGGCTGGTACGCGACGCCGGCCGCGGCGCATGCGGCGGCGAACACGGCCTCGCCCCGGGCGTCGGTCATGTACCGCTGGTTCGCGCTGATCTTGAGCAACGGACCCGCGCCCGGTCGGGGCCGGTTCGCCGGGTCGTGCTTCTCGCCGTGGTTCGGGTGCACCAGGTGTCCGGCGTCGCTCGAGAGCAGCCACGACGCGCGGAACGCCCGCGCCGCCTCGCCGACCGTCGCGCCGAGTCCGGCCTGGACACGGCGCAGGACGTCCTCGAGGAAGGGTCCGGACGCACCCGACGGGGTGGCGGAGCCCACTTCCTCGTGGTCGAACGCCGCGAACACGGGGACGTGGTCGGCGTCCCCGGGCGCCGCGATGACCCCACGGAGCCCGGCGTGCACGCTCGTCAGGTTGTCCATGCGCCCGGACGCCAGGAACGCGCCGTCGATCCCGATGCGGGCCGGGGCCTGCGTGTCGGCGAGGAACAGGTCCCAGGCCACGACGTCGCCGGGGATCCGGGCGCGGAGCCACTCGACGACGTCCGGCCCGCCGAGGGTGCCGCCGTCGGTACCGACCACGGGCAGCACATGTCGCTGTCGGTCGATCGCCGCACCCTCGTTCACCCCGCGGTCCAGGTGGATGGCCAGGTTGGGGATGCGCGCGACGGCCTCGGTCGCCACGAGGGTCGTGCTGCCGTCGGCGAGGACCGCGCGACCGGCGATGCGGAGGTCGCGGTCGAACCAGGTCGAGAGGATCGGTCCGCCGTACACCTCGACGTCGAGTTGCTCCCACCCCGCGTTCCGGACCACCGGGTTCGGCTTGACGCGGAACCCGGGGGAGTCCGTGTGGGCGCCGACGATCCGGAACGGGGTGGTGGGCGTCGCGCTCGCCGGCAGTCGCCATGCGATGACGGCGCCGTCGCGCACGACGAGGTACGCGCCGGCGTCGGTCGGCCAGTCGTCGAGCTCGTCGAGCTGTGTGAACCCGGCCGCCACGAGCCGGCGGGCCGCAGCGTCCGCGGCGTGGAGGGCCGTGGGCGCGTCGACGACGAACGACGCGAAGTCTGGGGCGAGGGCGTCGGGGTCGGTCACGCTCAGCTCTGGGACTGTCCGGCCGACCCGAGCACCTTCGCCGCCTGGACGACGCGGGCGGCCATGGCGGTCTCGGCCTTCTTGCCCCAGGCCCGCGGGTCGTACTGCTTCTTGTTCCCGACCTCGCCGTCGACCTTGAGCACGCCGGTGTAGTTCGTGAACATCGAGTCGGCGATGTCGCGCGTGAACGCGTATTGCGTGTCGGTGTCGATGTTCATCTTGATGACGCCGTTCGACACGGCCTCGTGAATCTCGTCGTCGGACGACCCGGAGCCGCCGTGGAACACGAGGTCGAGCGGGTTCTGACCGGTGCCGTGGTGCTCGGCGATGCCGCGCTGGATCTCGCCGAGGAGCTCCGGACGGAGCTTGACGTTGCCCGGCTTGTAGACGCCGTGCACGTTGCCGAACGTCAGCGCGGCGATCCACCGGCCCTCGTCGCCCATGCCGAGCGCCTCGACGGCCTTCTCGACATCGCCGAGCGTCGTGTACAGGGCCTCGTTCGTGCCCTCGTGCTTGACGCCGTCCTCCTCGCCGCCGACGACGCCGATCTCGACCTCGAGGATCGCGTTGATGTTGCGGGTCTTCTGGATCATCGTCTTCGCGATCTCGAGGTTCTCGTCGAGGGGGATCGCGGAACCGTCCCACATGTGGGACTGGAAGATCGGGTCGCGGCCCTGCCGAATCTCGTCCTCGCTCGCCTGGATGAGCGGCAGGACGAACGAGTCGAGCGCGTCCTTGGGGCAGTGGTCGGTGTGGAGCGCCACCGTGATCGGGTAGTTCTTGGCGACCTCGTGGGCGAACGCCGCCATGGCCAGCGCGCCAGCGGCCCGGTTCTTGACCGTGTGGCCGGCGAAGTAGTCGGCACCGCCCGTCGTCACCTGGATGATGCCGTCCGACCCCGCCTCGGTCAGGCCCTGCAGGACGGCGTTGATCGTCTGCGACGACGAGACGTTCACGGCCGGGTACGCGAACTTGCCGGCCTTCGCGCGGTCGATCATCTCGGCGTACTGCTCGGGGGTTGCGATGGGCATCTCGGCTCTCCTTCGACGTGTCGATCCGTCCACGATCGTAGCCAGGGGCCGGGAGGCCGGTCACAGGTGGTCGAGGGCGGCCTCCCGCCCGGCGCGCCGTCCGGCTCCGGACTACAGCTGTCGCTCAGCTCTGGGACGCCCGAACGTCCACTGGGAAGCGGCTCGGTACGCTGGACGGGTGAATGCGACTGACACCGGTGCCCTGTTCCTCCAGCCCGACCGCAACCTGGCGCTCGAGCTCGTGCGTGCGACCGAGGCGGCGGCGATCCGCGCGCAGCCGTGGGTGGGGCGGGGTGAGAAGAACCTCGCCGACGGTGCCGCGGTCGACGCGATGCGCAAGTTCCTCGGCACGGTCAACTTCGACGGCGTGGTCGTGATCGGTGAGGGCGAGAAGGACCAGGCGCCCATGCTGTTCAACGGCGAGCACGTCGGCAACGGGCACGGACCCGCGTGTGACATCGCGGTGGACCCGATCGACGGCACCTCGCTCACCGCGGCCGGGCGGCAGAACGCGATCTCGGTGATGGCGGTGTCGGACCGCGGGTCGATGTACGACCCGTCGGCGGTGTTCTACATGAACAAGATCGCGGCCGGCCCCGAGGGGCGCGGGGTCCTCGACCTGCACAAGCCCGTCGGCGAGAACATCCGTGCGCTGGCGAAGGCGAAGCACAAGGACATCGAGGACATGCAGATCGCCGTCCTGGACCGTCCCCGGCACGAGGAGCTCATCCGGCAGATCCGCGCGGCGGGTGCCGGCACGCGGCTGTTGCTCGACGGTGACGTCGCCGGCGGGATCTCGGCGGCGATGCCCGGATCGAAGATCGACATGTGCGTCGGTGTCGGCGGGACGCCCGAGGGCATCATCACCGCCTGCGCGATCAAGGCGCTCGGCGGCGTGATCCTGGGGCAGCTGCAGCCCAAGGACGACGACGAGCGGCAGAAGGCCATGGACGCCGGGCACGACCTCGACCGCGTGCTCGACCAGGACGACCTGGTCACGGGCGACAACACGTTCTTCGTGGCGACGGGTGTGACCGACGGCGTGCTCGTCGACGGCGTCCGGCGCTCGCGCGGTGTCATCCACACCGACTCGATCGTGCTCCGCTCGCACTCCGGCACCGTCCGCCGGATCCAGGCCGACCACCGCGTCGAGAAGTGGTTCTGACCCCCACCCCCCTCGCGAGATCGCACCTGTTGCCGTTCTGACCACCGTCGGAACGGCAACAACTGCGATCTCACCGAGCTCAGCGACCCGTCGCCGTCGCCGGTGGCCGGTCGCTGTCAGTCGTCGTCGACCGCGGCGACGAGCTCCGGCGCGGTGAGCAGGCGGGGCTCGTCCTCGACGGGGGTGGGTTCGGCGATCACCTTGGCCTCGTCGAGCAGCGACAGGCGACGGGCCGACGGCAGCACCTGCCGCTCGAGCGAACCGACGAAGCGGTTGTAGTCGACCACGGTCCCGCGGATCGTCCGACCGAGCTTGTCCACGTGCCCGGCCATCGTCGCGAGCCGCCCGTACAGCTCGCGGGACACGCGGAACAGCTCGCGGGCCTCCAGGGTGACGACGTCCTGCTGCCAGCTGAACGCGACGGTCTTCAGGACCGACCACAGCGTCACCGGCGAGGCGAGTGCGATCCGCTTCCGGAACGCGTGGTCGAGCAGCCCCGGATCCGCGGCCAGTGCACTCGACACCAGGGACTCGGACGGGATGAACGCGATCGTCAGCTCCGGTGAGGCGTCGTACCCGGACCAGTACTCACGCGCGGCCAGAGCGTCGACGTGGGCGCGGACGGCGCGCACGTGCTGGTCGAGCAGTGCCCGGCGTCGGGCGGCGGCCTCACCCGTGGCGGTCTCGGGGATGCTCGTGGCCTCGAGGTAGGCGCTGAACGGGACTTTCGCGTCGACGGCGATCGACTTGCCGCCCGGCAGGTGCACGACCATGTCCGGACGGGCGGCCCCCGCGGTGGTGGTGACGCTCGACTGGACGTCGAAGTCGACGCGTTCCAGCAGCCCCGCGGCCTCGACCACGTTCCGCAGCTGGGTCTCGCCCCACACGCCGCGGGTGCTGTTCGACGACAACGCGCTCGCGAGGGTCTCGGCGGTGGCGCGCAGTCGCTCCTCGGACTCGACCGCGGCACGGAGCTGTGCCGACAGCGCGCCGTACTGCTCCCCGCGGCTGCGCTCGAGCGCCGTCACCGTCCGCTGCATCTGCTCGAGCGTGGCCGCGACCGGCCCGAGCGCCGTGAGGACGCGGGACTCCTGCTCGGTCCGCGTCGTGTCGGCACCGTGCATGCGGGAGACGATGTGCTCGAGCTCGGCGGCCCGGCGCTCGAGCGACTCGACCTGCCGGCGGTACTGGGCGTCCTGCATGGCCAGGCGGTCGGCGTGCTCCTGGGCCCGCTCGGCGTCGTGCGCGGCAGCGTCGGCGACGGCACGGTCCAGCTGGGCGCGGAGACCGTCGGCCGTCGCCCGGGCGGTCGCGAGGTCGGCGCCGGTGCGGCCACGCACCACCGACCACGCCACGAGGGCGCCGAGCGCGGCCCCGACGAGCAGTCCGACGACGAGCAGGAGAGCGTCCATGTCCCCGAGCGTGGCAGCGACCCCCGACACCGCCCGCGGGCCCATGCTGCGGGCGGGTGACCCGAGCGGGAACTCAGTCGGCGAAGGCCATCGCGCGGTCGCCGCGGGGCTCGGACGTCCGCGCCTGGACCGTCCCGAGCTTGGCGTTCGTGGCCGTCGACAGCCCCTCGAGCGAGTCGACGCCGTGCTGCGCGGCAGCGTGCACGATGATCGCGGCGCAGGCCTCGGCGTCGGCGAGGGCGTCGTGGTGGCGGAAGCCGTCGAACCCGGCCGCGCCCGCAGCCATCGGGAGCCGGTAGGACTCGAGCTGGTAGGTGCGTCGAGCGACCTGCAGGCTGCAGAGGTGCCGGTGGGCCACGACGTCGATCCCCGTGGCCGCGCACCCGCCCGCGATCACGCCCATGTCGAACCGGGCGTTGTGGGCCGTCAGGACGTCCTCGCCGGCGAAGGCACACAGCTCGACGTACTGTTCTGCCCAGCCGAGGGCGTCGATGACGTCCTCGGCGACGATGCCGTGGATCCGCGTGTTCCACTCGAGGAACGCGTCGTGCCCGACCGGCGGCCGGATGTACCAGGAGGCCCGTTCCACGACCACGCCGTCGCGCACCTTGACGAGTCCGACCGAACACGCCGAGGCGCTCGATCCGTTGGCCGTCTCGAAGTCGATCGCGGTGAAGTCCAGGGGCACGTCGCCATGCTCGCACGACGCTCCGACATCCCCTCGTGTCACACGCCGCGTCCGTCGCCCGCCGCCGGACCGGGAGGTGCGGGGCGGGCCCGCACCGTCCCTCCCGGCCGCCGCCGGACCGGAAGTGCGGGGCGGGCCCGCACCGTTCCTCCCTGCCGCCGCCGTTAGGCTTGTCCGTCGTGGCACTCACCATCGCGATCGTCGGACTCCCGAACGTCGGCAAGTCGACCCTGTTCAACGCCCTGACGAAGAACCAGGTCCTGGCGGCGAACTACCCGTTCGCGACCATCGAGCCGAACGTCGGCGTCGTCAGCCTGCCGGACCCGCGCCTGCAGCAGCTCGCGGACCTCTTCCACTCGGAGAAGGTCCTGCCGGCTCCCGTGTCGTTCGTCGACATCGCGGGCATCGTCAAGGGCGCGAGCGAGGGCGAGGGTCTCGGCAACAAGTTCCTCGCGAACATCCGCGAGGCCGACGCCATCGCGCAGGTCGTCCGCGGCTTCGCGGACGACGACGTCGTGCACGTGTCCGGCCAGGTCTCGCCGCGCGACGACCTCGAGGTCATCAACACCGAGCTCATCCTCGCTGACATCGAGACCATCGACCGCGCCCTGCCCCGGTACGAGAAGACGGTGAAGCTCAAGCAGGCGGAGCCCGCGGTCCTCGAGACCGCCCGGGAGGCCCGTGCCGCGCTCGAGCAGGGCACGCTCCTGTCCGCCACGTCCATCGACCTGGCCCCGATCAAGGAGCTCGGGCTCCTGTCGGCCAAGCCGTTCATCTTCGTGTTCAACGTCGACGAGGCCGTGCTCACCGACGACGCCCGCAAGGCGGAGCTCGCCGCGCTCGTCGCCCCCGCGCAGGCCGTGTTCCTCGACGCCAAGATCGAGTCCGAGCTCATCGACCTCGAGCCGGACGAGGCGCAGGAGCTCCTCGAGGCCACCGGGCAGCCGGAGTCCGGGCTCGACCAGCTCGCCCGTATCGGGTTCGACACCCTCGGGCTGCAGACGTTCCTGACCGCCGGTCCCAAGGAGTCCCGCGCCTGGACGATCGGCAAGGGCTGGAAGGCGCCGCAGGCCGCGGGCGTCATCCACACCGACTTCGAGAAGGGCTTCATCAAGGCCGAGGTGATCTCGTTCGACGACCTCATCGCCGCGGGGTCGATCGCCGAGGCACGGTCCCGTGGGGTCGCCCGCATCGAGGGCAAGGACTACGTCATGCAGGACGGCGACGTGGTGGAGTTCCGGTTCAACAACTGACACCCTAGGTAAACAGTGCGATCTAGGCGCTTCCGGCCCGTTTAGTCCGGATCTGGTCCGTCGGAGCCGCGAAAACTGTGCTCATGATCCCCGCGGCCGCTGTTCGAGCCCGGTCCTCGGCCGTCGGCCAGAGGTGGGTGTACGTCTGCAATGTGGTCGTCGCCTTCGCATGCCCGAGGGCTCGCTGGACCGTGGCAACGTCGCAGCCCGCAGCGATAAGTCCGGACGCATAGAAGTGCCGCAGGTCGTGCAGGCGCGTCGGTTCGGCATCGGCAGCGCGGAGCGTCTTCGTCCACCAGTAATGGATCGTGTTCTGGTGTGGAGGGTTCCCGTGGTCGCCGAGACATGGTGGACTCCCGCCTCCCATCGCGATGGTTGCATGACCCTCGGATGGATTTGGTCTCCGATCCTGCCTGGCGCATCTTCACCTACTCCCTGATGCTCGCCAACAAACAACAAAGCGACGGCTTCATCGCGCGGTCGCAACTGCGCTTTCTGCACCCGGAGGGCGTAAGCGACTTAGCGGTGGAGGAGCTGGTGAGGGCTGCGCTCTGGGCGTCCGAGGGAACGGGGTACCGCGTACTGCGCTGGGCTGAGACGCAGACGACCGCTGCGGCGCTTGCAGCGCAGCGAGAGCGAAGTCGTCAGACGAGCCGCAAGCATCGGGCAGGCAAGGAACGACTGCCACCATCAACCGCCGTGACTGGTGACGTGACCGGTCACGCTCTAGGAAAGGAGAGGAAAGGACAGGCAAGGACAGGAGGGGAAGAAGTCTTGACGACGGAGGGCGAAACGGACCTACACCTCCGGTCAACCAGCAGAGACTGGCCGGTCGCACGCGTCCCAGTACCCTGTCGCGCTTGCCTTGACCCGATCGACTCGGACACGCCCTACGGCCTGTGCCCGCGTCAAGATTCAGATCACGCGCGTATGCGACTCGCTGCTGCTTAAGCCGGTGGCCCGAGTGTTGCCACTCGGGCCACCCCAGCCTTCCGTCCGGGTCTACAGCGATCAAGGTGCACCACGCCATGCCCGTTTCGTCACGCTCGGCGCTCATGTCGGCCCAGCGTCTTCGACACGGGGGGCCGGGGCACCCTTCCCCCGGCCCCCCTCATCGATCGGTACCCGTGCTGCATTTCACTGTGCGCGCGGGTCTGGGGGATGGGCTAGCACTGACAGACAACGCGTCAGTGTTGGCCGCGACGTCGCGTCGCGTCACCGTTCTGCCCGCGGTTATGCCCGCTGCTCCGACCTCTGCCTCGTCGCGACCTCCCAGCGGCCCCCGTGGTGTTCGCGTGTCGCTCTGAGTGAGTCGTCCGCCCGTCAGAGAGTTGCACATCGAGCGCATCGAAGGCCCTCCGAAGCTCCGTAGCTCTCCTGCGAGCGGAGTCTTCGACCGAGCCAACGAGTTGAACGTTGGCATACCCCATGGTCCAGTCCGCTCGGATCACGGAGAGCTCTTCGGAAGAGGCCAGCTCCGGCGATGCTCTCAACGTCGAGCGGAGTAGTTGAAGTGTGTTTTCGAGGAACGAGACGGCCGCGACTCTATTCCCTGCGTCCATTTGAAGGGCGACGTCAAGTTCGTCCTTGCCCCGCCTGTATAGATCGATCCACGTCGCGTCGCCATACTCCGCCAGCACGGACGCTTTGTTAATCAGAATTGTACCCAGGGTTGTGCGCGTATATGGGTCATCTTTGAGCGTGACGGCACGGCTTGCCCAGCTCTCTGCAGGCCCCCATTTGCCCTCCAGCTTCGCGTTGATGGCTCTCTGCTCCCAGTAGCGAGCATTCCAATGTGCGAACTCGGGGAACAGCGCCTCATAATATCGATCGATGATGGCTCCGGGGAAGACGGTGCGGAGAGTCCGCGCCACCATTAGTCCCCCCACAAGGGACGAGGCGCGGTTTTTCTCCTTCAACCCCTGACTGGTCGCTAGACCCGAGAGAGCTCGAGTGACTTGAGATAAAGCAGTCAGTCGTTCGTCGGACTCAGTCCCTTCGAAGAGTCGCTCCAGGCTTGAACTGCGTTGCCTGGCGAAGATCAGATCTCCTGCCACTTCCACGAGCGCATTCAAGCTCGGGTTCTCTGCGCATTCCTTCAGGAGCTGCTGCGTGCTCACCTGAACGCCGAAAGCAGCTTCTTGTACGCTAACTTGATGGCTCCCAAAGGAAGCTATTGCGAGCATAAGAAGTAGATCCCGGTGCCAAGTTGTCTTCAACGAGCGAAGTTCGGTGCCGAGGCGTTGCTGAAAGCCCTGGCCTCGCTCAACTTCAGCCATGGCCGAGAAAATGTCTCGACCGTTGAAGTGCGAGCGACGGGATTCGGGGGATTGCTGTTCCAACTGGCCCAATCGCCCGCGCCTATCGAGGAGGCCGACGATTTGATGGGCATCGGCCTTGTTTCGTCGGCTGAAGATGTCGGTCGTGGTTCGACGAATCTCGTTCGACTTGAAGTGATTATCAACCTGTAATTCGTGGAAGCGCTTTTCGCCAAAGAGAATTAGCAGATCGCAGTCCGGCGTTCGTGCGGCGTCCTTCAGTAGATCGTTGAAGAAGACCGCGAACTCGTGCGAAGCATCGCAGACAACCACGACTGGACCTCGCCCGGTGCAGAAGTCGATGACGCGCTTCCGCTCGAACCTGGCTACTCGATCGAACTGCAGAACCGTGGCTCCTAGCCTACGGAGTTCCGCCGCGACGAAAAGAAGGCCCGACGAAAGGCCAGTGAGGCGTTCCCCGAAAACCACGTGAAGCGAGGATTCTCGACTAGAGTTCAGTACCCATTCACGGGCCGGACGCAAAACCTGCTTCATCCAATCGAATTGGGCTATTGACCCTATCCGCGCGTCGTTCCACAGCGGCTCGCTGCCGCCGAGTAGATCGTGGTTACGGGAGGGGACTGGTGCGCTCTCGAGTTTAAGTTCGGTGAACTGAGGGATGGAAATTGCTGTCGTCTCATACAGGCGTGCAAGATTAGCGTTGTCGAGTTCGACGAGCTGCGTCCATTGTTCTGTGAACTGTTCAGCGGTGCCTTCAAATACAAGATAGCCGAGACCGGCGAACTCCTTACGTTGGCCAGGGGTTACGTGCGGATCAACGATGATTGAGGGGGCAGTGGCTGCTGGTTTGTTATTGACCAGCGTTGCTTCCATGTCTGGCTCGCCCAATCCCTTTGCACCGACGATGATGAACGGCTTGCTAGAGACACTGCCCTTGAGCATAGAGTCCCAAACGGGTCGTTTCTGTGCGAGCGATGCGTACTCAGAGAAAGAGAAAACGAGGGGGGAAGGTGCGTTGCCGAGTATGGACCCATGTAGGTGGACAATTTGGACGTAATCCGATTCTGAGTATTCGTCGGACCAATCGATTACCTGTAGTTCCGTAATTCGGTTGCGCTCACCCTTTCGGAAGGCACGCTCGAAAGCATCGTCTACATTTAGTGTCCAGATTCGACCCCACGGCAGCGCCGCGAGGTGGGTGAACCAGGGGTCGTGATTGGTCGACCCGAAAATTCCCTTGAGGAAGCGCCAGACCTTGTCTGCGCCAACTTCGTTCACTGCGCGCTGGTAAGCGCGTTGCAGCGGGACATCGTCCTCAATCACCGCGTCCGGATACTGACGCTGCAGCATCGTAACCAGGCCGGGTGCCATCGGCAGTAACGCGCCCCTGCTGTTTCGAGCGCCAAAGCTGGCTCCCGCACCAAGTAAGAGCTGATAGTCGCCGCTTCGGGCGGCAACCGCGGCGGCTCCCGACTGAGCGCCGAGCAGGTCTCGAAGGTCGTCCACGAGTTCTCCTCACTGAAATCTGCTGTGATCCTATGGGGTCCAGGGGCAGAGGGAGGGCGCGGAGCGGGGCGGGCGCGAGGACGAAGACGCATCGCCAGTTGGCATACGGACGGTGGGTGCAGATAGGCGACCCTCTGCCGGTCGCTCATCCCCGCTCCGGCGGGCGCTGCGTCGCTGCGGCTGATCTATCCGTTGTTCCGAATCTCAGTCCGTCGTCAGTCCGTGGCAGATGCTCATACGGTTGGTCCCACCCCCCCCGCAGACTGACGCGTCGATCGTTGTAGTTTCGCGGGTATTGACGTGTTCACCGAGCGGCGCTCTGGTCTGAGACGTTCCGCTTCAACAACGAGTCGTGACCCGCGACTCGGGCCCCACGGCCAAGCGCACGGTGAGGCGTGGCGTGGTGCGCTCGCCGCACTAGGCTCCTCCGGATGAGCACTGACCTGGATGTCGCACTCGCCGCGCACCGAGCAGCGCCGTTCCCCGACGCGGTGGAACGCGGCGAACAGTACGGTCTCGTGGACGCCGTCATGATCGACTCGGACATCGTCGGCTGGGCGACCGAGGTGTCCGCTGGGGGTGTCCTCGCGCCGGAGGCCGCCCGCGGGCTCCGGCAGTGCGCTGACGGACTGTCGGCATCGCTCATCGCGTTCCCCGAGGCTGCCCGGGTGTACTACGTACACCTGCTGCTCGTCGCCGAGCTTGCGCTGCGGGACGATGCTCTGCGGATCGCGGGCACGAGCGACCCGCTCGCGCCCGACACCGTGGCGGGTGACCCCGAACGTCAGGCGACGACCGCCACTGTGCCAGGAGCCGGGCCGGAAGCCGCACGCCGCCCGCGGTCCGGGCTCGCCGGACTGTTCCGGGCCTCCCGGTCGTCGCACCCCCAGCCCACTCCGGACCCGGCGGCGTTCGTGCCCGAGCTCGAGTCGATCCTGTTCTCTGCCGATCCGGTCGGCATCGCGTTCGAGACGAACACCGACGAGTACCGGCCCGAGGCGGAGACGATCGCGCTGCGCCTGCCGGACGCGACGTCGGTGGACGACGTCCAGCGGATCATCCACGAGGAGTTCGTCGCCTGGTTCGATGCCTCGACGGCCGGTCCGGCCCTCCGCTACCGCGCGCTCGCCGCCCGGGTCTGGCTGCTGTGGAGCGAGCGGGGCTGAGACCATCCGGGTGGGCGCCGCGGTGCCGCTCAGTCCACGAGCGCGATGATCACCGCGGGGATGCGGTGCTCGATCACCGCCCACACCCGGACGTCCATGGGGTGTCGGTCGCGGAGAGCCCTACTGCGTCTGTGGATGATCCCCGACGCTGGTGGATCAGCACTACCGTGGTGCCCACCCACCCGAACGAGGAGGAACGCATGTCGAACGTCGTCGACTTCGTGGACGTCAGCACGGCCGGTCTCGAGTCCTCGCCGGTGGCCGAGGCGCTCGCCGGCCTCCGCGCGAACGAGGCCCGGTACTACAAGAACAAGTACGACCACGAGTTCGTCACCTCCCCGGCGGACGAGGCCCCCGACGCGGTCGACCGCGTCACGCGGATCCTCGCCGAAGAGCGCGACATCGTGATCGCGTCCCGCCCGCTCGAGGCCACCGACTTCGTGGTCGACGGCCTCCGGATGACGTACGTGATCTACGAGTCGGGCCTCGCGATCAACGTGATGTACAGCATCGAGGACGGCGGCAAGCGGGCGGTCGGCTTCAAGCTCTCGCAGGGCATGGACGTCCCCGATGAGCTCGCGTCGAAGTTCAAGTTCGCCCGGCAGCGGTCGAAGCTCGCGGGCGAGATCCGCGGCTCGTTCTTCGTGATCAAGGGCGAGTACTGACGTCCCCATGATCACGGCCGGGAGGCCCGCGGCGAGCCCGCCCCGTCCCTCCCGTCCGGCATGTCGCCGCGACCGCGCGCGTCGACGACAACTGCGCCGTCGTCGCGATGGCGCACTTGTCGTCTGCACGCGCATCAGCGTGTGCAGCTGCTGTGCACGCCGGCGGACTCGCTCAGTCGATCGGCGCCGTCGACCCCCGCACGACGAGCCGGCACGGCACCTCGGTGCGCCCGCCGTCGTCCTGGCCGTCGATCGCGGCGAACAGGCGGTTCGCGGCGATGCGGCCGAGTTCCTGGAGCTGCATGTCGACGCTGCTCAGCTCCGGGCGTGAGCTCTGTGTGACGACGCCCCAGTTGTCGAAGCCGAGCACGGCGACCTCGGTGGGGACGTCGCGCCCGAGCTCGTGGAGCACGTCGACGACGCCGCGCGCGATCTGATCGCTGCCGCAGAAGACCGCGTCGACGTCGGGCGTGGACTCGAGGAGCATGCGGGCGGCACCGCGACCCCAGGCCTCGTTCCAGGTGCCGTGCAGGACGCGTCCGCCCGCGAGTTCGAGGCCCGCGTCGTCGAGCGCATCGAGGGCACCGCGCGCGCGGTCGCGGGCGGCGTGGTACTCGATCTCGCCGGTGATGTGCGCGATGCGCCGTCGTCCGGCGTCGATGAGGTGCTGCATGCCGACCCGGCCACCCTGCACGTTGTCGCTGACGACGGAGAGCGCCGCGGGGTCCTCGGACGGTGCGTACGCATAGACGACGGGGACCGGCAGGTCGTCGCCGAGCGACGCACGGGGGTTGGTGCTCGACCCGACGACGATGAGGCCGTCGACCCGGCGCGACAGCAGCGCCTGGACGTGGTGCTGTTCACGGATCGTGTCGCCACGGGCGTCGCACAGGAAGATCTGGGTGGCACCGGCGCCGAACGCGTCCTCGGCGCCCATCATGATCGGGAGCGAGAAGCGGCCCTCGAGGTCCGAGGTGATGAGGCCGACGGTGCCGGTGCGCCCTGCGAGCAGGTTCTGCGCGAGCACGTTCGGCCGGAACGACAGGCGCTCGGCGACGGCGAACACGCGGTCGCGGGTCTCGGAGCGGACCTCGCCCCGCCCGTTCAGCGCGCGCGAGGCGGTGGCGATCGAGACCCCTGCGGCTCGTGCGACATCCGTGAGCGTGGCCGCCTTCTGCCGTTCCTTCACGCAGCCCCCTCTTGTGTCCGACCGCCCCAGGCGTCGACCCCGCTGCCGTGAACAGTACCGGCAACCCGTTGCCGCAAACAGTACCGGCAGCTTTCCGCTTGACGCAATCGAGACCCGGCAGTTACGGTTCGTAAAGCTTTCCGGAGATTTGCAGCAAGGACGCACGAATGACCGACATCAGCACCACCCCCACTTCGCAGCGCGGCCTCGTGGTCGCGCCGACGACGGGCCGCCTCCGCCCCGTCCCCATGACCGACGTCACGATCACGGGCGGCTTCTGGGGTGACCGCCAGGCGACGAACGCCCGCGCCACGCTCCGCCACTGCCTCGAGTGGATGGAGCGACTCGGCTGGGTCGGCAACTTCGACCGCGCCGCCGAGGGGCGAGAGGCTCCGTCCGCAGGTCGGGAGTTCGCCGACTCGGAGATCTACAAGCTCCTCGAGGCGCTCGCGTGGGAGTCCGGACG
Organism: Curtobacterium sp. MCBD17_013; assembly: GCF_003234565.1. Classification (GTDB taxonomy): domain Bacteria; phylum Actinomycetota; class Actinomycetes; order Actinomycetales; family Microbacteriaceae; genus Curtobacterium. The sequence continues at coordinate 88,697 of NZ_QKTU01000010.1, read as the reverse complement.
CTCGGGTGATGCCTGGGTGGAGCAGACGTTCCAGGACCTGTCGGCCCGTGTCGTCGCAGCCCAGCAGGAGGACGGCTACCTCAACACGCGCTTCGGAGGCCCGGGGCAGCAGCCGCGCTGGTCCGACCTCGAGTGGGGCCACGAGCTCTACTGCGCCGGGCACATGATCCAGGCCGCTGTGGCGCGCGCCCGCACCGCCGGCCGCGACGCGTTCGTCGAGGCGGCGATCCACGTGGCCGACCACGTGTGTGACGTCTTCGGCGCGGACGGCGACCAGCGCGTGTGCGGCCACCCGGAGATCGAGGTCGCGCTCGTGGAGCTCGCCCGCGTGACCGGTGACGAGCGGTACCGGACGCAGGCGGCGCTGTTCATCGAGCGCCGCGGGGACGGCACGCTGCACGATCCCGACGTGCCCGCGTCGTACTTCCTCGACGACCTGCACGTGCGCGACGCAGACGTGCTCCGTGGCCACGCGGTCCGCGCGCTCTACCTGGCGGCCGGCGCGGTCGACCTCGCCGTGGACCGGGGCGACGCCGAGCTGTCGGACGCGCTCCGGACGCAGTGGCACAACACGGTCGCGCACCGCACGTACCTGACCGGTGGCATGGGGTCGCGGCACGAGGGCGAGTCCTTCGGCGACGACTTCGAACTGCCCTCCGATCGGGCCTACTCCGAGACCTGCGCCGGTGTCGGGTCGATCATGTTCAGCTGGCGGCTCCTGCTCGCCGACGGTGAGGAGCGGTACGCCGACCTCATCGAGCGGACGCTGTACAACGTCATCGCGACGAGCCCGGACGAGCAGGGCACCGCGTTCTTCTACGTGAACCCGCTGCAGCGGAACGTGCCCGGCACCCCGGCCGCGGTCGACGAGCCGAGCGAGCGCGCCGCGTCGAGCCAGCGTGCGCCGTGGTTCGCGGTGTCGTGCTGCCCGACGAACGTCGCGCGCACCCTCGCCAGCCTCACCGCGTACGTGGCGACGGTGGACGACGACGGCCTGCAACTGCACCAGTACGCGGAGGGCCGGATCGACACGACGCTGCCCGACGGCCGCACGGTCCGCCTCGAGGTCGCCACGGACTACCCGCTCGACGGCCGCGTGCGGGTCGTCGTCGCCGAGGACGCGCCCGAGCCGTGGACCCTGACCCTCCGCGTGCCGGGCTGGGCCGCTGGCAGCGCCACCGTCGACGCCGGCGAGGGAGCCGAGACGGTCGACGGCGGGTCCGTCGCGATCCGTCGCGCCTGGCGTGCCGGCGACGTCGTCACCCTCGACCTCCCGACGCAGCCGAGGCTCGTGGCCCCGGACGAACGGATCGACGCGCTCCGCGGGACGGTCGCGGTGGAGCGCGGGCCGCTCGTGCTCTGCGCCGAGTCGATCGACCAGGACGCCGATCGCGTCGACGCGATCCAGGTCCTCCCGGGGGCCGAGCCGACCGCGGACGGCGCCACCGACGCGGCGCTCGACGCGGTCGCCGTCGACGCGCCCGAGCGGGACTGGCCGTACGCCGCCTCGCCCGCGCACGACGCGCAGCGCCCCGGAACCGTCCGGCTCCGCCCGTACCACCAGTGGGCCGAGCGCGGTCCGTCGACCATGCGCGTCTGGCTCCCGCTGGCGGACGCCGCCACCGCGCAGGCCTGACCCGAACCCGAACCAGCAGCACCACCCGTCATCACGCCAGGGCAAGGAGGCCCATCATGATCAAGCGAACGCGAACCGTCACCGGAGTGGGAGCGCTCGGCATCGCCGCGGCGCTCGTGCTCACCGGCTGCAGCAGCTCGGGCAGCTCGGGCAGCTCGGGCTCCGGCTCGAGCTCGTCCCTCAAGGGCACCGTCACCGTCGGGTACTCCGGCGGCGGCGTCGTCGACACCTACATGTCGGACATCATCAAGCACGCCGAGAAGGAACTGCCCGGCGTCACGATCAAGACGCACGTCTACCCGACCTACGACGACCAGCTGAACCAGCTGCCGACGCAGTTCGCCGCGGGCACGGCCCCGGACATCACCCTCTGGGACAACTCGGCACCGGTCGCCGAGTACGCGACCGAGGGGGCGATCGCGTCGATGGACGACGTGATCGGGAAGACCGATGTCCAGCTCAGCGCGTTCCCGAAGGCGCTCGTGAACGGCTGGAAGATCGGCGGCAAGCTCTACGCGGTGCCGTCGTACCTGCAGAACTCGGGCTACGCCTACAACCAGGACGTGCTCGCGGAGGCGGGCGTCACCTCGACCCCGAAGACCCTCGCCGAGATCGCGACGGCCGCGGCGCAGGTCAAGGCGAAGACGGGCAAGCCCGGCGTGGTGCTGCTCGAGAACCTGTTCCACCTGACGCAGTACATGATCGCGAACGGTGGCGGCTACCACGGCGGCACGACGATCGACTCGAAGCAGAACGTGCAGGCGCTCGACCAACTGTTGACCATGTTCAAGAACGGCGACGCCGAGAGCGCCGAGCAGCTCGGGGCGACCTGGGATGGCGAGGCCTTCGGCAAGGGGAACGCCGCCATGTCCGACGCCGGCCCCTGGTACATCGGCTTCATGCAGACGAGTGACCCGTCGACGAAGTACACGCTGACGACGCTCCCCGGGAAGACGGCGTCCTCGTCGACGGTGGCGACCTACGGCGGTGGCTTCAGCATCGCCCAGAAGTCGAAGGACAAGGCGGTCGACATGGCCGTCATCGCCGCGATGACCGACTCGTACTCGCAGAAGGCGATCATCACGACCAAGCTCGGGTACGTCCCGGCCGCCACGAAGTACATCAGCCAGTACCGCCAGGACACCCCGCAGTACGCGGCGTTCACGAACTCGGTGCTGGCGAAGGGCGAGTCGCTCGACTACCCGACCAAGTCGACCGAGTTCGGCAACGACCTGGTCAACGGGTTCCAGCAGCTCGTCGCGAAGAAGGCGACGAGCTCCACGGCCCTGCTGCACCAGCTCCAGCAGAAGTACGGGAAGTAGCCGAGCGGCGTGAGTGCCATCAAGAGCTCCATCAGGGCGGCGCGACGGCCCACGTCGTCGCGCCGCCGCGCCTGGCTCCGGACCGACAACCCGGCCGCGTGGCTCATGCTCGCCCCCGCGGTGGTCCTGCTGCTGTGGTGGTTCGCCTACCCGATCGCGCAGTCCGTCGTGCTCAGCGTGCAGCAGGTCGGCAAGTTCGACTTCGACCAGCGCAGCTTCGTCGGGCTGCAGAACTTCGGGCAGCTGTTCGCCGACCCGGCGTTCGGCCGCTCCCTCGGGATCACGGCGACCTTCGTGGCGGGCGTCGTCCCGGTCCAGACGGTCCTGGCGATCGTCGTCGCCGCCGTCCTGCGCGGTGCCACCGTCGGCAAGGGCGCACTCCGCACCGCGTACTTCGTGCCCTACATGACATCGACCGTCGCGATCACGACGATCTTCATGCAGCTGTTCGTCAAGGGCGGCATCGCGTCCACCGCACTGTCGCTGTTCGGCCTGCCGAACGCGACCTGGTACGCGAGCCCCGGCCTGGCGCTGTGGTTCCTCGTGATCGTGTACGTGTACATGTTCGTCGGGCTGTACATCGTGATCTTCGTCGGGGGCATGGAGACGATCCCGGCGGACCTGTACGAGGCCGCCGAGATGGACGGTGCGGGCGCCTTCCGTCAGTTCCTCAGCGTGACGCTGCCGGGCGTGCGTCCGTTCACCGCGTTCGTGGTGCTGACCGGGATCATCCAGGCGATCCAGGTCTTCGACCAGGCGTACGTCATCTCCGGCGGCACCGTGCTCGGGAGCCCGGCCGGTGCGACCTCGACGATCGTGATCTTCATCTACCAGCAGGCGTTCCGCTTGAGCAACATCGGGTACGCCTCGGCGGCGACCGTGATCCTGCTCGCCATCGTGATCCTCGCCGGCGTCGTCAGCCGGCTCCTCGGCCCGAAGGAGCAGGACGCATGAGCGCCACCTCGACGCAGCGCACCGCGGTCACCCGCCCGAGCACACCGACCAGCGGCACCGGTCGCCCGATGCGCTCGCACCGCACCCAGCAGACGGTCGCCCGGTCCGCCCGGTACACGTTCCTCATCGTGTTCGGACTGATCATGGTCGCCCCGCTGCTGTTCGTGCTGTACTGCTCGTTCCTGTCGCCAGCGGACTTCTTCTCGATCGTCCCGCCGTCGCACCTGACCCTGTCGAACTACACGTACGTGTTCACGCACGCCCCGATCGGACGCTGGTACGCGAACACCGCGATCGTCACGGGCTGCGTCGTCGCCGGCGCGGTCATCGTGAACACCCTGGCGGGTTGGGCGCTGGCCCGTCTGCAGTTCCGCGGCAAGCGCGTCGTGTTCACGGGCATCATCGTGATCCTGCTCGTGCCGCTGCAGGCGTACCTCATCCCGCTCTACCTGCAGATCGTCAAGCTCGGCTGGCTGAACACCTACGCGGCGCTCATCATCCCGTTCATCGTCAACCCGCTCCTCATCTTCCTCATGCGGCAGTCGTTCGGCACGATCCCGAAGGACCTCGAGGAGGCCGCGGCGCTCGACGGCGCGAACCGCTTCCGGATCTTCCTGCGGATCGGGCTGCCACTGTCGGTCACGGCGATCGCCACGCAGGCGATCCTCGCCGGCACGTGGACGTGGAACAGCTTCCTCATCCCGGTGACGATGACGAGCGACAAGGACATGTACGTCCTGACGCTCGGCCTCAACAGCCTGCAGTCGCAGAACTACACGCTGCCGACGGTGCAGATGGCGGGCGTGGTGCTGCTCACCCTGCCCGTCGTGGCGATGTTCCTCGTGTTCCAGCGGTTCATCGTGCCGAGCATCGCGTCGAGCGGCATCAAGGGATGACCACGCGCGTCGAGGCCACCGACGTCCCGGGCGGGCTCGGCGTCCGCATCACGACCCCCGGTGGGGGCGGTCCGGCGCTCGTGGCGGCGGCGCCCGTCGTGGTGCTCACGTGGAAGCCCGGAACGGACACGGACACGGACGCGGACACGGACACGGACGCGGACACGGACACCGGCGTCGAGACCGAGCACCGCGCGCCCTACGAGTCGCTGACGGTCACGGCGGACGGCCTCGTCGGCACCGCACGCATCGACGTCGGGGGCGGGACGGTCCTCCAGGTCGAGGACCGGTGGGACACCGACAGCGACGACGTCCGCATGGCCCGCCGGGTCACGGTCCTCGGCGGCCAGGGGCCCGCCCGCGGCTACGGCACGGCGGTCGTCGTCGAGGTCGACGCGGCCGCGCCGTGGGAGCGCGTCGAGCCGTTCTGCCCCGGCGTCGCCTACGGCAACGCGCCACAGGTCGCGCCGCTCGCCATCGCCGGCGTGCACGCACGGCGGGCCGGGGTCACCACCGCGATCGTCCGGGAGGACCGTGCCGCGGCACCGCTGTTCGGCATCCGACTCGAGGACGGAGGATGGGCGGCCATCGCCCACCGCGACCCGCGCGGTGACACCATCGCCGCCGACGGGATGGTCGAGGACGGTGGCGAGACGATCGTCGACCCGCGGCTCGCGTTCGCGTCCATCGGCGCGCGGAGCACCGGCGACCGCGTGGAGCTCGGCGTGTGGTTCCCCGGCACCGAAGGACCCGTCACCTACAGCAGCGGCGGTCTTCCGCTCCTCCAGCTCGACGCGTGGCGGCGCCGCTTCCACCCCCTGGACGACGGCGCGACCCAGGAGTACGCCGTCGCGGTGCGGACGGGAGGCTCGACCGACTTCCCCGACGTCGTCCGGCAGACCTGGCGCTGGGTCTGGGACCGCTTCGCCCCGGCCGTGCGCAGCGCGGACATCGCGGACGTCGTGCGTAGCGCGGCGGCCGTCCTGGCCGATCAGGTCGTGGCGGTCGGCGGCCGGACCGGGGTCCCGCTCGAGGCGGACGCGGTCGTTCCGCAGCGGACGGACGAGGCGACCGCCGCGGTGATGGGGTTCGTCGGGGCGAACACGGACGCGGCCGTCGTCCTGCTCCGCGAGGCGGACAGCACCGATGACGGAGCCGTGGCCGAGCGGTACCGGGCGAGCGGTCTGGCGATCATCGACTCGTTCGTCACGCTCGCCCTGGACCCGCCCGCTGGCGAGGGGTTCGACACCGTGACGGGTGCGACGACCACGTACCGCACATTCCGGGACCAGCCGGCGGTGTACGCCCGCGCCGTGGCCGAGGGAGCGCTCGCGGTGCTCGACGCCCTGGCGCTCGAACGCCGTCACGGCGAGGAACACCCGCCCTGGGCCGCCTGGGTCACGAGGGCAGCGAGCTGGTTGCTCCGGAACCAGGCCCTCGACGGTTCCCTCCCGCGCGCCTGGGTGGCCGGCACCGGCGAGGTGCTCGACGACTCGCCGTCCGGGACCGCCACCGTCGTGCCGTTCCTCGTCGCCGTGGGGTCGGAGGAGGCGCTCGCCGGCGCCGTGCGTGCCGCCGAGTTCGTCTGGCGGGAGTACGGACGCCGCGGGTGGTACGCCGGCGGCACCCTCGACAATCCCGACGTGGTGGACAAGGAAGCCGCGGTCCTGGCCGCCGAGGGGTTCCTCGACCTGTACGACGCGACCCGCGGGGCCGAATGGCTGGACCGGGCCGCCTCCGCGGCCTCGGTCGCCGAGACGTGGATCTACGTCTGGGACGTGCCCATGCCGGAGGACGCCGATCCAGGGCTGCTCCACTGGAAGCACGGGGTCTCGACCATCGGACACCAGCTCATCGCGTCCGGGGTGTCGATGACGGACGGGTTCCTCGCCGTGAACGCCTCGGTGTTCGCCCGGCTGTTCGCGCTGACGCACGACGACCACTGGCTCGACGTCGCTCGCGTGGTCACACACGGCACGACCACGATGTTCGCGACGGTCGAGCACGCGTTCGACCTCCGCGGGGTCGGGTGGCAGCAGGAGCACTGGTCGTTCGCCCCGCGTCGGGGGTTCGGCCTCAACCGTCGGTGGTTGCCGTGGGTGCCGGTCGCGCACGCCCGGGGGATGTACCGCGTCGAGGACCGGTGTCCACCCGACGTCGCTGCACGCGTGCTCCGCGCCGACTGAACCCGCTCAGGGCCGGGCGCGTGTCACGGTGCCGTCGGGCGGTACCGCGGCGTCGGGCGGAACGGTGCCGTCGGGCCGCACGGTGCCGTCAGGCCGCGAAGGCGAGCGCCGCGAGCTGCACGTCGTGCGCCTGCAGGATCGTCCGGCTCGGCTCGTGCCGCCAGGGACGGCCCGGGACGACCCAGCCGGCGGCGCCGGCGGCCTGCACGTGGGCGCCGGCGACGACGTGCGCGCCGAGCTCGGTGCGGGGGAGGCGGACGAGGAACTCGCGACGGGAGACGTCGTCGGCGACGACGAACTCGACGAGGTCGTCGGTGGTCAGGACGGGCGCGTCGAGCACGGTCCCGCTGATCTGGATGAAGTCGATGGTGCTGGTCATGGTGCTGTCTTTTCCGATGGTTCGTTGGCGACGAGCGCGGTGCGCTGGCCTCGATCCCTTCTACAGGGCGCTGGCCGGGCGGGCACTCGGATCGCACACGCCGGAGGTCGGCGTGGGTTGTCCGGCCATGATCGGCGGGACGGGGCCCCGGTGGAATGCGACTCGATGGAGCCGGTACGGAGCAGGCGGCGGGGCGGATGAGATGGGTCCGCGGCAGAACGCCAGCTTCGAACTCTAGCACCATCGGGGCAGGACTGGAAGGGGGCGGCGCCGGTGGCGGGGTTCGTCAGTGAAGACGGCGACGAGTGCGCGCACGGCCCGCCAGCGAGGGCCGCCTCGGTCAGGAGACCGGGCGACCGCCGCTGTCGTTGCCGTGGTCGTGCGTGCCGGGGTGACGTGTGCGACCTGTGTCGGTCCAGAATCCGTACCGTGCGGCTGGGGGACGCATCCGCCGCCGCTCGGCGGATGAACGGCGCGTGTTCCGACCAACGGCACCCTCTGGCGGGGTACAGAACACTCGTTCTACCTCTGGTCTGGGGACGTGCGGGAGCTGCGGCGGACACGGCCGTCCCAATATGCTCGCAACCAATCCGGGCTTCGGGGCCCGTGGTTACGAGCGGCGATTCGGGTGCCGCCGGTGGTGGGCTCGGCTTCGGGTGTCGAGCCCCCACCCCTCCCGATCCGGTCTTCCCGGCAGGTCGAGGGCGTCGGATCTTCCTCCCGCTCCCACAGCAGGCCGCCCGATGGGCCGCTGCACCGTCGCTCCCAGTTCGCACGTACCCCGTTGGGCCGGACCGCCACTCGTGGGCGGCCTACCGTGGCGGCATGACCCGCATCGACCAGCTCCGCCGCGGCGGCCTCGTCCTCGACGTCGACGACAGCGGCCCAGAAGGCGGTCCGGTCGCGGTCCTCCTCCACGGGTTCCCCGCCGACCGGAGCACCTGGCGGGCGGTCACGCCGCTCCTGACGGCCGAGGGCCTCCGCGTCGTCGCGCCGGACCAACGCGGGTACGCGGTCGGGGCGCGACCGGAGGGACGCCGCGCGTACCGGCGCGACTGGCTCGTCGACGACGTCCTGGCGCTCGCCGACCGACTCGGCGCAGAGCGGGTCCACCTCGTCGGCCACGACTGGGGCGGGCTGGTCGCCTGGCGGCTCGCGCAGCGGGCTCCCGACCGGCTCGCGTCGCTCACGGTCCTGGCGACCCCGCACCCACGGGCGATGGCGCTCGCGGCGGTCCGCTCCGACCAGGCCCTGCGGTCGTGGTACATCGCGGCGTTCCAGGTGCCCTGGCTCCCCGAACGGCTGCTCCGGGGGCGTCTCGTCCCGGTGCTCGAGAGCATGGGCCTCGCACGCGCCACCGCCGAGCGGTACGACCGTCGGATGCGCGAGCCGGGAGCACTGCGCGCGGCGATCGACTGGTACCGCGCACTGGCGCTGCCCACTCCGGCCGGCACGCCGCGCGTCGACCCGCTGGTCCGTGTCCCGACGTCGTACCTGTGGGGCTCCCGGGACGCGGCACTCGGTCGGGTCGCGGCCGAGGCGACCGAGCGGTACGTCGCGGCGCCCTACCGGTTCGTGGCCGTCGACGAGGACCACTGGCTGCCCGAGAACGCGGCCGCGCTCGTGGCCGAGGTGGTGCTCGACCGCGTGCGGTCCGTCACGGCGTAGCGGGGCTCAGAGCTCGACGACCTCGAACTCGAGCAGATCCGCGCCGGTCGCGACGGGGCGTCGGGCGCCGTCCTGCGCGTCGCCGTGTCCGGCGGCGGCCCCGTGCTCGGCAGGAGCACCGTGTCCGGCAGGAGCGCCGTGCTCGCCGGCCGCCGCCGCATGCCGACCGTGCGCACCCTCGGACCCACCGCCGTGCGCCGCCTTCGCGCCGTCGGCAGCCCACGCCTGGAACGACGCCTCGTCCGCCCACGTCGTGACGACGAAGTACCGGTCGTCGCCCTTCACCGGGCGGAGCAGCTGGAAGCCCTCGAAGCCGGGAGCCCCGTCGACCGCGTGTCTGCGGGCAGCGAACCGCTGCTCGAGCTCGGCGCCGGCACCGGCGGGGACGTGGATGGCGTTGATCTTGACGACGGACATGCTGCGGTGGTCCTTCCGGTCTGGAGGCGCGGTGCGGGCCGCACCCGTGCCTCCCGAACCGTAACGGGGCGCGCTGAACGCGACCGGGGCGCGGTGTCAGGCGGGCAGGACGGCTGCGCGGGTCAGGCCCAGCTCGTCCTCACGCCAGGGGCGGGCGCCGACGGTCCGCAATCCGAGCCGGGTCAGCGCGAACGCCACGTGGTCCACGACGTCGGGTTCCCACTCGCCCTCGACCCCCATGCCGAACGAGGCGATCTCGTCGTCGGCCTCATCGAGGACCGTGACGGACCACCGCCCGGCGTCGTGGCGTTCGACGGTGACCCAGCGCGCCGCGGCGAACCGGTCGGGAGCACCCGTGGTCACGCGGTCTTCATGACGTCCGCGGTGAAGTTCTGCACGCGCTGGAGCAGGGCCGCGGACCGGGCTGCGATCGTCTCGGGCGGGTTGAGGTGCGGGGGCGCCACGCGGATGAGGAGCGAGCACGCCAGGTCCTCGCAGATGTAGGACCCGATGGTGTTGCCGTTCCGGCCGGACTCGCCGGCACGCGCAGCCGAGAACAACCGGACCTGCGTGGCCGGCTGGGGTGAGTGGCAGAAGGAGCACATCGCCGCGATGCCCGGCCGGAGCGAACCGCCGGCCGCGCGGACGACGATCCCGGTGGGGCGGCCGTCCATCCAGTGGACCATGTAGCCGCGACGGGCGGCCTGCGGGTCGCGCCAACCGAGGTACTCGCGCTCGTCCCAGAGCATCTCGTGCAGACCCGGGATCGGCAGGTGGTCGAGCTCCTCCGGGGTCGCGTTGACGAACGACGATCGGATGTCGGACTCGGTGAGTGCCTTCACGGTCCCCCTCATGGTGGTGGTACCCGATCCTACCGCGCGGGCCGGACACGGCGCCCTGGTACTACCCCTGTCCAGGGGCCAGGTCAACCCCTGACTCGCCGAGAACGCTGCACGTACTCTCGAAGGACCAGAAGCGCACCGCGTGCACACCGAGCGCAGCGAGCGCCGACGTCGTCCTCGACGGGCGACGACCGACCACCGACACCCAAGCGATCAGGCACCAGGGGATCAGATGAGTCTGTACGAGTCCGAGCCGGGCGTCCCCCCGGCTCGCATCAAGACGTTCCGACAGCAGCGCCGCGAGCGCCGTTGGGGGTACCCGGTCGACGGGGACCTCGAGCCCGTGCTCTACGCCGACTTCTTCCGCGACGTCACCGGAGCTGCCCGCCACCGGCGCTGACCCGGTGTGGCCGGCCTCCGGAGTCGAGCGACCCGGACGCCGGTCAGGGGCGCCGCACCACCGACGTCACTGCGCTCGATCGCTCGGGCCACCACCTCGGCACCGACGCGTCTGGCGGCGGTGTCGTCGGCGGCGAACTCGACCAGGACCCGGGTCGCACTCGCCATGGCGCGCGCGCCGGGCACCCACGGCACCGCCCGCTCGATCGACTCCGCGACGCCGACCACGGCCGCGTGGTGCCCCGTCAGGTGCGCCGCCTCGTGTGCGACGACGGCATCGAGTTCGTCGGGACGGAGGCGCGCTGCCAGTCCGGTGCTGACGAGCACGGTGCGGTCGCGTCCGGGCACGGCGCACGCCAGGGCGCGCTCGCCCGCGACCACCGCGATCTCGGTCCCGGCGACCCGACGACGTTCCGCCGCCCCGGTTCGCAGGGCCGCGCGGACGGCCGCGTGCTCCGGCCCGGGAGGGACGCGGACGGCGACCACGAACGCGAGCACCGCGGCGACGGCCACCACGAGGTGCGCGCCGTGGGTCGGCGAGGCCGCCAGCCGGAACGGGTCCTCGCCGTGTCGACCCCCGAGCGCGACGAGCGTGACGCCCGACACGGAGCCGCCGACCCCGATCAGGACCGCGGCGCACCAGCTGACGAGCGCGGTCCGAGGGTGGTCGATCGTCCACGCCCACCGGGTGAGCAGCCGGGGAGCGGCGGCGGCCACGACGACCGCGGCCACGACGAGGGCGACGCCCCAGACGATCACGGTCGTTCCCGTCAGGACCGGGCGCGCGCGTCGATCGCGCGACGCAGGGCCTCGAGGTCGTCCGACGCCAGGGAGCCGGTGAAGCGGAGCAGCGCGGCCTCGCGGTCGCTCGACGCGGCGAGCGCGGACTCCATGAGGGACGCCGCGTGGTCGGCGCGGGAGCGGCTCGCGCGGAACCGCAGGGGGGCGTCGGCCTGTTCGTCGCGGAGCACCCCGCCCTTCCGCCCGAGGCGCTCGAGCACCGTCAGCACGGTGGTCAGCGCGGGTCGTGGTTCGTCGCAGCGGTCGAGGACCTCACGCGCGGTGAGGCCGTCGGGGCCCGCGGACCAGAGCACGTCGAGCACCGCCTGCTCGAGCTGCCCACGCGGGCGCGATCGCTGTCCGGCCACGCGGTGATCCTACGAGATGTCGAACGACCGGCCGGCCTCGTCACGAGGCCGTAACACGGCGTTGGTACGATCGGGGCCACAACAGCACACCGGGCCGACCACACCCTGCGGGAGAGTCCGATCACGAGCGCGCCGAGCCGGCGACCGCGAGACCGGACACCGAAGGAGCAACCTCCCCGTCAATCTCTCAGGTCGTACGACCGCAGGGGTCAGGCCACTCTGAAAAGCAGGGCGCCGTCACGGCGTGCCCTCGCCCACGGTGAAAGCCGACCGCCTCCGACCGGTCGGCGAAACTCTCAGGCACATGACAGAGGGGGAGTTCCGACCGGCGTCCCCGCCGGGACGCGTCGACGCAGGAGAACTCCACCCCATGACCGATCCGACCCCGTCGGGCAGTGCCGGACCATCGGTGCACCGCCGATCCCCACTCCACGAGGCCCATGCCGCCGCCGGCGCCACGTTCACGGACTTCGCGGGCTGGCAGATGCCCGTCCGGTACAGCTCCGACCTCGCCGAACACCACGCCGTGCGCAGCGCGGCGGGGCTGTTCGACCTCTCGCACATGGCGGAGATCGGTGTCCAGGGGCCCGACGCCGGCGCGTACCTCGACGCCGCGCTCGCGGGCAAGCACGCCACGATGCCCGTCGGTCGGGCGAAGTACTCGCTGCTCCTGACCGACGACGGCGGCGTGCTCGACGACGTCGTCGTGTACCGCACCGAGGACGACGCGTTCCTCGTCGTCGCGAACGCCGCCAACCGCGACGTCGCCGTCGCCGCGCTGCGCGACCGCGCGGTGGGCCACGACGTCGAGGTCACGGACGACAGCGACACCACGGCCCTCGTCGCAATCCAGGGCCCGGCCGCCGCGGGCACGCTGGACGCGCTCGTCGTCGCCGATCGCCTGCAGCCCGAGACGCCGCTCGACGAGCTCCGCTACTACCGCGTCCTGCACGCCTCGTTCGACCTGCAGGACGTCCTCATCGCCCGCACCGGCTACACGGGCGAGGACGGCTTCGAGATCTACTGCCCCACGGACCTGGCGCCCGTGCTCTGGGACGCCCTGCTCGACGCCGGTGCCGACCGCGGCGTCGTCCCCGCCGGGCTCGCCGCACGCGACACGCTCCGGCTCGAGGCCGGGATGCCGCTGTACGGCCACGAACTCGACACCACCGTGCGTCCCGCGCAGGCCGGACTCGGTCGCGTCGTCGCGATGGACACGGAATTCGTCGGGAGGGCCGGGGTCACGCCCGCCACCGACGCCCCGCTCCTCGTCGGGCTCGTCATGGAGGGTCGCCGTGCCGCCCGTGCCGGTTACCCGGTGCTCGACGGCGGCCAGACCGTCGGCACGGTCACCTCGGGCGCCCTGTCACCGACGCTCGGGCACCCTGTCGCCATGGCGTACGTCGACCCTGCGGTCGCCACCCCGGGCACCGTCCTGCGCGTCGACGTGCGCGGCACCGCCGTCCCGGCGACCGTCTCCGAACTCCCCTTCTACCGCCGCCCCGCCAGCGCCGCCCCAGGCCAGAAAGGCTGACCATGACCGACATCACCGCGCTCCGCTACACCAAGGACCACGAGTGGCTCCTCGTCGAGGGTGACGTCGTCACCCTCGGCATCACCCAGTTCGCCGCGGACCAGCTCGGCGACGTCGTGTTCGTCGAGCTCCCCGAGGTCGGCACCGCCGCGACGGCCGGACAGACCCTCGGCGAGATCGAGTCGACGAAGAGCGTCGGCGAGCTGTTCTCGCCGATCGAGGGCACCGTCGTCGAGCGCAACGACGCCGTCGTGGACACCCCGGACCTCGTCAACCAGGACCCCTTCGGTGGAGCCTGGCTCGTCAAGATCCAGGTCGACGGCACCAGCTTCCCCGAGGACCTCATGGACCACGAGGCGTACGCCGCCTTCGCGGGCTGATCGGATGGACGAGGACATGACCCAGCACGACCGGACCCCGCAGGCCGACCAGAACCTGCAGACCACCTTCGCCGACCGCCACATCGGCACGGGCGCGGCCGACCAGCGCCTCATGCTCGAGACCGTCGGGTACGACTCCCTCGACGCGCTCGTCCGCGCGGCCGTCCCCGCCGCGATCCACGCCGAGCCCGTCGTCGACTCGGTGATCCCCGGTGCCGTCGGCGAGACCGAGGCGCTCGCGGAACTCCGTCGGATGACGGCACGGAACACCGTGCGCCGCCCGATGATCGGACTCGGCTACCACGGCACCCACACGCCCGCCGTCATCCAGCGGAACGTGCTCGAGAACCCGAGCTGGTACACGGCCTACACGCCGTACCAGCCGGAGATCTCGCAGGGCCGGCTGGAGGCGCTCATCAACTTCCAGACGATGGTCGCCGACCTGACGGGCATGGCCACCGCGGGCGCCTCGATGCTCGACGAGGGCACCGCGGTCGTCGAGGGCATGCTGCTCGCCCGCCGGGCCTCGAAGGTCCGCGGGGACGTGTTCCTCGTCGACCGGGACGTCCTGCCGCAGACCATGGCGCTGCTCGAGCACCGGGCCGAGGCCGTCGGCATCACCCTGCGCACGTTCGACGTCGCCGGGGGACCGGACCAGGTCGACGTCGAGGGCGCCTTCGGACTCGTCGTGCAGTACCCGGGCGCGTCCGGCCGGGTCGTCGACCCCGCGTCGGTGATCGAGCGGATCCACGACGGGGGCGGCATCGCCGTCGTCGCGGCGGACCTGCTCGCGATGACGCTCCTCGCGTCGCCCGGTGACCTCGGCGCGGACGTCGCCGTCGGCACGACCCAGCGCTTCGGCGTGCCGCTCGGCTTCGGTGGACCGCACGCCGGCTACCTCGCCGTCCGCGCGGGCCTCGAGCGGCAGCTGCCCGGTCGCCTCGTCGGGGTGTCCTTCGACGCGGACGGTGGCATGGCCTACCGCCTCAGCCTGCAGACCCGCGAGCAGCACATCCGGCGCGAGAAGGCGACGAGCAACATCTGCACCGCGCAGGTGCTCCTCGCCGTCATGGCCTCGATGTACGCCGTCTACCACGGCCCCGAGGGCCTGCGGTTCATCGCCGACCGGGTCGCCCGCACCACCGCCGCGATCGCCGACGCGGCTCGTGCCGCCGGGATCGGCGTGCCCGTCGATGCCTGGTTCGACACACTGACGCTCCGCGCCCCCGGCCGGGCCGCCGCGATCGTCGACGCGGCGCGCGACCGCGGGTACCTCCTGCACCTCGTCGACGCGGACACCCTCCAGCTCTCGGCGGACGAGACGACCACGCCCGAGGACGTCGCAGCGCTCGCCGCCGTGTTCCGCGACGTCGCCGCAGCCGACTCGGAGGCCTCCGAGTCGGCCGCGTCGACCATGACCGTCCCGATGGCGGAGGCCGCCGTGCGTGACGCCGCCCCGGGCCTCCCGGCCGCGCTGCGGCGCGAGTCGGCCTACCTGACGCACCCCGTGTTCCAGGCACACCGCAGCGAGACCCGGATGATGCGTTACCTCAAGCACCTCGCCGACAAGGACTACGCGCTCGACCGCGGCATGATCCCGCTCGGCAGCTGCACGATGAAGCTCAACGCCGCGACCGAGATGGCCGCCGTCACCTGGCCGGAGTTCGCGGGGATCCACCCGTTCGCGCCGCGTGAGGACGTCGCCGGGTACCTGTCGATGATCGCCGACCTGGAGTCGTGGCTCGCCGAGGTCACCGGGTACGACACCGTCTCGGTGCAGCCGAACGCCGGGAGCCAGGGTGAGCTCGCCGGACTCCTGGCCATCCGCGGGTACCACCGCGCCAACGGGGACACCGCACGCACGGTCTGCCTCATCCCGCAGAGCGCGCACGGGACGAACGCCGCGAGCGCCGTGCTCGCGGGCATGCGCGTGGTCGTCGTGGCGTGCGACGAGGACGGCAACGTCGACCTCGCCGACCTCCGCGCCAAGACGGAGCAGCACCGGGACGACCTCGCCGCGCTCATGATCACCTACCCGTCGACCCACGGTGTGTACGAGCACGAGATCCGTGCGATCTGCGACGCCGTGCACGACGCGGGTGGGCAGGTCTACGTCGACGGCGCGAACCTCAACGCGCTGCTCGGGCACGCGCGCTTCGGCGACTTCGGCGGCGACGTCTCGCACCTCAACCTGCACAAGACGTTCTGCATCCCGCACGGCGGCGGCGGACCCGGTGTCGGACCGGTGGCCGCCAGGGCACACCTGGCCCCGTTCCTCCCCGGCCATCCGTTCGCGCAGGACGCCGACCGTCGCCCCGGCTCGGTCACGCCGGACGGCGCGGACCGGCTCGCGCACGGTGGCGGACCCGTCTCGGCGGCGCCGTACGGCAGCCCGAGCATCCTGCCCATCACGTGGACCTACGTCCGCATGATGGGCGTCGAGGGGCTCACGCGCGCCACCGAGTCGGCCGTGCTCGGCGCGAACTACCTGGCCGCGAAGCTGCGCGACGCGTTCCCCGTCCTCTACACGGGCGACGACGGCCTCGTCGCGCACGAGTGCATCCTCGACCTCCGGCCGTTGCGCGAGGCGACCGGCATCACCGTGGACGACGTCGCGAAGCGCCTGATCGACTACGGGTTCCACGCACCGACGATGTCGTTCCCGGTCGCGGGCACGCTCATGGTCGAGCCGACCGAGAGCGAGGACCTGGCGGAGCTCGACCGGTTCGTCGACGCCATGCTCGCGATCCGTGCCGAGGCCGACGAGGTCGCCGCGGGCACCTGGCCGGCCGACGACAACCCGCTCGTCGGGGCGCCGCACACCGCGTCGAGCGTCATCGCGGGGGAGTGGGCGCACGCCTACACGCGTGAGCAGGCCGTCTACCCGCTGCCGGGCATCGCCGGTCGCAAGTACTGGCCGCCCGTGCGCCGGATCGACCAGGCGTACGGGGACCGCAACCTCGTGTGCGCCTGCCCGCCGATCGAGGCGTTCGCGCAGGCCTGATCAGCCCGGCCGGCCGTCCGGCCCGTCCGGTCGGCCGGTCTGGCCCGGCTCGGCTCGGCGCCGAGAGTGCAGAACACGCCGCTCACCTCGCGAGGTGAGCGGCGTGTTCTGCGCTCTCGCCGGACAGGGGCGGCCGTCAGACGACCGGCAGGTGCGTGTTCCACCAGCGGAGGACGTGGTCGAACCGCTGCACCCGGTGGCTCGGGCGCCCGGACCGGGACAGCTCGTGGCCCTCGCCCGGGAACAGCAGGAACTCGGCCTCCACCCCTGCCCGGCGCAGGGCGACGAACTGGCGCTGCCCCTGCTCGAGCGGGCACCGCCAGTCCTGCTCGGAGTGCGCGACCATGAACGGCATCGTCACGTCCGCGGCGTAGGTCAGGGGGCTCTGGCGGCGCTGGTCCTCCGGGTCCGCGCCGACGTACGCCTCGGCGAAGAACCATCCGATGTCCGAGCTGCCGGCGAACGAGTCCCAGGCGTTGACGGCCCGCTCGCTCCAGGCAGCCGTGAACCGCTCGGGCTCGCGGGCGGCGATCCAGCTCGTCATGAACCCGCCGTACGAGCCACCCATGATCCCGACCCGCGAGGCGTCGAGGTCGTTCCGCTCGAGCGCCACGTCGAGCAGCGCCAGGACGTCGTCGACGTCGACGGTGCCGAGGCGTCCGATGATCGCCTGGCCGTGGTCGAAGCCGTACCCGGCCGACCCGCGTGGGTTGCCGAGGACGACCGCGTACCCGGCTGCGGCGTAGACCTGCGCCTCGTCGAACACTGCCCGGTCCTGCTGCGCGAACGGGCCGCCGTGCACGACGCGGAGCACGGGGTGGGGGCCCTCGCCCTCGGGCAGGACGAGCCAGCCGTGCACCTCGTGTCCGTCGGGAGCGGTGCCGACGAGTTCCTCGACGGGCCGCAGTCCCACAGCGCGGAGGCCGGCGCCGAGATCGCTCAGGGTCTCGACGGAGCCCGCCGCGGTGTCGATGAGCACGACCTCCCCGGCGCTGTCCGGCAGGCCGACCGTGGCGATGACGACGTCCTCGCCGATCGCGGTGATCGCCCGCACCACGACCTCGCCGCCGTGCAGCACGGGGAGGGCGTCGAGGGGCAGCGGCTCCGCGCCGGTGCTCGCGTCGTCGTCCGCGGCGCTCGCGGTGACGTCCGTGGTCCACGGGACGGCACGGAGCTCGACCGCCCCGCGGTGCAGCACCCCGACGAGCACGTCACCGCTGCGCGGGACGAGGAGGCCCGGACCCACCTCGAGGTCGACGGTGCGGTGATCCGTCAGGCGGCGGGCACGGACGGGGTCGTCGTCCGTGGTCCGCGCCGCGTACAGCCCGGTCGGGACCGCGACGATCCCCTGCGTCCGGTCGGTCCCGAGGAAGAAGAGGGTGCCGTCGGGTCCGAACTGCGGTGCGGCTGCGGTGCCGTCGGACTCGACGAGCAGCGTGATCGCGCCCGAGACCGCGTCGACCCGGTAGAGGTCGCTCTCGGTCGTCTCGGCGGCGCCGGCGTCACGCGGGGCGCTCACCACGAGCGCGGTGCCGTCCGGCGTCCACGTGGGGTCGCTCACCGCGGTGGTGTCATCGGTGATCGCGGTGTCGACGGGGTCTCCCGTGAGGGCGGCGGCCACGTCGACGACCACGAGACGCCGCAGACGGTCGCGGAGGAACCCGACGCCGTCCTGGCGGTAGTCGAGCCGGGTGATGTGCCGCGGTGGCTCGGCCGAGGCGTCCGCGGCGGTGCCGTTCGCGGTCGGGGTGCCGTAACGGCCGGGTTCGGGGATCCGGGCCGTCGTGGCGATCCGTGTGGAGTCGGGGGACCACACCGGGGCCTCGGCGCCGAGCGGCAGGGCCGTGACCACCCGGCCCTCCCCGCCGGCCGTGGGCATCACGACGAGTTGCGGGTGAGCGTCCGGGCCGGTGCCGCCGACGCGACGGAGGAACGTGACCCACCGGCCGTCGGGCGAGATGGACGGGGCGCCGTCGTGCGGGCCGTGGGTCCAGTCGGTCGTGGTCCACCGCCCGTCGGCGGCCGCGAGACGCACGACGTGGCCGACGTTCTCGTCCGCGTCGAGGTCGGGACGGGTGAGGCCCACGAGCAGCGGGGCCCCGGAGCGTGGGTCGGCGACGGCGGCGGCGCGGGACGGCATGACGAGGTGGGCGATGTCGGAGGGGTGCATGGTGCAACGCTAATCACCGGTCGGCGGGAGGGGGGGGGTGGGGGCGTACCCCGGTCCTCCCGGACGGCAGGAGACGGACGGCGTGCGGTGCGGTTCGTGCGGATCGGTCCTGCGACGTGCCGCGCGGACGCGTGAGCGCAAGCAGAATCATTGCGAATCGGTGAACCAGAAGCAACAAAACGGCGGCCGGTGCATGGATCCTGCGCCGTCATTTCCGGTGTGTAACAAGTTCCCGCTGGATTTTGAGGTGCTCGCGAGGCCCACCTATGGTTCTTTGCGAACGCGCCGGTGCGCCCTGCCGCCAGCGGTTCGATCACATTCCATCCAGGAGGATCACAGAGTGAACATCACCAAGAGGCGGTGGCGACAGGTCATCGGATCCGTCGCGATCGCGGGCTCGGCTGCCGTCGTGCTTGCCGGTTGCACCACCTCGACGTCGAGCGACAGCGAGACGTCGAGCTCGGGCGGCACCGTGACGGTCGCTGAGGTGAACGAGGCGACCTCGTTCAACTACAACACCCCGCAGGGCAACCTGGACACCAACGGGTTCATCTGGCAGCTCACGCAGCCCCAGTTCATGACCCTCGGCACGAACTACAAGGTCGAGCCGAACACCGACCTCGGCACGTACAAGAAGATCAGCAGCTCCCCGCTGAAGGTCCGGTACACGCTGAACAAGAACGCCAAGTGGTCGGACGGCAAGCCGATGACCTCGGACGACCTCCTCCTCGGATGGGCGCAGTCGTCGGGCTACTACGAGTCCGCCACCACCGACGCGGACGGCAACGTCACCAAGGGCACGCAGTACTTCGCGTCCGCCGCCGGCTACCCGTTCCAGACGGACTACCCGACGAACATCACGAAGCAGTCGATCACCATCACGTACAAGAAGCCGTACGTCGACTGGAACCTCGTGAACCCGATCCAGTTCCCCGCGCACGTCGTGTCGCAGGAGGCCGGTGTCTCCGAGTCCGCGTTCGTCAAGGCGCTCAAGGACACCCCCGCCGGCAACACGGCGAGCCCGGCCCCGGCGAACGACACCCTCAAGAAGGTCGCGAGCTTCATCAACACCGGTTACGACCAGACGAGCCTGCCGAGCGACAAGAAGCTCCTCGTCTCGGGCGGCCCGCTCCAGGTCAGCGCCTGGACGCCGAAGCAGTCGATGACCTTCAGCAAGAACCCGTACTACAAGGGCAAGCACGAGGTCCAGTTCAACAAGCTCGTCATGCGCTTCATCGGTGACGCCAACGCCCAGGTCACGGCCCTGCAGAACGGCGAGGTCGACGCGATCCAGCCGCAGGCCTCGGCCGACACGGTCAAGGCGCTGAAGCAGGCGTCCGGCATCACGATCCAGCAGGGCAGCCAGGTCGCCTACGACCACCTCGACCTCAACTTCGGTTCGAGCGTGTTCAAGGACGAGAACGTCCGCAAGGCGTTCCTCATGACCATCCCGCGTCAGCAGATCCTCGACTCGATCGTCACCCCGATCAACAAGAGCGCCAAGGTCCTGAACTCGCAGCTGTTCCTGCCGGGTCAGAAGGGCTACGACGAGGCGGTCAAGAACAACAACTCCGACGAGTACAACAAGGTCGACATCGCCGGCGCCAAGAAGCTCCTCAACGGCGCGACGCCGACGGTCAAGATCCTCTACAACACCGAGAACCCGAACCGTGTCGACACGTTCCAGGCCATCCAGGCCTCGGCGGCGAAGGCCGGCTTCAAGGTGGTCGACGGTGGCTCGCCCGACTGGAGCTCGCTCCTCACCGGCGGCAACTACGACGCCTCGCTGTTCGGTTGGGTGAACCCGGGTGCGGGCAACGCGGCGGTCCCGCAGCTGTTCCAGACCGGCAACTCCGGCAACTACAACCGGTTCGCGGACGAGAAGGCCTCGAAGCTCGCGGTCGACACGCAGACGACCCTCGACGCGTCGAAGCTGCAGTCCATGAAGGTCGACATCGACAAGATCTCGTTCAACGACGCCTACGGTCTGCCGCTGTTCCAGCTCCCCGGCATCTTCGCCACGAACTCCACGCTCCACGGCGTGAAGTACTTCGGCGGCCAGAACGGGATCTTCTGGAACGTGTGGGACTGGACCAAGGGCTGATCCCCAGGACCACCGCATCCTGAGCACCACCGCGGCGGGGGCGCCGGGCTCGACGAGTCCGGCGCCCTCCCGTGTGGGCGGGCGGGGACGCCCTGCGATCCCCGCCCCGCCCCGTCGGTCACTCCGGCGGCCCCCCGCCTGAGCGACCCTGCAGCACCGCCCCGTCCGGCGCCCCAACCGGGCTCGTCGGGCTCAGCGGCACCCGTTACCCTTGGTCGGCGCGTCACGAACGTGATCGACCGTTGCACCCTTCCCACACCGGAGAGGCCCCTTCGCCCATGGTGAGCTTCATCGCGAGACGGATCCTCGTCTCGGTCCTCATCCTCATCGCCGCCTCGTTCATCATGTACAACCTGGCGGCGATCGCGGGGAACCCCCTGCAGGACCTCCAGGGGAGCAACTCCCCGAACCGCGCAGCGCTCATCGCCGCGCGCGTCGCGACGCAGCACCTCGACGTCATCCCGCCGCTCCGCTGGGGGATCTGGATCGGTGGCGTGGGCAAGTGCGTCATCGGACAGTGCGACCTCGGCACGACGTTCCACAACCAGCCGGTGACCCAGCTCCTGCCCCAGGCGATGCAGTCGACGCTCCAGCTCGTCACCTTCTCGTTCGTGCTCGCGATCATCTTCGGCATCGGGCTCGGGATCGTCACCGCGCTCCGCGCTTACTCGGGCTTCGACTACGGCGTCACGCTCGTCAGCTTCTTCCTGTACTCCCTGCCGTCGTTCCTCATGGCGGTCCTGCTCAAGTCGTTCGTCGCGCTCGACTACAACAACTTCCTCGCGAAGCCGCACATCGCCGTCACGACGCTCATCGTCATCGCCGTCGTGCTCGGGGCGATCGTGCAACTCGTCGTCGGAGGCGACGCCCGCCGCCGCGCCATCGTCTTCGGCCTGACGGCCGTGGTGACCGCGGGCATGCTCCTGCTCATGGAGGCCACCGGCTGGTTCAACGACCCGTCGCTGGGTCCGGTGTTCGTGATCCTGTTCAGCGCGGGTCTCGGACTCGCGATGGTGACGATGCTCGCCGGCACCAGGAACAACCGTGCCTGGCTCGTCGGCGGCATCAACGTCCTCATCGCGATCATCTGCTACTTCACGCTGCAGGGCCTGCTCAACGTCTCGTCCGGCGGCACGATCTTCATCCTCGCGGTCGCGGCGGTGGTCGTCGGTCTCGCTTCCGGGTACTTCGTCGGTGGGCACGACCGCGGCCTGATGATGCGCATCGGTGCGCTGACCGCGTTCCTGACGGCCGGGGTGATTGTGCTCGACCGCTTCATGCGCTCGTGGCACAACTACTCGATCAACTTCGTGGGCGGCCGACCGATCGCGACCGTCGGATCGGGCACCCCGGGCCTCCAGGCCGACTTCTGGATCACGGGTCTCGACACCTACACGCACCTGCTGCTGCCGTCGATCAGCCTCCTGCTCATCAGCTTCGCGTCGTACACGCGCTACTCGCGGTCCGGCATGCTCGAGGTCCTCGAGCAGGACTACGTGCGGACGGCCCGTGCGAAGGGCCTCCCGGAGCGGACCGTCATCGTCCGGCATGCGCTGCGGAACATGCTCATCCCGATCGCGACGCTCGTCGCGACGGACATCGGCGCCCTGCTCGGTGGCGCGATCATCACCGAGACCGTGTTCGCGATCTCCGGCATGGGCGCCCTGTTCAACAGCGGGCTGTCGATCACGGACGTCAATCCGGTGATGGGGTACTTCCTCGTGATCGCCATCACCGCGATCGTCTTCAACTTCCTCGCCGACCTCGCCTACTCGGTGCTCGACCCGCGGGTGCGCGTCCGATGAGCACGGCAACGACCAACACGGAGGACATGCGATGAGCACCCTGCAGGGCGGCGCCCCGCTCGAGCCGAACATCAGCGACGGCTTCGACGACGCGGCCTCCGGTCAGGAACACGAGCCCGGCGAGAGCCAGGGCCGCATCATCCTGCGTCGGTTCCTCGGCAACAAGCTCGCGGTGATCTCGCTGGTCGTCTACGTGCTCGTGATCCTGTTCAGCATCTCGGCGATCGGACTCGGTCCCATCCCGGGGTGGTGGCACTACTCGTACAAGGCGCTCAACCCGCTCGTCGGCGGCGGCGCCCCGAGCAGTGACCACCCGTTCGGCCAGGACCGCATCGGCAAGGACTACTTCGCGCTCACCATGCGGGGCATCCAGAACTCGGTGCTCGTCATGATCGTGATCGGCGTCTTCGCGACCTTCATCGGCGTGGTCGTCGGCGCGGTCGCGGGGTACTTCCGCGGCAAGACCGACGCGATCCTCATGCGCATCACCGACATCTTCATCGTGATCCCGGCGATCGTCATCGGCGCCGTCGTCGGCAAGACGGCGAACGGCCTCGGGGCGTGGGGTCTCGCGCTGCTGCTCGGACTCGTGTCGTGGATGGTCATCGCCCGACTCGTGCGCGCCGAGTTCCTGTCGCTCCGCGAGCGTGAGTTCGTCGAGGCGGCCCGCGTCGCCGGCGCGTCCGACATCCGGATCATCTTCCGGCACATCCTGCCGAACGCGATCGGCGTGATCATCGTCTCCGCGACCCTGCTCATCGCCACCGCGATCCTGCTCGAGACCGCCCTGAGCTACCTCGGCTACGGCATCAAGGCGCCGGACTCGTCGCTCGGTCTCCTCATCAGCCAGAACCAGTCGGCGTTCCAGACGCGGCCGTACCTGTTCTGGTGGCCGGCCTCGTTCATCGTGCTGCTCGCCCTGTGCGTGAACTTCGTCGGTGACGGCCTGCGCGACGCGTTCGACCCGCGCTCGAAGCGGTTCAGCATCCGTCGCACCAAGGAGCGCGAGCTCCACAACTCCTCCGAGTCGGAGATGATCAGCGCGTGACCGCCCTGGTCCTGACCGTCAGCGGGCGCGGAGCCGCGCGAGTGTCACTGCGCGGCGATCGCGAACCAGCCGCCGACGCCCGTCGCCACGAGCAGGGCGATCGTCACGACGTGCAGGCGCACGGGTACGGCGACCGTGTCGGCGACGCCGAGTTCGATCCGACCGGACTCGCGCAGGCCGTCCCAGTGCTCACGCACCAGGTACGCCGCGTCGCCGGACTCCGTCGACAGCAGGTCACCGGCGCTGCGTTCGCCGGGCGCGGTGGTCGGGGTCAGTCCGACTCGGCCGTGGCGCTGGTTGCGGCGCCGCGCGAGGGCGACGCCCGCTCGGCCGGGCGCGGGGGCCGCCCAGGCGGCGACCTTGCGGTGCGGCGTGACGAGCGTCAGGGCGAAGCGGGTGTCGACGTGCACGAGCGCCGCCCACGGGACGTCGGCGGTGTGGAACACGTTGACCACCTCGACGCCGTCGTCGTCGACGACCAGGCGCGGGTGCCAGAGCGCGGTCCAGCCGAGCAGTCCGCCGAACGCCGCGGGCACGAGGCCGAGCCAGCGGTGCCAGTCGTGGCCGTTCGCCACGCCAGCGGCGAGCAGCGCCGCCACGATGACCCAGAGGGCGATCGCCAGCACGCGGTTGAACCTCGAGACGAACACGGTGCGCGGATCCGGCGCGGGGGAGACCATGCGGCCATCGTCGCAGGTCGCCACAGCGCTCCGCACATCGTCAACACCAACCACGCGGTCGCCTCGTGCGGCCGGGAAAGGACCGGACGTCGATGAGCACGAGCACGCCCGCCTCCGCGACTGCCACCCGGACCACGGTCGGTGCGCCGATCGTCGAGGTCACCGACCTCGACGTCGACTTCGCCGTCGACGACTACTGGACCCCCGCGGTCAAGCACCTCAGCTACGAGATCCGCTCGGGGGAGGTCCTGGCGCTCGTCGGCGAGTCCGGTTCGGGCAAGTCGGTCAGCTCCATGTCCATCCTGGGGCTGCTGCCCAGGAACGCCCGCGTCAACGGCTCGGTCCGCTTCCAGGGCACCGAACTGCTCGGGCTCCGTCCGGCGCAGATGCGGGACTACCGGGGCAAGGAGATCGCGGTGATCTTCCAGGAGCCGATGACCGCGCTGAACCCCGTGTTCACGGTGGGCTCGCAGATCGTCGAGACGCTGCGGATCCACTACGGGATCTCGCCGAACGAGGCACGCGACCGCGCGATCGAGCTCCTCGCCATGGTCGAGATGCCCGACCCGCAGAAGGCGTTCGACTCGTACCCGCACCAGCTCTCCGGCGGTCAGCGTCAGCGGGCGATGATCGCGCAGTCGATCTCGTGCGATCCGAAGCTCCTCATCGCCGACGAGCCCACGACCGCGCTCGACGTGACGGTGCAGGCCGAGATCCTCGACCTGATCCGTGACCTCGCGGGCAAGCTCGGCAGCGCGGTCCTGCTCATCACGCACGACATGGGCGTCGTCGCCGACCTGGCGGACCGCATCGTCGTCATGCGTCAGGGGGAGGCCGTCGAGACCGGCACGGTCGCCACGGTCTTCGCGGACCCCCGCCACGAGTACACCCGGACGCTGCTCGACGCCGTGCCGCGGCTCGGGCAGGCCGGTGGCGAGGCCATCGACGTGACCGAGACGCTCGAACACGTCGTCGAGTCGGACGAGCCGGTCGCCGTCGTGCACCCCGTGCACCACGACGTGCCCGAGGTCGGCAAGCCGGTCCTCGCGTTCGACGACGTCGTGATCGAGTACCCGGGCCGCGGGCGCGTCAAGGCGTTCCGTGCGGTGGACCACGTCGACCTCACGGTGCACGAGGGCGAGGTCGTCGGTCTCGTGGGCGAGTCCGGCTCGGGCAAGACGACGCTCGGTCGCGCGGCGATCGGGCTGCTGCCGATCACCTCGGGCCGTCTCGACGTCACGGGCGTGGACCTGTCGAAGTCCACGCGGTCGCTCGTCCGTCAGGTGCACAAGAACGCCGGCATCGTGTTCCAGGACCCGGCGTCGTCGCTCAACCCGCGGATGACCATCGGGCAGTCGATCGGTGAGCCGCTGCTGCTCGCGAAGGGCATCAAGGGCGGCGCGCTCAACCGCGAGGTCGAGTCCCTGCTCGACAGCGTCCGGCTGCCGCGCGCCTACGCGACCCGCTTCCCGCACGAGCTGTCGGGTGGGCAGAAGCAGCGCATCGGCATCGCCCGGGCACTGGCGCTGAAGCCCGCACTCCTCATCGCCGACGAACCGACGAGCGCGCTCGACGTGTCCGTGCAGGCGACCGTCCTCGAGCTCCTCAAGGACCTGCAGCGCGAGTTCCGCTTCGCGTGCCTCTTCATCACGCACGACCTCGCCGTCATCGACGTGCTGGCGGACCGGATCGCGGTGATGCACCACGGCAAGCTCGCGGAGTTCGGCACGCGTGACCAGATCCTGCGTGACCCGCAGGACCCGTATACGCAGCGCCTCATCGCCGCCGTCCCGCTGCCGGACCCGGAGGTCCAGCGCGAGCGTCGCGAGCTGCGCCGGGCGATCCTGGCGGCCGGCGCGGACGCCTGACGGGAGGCCCTGGTCGGGCCTCCCCGGCCGGTTCCGGTGGCGCACCGGGCCGGACCGGGAGGCCCGGTTCAGATGCGCGCGCCAGCCATCGACCCGAGCAGGCCGAGCGCGATGAGCGCCACCACGCTCCAGCCGTGCACGCGGTGCTCGATCCGAGCGGGCGTGACCTCGGCGGGCGGCGG
Organism: Curtobacterium sp. MCBD17_013; assembly: GCF_003234565.1. Taxonomy (GTDB): domain Bacteria; phylum Actinomycetota; class Actinomycetes; order Actinomycetales; family Microbacteriaceae; genus Curtobacterium. The sequence continues at coordinate 62,075 of NZ_QKTU01000010.1, read as the reverse complement.
GCCCTCGAGGGGCGCCGGGGACGGGACGAAGGCCCGGAGGCGGTCCGCCGCCTCGGCGACGGTGAGGGTGGTCTCCGCGGCCTGCGCCGGGCCTCCCGGTCCGAGCGGTGCGACGGGGGTCAGGCGGAGACGCGCGGTGGGCCGCGGGGCGATCCACGTGCGGCGGTCACCCTCGCTCGTGACGACCTCCAGGCCGAACCGTGATCGGACCTCGAGCACACGGCCCCACGCGATCCGCGTCGTGCGACGGACGTCGACGACCACGACGCCGTCGGCGGTCGCGAGCACGCGGGGACGCCAGAGAGCGGTCCAGGCGAACCACGCCGTGAACGCGGACGGGGCGGGGACGAGCAGCAGTGCGCGGGGGCCGTCGGTGATGAGCCCGATGGGCACGAGGGCGATGGCGACGATCCAGAGGGCGACGGCGAAGCGGCGCATCCCGGGCGCGACGAGCCGGAACGGGACGGGGTCGTCGTGCGGCACGCTCACGCTCCCATGGTCGCAGACACGAGTGGCCGCTGCACCGGCGATGACGTACCCGTCGTCATCGCCGGTGCTGCGCCGGACGCTCCCGGACGACCTACCCGTGGTCGTCGTGGGAACGGAGCCGACAGCTGCGGTTCCTGCCGTACCCGTCGGCGGGGGCCGCAGCGGTCTGCGGATTCCTCCTTGCAGTGCTGCGTGTTGCGGTGGAGCATGCGGTGCGGGTCCCTGAGTGGGGAGAGGTCTCCCCGGGGACATTCTGCCGAGCGGGCGTGACACGCACCGCGAACCGGAGAAAGACCCGATTCCCCGGGGAGACAGTCCTGAAGGAGGATGACTCTCCGATACCAATTAACGGGTACCCCCCGTTCGGGTGTCAAGCCCCCCGGTCGAAGACGTCATCCCGGGCGCGCCGTGTCCAGTGGAACACCGCGCGTCGGCGGTGCCGCCCCGGCGGAGCGGTGGGCGCCGGAACGGGGGTCGCGGGTTCCGGTCCTGGCCCTCAGGCGACGAGCGCCTCGACGTGCTCGCGGATGGTCGAGGCCTTCGGGAACCGCATGCCGACGAGGCCGACGTGGCGCCACCGCACGACCCCGTCCGGGCCGATCACGAACACCGAGCGCCGGACACCGACGCCCGGGGCTCGGACACCGTACGCACGGACGACCTCGCCCGCGGTGTCGGCGAGCAGCGGGAACGACAGCGAAGCCCCGCGGGCGAACGACTCGTGCGAGTCGAGTCCCTGGCGACTGACCCCCCAGACGATGGCCCCGAGCTCCAGGAACTCGTCGAGGTCACGCTCGTAGCTGCACATCTGCGCCGTGCACACGGGCGTCGCGTCCCCGGGGTAGAAGGCGAGCACGACGGTCCGGCCGATCTGCGCGCGCAGCGAGTAGGCGTCGTCGGTCCGCTCTCCGCGGCGCAGGAGCGTGCCGGGGAGGGTGAAGTCGGGAGCCAGCTCGCCGACGCCGGGGATCGCCATGCCTCCACGGTAGGCGTCCTCGGGCGCTCACTGGACCGCTGACCTGCGAAACCCCCTCGATCTGGGGCCGTCGCCGGTGTCTCGGCCGATCCGATGCGCGGTCGGTGGGCGCCGAACCGATCGACGGAGCGGTCAGTGCGCACCGAAGAGGTGTGGGAACGCCGACGCGACGTACGGGTAGCCGACGAACACCGCGGCGTCGAGCAGGCAGTGCGTGATCACGAGCGGCAGGAGCCGCCCCCACCGCGTGTACACCCAGCCGAACACGATGCCCATCACGGCGTTGCCGACGAACGCGCCGAAGCCCTGGTACAGGTGGTAGCTGCCGCGGAGGACCGCCGTCGACGTGATCACCGTCCAGCGGCCCCACCCGAGCCGGCCGAGGCGCTCGTACAGGTAACCGACGACGATCACCTCCTCTTGCAGGCCGGAGCGGATCGCCGACAGCAGGAGCACCGGGACCGTCCACCAGTACGTGCCGAGCGCGGTGGGCACGACGTCGACCGTGATGCCGAGCGCCCGTCCGGCGAAGTACAGGCCGAGCCCCGGGACGCCGATGAGCAGGGCCAGACCTGCGGCGCCCCCGAGGTCCGCACGCGGGCGGAAGCGGTCGATCCCCAGCCGCGCCAGGTGTGGTCGCGCGCTCCGCCAGAGCAGGAACGCGACGAGCGCGACCGGCGCCAGGTCCACGGCGACGCCGATGAGCTGGTCGAGCAGGTCGAAGAGCGAGCGGTCGTCCTGCGACGTGTTCAGCGTCGTCGTCTGCGACGCCAGCGCCGTGGTCTTCGTCAGGTCGTCGACGATCTCGACGATCGAGTACACGGCGCTCGCCCCGAGTGACAGGGCGAGGACGATGACGACCTCGGCGGCGAGCCGGCCGCGGGACGTCGGCGGAGCGGTGTTCGCGGTGGGCGTGTCGACGTCCTCGTCCAAGGTCCCTCCGGGTCGTCCGCGCCCGGTAGACTCGGACGCCGGGCATTCTGCCCGATCCTCTCCCTCACGCTCTAAGGAAGTCCTGTATGGCGCTCGCCACCCGGTCCGACCTGCGCAACGTCGCCATCGTGGCACACGTCGATCACGGCAAGACCACCCTGGTCGATGCCATGCTCACGCAGACCAACTCGTTCGACGCCCACTTCGAGGGCGAGGACCGGATGATGGACTCGAACGACCTCGAGCGCGAGAAGGGCATCACCATCCTCGCGAAGAACACCTCGGTGCTCTACAACGGGATCCACGCGGCCGAGTTCAACGACGGCGGACGCATCACGATCAACGTGATCGACACCCCGGGCCACGCCGACTTCGGTGGCGAGGTCGAGCGCGGCCTCTCGATGGTCGACGGCGTCGTCCTGCTCGTGGACGCGTCCGAGGGCCCGCTGCCCCAGACGCGCTTCGTGCTCCGCAAGGCGCTCGCGGCGAAGCTCCCCGTGATCCTGCTGGTCAACAAGACGGACCGTCCCGACTCGCGCATCGACGAGGTCGTCGCCGAGTCCCAGGACCTCCTGCTCGGGCTGGCGTCGGACCTCTCGGACGAGGTCGACGACCTCGACCTCGACGCCATCCTCGACGTCCCGGTCGTCTACGCGTCCGGCCGGAACGGTGCCGCGAGCCGCAACAAGCCCGCCGACGGCACCCTGCCCGACAACGACGACCTCGAGCCGCTGTTCGAGGCGATCCTCCAGCACGTCCCGGCGCCGACGTTCGACGACACCCACCCGCTGCAGGCGCACGTCACGAACCTCGACGCCTCGCCGTTCCTCGGTCGTCTCGCGCTGCTCCGCATCTTCCACGGCACCATGAAGAAGGGGCAGACCGTCGCGTGGGTCAAGCACGACGGCTCGGTCGTGAACGCCCGCATCACGGAGCTCCTCATCACGAAGGCGCTCGACCGGTTCCCCGCCGAGTCGGCCGGCCCGGGTGACATCGTCGCCGTCGCCGGGTTCGACACCATCACCATCGGCGAGACCTTGACCGACCCCGAGGACGTCCGCCCGCTGCCGACCATCACGGTCGACGATCCCGCGATCTCCATGACGATCGGCACGAACACGAGCCCGCTCGTCGGGAAGGTCAAGGGGCACAAGCTCACCGCGCGCATGGTCAAGGACCGCCTCGACCGCGAGCTCGTCGGCAACGTCTCGCTCCGGGTCGTCGACATTGGCCGTCCCGACGCGTGGGAGGTCCAGGGCCGCGGCGAGCTCGCCCTGGCGATCCTCGTCGAGCAGATGCGGCGCGAGGGCTACGAGCTCACGGTCGGCAAGCCGCAGGTCGTCACCCGGCGTGACGAGAACGGCAAGCTCCAGGAGCCGTACGAGCACATGACGATCGACACGCCCGAGGAGTACCTCGGCGCGATCACGCAGCTCATGGCCGCGCGCAAGGGTCGCATGGAGAACATGACGAACCACGGCACGGGCTGGGTGCGCATGGAGTTCATCGTCCCGTCGCGTGGGCTCATCGGCTTCCGCACCGCCTTCCTCACCGAGACCCGCGGCACGGGCATCGCGAACGCGATCTCGCACGGGTACGGCGAGTGGGCCGGCCCCATCCAGACGCGCGTCAACGGCTCGATCGTCTCCGACCGCGCCGGCGTCGTGACCCCGTTCGCGATCACGAACCTCCAGGAGCGGATGACGTTCTTCGTCAACCCGACCGAGGAGGTCTACGAGGGCATGGTCATCGGCGAGAACTCGCGCGCCGACGACATGGACGTCAACATCACCAAGGAGAAGAAGCTCACGAACATGCGGTCGTCCACGGCCGACACGTTCGAGTCGATGACGCCGTCCCGGCAGCTCTCGCTCGAGGAGTGCCTCGAGTTCGCGCGCGAGGACGAGTGCGTCGAGGTCACCCCCGACGCCGTCCGGATCCGCAAGGTCGAGCTCGACGCCCAGTCCCGGGCCCGGGCCACGGCGCGCCTCAAGCGCCAGGACGCCTGAGCCGCGGTCCCTCCGCACACGACGACGCCCGTCGGCCCCTCCGGAGCCGGCGGGCGTCGTCGTTCCCGGACGAGATGCCCGTCGCGTCGACGGCAGCCGGTTACGGTTGTCGGGTGACGACGCTCCCGCTGTTCGACATCTACCGCGACCTGCACGCGCACCCCGAGCTCGCGTTCGCCGAGCACCGGACCGCCGGTGTCGTCGCGGACCATCTCCGATCGCTCGGCCTCGAACCGACCACGGGGGTCGGTGGCACGGGCGTGGTCGCGGTCCTCGAGAACGCTGCCGGCCCGGTGGTGTGGCTCCGCGCCGACATGGACGGCCTGCCGGTCGAGGAGCGAACGGGCCTGGCGTACGCGAGCGTCCACACCGCCGTCGACGAGGACGGCTCCGAGACCCGCACGATGCACGCCTGCGGTCACGACCTGCACATGACCTGGCTGCTCGGTGCGCTCGAGCGGCTCATCGCGACGCGGGACTCGTGGGCGGGGACCGTCGTCGCGGTGTTCCAGCCGGCCGAGGAGGTCATCGGCGGTGCCCGCGCGATGGTCGACGACGACCTGGTCGGTCGCGTCCCCCGCCCCGACGTCGTGCTCGGGCAGCACACCGCGCCCGAGCCGGTCGGACGGGTGACGGTCGGGTCCGGGCCGGTGATGGCCGCGAGCGACCGGTTCACGATCACGTTCCGCGGCCGGGGCGGCCACGGCTCCGCGCCGCAGACGACCCGTGACCCGGTGGTCGCCGCCGCGTCGGCGGTCGTACGGCTGCAGTCGGTCGTCGCCCGGGAGGTCGGTCCCCGGCAGGCCGCGGTCGTCACCGTCGGCAGCATCCACGGTGGCACCCGCGCCAACATCATCCCCGACGAGGTGACGATCGAGGTGAGCACGCGTGCCCAGACCGACGACACCCGGCACCAGGTCGAGCAGGCGGTGCGCCGGATCGTCGCGGCGGAATCGGCGGCGGGCGGCCTCGACGAGCCGCTCGTCCGGGTGCGGCCCGGCGCGAACGTCCTCGTGAACGACGCCGACGCCGCCGGGCGCGTGCTGGCCGCCCTCGAGGGGGTCGTGCCGTCGCTCGTGGCCGGTGACTCGGTGCTCGGCATGGCGAGCGAGGACGTCGGCGACCTCGCGACGGCGGCCGAGGCCCCCATCGTGTACTGGTTCACGGGCACGACGGACCCGGCGCTGTTCGCCGACGGCGCCGAGGTCCCGACGAACCACTCGCCGTTCTTCGCCCCGCTCGCCGAGGCGTCGATCCCGGTCGGGGTGGGCGCCTTCGTCGCGGCGACCCGGGCCTGGCTCGCCTGATGTCGCGCACGCCGCGTTCCGGCCGGGCGCATCGCCGTGCGGCGCGACCGCGGGTCGTGCCGACGGCCGCGGTCCTGGCGGTCCTCGCCGTCGGGCTGACGGGTTGCGCCGGGATCACCGACCGCGTCTCGGGGGTCGGGACGGCGGTCGCGTCGTCGGTGGCGTCGGGCGTCCGGTCGGGCCTCCAGGGCGTCACGGGCGGTTCGATCCAGCGCGGGATGCGGCAGGTGGCCGGCGGCATCGACGGCGCGCTCGACGCCGCCCTGCGGGGCGCGGCGGTGACGACCGACGGTGCGGTCCCCGCCGGGTTCCCGACCCACGCCGTCCCGCTCGTCGACGGCACGGTCCTCGGCGGGGGGAGCGGACCCGCCGGGTCGGGCTGGGTGGTGCAGGTCCGCGTCGCCTCGGTCGCGGAGTTCACGACGGCACACGCTCGGCTCACCGCGGACGGCTTCGCGGACGGTGCCGTGCGGAGCGACGCCCGCAGCGCGTTCGGCCTCTTCCGGAGCGACCGGTACCGCGTGGTGCTCGCCTTCTCGACCGGCCACGACGGCGTGACCGCGACGTACATCGTCACCCCGCGCTGACCGCCGTCCGGCGGCGCTCCGCCACCGAGCCGATCCCAGCCGATCCCGTACCCTGGGTGGCGATGTCCACGCCCACCCCGGCGACGCGCCCCGAGCGTGTCCTGTTCGTCCACGCCCACCCCGACGACGAGACGTTGGCGACCGGGGGCACGATCGCGACCCTGGTCGAACTCGGTGCCGACGTGACGGTGCTCACCGCGACGCGGGGTGAACGCGGCGAGATGCTCACGCCGGCGCTCGCGCCGCTCTTCGGCGACGCGCCCCGGGTCGCCGCGCACCGCGAGACCGAGATCGCGGCCGCGCTCGCCGCGCTCGGCGGGCCTCGGCACCTGTGGCTCGGCGGCCCCGGCGCCCGTCCCACGGACCTGCCGCCGCGTCGGTACAGCGACTCCGGCATGCGGTGGGCCGCGGACGGGCGGGCGACGGCCGCCGAGGACGCGCCGGCCGACTCGCTCACCGCGGCGGACCTCGGGGAGGTCGTCGACGACGTCCGCGCGGCGATCCGCTCGACGGGTGCCGATGCCGTGGTCAGCTACGCGGACGACGGCGGGTACGGACACCCGGACCACGTGCGGGTGCATGCGGCTGCCCGGTACGCCGCCCGTGCCGAGGACGTCCCGTTCTCGATCATCGTCGACGCCGACAGCGGTCAGGCCGACCTCGTCGTCGACGTGCTGCCGGTGCGCCCCCGGGTGCGTGCCGCGCTCGAGCAGTACCGGAGCCAGCTCACGGTCGATCCCCTCGACCCCGAGCAGCCCGAGCGCCTGACGTACGTCATGCCGCACGGCGCACGGCTCGAGGCGCCCGCGCGCGAGGGCTTCCGGCACGACGCGCCACCCGCAGCGCCGGCGGCGCAGACGTTCGCCGAGCACGGCCGGGGGGTGCAGTCACTGCTCGTCGTCGCCGCGCTCGCAGCGGGGGCCGTGGTCGGCGGCCTCGGCACGATCACCCACCAGCAGACCCTGGGGAGCCTCCCGGTCGGCATGGTGATCACGACGCTGCTCGTCGCGTGCCTGCTGCTCGGCGTCCGGCTCGTCTTCCGCTCCCGGTGGATGGTGACGGCGGCGGCGCTCGGGGTCCTGCTCGTCACCCAGGTGCTCGTGGCGGTCGGCGGGACGAGTTCGCCGCTCGTCCTCGCGAACACGGCCGGGTACGTGTGGACGTTCGGGCCGGCCGTGATCGCGATGCTCGTGCTCGCGTGGCCGTCGTTGCCCCCTCGCGGCGCTCCGCCGGCGGGCACGGTTCCCGCCGACGGCCGAGAGCGCGGTCCGGCCACCGTCGACGCCACGGCGCCGACGGCGGGGACGCTCACCCGCCCGGAGTAGACTCGACGCTGCCGCCTCGAAGGGACACCGAAGAACCGTGACGTACGTGATCGCCCAGCCCTGTGTGGACGTCAAGGACCGCGCCTGCATCGACGAGTGCCCGGTCGACTGCATCTACGAGGGCGACCGCTCGCTCTACATCCACCCCGACGAGTGCGTCGACTGCGGTGCGTGTGAGCCGGTGTGCCCGGTGGAGGCCATCTACTACGAGGACGACCTCCCCGAGGAGTGGGCGGACTACTACAAGGCGAACGTCGAGTTCTTCCAGGAGATCGGGTCGCCGGGCGGCGCCGCCAAGGTCGGTGTGATCCACCAGGACCACCCGGTCGTGCTCGCCGAGCCGCCGCGGGGCTGACCCGTGCCGCTCGACCTGCCGGACTTCCCCTGGGACCAGCTCGCCGCCGCGAAGGATCGCGCGAGCGGCCACCCGGACGGCATCGTCGACCTGAGCGTCGGGTCGCCCGTGGACCCGACGCCCGAGCTCGTCCGTCGCGCTCTCGCTGACGCCACGGACGCCCATGCCTACCCGCAGGTGGCCGGGACACCCGCGCTGCGCGAGTCCATCGTCGCCTGGTACGGCCGACGCCAGGGGATCACCCTGACGACGGACGAGGTCCTGCCGACGATCGGGTCGAAGGAGTTCATCGCCGGACTCGCGCTGTGGCTCGGCATCGGCCCCGGTGACACGGTCGTGTTCCCCGAGGCCGCCTACCCGACCTACGAGCTCGGCGCGGCCCTCGTCGGCGCCGAGGCGTTGGCCGCCGACGACCCCGCGTCCTGGCCGGCGTCGACGAAGCTCGTCTGGCTCAACTCGCCGGGCAACCCCGACGGCCGCGTGCTGTCGATCGAGGAGCTCCGGGTCGCGGTCGAGCGAGCCCGTGCCCTCGGCGCGGTCATCGCGGGCGACGAGTGCTACGCGGAGCTCGGGTGGGAGCCGCCGTACGACGACACCCCGACGCCGAGCATCCTCGACCCCCGCGTGGTCGGTGACACGCACGACGGCGTGCTCAGCGTGTACTCGCTGAGCAAGCAGTCGAACCTCGCCGGCTACCGCGCCGGCTTCGTGGCGGGTGACGCGCGGGTGCTGGCCGAGGTCCTGGCCGTCCGCAAGCACACCGGCATGATGCCCCCGGCGCCGGTGCAGCAGGCGATGATCGTCGCGCTCGCCGACGACGCCCACGTCCGCGAGCAGAAGGCGCGGTACGCGGGACGGCGCGACCGCCTGGCGTCGGCACTCGTGGCGGCGGGCTACCGGATCGACCGCAGCGAGGCCGGGCTGTACCTCTGGGCGACGCGCGGCGAGGACGCCTGGGCCACGGTCGCGGCGCTCGCGGAACTCGGGATCCTCGTCGCACCGGGCACGTTCTACGGCAGTGCTGGTGGTTCGCACGTGCGCATCGCCCTCACCTCGACCGACGAGCGCATCGATGCCGCGGTCGTGCGGTTGCGGTCGTCCGGGACCGGTCCGGTCGCCGACCACGCGGCGGAGTCGCCGGTTCCGCGCTGACGGGCGCCGGGCCTCCCGTGCGCGTGCGCCACGGTCGTCGGTTTAGGCTGTCGTCGTGACTGACACTGCCAATGACGCTCAGAAGGCGGCCACACTGCCCTCGACCGGCACCCCGGACGAGGCGGCACCCACCGCGGTCCTCCACTACCCGGGAGGTACCGCCGAGTTCCCGATCCTGCGCAGCACGGACGGTGCGTCGGCCATCGACATCGCGACGTTGACGAAACAGACCGGCTTCACGACGCTCGACTACGGCTTCGTGAACACGAGCGCGACGAAGAGCTCGATCACCTACATCGACGGCGAGCAGGGGATCCTCCGGTACCGCGGGTACCCGATCGAGCAGATCGCGGCGAACTGCACGTACCTCGAGGTCGCTTGGCTCCTCATCTACGGCGAGCTCCCCACGGCGGACGAACTCGCGGCGTTCGACGACCGCATCCGGCGGCACACGCTGCTGCACGAGGACCTCCGGCGGCTCTTCGACGCCCTGCCGCACTCGGCGCACCCGATGTCCGTCCTGTCGAGCGCGGTGAGCGCCCTGTCGACCTACTACGAGGACGACATGGACGTCGACGACCCCGAGAAGGTCGAGCTGCAGACCGTCCGCCTGCTCGCCAAGCTCCCCGTGATCGCGGCCTACGCGCACAAGAAGAGCATCGGGCAGGCGTTCCTGTACCCGGACAACCAGCTGAGCTTCGTCGACAACTTCCTGCGGCTCAACTTCGGCACGATGGCCGAGCCGTTCGAGGTCAACCCGGTCCTGTCGAAGGCGCTCGAGCGGCTCCTCATCCTGCACGAGGACCACGAGCAGAACGCGTCGACGTCCACCGTGCGACTCGTCGGCTCGACGAAGGCGAACATGTTCGCGTCGATCTCGGCGGGGATCAACGCCCTCTACGGTCCGCTGCACGGTGGTGCGAACGAGGCCGTGCTCGAGATGCTCGCGAAGATCCGTGACTCGGGCGAGCCGGTGTCGCGGTTCGTCGAGCGTGTGAAGAACAAGGAACACGGCGTCAAGCTCATGGGCTTCGGGCACCGGGTCTACAAGAACTACGACCCCCGGGCCAAGCTCGTCAAGGAGTCCGCCCACGAGGTCCTCGAGGCACTCGGGGTGCAGGACGACCTGCTCGACATCGCCATGGAGCTCGAGGGCATCGCGCTCGCGGACGAGTACTTCGTGTCGCGGAAGCTGTACCCGAACGTCGACTTCTACACGGGCGTCATCTACAAGGCGATGGGGTTCTCGCCGCGGATGTTCACCGTGCTGTTCGCGATCGGCCGGCTGCCCGGGTGGATCGCCCAGTGGCGCGAGCTCAACACCGACCCGCAGAACAAGATCGGTCGGCCGCAGCAGCTGTACCTCGGCCACGCCGAGCGCGACCTGCCGCCCCGCGGCTGACCCCCGCGGCTGATCCCCGCGGCTGCCCCCGCGGCTGTTCCCGTACGGAACGGGAGCGGACCGGCCGGCCCGGCGCCGGCCGGACCGGCCGCCCGTCAGGCGTGCAGCGCCGCGTTGAGCTGGATGCCCGTGCCGGACCGGGGCAGGGCCTCCACGGCGCCGGTCCGCGAGTTGCGGCGGAACAGCACGTTCGGCGCGCCGGACAGCTCGACGGCCTTCACGGTCCGGGGGGTGCCGTCGGGGGCGGGGGCCGCGCCGACGAGCGTGACCTTCGTGCCCGCCGTGACGTACAGGCCCGCCTCGACGACGGAGTCGTCCCCGAGCGAGATCCCGAGCCCTGCGTTCGCGCCGAGGAGCGCGCGGTCCCCGATGCGCACGCGCTGGGTGCCGCCGCCGGAGAGCGTCCCCATGATGGAGGCGCCACCACCGATGTCGCTGCCGTTCCCCACCACGACGCCCTGCGAGATGCGGCCCTCGACCATGGCGTCGCCGAGGGTGCCCGCGTTGAAGTTGACGAAGCCCTCGTGCATGACGGTCGTGCCCGGCGCCAGGTGCGCGCCGAGCCGGACGCGTGCGGCGTCCGCGATGCGGACGCGGTCGGGCACGACGTAGTCGAGGAGCCGGGGGAACTTGTCGATCGCGTGCGCGACGATCCCGGCCCGCTGCAGTGCCGGTCGGAGTCGCGGGAAGTCGTCGGCGGCGACCGGACCCGCGTTCGTCCAGACCACGCTCGGCAGGTGCGCGAACACGCCGTCGAGCGCGATCGTGTTCGGCCGCACGAGCAGGTGGCTGAGCAGGTGGAGCCGGAGGTACGCATCCGGGGTCGAGGCGGGCGCGGCGTCGAGGGTGATCTCGACGGTCGTCACCGTGAGCCGGACGCCGCGGCGCGGGTCGTCGCCGGCGGCCTCGGTGAGGTCGGCGGGAACGGCACCGTCCGTGCCCTCGGGCCGTCGGCCGAGCCGCGGCGCCGGGAACCACGTGTCGAGGACCGTGCCGTCCGCGGCGATCGTCGCGAGACCGTGCCCCCACGCGTGTGTCGGCACCCGGTCGTCGCCGACGGCGTCCGGGTCACGCTGCTGGGCGTCGGTGCTGCTGCTCGATTCGGTCACGGGCACCAGGGTAGCGGCGCCCCTCCGTCCGTCCGCAGACCGTCCGGACGGGAGGCCCGGCCCCCCTCAGCCGCTCGTCCTGCGTGTCCGCGCGGGCGGTCGCGGGCCTCCCGGTCGGGTGCCGGGGCGGCCCCGCTAGGCTGCCCCCATGCCCGTCGCCACGCTGGACCTGACCGCTTCGTCCATCGACATCACGCGCGCGATCTGCGACGTCGAGTCCGTGTCGGGGAACGAGGGCGGACTGGCGGACGCCATCGAGGCCGTGCTCACGCCGCTCCACCACCTCGAGGTCGTGCGCGACGGCGACGCGATCGTGGCGCGGACGCGGCTCGGCCGTGATCGCCGGGTCGTCATCGCCGGTCACATCGACACCGTGCCGCTCAACGCCAACCTGCCGACCCAGACCCGCACCGAAGCGGACGCCGAGGTCCTGTGGGGCCGCGGCACCGTCGACATGAAGGGCGGGTGTGCCGTCCAGCTCAAGCTCGCGCACGACCTCGTCGACCCCACCGTGGACGTCACGTGGGTCTGGTACGACCACGAGGAGGTGAGCGACGCCCTGAACGGCCTCGGGCGCCTCGCTCGCACGCGGCCCGAGCTGCTCGCCGGGGACTTCGCGATCCTCGGCGAACCGTCGAACGCCCAGATCGAGGGCGGGTGCAACGGGAACCTCCGCGCCGAGGTCCGCGCGTACGGCCAGCGGTCGCACAGTGCCCGCTCCTGGATCGGTGACAACGCCATCCACAAGATCGCCGGGGCCCTCGACCGTCTCGCCGCCTACGAGCCGCGCACGGTCGAGGTCGACGGTCTCGAGTACCGCGAGGGCCTCAACGCCGTCGGGATCACCGGCGGCATCGCGGGCAACGTGATCCCCGACGAGGTCATGCTCCACGTCAACTACCGCTTCGCACCCTCCCGCTCCGCGGACGAGGCCGTGGCGCACGTCACCGAACTGTTCGACGGGTACGACGTCACCATCGTCGACCTCGCGGCCGGTGCGCGCCCCGGGCTCGACGCGCCGCTCGCGCAGGAGTTCGTCGCCGCGGTCGGGGGCGCCGCCCCGAAGCCGAAGTACGGGTGGACGGACGTCGCCCGCTTCTCGGCGCTCGGCGTGCCCGCCGTCAACTACGGCCCCGGGGACCCGGCGCTCGCCCACCACGACGAGGAGCGCGTGCCGGTCGCGCAGATCACCGCGGTCGAGGAGGGCCTCCGGCGGTGGCTGACGGCCTGACGACCGCGAGGCCGGAGCGGGAGCGCCCGCGACGGCCGGTCCGGGTCCGGCTGCTCGTGCAGTACCGGATGGTGCCGTGGTGGTTCCGCGTCACCATCGTGTACGTCCTCGCGCGGATCGTGACCTTCGGGCTGCTGGCCGCGTTCGCGCGCGTCCAGACCCAGAACTCGTTCACGCTGGCGTCGCCGCGCTACCTCGACTTCGCGACGATCTGGGACGGCCGTTGGTACGCCCTCATCGCCCAGACGGGGTACCCCGCGACACTGCCGATCGGGACCGACGGCGCCGTGACGGAGAACGCCTGGGCCTTCATGCCCGCCTACCCGTTCCTCGTCCGCGGCCTCATGGAGGCGACCGGGGCGGGGTACGCGGTCGTCGCGGTGACGGTCTCGGTGCTGTTCGGATGGGCGGCGGCCCTGCTCTTCCGGCGTCTCGTCGGCCGGTTCCTGCCCGAGGGCACGGCGACCTTCGCGACGGTGCTGTTCTGCGTGGCCCCCGTGTCCACGATGTTCCAGGTGGCCTACGCGGAGTCGATGGGGGTGTTCCTCCTGACGCTCGCGTTGTGGCTGCTCGTCACGCGCCGGTTCTGGTGGATGCTGCCCGTCGTGGTCGTCCTCGGGTCCACCCGGCCGACCGGCCTGGCGATCGCCCTCATGATGGTCGGCTACCTCGTGCTGCGGTTCGTGCGCCGCAGTGCCGCGGACCCCCTGTCGCTGCGCGCCGCGATCCCGGCGGCGGTCGTGGCCGTGGTCGCGGGGCTCGTCGGGCTGGCGTGGCCGACGATCGCGTGGGCGGTCACCGGGGTGCCGAAGGCGTACACGGACACCGAGCTCGCTTGGCGGCAGTCCTACATCGGCCGACACGAACTCGTCCCGTTCGCGCCGTGGATCCAGGGGTTCGACTGGTGGTTCCACGAGCCCGCGGGCGGCGTCCTGCTCGTGCTCGTGCTCGCGGGGTTCGCCGGGTTCCTCCTCATGCCGCCCGCCCGGGCGATCGGGCCGGAGCTGCGGATCTGGTCGGCGTCGTACTTCGTGTACCTGCTCGCGGTGTTCTTCCCGCAGTCGAGCACCTGGCGCATCCTCATGCCGCTCTTCCCGATGCTCGCGATCGTCGCCCGCCCGCGATGGGTGACGTACCGCGTCGCCGTGGTGGCCGTCTCGATCGCGCTGCAGGTGGCGTGGATGTACTCCTGCTGGTGGATCAACGGGTACGACTGGACGCCGCCGTGATCCGGCTCCCGGGGCGGTTCGGGGTACGTCGAGCTGGATGGTTTCGCAGATCGGCCCTCCGTGCCGGATAATGGACGGGCATGTACTGCACGAAAGGGGACATCTGATGGCAGCCATGAAGCCGAGGACCGGTGACGGGCCGATGGAGGCTGTTAAGGAGGGTCGACTCATCATCGTGCGGGTTCCGCTCGAGGGTGGAGGCCGTCTGGTCGTCTCGGTCAACGATGCCGAGGCGAAGGAACTCCACGACGCACTCGCCGAGGTCGTCTCGGTGTAGTCGTCACGACGCACCACACGAACCGCTCGGGTCCTCGGACCCGGGCGGTTCGTCGTCTCCGCCGCCGGAGCGGCCGTCGCCGGGCCGCCCGGATCGCCGCGCCGCGCCGCTCGGATCGCCGTCGCCGGGCCGCTCGGATCGCCGTCGCCGCGCCTCCCCGGACGGCGGTCAGCGGGCCTCCCGGATCGGGCAGGATGAGCGCATGCCCGCCTCGCGCCTGCCCGTCCGTCGCATCGAGGAGCGCGGGGGGGACCCCATGCCCCGCGGCGTGTGGCCCGCGACCCTCGCACCGGTCGCGCAGGTCCTCGAGTCCGGGCTCGACCTCGATCGGTGCACGGTCCTCGTCGGCGACAACGGCGCGGGCAAGTCGACGATCGTCGAGGGGCTCGCCATCGCCTTCGGACTGAACGCCGAGGGCGGGTCGACCGGAGCGGTGCACCGCACGCGTGCGTCCGAGTCGACACTCGGCGACCACCTGCGGCTCGTCCGGGACCCCGGCGCGGAGCGCAACGGCACGTTCCTGCGCGCGGAGACGATGTACGGGTTCTTCACCTACCTGGAGCAGCACCCGGGCGGACGGCCCGAACCGGTGTTCCACGAGCGGAGCCACGGCGAGGCGTTCCTCGACTTCGTCGCCGACCGGTCCACCTGGCCGGGTCTCTGGCTGCTCGACGAGCCCGAGTCGGCGCTGTCGTTCCAGGGGTGTCTCGAGCTCATGCGGCTCATGCAGGACGTCCTGACGGATCCGCGGGCGCAGATCGTGCTGTCGACGCACTCGCCGATCCTGGCGTCGTTCCCCGGTGCGAAGGTGCACGAGGTGGGCGAGTGGGGCATCCGGCCGTCCGCCTGGGAGGACCTCGAGCTGGTCAGGAACTGGCGCGCCTACCTGGACGCGCCGGAGCGGTACTTGCGGCACCTGCTCTGATCAGCTGGTGACCTTCGTCATCTGGAGCAGACCGTCACCGGCGGGCGAGAGCGCGCTCCGGACCGCCCCCGACGTCGAGACCTCGGTGAGCAGCGTGCGGAAGTCCGTGGCGGCACGGTCGCGCTTGGTGGGATCGGCGACCCGGCCGCGCCAGAGGGCGTGGGGGACGAGGACGGTCCCGCCGATCCGCGCGAGCCGCAGCCCGTGCTCGACGTACTCGATGACGTTCTCCGGGTCCGCGTCGACGACGACGACGTCGTACGAGGCCTCGTTCATGCGGGGGAGCACCTGGGCGGCGCGACCGGGGATGAGGCGCACGCGGCTCGGCACGGCACCGGCGTGCAGGAACGCGTCGCGCGCGTACTGCTGGTGGTCCACCTCGACGTCGATGGTCGTGAGCGTGGCGTCAGGGGCACCCGCGAGCAGGTACAGCCCCGAGACGCCGAGCCCCGTCCCGATCTCGATGATGCCCGTGGCGCGGGACGCCGCCGCGATGACGCTCATCTGGGCGCCGACGGCGGGGGACACCGCTTCGACGCCGAGCTCGAGGGAGTGTTCCCGCGCACGGGCCACGACCTCGGGCTCCGCGACGATGTCCTCCGCGAACTTCCAGTTCGACTCTTTCTCTGACACGCACACTCCTCGGCCATCAACTCTACGGGTGACCTGACCGCCGGAGGCGTTACCCTTCTCCCGTGTCCATCTCGTTCGACAAGATCCTCGTCATCGGGATCATTGCCGTGTTCCTGTTGGGCCCGCAGCGACTCCCGATGTACGCGCAGAAGCTCGCGCAGTTCGTCAAGATGCTCCGCGGCCTGGCCGACACCGCGAAGACCCGCATGCGGGACGAGATGGGGCCGGACTTCGACGACATCGAGTGGCAGAAGCTCGACCCGCGACAGTACGACCCCCGGCGCATCATCCGTGACGCGCTGTTGGCCGACTCCGTGGGCGAGACGCCGCAGCCGATCACCCCGCCGGCGGTCCGGGCGACCGCGCCCGTCGAGACCCTCGAGGCGGGCGAGGCGGCGCCGTACGACGGCGAAGCGACCTGACCCGAGCCTCCCGACGCCGGGACGCACCGCTCGCTTCCGGTCGAACCGCGTGATCCCGGTGTTCGACCGGAATCCAGCGGTGCGACCGCGCCGACGCCCCGACGAGCGGGTCACCGCACGCCGAGCCCGAGCTTCCGGCCCGCCAGACCGCGGCCCATCCCGACGAGACGGTCCGCGACGGCGGTGAGCGCCACGGCAGCGGGGTCCTCGGGGTGTGCCGCGACGACCGGGACACCGGCGTCCCCGCCCTCGCGCAGCGCCACCGACAGCGGCACGCTCCCGAGCACCGGCACGGGCTCGTCCTGCCCGACGGACAGCCGTCGGGCGGTCTCGGCACCGCCGCCCGACCCGAAGAGCTCGAGGACGCTGCCGTCCGGCTGCACGAGGCCGGCCATGTTCTCGACGACACCGACGACCCGCTGACCGGTCTGGCGCGCCACGACGCCGCTCCGCTCGGCGACGTCCGCCGCCGCCGCCTGCGGTGTGGTGACGACGAGGACCTCGGCGTGGGGCAGCAGCTGCCCGACCGAGATCGCGACGTCACCGGTGCCGGGCGGCAGGTCGAGGAGGAGGACGTCGAGGTCGCCGAACCACACGTCGGTGAGGAACTGGGTGATCGTGCGGTGGAGCATCGGCCCCCGCCAGGCCACGGCCGTCGAGGCGTCGTCGACGA
Organism: Curtobacterium sp. MCBD17_013; assembly: GCF_003234565.1. Classification (GTDB taxonomy): domain Bacteria; phylum Actinomycetota; class Actinomycetes; order Actinomycetales; family Microbacteriaceae; genus Curtobacterium. The sequence continues at coordinate 45,041 of NZ_QKTU01000010.1, read as the reverse complement.
ACATCCCGATCGAGACGACCTTCACGTCGTGGGCCACCGGCGGCAGGATCATGCTGTCGACCCGCGTCGGCCGCGGCGCCCGCCCACGCTCGTCGGTGAGCCCGAGGAGGCCCGGCACGCTGAACCCGTGCACGTCCGCGTCGAGGACGCCGACGCGCAACCCGCGGCGGGCGAGCGCCACCGCGAGGTTCACGGTGACGGTCGACTTGCCGACGCCGCCCTTGCCGCTCGTCACGGCGACGACGCGGGTGAGGGTCTCGGGGGTGAACTGCACCCCGCGCGGGCGCCCCGCGCGCAGCCGCTCCGTCAGGGCCGACCGCTGGGCCGGGGACATCACGGACAGGTCGACGACGACGTCGGCCACGCCGGGCACGCTCGCGGCGGCCGCGCGGACGTCGCGCTCGATGGTGTCGGCGGCCGGGCACCCCACGATCGTGAGCTGCAGGTCGACCCGCACCGTGCCTCCCGGCTCGGCGTCGACACTCCGGACCATGTCGAGTTCGGTCACCGGCCTGCGGATCTCCGGGTCGAGCACACGACCGAGCGCGGCCACGACGGCACCCGCGAGCGCGACGTCACCGGTCGTCGCGGGTCGACCGGGAGGCGCGACCTCAGCCATGCAGACCGCTCGCCGCCGTCTCCTGTCCGGCCTTCGCGGCGGCGTCGGCGGCGTCGGACGCCGCCGCTGCGGCCGCGGCGGCCGCTGCCTCGTCGCGACGATCCAGTTCCTCGAGGAGCGACCGGAGCTCGGAGCGGATGAAGTCCTTCGACGCCATGTCCCGGACGGCCAGGCGCAGCGCGACGACCTCGCGGGCGAGGTACTCGGTGTCCGCGAGGTTCCGCTCGGCGCGCTGCCGGTCCTGCTCGAACTGCACGCGGTCGCGGTCGTCCTGCCGGTTCTGCGCCAGCAGGATGAGGGGTGCCGCGTACGACGCCTGCAGTGAGAGCACGAGCGTCAGCGCGGTGAACCCGATCGCTGCGGAGTCGAACTGCCAAGCCGCCGGGGTGAGCGTGTTCCAGCCCATCCAGACCACGACGAACAGCGTGAGCCCGACGAGGAACCACGGCGTGCCCATGCCGCGTGCGATCGCCTCGGTCAGTCGGCCGAAGGCGTCCCCTCGGCCGCGGTGTCGGCTCGGCAGCACCCGCGTCCGCATGCCCTTCGGCGAGTCGAGGCGGAGCTCGTTGCGGTCGGTGCGGCGACGGTCGTCATCTCGTGCTCGTGCCACCTGTGGTCCTCCTTCCGGCTGTCACCGGGGTCCTGCGCGTGCGTTGCCGTGGTCTGGAGGCCGGGCCGGAGGGCCCGTCCTGACTTCGCCAGTCATCCGGCAGGACGTGGTCGAGGACGTCGTCGATCGTCACCACCCCGACGAGACGGTGGGCGTCGTCGACGACCGGGACGGACACGAGGTTGTAGGTGGCCATGATCCGCGTGACCTCGGCCGCGCTGGCGTCGACGCGGACGGGCTCGAGCTGGGTGTCGACGAGCGTGCCGAGGCGCTCGTTCGGCGGGTAGCGCAGCATGCGCTGGAAGTGGACGAAGCCGAGGAACCGTCCGGTGGGCGGCTCGTACGGCGGCAGGGTGACGCACACCGCGGCGCCGAGCGCGGGAGCGAGCTCGTGTCGGCGGATGAGTGCCAGACCCTCGGCGACGGTCGCGTCGGCCGAGACGATCACCGGTTCCGTCGTCATGAGCCCGCCGGCGGTGTCCGGCGCGTACTCGAGGAGCATGCGGACGTCGGAGGCCTCTTCCGGCTCCATGAGCTCGAGCAGGGCCTCGCTCCGCTCGTCCGGCATCTGCGCGAGGACGTCCGCCGCGTCGTCCGGCTGCATCTGGTCGAGGACGTCGGCCGCGCGGGCGTCCTCGAGGCCCGAGAGGATGGCGATCTGCTCCTGGTCCGGCATCTCCTCGAGCACGTCGGCGAGACGGTCGTCGGGGAGTTCGCCCGCGACCTCGAGTCGGCGCTCGGCGGGGAGGTCGAGCAGTGTCGAGGCGAGGTCGGCCGGCAGCAGGTCGGAGTAGGCGGCGATGACGTGCTCGGCCGACTGGGACTCGCCGGGGAGCGTGTCCTCCTCGGTGACCTCGTTCCAGGACGCGAACGTCGTCGGGCCCTTGCCGAACGGCGAAGGGGTCGTCTTCGGCTTGCGGAGGAAGAGCTGCGCGACCTCCCAGTCACCCTGGCCGCGGTCCTCGATCGCGACGTCCTCGATCGTGGCGCGGACGCGGTCCCGCGTCACGAGCACCCGGCGACCGAGCATCTCGGCGATGACCCGGACCTCGCCCCCGCGCTGCTCGAAGCGACGCATGTTGACGAGCCCGGTCGTGATGACCTGTCCGGCGCCGATCGAGGTGATCCGGCCGATCGAGACGAAGATGCGGCGCTTGCCGGGGACCTCGACGATGAGCCCGACCACCCGGGGCGGATCCGCTCGGCGGTAGACGACGAGGACGTCACGGACGCGGCCCACGCGATCGCCCGCGGGGTCGAAGACGGAGCACCCGGCCAGGCGGGCGACGAAGACCTTCGTGGCGCTCACCCGTCCAGCGTAGTCGCTCGCACCTGGTTCACGTCGGGCGCCAAGGGTGCTGGTGGAAGATGCCCTGTGTGAGTACTCAGAGCCCGTTCGGTCGTCCCGGCGCCGCGTTCCCCACCCCACCGCGCGGCGACGTCCTGGGCACGTACCAGACGTACCCCGAGGCCCAGCGCGTCGTGGCCCAGCTCGCCGCGGCGGACTTCCCCGTCCGACAGGTGTCGATCGTCGGCAACGACCTCAAGACCGTCGAGCGGGTCACGGGCAAGCTGACCTACGGACGCGCGGCGCTCGCCGGTGCACTCAGCGGGTTGTGGCTCGGGTTCTTCTTCGGGATCGTGCTGACGCTGTTCTCCGGAGCGCCGGGCGGGTCGTTCTGGGCCGCCGCGCTCATCGGCGCCGCGTTCGGCATGCTCTACGGGGTCGTGAGCTTCTCGGTGACGCGGCGGCAGCGCGACTTCACGAGCGTGCACCAGGTCCTCGCCATGAACTACCAGATCATCGTCGACCCCCAGCTCACGATGCGGGCCCGGCAGCTGCTCGGTCAGCAGCAGGGCGGTTGGGCGGCGGGGCCCCAGCAGTTCGGCGGGCCGCAGTACCCCGGCCGACCGCCCCAGGGTGGGCACGGCCAGGCTCCGTACGGGCAGCAGCAGCCGCCGTACGGGCAGCAGCAGCAGCCGCCGTACGGGCAGCAACAGCAGTCACCGTACGGACAGCAACAGCAGCCACCGTACGGACAGCAGCAGCAGCAGCCGTCCGGACAGCAGCAGCAGCCGCCGTACGGGCAGGAGGGGCAACCGGGCGCCGTCCGGGCCGAGCGGCCGTCCGGACAGGAGGCCCGCCCCGGCCAGCCGGGCCCCCAGGCACCGGTGGACGAGCCGCCGCGCTACGGGGAACGGGTCAGCCCGACGCCGACGCCGACGCCCGCGCAGCCGGCATCTGACGACTCGGGCGACCACGAGGGCGCCGAGGACCGCGGCCACCAGGGCGGCCGGCGGGACGACCAGGCCGACTGAGCACGTGGACGGCGCGGGGCCAGCCGCACGCGGGTCAGTCGGTCACGCCTCGGGGGCCGTCAGCACCTTGGCGTAGCAGACCGACAACGGAGCGCCGACGTACGGGCCGAAGTTCGCGATGCGGGTGAAGCCCTCGCGCTCGTAGAAGTGGATCGCCCGACGCTGCTCCGTCCCGGTCTCGAGGACGAGCGCCGGAGCCCCCAGGGTCCGTGCGGCGACCTCGAGCTGGGCGAGGAGCGCCGCGGCGACCCCGGTGCCGCGCGCCTCGGACCGCACGTACATGCGCTTGATCTCGACGACGCCGTCCTCGACCACCCGCAGTCCGCCGCAGCCGAGCGGCGCGCCGTGGGTGTCGCGGGCGACGAAGAACACCGCGATGGACTCGGCCGTGGGCTTCTCGCCGGGCTCGGTGTCGCGCCCGTACGTGCCGTCGATCTCGATGCGCTGGGCGGCGCGCAGGCGAACGGCGTCAGGGGCGTCGAAGTGCTCCGGCGCGATCGTGAACGGGCGCGTCTCGGGGGTGCTCACGGGCAGCAGGGTATCGGTCGACCTCTGGCCTCAGCGGCTCGCGACCCAGGCCTCGACGTCCGAGGCGGTGCGGGGGATGCCGACGGACAGGTTCTCCGCGCCGTCCTCGGTGACCAGGATGTCGTCCTCGATGCGGACGCCGATGCCGCGGAACTCCTCGGGGACGGTCAGGTCGTCCTCCTGGAAGTACAGGCCCGGCTCGATCGTGAACACCATGCCGGCCTCGACCATGCCGTCGAGGTAGAGCTCGCGACGGGCCTTCGCGCAGTCGTGCACGTCGAGCCCCAGGTGGTGGCTCGTGCCGTGCACCATGTAGCGGCGGTGGTACTGGGCCTCCGGGCGCAGGGACTCCTCGGCGCTCACCGGGAGGAAGCCCCACTCGGCGGTCCGCTCGGCGATGACGCGCATGGCGGTCGCGTGGACGTCGTGGAAGGTGATGCCCGGGCGCACGATGGCGAACGCGGCGTCCGCGGCTTCGAGCACCGCGTCGTAGACCAGGCGCTGCACCTCCGTGAAGCGCCCGGAGACCGGCAACGTCCGCGTGATGTCGGCTGTGTAGAGGCTCTCGACCTCGACCCCGGCGTCGATGAGGATGAGGTCGCCCGGCGCGACGGCACCGTCGTTCCGGGTCCAGTGCAGGATGCAGGCGTGGGAGCCCGCCGCGGCGATGGTGTCGTACCCGACGGTGTTGCCGTCCGCCCGGGCGCGACGGTTGAACGTGCCCTCGACGATGCGCTCGCCGCGGGGGTGTGCCAGGACCGTGTCGAAGTCCGCGATGACGTCGTCGAACCCGTGCTTGGTCGCGGTGACGGCACGACGCAGCTCGTTCACCTCGTACGGGTCCTTGACGAGACGCATCTCGCTGAGGTCGCGGGCGAGCACGTCGTCCGTCGCGGGCGTGTCGCTCGTGGCGTCGATCCCGCCCACCGCGACCCCGAGCCGGCCGTCGAGCGCCTCGGTGAACGCGGGGTCGGCGTCCCGGACGAGGAGCGCGTGGGTGTCGAGCCGGTCCGCCACGTCGGCGAATGCGCCGAGATCGCGCGTCGCGATGCCGAGGTCCGCCGCGACCGCCTCGAGCGACGGGCGCGGTCCGACCCAGAACTCGCCGATCTCGGGGTTCGCGTAGAACTCCTCGGAGTCCCGGCCCGCACTCGCTCGGAAGTACAGGGTCGCGTCGTGGCCGTCGGCCCTCGGCGTCAGGACGAGGACCGACCCGACGACCGCGTCCGTGCCCCAGCCCGTCAGGTGGGCGAACGCGGAGTGCGGTCGGAACGGGTAGTCGCAGTCGTTCGAGCGCACCTTCGCCTGGCCGGCGGGGACCACGAGGGTCCGGCCCGGGTGCAGCGCCGAGAGCCGTGCCCGGCGCTCGGCAGCGAACGATGCCTGCTCGCGTGCGTCGGGCAGTGCGCGGTCGTGTTCCGCCCAGTTGGACGCGATGTGGTCCTTGAAGGTCGAGGACCCGGGGGTCGTCGATCGGTTGCTCGTCGCGCGGGGAGTCGGCTCGGCCATGCTCACATCATCCCACCATGCGTCGCGCACCGACCCGGGCGCCGTGGGCGTCGATCGCCAGGGCACCGGGGAGTCCACGGCTAGCATGGCCGGGTGCCCGATCCCTTCATCGACCTGCACACGCACTCGAGCGTCTCGGACGGCACCGAGCGGCCTGCCGACCTGGTGCGTGCGGCATCGTCCGCGGGCCTCGACGCGTTGGCGCTGACGGACCACGACACCACGGCCGGGTGGGACGAGGCCATCGCGACGGCCCGGACGCTCCCGATGACGCTCCTGCCCGGGCTCGAACTCAGCACGCGGATCGGCTACCGGAGCGTGCACGTCCTCGGGTACCTCGTCGATCCCACCCACCCCGGACTCGTCGCCGAGACGCAGCGGATCCGCGAGGGCCGCGTCGATCGTGCGATGCGCATGGTCGAGCGGATCGCCCGCGACCACCCGGTGTCGTGGCAGGACGTCATCGCGCAGGCGAGCCCGGGTGCCACGATCGGCCGGCCCCACATCGCGGACGCACTCGTGGCCGCCGGGCTCGAGGCCGACCGCAGCGCGGCGTTCCGCGGCATCCTGCACCCCGCCGCGGGCTACTACGAGCCCCACGAGGCGCCGTCGCCGCTGGCCGGCGTCGAGCTCATCCGTGCCGCGGGCGGGGTCCCCGTGATCGCGCACCCGGCGGCGTCGACCCGGGGGATCGTGCTCGACGAGCGAGCGCTCGAGGATCTCGTCGAGGCCGGACTCGGCGGGCTCGAGGTCGACCACCGCGAGAACCTGACGCACGGTAAGCGCGTCCTGCTCGACTGGGCGGACCGCTACGGGCTGTTCGTGACCGGCTCGAGTGACTACCACGGCACCGGCAAGCCGAACCGGCTCGGCGAGCACCGCACCGCCGAGCGCGCGTTCCGAACCATCGTCGCGTCCGCGACCGGTTCCGAACCGGTCGTCGGCGAGGGATCCCGACTCACCGTCTGACGAGCGAAGCGCGTCCGGCCGGGAGGCTGGACGCGCGTCGACGAGACCCGTCACGGTGGTCGTCGCCGGACGACCACCGTGTGCGGACTACTCGGCAGCCGGACCGCTCGCCGCGGACGAACTCGCCGCAGACCCCGCGGACTCGCCGCCGGTGGCCGCCGCATCGGCGGCCGTCGACCCGGCCTGACCACTGCCACCACGACGGCGGCGACGCCGACGCCGCGGCGAGCTGCCCTCGGGACCGGTCGTGCCGGCGGTGGTCTCCGCCGCCTCCGGCTCCGCGCCGACCGCGTCGGAGCCCGCGGCGGGCGCACTCGTCGTGGTCGGGCCTCCCGACCGGGTGCGCGAGCGGGACCCGGACCCGGACCGGCCGCCCTCGGACCGGCCGCCCTCGGAACGGCCGCCCTCGGACCGCTGCTTGGCCGGCGCGGCCGCGTGCGGGGACGAACCGGGCAGACGGCCCTTGGTGCCGGCCGGGATGTCGAGGTCGGTGTACAGGTGCGGACTGGACGAGTAGGTCTCGGTCGGCTCCGGCTGCCCGAAGTCGAGCGCCTTGTTGATGAGCGACCACTTGTGGAGGTCGTCCCAGTCGACGAACGTCACCGCGATGCCGGTCTTGCCCGCGCGGCCGGTCCGCCCGGCCCGGTGCAGGTAGGTGTCCGGGTCGTCCGGGATCGTGTGGTTGATGACGTGGGTCACGTCGTCGACGTCGATGCCGCGCGCTGCCACGTCGGTGGCGATGAGCACGTCCCTCTTGCCGGCCTTGAACGCGGCCATCGCGCGCTCCCGCTGCTCCTGGTTCAGGTCGCCGTGCACCGCCGCGGCGTTGAACCCGCGGTCCTGGAGCTCTTCCATCAGCCGGGCCGCGGCGCGCTTGGTCCGCGTGAAGACGACGGTCTTGCCGCGCCCGTCGGCCTGGAGGATCCGGGCGATGACCTCGTCCTTGTCGAGCGCGTGCGCCCGGTAGATGAGGTGCTTGATGTTCGCCTGGGTCAGGCCCTCGTCCGGGTCGGAAGCGCGGATGTGGATCGGCTTCGACATGAACCGCCGGGCCAGCGCCACGATCGGGGCCGGCATGGTCGCCGAGAACAGCATGGTGTGGCGCACCGCCGGGACCGACTGGAAGATGCGCTCGATGTCCGACAGGAACCCGAGGTCGAGCATCTTGTCGGCCTCGTCGAGGACGATCTCCTGCACGTGGCCGAGGTCGAGCACCCGCTGCCGGTGGAGGTCGATGAGGCGACCCGGCGTGCCGACGACGATCTGCGCGCCGTCCTTGAGCTGTTCGATCTGGCCCTCGTACGCCTTGCCGCCGTAGATCGCGGCCAGTTTGACCGGACGGTTCGACGCGGCGAGCTCGAGGTCCTCGAACACCTGGACGGCGAGCTCGCGGGTCGGGACCACGACGAGCGCCTTGACGCCCGGCTCGGGGTCGTGCCCGAGCCGTTGGATGAGGGGGAGGCCGAAGCCGAGCGTCTTGCCCGTTCCGGTCTTGGCCTGGCCGATGATGTCCTGGCCGGTGAGTGCGAGCGGGATCGTCTGCTGCTGGATCGGGAAGGGCTCCGTGATGCCCTTGGCCGCGAGCGCGTCGACGATGTCCTGCTCGATGTCGAGATCTGAGAAAGTCAAAGAGTTCAACCCTGTTCGTTGTCGGGGAGTCCGCTCAGTCTACCGTTCTGCGCATTTCCGCAGTTCGGGACGCTGGCGGACTGGGGATGGGGCTCGGGCGCGGCCCCTATGCTGGTCCGGTGGTGTCGTGGTGGAACCGGAGACGCGCGCGTCTCGCGGCGAGCTGGCTGGCGTCGCGGAACCCCCGCGCGGCCGCGTCCGTCGAGCGGCTCCAACTCGACGACGTCTCGCCCGAACTGACCGTCTACCTGGGCCAGGCCGCGTACCTGCAGCTGTCGTTGTACGAGGCCATGGGGCGCGCCGGTGCCTCGGCGCCGACCATGTCGGGGCGCCTCGTCACGGGCGTGCTCGCCACGACCGCGCTCGATCGGCACCGCGCCATCGTGGCCGAGATCGAACGGTCCGGACACGAGCCGGCGGAACTCATGGAGCCCCACCGCGAGGCCATCGACGCGTTCCTCAGACGGACGGCCGGTGCGGACTGGGCGGAGTCGATCCTCACCGGTTACGTGACGGCCGGGATCCTCAACGACCTGTTCGCGAACCTCGCCCGGTCGCTGCCGACGGACGTCCGGAACCGCTTGCGTGGGGTGTTCGACGCGCGCGAGGAGCCCGCGGTCGTCGAGGAACTGACGGCGGACATCGCCCGCGACCCGCTCGTGGCCTCGCGCCTCGCCATGTGGGGGCGGCGCCTCGTCGGTGACACGCTGCTCGTGGCGCGGTCGGCGCTCGCCTCGCACGCCCGTGAGGACGAGGAGCGCCTCGAGCCGGTGTTCACCGAACTCATCGCGGCCCACACCCGGCGGATGGACGCCCTCGGGCTGACCGCCTGAGCCGAACCGGGTGACCGGACCCGGTGCGGATCCCGGACCCGGTCCGGGTCTCCGCTCCGGACCGTGGTGCTCCCGGCCGACCGGGCCTCCCGGCGGATGCGTCAGGAAGCGGTACCGACGGTGCGGAGGCGCTCGAAGAACGCGGCGTCCGCGCGCTCCCGCCGGCGCCCGACCGACCACGCCGTCACCAGCGCGACGACACCGGCGACCACGAGCGTGACCACCCAGATCCAGGGTTCGCCGTACGACCACCCGGCCCAGGTGAGGGCCTCCCACAGCACGGCCGCGACGGCCCCGCCCACGGCGGGGGCGAGGAACACGCCCCGCGTCACGTGCCACGGCACGACGATCTGCGCGAACAGGCCGGTCAGGATCCCGCCGAGCACGGCGAAGAGGAGTTCCATGTGGACCGAGGGGTCAGGCGACGAAACCGATGCGGCGCGACTCCTCGGAGCCGACCTCGACGTACGCGAGGGACGCGACCGGGACGATGAACCGTCGGCCCTTGTCGTCCTGGAGCGACAGGTGCGTGGCGCCCGAGGAGAGCGCGGCCGACACGGCCTGCTCGATGTCGGCGGCCGTCTGCTTGGTCTCGAAGGCGATCTCACGCGGGCTGTTGGTGATGCCGATCTTGATGTCCACGAGCACAGCGTATCCGAGGGCCCAGGGGCGGGCTCCGGCGTTCACCCACAGCGCACATGCGCGCCGTCCCGGTGGTGTCGGCGGCCCTCGGTAGCGTGACGGCGTGCCGACCGCGACCTCGACGACCAGTGCGCCCCGCCGTGCCGTCCTGCGCGACGCCGGGCTGACCGGTCGCGGGCGGGCGGGTGCCGCGGTGGTCGTCGCCCCGGTCCTCCTGGACCCCGCGCAGCGGTCCGTGCTCGCGCTGCCGCACGACACGTGCGCCGCCGTGATCGGTGCGCCGGGCACGGGCAAGACCACGGTGCTCGCGCAGCTCGTCGCCCACCTGCTGTCCGAGCCCGGGGGCGTCAGCGCCGACGGGTACACGAGCATCCTGACCCTGACGTCGTCGCGTCCGGCCGCCACCGCCCTGCGGGACCGCCTGGCGGCGGCCGCGGACCGCGTGGTGCCCGGCGCGCTCGCCCGGACCGTGAACTCGCTCGCCTTCCAGGTCGTCACGCACGCCGCAGCGCTCGTCGGGCAGGAGGCCCCGACGTTGCTGACCGGTGGGGAACAGGACGCGGTCCTCGCCGACCTCATCGCCGGGCACGCCGTCGACGGCACCGGCCCGGCCTGGCCCGATCCGATCACCCCTGCCGTCCGCGAACGTGCCGGCTTCCGGACCGCGCTGCGCGACGTCATGATGCGCACGGTCGCCGCCGGCATCGAGCCCGACGACATGCGCGAACTCGCAGGCGACCACGGGCGCCCGGAGTGGGCGGCCGTCGGGGACCTCGTCGACGAGTACCGCGCGGCGGTCACGGCGTACCGCGAGACCGCGCTCGACGCGGCGGAACTCGTGGCGTTCGCCACCGCGGCCGTGGCGCGGGGCGAGGTGCCGCCCGCGGTCGCCGCGCTCCGCCACGTCCTCGTCGACGACGCCCAGGAACTCGTGGAGGGCGAGGTCGCGTTCCTCGGTGCGCTCGCCCGACGGGGCGTGCGGATCGTCGCCTTCGGCGATCCGGACATCGCCTCGAGCGCGTTCCGCGGCGCCGAGCCCGACGTGCTCGGCCGCCTGGCGGTCCGGCTCGGCGTGCCGGTCGTGCACGAGGTCGTGCTCGACACCGTCCACCGACACCCGCCCGCGATCCGGGCGCTCGTGAGCGCCGTCACCGCCCGGATCGGTGCGGCGGCCGCGGGGCGGCAGCGGGTGGCGGCCGCCGCGGGTGCGGACGACCGGGCCGACGCCGTGGTGCACCTGGAGGCCCCGAGCCGCGCCGGCCTCGTGGCCGCCGTCGCCCGTCGGTTGCGGGAACACCACCTGTTCGACGGCGTGCCGTGGGAGCGCATGGTCGTCGTCACGCGGAGCGGGGCAGCCGTGCCGGACCTCGTCCGCGCCCTGGCCGTTGCCGAGGTCCCCGCCACCGCCGCGAGTGCTCCGGCGCGCCCGCGGGACGACGTCGCCGCTCGGGCGCTCATCGACGCGGCGGCGGTCGCCCTCGGGGTCCGCGCGCTCGACCCCGCCCTCGCCACCGCGTTCGTGTCCGGGCCGCTGGGCGGCCTCGACGCCCTCGCGGTACGGCGGCTGCGGCTCGCCCTGCGCCGCGAGGAGCTCGCCGCCGGGGGCACGCGCCCGGCGGACGACCTGCTGGTCGAGGCGCTCTCCGGCCCGGACCGCTTCACGACGATCGACGCGGGCTTCGCGCGCCGAGCCGGACGCCTCGCGGCGAGCCTCGAGCGGGCGCGCCGCGATGCCGCCGGGGGCGCCAGCATCGAGGAACTGCTCTGGGGGCTGTGGGAGCGCAGCGGACTCGCCCGCACGTGGGGCGGGCAGTCGGCCGCCGGCGGTGTCGGCGCGGCCGAGGCGGACCGGCATCTCGACGCGGTGGTCGGTCTGTTCACGGCGGCGAAGCGGTTCGTCGAACGCACACCGGACGCCCCGGCGCGTGTGTTCGTGGACGACCTGCTCGGCGCCGACCTGCCCGAGGACACGATCGGACCCGACCGGACCGCCGGCCGGGTCCGCGTGGTGACGCCGCTCGCGACCATCGGGGTGGAGTGCGACGTCGTGGTGGTGCTCGGACTCCAGGACGGCGTGTGGCCGAACACCCGCGTCCGTGGCAGCTTGCTCGACCCCGACGGCCTCGTCCGGGCCGCCGCCGGGATCGAGCGCACACCGACCGACGAGCGCGCCGCCGTGGTCGCCGACGAGCTGCGGCTGTTCGCCAGGGCGGTGTCCCGCGCGACGACACAGGTGGTGCTCGGCAGCATCGCCAACGACGACGAGGCTCCGAGCCCCTTCCTCCGGCTCGTCCCGGTGCCACCCGACCGCACGCCGAACCCCCACCCGCTCTCGCTCCGGGGCATGGCCGGGTCCCTGCGCCGACGGGTCGTGACCACCGGCGATCCGGAAGCCGCATCGGCCCTGGCACGCCTGGCGGCGGAGGGCGTCCCCGGGGCCGATCCGGACGAGTGGTACGGCATCGCCGAGCCGAGCACCGACCGACCCCTCGTCGACCTGACGGCGGAACCGGTGGTGCCGGAGGACGGCGGGGTGGCCGTGCCCCCGACCGTCGCCGTGTCGCCGTCGCGCATCGGGACCTTCGAGGAGTGCCCGCTGCACTGGTTCGCCCAGTCCTTCGGCGGTGGCGCACCGAGCCCGGCCATGGGCATCGGGACGATCGTCCACGACGCCATGGAGCACGCGACCGACGTCGACGTCGAGTCGCTCTGGCGCAGCGTCGAGGACCGGTGGTCCGAGCTCGTGTTCGAGTCCGACTGGATCGCCGAGCGGGAACGCGCTCGGACGCGGCGGATGATCGAGGGTCTCAGCGACTACCTCCGCACCGCTGCCGCCGCCGGCCGTCGCGTCCTCGGTGCCGAGGCGTCGTTCGTGCTGGTGACCGGCCCCGCTCGCCTCCGCGGCAGCATCGACCGGATCGAGGAAGCGCCCGACGGCACCGTCAGCGTCGTCGACCTGAAGACGGGGACGACGATGCCGGGCAAGTCCGCCATGCCGGAGCACGCACAGCTGGGTGCGTACCAGCTCGCGCTCGCCGACGGGGCGGTGGAGGGCCTCCCGGCCGACGTCCCCGTGTCGGACGCACGGCTCGTGTTCGTCGCGAGCGGGCAGGGTGGGCACGCGTTCACGGAACGGGTCCAGCCCGCGTTCGACGACGACGCCCGCGCGTCCTACCGGCAGCGCCTGCACACGGTCGCCGAGGGCATGGCCGGACGCGTGTTCGTCGCCCACGTCGACGACCACTGCGAGCGCGCCCGGACCGGTGTCGAGTGCCGGATCCACGTCGTCGGGGAGGTCACCTGGTGACGGGCGCCCCCGCCGCGGAGCAGGACCGGCACGCCGAGGTCGCGCCGACGGCATCGGCGGACGCGGCGGCCCCGTCGGCTGCGATGCACGCGGCGGCCCGCCCCGCGGCGCGGTACTCGGCGGACGCGATCGCCGACGCCCTCGGGCGGCCTCGCCCCACCGACCAGCAGCGCGCCGTGATCGAGTCGCCGCTCGCGCCGGCGCTCGTCGTGGCGGGCGCGGGGAGCGGGAAGACCGAGACCATGGCCTCCCGGGTCGTGTGGCTGCTCGCGAACGGCGCGGTGCGCCCGGACGAGGTGCTCGGCCTGACCTTCACCCGCAAAGCCGCCGGTGAGCTCGGCGTGCGGATCAACGACCGGATCGCCGCGCTCGAGGGCGCCGGGCTGATCGAGCCCGCCGACGCCTTCGAGGCCCCGACGGTCTCCACCTACAACGCCTTCGCGAACGCGGTGTTCCGCGAGAACGCCCTGCTCGTCGGGCGTGACGGCGAGTCGCAGGTCCTCACGGAGCCGTCGGCCTGGCAGCTCGCGCGACGCGTCGTGGTCGCCGCCCAGGACGACCGCCTGGCGGGTCTGGGCCGGAACGTCGACACCGTCACCGCGGCGCTCGTCGCCCTCAACGGCGCGATGAGCGAGCACCTGGTCGACCCGGACCGGCTCCGTCGCTTCGCGGAGCAGTTCACCGCGCTGCTCGAACTCCCCGCCACCCGGGGCAAGCCGTCGGCCGCGCTGGTCGGGACGGTGCCGGCCGTCGGCGGACTCGCGCCGCTGGTGGAGCTGGTCGAGACGTTCCGACGCCAGAAGACCGAGCGGGGCTTCGTCGAGTTCTCCGACCAGATCGCCCTCGCCCTCGCCGCGGCCGAGGCGGCACCGCGCGTCGCGGACGACCTGCGCGCCCGCTACCGGGTCGTGCTCCTGGACGAGTACCAGGACACGTCGGTCGTCCAGACGCGGTTCCTCGCGCGGCTGTTCCGCGGGCACCCCGTCATGGCCGTGGGTGACCCGCACCAGTCCATCTACGGGTTCCGCGGGGCGAGCGCGGCCAACCTGGCACGGTTCCCCCGGGACTTCGGCGCGGACGACGCGTCGCCCAGGACGTACGCGCTCTCGACGAGCTGGCGGAACCCCGTGTCGGTGCTCGTCGGGGCGAACGCCCTCGTGGCGCCGCTCACCGAGGCCGCGCGCGTCCGCGTCGAGGAACTCAGCCCCCGACCGGGTGCGGAGGTCGGCACGGTCGAGGCACGGTTCCCCGAGACCCTGCCGGAGGAAGCCGCTGCGGTCGCTGACTGGTTCGCCGCCCGGCGGGCGGCGCGACCCGGCACGTCGATGGCACTGCTGCTCCGGGCCCGGAAGGACCTCGCGGCCTTCACCGCGGCGCTGGGCCACCGCGAGGTGCCCTACCGCGTGCTCGGCACCGGCGGCCTGCTCCAGCGGCCGGAGATCGTCGACCTCGTGGCCTGCCTGCGGGTGCTGCACGACCCGTCCGCCGGCAACGAGCTCATCCGCCTGCTCACGGGCGCACGCTGGCGCATCGGTCCCGCCGACGTCGTCGCCCTGCAGCGCGTCGGCCGGTGGCTGTTCGAGCGCGACCACACGCACGCGCGTCTCGACCCCGCGGTCGCGGACGCGTTCCGGGGCTCGGTCGCGGCCGGCGAGCACGGGTCGCTCGTCGACGCCCTCGACTTCGTCGCGACCGCACCCGACGAGCACGGGGCGACCGCCGACATCAGCGCCGAGGGGCGACTCCGGATGCGGGCGCTCGGTGCCGCCCTCTCGGCGCTCCGCGCCCGCGCCGGCGGTGACCTGGTCGACTTCGTCACGCTCGTGGTGCAGGAGATGCGGCTCGACGTCGAGGTCGCGGCGCACGAGCAGGGCGCGTCCGACCACCTCGACGCCTTCCTCGACGAACTCGCCGGGTTCGTGGCGACGGACGACCGAGCCGATCTCGGCTCGTTCATCGGCTGGCTCGACGCGGCCGCGCGCCGCGACGACATGGGGCCGCGGAGCGAGGAGCCGGAACCCGGCACCGTCCAGATCCTGACCATCCACGGGGCGAAGGGGCTCGAGTGGGACGCCGTCGCGGTCCCGCGGATGGTGGAGGGCGCGCTGCCGGCCCGTCCGCAGGAGGGCTCGACCGGCTGGCTCGGCTTCGGGCGGCTGCCGTACGAGTTCCGCGGCGACGCCGACGAGCTCCCGCATCTCGCCTGGCGGGGTGCCGAGACCCAGAAGGCGGTCGCGGACGCGATCGCGACCTTCAAGGAGGCCGTCGGGCGCAGCAACCTCGACGAGGAGCGCCGGCTCACCTACGTGGCGCTGACCCGCGCACGGCAGGCGCTGCTCGTGACCGGCTCGTACTGGGGGACCGGCGTGCGCCCGACGGAGCCGAGTCGCTACCTCGCCGACCTCGTCGCCGCCGGTGTCGTGGATCCGGACGCGATCCCGGCGGGGACCGAGTTCGACGAGAACCCGCTCGCCGACTCCGGCGCGACCATGCCGTGGCCCCACCTGCCGTTCGGCGAACGGGGCGCGCGTGTCCTGGCGGCCGCCGACCGGGTGCGGGCAGCGCACCCGGGTGCCGCCGGACGGTACGCGGCCGACCTCGACCTCCTGCTCGCCGAGCGACGCGCCGCTCACCGCGACCGGCACGTCGTGACCGTGCCCCACCGGATCCCGGCCTCGGGGTTCAAGGACTACCTGACGGAACCCGCCGCGGTCGCGGAGCGGCTCCGTCGCCCGATGCCGGAGCGGCCCTACCGGGCGACCCGCCTCGGGACCCTGTTCCACCAGTGGGTCGAGCGCCGGGCCCGGCCGTCGGGGTCGCTCGAGACCCTCGACGCCTGGGACGGCGAGCTCGACGCCGACGTCGACGAGCACGGCGGCACGGCCGCTGCCCCGTCCGACGACGACGCCCGGCGGCTCGCCGAGTTCCAGGCCACGTTCGCACGGTCCCGCTGGGCCGACCGCACCCCGGTCGAGGTGGAGCGCGAGATCCACATCCCGTTCCTGGGGCACAGCGTCGTGTGCAAGCTCGACGCCGTGTACGAGATCGACGGGCGGATCGAGATCGTCGACTGGAAGACGGGGCGCGCGCCGTCCGGGGCCGAGGACCTGGAGCGGCGGCAGCTCCAACTCGCGCTCTACCGCGTGGCGTACGCGGAGTTCACCGGACGGCCGGTCGAGGACGTCGACGCGGTCTTCTACTTCGTCGCGGACGACCTCGAGGTGCGTCCAGCGGAACTGCTCGACCGAGCCGGTCTGGAGCGCGCGTGGGTGCGTGCGATCGGCTGATCGTCAGGCGTGCCGGCGCTCCGTCGACGACAGCAGCTGCTCCACCTCGGTGATCTCCATCGTGTCCGGCGACGCGGCCTGGAGCGGCTGGGCGAGGGGCGAGTGCACCACGTCGACGAGGCGGTGCATCATCGCGACCGCGTCGTCCACGACCTCGGTGCTCTTCACCTGGACGCCGTGCAGGAGCCACTGGGCGGTCTCGAGCTCGTGGTAGAGCCGCGCCCGTTGCGGCACCTGCCGGTCCCGGGCGCCGCCGCCGGCTGTGTAGGCGTGCATGACCGTCTCGAAGGCGGACGCGTTCCGTGCGCTGAGGACCCAGGCGAGATCTCGTGCCGGGTCGCCCAGCCGGAGCTCGCCCCAGCCGAGGACGCCGCTGACGTGGTCGCCCACGACGAGCACCCGATCCGCGGCGAGACCGCCGTGCACCACCGTCGGGGTGAACTGCCACAGCTGTTGGTCGCGCGCGGCGCCCTCCCACCGTTCCGTGAGCGCCGCCGGCACGAGCCCGGTGGCGACGGCCCGGTCCATCACCGACACCGCCGAGCGGAGGATCTCGAACGGTGTCAGCGACGGCAGTCCCGCGTCCGTCACGAAGCTCGTGGGGAGCGCGTGGACCGCGGCGATCGCGCCGCCCAGCGCGGTCGCCAGATCGGGTCGCTCGACGAGCGCGCCGAGGTCGACGTGCGTGCCGTCCACGTAGGTGGTCACGATCGCACGGGTCTGGCCGATGGGCGCCTGTCCGCGGTACTCCGGCACCGCGAACGGGAGGCGCGTCCGGATCCCGGTGCTCAGCGCACGGATGGCGACGAGGTCGGCCGACTGACGCCCCTCGGCTCGCTGGCTGCGTGGACGTCGGATGACGAGCTGCTCGCCCTCGGCGTCACGGAGGACCGCCGAGTCGTAGTCCCCGGCCTGCGCGGAACCGAGCGTCCGGGTGCCGGTGACCACGAGCCCCGGAACGGCCGTGGTGGCCAACGCCGCTAGAGTGAAGTGGGAACCCGCCATGTCCTCAAGGGTAGGTCGGTGCCCTGGTGTCGAACCGACGCCACGCTGTCTCCCGGACGATCATCGCCGCGCACTCGACGCGGCGGTCCCGCCTGGCGTCCCACCGTCTCGGCGTCCGCCCGGGCGCATCGCAGAGAGGACCGCATCGTGTCGCAGGAGTTCGTCGATCGTCTGCCGCTCGCCCGGAACGAGCTCGACCGCGACGGCGAGTACCGGGAGACACCGGACCTCGAGCGGCGGCTCCGAGCCGACCGCGAGACGCGGTTCCTGCCCGTCCGCCGCGCCGCGTTGCTGCGGGAGCCGGACGGTGTCCTGCGGTTCGTCGACGCGGCCGCGATCCCCGAGGGCACCACGCTGCTGTACCTGGGGCGCGCGCTCGCGGACGCCCCGGACGCACCGCGCGGTACCCGGTTCGTCGCGGCCTTCGTCGACGACGCCACTGCCGCCGCCATCGAGCCGGACGACACGGCGTGGGAGAACCTCCGGATGTTCGGCACCGAGCTCTCGGCCCGTGACTCCGGCATCGCGGTCGAGGCCGTGGCCATGGCGAACTGGCACGCGGTGCACGGGTTCTCGCCGAGGACCGGCAGCGCCACGACGACCGAGCGTGGCGGGTGGGTGCGGCGCGACCCGGAGGGCCATGAGCACTTCCCCCGGACGGACCCGGCGATCATCGTGGGCGTCACCGACGGCGAGGACCGCCTGCTGCTCGGCTCGAACGCCGCCTGGGAGCCCGGCCGGTACTCGCTCCTCGCGGGCTTCGTCGAACCGGGCGAGAGCCTCGAGGACGCCGTGCGCCGCGAGGTCTTCGAGGAGTCGGGCGTCCACGTGGAGGACCCGGTCTACCTCGGATCCCAGCCGTGGCCGTTCCCCGCGTCGCTCATGCTCGGGTTCCGCGCTCGCGCCGTGGGCGGGGACGCCTCGACGATCCGGCCCGACGGTGTCGAGATCATGGACGTCCGCTGGTTCTCGCGTGCGGACCTCGCGGCGGTCGCCGGACGCTCGGTCCACCTGCCCGGTCGGACCTCGATCGCTCGCGCCATCATCGAGGACTGGTACGGAGCCGAACTCGACGTCCCCTGACGTCGATCGGCCCGGCGTCCCGGCGTCCCGCTGACGAGCCGGACCGAACCGCACGAGAGGGGAGATCGCCCATGGACCCCGAACGCCTGCTCGAGGCGCTCGACCCGGAGCAACGGACCGTCGCACGGCGCCTGCTCGGACCGGTGGCCGTCCTGGCGGGTGCCGGGACCGGCAAGACCCGTGCGATCACACACCGCATCGCGTACGGCGTGGCGACGGGGACGTACGCGCCGAGCCACGTGCTCGCGCTGACCTTCACGACCCGCGCGGCCGGCGAGCTCCGCGCGCGCCTCCGAGCACTCGGCGCCGGTCAGGTCGCCGCCCGCACCTTCCACGCGGCCGCCATGTCCCAGCTGAGCTACTTCTGGCCCGACACCATCGGGGGTCCGGCGCCGCGCATCGTCGAGTCGAAGGGCCGCCTCATCGCGCACGCGGCCGACACGATCGGCATGGGTGTGGACACCGCTGCCCTCCGCGACCTGGCCGCCGAGGTCGAGTGGCGGAAGGTGCAACGCCTGACACTCGAGGAGTACGAGGCCGCCGCGGCCGATCGCGCGATCCCGACCGGGACGACGCCGCGCCGGGTCGTCGACCTCATGCGTGCGTACGAGGACCTCAAGGACGATCGTCGGCAGCTCGACTTCGAGGACGTCCTGCTCGCGACGCTCGGCATGGTCGAGTCGGAACCGCGGGTCGCGTCGTACGTCCGGCAGCAGTACCGCTTCTTCGTCGTCGACGAGTACCAGGACGTCTCCCCGGTGCAGCACGACCTGCTCCGAGCGTGGCTCGGTGACCGCGACGACGTGTGCGTCGTCGGGGACGCCTCGCAGACGATCTACTCGTTCGCGGGTGCGTCGAGCCGGTACCTCCTCGGTTTCGGCACCGACTTCCCCCGCGCCTCGGTCGTCCGCCTCGAGCGGAACTATCGGTCGACGACCGAGGTCGTCCACGTCGCGAACACGCTCATGCGCGGGCAGCCGGGGGCGCTCGACCTGGAGGCCCGCACGGACGAGCCGGGGCGCCCACCGGAGGTCGTCCCGGTCGCCGACGACGCGGCCGAGGCGCGCGAGGTCGCCCGCCGCGTCGCCGATCGCATCGCCGGCGGGGCGCGGCCGTCGGAGTGCGCCGTGCTGTTCCGCATCGGAGCGCAGTCCGCGGCGCTCGAGGCGGCACTCGGGCGCGCGGGTGTCCCGACGCGCGTGCAGGGCGGCCCACGGTTCTTCGACCGGCCGGAGGTGCGCCAGGCCGTGCTGCTCCTCCGGGGGGCGGCGATGA
This sequence comes from Curtobacterium sp. MCBD17_013, assembly GCF_003234565.1. Classification (GTDB taxonomy): domain Bacteria; phylum Actinomycetota; class Actinomycetes; order Actinomycetales; family Microbacteriaceae; genus Curtobacterium. Next base: position 25,426 of record NZ_QKTU01000010.1, on the reverse strand, counting down.
GCATCACGGACGAGCCGGTGACGAAGACCGTGTCCGACGTCCTGCGGTCCCTCGGCTGGGCCGCGTCGCCGCCCGATGCCGCCGGTGCGGGTGCGGTGCGCGACCGGTGGGAGGCGCTCCAGGCGATCATGGGCCTCGCTGAGCAGGCCGCGCCCGGCACCACCCTCCAGCGCTTCGCGGCGGACCTCGTCGACCGCGAGGCGACCCATCACGAACCCGAGGTCGAGGCCGTCACGCTCTCCACCCTCCACTCGGCGAAGGGGCTCGAGTGGCCGCACGTGACGATCGTCGGGGCGTCGGAGGGCCTCTTGCCGATCTCGTACGCGACGACGGACGCCGAGGTCGACGAGGAGCGCCGCCTGTTCTACGTCGGGGTCACGCGGGCGCGGGCCTCGTTGACGGTCACGTGGGCGCGGCGGGGATCGGGGCGCGGAGGAGACCGTCAGCCGAGTCGTTTCCTGGCAGCGCTCGGCACGCGCACCGTGGATGCGGCAGCACCGTCCGGCTCGTGACCGCGAGCGTCTCGCGGTCGACGAACACCTGCACGCCAGCCGCGTGACCGGTGGTGGCGTCCCGGTCAGCGGACGTGTCGCCGTCGCCGTCGCCGACGCCCTCGCCCTCGCCGTCGGTGACCGAGGTCGTGATCGGTCCGGCGCCCGTCCCGGTGCCCAGCCGGTCGAGCGCCAGGCGGCACGCGATCGCGGCCACCGCTGCCGCGCGGTGGGGTGACAGCGGCGCGGCGCGTCGCCCCCACAGTTGTGTCGCGAGCGTGGGCCAGTGATCGTCCTCGTCCACCCGCGCGAGCTCGACGCAGTGCAGGCACGGACCGCGGTCCGGCTCGACGACGGGGCCGACCCGGACGCGCCCGTCGCCGACGACGACGGTGAGCTGCGGGAGGTCGCGGAGCAGCCACGCCGACCGCAGGGCGGGATCGAGGACGTGGTCCGCGACCGCCAGAGCCAGGTCGGCCTCCGGGGTCGCCGGTCCATGCGGTTCCCCCGCTGGAGGATCGGGCTGGGCCACCGTCACGCCCTCGCCGCGCAGGTGCCCCTGCAGCAGGTCGACGACCGGCCCGGATCCGTGGAGTTCGACGCACCGTCGGCGTGCGACCGGCCGGTCGACCAGCACGGGCGCGACCGCCGCGAGCACGCCGGCCGCCGCGGCCGGGCTGCACCGGGCCTGGGCGGCGAGAGCGGGGAGGGCCTCACGGCTCGTCTCGCGCCGGAGGGACGTCAGGAAGCGCTCCTCCGCCACGGAGGCGACGGGGACCACAGCCCGTGGCGGATCCACCCCGATCTGCACCGTGTGCAGGTCGCGCCAGACGAACTCGAGCGACGGATCGATGCGGATGCCCATGTCCGGCAGTCTCGCCGGTCCGGGGCGGACGGCTCCCGGACCTCCCGGCAGCTGTGGAGAACCGGGACCTGTGGACGAGCGCTAGTCGTCGTCGCGCGCCGTGCCGTCCGGCGACTCGTGCGGACGGTCGTCCGTCGTGTCGTTGAGCAGGTCCTCGAGCGCGCGGTCGATGTCGTCGGAGGCCGTGCCCGGGTCCCGCAGCCGCGCGACGAGCGCGTCGGGGTCGTCGATGTCCGCGGACGTCGGGACGAGGTCCGGGTGCGACCAGAGCGTGTCGCGCTGCTCCGGGCCCAGCTCGTCGACGACCCGCTGCCACATCGCCGCGGCCTCGCGTAGCCGCCGCGGCCGGAGTTCGAGACCGACCAGCGTGGCGAACGCGGACTCCGCGGGACCGCCCGCGGCGCGACGTCGACGCACCATCTCGGCGATGGCGGCCGACCGGGGCAGGCGCGTGGTCGCCGCCGCGGTCACGACGTCGACCCAGCCCTCGATCAGCGCGAGCATGGTCTCGAGTCGCGCGAGCGCCTGGTCCTGCTCGGGCGTCCGCGGGGGGATGAGGGCGCCGCTCGACAGGGCGTCGCGCAGCTCCTCGGCGTTCGAGGGGTCGAAGCCGCTCGCGAGTTCCTCGATCGCGGAGGTGTCGACGTGGATGCCACGTGCGAACTCGGTGATCGAGGAGATGAGGTGGAGGCGCAGCCACCGCGCCGAGCGGAACAGGCGCGCGTGCGCGAGCTCGCGGACCGCCAGGTAGATCCGGACCTCGTCGACGGGGACGTCGAGGCCCTCGGCGAAGGCGGCGACGTTCTGCGGCACCAGGGCGGCCTGCTGGTCGTCGAGGAGCGGGACCCCGACGTCGCCGCCGGACACGACCTCGGTCGCGAGCTGCCCGACGACCTGTCCGAGCTGCACCGCGAACAGGGCGCCGCCGACGCTCCGCATGATGCGACCGGCACCGCTGAGCATGCTCCGGAGCTCCTCGGGCGCCTGCTGGTCGATGACCTCGGTGAGGGCGTCGGCGATGCTCGTCGCGACGGGCTCGGCGATCTGGCTCCAGACCGGCATCGTCGCGGACGCCCACTGCTCGCGTGTCATGAGGCGCGGCGCCGCGGTGAGCTCGGCGACCGAGGTGACGTCGTCCAGCCACAGTGCGGCGACCTGGAATGCCTGCGTCAACGCGGCGCTCGTCGCCGGGTCGACGCCCTGGCCGCCCTCGCGAGCGATCGCGACCGCGCGCTCCGTGGCAGCCGAGAAGTCGATGCCGTCGCCGCCGGCCCGGACGGCGTCCTGCAACTGCCCCATCAGCCGGGCGACGAAGGCCGGGTCGTTCGGGAGCCCCGCGGCGCCCGCGAGCTGGGACGGATCGATGTCGGCACCGCCGGAGAGGAGGCGGCGCAGCATCTCCTGGAACTCGTCGTCCGGTTGCCGCTGCGGATCATCAGCCATGCGCACTACGCTAACCGCTGCCCTGCACCCGGACCTGGGACGTGCCCCTCGGACGCCCGTTCGCGCTGCGCCGTGGGCGAACACGCGCTCCCGTGACCGGGACGCGCGGAGCACCGGCCCGTCGGAAGGACCTCGTTGACCCTCTTCGCCCCGGCTCCTGCCCGCCCGCGTTCCCGCGCTCGCACCGTCGGCTGGGTGCTCGTCGTCGCCGCGGTCGTCCTCGCCCTCCTCGCCACCGTGCTGCCGAGCCCGTACGTCATCGAACTGCCGGGCCCCGTGTTCAACACCATCGGCACGCAGCAGCAGGGCACCGCGGCGAAGCCGAAGCGGGTGCAGCTCATCCAGGTGTCGGGACACCCGACCTACCCCACGGCGGGCGCACTCGACATGCTCACCGTGAGCGTCGAGGGCACCCAGACCGAACGCCCGTCGTGGCTCAGCGTCATCCGCGCGCTGTTCACGAAGTCCGAGGCCGTCGTCCCCGCCGAGGCGATCTACCCGACCGGCGAGACCACGGAGCAGGTGAACAAGCAGGACGCCGCCGACATGGCGGACTCCCAGCAGGCGGCGGTCGCGGCGGCCCTCGTCCACCAGGGGTTCACGGTCGGCTCCACGCTCACCGTCTCGGCGGTCGAACCCGGGTCGGCGGCCGATGGCGTCCTGCGCGAGGGCGACGTCATCGAGTCGATCAACGGGAGGTCGTTGACGCACGACAGCGACGCCAGCACCCTCCGCGCGCGCGTGACCGCGAACGGCGCCGGGACGGCCGCCACCCTCGTGGTCCGTCGCGACGGTGCCACCCGGACCGTCTCGATCACACCGAAGGCCTCCGACGGTGCGGTGCTCCTGGGCATCGGCGTCAGCCAGCACTACGACTTCCCGTTCTCGGTGAAGATCCGCCTGCAGGACGTCGGTGGCCCGAGCGCCGGCATGATGTTCGCGCTCGGGACCATCGACAAGCTGACGCCCGGGCACCTCAACGGCGGAGCCCACGTGGCCGGGACGGGCACGATCGACGTCGACGGCGACGTCGGTGCCATCGGTGGGATCCGGCAGAAGCTCTACGGTGCGCGCTCGGCGGGCGCGACGGTGTTCCTGGCCCCGGAGAGCAACTGCGACGAGGTCGCCGGACACGTCCCCGACGGGCTCGACGTCTACGCGGTGTCGACGCTCCGGCAGGCCGTGCACGACCTGTCCGTCGTCCGGAGTGGCGCGAGCACCGCCCACCTGGCGCGCTGCGGATCCTGACCGGGGTCTGCCGCCGTCCATGGCACGCCGGGGCGGCTCCGGGCGGTTCCACCGACGCTCCACAGCCTGCGCTCCGCCCAGCGTGATCGTCAGCCCGAACCCATAGGATCAGGGTCCCGACGGCTGCGACGCCGTCGTGTCGACACGTCTGGAGCTCACCTGGTGACGAACACATCGTCCGCTGTCCGGCGGCGCTCGCCGCGGATCCCGATCGTCGTCACGATCATCGTGCTGGCGGCGTTGGTGATCGCGTTCTTCGTCTTCGCGAGCCTGTACACCGACTACCTCTGGTTCGCGCAGCTCGGGTTCCAACGCGTGCTCACCACCCGGTGGCTCGCCGGCACCGCGATGTTCTTCGCCGGTTTCCTCGGCATGGCGGTGCCGGTGTACGTCAGCATCGCCGTCGCCTACCGGTTCCGGCCGGTCTACGCCAAGCTCAACGCGCAACTCGACCGCTACCAGCAGGTCATCGAACCGCTCCGCCGCGCCGTCATGTTCGGCGTGCCGTCGGTCCTCGGACTGTTCGCCGGCCTCGCGACCGCGCCGCGCTGGAGCCTCGTGCTCGCCTACTTCAACCGCACGCCGTTCGGCCGCGTCGACCCCCAGTTCCACCTCGACATCGCGTTCTACGTGTTCGACCTGCCGTTCTGGCGTGCGCTCGTCGCCTTCGCCTCCGCTGTCGTGCTCATCGCCGGACTCGCCGCCGTCGCCGCCAGCTACCTGTACGGCGCGCTCCGCTTCGGCAGTCGGGAGGTCCGGATCTCGCGGACCGCTCGGGTCCAGTTGGCCGTCACCGCGGCCCTGTACGTGGCCCTGCAGGCCGTCAGCCTCTGGCTCGACCAGTACGCGACCCTCTCGAAGGACAACTCGCTCATCACGGGTGCGCAGTACACCGAGGTCAACGCGACCATCCCCGGGCGCGAGATCCTCGCGGGCATCGCCGCCGTCGTCGCGCTCCTGTTCGTCGTGACGGCGGTCATCGGCCGTTGGCGGATCTCGGTCGTGGGCACCGCGCTGCTGCTCGTGTCGGCCATCGTCGTCGGCGGGATCTACCCCTGGGTCGTCCAGCGCCTGCAGGTGGCACCGAGCGAGCGCAGCTACGAGTCGGCGTTCATCCAGCGCAACATCGACGCGACCCGGTCCGCGTACGACGTCGCGGGAGTGAAGGAGCGTTCGTACGACGCCAGGACCGACACGCAGACCGGAGCGCTCGCGTCGGACGCGCAGACCACGGCGAACATCCGCATCATCGACCCGTCGATCGTGTCGGAGTCGTTCAGCCAGCTGCAGCAGTACCGCCAGTACTACAAGTTCCCCTCCACCCTCGACGTCGACCGCTACGACATCGACGGCACCTCCGAGGACACCGTGATCGCCGTGCGCGACATCGATGTGGAGGGCCTCGGCTCCTCGGCGACGCAGTACAACCGCACGTTCGTGTACACACACGGGTACGGGGTCGTCGCCGCGTACGGCAACCAGCGCACGAGCGACGGCAAGCCCGTGTTCCTCGAGTCCGGCATCCCCTCGACGGGCGACCTCGGGGACTACCAGCCGCGCGTGTACTTCGGCGAGAGCTCGCCCGCGTACTCGATCGTCGGGGCGGCCAAGGGGACGAAGAAGATCGAGCTCGACTACCCCTCGGGCGCCGAGGACGCTGCGGCGAGCAACGCGACGACCACGTACCAGGCGAACGGCGGACCGAGCATCGGCAACGTGTTCAACCGTCTCGTCTACGCGGCCAAGTTCGGGTCGGAGCAGATCCTGCTGTCGAACGCGGTGAACGCGGATTCGCAGATCCTGTACGACCGCGATCCGCTCCAGCGGGTGCAGAAGGTCGCGCCGTACCTGACGCTCGACAAGGACGTCTACCCGGCGATCGTCAACCACCGGGTCGTCTGGATCGTCGACGGCTACACGACGACCGACGCGTACCCGTACTCCCAGAGCGCGAGCCTGTCGGACAGCATCAACGGCACCACCTCGTCCGGGTACAACACCGACCAGGTGAACTACATCCGGAACTCGGTCAAGGCGACGGTGGACGCCTACACGGGCAAGGTCACCCTGTACTCCTGGGACGCGAAGGACCCGCTGCTGACGACGTGGAAGAAGATCTTCCCCGCGACCGTCCAGCCGATGTCGTCGATGAGTGCCGAGCTGCTCGACCACGTGCGGTACCCGACCGACCTGTTCAAGGTGCAGCGGACCATCCTCGGGACCTACCACGTCACGAACGCGAACTCGTTCTACTCCGGTGACGACGCCTGGGTCACGCCGCAGGACCCGTCGTCGAGCTCGTCGAGTTCGTCCACGTCGAGGGTCACCAGCGCACTCGGCACCACCACGACGACCTCGAGCGCCGACCTGCAGGACCCGTACTACCTCACGATGAAGGTCCCGGGGGAGCAGACGGCCTACACGCTCTACTCGACCTACATCCCGCAGCAGTCGGGGTCGAACGCGCGGAACGTGCTGACGGGGTACCTGTCGGTCGACTCGGACGCCGGCGGCCGCGGCAAGGGCAAGCGCTCGAAGGCGTACGGGCGTCTGTCGCTCCTGACGATCCCGAAGACCGACAGCGTGCCCGGTCCGGGTCAGGTCCAGTCGTCGTTCAACGCGGACACCGACGTCTCCACCGAGCTGAACATCCTGAAGCGGGGTGACACGACGATCAAGCGCGGCAACCTGCTGACGCTGCCGATCGGCGGCGGCTTCCTGTACGTCCAGCCGGTGTACGTGCAGTCGACCTCGAACACGTCGTACCCACTACTGCAGAAGGTCCTCGTCGCCTTCGGGGACAAGATCGCGTTCGAGGACACCCTCAACGACGCGCTCAACTCGCTGTTCGGTGGGAACTCCGGTGCCGCGGCGGGTGACCAGGGCGCGTCGACGGGCTCGAGCGGTACCGGTTCGGGTACCAGCGGATCCAGCGGATCCGGCTCGAGCGACACGGGTTCCGACTCGGGCGCGAGCGGTTCCGGTGGATCGAGCGGCGCGGGATCGGTCAGCGCGAACGCCGCCCTCCAGCAGGCGCTCCAGGACGCGAGCCAGGCGCTCCAGGACCGTCAGCAGGCCTACGCCGACAACGACCTCGTGGCGGCGGCCGAGGCCGACAGGCGACTGCAGCAGGCGGTGCAGGACGCGCTCCAGGCCGAGTCGAACGGTGCGACCACGGGGTCGAGCAGCTCGACGAGTTCGTCCAGCAAGTGATCCGGATCGGGGCCCTCGCGTGCGCGGTCGGCCCCGATTCGCGTCCTCGTCGCGGTCGTGTTAGGCTTCTGAACCGTGCCGCGGGGTGGAGCAGTTCGGTAGCTCGCTGGGCTCATAACCCAGAGGTCGTAGGTTCAAATCCTGCCCCCGCAACAAGATGAAGGCCCGGTCCGTCAGGACCGGGCCTTCTGCGTTCCCGCTCCGGTGTTCCCCGTTGGTGCGTTCCCGGTCGAGGGCGGAGCAGACACGGCGCGTCGGTGGGGTCGCGTGCCTCCCGGCCGGTGTCTACGCTCGTGACCGTGCCCGCCACCCTGACCATCGCCGTCGCCCAGTTCGCGCCGGTCGCCGACGTCGCCGCGAACGTGGCGACCATCGGTGCGGCGGCGGTCGGCGCCTCCGGCCGTGGTGCCGACGTCCTCGTCGCACCGGAGTACAGCTCGTTCTTCGAGCCCGAGCTCGGCCGTTCGTACGTCGATGCCGCAGAGCCGCTGGACGGCCCGTTCGTCTCGGGGCTCGCGCAGCACGCGAGGAGGACGGGCCTCACCATCGTCGCGGGCATGAGCGAACGCGGTACGGACGCCGACCGGTTCCGCAACACGGTCGTGGCGGTCGGCGCCGACGGTGAGGTCGTGCTCGCCTACCGCAAGGTGCACCTCTACGACGCGTTCGGCGCTCGGGAGTCGGAGTGGATCGAGCCGGGGGATCCGGAGCAGGAGCCCGTGTTCGAGCGCGGCGGCGTACGGATCGGCGTCGAGACGTGTTACGACCTCCGGTTCCCCGAGGTCAGCCGTCGGCTCGCGGTCGCTGGCGCGGACGTCCTGCTCGTGCCGGCGGAGTGGGTCCGGGGGCCGGGCAAGGAGCACCACTGGCGGACGCTGCTGGCGGCTCGGGCGATCGAGAACACCGTGTACGTGGTCGGTGCCGGGCAGACACCCCCGGTCGGCGTCGGCCACTCGGTGGTGCTCGACCCGTCGGGCGTCGTCGTCGCCGGGCTCGGAGCGGATCCGGGCCTCCTGGCCGCGACGATCGAGACCGCGACCGTCGAACGCGTGCGGGCGGTCAACCCGTCGCTGGCGTTGCGCCGTTACGCGGTCACACCGCGGTAGCGCGGAGTGCCGCGAGCCGGCCGGCGGCCTCCTCGAGCACCTCGCGGCGCTTGCAGAAGGCGAAGCGGACGAGGGAGCGGTAGCCGGCCGCGTGGTCGGGTCGGACGAATGCGGTCACGGGAACTCCGACGACCCCGGCGAGGCGCGGGAGGTCCAGGCAGAGCGCGCGGGCGTCCGGAGCGCCGAGGGGGGCCGCGTCCGCGATGACGAAGTACGTGGCGTCCGGCAGCATGACGTCGAAGCCGGCGGCGGTGAGGCCGGCCGCCAGCAGGTCGCGCTTGACGCGCAGGTCGTCGGCCACACCCTGGAACACGGCGTCCGGCAACCGGAGGCCGACCGCCACCGCGGGTTGGAACGGCGCGCCGTTCACGAAGGTGAGGAACTGCTTGACCGCGAGCGCCGCCTCCACGAGCGCGGCCGGGCCGCTCAACCAGCCGATCTTCCACCCGGTGGTGCTGAAGGTCTTGCCGGCGCTCGAGACCGTGACGGTGCGTTCCCAGGCGCCGGGCAGGGTCGCGATGGGGACGTGCGGGACGCCGAACGTGAGGTGCTCGTAGACCTCGTCGGTGAGGATCACCGCGTCGTGCCGCTCGGCGAGTTCCACGATGGTCGCGAGGACCTCGCGCGGCAGGACCCGACCGGTGGGGTTGTGCGGCGTGTTGACGAGGATCACCCGGGTCCGGTCGGTGACCGCGGCGCGGAGTGCGGCCTCGTCGGGCAGGAAGTCCGGTGCGACCAGGGGGACGGTGACGTGCGTCCCGCCCGCGAGGCGGATGAGTGCGCCGTACGCGTCGTAGAACGGCTCGAAGGTGACGACCTCGTCCCCGGTGTCGACGAGGGCGAGCAGGGTGGCCGCGAGCGCCTCGGTCGCCCCGGCCGTCACGAGGACCTCGCGCTCCGGGTCGAGGTCGATCCCGTGGAACCGCCGCTGGTGCTCGGCGATGGCGGCGCGGAGGTCCGGGATGCCGCGGCCCGGCGGGTACTGGTTGACCCCGGCGAGCACGGCGGCGGCCGCGGCCTCGACCACCGCGGCAGGCCCGTCCTGGTCCGGGAACCCCTGGCCCAGGTTGATGGCGCCGGTGGCCGCCGCGAGCGCGCTCATCTCGGCGAGCACGGTCGGGGCGGGTCGTCCGTCCGGGGCGAGCAGCATCGCTCCCTCGGCGGCGCGGAGCCAGGGTCCGGTGGTTCGCATGCTGCTCCCGTCTCTGGGCTGGTTGGTCCAACCTAACGGCCGGGGCGCACCCGGCGACCGATGTGTCCGGGCGTGACGACCACGACGTTCAGGTGGTGCTTATGCTCGACCTAGGGTCCTGCCAGGGGTGGCAGGACGACCGTTCAGGTGGGTGGGCGAGACTGCTCTGCGCTGGAAGGGAGCACGCCGAGCATGACCGACACCACCCCGACCGGGAACGACGACCGTCGAGCGGCCGCCATGGAGCGGGGCGCCGACGAGCCGACCGCGATGAGAACTGGAGCACGCCGATGACGGCCGACGACGACGAGGCCCGCACGACCGGGGCCGACACGGGGGACGCGGACCAGCCGCGGTACGGCGAGCGACTGCCGGGGTACGGCTCCGACGGTCGAGCGCAGGACGCGCAGCAGACCGATCGCTTCACGGCCCCCTACCCCCGCGACGCGGGCGGCCAGGGCGCCTCGGGCGAGCAGGGTCGCTACGGCGATCAGGGCCACTCCGGGCAGTACGGCGGCGGCCAGGGGCAGTACGGCCAGCAGGGGCAGTACGGTCAGGGGCAGTACGGCCAGCAGGGGCAGGACAGCGGCCAGTACGGCCAGCAGGGCCAGGACAGCGGCCAGTACGGTCAGTACGGTCAGAGCCACCAGGAGGGCGGCCAGTACGGCCAGCAGTCGCCCTACGGGCAGTCGCACGGCGGCTCGGCGTACGGCGTTCCGTCCGCCGGCGGCCAGGGAGCGACCGACCAGTACGGACACCCGATCGGCTACGGACCGGGTGCGCACCAGACCACCGCTCCGGGTTCCTCGCAGGCGCCGACGAGCGCCTTCGGCGACGTGGACGGCGCCGACCGGCGGAACGGGACGTACTTCGAGGGCGGCGACAGTGGTCAGCCGCGCAACGCCCGACGTCGTGGCGCGTTGCCGCTCATCGGGATGCTCGTCATCGGCGCGGTCATCGGCGGGCTGGGCGGGGCCACCGTATGGGCGGTGGCCGACCGCGACGGCGGGACGACCACGACGACCTCGTCGGGCACCACCTCGAACGGGCACCTCACGGTGAACGACTACAACTCCGCGACCGTGGTCACCGCGGTCGCGGCGAAGGCCACGCCCTCGGTCGTCACCATCAACGTGACCGCGGGCGGCGAGGCCGGCACCGGATCCGGCGTCGTGCTCGACAAGGACGGCTACATCGTCACGAACACCCACGTGGTGACGCTCGACGGCGACAGCTCGAAGGGCACGATCCAGGTCACGACCTCGGACGGCAAGATCTACAAGGGCACGCTCGTCGGCACCGACCCCACGGTCGACCTGGCGGTCGTCAAGATCGACGCGAGCGGCCTGACCCCGATGGACTTCGCCAACTCGGAGAAGCTCAACGTCGGCGACACCGCCGTGGCGATCGGCGCGCCGCTCGGGCTGTCGAACACCGTCACCGACGGCATCGTCTCGACCCTGAACCGGAGCATCCAGGTCACGTCGAGCGCGCCGAGCAGCGGTTCCGGTGACTCGAACGACGGCGGCGGCAACAACGGCCAGGGCCCGTACGACTTCTGGGGCAACGGCGACAACGGCAGCGCGTCCACGTCGGACGTCGTGTCGCTGCCCGTGATCCAGACCGACGCGGCGATCAACCCGGGCAACTCGGGTGGTGCGCTGCTCGACTCCAAGGGGCGTCTCATCGGGATCAACGTCGCGATCGCGAGCGCGGGCAGCTCCTCGTCGTCGTCCGACTCCCAGTCGGGCAGCATCGGTGTCGGCTTCGCCATCCCGGCGAACCTCGCCAAGCGCGTCGCGGGCGAGATCATCGACAGCGGTTCCGCCAGCCACGGTCTCCTCGGCGCCACGGTCGGCGACGCGACCGACGACACGAGCGCCACGCAGGTGGGCGCGGTCATCAAGTCGGTGACGAGCGGTGGCGCCGCGGCGTCGGCCGGGCTGCAGAAGGGCGACGTCGTGACGGCGCTCGGTGGTGTCCAGGTCACCGACGGTACCGACCTCACCGCACAGGTGCGGTACCTCGCGGGCGGTGCGAAGACCACGGTCACGTACGTCCGGAACGGGCAGAGCCACACCGCCGACGTCACGCTGGGCACCTACAAGGCCAGCTGACGCCGGGCGGCCGACCGGGAGGCCCGGCCCACCTCGACGAGGTGGGCCGGGCCTCCCGCCATCCCGGCCGGGCGCAGGGGCGCGGTCGACGGCGCTGCTAGGCTCGTGCACGCTCTACGGGGCGGTCCCCGGTGGGCCACGGCTCCGTTCCGCGAGGACCACGAGGTACTGATCGAATGCAGCCAGACGGCCAGCCCCTGCCGGGGGTCTCGTACGTGATGCCGGTCCTCAACGAGGTCACCGAGGTCCGTGCGGCGGTCGGGAGCCTGCTCGACCAGGACTACGACGGACCGATCGAGATCATCCTGGCGCTCGGCCCCTCCATCGACGGCACCAACGAGCTGGTCGAGGAGATGAGCCGCGCCGATCCCCGCATCCGCGCCGTCCCGAACCCGGTCGGCTCCACGCCCGCGGGGCTCAACGTCGCCATCCGGCATTCGGTGCACCCGGTCGTCGTCCGCGTCGACGCCCACTCGGTGCTGCCGCCGGAGTACACGCGGGTCGCGGTCCGCGTGCTGCTCGAGTCCGGCGCCGACAACGTCGGCGGCATCATGCGGGCCGAGGGACGCACCCCGTTCGAGCGCGCGGTCGCGCTCGCGTACGGCAGCCGGGTCGGGCTCGGTGGCACCCCGCACCACGTGGGCGGTCAGGCCGGTCCGGCCGAGACCGCGTACCTCGGCGTGTTCCGACGCGAGCGGCTCGTCGAGGTCGGTCTGTTCGACGAGGGCATCAAGCGCGGCCAGGACTGGGAGCTGAACCGTCGTCTGCGGATGACGGGCGGGACGGTGTGGTTCACCCCCGAACTCGTGGTGACGTACCGGCCCCGGCCGAGCCTGCGTCGCCTCGTGCGGCAGTTCGTGGCGACCGGTCTGTGGCGCGGCGAGCTCGCACGGCGCTTCCCGACGGGCAACGGTCTGCGGTACTTCGTCCCCCCGGTCATGGTCGTGGCGGTGTCCGGCGGTGTCATCGCCGGCATCGTCGGCGTCGTCGGGGCGATCCTCCGGTCGGCCCTCTCCTGGGCGATGCTCGGGTTCGTCGTCCCGGGCGCGTACCTGGCGTTCGTGGTGGTCGGTGCATCGGTCGTCGCACGCCGCAGTGACCCGGTGACGCGGGCGTGGCTCGTCGTCGTGCTGCCGTGCATCCACATCGGGTGGGGGATCGGGTTCGTCCTCGGGTTCCTCGCCCGCACCTCCGAACTCACGACCCACACCGGGAGGTGACATGACCGACGACCAGATCCCCGAGCACGTCCCGGGCGAGTCGGGAGCGGACGACGAGTCGCTGCCCCAGGACCGCCCCTTCGGCGACCACGTCGAGCACGCGTACGACCGGCCGCGGTCCATCGCCGAGCTCCGCGCGGTGACGCAGCCCGACGAGGTCCGCTCACGTGCGAATGCGGAACACTGGACGGCGTCGCTGTACCTGCGCGACGTCTCCCCGTACCTGACCTGGTTCCTGCTGCGCACCCGGATCAGCGCGAACCAGGTGACGGGCGTCATGATCCTCGTCGGCTGGAGCACGGCGGCCGCGTTGCTCGTGCCCGGACTCCTCGGGGCCGCGCTCGCGCTCGTGCTCGGACAACTCCAGATGCTCGTCGACTGCTCCGACGGTGAGGTCGCCCGGTGGCGGGGGACCCGGTCGCCCGCGGGGGTGTTCCTCGACAAGGTCGGGCACTACACGACTGAGGGCCTGATCCCGGCTGCGCTCGGCGTCCGAGCCGCGACCTGGCCCGTGCACGGCGGCGACTACGCGTGGACGACGATCGGGTTCGCACTGGCGCTCGTGATCGTGCTCAACAAGGCGCTCAACGACATGGTGCACGTGGCGCGGGCGAACGCGGGGCTGGATCGACTGGTCGACCGCCGCGACCACACGACGGTGCCGAGCGGCCGTCGCCTCGCGTCCCTCCGCCAGGTCGCGCGGTTCCTGCCGTTCCACCGGCTGTACCACTCCGTCGAGCTCACCATCCTCGCGTTCGTGTTCGCGCTCCTCGGGCTCGTCATGGGGCACCCGCTGGCGGACCGGATCCTCGTCGGGGCGCTCCTGCCGCTGTCGGTCCTGGCGCTCGCCGGGCACTTCCTCGCGATCATCGCCTCGAAGCGGGTGCGGGCGTGACCGGGCCCGGGACCCTGCGCCGCCGAGCGGTGCCGCATCGTGACCGTCCACGGGTCGCGGTGGTGAGCCTCACACAGGGCACGCGTCCGGACGACCTCCGGCGCGGGCTCGAGTCCGTGCTCGCACAGGAGCGCGTCGAGCTCGACGTCGTGTGTGTCGGCAACGGCTGGACCCCCACCGGCCTGCCCGAGGGCGTCCGACCGCTCGCGCTCGCCGAGAACGTCGGGATCCCCGCGGGCCGGAACGCCGGAGCAGCCGTAGTGGAGGGCGACTACGTGTTCTTCCTCGACGACGACGCCGCGATCCCGTCCCCGTCGTTCCTCGCGGACGCCGTGCGTGCCTTCGAGGGAGATCCGACGCTCGGACTCATCCAGCCGCGGGTCGTCGACCCGAGCGGGGCATCCAACCCCCGCCGCTGGGTGCCCCGGATCCGCAAGGGCGACCCGCGGCGGTCCGGTCCGGTGTTCAGCGTGTGGGAGGGCGCGACGATGTTGCCGTTCGAGGTGTTCCGCGCCACGGGCGGCTGGGGGGACGTGTACTTCTACGCGCACGAGGGCATCGAGCTCGCCTGGCGCGTCTGGGGCGTCGGTCGGCGTGCCTGGTACGCGGGGGACCTCGTCGCGAACCACCCCGCGATCGACCCGGCTCGGCACCGCGAGTACTACCGGCTCAACGCCCGGAACCGGGTGTGGCTCGCCCGCCGGAACCTGCCGGCGGTGCTGCAGCCGGTGTACGTGGCGAGCTGGGCCCTCGTCCAGCTGATCCGGTGGCGTCGACACCCGCGACGACTGCTCGTGTGGTTCGCCGGTCTCCGCGAGGGCTGGTCCACCGACTGCGGCCCCCGCCGACCCCTCGGCCTCATCACCATCGCGCGCATGACCGCCGCCGGTCGGCCGCCCGTCGTCTAGCCCAGATCGAAGTGGTCGTCCCAGGACGGCCGGAAGGAGGGACCGTTGCCGATCCTCCGTGACGTCCGCACCGCGCGCCGGCTGGTCACCCGCCTCGTGCGCTCGCGCCGCAACCGCCGCGAACTCGACCGACGGCTCCCGTCCGTCGACGTCCCGGATCCCCGCTCGATCGAGATCGCCGTGTACTTCGCCGACGGACCCGTGAACATGTACCAGATCCGGCAGTGGTACGCGCCGCTGGCCAAGCTCGCCAAGGAGCACCCGGTGGCGATCATCGCGCGGTCGCCCGGCACCATGCTGAGTCTGCTCGAGGAGGCGCCCGTGCCGGTCGTGTACGCGCGGCAAGTGGTCGACCTCGAGCGGTTCGTGGACGAACAGCGCCCCCGCATCGTCCTGTACGTCAACCAGAACGCCCGGAACTTCCAGATGATGCGGTACGGGCGCATGTGGCACGTCTTCGTCAACCACGGCGAGAGCGACAAGATGTACATGACGACGAACCAGTTCAAGGCGTACGACTACGCCCTGATCGCCGGGGACGCCGCGCGCGACCGGCTGTCGAAGGCGCTGTGGGACTACGACCTCGATCGCCGGACGATCGCCATCGGACGTCCGCAGGCCGATCACTTCGCCGGCGCGGTGCCGTACCCGTCCGACGGTCGCACCGTGGTGCTCTACGCGCCGACATGGGAGGGCGACCGGTCGGCAGCCGCGTACGGCTCCATCGCCACGCACGGCGTCGCGCTCACCGAGCGCGTGCTCGCGTCGCCCCAGCACCGGCTGGTCTACCGGCCACACCCTCGCAGCGGCGTCCGCGACGCCGACTACCGGGAGGCCCACCAGCGCATCGTCGCCGCCATCACCGCCGCGAACGCCGCTGATCCGGCCGCTCACCACGTGTACGACGACGGTCCGGTGCTCGGGTGGCAGCTCGCCGACGCCGACGTCGCGATCACGGACATCAGCGCGATGATCTACGACCGGCTCGCCGTCGGTCGCCCGTTGATCGTGACGCGGCCCGTCCATCCGGACGCCGAGGTCGACGAGGGCGGCTACCTGACGGCTGCGGACTGGCTCCACGCCGAGGACGCCCCCGCCGTGCTCGACCGGGTCGACGCGGCGCTGCACGACGCCTCGCAGACCGAGCGGCTCCGGTACTGGGTTGGCCGGTACTTCGGGGACACGACGCCCGGAGCGGCGACGGCGCGGTTCCACGCCGCGGTCGAGCGGTTGCTCGCCCGCTGGCACGAGGTCGCGCGCGAACGCGGTGCCGATGACGCGCGCGGTGACACGCCCACCGCGCCGGCGCCGACCGCCTGACCTGCGCTCCGGCCCGGGCGCCCTCACAGGGCGACCCGCCAGAGGTACTCCTGCCGGTCGGGCCGGCGCCACCGGACGACGACCACGCCGGCGTCCTCCGACGCCCCACCGAACACGGCGATGCCGAGTGCCTGACCGGGATCGAGCCGGCGGATGCGGAGCGGGGGAGCGTACCCGGTGCCGAGATGCGTGAGGGTGAGGCCGTCGAGTGGTTCGTCGCTCCGGTTCCGGAGGTCGTAGCGGTGCGGGCTGTCGGATCGTTCGAGCTGGAAGGGGACGGGGTACGCGGTCTCGGTGTGGAGCATGGGGCCGACGCTAGGGGGAGCGGCCGACGGTGGGGGCCGGGCGGACCCTTGGGCCGACGGGGGTTGTGGAGCGGGGCGGTGCGGCTCCGGTTGTGGAGCGGGAGCGAGCGCGGGTCAGGCGCCGGCGCTGTCCGCCGCGTAGCGGTCGAGCGCCTCGTCGATCGTGCCGTCGAGCACGAGTGCTCCCTTGTCCAGGTAGAGGCCGCGCGTGCAGAAGCGGCGCAGGTCCTTGTCGTTGTGGGACACGAAGAACAGCGTGCGACCACCGGCGAGCATCTCGTCGATGCGGCGGTAGCACTTCTCGCGGAACGCCCTGTCGCCGACGGCGAGGACCTCGTCGACCAGGATGATCGGCTCCTCGAGGCGTGCGATCACCGCGAACGCGATCCGGACCTTCATGCCGCTCGACAGGTGCTTGTAGGGGGTGTCGACGAAGTCACCGATCTCGGCGAAGGCGATGATGTCGTCGAAGGCCGCCTGGATCTCGGCCTTCGACATGCCGTGGAGGCCGGCGGTGAGGAAGACGTTGTCGCGCACGGTCAGGTCGCCGACGAAGCCACCGGTGATCTCGATGAGCGGCGCGACCCCGGCGCCGACGTGGACCCGGCCCTCGTCGGGCAGCATCACCTGCGCCACGAGCTTGAGCAGCGTCGACTTGCCCTGGCCGTTGCGCCCGACCACGCCGATCGACTCGCCCGGCTGCACCGTGAACGAGACGTGTCGGAGGGCCCAGAACTCGTCGGGCCGTCGTCGTCGGCTCCGCCCCGCGAAGAGGTCCTTGAAGCTCCGGTGCGAGCGGCGGTTGCGACGGAACCGGATGCCCGCGTCCTCGACCGCGATCACCGGGGTCGTGCGGACGTCGACGGTGGCGACGGGTGCGGTCATCAGAGCTCCTTCAGGACGCGGCGCTCACTCGCGCGGAACACGAGCAGGCCGACGCCGAGCACGACGAGGGTGACGACCGCGCCGACCACGATCGCCCGCTCGTTGAACTGGTTGGGGAAGAACCCCGACCGGTACATGCTGAAGATGCCCGTCAGCGGGTTGAACGACGACCAGCCGTGCAGGGCCTTCGGCAGGTTGAGGGGCGAGTAGATGATCGGCGACGCGTAGAAGGCGAAGCGGAGGACGAGCTTCGTCGCGCGCTCGAGGTCGCGGAAGAACACGACGAGGGGGGCGACGATCATGCCGATGCCGTAGACGAGCACGAGCTGCTCGACGATCGCGACGGGGAACCAGACGATCTGCCAGTGCACGGGCGCTCCGGAGACCACGGCGAACAGCGCGAGGACCGGGATGCTGAAGAGGAACTCGATGCCCTTCGACAGATCGACCCGCGCCACCCAGATGCTCCGCGGGATCGTCGTCGAGCGGATGAGCTTGGTCTCCTTGATGAACGCCCGCGTCGAGTCGGAGACGGCGCCGGTGAACCACATCCACGGCAGCAGGGCCGTGAGCAGGAACACGATGTACGGTTCCTCGCCGACGTCGCGGTGGAACACCTGCGTGAAGACGAACCAGTAGATGCCCGACATGACGAGCGGATCGAGGATCGACCACAGGTACCCGAGCGCGGAGGTCGAGTACCGGACCCGGAGGTCCCGCATCGTCAGGAGCCAGAGTGCGTGACGGTACCGGGTGCTCGCGGTCCGTGAGGCCGCCGGGGCGGTCGGTGTGGTCACCGGCGCACTCGTCGTGGTCATGCGTTCCCTCGGCATCGAGCCGAGGCGACCCGGACGGAACGGATCAGACGAACAGGTCGTTCGCGCGCTCGAGGTCCTCGGCGAAGTCGATCTCGACCGCGTAGAGGTCGGAGATGTCTACGGGCGACCAGCGTAGCCCGTCCTCGGCGATGGCCGCCTCGATGCCGCCCTCGAAGTACTCCTGGTCGTCGACGCGACCGAGCTGACGGATGAGCGCCTGCTTGTCGGACGAGGAGACGTAGTTGATGCCGACGGCCTCACCGAGCCCACCGACGACCCGCTTCGAGAGCTTGTCGATGAAGCCCTCGGCGTCGACGGTGTACTTGACCTCTTCGTCCGAGACCTTCTCGGTGTTGACGCTGACGAACGAGCGGTCCTGGTCCATCATGTCCGCAGCGCGCACGAGCGCACGCGGGTCGAACACGACGTCGCCGTTCATCCAGAGGACTCCGCCCTTGCCGGACGCGCCGAGCGCACGGAGGAGGCTCTTCGAGGTGTTCGTGGAGTCGTAGGACTCGTTGTAGACAAAGGAGGCCTCGGGGAAGGCCTCGACGATGTACTCCGACTTGTAGCCGACGACGATCGTGACGCGTGCGGAGGACCCGAACGCGGCGCGGATGTTGTCGAACTGCTGCTGCATGATGGTCCGGCCGTCCGCCAGCTCGGTGAGGGGCTTCGGGAGCGAGCGACCGAGCCGGCTGCCCATACCCGCGGCGAGGATCACGATCTGCGTGGTCATGCTGGTCTCCTCGGGGTCCGCCCGGGCGCCGTTGCGCGGTCGGGCTGATCGATCCTGCCCGAGACGTCTCTGAGATGCCCGAGAACATCGGTACCCCGGGGACGGACGAGCGCGGCAGGTTGCTGATTCGTGAACACACCGTTGTGTCTCGGTGAATCCTAGGCGCCCTCGTGCGCGGAGCGGCCGGGCACCGCGCATTTCGTGTCCGATTCGTGATCGTGCGGAGCCGGGCTCGCGTCATCCCTGGCGTTGGTACGGTGGGGCGGTGGGAGCTGTGACCGACGATGCGGACGACGCCGTCGGTGCTGCCACCCGGAACATGGATGGCGTCGACGAACGGCGCGGTACGGGGGACGACGTGACCGACGGCGAGCGGACCGACGGCGAGGGCGGCGCGCTGCCCGCCGCCGTCCCGAAGAGCACGACGCCGAAGCCCCGGGTCAAGCGACCGGCGGCACCGCGGACGGGTGCCGGTCGTTCCGGCGCTGCACGTCCGGGTGCACCGCGCGGTCGCGCCGGCGCTGCCCGCGGTGCCCGTGGCGCCGAGGAGGCGACCGCGGCCGCCGGCCCCGCTGCGGACGAGTCCTCGCCCTACGCGACCATGGACGCGACGGCGGACCTGTCGGAGTTCCCGCTCGAGGACGTCGGTGGCCTGCCTCCCGCTGTCGGTGACGACGATGCGGTCGTGACGTCCACGGACGCTCCGCCCGTCGGGGCCACGGCGCCCGCGGTTCCGGCCGAGCAGGACGACGCCACCCCGGACGCCCGGGGACAACGCACCACGGCCGCCGCGCCCGGCACCGCCCGGACCGGCAAGAAGCGGGCCGCCCGACCCGTGACGAAGCGCACCTCGCCCCGGCCGCAGCAACCGATCGTCCTGGCGGCCTCCGGACTCGTCAAGCGGTACGGCCAGACGGTCGCCGCCGACCACATCGACCTGGAGATCCGCAAGGGCTCGGTGTTCGGCGTCGTCGGTCCGAACGGTGCCGGCAAGACGACCACGCTCTCGATGCTGACCGGGCTCCTCCGCCCCGACGCGGGCAGCGTGACGGTCCTCGACCACGACGTCTGGTCCGACCCGACCGCGGCGAAGCGTGCGATGGGGGTGCTCCCGGACCGACTCCGCCTGTTCGATCGCCTGACGGGCGCGCAGCTGCTCTTCTACTCGGCGACGCTGCACGGCCTCGACCGGGCCACGGCACGCTCGCGGAGCGCGGACCTCGCGCAGGCGTTCGACCTCGGCGAGGCCCTCGGTCGGCAGGTCGCGGACTACTCCGTCGGTATGGCGAAGAAGATCGCCCTCGCCGCGACACTGATCCACTCGCCGCGGCTCCTCGTGCTCGACGAGCCGTTCGAGTCGGTCGACCCGGTCAGTGCCGTGACGATCACCGACATCCTGCGCCGGTACGCCGCGGGTGGTGGCACCGTGGTGCTGTCGAGCCACTCCATGGAACTGGTGCAGCGCACGTGCGACTCGGTCGCGATCATCGTCGGTGGGCAGGTGCTCGCGTCGGGCACGATGGCCCAGGTCCGCGGGCGCAAGAGCCTCGAGGACAAGTTCGTCGAACTCGCCGGTGGCCGGGTCGTCGGAGAGAGCATGGAATGGTTGCACAACTCCTCCGACTGAGACTCGACTCGCTGGGCGGCGCGCTCCGCCGGTCCGCGTCCCGCTCCGTCCTCGTGGTGGTCGCCGCGCTGGCCGCGTTCGTCGCAGCCGCATGCGCCGCTGCCGCCGTGGCCGGGCTCCGCGATGACACCGCGTCCACGGCCGCGGCCCTCGTCGTGCCGGTCGGCGCACTCGTGGCGCTCGGCTTCACGCTCGTCCCGTTCGCGCTCGGCGAGGGGGACCAGCTCGACCCACGGCGCTTCGCCACGTTCGGCATCGGCCGTCGCGACCTCACCCTCGGGCTCGGCGTCGCCGGACTCGTCGGGGTGCCGACCGTGGCCGTGGCCGTCGTCGCCGTGGCGCAGGTGGTCGCCTGGAGCCGGGGCGTCGGCACGACACTGCTCGCGCTGCTGTCCGCGGTCCTCGTCGTGCTCACCTGCGCGCTCCTCGCACGGGTGACGGCGACGCTCGGCGCCTGGCTGTTCGCCGCGCACCGCACCCGCGACGCCGGCTGGCTCGTCGCACTCGTGGTGGTGGTCCTCGGCCTGCCGGCGCTCTCGCTCGTGGTCATGGCGGCCCGACACGACCCCGTGTCGGCGAGCGTCCGACACGCGGCAGGGGCCGCCGGTTGGACCCCGTGGGGTGCGGCGTGGTCGTTCCCCGCGTCCGCCGAGGCCGGGCACGTGGGGGCCGCCGTGGGGCAGCTCGTCGTCGCCCTCGCCGTCGTCGGCGTGCTCGGGTGGGCGTGGTGGGCACTCGTCGGCACGCTGCTGGAACACGTCGACGCGGGTCGTCGCACTCGGCGGTACCGGACGCTCGGCTGGTTCGACCAGCTCCCGGCGCACCCGGTCGGCGCCGTGGCCGCGCGGAGCTTGACCTACTGGAGCCGCGACCCGCGCTACCGGTCGTCGTACCTCGTGCTCCTGTTCGTGCCCATCGTGGTGCTGCCGCTCGGCGTCGCGGGCATGCCGTGGCACTGGACCGCGCTCGTGCCGCTGCCGATCATGGCGCTCATCGCCGGGTTCCTGCCCCACAACGACGCCTCGTACGACAACACCGCGGTGTGGCTCCACGTCGCGTCGGGGGCACCGGGGTGGAGCGACCGGCTCGGTCGGCTCGTGCCCGTGCTCGTCGTCGGCGTACCCGCCCTGGTGATCGGCGCGGTGGTGTCCGTCTGGCTCTACGGCGACCCGTCGCTGCTGCCGGTGGTGCTCGGCGTGGCCGGGTGCGCACTGCTCACGGGCCTCGGGCTGTCGAGCATCGCGTCCGCGCTCCTGCCGTACCCGGCGGTCCGACCGGGCGACCACCCGTTCCGGCAGCCGCAGGCCACGGGCGCGCTCGCCGTCACCGCGCAGTCCGCGACGATCGTCGTGAC
Organism: Curtobacterium sp. MCBD17_013; assembly: GCF_003234565.1. Taxonomy (GTDB): domain Bacteria; phylum Actinomycetota; class Actinomycetes; order Actinomycetales; family Microbacteriaceae; genus Curtobacterium. The sequence continues at coordinate 3,680 of NZ_QKTU01000010.1, read as the reverse complement.
CGTGCTGCTGACCCTGCCCGCCGGATGGTTCGCCGTGCGCGCGTTCCGTGACGGTCCGCACCCCTGGGCGCTCGCGACGCTCGGCTCGGGCATCGCCATCGGGGTCGTGGTGCTCGTGATCGGCGTGTTCGTCGGCGGCCGGCTCTTCGAGCGCTCCGGGCCGGACATCCTCGCTGCGGCGCAGCGGAACTGATCGGGCGGAGCGCACATCCGGTCCACCGGACTGCGACGTACCCTGGGTCCATGAGCACGATGGAACCGGGTGGTGGCGGCCTCGACGTGATGGACCGCGAGCTCGAGCAGCTCCTCGAGGACGAGGGCGTCGAGCCCGGGGACCACGAGCGCTTCTCGCACTACGTGAAGAAGGAGAAGATCCTCGAGTCCGCGATGACGGGCAAGCCCGTCAAGGCGCTGTGTGGCAAGAAGTGGACGCCAGGACGTGACCCGGAGAAGTTCCCGGTCTGCCCCACCTGCAAGGAGATCTACGAGCGCATGCGCGACGAGTAGCCCGTCCCGTCCTCACGCGTACAGCGTGGGGACGGCCGGTTCGCCGCGACCGATCCGTTCGGCGTCCGCCGGGAGCTCGGCCTTCGCCCGGCGGTGATGCCGGCGCGCAGCATCGACCCCGTGCACGCCGAGGAACGCGTCGTCGACCTCGCCGTGCGTCACGACCGGCACGAGCAGGGGCCGTTCGTCGTCCGCGGGAGCACCGCCCACGCGCAGGACCTCGGCGACCGCGACACCGTCCTGCAGCCGGCGCCCCGCGGTCTTCGCACCACCGACCGTCGCCTTGTCGGCGGACTTCTTGGCGACCGGCACCCACGCTCCCGAGGCGTCCTCGTGTGCAACGAGCTTGAACACCATGCCCGCCGCCGGGTGACCGCTGCCGGACACGACGCTCGTGCCGACGCCGTACGAGTCGACGGGGGCTGCCCGGAGCGCGGCGATCGTGTACTCGTCGAGGTCGTTCGTCACCGTGATCTTCGTCGACGTCGCTCCCAGACGGTCGAGCTGCGCGCGCACGGTCGCGACGACGCTCGGCAGGTCGCCGCTGTCGATGCGGACCGCACCGAGGTGTCCGTCGGTCAGTCGGACCGCCGTCTCGACCGCGCGCTCGATGTCGAAGGTGTCCACGAGCAGGGTCGTGCCGTCACCGAGTGCCGCGAGCTGTGAGCGGAACGCGGCTTCTTCGGAGTCGTGGAGGAGCGTGAAGGCGTGTGCGGCCGTGCCCATCGTCGGGATGCCGAAGACGCGGCCGGCCTCGAGGTTGCTCGTCGCCCCGAACCCCGCCACGTAGGCCGCCCGGGCGGCGGCGACCGCGCTGCGTTCCCCGGTCCGGCGCGACCCCATCTCGGCGAGGGGGCGGCGGTCGGCCGCCGACACCATGCGCGCCGCGGCGGACGCGACCGCCGAGTCGGCGTTGAGCACGCTGAGCGCGAGTGTCTCGAGCACGACCGCCTCGGCGAACGTGCCCTCGATCTGGAGGATCGGCGAGTTCGGGAAGTACACCTCGCCTTCCCGGTACGCCCGGACGTCGCCACGGAACCGGTAGCCCGCGAGCCAGTCCGCGGTGCCGGGGGCGACGATGCGTCGGTCGCGGAGGAACGCGATGTCGTCGTCGTCGAAGCGGAACTCGTCGAGCAGGGCGAGGAACCGTCCCAGTCCCGCGGACACCCCGTACCGGCGGCCGTCGGGCAGGCGCCGTGCGAACACCTCGAACACGCAGCGGCGGTCCGCGGTGCCGTCCTTGAGGGCGGCGTCCACCATCGTGAGCTCGTACTGGTCGGTGAGGAGGGCCGTGGTCACCCGCCCGAGCGTAGTCCGGGCCGTCGTGCTGCCGTCGTGCTGCCGTCGTGCTGCCGTCGTGCTGCCGACCTGCCGCGCGCCGGACCGGCGGGCCGTCGGAGCGGCCGCGCGGCGGAGCGGCCGCGGGATGGGCGGACCTGACCGCCGGACGGGTGTCGGGCCTCCCGGCCGAGCCGCGCGGGTACGCTGGGGGCCGTGACGGACGCGCCCATCGGAGTCTTCGACAGCGGTGTCGGCGGCCTCACCGTCGCCCGCGCGATCATCGACCAGCTGCCGCGCGAGTCGATGCGCTACGTCGGGGACACCGCACACTCGCCGTACGGCCCGAAGCGGATCGCCGACGTCCGCCGGTACGCGCTCGAGGTCATGGACGACCTGGTGGACCAAGGGGTCAAGGCGCTCGTCATCGCCTGCAACACGGCGAGCTCCGCCGTGCTCCGGGACGCCCGGGAGCGCTACGAGCAGGCCTACGGGATCCCGGTCGTCGAGGTGATCCAGCCAGCCGTGCGCGCCGCGGTCAAGCAGAGCCGGACGCGCCGGATCGGCGTCATCGGCACGATCGGCACCATCGGTTCGCGGTCCTACGAGGACGCCTTCGCGGCGGCCTCCGACGTCACGCTGACCCTCGCCGCCTGTCCCCGGTTCGTCGAGTTCGTGGAGGCCGGGGACACCGCCTCGCCCGCGCTCCGCGCCGTGGCCGAGCAGTACCTCGCGCCGATCCGCGCCGCCGACGTCGACACGCTCGTGCTCGGCTGCACCCACTACCCGCTCATGTCCGCCGCGATCCAGTACGTCATGGGTCCGGACGTCACCCTCGTCTCGAGCGCCGAGGAGACCGCGAACGACGTCTACCGTCGACTCGTCGAGCACGGCATCGAGCGGACGGCGACGACGCCGCCGACGTACGCGTTCGACACCACCGGGACCGACCGCGCCGGCTTCATCCGGCTCGCCCGCCGGTTCCTCGGACCGGAGGTCTCCCGCGTCGGTCATCTCGAGACCGGCGCGATCGACCTGCCACGCATCCCAGCCACCACCGGAAGGACACCATGACCGACGACGGCACCCGCATCGACGGACGCACCGCCACCGACCACCGTCCCGTGACCATCGAGCGCGGCTGGAGCGCCCAGGCGGAGGGCAGCGCGCTCATCGCCTTCGGCGGCACCAAGGTGCTCTGCACGGCGTCCTTCACGAACGGCGTCCCGCGCTGGATGGCGGGCAAGGGCACCGGGTGGGTGACCGCGGAGTACTCGATGCTCCCGCGCTCCACGAACGAGCGCATGCAGCGCGAGTCGATCAAGGGCAAGGTCGGCGGGCGGACGCACGAGATCTCGCGGCTGATCGGCCGGTCGCTCCGTGCCGTCGTCGACATGAAGGGACTCGGCGAGAACACCATCGTGCTCGACTGCGACGTCCTGCAGGCCGACGGCGGGACCAGGACGGCGTCCATCACGGGCGCGTACGTCGCCCTCGCCGACGCGATCGCCTGGGGCCGCGAGCGCGGGTTCGTCGGCAAGAAGGCGACGCCGCTCACGGACAGCGTCGCCGCGATCTCCGTCGGGATCGTCGGCGGCGTGCCGATGCTCGACCTGGCGTACGAGGAGGACTCGCGCGCGGACACCGACATGAACATCGTCACGACGGGTGCCGGGACCTTCGTCGAGGTGCAGGGCACCGCCGAGCACGCTCCGTTCGACCGGGCCGAGCTCGACACGCTGCTCGACCTCGGGCTCGCCGGAACGGCCTCGCTCGCGGCGATCCAGCGTGCGGTCCTCGCCGAGACGGCGACGGCATGACCGGGGCCGGGGCCGGGGCCGCGGAGGGAGCCGACGCCGCCGCCCCGGTCCACGCCGACGACGCCGCCGGGGCCA
>NZ_QKTU01000001.1 GCF_003234565.1 Curtobacterium sp. MCBD17_013 | reverse complement strand
CACCAGCAAGGAGCCCCACATGCCCGCCACCCCCGCCGCCCTCGAAGCGTTGCGGCTCGACCTGGTCGACCTGCTCGGTGACCGCGGCGTCAGTGCCGACCCGAAGACCCGCGAGCGCGCGTCGGTCGACGAGGCGACGATGAGCCCGATCCTCACCGAACAGCTGCCCCTCGGCCTCGCCGACCTCGTCGCCTACCCGGCCAGTGCCGACGCGATCGCGCAGACGGTGCAGGCGGCGGCACGGCACGGCGTCCCGGTGACGACGCGCGGCAAGGGCACCGGCAACTACGGGCAGGGCATCCCGCTCGACGGCGGTCTCGTGCTCGACACCTCGCGTGCCCGCGCGGTCGTCGAGGTCGGGGACGGCGTCATCACGGCCGAGGCCGGCACCCCGATGGTGATGATGGAGCAGGCCGCGGCCGCGCAGGGCCAGCAGCTGTGGATGTACCCGTCCACCGCGCAGTCGACGATCGGCGGCTTCCTGTCCGGCGGCTCGGGCGGGACCGGGTCGATCTCCCACGGCTCGAACTGGGAGGGATTCGTCACCGCCCTCGACATCGCGCTCCCGGGTGGGGACGGCCTCCTCCACGTCGAGGGGGACGAGGCCCAGACGTTCGTGCACACCTACGGCACCGCCGGGGTCATCGCGCGGGCCACGGTCCGGCTCGAGCCGCTGCAGGACTGGCGCGCGGTCTACGCGAGCTTCCCGACGTTCGAGCGGGCCCTGACCGCCGTCCGGACGCTCCGCGGCCTGGCGCCCGCGCCCCGGCTCGTCAGCGCGGACCGTGCCGAGATCGCCGCCACGCTCCCGAAGGACACGCCCGTGGTGGCGGGTGCGGCGAGCCTGCGCGGCATCATCGACGCCACCGCGCTCGAGGACGCGACCGGGCTCATCGAGGTCGCTGGCGGCACGGTCGTCGAGGTCCGCGAGGGCCTGCAGCAGACCACGAAGGTGTCGATGCTCTCGTACAACCACCCGATCTGGTGGCTCAAGCGGAACACGCCGGACACCGTGTACTTCCACGTCGAGGTCGGCGGCGAGGCGCTCATCGACCGGATCGCCGACGTCGAGGGCGTCTACCCGGGCGGCATGCTCCACATCGAGGCCGCCCACCGGTTCCCGATCGGCATGCTCACTGCGCCGTACACCGGGGCCGACGACGTGTACGCCGGTTACCCGCTGCTCGAGGCCCTCGGCGTGCGGGTGCACAGCCCGCACCAGTACTACGTCGACCACGGCGTCGAGGACCTCGTGGCGCTCAAGCAGCGGACCGATCCCGAGGGCGTGCTCAATCCCGGACACATCGTCGACCCCGCGCTCGTCGACCCCGCACTCGTCGTCACGGGCGGCTCGACGGCCTCGGCGCAGCCCGCGTCGGCCGCCTCGACCGGCATCCCGGGGTTCGGCAAGTGAGCACGCGCAAGCTCGCCGAGCTGCCCGGGCCGGACGTCGCCGCCCGGTTCGGCCCGGACACGATCGTCGTGCAGCCGACCGGCGCGGTCGAGCACCACGGCCCGCACCTGCCGCTCGTCACCGACTTCCTGCTCGCCGACCACATCGGCGGCGCAGCGGTCGAGCGAGCGGCCGACGAGGGCCTCGACGTCTGGCAACTGCCGACCCTGGCGTTCACGAAGTCCGACGAGCACAGCTGGGCTCCCGGTACCGTCTGGCTCGACGCCGACACGATGTTCGACACGGTCGTCCAGATCGGCCGGGCGGTCGCGCTCATGGGCGCCGGGACGCTCGTGTTCGCGAACGGCCACGGCGGCAACACGGCACTCCTCCAGGTGGCGCTCCGCGAGATCCGCCGACGGACGGGGCTGAAGACGTTCCTCATGCCGACGCTCGCCCGTGTCCCGGGACCCGACGGCGAGGACGCCGACGAGCGCGGCCTCGGCATCCACGGCGGTGCCGCGGAGACGTCGATGATCCTGCACCTGCGTCCGGACCTCGTGGACCTCGCCCGAGCGGACCGCTGGGTGCCGGACCACATCGCCGACTTCGAGCGCATCGCGTTCAACGGCGGCCCGGTCAGCTTCGGCTGGCTCTCGAACGACTTCGGCACACCCGGTGTGGTCGGGGACGCCAGCCGTGCGAGCGCGGAGTACGGGAAGCTCCTGTGGGACGTGTCGCTCGACCAGGCCGTCGCGTCCCTGCACGAGATCGCCCGGTTCGACCCCGCGGTCCCGCGGTGACGGACGGGAGCGTCGTCGTCGGCGGGCTCGCCCACGGCGCCGACGCGGACGACGACGTCCCCATGGACCCGCTCGCGCTCGCCGCGCGCTGGCTGCCGGCGCCCGGATCCGGTGTGACCCCGACCATGACGTTGTCGACGATCGGGCTCGACGGCTACCCCGCCGCGCGCACGGTCCTCATGTCCCTGTTCGACGGCCGTCGCGTGCACTTCCACACGGACAGCCGCAGCCGGAAGGCCGCCGAGATCGCCGCGGTGCCCCGTGCCACCGTGACGCTCGTCTGGCCCGAGGTGGCCCGGCAGCTCGTCGTCACCGGCGACGTCGAGCGCGTCACCGACCGGGAGGCCCGGGACGCCTACATCGCGCGGAGTCGCTACCTGCAGGTGCTCGCCTGGCTCAACGACGACGACCTCGCCGCGGTCGAGGCCGACCACCGCCGGACGCGCTGGGCTGCCTTCGACGCCGACTGCCCCGACCTGGATCCACCGACCACGTGGGCCGGCTACGCGATCACCCCGGTGCGGATGGTGTTCTGGCGCGGCGCCGCGGATGCACCGAGCAACCGGCTCCGCTACGACCGGACGGACGCCGGATGGACGGTCGCACGCGCCGCGGGCTGATCCAGGGCCCTGCCCCCGGTCACCGGCATCAGGTGAACGACGGACGCTTCCGGAACCACTCGACCAGGGCACGACCCCGCGACGCGTTCCGGTGCTCGTCCCGACCGGCCACGGTCAGGTCGGAGAACCCCGCGACCGCGGTCATGTCCGCGTCCGCCGGCTGGAACGCCATCGACCACCCGGGGAACGCCCGTTCGTCGAGCGGGTCCTCGCAGAGCAGCCGCACGTCCGTGTGTCGGGGGTCCCGCCGGATCACCTCGAACCGCTCGCGCACGGCGTCGTCCGGGCCCTCGAGGACCTGGATGAACCGGCCGTCGCGGTGTGCCAGGACCCCGGTGATCTCGAGCGCCGTGTTGCGGGTGCGCGCGTCGGTGAGGATCGCGGACAACTCGTCGTCCGAGAGCGGTCGGACACTCGTGCTCATGTAGACCAGGGACAGCATGGGGATCCTCATTCCGGGCGGGCCTCGATCCGCCGGTCGGCCCGCGAACCACGGCCGCCACGACGGTGCTCCGCCAGTGAATCCGCACCGCGGTCCGCCGCACAAGCCCCGCCTTCGGGGCCCAGGGCGCCGGCGGTCCCCGCGCGGTAGCCTCCGGGGTGTGCCCGACGGCGCGGCCCGTCGGGCACCATTCCGGCCGTCACCGTCCCGTCGATCGCCGTCGGCGTCCGGCACGTCCGCGCCACCACCAGGAGCAGCACCGCCATGACCCGAACCGTCCTCGTCGCCGGAGCCACCGGTGACCTCGGTCACCGCATCGTCCGAGCGCTCCTGGAGCGGGACGTGCGGGTCCGCGTCCTCACCCGTCCGGGCAGCACCGCCGCCGACGAGCGGTACGGGTCCGACGACCGCGTCGAGGTCGTCGCCGCTGCGTACTCCCACCGGGAGGCCCTGACCCGCGCGGTCACGGGTGTCGAGTCGGTCGTCTCCGCCGTGAGCGGCGTGCGCCCTGTCATCGTCGACGCGCAGCGCGCGCTGCTCGCGGCCGCGGTCGCCGCGGGCGTGCCCCGGTTCGTCCCGTCGGACTACTCCTCGGACTACCGCCGCATCGCGGTGGGCAGCAACCGCAACTTCGAGCTCCGCCGTGAGTTCGCGGCGGACGTGGACGCCGCGCCGATCCGGGCGACCTCCGTCCTCAACGGCGCGTTCACGGACATGCTCACCGGGCAGGCGCCGATGATCGCGTTCGGGCGCCACCGCGTCATGTACTGGTCGTCACCCGACCAGGTGCTCGACTTCACCACCAAGGACGACGTCGCCCGTGTGACCGCGCTCGTGGCCCTCGACGAGGACGCACCGCGTGTCGTCGAGGTCGCTGGCGACCGCGTCTCCGCCCGGGACGTCGCCCGCACGCTCACCGAACTGACCGGCACGCCCTTCGGGCTGCAGTGGGCCGGCACCACCGGGTCCCTGTCCGTCATGAGCAAGGTGGTCCGCCGACTGTCCCGCAGCGACCAGGACACGTTCCCGGCGTGGCAGGGGATGCAGTACTTCGTGAGCATGTTCAGCGGGCAGGCGCAGCTCCGCCATGTCGACAACGACCGCTACGGGCCGTACCCGTGGACCACGGTGCGCGACGTGCTCGCCGACCACCTGGCGGCGGACGAGGCGCGCGTGGCCTGAGCGGGCCTCCCGGGCGCCCCTGCTGAGCCGCGGACCGCGTGCGCGGGCGCGGTCAGAGGACGACATCGCACACGATCGTCGGCGGTGGTGCACCGTCGTGCCGCGCGGCGTACGCGCGCAGCGTCGCGGCCTTGCCGCCCCCGGTCGAGGCGAGCCGCTCGAGGTGCGGGAGCAACCAGCGCGACGCGTCGTCCTCGTCGAGGCGGTCTGCGAAGTGCTGGAGGAACTCGTCCACGCACCAGACCGCGGTGTGCGAGGTCTCGCCCTCGCACTCGGAGTACGAGACGAGCCGTTCGTCGAACGCGATCCAGACCCTCCGTTCGCACGCCGCGTCACCGGGGACCGGCGTGCGCGTCCACTCGGCCACTCGGTGGAACAGCGTCGGCTGCACCGGCTGCGGCAGTCCCTGCCCGTTCGGACGGGTCGGATGTCGCGGACGGGACGAACGCGACCGACCCCCGGACGCGATCGACCCCGGGACACTACGGATCGACATGGGCCCTCCCCCACGGGCACACGGAACCACCGGATGCCCGTCACGATCCTAGAGCGGGAGGACGAAAAGTGACGAATCCACCGCTTTGGCTCGTGCTCGGAGGACCGCCAGGAGCGTCGTCACTTCCAGATGCTGACCCAGTCGACGTCCACGTGTCCGGTCGCCGTGGCCGGGACGGCGCCCTCACCGATCCAGGTCTCCGCCTGCAGGGTGAGCCGGAAGGCGGTGGTCGGGACGGCGTTCGTCACGGAGTCGACGAGGGTGCCGTCCCAGGAGAACCGGACGACGCCGTGGTCCCACTCGGTGGTCGCGGTGTGCCAACCCGTCGTGTCGGACCCGGCGTACTTGGTGACGGCTGGCGCGAAGCTCATCCGCCCGTTCGCGTAGGTACCCGGGATGGCGGACGCAGGGCGCGGGGTGCCGCCCAGGTCCGCCTCGGGCCAGTCGATCTCGCCTTCGTTCCAGTTGTCGTCCTCGGGCCAGAGGATGCCGACGAACTTGTAGCCGGGGGTCTTCGTCGTCTTGTAGCGGACCGAGACGCGGCCCGTGGTCAACGGCAGGTAGTTGTCCGGGACGACGGTGGAAACGAGCGGCTGTCCGTTCTCGCTGTGCAGATCGAAGTCCAGCTCGCCGCCGGACACGGACAGGACCTTGTTCGGCGCGTACTGCCCGAGCCCCGACGTGTCCCTCGAGCCGTCGTACGCGGACAGGTCGTGGTACCTCGACAGCACCGTGCCGACCGCGGCGGGGGTGGTGAAGTCCTGCGCGTACGCCTGCTTCCACACGCGACCGTTCGACGTCACGTCGCCCTTCGGCATCGCCACCCCGGACGGGCTGGTGGTGACGTTCGCGCCGCTCACCGGTGCCGGTGCCGTGCCCGTGGCGGTGATCGTGACCGTCTTGCACCCGAGCGCGGTGTTCGAACCCGCGCCGGTGTTCACCGCGGTGACGCACACCGACTGCGCTCCGGACTTCGACGTCGTCAGGCTGCCGGAGTAGCCGTGGTCCCCGCTGACGTGCTTGGCCCGGTCGACGTCGGCACGGGCCCCGGTGGCCTGCAGGGTGCCGACGGCCACACCACCGACCGTCACGGTGACGCTGTTGCTCGCGGCCGCGCTGCTCGGGTCGTAGGTCCACCCCGCGACACCGACCGTGCCCGTACCACCCGACGCCGTGTCGAACGCGCCGACCGGGTTCGCGGCGGTGATCGTGACGGTCTTGCAGCCGAGGTTCGTGTCGGTCCCCGCGCCCGTGTTCACCGCCGTGACGCAGACCGACTGCGCACCCGTCTTCGCGGTGGTCAGGGTCCCGGAGAAGCCGTGGTTCCCGCTGACATGCCTGGCCCGGTCGACGTCCGCTCGGACCCCGGTGGCCCGGAGCGTTCCGGCGTTCGTGCCACCGACGGTGACGGTGACGCTGTTGCTCGACGCCGCGCTGCTCGGGTCGTCGGTCCACCCGGCGACGGTGACCGCGCCCGCACCGCCCGATGCCGTGTCGAACGCGCCCACGGGGTTCTGCGTGGCCGCGTTCGCCGGCTCGACGCTCGCGCCCACGGCGAGGGCGGCGAGGGCCACGGCCACGGTCGCGGCGAAGGCACGCGTCGTGGTCCGGAGGCGGACGGGGTGACGGGATCCCGAGCGGGGCATGACGTTCCTGACGACGTGGTTCGGCGCGGTCGTGCGTCGGGTCACACGGGAGCAGGGAAACGTGCGTCGGGTACACACGTGAGGAGCTGTTGCCCATGACAACAGGTTCGGCGGCGCGCGCGTAGTGCCCAGTTCGGGGGCTTCCGGACGCATTCGGCGATCAGGGACCGGATCAGTGTTCGAAGCAGGTGTACGGTTCTGGTATCGCTTCGAGTTCGAAGCAGTGAACGAAGGAGTCCATCATGAAGGCAGTCCAGTTCCACGAGGTCGGCGGTCCCGAGGTCCTCGAGGAGGTCGAGATCGAGCAGCCCACCCCGGGCGCCGGGCAGGTGCGGGTCCGCGTCGCGGCGTCCGCCTACAACGCGGCCGACGCCGGGATGCGCGGCGGGTTCCTCCCCATCCCGATCGCGCTGCCCCACGTGCCCGGCTACGACGTGTCCGGCACGGTCGACGCGATCGGCGAGGACGTCGACGGGCTCGCCGTCGGCGACGCCGTGATCGGCTTCCTGCCGATGGAGCGCGACGGTGGCGCGGCGGAGTACGTCATCGCACCCGCCGAGGCCCTGGTCCCCGCCCCGACGAGCATCCCGCTCCCCGACGCAGCCGCGCTGCCGTCCGTCGCGTTGACCGCATGGCAGGCGCTCTTCGACGACGGCGGTCTCCACGCCGGTCAGCGCGTCCTCATCGTCGGCGCCGGTGGGGTCGTGGGGAAGTACGCGATCCAGCTCGCCAAGCGCGCCGGCGTGTTCGTCAGCGCGACCGCCAGCCCCCGCAGCATCGACGCCGTCCGCGCGGCCGGCTCCGACCAGGTCATCGACCACACGGACGCCGATCTGCTCGCCTCCGTCGACGGTCAGTTCGACGTGTTGCTCAACCTCGCACCGATCGACCCGGAGCAGTTCGCCGCGGACGTCGCCGCCGTCCGCGACGGAGGCGTGGTCGTCAGCACGACGGCGTTCATGGCCACGCCCGACGACGAGTCCCGCGGCGTGCGGGCATCGACGGTGTTCGTGCTGCCGAACCGCGAACGCCTCGCCGAACTGGTGTCCCTGGTCGACGACGGCGCGCTCACCGTCGAGGTCACCCGTCGGATCCCGCTGGGCGACCTGCCCGCGCTCCACGCGGAAGCCGAGGCCGGTCGGATCGCCGGGAAGGTCATCGTCCTCCCCTGACCGGTGACATGGACCGTCGTCCCCGGTTCTGCCGGGGTGTCCCTCCGCTGCACCGCGTGGGCGCGGCGTGGCGGAGGGAGGGAACGGCAGCCCCCGTCACGGTCCGGCCGCGGGACCTAGCGTCGTCGTCATGGACATGATCACACTCAACAACGGCGTCCAGCTGCCGCCGATCGGCTTCGGCGTCTTCCAGAGTTCCCCCGAGGACACCGTCGACGCGGTCCGCACCGCACTCGACGTCGGCTACCGCCACATCGACACCGCAGCCGCGTACGGCAACGAGCGTGAGGTCGGCCAGGCGGTCCGCGCCTCCGGCCTCGACCGGGACGAGATCGTCATCGAGACGAAGGTGTTCCCGTCCGACTACGGGTACGACGAGGCCCTGCATGCGTTCGAGAAGGCCACCGGCAAGCTCGGCATCGACACCATCGACGTCTTCATCCTCCACCAGCCCGCACCCGACCGGTTCGAGAAGACCGTGCAGGCGTACAAGGCCCTGGAGTCGCTGTACGCCGAGGGCAAGGTCCGCGCGATCGGCGTGAGCAACTTCATGCCGCACCACCTCGAGTCCCTCCTCGCGCAGACCGAGGTGGTGCCGGCGCTCAACCAGATCGAGCTGCACCCGTACTTCACGCAGCCGGAGGTCCAGCGCGTCGACGCCGAGCACGGCATCCTCGACCAGGCGTGGTCTCCGATCGGCGGCATCACCTTCTACCCGGGCTGGGGCGGCGACGAGCGCGTCAGCGTGCTCGCGGACCCGACCATCGGGGCGATCGCCGAGGCGCACGGGCGGACCCCGGCGCAGGTGATGCTGCGCTGGCACGTGCAGCAGGGCCGGAACGCGATCCCGAAGTCCACCGACCCCGGCCGTATCGCCGAGAACTTCGCGGTGTTCGACTTCGCGCTGTCCGACGACGAGCTCGCGCGGCTCGACGCGCTCGACACCGGACGGCGGGGCGGCCCCGACCCCGACGGTGACTCCTCGCGCTTCGACGCGCGGGTCATCCCGGAGGCCTGACGCGCCGACCGGTCGGACGGGAGGCGCGGTGCCGGCGGTAGCGGGCCTCCCGTCCGACCGCGCATCGGCCGCGCACCGGCCGCTCGCCGGTCGGCTGGTGAGCTCCTGCCGGTGGCGCGGGGTACCGACAGCACCTCCCCGATCGCCGACGGTGGTCGTACCGTCGATGACATGGACGCGACGACACAGGTCAAGGAGTTCCTGACCTCCCGACGGGGCCGCATCACCCCGGAGCAGGCCGGCCTTCCCGTGTTCAGCGGCAACCGACGCGTGACCGGACTCCGACGCGAGGAGGTCGCGTTGCTCGCCGGTGTCAGCGTCGACTACTACGTCCGCCTGGAACGCGGGAACCTCGGCGGGGTCTCCGACACCGTCCTCGAGTCGCTCTCGCGCGCACTGCAGCTCGACGAGGTCGAGCACGCGCATCTGTTCGACCTCGCGCACACCCAGAACGCCGCGCCCACCGCCCGGCGTCGTCGCCTCACCAACCGCGTCCGGCCCAACGTGCTGCGGATGCTCGAGGCGATGAGCGCCCCGGCGTTCGTCCGCAACGGCCGGTCGGACTTCCTCGCCGGCAACCGGCTCGGACGTGCCCTCTACTCGCCGCTGTTCATCGACCCGATCGGCACGCCCAACACCGCGCGGTTCGCGTTCCTCGACCCCCGTGCCCGCACGTTCTACCCCGACTGGGACCAGCTCGCGTCCGATCTCGTGGCGGTCCTCCGTACCGAGGCGGGCCGGAGCCCGTACGACAAGGGGCTGACCGACCTCATCGGCGAGCTCTCGACCCGGAGCGACGACTTCCGCGTGCGATGGGCCACGCACGACGTCCGCGCGCACCGGAGCGGCCTCAAGCGCATCCACCACCCGGTGGTCGGGGACCTCGAGCTGACCTACGAGGCGTTGGACCTCAACGCCGACACGGGTCTGACGTTCGTGGTCTACGGCACGCTGCCGGACTCCGCCTCGGAACAGGCGCTGGAGCTACTCGCGGCCTGGGCAGCCACCGCGGACGCCGAGGAGCGGAGCGCCGCGCTCGTGATCGACCAGGATCCGTCTGCTGACATGGTCCGCCGGTTCGAATGAATCTCACGGTCAGCGTCGGACGAGCGCATACTCCCGTCATGCTCTCGACGTCGCTGCGCATCATCCGAGCCGATCGATCGGTGCGGTTCGGCGCCCTCGCCGCCTGGGCGATCGCGGCGTTCATCGTCGCCGGAGGCGGTGCGTTCGCCCTCATGGCGCTGTTCACGCCGGGTCCGGTCGGTGAGGACGTCCTCCTCGCCCTCGGTTTCGGGGCGTTCGCGGGCGCCCTGCCGTCCGGAATCACGCACCACGGGCTCCCCCGCCACCAGTGGGACACGGTCACGCCCGAGGACCGCGACGACCGTGCGACCGTCCTGCGCGCCATCCGACGTGCGACCCCGGAGTACCTCCCTACCGCTGTGCTCGACACGGCTGTCGTGTTCGCAAACGACCGCGCTACCTCCGCGCGCGTGTCGGTGATGACGTCCTCGTTCCTGCATGTCGGGATCGTGCTCGAGTTGCTCCACCAGGGCACCCGCGACGCCGGCGGGTTCCGGACCCTGGACGTCCTGATCGCCTGCACGCTCCCAGCACTCCTCGTCGCCATGTGGCTCACGTCGCTCGTCCAGGCAGCGCGAGCCCGGCGATTCGCGAACGCGGTCCACGATCTGGCCCTCGCCGTCGCGCCAGAGGGGCACGCTCTCCCCCGGTCCTGATCCCTGCTGGCCGCATGCACGAGAGCGCAAGCCGTTGCCGAATCGCCCGTAGTGTGTCATCAGCACGAGGGGGCTGGGGATGGGACGAGTGCGGACAGCAGTCGGGGCCGTGATCGCCCTGGCAACGGTCCTCGCCGTGGCCGGGTGCGGCCAGGACGCGGCCGACCTCCCGACCGCGCCCCTCGCCCGCGCCGACCTCGTCGGGACCTGGGCCTCGGACGGCGCTGGCACCATCCGGTTCGACCGCGGCGGCACGGTCCGTCTGGTGGGTGTCCCCCTGCGCGGGATCACGGCACAGCCTGATGACCCGGCCACGCCCTCCACGAGCACCGGCCGCTGGCACATCGAGGACGGCGATGGGTGGGGGTGGAAGACCGTGTGCTGCGGAGAACCGCGATGCAGACCGCTGCACCGCGATCGTTCGCGGGTCGGCCGCACATCGCCAACTCGATCTCGTGGTCGGCGACCCGGACCAGGTGGATTGGTACCGCTACCACCGAGTGTCGTCCTGACCCTCAGCGCTCAGAGACGCGCTTCACCGTCGCGTTCGCGCAGCGACGGTGCCGGCGGTCACCACGAGGAGCATGAAAGCGTCGCCATGGCTACCGCGGCAGCCGCACGGCCAGGTCCAGGATCCGCGTCCGCTGCAGCGCGCCGAAGTTGTCGTCGGAGATGAGCGCGACGCCCACGCGCCCACCGGCAGCGCGGCCCGTGATCGCCATGCCTTCGTAGTTGTCGAGGAGCGGGTTCGTCTGGGTCTCGAGCGCCGTCGCGCCGAGCGTCGGACCCTTCACGAGATCGGCGACCAGTGTCTTCCGCAGGATCCACGACGCCGGTGCGGCCGAGAGGTTCCCGACCCCGCTCACGTCGGAGGCCCGCGACAGACCGGAGACCGAGTACAGGTCCGCGGAGTTGCCCGCGGTCGCCGAGAACGCGGCTTCCTCGACGAGCATCCGGTCGTCCGACACGAGCGCGACCTCGGGGATGCGGTTGCCCGTGTCCGTGCGGTACCCGACCTGCTTCGTCAGCGCCCACGCGCCGGAGCGCCCCCGGGTGTACACGAGCAGACGGTGGGCGGTGGCGTCACCGGCGGCGGAGACATCGCCGGAGAGCGCGCCCTCCATCGACGCGACGATCGTGTGCCCGGACGGCGAGATCGACAGGCCCTCGAGCGTTGCGTTCGAGGTGGCCTCACCCGGGACGCTCGCACCCTCGAGCCCCGCTCCGGACAGCGCCGTGCCGGTCACCGCGAACCGTCCGGGGACCGGCAGCTGCGCCTTCTGCACGCCGTCGCGGCCGAAGACCCGGATCGACGGTTCCGTCTCGGAGCTCACCAGGTAGTCGCCGTTCGGGAGGACCGCCAGGCCTTCGTCGTCTGCCGTGAGACCGGTGTAGGGAACGCCCTGTTCGTTCCTCAGGACCAACGGATCACGGGTGACCGTCGGGTCGTCGAGGTTCCGGAAGAACCAGATCCGCGACGGGTCGTCCGCGTGGTTGTCCACGGCGGAGATCCACGACCGCGACCGGCCGTCGTAGGCCAGCGACGAGAGGCCGCCCACCTCGGCCCCGTTGTGCACGAGCTTGTCCAGCGCGTCGCTGTAGCCGAGCGCCACCGCCGCCGGCGGGACAGCCTGGGACGGGCCTCCATGATGCCCGAATAAGCGGACGACCTGCGGATCGTGGTCACTGGTCTGGTCGGCGAACTCCGCGTTGAGGTGCACCACCTGGTAGTCCGGCGTGCCGACCCCCGACGTGACGAGGATGTGGTCGAGGACCTCGCTGATCCCGTCGTACACGTACGTGTACTGCTGGTTCGCCGGCAGGGTGGTGATCAGGTCGGTGAGGACCGGCTTCGTCGCGGCCTGGCCGTGCAACGGCTTGCCGGTGAGCGTGGCGAGCGCAGGGCTGAACTGGTGGTCGTTCAAGTCACCCGCCACGACGACCGCGGCCCTCGCGTCGACCTTGAGGATCTGCGCCGTGAAGTCGTGCACGAGCTGCGCCTGCTGCTGACGCTGCACGGCGGACGACTGCGCCGGGTACTGGAATCGACCGTCCTGGTTCTGGTCGCCGAGCTTCGCGTCGAAGTGGTTGCCGATGACGAAGACGCGCCGGCCGCGGAACGTGAACTCGCCCACGAGCGGCTTCCGGCTGCCCTGCCAGGCGGCGTCCGTCGGAGCGATGCGCCCCGGCGACAGGGTGATGTCCGGCACGCCGTGGGAGGAGGTGACCGCGGTCGCGGTGGTGGACCGGTTCACCGACGCAGGACCGCGGTCGTCGAACCTCACGCGCTTCGGGTTGAAGAGGAACACGACGCGGATGTTGCCGCCGGGCTGACCGCCGTCGGCGTCGTTCACCGGATCGATCTCACGGGACGCGTAGGACGGGCCTCCAGCCATGGTGATCGCAGCGGTGAGCTTGGCGATGGTCTGATCCGCCGCGACGACACCGTCATCGGTCGCGCCGTCGTCGTCCTGCACCTCTTCGACGGTCAGGATGTCGGGCGAGCGCAGGTTCGCGACGACCCCCTTCGCGAGCGCGGCGAACTTGGTCGCCGGATCCGACGGCGCCAGGTTCTCGACGTTGTAGGTGGCGACCGACAGCTGGTCGGGCTTCGGGGTCGTCGCGACCGTCGGGGTGATGCCTCCCCGCGCGACGGACCCGAGTGTCGTGGCCGTGAGGTCGTACCCGCCGTACTGCGAGTAGTCGACCTCGCCCACGGTGGCACCACGGAACACGTCACCGACGTCCACCCGGGGATTGCTGCCGTTCGCCGCGACGACCTCGAGACGTCCGGACGGCGTCGCGTTCTCGGCGGTCAGGAGCGTGCCGCCGCGCGTCGTCGGGAGCTGGGACGGCTTCGTCGTCACGTACTGCTCGCCGTACTCGTCGCTCGGCCCGACCACGCGGGCGTCGTCGACCTCGACACGCATGCCCTCGAGCGACTCGAAGAAGTCGAGCGCCGAGCGTGTCGGCGTGATGGGCGTGGACTCGATGTTCCCGCCCGCGAGGTCCGGAGCGGACGTGTCGGGCACGCTCGTCGGGCCGAGGACGATCGGCGCCGGCAGCGCGTCCCCCGTCGAGACGACGGTCGCCGTGGCGTTCGTGAGCTCCGTGACCGACAGGTTCGAGGTGGTCGCCGTGGTGTCGCCGGAGGCGAGGGGGTAGTAGTCCCTGACCGTGCCGCTGACGAGGACACTGTCACCCACGGCGACCGCCGCCCTCGAGGAGCTGTAGACGAAGACGCCCTCGCTCGTCGCGGGGTCGCTGTCGGCGTCGGGGTCCTGGATCCAGTAGCCCTTGCTGCTGCCCGACGTCCGGATCCCGGTCACGATGCCGGGGACGTTCGTGACCTGCTCGCCGTTGAGCGGCGAGACGAACGACGTCCCCTGGATGTCGTGGACGCGGACCGTGCCCGGCTCGGGCGCAGGGCCGGTCGGCGGGGTCGGCGTCGATTCTGGGTTCGCCGTACCCGGGGTGGGTGCAGCGGCGGCGAAGTCCGTCGCGTTGTGGTCGTCGTCGGACGGCCCCTGCCGCTGCACCGAGGCCGTGTTCGAGGCGCCGACGGCCGGGCTCCCCTCGGCGATCGCCGCGGAGCCGAATCCGACGAGGTCGACCGACGCACTCACGCACGAGGCGCTGTCGGCACAGGTGAGCGCGGTCCGGCTCGCGACGACGGCGACCGTGCCGTCGGTGGCGCTCATCGCGATGGTGCCCGTGGCGTCCGGCGTCGGCAGTGCGGTCGTCCCGCCAGCGCCCTTCGCCTCGGCGACGAGGTAGCGACGACCAGGAGCGATCGTCCCGTTCAGCGGGGTCACCTGCCACGTGCCCGTCGCGGACCCGGCGTGGTACTGGACCGAGTGACCGCTGAGGTCGATGGTCGACGATCCCCGGTTCGCCAACTCCACGAAGTCGTTCGTGAAGGTGCTGCCGGCGTTGCCCCCACCGCCGTACACCTCGTTGACCACCAGATCCGCCGACGGCGCCGCCGTCGCGGGCATCGCGGTCAGCAGACCTCCGGCGATCCCCACGGCCGCCACGACCGATGTTGCGATTGAACGACGCATGCTGCTCTCCCCTGAACCCCGACGAGCAGCATTCAACCCTGTTCGGGTGACATCCGGGTGACGCGGAGGAGGCCGAACGGATTCGCTGAGATCGGCGGCAACATCCGTGGCGCGTCCGGACCCGGCGTGGTGTCAGGTCGTACGCCTCGGCACCGGCCGCTGGCCCGCCGGCTCCGGGGGCGGAGGTGCCAGACCCGAGGGCGTGCGGGTGACACGGACGTCAGTCCCGCGGTCGCACTCGGATCAGCCCTGAGGTGCCACCGGATCGGGTGCGCCGAGCAGCCGACTGGTCCAATCGGCCAGAGCGGACGTCGCACGCCTGGAGACAGCGGCCCCCGGCATCATGCTCGTGAAGCCGTGGAACGCGCCGGGCCAGACGTGGAGTTCCGCGTCGACGCCTGCGGCCCAGAGGCCACTCGCGTAGGCGACGGTCTCGTCCCGGAACACCTCGGCGCTGCCGCAGTCGAGGTAGGTCGACGGGAGCCCGGAGAGGTCGGTCGCGCGCGCGGGCGCTGCGTAGATCGAGACGTCGGCGGTGGCTCGGCGTGGTCCGAGGTAGGCGTTCCAACCGAAGCGGGTCATCTGGCGGTCCGCGACGCCGACACCGTCGATCTGCATCGTCGAGACGGTGCTGTCGCGGTCGTCCAGCATCGGGGAGACCAGGATCTGCGCGAGGAGCGTGGGTCCCTGTCGATCGCGAGCGAGCAGGGCCGTTCCCGCGGCGAGCCCCGCTCCGGCACTCTGACCCGCGATGACGATGCGGTCGGGGTCGACGCCCAGCTCGTCGGCGTGCGCGGCCACCCAGAGCAGACCGGCGTAGCAGTCCTCGATCGGGTACGGGTCCGGGTGTTCGGGCGCGAGTCGGTAGTCGACGCTGATGAGGACGACGTCGTGATCGAGGAGCCAGTCGTCGTACGAGTCGAGGTTCCCGAGGTGGTGGCCGAACGTCATGCCACCACCGTGGATGGTGTAGACCGCGGTCGTCGTTCCGGTGCGGCCGATCCGTTGGATGACCGCGAGCGTGATCGGGTCGCCGAGGTGCCCTGGGACGGTGACGCTCCGACGCTCGTAGCCGTGGGACCGGAGGCGTTCGTGGAGCGCGTTCTCGGTGACGTCGAGCTGCCGCATGTACGGGAGCATCTCGGCCGTGAGCGTGAACGGGCCGCGTGCCTCCAGAGCGGCGAGGAAGGTCGCGAGCTCCGGATCGAACGGGGGGCGAGCGAATCGCGCCGGCGACCCAGCGGACCGGGTGGCGGAAGTCGGATCCACGGACATGAGTGCACTCCTTCGAACGAGAAGTGGCGACTCCCATGAGACCGCGTGCGCGCTCCCGTTTGCCGGAGCAAGACGGGATTTTTTCCCTCTACGGCGACCGTAGCGCATCCGGCGCTTGCGTCGCCGACCGTGTGCGTCGCGGTCGGGTGGACTCGGTGGTCGTTCGGCTGCTCCGATCCCGACTCCGTCAGCCGGCGTCGCTGACGAACTCCGTCGTCACCCAGGGCAGGAGGTCGCGCTCCACGACCGAGGTGATCACCCGGCCGTCGTCGAGTGACACCGCCAGCCCGAGGACGAACGCGTCGGTGTCGATCGTGAACCCGTCCCTCGCCGTTCCGTCCACGACGACCGCCTGCGGCTGCACCGCGCGGATCGAGACCAGTTCCGTCCAGCCGGGCTCCATCGTGGGGTCGCCGAGTCCGTACTCGTCGCGGAACCGGTTGTGGAGGATGTGGTCGACGTGGGCGCGGAGCAACTCCGGTGGATCGCGTTCGTCGGCGCCGGGCGCGGCGGATCCCGGAGCGAACCAGTGTGTCTGCACGGCCTCCCACAGCGAGGGATGACGCATCCGCTCCCGGCGCTCGAGCAGCCACGGCGGCAGGTCCCGGGGCACCGGCCGAGCGAGCGCGTCCTCCATCTCCAAGGTCAGGTACGCGAGGTTCACCGGGTCCGAACGGTCGTCCGGGTTCTTCCACACCGTGTACATCCGTGCCACGGCCGCGCTGATGGTGACGGCGTCCGCACCACTCCCCTGGCCATGCGACGAGATACCGGCGACGCCCAGGTCCTCGAGATGTCGTTGCGGAACGAATCCGGCGACGGTGATCCCGAGGGCGTCCGCTTGGGCACGCATCCTCAACTTCGGATCCGGCTGGTCCGACGGCACCCTTCCCCCGATGTGCATGTCGTGCAGTCTGCCCGTCGCGGGACATCCTGCGCCATCATCGAGTCATGAGCGCGGATAACGACATCAGCCCTCGCGTCGTCGCGGTGAGCAGGGACAGCGCCCATCGGTTCAGCAAACCGGTGGTGGAGGAGGTGGTGCTCGTCGAGGGGTTGGGCGTCGAGGGTGATGCGCATGCCGGCGTCACCGTGAAGCACCGGTCTCGCGTGGCACGAGACCCGTCGCAGCCGAACCTGCGCCAGGTGCACCTGATCCACGCCGAGCTGTTCGACGAGGTGGCGGAAGCGGGACACCACGTCGAGCCGGGTCAGATGGGCGAGAACATCACGACCCGCGGGATCGACCTCCTCGGTCTCCCCGCAGATGCGCTCCTGCTCTTGGGGTCGGACGCTCGTGTCCGCATCACGGGCCTCCGGAATCCGTGCCAGCAGATCAACGAGTTCGAGCCCGGTCTCCTCCGGGCGGTGCTCGGGCGGGCTGACGACGGCTCCGTCGAACGCAAGGGCGGCGTCATGAGTGTCGTCGTGGCGGGCGGGGTCGTCCGTGCTGGTGACACGATCCGGGTCGAGCTGCCCACCGGCGAGCTGCAGCCGCTCGGTCCGGTCTGACCGCCGGGACCGGCTGACCTCCCGATGTCCGAGGATCCGACGGTGCTGCAGCACGTGTGGCTCGTCCGCCACGGCGAGCAGGTGCGGCGACGCGACGGAGAGCTCACGATGCGCGGGACGCAGCAGGCCGGAGCGGTGATGCGGCGCCTCCGGACCGAGCCGATCGGGAGGATCGTCATCAGCCCGGCACGACGCACGCGCGAATCGGCGATGCCGTTTCTGACTGAGCGCCCCGCGGTCCCTGTCCGAGTGGACGGCCGGGCGCGTGAGCGCATGGAGTACGACCCCCCAGTCGTCGACGACGCATCGTGGGAGGCGTTCCGCGACGCGTGGGACCGCACTGAGCGCGACCGTGACCTCGTTCCGGCCGTCGGCGATTCCTCGCGCGCAGCCGCGGCACGGCTCCGTGACCTGATCGACGAATCGCTGCCGGACGCAGGTGACCTCGTCGTGGTCACGCACGGCGGCATCATCCGCGACCTCCTGCGCGACATCCTCTCCGACGAGGAGATGCGATCGCTCCGCCCCGACGCCCTTGCGGGTCTCCAGCACGGGTCGATCACACGTCTCGACGTCGTGGCTCGCGGCTACCACGTCGGCGGGATCGGCACGACGGAGCACCTGCCGAGATCGCTCCCGGCGGATCCGCGTCAGTGAGACGGGCGTGTGAGCTCCTCCGACGCCCTCCAAAGCCGATCCGCCGCGTCGGGATCGAGCGCCCACGCCTTCACCCCGTGGGGGTGATCCGCGAGACTCGCGTCGTTCGGAACCGTGTAGGCCTCCTGACAGTCGTCGAGGTAGTGCCCGCCGGTGTGGGCGAACTCGGGCGCGACCGCGGCGACCGTGGTGGTCGCGGCGCCCTGCTCGACCGTCTTGTAAGCGAACACGCCAGCGGCTTCGGCGGCTTCCAACGACGCCTTCTGCGCCGCCGAGAAGTTCCGCTGGAGCCCGGTGGCGATCCCGCCCGGGTTGACGGCGTTCGCGACGATGCCGTCGTCCGCCCAACGGCGCGTCGCCGCCACGGCGAACAGGGAGTTCGCGGTCTTGGCTCGTGCGTAGGCGATCTGGGGGTCGTACTCGGATCGGGTGAAGTCGAGGTCGTCGAGGTCGACGTTCGCCCGCATGTGCGCGGTGGAACTGAGCGCGACGATCCGGGCGCCGTCGCGCTCCGCGGCGCCTCTGGCGAGTGACCGTCGAAGACCATTCGCGAGCGCGTGGTGGCCGAGGTGGTTCGTGGCGAACTGCAGCTCACGCCCTTCCGCTGTCCGCTCGAGTCCCGCGCTCACGACACCGGCGTTGTTGACGAGCAGGTGCAGCGGAGCCTCCCAATGCGCCACGAAGGCGGCCACGGAGGCGCGATCCGCGAGATCGAGGTGACGCACGTCCGGTCGACGGCCCGTCGAACGGCCGACGACGTCGGCCACCGCCGTGCCGGCAGACGTGTTCCTGACGGCGAGCGTGACCGCAGCGCCGGCGGCGGTGAGGGCGCGGGCCGTCTCCACGCCGAGTCCTGATGACGCGCCCGTGACGATCGCGCGCAGACCGGTCAGATCGACGTCGACCAGGACGTCAGCGGCGGTGGACTCGGCGTCGAACCGCGTTCGGATGAGCGGAAGGGGCATGCGGGCAACTGTACCGACTGGACAGGTTCTGTCTAGTCGGAATGGGACGCGGTATCATCGGCGGCATGGTCGACACCTCCACCGGCGCGGATGTGGGACGCCGTCGAACCGTGCTCGAATCAGCGCTCGACACGTTCGCACAAGCGGGATACCGGCGGACATCGATGGACGTCATCGCGCGAGCAGCACGGATCTCCCGCCCGGGGTTGTACTTCTTGTTCGAGTCGAAGGAGGCGTTGTTCCGGGAGGCCGCGGCACACGTCCTGACCCAGGATCTGGCAGCGATCGAACAGCTCCTCGCGGACGACACGCGGCCCATCGCCGACCGCCTGCTCGACGCGTTCGACCGGTGGGCCGGACGGTACGTCGGACCGATGGTGCGCGACGTGTCCGCCGTGATCGCCGACAACCCGGAACTCCTCGATGACACGGCCCGTGAGGCTCCCGCGCGGTTCGAGGCGATGGTGACCGCGGCGATCAGCGACCACTGGGAGGCGGCAGCGGATGTCGCACGAACGCTCAGCAGCGTGTCGGTGGGGCTGAAACACCAGGTCGACACCCGCGACGAGTACCGGGCGCGGCTCGAGGTGGCGATCCGGCTCGTTCTGCCGACAGCGGCGACAGCGGATACGGCAGAATGAGTCGACGCGGCAGCGAGGGGAAACGTGCCGCACGAGGGGGCACCATGCGCACACTGCTGGTCGCTGTCACTGCCACATGCGCAGTGATCGCGTTGACGGGATGTTCGACCGCCGCGCCGCATCACGCCGCGCGGAGCACCGCCGCACACACCACGAGAGCCGCGTCGACACCCACCCCCGACCCGGGCATCGCGGTGACCTGCGCCGGGCTGACGGAGCTCGAGACGGACCTGTCGGCCGCCGGCATCGAGCGCAGTGCGGGCACCATCCAGGACGCCGGCTACGCCGCGATCGTCAACCTGACACCGACCGTGGTATCGGGGATGCTGCGGACCCCGAACCGCGGCCTGGTCGCCGACCTCACCAGCATCCAGGACGCGATCGCCAGTTCCCCGCCGGTCGTCGCGTCGGCGCAGTTCGACCCGGATGCGCCCGCGTTCAGCGCGGGGATGCGACGGGCACAGCGTGATTGTGCGGCCAACGGCACACCGCTCGTCGCGGACGCGCCCGCCGGCCAAGGGTGATCCCGGCCTGCGAGCCCCCGACCGCGAGACCAGCGACCCTCAGTCGGCCGGGGCCATGCAGAGGAACCCGAGGTTGTTCCCGTCCGGGTCCTCGAGGTCGCGGGAGTACATGAACCCGAGGTCCTGCGCGGGTTGGGGCTCGTGCCCACCGGCGGCGATCCCCTTCTCCACGATCGCATCGACCTCGTCGCGGGAGTCGCGTGTCAGGTTGAGGCCGACCTGCGCATGGGTCCGCGGGTCGGCGATCTCCTTCGTGGTCATCGTCGCGAAGAAGTCTCGTGCGACGACCATCAGGTGCAGGTTGTCGGCGAGCTCGAAGCACGTTCCGTGCTCATCGGAGAAGTCCGGGTTGACGGGGAACCCCAACGCTTCGTAGAACGCAGCCGACCGCGCCAGATCAGCTGACGTGATGCTCACCCACATGCTGCTCGTCATCGATGCCTCCGGGGTCGTCGCAGTCGCGAGCCAGCCTGCTCGGTCCGGATCCGCTCGTCAACGGGCGCATCGGATCCCCAGCGCATCCGAGTCGACCGGACGGTTCGACGACGCGGGTCACCGAGCGTGGTGCCATGGTGGCGGCCGAGCGCGGAGATCGACAACCGCCACCGGCCCGTGGTCCACGTGCCGACGGTGCGGTAGTGCCACCGAGTGATGCACGGAGCGGCGACAGCGCGGCGTCGAGCGCGGGTTGGCTACGCTCGGCCCATGTCCGACGCCGGAGGGGACCCCCGTTTCGTGATCGCCGCCGACGCCGGGGGCACGTTCTCCCGCGTCGGGTGTTTCGCCCTCGACGGCCGGTTGCTCGGCTCCGCGACGGGTCGAGGCGGGAGTCCGTACCACCAAGCGGACGCCGCCGCGAACGTCGCGGACACGACGGTCCGCGCGTTGCAGGACGCCGGCCGCGACGCTGCTGACGCTGTCGCGCTCGTCGCCGGGCTGGCGATGGTGAGCCGTGCCGGTTCGAACCAGGGCGACGGGGACAACGGCTGGGCCGACGACTTCTTCCGCGTGCCGGGGCTGCAGTGCGAACGGCTCATCCTGAACGACGCGGTCGTCGCGCACCGCGGCGCCCTGCTCGGTGCCCCGGGGATCATGGTGGTCACCGGCACCGGCTCGATGATCCTCGCGATCGACGCGGACGGGACCGAGGTCGAGAGCGGGCAGTTCGAGCACTACGCCGGCGCGGCTCGGCACCTGGCCTACGAGGCGGTGCAGCTCATCCTGCTCGGCGCCGCCGGTCCGGACGACGACGAGTTCGTCGCGGCGGTCCTCCGCTCCTGGGGCGCGGACGACGTGCCGCGACTCCGCCACGTCATCCTCGGCCTCGCGCACGTGGACCGGATGGAGGTCCGGCACCGGTTCGGCGCACTCGCGCCCCTCGTGACCGAGGCCGCCGATCGATCGCCGCTGGCGGATCGGGCGCTCCGCGACCTCGCCCGCAAGACCGCCCGCGGCGTCGGACTGCTCGCTCCCCTCATCGGCGGCGACCGCGTGACGGTGTCGACGACGGGTGGTCTGGCGACGACACCGGCGTTCACCGCCCGCCTCGCGGACGCGCTCGACGAGGACATGTACGCATCGGTGACACTGGTGCCGGCCGCGCTCGACGCGCTCCGCGGTGCAGCGCTGATCGCGTACTGGACCGTCGGGGCGGCCACCAACCGGTCCGTCATCGACCGTCTCCGCGAGAGCCAGCAGGACGTTCGACCCGACGGCACCGTCGCTCGATCGTGACGTCGCCGGGCCGCCTGATCCGCCATGCTCGTGCCATGCCGGTGGGGAGGCCCGTGGTGGCGGTGGCCGCAGCACTCGCCGTGGTCGCGGTGCCGCTGGAGGCTCGGCGACGTTCAGCTGGGTCGGTCTCACCACCGAGGGTGATCCGGTACCGGCCTTCGTCCGCACGACGCCGTCGGGCGTCTCCGTGGCCTCCACCTCTGCGTTCGACGCGTACGGCCAGAGCGGATGGACGACCTGGGACTGCCCCGACCTGCAGGACCTCCTCCGCGGCCGCCAGTGCGTCGCGGCGACGGGCGCGGGGCGGTGAGAGACCCGGACCGGCCGCGGCTGGGCACGAAGCCCCTCCCTGCGCCGTCTCGCTCGGTAGCGTGGGGCGATGGAACCGGTGACGCTCCGAACGCCGCGGCTCGTCCTCAGCCCGCAGACGACCGAGGACGCGGATCAGATCGTGGCGTACTGCCAGGACCCGGACGTCATCGCGTTCACCCCGATACCGGTGCCCTACGGACGCGACGAAGCTGAGTCGTTCGTCCGGCAGGTCGAAGCGGGATGGCGGGACGGGACCCGGTTCGAGTTCGCGGTCCGCCCGCGAGCCGACCCCACCGACGTCCTGGGCGCGGTGAGCATCTTCGGTGTCGCAGACGGAGCCGGAGAAGTCGGGTACCTGCTCGCGCCCGCCGGTCGCGGCCACGGCTTCATGACCGAAGCGGTCAGCGCGATCCTCGACTGGGCGTTCGCCGGTCCTCCCGACGGTCTCGGGCTCAGCCGTGTGCAGTGGCATGCCCTCCCTGAGAACGAGGCTTCCGCTCTGGTCGCGCAACGATGTGGGTTCCGCCTCGAAGGACGGCTCCGATCAGCCCTGACACATCGAGGGACGCGCCGTGACCAGCTCCTGGCGGCGGTGCTCCGGACGGACGACCGCCGGCAGCCGGTCCGTTGGGACGACGGTCAGCAGTAGCTCAGACGAGCCATCACCAACAGGCACCCGTCGACCATGAGCGGACCGGTCACCCCCACCGGGGCTCGTCGACGACGACGTGGTACCGGTCCGCGTTCTGGCCCCGCAGTGCTTGGAGCAGGCCGCGCACCTCCGCAAGCCAATCGGTGTCGCCGGTGCCGTCGGTGGGGAGCTCGTCCACGTCGTACCGTGCGACCCAGCCGCGGAGGGCATCGTCGAGGGCGGCCGGAGGTGCGTGCCTGCAGCAACCCGAATGCTGCAGGCACGCACGGAGCCGCTGCGTTCCAGGGCAACCCGAATGCCCGGCATCGCGACGGCACAAACCAGCATAGGACCTCTCGTGGGATGGTCCTGGGGAAATCCCGTCGGCGGTCTCGTCCCGCTCGTCATCTGCGTCATTGCAGCGGAGGCTCCGGCAGCACGACGCGGACGTTCCGCCACGTCAGACAGGAGCTTCCCGGAGCATGCCGACCGTCAGAGACAGCGCGCCGGCAGAGTTGGCAGCCAGGGGCTGCTCGTCAGCCGATCGCAACCGGCCCCCTTCGGTTGCTCGCGGCGAGCAAGCTCCGCGAGGTCGTCACCAAGCCGTGCGAAACTCGAACCGTTCCGGTCGCAGCTTCTCCGCCCGCCGTCCCACCCCCTGCAACGGCCGAAGTCGTCCCTCGCGCTCGGATTGCCGAGACAGCGGCGACACCCTTCTACAACCTTCGGTAGGCCCACACGTACACCCGGCCGTTTAGCTCGCCCGCGTAGACAGAGGTGAACCCGGACGCTCCACCCGACATGCCGGTCACGCCGAGATGCCCAAGTTCTGGGATCTGGTTAGGGTCGGCGACGGGATCAGCGGTTCCGATCAGCGACAGCCAACCAGAAGCTGTATCGCCCTTTGGTAGCTCCATCACGACCTGAATCTGCGGGGTGCCAGTGATTCCAGCCGTCGGTTCAGCTTCCGCGATGAACACGGACGCACCCAACGGGATAGCTCGACCAAACTCCGATGCGATGGTCCGGCTGGGCACTGCAGGGCATGACCACGGCGCGTGCGCGTCGCAGATGCCGTAGGCGAAACTTCTGGGTGCGGCGGCCACGTGAGAACCAGAGCTGATCGCCGTCGTCACCCAGAGCACGCCGCCGAAGACTCCTCCGACGAGCAGGAGCAGCAGGCCGACAATAAGGGCCCCGGCCCAGAGCCCGCGCCTGAGGTCGGGTGGTTGGTACAGATCGGAGGGCACGACCGGAGTCTCTTCCGAGCGCGCCCTCGAGTCATCAGTCGAAGGAGCGATCCTTCCGTCCCTCTTCGAGGATGTTGATGCGGACTATGAGCGAAGACGCCAAACTCATGCATTACCGACGATGGCTTTGACCTCCTTCATTGCATGACGGCCACAGCACGCCCTGCGCATGTCGTGCACGAGGTCAGCACGACGGCGCTGCGCGCTCCAATGCAGAGCATCGGGCGAGCTTGGTAGTCAGGCTGACCCGTGTCAGTAGTCGGTCGGCTACCGGTCGTCGGGACCCGTGATCTGAGAGGCTGACCCTCATGAGCGATGGGGATGAGGAAGCGGACGAGACACCGCGACGATTCCGGACTCTTCGCCCTAACCCGTTCCGCGAGGTCCTCCCGTGGATAGTGGTCGGCGTTGGCGTCATTCAGGCGGTTCGGGGAGGCATCGACCTTGCCCACGGCGGTGGCCCCGGAACGATGGTCATCGGCATCGGTCTCGCCGTGCTCGGAATCGTCCTGTTCGTGATCAACCGATGGCAGGCCAGACGAGGCCTCTGACTACACGTCCGGTAGCCGATCGATCACCCGACGATAGGTTCCGTCACTGAAGCGGTAAGCGGAGCAGGAGCAGATTGCCGTGCACGGGGTCGCGCTCTCGTTCCCCGGTAGGAACAAACCCGAGTTTGTCGAGCACGTTGAGTGATGCCGTGTTCCACTCGCGAACCGTGGAGGCTAGGTGGTCATAGCCGATCGCCGCTGCCCGACGAACAATCACTTGTGATGCTTCGGTCGCGAACCCCTGGCCCCAGTACTCCCGCAGGAACTCGAACGCCAGTTCGGGCTCGGCGGGATGACCGACGCTGTTCTCGACGAGACCGCAGTATCCGACCGGAACGGCGGTCCGGGGCTGCTCCACGACGAGCAGTCCTGGTGCTGGCGTCGCCCGATAGGCGCGAAGCCAGGCCTGCATCTCCGCGACAGTGGGATGACCATCGGCTGTGATGCGCCGCCGTGCAGGAACACGCTCGTCGCGCTCCTCCCACAGTCGGCGGTGGAAGGCTGCATCGGCGACCGTCCAGGGGCGCAGTCTCAAACGCTCCGAGCGGAGGTCCCTTTGTTTCTGACGCGCGGCCTGGCGGTCCATGTGGGCAGTATGCCGCACCTGCTTCCACCGCCCTCGGAACGTCTCTACCGCCGATCGGCTGTCGGACGCTTTCGTCGCAGCGGAGCAATCTCCCTAACGGCCGATTGGAGGTGGATGATCAGGGGATGAACATCGAAGGCATGCCCGAGGAGGAACGTCTCGCGATCCTCCAGTCGCTCGAGGCGGAACATCCTGGTGCCGCGGCCCTCGCGGGTGGCACGCTCGCCGGGCCAGCAACGCCGGACCGTCCGAACGTTCCCATCTGGGAGTACGAGAACTACGCGGAGCAACACCCGGACGTTGACCTCGAGGACCTCGTCGCTGTCCGTTTCCCCGTCATCCTCCATGGAAGCGACGACTTCACGGTCGACTCGGCCGCCGAGTACCTTCGTACCGACCCAGTGCCGCCTACGACACCGATGACTCTCGGCTCGGTGGTCGACCTGTGGCGGCACCTTCACGCCACTGGGGTCGTCGCCTGGGACAGTGATCGACGAGCTGTCGAGCATCGTCGACCCTTGGACGATTACAGGACCGCCGTAGCTGCATGGGGCGTCAAGTTCCGGTCGACACCGCAACCAGGAGACGAAGCCCCCGCCATCGACCGGTAGCCCATCCGCTAGCGAACAGCGGCTGCAGGGCCGAAGATCGAAGGGTGAGGGGACAACGAATCGAGTTGGTGCCGAGTCAGCATGGTGCTTGGGTGGAGCGCTTCGACGTGCTGCGGGAGCGTCTCGAGCTGCTCGTTCCGAACGCTTTCATTGAGCACATCGGATCCACCAGTGTCGCCGGGCTGCCCTCGAAAGACGTTGTCGACGTCCTCGTTGGGGTCCCGGCCGAACAAGTGTGCCATGCTGTCGCTGCCCTGAAAGCAGCCGGCTTTGACGAAGAGGGGTTCCGGAACCTCCACGGGTGGCTCAGTTGCCCCGGCGGACCGACCGCGCAGCAGTCGTGCACGTCGTCGAGAACCGCGGGAACGAATGGTGCGAGTGGTTGGCCTT
The DNA here is from genome assembly GCF_003234565.1 of Curtobacterium sp. MCBD17_013. Taxonomy (GTDB): domain Bacteria; phylum Actinomycetota; class Actinomycetes; order Actinomycetales; family Microbacteriaceae; genus Curtobacterium. The sequence goes on along the minus strand of NZ_QKTU01000001.1, from coordinate 544,397 downwards.
CCGCGACCTTCTCCGAACAGACTCCACCGCGCGGTCGACGTACCTTGCTGCGAAACGGACGGCCGAGGCATCAGCGAGCAGCTGGGGTGAGTACATCGCTCAGAAGTACCAGGTCATTCGCCAGCTCCTCGCCCGGTAGCTGATCGTCCAACGGACGCAGCGCCTCCGCTTGGTCGAGCTGGCGATCAATGTGGGCCTCATCGCCGGCGAGCTTGCGACTCGCCGAAGGAGCGCAGGAACGAAACCCTGTCCTTCACCAGTTGAGTTGCTCTGGGAGAAGTGGTTGATCGTCCAGTCCGGGGGAAGCCTACGGACGGCCGCTCACGGTTTGTGAGGACGGTCGGATAGGTGCTTCTCTCGAATACGACCTGTTCGGCGTTCGGGCACGCAACGGTTGGCCGGTTCTCGCTACGCCGACCTAGTGCCGCTTGTCGCCCCGGCCGTGCCGCCGTCCTTCGGCTTCCTAGAATCGTCCGGCGGCGGCGCACGGCCGCCCGCGACTCAGCGGCGCTGAGAGCGCTTCGGAGGGGGATGTCTTGCAGTATCGGTTGCGGCAATCGAGCGGCGGCATCCGGATCGTCACCATCTGCGTCCAGCTGATCTTCGCTGTGTGCGCCCTCGGCGGGCTCCTCAGTACGTCTCCCAGCGAACAAAGCGAGCTCGACCGCAGCTTGGACCCGGTCGTGGCGTGGGGATTCATTCCAGGGATGGTCCTGTTGACGTTGCGCACCCTCCTCATCGGCGTGTATCTGCGCCCGGACGAAGTGGTGGTCCGGAGTTGGCTTCGCACCTACCGGATTCCGCTCGTTGCCGATACTCAATTCTCGACGAAGCAATGGAGCGACATCGTGCTCACCCGCGGCTGGGAGTCCCGAGTCGTGCACATGCTCCACGTCAACGGACCGTTCCGGCGCTCGTTCCCCGCGACCGCAGTCCGTCGCAGCCGCGCACTCGCGCAAGCCGAACTCCTCAACGCCTACCTGCCCGCGCAGAACCGGACCGCCGAGACCGCCCGCGACTACGCCCGTGGGGAGGCATGGCGCCGAGAACGCGCCAAGTCACGGGCGCGCGCAGCAGAACGCCGCAGCAAGCCTGGCCGGCACGTCACGCGTTGAACGAGTGCGGCGGCGCCCTAAGACCGGCCGTCAGCTTGTTGATCGGGAGCATGCGCGATAGAACGCGCGTACGCGCCAAGTGCAACTGCGGCCTTCATGAGGGACGCCAGTCTCGGTAGACGATCGGCTACTGCGACTGGAAGATGTTGAAGGAGTCAGAGTTGAGCGGCCCATTGTGGGCCCTCAGTTGAAGCGTCTGGCCGGGCTCGACGGACACGAGGCACGTCCGAGCGCCGAGCAGACGTGAGAAGCCGCGGTACCGAACCCCCACCGCGATCTCGTGCTGCCCCGGTTCCACGGCAACTCCCGTCGGATGCGTCCAAGAGAGCAATATCTCCGCGCCGTCCACACGCAAGAACGCCCGACTCGCGACGCGGAGAAACCACCCGTTCACCCAACTCGCGTGAACACCCATCTCGACCCTCGCGTCCATCGGCCCATGATGCACCGCATCCTTCGGTGCCGCTGTCCCGCAGAACGATCGACTATCGAGGCAACCTGACGTAACGAGAGGATTGGCGGTGAAAGGGATTGAGCAGCACCCCTTCCTTCGGCGTCGCAGGTGCTAGTTACTGTTCGAGGTCGGATCGACTACGAGGAGAGGAAAACCTTGAACGCGATCTATGGCCCCAATGGAGCGGTCGTTGCTTGGCTGGAGACCGACTCGATTCGGTCTCCGCGCGGGGCGGTCATCGGGCGGCTCAGTGATGACGCCGTGTACAACCTGCGTGGTGGTCACGTGGGGTACTTCAACAATCGGATGTTCCGCGACAACAGCGGGCACATCGTGGCGTTCATGGAGGGGGCGACCGGTGGGCCTGTGAAGCCGGTCCGTCAAGTTCGGCCCGTTCAGCCCGTTTAGCCCGTTTAGCCCGTTTAGCCCGTACGAGAAACTCACGACGCCAGGCACTCGTCGGTCGGCGACGAGGACGTCTCGTTGACCCATCGGCGATCGGACACGACAGTGCCGAGCGCCAGTCGCCGCTGAGGCGACTCTCGGGCTGACCAATCTCAGGCGTCCACGAGGATGCCTCACAGCGGTAGCGTGCAGCCGTGATCGAACAGCAGCGGCAGAACACCACCCTGCAGTGGATCCTCGGCACACCGCGCCTCCGGGCCGCGTTCTGGCTCCTCGGCGGAGTCACTCGACTCCTTATCACGCGCCGCGAACGGAAGAACGAACTCGGGCAGAACGGACACCGACCGGAGCCGATGACGTCGGAGCGCAGGGACGCGTCCGCCCCCGACGATGCCGCCTCCACCGAAGGGCAGGAACAGCAGTGACGGACGAACAGCCGGAAGAGCCGCCCCGGTCGCCGGAGGAAAGCCGCCGGTTGCGGAGGTGGATCTGGGTCATGTGGATCGCAGCCGGCGTCTTCTTGCTCGTCCAAGCGATCGTCAACCCGATCATCCTGAACTTCATCTTGATTGCGGTCTGGCTCCTGGGCAACATCGCTCAACTCATCGTCACGCTCCACCAACGGAAGAGCGGAAGCGGGCACCGGCAGCTGACCGCTGCCGGCTCCCACAACGCGGTGACCGGCCTACACGACCCGTCTCGTCAGCCGATCGACGACCGGACGGTGCCTGGCGCTGGTTGACTTCGAGCGAGTCGGCACACCTTCCCCCTCGAGTGCTCGGCCTCGCGGGCGGAATCGGCGCCGTCGCCGGCGGGCTCGTTGTCGCGCTCATCGGCTTTCTCGTCCGGTACATCGGACTCGGAACCGGCGGACTCGTCATCGCGGGGATGGGGGCGCTAATTGCAATCGTTGCCGCAATCGGGTTCGCCCTCCACGGCTCGGCTCGTGTCGAACGGCCGGACGAGGAGATCCACTCCGACGACGGTCCGTGACCGGGAAGCTTGTCCTGCGCGGCCCTGGTCACCGGCGCGTCTTCGCTTCGGTCACCCAGTAGGGGATCGTCAAGGGAACGGGTCGGGCTCCTCCCCGTTCATCGGGTTTGGCTGAGCAGCTCCCGCCAAGCCACGTCAAAGTCCGCCGTCCGGTCGAGTCCGCGGGCCTTGGACGAGCGCACCTGGGACACCGTGACGACCGTGCCATTAGTGTACTTCTTGAAGGACCCGTGCTCGCGCACCTCGACTGGAGTCCATTCCCGCGCCGCGACGACTTCACCGGCTTCGTTATCGATGACGAGGAAGGCACAAATGTCGAAGTCGAACGATCGGAGCGGCGAAAATACGGCGCCGCTTGCCATGCCGGGCCGGACCAGCCGCACTTTCACCTGCACTTTGCGACCATCGGCAGCGGTCAGGTCGTACGACTTCTCCGAGTTTGGCGCGAGCAGCCCGTCGTAGACGATTGCGGCGCAGAACTCGGCGGGGTCTCCGATGGGTGCGTTGTTCGTGCGGATCAGGTGTCGGGTGCGAAGTTCGGCGAGGACGTTCGTGTAGGTGTCGAGCAGATCGCCGACATTCAGGCGCGCGAGTGGCGTCGCAAACTCGCCGTCAACCTCATCAATGTCTTCTGGTTCCGGCAACGGTGCGGAGGCCGGTTCCACCCAGACGAACGGCTCCGTGGCGGAGAGGGCAGTGGTCTTCGAGAATCGGACAGTCAGAATCGCGATCTACTCGCCGGTGAGGCTCCACGGCTGCCCGGTCTCGCTCGGGTGTCGCCAGCCTTGCCGTCGCGTCCAGCCACGAATCCGCTTCGGGTCAGCACCGATCTGCGCCGCGAGTTCGGGAACGGACAGCTGCTCGCTCATGCTCGAACCGTAACCGCCTGGCCTGACTCAGCTGACTCGGCGCGCAACGGACGTTCCCTCGGAGCTCCTTGGGTCGAGCTGCGCACGAGGACTTCGGGAGCCGGGTCCGTCGAGGTCCGGTTCACGATCCACTTCCGAGACGAGGGTCGACCAGCGGCAGCGGTGGTGGTGCATCCGATGAACGACCGGCTCTCGGACAGGTTCATTCGTACTCGCCGATGAATCGTCGAAGGCCATCGGCCCGCACTTCTCGGTCTGGTAGCACTCGTGATCGGACGGACCACCCCCGAGGCCTTGTTCGAGGTCGCGGCGCCCCGAACGAGGTTCAGACTGACATCAACAGGAACGCGGTGCCGCCGTTCCCCGCGCTCGGGTCGGACGTCGTCACGGTGACCACGAGATCGCGTACCTGGATCGTCCAGGGATCTCCGACCCGGCCGTATCCCGCTCGCTCCATCGCCTGGTCGATACAAGCCTTCCAGTCCGGCGTCGCCGATACCTTGAACGAGTAAGAGACGACTGGTCCTGGCCCCTCGAGCCGAACCGCAACGCCACTCTCCCTGCGTTTCGCGCCCGGAATGACGCTTTGGATATCGATACGTCGATCCACGACAGGCATCGCAGCAAACGCAGCCGCAGTCTTTTCACGCTGGTCGTGCGCGTACCAGGCCTTCACTCCGACGACGGCTCCCCCGACTAGCGCCAGCACAACCAGTACGACCGACACGATCAGCAGAACGCGACTCCGGGTTCTCATCCCCACACGCACACCCTAGTTGCACACGATCAAGCGCACGCTCCCCCTTTTCCGCAGGCCTGAGCTTGTAGATCGGAGAGACGACATCCAGCGACCGGTAGCCCGACCGGCTATCGGGATGGCGACTAGGCCGTGTTGCTGAATGAGCTATTGCGGGAAACTGGGGTGTTGAGGTTGCCGTTGCGGCAGTTCTTAGGGTCGTCGTGACGGCGCGGATGGTCCGCCCGTCGGAGCGGAGTAGGACGATGCGGTTGACGATCTCGGAGCTTGCGAAGGCGACCGGACTCACTGCCCGGACGCTGAGGTTCTACGACGGGATCGGGCTGGTGCACCCGGCAGGTACGACTCCCGCGGGGATGCGCTATTACGGTCCCGACGAGGTGCTTCGGCTACAGCGCGTGTTGGTGTATCGGCAACTGCAGGTACCGCTCGAGCAGATCGGCCGGATCCTCGCCGACGAGGTCGATCCGCGAGCCGCGCTCGAACAGCAGCGCACGGCGCTACTGAGTGAGCAGGCTCGGGTCGCTGACGTCCTTGCCTCAGTCGATCGTGCTCTCCGCTTCCTCACAAAGGAAGGAACAACCATGACCGCAAACGACGCCGGAGACCTTTTCACCGGCTTCGACACGACGGCGATCGACTCCGAAGCGCAAAGGCGCTGGACGGCGGAGGCGGAGCAGTCCCGCGACGCCATCTCCGGGATGTCGGACACCGCCAAGAAGCAGGCTCAGGCAGATCACGAGGACAGGCTCCGACGGCTCGGCGCTTTGGCGGATGACGGCACTTCGCCGTCTGACCCCCGGACAAGCGCCGTCGTGCAGGAGATGCACGCAGCGATGAGCTCGATGTGGACGCCTGACCGAGCAGCGTTCGAGCAAGTCGGCAAGCAGCTTGCCACCCAGCCGGAGTCCCGTGCCGTGCTGGAACGCGTCTCTGCAAAGCTGCCCGAGTTCCTCCCCGAGGCGTATGCAGCGTTCGCGGCAGCACACCTGTCGTGAGCGCAGTGGCGGGCTCTCAACCATCGAGGGAGCCCGCCGCCGGTCTCGGATTACCAGTCCAGAGCAGTGTCGCTGCAAGGCAGAGTGCGGCGTGGTAGTTCCGTGCGGTCATGTCAGAGCGCATCGCGATGCCGCGCCACTGCTTGAGCCTGTTGAAGGACCGCTCGACGACGTTGCGGCTCTTGTAGTCGGCCGCGTCGAAAACGATGGGCCGTCCGGGACGTTTCCGACGATGAGCGATCTGGTCATGACGCTCTGGGATCGTCGTCTTCACGTCACGTGCCCGCCGCCACGCTCTGTTCGCTCTCGACGGGTGGCCCTTGTCCGCGCGCAGCCGGTCCGGCCGAGAACGGGGGCGCCCCGCGGTGGGGACACGGATCTGCTCCATCGTCTCCGGCAGCATGATCGTGTCCGCCACCTGGCCGCCGTGACGACGAAGCCGAGCGGCCTACCCTTACCGTCGCAAACGAGATGCGTCTTCGTCATCAGTCAGCCACGAGATCGTCCGATCGCGTGATCAGCTGGCTCAGCGGCGGTCTTGTTGTAGTTCGATGTGCCCTTTCTTGACGCGGGGCAGGGTCGCGCCGTGCTGATGCACGCGCGCGATGGTCGAATCGATCGACGCAGCCCAGTCGATGTCGCCGCGGCGCTCTCCCGCGCCCTGCACGTGTTCGAGCAGCCGCGCCCAGACGCCGGCCTTGGCCCACCGGTCGAAGTTGCGGAAGACCGTGTTCCAGTTCCCGAACCGCTCAGGCAGATCCCGCCACGGCGCACCCGTCCGGAACCGCCACACCACCGCTTCCACCACGATGCGACGATCCACCGGCGGACGCCCTCTCGGCTTCGCTCGCGGGAGAAATGGTCCGATCACAGCCCAGGTTTCATCGGAGATCACGTCACGCGACACACCTCGAGCGTTACCGATCACTGCGATCCGAGCATTTAGCAACACGCCCTAGCGCGTTCGAGCTGCAGCGAAGGCATACGCTGTCACACCAGCGTCTGGCGCCCCGGTCTCGGGCGGGAAGCGGACGGAGTTCCCCTCGTGCCGCGCGCAGGTGGTGATGTTGACGGCGTAATACGTCAGGACGCGTCTCCGCCCCTTGTAGACGATGATCTGACGTCTCGTGGACCACGGCGCAGTCGGCGAAGGATCAGGCCGGTGACGCTGGCCACGGCCGTGCACAGAGCTGCGCAAGCCGCAAGAGCAACCGCAGAAAGGCCCATACAACGCGGATCGCAAACACTCTGGCAGACCGATCGTCAGCACGCCTTCATTCCCGGCCGATGAAAGGTCTGCTACTGGGAGGGCACAACTGCGTTGCCGGCCCTAGTCTGGCGACGTGCGCAATAGAACCAATCGCGTCGTGTTGTGGGACTTCGACGGCACGTTGGTGTCTCGTGAAGGTCTTTGGTCCTCCACTCTGGAAAAGGCGCTGCAGCCGATCGCTCCCGGGCTCGGACTCGCCGCAGCGGACTTCCCCGCCGAGCTCTCTGTCGGCTTCCCCTGGCACTCACCCGACATCGTGCGCGTAACGCAGTCCGCTGCCGCATGGTGGGCTGCACAGCATTCTGTGTTCCTCCGTGCGTACACGGTGGCGGGCGTGGGACGAGAAGATGCGGAACGCGCGATCGCCGAGATCCCTATTGAGTACTACCGGCCTTCGGCCTGGAATCTGGCCGAAGACGCGATACCGGCGCTCGCGCGCACGGCTGCCGTCGGGTATCGGAACGTCATCCTCAGCAACCACGCGCCCGAACTCCCGAACCTCGTCGCTGACCTCGGACTCGGCCCCTGGATCGATGCCACCGTCACGAGCGCAGCGGTGGGAGCCGAGAAGCCGAATCCGCGCATTTTTGCGCGCGCGATGGAGATTGCGGGCGCCGGGGAGGACGTATGGATGGTCGGTGACAACCGGATCGCCGACATCGCCGGCGCCGAAGCGGTTGGCCTGCGAGCGATCCAAGTAGGACCCGGCTGCACCTTGACCGATGCAGCGTGGCAGATCATCCAAAGCACTGGAGCGCCCCTACCAGGCGGGTCGGCTCCATCTCAATAGCCGATCGGTAGCCGACGTCGGCATAGCTGGAGATGCGACGCGTCAGTCCGCGGGGAACGGACAACGGGCGATCCACACGGTGAAACCAATGATGACTAGCGCCTCGAGAGCCAAGGGGAAGAAGCCCCACCCGGGCGCGAAGCCTGCTGCAAGCGATCCAAAGCCGAGGATGGCGAGTGCAACAGCACCTAGTGCGAGGAACGCGGCCGGGATCAGGCTCAACAGGGGTTGAGCGTTGAGCGCGAGCTGAGCGTCACGAACCCATCGCTTGTCTCGCCCTCGCCAAACGATTCCTCCGACGGTGAGCACGAGGATCGCCACACTCACCAGGGGGAACAGGGCCTCGGCCATGGAGTGAGATTACGGCCACGCCAGCGTCGACGCGCGTCTCGATGGCAAGATCAGCTAGCGGGATGCTGACCGCCCCCCGCTAAGGGGTGCCCGCGCCCGGGGTCCGCTCGGCCGAGCTCGAGAAGCCAACGCGGCACCGTCGCCGTGCAGATCGATCCATCCGGCGGCAGCTCACCGTGCCGAGCTCGTACTCGCATTCACCGCAGGTCGTCCGCGTCACGTCCTCTCCGCCCGGGTGTTCGTCCCACCGATGCGTGCACGCGGGGCAGGCCGTGCCCCCGAGCCGCCTCGACACGGCGCGGTAGTTCAGAAGCGCCGGCGCACCGTCCCATGGCCACCATCGGCCCCATCGGCGGAGCGCGATCGGGCTGGTTCCGACGTCGAGCGGCACTTCGCTCCGCGTCGACGTGGTCACGACGACCACACATGGGATGACGCCTCGAAGCGTCGCCGCTGTTGCGATGACGTCGATGCTTTCGGGCACGAGCTCGCCGGTCCCGCCGGTGCTGTCCATGACGACGTCGGTTGTCTTGGAAACAGTCAGCAGGACCGGCAGTCGCACCGTCCCGAGGCTCGTGTCGTGTTCGTCGACCCACCCGTGCAGGAGCAGTTGGCCGTCGCTCGCTCGAGCGGCGGTGACGTCGAACGTCGCGTCGTCGAGAGCCGCGAGGGTACGAGCTGGCACGGCGCGGTCTTCGCACCTCCGAACACCGCGACGCGCCAGGACCACTTCCTCGTCGCTGCGTGGCGTCGCATGTGAGAAGAACACCGGCCCGAACCCGTCGATGTCGACCGTGACGTTCTCAGCCATCGACTCCAGGAGGGCACGGTGCTCGGAGGCGAGCTGCGCCGCGCCCCACACTGACACGGGGTCATCGCCGAGGCCGACGTCGATCCCACGAGACATGGACAGCAGCTCCCGGTCCGCGTTCCCCCTGATCAGGACCGCCCGGTCGCCGAGTTGCATGAGGCGGTTGAGGACCTGCGCCGGCTGAGGGCCCCAGGTGTGGTCTCCCGTCACGACGATCAGCTCCGCGCGCTGCACGGCTGGCTCGCTGAGGACCCGCTCGAGCGCAGGCAGCATGCCGTGCACATCGGAGAGGACGGCGACGCTGGAACCCATGACCTCACAGTGCCACGAACGCCCGGCGAGCAATCAGCCACCCGCACAGGGACGTGTGGTGCCAAGCTCCTTGCTCGTGGGTTTGCGATCTGCAAGCGTTGGCGCATGGGCGACGACGTGACCACGCTGCGTCGAGTGCCCGGGTTCCGCTCGTACTGGTCGGCCGCGACAGTCTCGTCGTTCGGATCAGCGGTGAGCGCGGTCGCCGTACCGGTTCTCGTGGTGACGGTGCTGCACGCCACTCCGTTCGAGGTGGGCCTGGTGAACGCTGCCCAATTCCTCCCGTATGCATTGTTCGGTCTGATCGTCGGCGCGTACGTCGATCGCTTCCGGCGGAAGCCACTCCTGATCTGGGCGAGTGTTGGTCGTGGCGTGTGCCTCGGTACGGTTCCAGTCCTCTGGCTGACTGGACTACTGAACCTCTGGGTGACGGCGGCGGCGTTGTTCGTGTTCGGTGCCTTGTCGGTCGTGGGCTTCGCCGCCACGCAGTCTCTCCTGCCTCGGATCGTCCCTCGCCCGCTCCTCTTGGCGGCGAATGCGCGGGTGGATCAGAGTGACGCGGCAGCGCAGACGGTGGGCCCGGCTCTCGGCGGTGTCGTGGTCAGCATCGTCACCGCGCCGGTCGCGATCGCCCTCGACTCGGTGAGCTACTTCGTCGACGCTCTCCTCATCGCCCGGGTCCGCGTTGTCGAGCAGAAGCCGGCACGCCTGCCGGGAACGCGGCTGCGGCACGACATCGTTGACGGTCTGCGTTGGACGTACGGTCATGCAACGCTTGCGCCTCTGGCGCTGTCCACACACCTGTGGTTCCTCGCCAACGCCGCGGGTCTGACGGTATTCGCGACCCTCGCGCTTCGCACCCTCGCACTACCAGCCGCCGTGTACGGGGCCATCATCGCCGTCAGCGGAGTCGCGATGCTCCTCGGCGCTACCGCTGCGCCGCGCCTCGGCACCCGCTTCGGTGCCGGCCAGACGATCATCGCCGCTCGAGCCGCGTACCCGATCGCGTGGGCGGCCATCACGTTCGCAACCGTTGGCAGTGGCGCTGCAGCGCCGCTGGTGGCCGTCGTGGTCTTGTTCGTCGCGTTCGCCGTGCATGGCGCTGCGGCGGGGTGCGAGAACGCGAACGAGATGAGCCTCCGCCAGACCGTCACACCCGACGCCCTCCTCGGCCGCATGAACGGCACGATGCGCAGCGCGAACCGAACGCTCGCCGCAGTAGGAGCAGTGGGTGGCGGTGCCCTCATGACCGTCGCCGGAGATCGCTTCGCCCTGCTCGCGGTGACTCTCGTGTTCGCCGCCGCCGTAGTTGTCGCTGCGTGCTCACCCCTGCGAACCACGACCGTTCGCTAGCTGATCCGCTACCGGGCACAGGAGCAGCTAGCTCCCGGTACCGTTCACGTCGTGAAGGTCGGTCTTCCTGTCATCGCCCTCGTTGGCATCGTCGTCGGAGTGCTCGGGTCCACTTATTCGACTTATTCGACGTCGGGCCAGATGGTGCTCGGATGGATCATGATCGTTGCGGGCTTTGCTACTGCGGCTGTCGCGGTGACTGCGCGAGTACGCGAAAACCGCCAGCTGCTTCGTCGGTGGGCTGACGAGGACGAGCGCAAGCAGGACTGACCGCTCGTCGCGGCTGCCGATCGGCTACGGGACGCCATCGAGTTCTCCTTTGTGATTCCGCAGCAGGAGACGGTGCCCAGGCTGCAAGAATCGCTGAGTGACCAGGGGTGGCGGAGGGGAGTTTCCGGACGTTGACGTTCGTTTTGAGGTGCAGCCGCGGCGACTTTTCGGGCCGTTCTGGCAGCTACGGGTCGTCGACACCGTCACCGGTGCAGCGATTCCGGTGAGCGGCGGGGCGATGCTCACCGGTTACGGATCCGTTCGTCGCGCCGCGAAGTACTCCACGCTGTATTACCTGAACCGGGAGCGTCGGCGGAACGATCGCGCGGCCCGCCGACGGCAGGCACGGTGAACCAACCGAGTAAGCGCAGCGATCGGGCAGGTGATAGGGATTCCGAGTGGTCGCGTCGGATCGGGCCGGAAGCGACGCGGACACGACGCACGGCCGTGCGGGCGCAACGTTCCGCGCGCGGTGTCCTCATCGTCTACGTCGCGGGCCTGCTCATCGTGTTCGGCTCGCAAGGCTTCCGCTCGACCGGGGAACGGACGCTTCCGAACGTGCTCCTGTTCGGAAGCATGATCCTGGTGCTCGCCTGCGAGACCGTGCTGACCATCCGGCAGCAGAGGTCCATGTCGCAGGCGCGGAAACAGGCGAGCGCAGTGCTCACCCGTGGCACCGGTGAGACCCGGAACGTGCTTCCCTCGGACGACTACCTCCTCCAACTGTCACGGTTCGACCAGTGGACCGCCCGGTACAAGCTTCGATGGTTCGACGGCACGGTCCCGTCCTCCCGAAACGCACAACCGTAAGCGCCGGCCTCCGGTCCAGACAGCCGCACGAATGCGCGGGTCCGGTAGACCATCGGGTACCGAACCATTGCCGCCGGGCAACCAGCTGCGTCGGGGGCCACCTAGTCCTGGTCGCGCCCGCGGCGCAGACGGCTGATCGCGCCCACGAGCATCCCGGTACACACGACCAGCAGACCGCCCAGGATCAGTGCTGCTCCCGTTGCCGCTCCCTCTACCCCTCCGATTAAGAAGACGACGACGACGCCAGCAATCGTGATCGAAGGGCCGATCAGGTAGGCGACGAAGGTCGTCTCGGACATACGGCTATCTGGTTCCACGGCCGAACCCTACTGGCGATGCCGAACACCCGACGGTCGTCCGATAGCCGATCGGCAACCGGACGGCAGGCTCGAAGCCCGAGCAAGCTCAAGAGGTGCAAGCGAACATCAGAACCGTGACGGTCCAGGGTCGGGTTCAGGACCGCGACGCCAACCTCAACCACGTGAAGCAGTTTGAGGTTGAGACTGATACGGGGCACCGGTACATCGTCACCTGCGACGGGCCGCCTGTCGGCTCTCCCTCAGATTGGTCCGTGACGAGCGCCGACGATGACCGTCCAGTCGGTCACGTCCGACTGCTCGGCGCGGGCATGCCTGGTGCGACGGACTACCAGTACAAGAAGGCCGGCGCGTTCTTCGCAAGTGGCAAGCAGTTCGATCTATCGAACGCGGTTCAGTCGCTGCTGCAGTGATCCCGGCTCTCGTACGGATCGGGCAAGCGAGCGGCGGCAAATTGAACAGCAAAGATCCTCATGCCCTCGTGGGCCGATCCGCTGTAGGACTTATCCGTCCGTCAGCCCATCGGCTATTGAGACGTGAAGCGGCGGCGGTCGTAGACCAATAAGTGTCAGATCGATCCCCCCGAAACCGCTCTTCGCCAGGGCCCGGTGGGGAGGGATGCTCTCTGCGCGCTCAACTCTGACCGTTGAGCAGGCATCCTGCTCGCTCACGGCTGATACCCACTCCCCGGGGTACGTTTCTATTCCGGCGGAATGCTGACTTGTCCTTTCGATCCGTCCAGGTCTTGACTCAGCCCAGAAGCCGCACCGCGGCATCTGGGGGTCCGTTTTCAACGGAAAAGCTCGCGCAAAGACGGACGCTCGTCGTGCGAAGAGTTAGGGGTTCACATGAAAAAACGAGGGACAACGGTGGCGGTGGTCGGGGTGGCCTTCGCGGCGATCACCGCCCTGGGGGTGCCGGCGGCGGCGAATGCGGCGACCGTCGCGCCGTCGTCGCCCGCGACGGTGCACATCAGCATCCCGATGACCTTCGGCGGCTACGACGTGGCTGTGGCCGAAGAGGACGGGTACCAGATCGTCACGGGGCCGGGCGGGGTGCAGAAGTCGGTGCCCGTCACCCCGGCGGCGAAGCAGGAGGCGGCGGCGGCAGCCGCGACGGCACCAAGCGGCGTCCACACCGATGACGAGGTGAACGGCAACTGCGGTCTGTCCTACCTGGACGGCAGCAAGGGGGCGAACAACACCATCACCTACGACACCGGCTGGCTGGTTCGCGATGCCGTGAAGAAGTGGCACTGGTACGTCGAGGCCGACGGCTTCCTCACCGGCAGCCACCACTCGTGGTCCGGTACCGCGCACGACGCCGAGTGGGGTGTATCGAACCAGAAGCTGACGGCGATCGGCCCGGGCACGATCTTCGTGCCCGGCGTGTCAGCGGAAGCGGAGACGGTCCTCGTCGATGGGTCGACCTGCTACTCAGGCGGCCCGTCGTTCGACTTCGGGTGAGGTATCAGCCGGTGGTGTTCCCTCATCGTTCCAGGGAACACCACCGGTCACAGGAGGAAGGCCTCCGCGGCGTCGGTGAAGAACGTCGCAACCGAGACAAGCCCGACCTGCTCGGTTGCGCGCCTCGACCATGACTCCTCGAAGGGCAGGACGACGACGGTGCGCGGGAGGTCGGGGTTGGCGGTGCGCGCATGCCAGTACAGCCGCGACGGGCGTTCCTCCAGCGGTGTGCCGGCCGGCGTGCGACGAAGGCTTGACCGCCAGCGGTTGAGAGCTTCCCCGTCGACCACCGGCAGCGATACCGGCCAGATGGGGACGTCCCGATGATCATGCGACAGCATCCCGATGCGTGTGATGAGCGAGGACCAGTGCGCCCGCCACGTCGCAACGGGGGCGTCCGCCGCGCCCGCTACCTGGAATGGTGCGGCGCTATCGGGGAGTCCCGGGGCAGGATCAGAGCTCATCGATGCCCGAACGGCCAAAAGGCGAAGAAAGCCCTCCGGATACATCGACACCGATGCGTCGATGGAAGGTGCGATTCCGTCTGCAACCCGCATACGATTCAGGATAACTCCGATGGCACGCTTCGCGGTAGGTGCCTCAGCCGGGACACGGAATCACGATCGACCAGCTATACCTCCTAGAGTTCAGCGGGTCAGTGAGTCTCGACTGACCGCCCGGCAATGTCACCGGCGGAGGGGCCGCGGATCTGCTCGAGTCCGCTGCTGCCCACTGTCTTGGCGCGGGCCAGCACGTGGTAAGCCTGTCACTTGGCTAAGGTGTTTTGGGTGCTGATAAGCCCGCCGCGACCCGAGCACCAGAGCCGGCGCGTTATGTCGGATTGGTGAGCAGCTGGGGATCAATCCGGAGACGTTGCGGAACTGGGTGCAGCAGGCCGAGTTCGATGCCGGCGACCGCCCCGGCGTCACGACCGACGACGCGCAGCGGATCGCGGAGTTGAAGCGTGAGGTCCGGGAGCTGCGCCGTGCAAATGCGATTCTGAAGTCGGCGTCGGCTTTCTTCGCGGCGGAGCTCGACCGCCCATCCAGCAGGTGACGAAGTTCATCGAATCCCACAAGCACGAGTTCGGGGTCGAGCCGATCTGCCGCACCTCGCAGGTCGCCCATCGAGCTACTACGCGGCAAAGTCCAGACCACCATCGGCGCGGTCGATTAGTGACGCTGCTCGCATGATCGAGGTGGAGCGGGTGCACCGAAGCAACTACGGCGTCTACGGCGCCCGCAAAGTGCACGCCCAGCTGCGCCGGGAGGGCCACCAGATCGCCCGCTGCACCATCGAACGGCTCATGCGATCCGCCGGCCTGCACGGCGTGAGCAAGCGGAAGGGACCGAAGACGACGATTCCCGGCCCGATCGGGGATGGGCCGGCGGACCTGGTGCAGCGGGCGTTCACCGCGACCGGCCCGGATCAACTCTGGGTCGCGGACATCACCTACATCCGCACGTTCTCCGGGTGGGTTTACGCCGCGTTCGTCACGGACGTGTCCTCCCGCCGGATCGTCGGTTGGCAGCTGTCGCGGAACATGCGCACCGACCTCGTCCTCGACGCCCTCGAGATGGGCATCTGGACGCGGCACCGCGAGGGCCGGGACCTGTCGCGGTTGGTCCATCACAGCGACAGGGGAGTTCAGGGCGGATTCAACTGGTCGTCGCAACACCCTGATCGTGGAGGTGTTGCGACGTGGCGAAGAAGGATTGGATTGCGAAGACGAGCGAGGCTCCCGAGGGTGTTCGACGTCAGTGGCGGTCGGATCGTGCGTTGCGGCCGCCGATGCGCTCGCCCGGTCGTCCCGAACCTTCGCGCGCAGTGCAGCGGCAGTTTTGGCGTCTGATCGCGACGGGCGTCAACTCAGCCGAGGCGGCGCTGCAATCGGGTGTGTCGGTGCCAGTTGGGAGTCGCTGGTTTCGCCACGCTGGCGGCATGGCACCGATCTCGCTGACCGAGCCGTCTGGTCGCTATCTGTCGTTCGAGGAGCGCGAGGAGATCGCACTGTTGCGCGCCCAGCACATCGGCGTTCGCGAGATCGCACGCAGGATCGGCCGCGACGCGGGAACGATCTCCCGGGAGCTGCGCCGGAACGCGGCAACGCGCAGCGGGAAGCAGGAGTACCGGGCGTTGGTGGCGCAGTGGAAAGCGCAACAGGCGGCGAAGCGTCCCAAGACCGCGAGGCTTGTGGGGAACCCGCGGCTGCGTGAGTACGTCCAGGAGCGCCTTGCCGGCAACGTCCGTGGGCCCGACGGCAGCATCGTCATCGGGCCGGAGCCGCCATCATGGAAAGGGTTGAACAAGCCGCATCGGCAGGACAGGCGGTGGGCGACCGCGTGGAGCCCGGAGCAGATTTCGCACAGGCTGAAGGTCGATTTCCCCGATGATGAGTCCATGCGGATCAGCCCAGAGGCGATCTATCAGTCGCTGTTCATCCAGGGCCGTGGTGCACTCGAACGCGAGCTCGTCGCCTGTCTGCGAACCGGTCGCGCGCTCCGACAGCCACGAGCTCGAACGCAGAACCGCCCGCAAGGGCATGTCACCGCGGATGTCGTGTTCTCCAAGCGCCCCGCGGAGGCCGCGGACCGTGCAGTTCCCGGGCATTGGGAAGGCGATTTGATCATCGGAACTGGCCGGTCGGCGATCGGCACGATCGTCGAGCGCAAGAGCCGTTCGACCCTGCTGGTGCATCTACCGCGGCTTGCAGGCTATGGCGAGATTCCACCCGTCAAGAACGGTCCCGCGTTGGCCGGCTATAGCGCCGTCGCGATGAACGCCGGGCTGATCGCGTCGATGACCAAGCTTCCCGAGCAGCTCCGCAAGACCCTCACCTGGGACCGTGGCAAGGAGCTGTCCGCTCACGCTCAGTTCGCGCTCGAGACGGGCACGAAGGTGTTCTTCGCCGACCCCCACTCGCCCTGGCAACGGCCGACGAACGAGAACACAAACGGATTGCTGCGTCAGTACTTCCCGAAGGGCACGGACCTCTCACGGTGGTCGGCGGGAGACCTCGAAGCAGTTGCTTCCGCGTTGAACAACCGGCCGCGGAAGAGCCTCGACTGGAAGACACCAGCCGAGGTATTCGAAGAGCAACTACGCTCGCTTCAACAACCCGGTGTTGCATCGACCGGTTGAACTCGTCCAGTATCGAGCCATCCGCTACACGGACCGGCTCGCCGAAGCCGGCGCGGTCGCGTCCGTCGGGTCGAAAGGCGACAGCTACGACAATGCCCTCGCGGACGCCGTGAACTCGATCTTCAAAGCCGAACTGATCCGCAACCGCGGGCCTTGGCGCGGCATCGAGGACCTCGAGATCGCGACCGTCGAATACATTGACTGGTTCAACCACCGACGCCTCCACGGCGAACTCGGGATGGTCCCACCCGTCGAATTCGAGCAGAGCCCCTACCGGCACAACCCCGCTCCGGCTACCGTCGAAGCGGCACTACCGAGCCTCGACTAAACCCGGGGCGGAACAACTGCGTGTCGATCGCCAATGGTTGTCCGGGCGGTAGACAGGGGCGTGACTTCTTCCGCTGACGCCCCACGTCTCTTGCAGACCGTGATCGACACCCCCGCACCGCGAGAGTTGGCCGAGTTCTACCGGTTGCTCTTGGGCCTCAAGTACCGCGAAGGCGATGCACCTGGTGCCGGCGAGACTGGGGAACCCGAGTGGTTGGTACTGACCGCCGACGACGGCACCCGTTGCCTGGCCTTCCAACTCGCGCCCGACATGCCGGAACCACAGTGGCCGACCGGCACGCCTCCGCAGATGCTCCACCTCGACCTGACCGTCGACTCGACTGCGGCGCTCGATCGGCAGCGGGCCCGTGCACTGCGATCGGGCGCCGCGGTACTGGCGGACCGATCAGACGATGTGTGAGAACCGCTGATCGTCTTCCGCGACCCCTCGGGACACCCCTTCTGCATCTTCGTCGCGCCGCTCAGCCCGTCTCGTTAGCCGATCCGCAACTGGGACGACGAGGGTAGCTGCGTTCGTGGAGACCGTGAGCCTGGAAAGGTTGCTCCCGCGACGCTCGTCCGCACAGCGCCCGTTCGATACCCCCGCCGCATGGCCGAGAAGCGCCCAACGCCAGACGGGAGACCCCGCTTTTGGTACTCCTTGGCGGTACTCGGATTTGCGCTTGCCATCGGGTCAGCGTTGCTCGTCGGGTACGCGGGTTTGCCTACTCTGGCCGGGTCGGCCCTGGGATCAGGAGGGCTCATGCTGGCCGTTGTTGGTGGAGGTATCGGCGCTACGAAGTCCCGTCGGCGTTGACTCCGCCGCGGCCTTAGGTCGAGTGGCCCATCTTCGGAGTCACACACGGTGTCCCTGCCTGGCGGTCTCTGGGTAGATGCAGCGTCCGGTAGCCGATCGTCAACCGGACCTCGACGGACCCGGCCGTCTTCGTGCGCCCGCAGAGCATGTCCGATGTACTCGACGGGATGGAGCGACGCGGCCTCGTCCACAGGGTCGGTGTCCGCGCACGCGGCCGGAGGAACCCGGCGGCGATCACGCCGGCCGGGCAGGCCGCGCTCGATGCGGCACAGACTGTGGCCCTGGCGACGAACGACCTCAGCGCCTTCGGGTTGGACGCCTCGCAGAGTGCTCAGCTGAACGCGTTGCTGCTCACCGTGATCAACGGTGCTCAAGCTGCACCCGTCGTCGACGACTCGTTGTGACCAGTGCCCGATGCATGATCCCCCGCCGAACGACGGAGCACGACCGGACGATGCGCCGGACGCCGTGTCTCACAGAGCCCGTCCGGTGTCAGTCTCGATGCGGGCACGTCATTCGAACGTCGGCATCCGCCGGGGCGGATCGGCGAGGCGGAGGCACGTCTGCGTGAACCGCAGAATCCCTCTCGTCACCTTGCCGGCGACGTCAGCAGCAGGGGGTGCCAAACGGTGCCTCGGGATGAAGCGAGAAGCACGACCACACCGCGAAACGAAGAGGGCCCCCGGAGACCCGGGGGCTGCTACGTGGTGGGCGATACTGGGATCGAACCAGTGACCTCTTCCGTGTCAGGGAAGCGCGCTACCGCTGCGCCAATCGCCCAGAGTTGAACTCCTACCGCCCTTGCGAACGATACGAATTCGAGGTGGGGACGGGATTCGAACCCGCGTATACGGCTTTGCAGGCCGCTGCCTCGCCTCTCGGCCACCCCACCGTGCTGAGGTTCACGTCTCCGTGAGCACCGGATCGGTGGGGATCCTCTCTGGTGAGCCTTCAGGATCCGGGGATCCTGCACTCGAGCGGATGACGAGATTCGAACTCGCGACCCTCACCTTGGCAAGGTGATGCGCTACCACTGCGCCACATCCGCATCGCCGCCACTGGACGGTCCGTTTCCGGCCCGCCGCTCGCTGCGACTCCGTTACTCTATCCGACCTCCAGCCCGGATCGCAAAACGAGCCAGGCCGGGCGTGTCAGCGAGCTGACGACGCGCGCGGACGTCGCCGAATAGGACGACGGCGCTGCTTCCAGTAGTATCGATGGGCGCGGGCAGCCGCGCAGGGGCGATTGGCGCAGTTGGTAGCGCGCTTCGTTCACACCGAAGAGGTCATCAGTTCGAGTCTGGTATCGCCCACCACCACGAAGGCCCCGGGGAGTCCCCGGGGCCTTCGTCGTTCCGCAGGGTGGCCTCGTCTCAGCCGCTGACGCCGTCCCGCCAGGCGAGCAGCGCCTTGACCGGCGCCAGGTCGATGTCCGGCCCGCTCACCCCGATGGTGAACAGCCGTGCCCCGAGGGCGTGCTGGGCGTCGAGGGCGGAACCCTGCTCGGCGGTCAGCGTGCCGGAGACGTCGACGCCCGTCGAGATCTCGATCGCGTCGGTGGGCCGGCCGACGCGCTCGCACCACTCGTGCAGCACGCCGAGCTTGCGCTCGAGCGTCTCGACGTCCGAGAAGCTGTGCCAGATGTCGGCGTGCTCCGCGACGATGCGCAGCGTCTTCTTCTCGCCGCCACCGCCGATGAGCACGGGGATCTTCCGGGTCGGCGCGGGGTTGAGCGCCGCCCAACGGGCTTCGATCCGGGGCATCGCGGCATCGAGCGCGTCGAGCCGGCTCCCGGCCGTGCCGAAGTCGTACCCGTACTCGGCGTAGTCGCGCTCGAACCACCCGGACCCGATGCCGAACACGAGCCGCCCGGCGCCGTCCTTCGCGCTGATGTGGTCGACGGTGCGGGCCATGTCGGCGAGCAGGTCCGGGTTCCGGTAGGTGTTGCAGGTCACGAGCGGGCCGAACTCGATCCGCGTCGTCTGCTCGGCCCAGGCGGCGAGCATCGTCCAGCCCTCGAAGTGCGTGCCGTCGGGGTCGCCGGACAGCGGGAAGAAGTGGTCCCAGTTGAAGGCGATGTCCACCCCCAGGTCCTCGAGCTCGGCGAGGGTGTCGCGGATGGTGGCGTAGGGCGAGTGCTGCGGGGCGATCTGGACGCCGACGCGGACGGTGGAGGCGGGCACGCGGTTGCTCCTTCGAGGGAGTGCTGGACGGGACTCCTCGCCACGCTAGCCCGGACGGCGACGGGACGGCGCGCCGATGGTGGCACGGCGTCCCGTCGGGTCAGCTGCGGCCTTCGGTGCCGCCCTTGAGCATGGCGCCGAACGCCGCGCACACGCCGACGCCGCCGAGCACGCCGATGCCGATGATGACGACTGCGATGACAGTGAGCATGGGGGTCCTCCAGATCCGAACGGTGCGTCCGCAACGCTACCCGGTCCGGAGGGACGGCTCCCCCATCCGGACGGCCTGCATCCTGTGGACCCGCACCGGAGGCCGCTTGGAGGAAACCTCCACAGGGGCGTCGACTCCCCCGGGTCGGCCTTGTCGGGCGACCACGCGGCTGCTGGCGAGCACGCGGAGGCGGGCATAGCCTCCCGTCCATGGTCGACATCGCCGTCCCTGACGTCCCCATCGCACCCACACCGGACGCGTCCGGTGGCTCGTCACCCCACGCGGCCGACCGGCGGTCCCGTCCGCGCATTGACGTCCCCGGGGTCGCCGAGATGCTGCTCGGACGCTGGGCGGAGGACCGCCGGATCTCGCGCGCGCTGGCGCTCGACCCGGCGACGCACCGCCTCGAGGGTGCTTCGGTCGACGACCACCGCGAGCGGGCCCTCGCACAGTGCCGGCTGCTCGTCGAACAGGGCGCGATCCAGCGTCCGTTCCCGCGGTCGTTCGGCGGTCAGGAGAACCACGGCGGCAACGTCGCGGCCTTCGAGGAGCTCACCACGGCGGACCCGTCGCTGCAGATCAAGGCGGGCGTGCAGTGGGGCCTGTTCGGCTCGGCGGTGCTGCACCTCGGCACGGAGCACAACCACGAGGAGTTCCTGCCCGACATCCTCGACTTCACGGTGCCCGGCTGCTTCGCGATGACCGAGACGGGGCACGGCTCCGACGTCCAGAGCATCGCCACGACCGCGACGTACGACCCGGCGACCGAGGAGTTCGAGATCCACACGCCGTTCCGGGGTGCGTGGAAGGACTACATCGGGAACGCGGCGGTGCACGGGGTCGCCGCGGTGGTGTTCGCGCAGCTCGTCACGGGCGGGGTCGGGCACGGCGTGCACGCCTTCTACGTGCCGCTCCGCGACGCGACCGGCGCGTTCCTGCCCGGGATCGGTGGCGAGGACGACGGCGTCAAGGGCGGCCTCAACGGGGTGGACAACGGCCGCCTGCACTTCGACCACGTCCGGGTCCCGCGGACCAACCTGCTCGACCGGTACGGCGCGGTCGCGCCGGACGGCACGTACTCGTCGCCCATCGCGTCCCCCGGCCGCCGGTTCTTCACCATGCTCGGCACCCTGGTGCAGGGCCGTGTGTCGCTCGACGGCGCCGCGGTCGTCGCACAGAAGCTCGCGCTGCAGATCGCGGTCACGTACGCGTCCGAGCGTCGGCAGTTCCCGACCGCCGAGGGCGAGGAGGGCGTGCTCCTCGACTACGGGCAGCACCAGCGCCGGCTCATCCCCCGCATCGCCCGCGTGTTCGCGCAGTCGTTCGCCCACGAGCGGCTCCTCCGCACCTTCGACGACGTGTTCAGCGGTCGCGCCGACACGCCGGAGCGGCGCGAGGACCTCGAGACGCAGGCCGCGGCGTTCAAACCGCTGTCCACGTGGGCCGCGCTCGACACGCTGCAGGAGGCCCGTGAAGCGTGCGGCGGGGCCGGGTTCCTCGCCGAGAACCGGCTCACCGGCCTCCGGGCCGACCTCGACGTGTACGTGACGTTCGAGGGCGACAACACCGTGCTCCTCCAGCTGGTCGGCAAGCGCCTGCTCGGTGACTTCGCCGCCGCGGCACCACGGGACCCGGCCGGGGCAGCCCGCTTCGTGGCCGCTCGGGTCGCCGGCCGGGTCGCCGACGCGACGCGGGTCCGTGCGGTCGGGCAGAGCGTGCTCGACCGCGGTTCCGTCCGCCGCGCGTCGCAGGACCTCCGGGACCCGGTCACGCAGCGCCGACTCCTCGCCGACCGCGTCGACACGATGGTGGCCGGCATCGGCATGCGTCTCCGCAGCGCGGGGAAGGACCGCGTCCGCCAGGCGCGCCTCCTCAACGCGCAGCAGCACGAGCTCATCGAGGCCGCTCGTGCCCACGCGGAGCTCATGCAGTGGGACGCCTTCACGGCGGCGCTCGCCGACGCCCCCGACGACGACTCGCGGACGGTGCTGACGTGGCTCCGCGACTGCTTCGGACTCGGGCTCGTCGAGGAGCACCTCGCCTGGCACCTCATGCACGGGCGTCTGTCCGCGCAGCGGGGCGCTGCCGTCTCGGCCACCATGGACCGGCTCGTGGGCCGACTCCGGCCGCTGGCGACGGACCTCGTGGCGACGTTCGGGTACGAGCCCGGCCACGTCCGTGCGCCGATCGCCTCGGGGGCGGAGGCGCGACGGCAGGACGAGGCCCGCGCGTGGTACGCCGCCGAGCGGGCCGCCGGACGGACTCCCGGCGCGGAGCCCCGCCCGCGACGATGAGCAGAGCGGTCAACCCTGGCGCGTTGATCCGGGAGCAATCAACCTCCCAGGGTTGATCCGCACCAGATCAACCTCGTAGGGTTGACGCGGAGGTCGAGCATGTACGTCATCACCGCAGACCAGATCGACAGTCGACACGGAGCCGACCTCGTCGAGGCCGCGCTCGCCGCGATCAGGGCTGCCGTGGGGCCCCGGTTGCTCCTCCCCGCGGACCGGACCGCGGGCGATGAACTCCAGATCGCCACCGCCGACGCGGGCGCCGCGCTCGACGTCGTCTTCCGGCTCGCCCGTGCGGGTGACTGGAGCATCGGGTGCGGCATCGGCGACGTCCAGACGCCGTTGCCCACGGCGACCCGTGCGGCATCCGGGACCGCGTTCTACCGTGCGCGCGAAGCCGTCGAGCGCGCGAAGGACCGGCCCGACCACGTCGCGGTCGCCGTCGAGCCGGGCCGGCACCGCACCGCCGACGACGTCGAACCCCTCGTCACGCAGGCAATCCGGCTCCGCGCGCGCCGGTCCCCCGAGGGCTGGGAGCTGGCCGACCTGCTCGACCAGGGCATGAGCCAGCGTGAGGCCGCCCGGCACCTGGGGATCAGCCCGCAGGCGGCGAGCAAGCGCGCGGCCGCCGCCGGGCTCCGTGAGGACGACGCCGTGCGGGCGGCGCTGGTCCGGCTGCTCGAGGACGCGGACCGCCCGGAACCGGACGGAGCGCCGGCATGACCGCGGCGCAGGTCCTCGTCTGGATCGTCGGCCCCGTGGTCCTGCTCGTCTGCTGCGTGCTCGCACTCACCTCGGGCCGGGAACCCCGCACGGCGGCCGGCCTCGCCGGGGTCGTGCCCCTCGCCGCCGGCGGACTCGCGCTCGCGTTCCACGTCGGCGTCCCCGCCCCCGACCCGGCACTCGCGAGCGCCATGACCGTGCTCATGAGCGTGCTCGGCGTCGTCGGCGGCGGACCCGCCACCGCCGTCGTGCTCCGCCTGGCGACGCACCGCGACGCGACGCCCGGGCGCAACGGGGGCATCCTCATCCTCGATCAGCGCGGGGACGGGCAGCGACACGAGGTCCTCCGCGGTGGCGCGGCGATCGGTCACCTCGAACGCATCGCGGTGGTCGCGGCGATCCTCGTCGGTCGACTCGAGATCGTCGCCGCGGTGATCGCGATCAAGGGCCTCGGCCGGTTCTCGGAGCTCGACAGCGCGGAGGCCCGGGAACGGTTCATCATCGGCACGCTCGCGAGCATGCTGTGGGCCGGGGCGTTCGCAGCGCTGGTCGCGCTCGCCTGACGCGGTCAGCCGGGAGGCAGCCTCAGCGAGGCTCCTCGGCGTCGCCGCGACGGTCCCCACCCGGGGCGCCGCCGCCCCCGCCCAGGGCACCGAGCGCCGCGCGCAGCCGCGCTTCGGCATCGCTGGAGGACCGGCTCGCCTCGACGTTCGCCTCGGTGACGGCGGCGACGACCTCTTCGCGCTGGATCTTGACGCCGCGCGGGGCGTCGATGCCGATGCGGACGCCGTCGCCGCGGGAGTCGAGGACGGTGATGACGATGTCCTCACCGACGAGGATCCGCTCGCCGATCTTGCGTGTGAGCACCAGCATCCCGACAGCCTATCGGCGGACGGGCGCGGGGAGCCCCCGGTGCGGACTCGGCACGGCGCCGATCGCGTCGACGGTCACCGCCAGCTCCGGACGTCGACCACGGGGAACCCGAGCATGTGCACGGTCTCCGGCGTCGTCGTGTCCTCGGCCCCGACGCTGAGGACCCCGGTCACGCCGATCGTCCGCTGCACCGCGCGGACCTCGCGCGCCGTGTCGTCGTGCTTGCGGCCCGCGTCCACGACCACCCACACCTGGTCGGGCGCGATCCCCACGAGTCGTGCGGCACGCTCCGGGTCGTCCGCCGCACCGCTCCACACGAACGACGACACGACCGCCGTGCCCTCCTGGACCCCCGCGGCTCGGGCGAGGATCGCCGATCGCCGGTCCTCGACAGGCAGGATCCGGAGCGCGTGTGCGGTCGCCACG
Organism: Curtobacterium sp. MCBD17_013; assembly: GCF_003234565.1. Taxonomy (GTDB): domain Bacteria; phylum Actinomycetota; class Actinomycetes; order Actinomycetales; family Microbacteriaceae; genus Curtobacterium. Next base: position 520,065 of record NZ_QKTU01000001.1, on the reverse strand, counting down.
ACCGGGAGGACCTCGGTCACCGCCGCGGACCGGCCCACGACGAGCACGAGGTCACCGTCGGCGCGACGGACCGCGGGCGGGTCGGGAATCCGGTCCGTCGCGTCGGGGACGGGAGCCTGCACGAACCCGTCGACGCCGGCCGCGACCGGGGTGAGGGGCGTCGACTCGACGAGCCGGTCCTCCCGGTCGGACGGCAGCGGAACGGCCGGACCCACCGCGGGCGTCGCCGTCCCGGCCCCACCGAGGGCCTCACCGAGCGGGACGCGCGGCGCCAGGCCGTTGAAGGTGAAGTCGTCCATGAGCGAAGCGAAGGCGTCCGAGCGGGTCGCGACGACCTCCTCGTCTGCTCCCACCAGGAGCGGACCGCCCGGGCCGGGACCGGACGACACCGACCTGCCCGAGGCCGGGATGCCGGGAACGGGGCGGAGGGACCCGCGCGCTTCCTCAGCAGCGCGGCGACCACGACGGGTCGTGACGGCGTCGGCGGCGGCGAGCCGGTCCTCCCGGGCCTCGGCGTCCTCGAGCAACGCGAGGATCCCGGCGCGACGGGGCCCACCCGCGTCGATGGCGACGCGCGCCACCGGTTCGTCGCCGGGCGCCGGCACTTCGACGGTCGCCTCGTAGTGGTGCTTCCGGAACAGGCCGCCGATGCCGCCCGTCGTCACCCGCTCGGCCGCGACGATGCGGGCCGCCGGGCCGAACTCGGCGCGGACGTCGGCGCGCAGGGCGTCGAGCGTCGGCGCACTACGCTGCGATCGGATCGGCGGCACGGACGACTCCCACGGTCTCGATGGTGGAGCCCGCGGCGGTCGCCTCCTGGTAGGAGAGCACCGGCAGGCCGTTGGACTGGGCGGACACCAGGCGGTGGATCGCCGGACGGAGCTGCGGCGCACACACGAGCACGGCCGACAGGCCCTGGTGCTCGACGGCGCCCACGGCATCGCGGACCGATCCGAGCACCTGCTCCACCCGGTGGGCGTCGAGCAGGATCTGCGTGCCCTGCTCGGACGGGCGGAGCCCCTCGAGCATGGACTGCTCGAGCCCGGGGTCGATCATGATCACCCGGAGCACGCTGCCGTCGAGGTAGCGCGCGGCCAGGGCGGGGCCGAGCGCCGCACGGGCCGCCTCGACGAGTCCCTCGGGGTCCGTCGAGACCTTCGCCCGGAGCGTCAGCGCCTCGCAGATGCGCCCGAGGTCGTTGATCGGCACGCGCTCGGCCAGGAGGCCCTGCAGCACACGCTGGAGCTCGGCCATCGACAGCATGCCCGGCACGAGTTCCTCGACCGCTGCCGGGTTGGTCTGCTTGACGCCCTCCGTCAGGACCTTGACGTCCTCACGCGTGAGCAGCCGGGCGGCGTTGTCCCCGATGATCGCCTGCAGGTGCGTGACGAGCACGGACACGCGGTCGATCACCGTCGCGCCGGTCATCTCGGCGGCGTGCCGGAGTTCGGCGGGAACCCACCTGCCGGCCAGCCCGAACACCGGCTCGGTCGTCGGCTCCCCCGGCAGCCCGTCGAGCTGGTCGCCGAGGGCGAGCACGCTCCGTGCCGGCGCGGTGCCGCGGCCCGCCTCGACCCCCGCGATGCGGATCGCGTACGTCGACGGCGGCAGGTCGACGCTGTCCCGCGTGCGCACCGGCGGGACGACGAGTCCCATGTCGACCGCGATCTTGCGGCGGAGGGCGCGGACGCGCCCGAGCAGGTCGTCCGAGGCCCCGGACACCATGTCGACGAGGTCGGGCGCGAGCAGGATCTCGAGCGCGTGCACCCGCATCTGCTCGATGAGGTCCTCGGGGGTGTCCCCCGCCGGCGCGACCGCCGCGGCCCGCTCGGCCCGTTCCGCGGCGGCCGCATCGGCCTTCGCCGTGACCCCGAGGCGGTACGCGACGATGAGGAGCGCCGCCCCGACGAGCAGGAACGGGACGATCGGCATGCCCGGGATGAACGCCATGCCGCAGGCCGCTATCCCCGCGATGAGGATCGCGTTGCGGGACTGCGTCAGCTGCGCGGCGGCCGAGGAGCCCATGTCGGCGTCCGCGTTCGACCGGGTGACGATCATGCCCGTGGACACCGCCATGAGCAGCGCCGGGATCTGCGTCACGAGGCCGTCACCGATCGTCAGGATGCCGTACTTGCCCAACGCGTCGGTGATCGACAGCCCGTTCTGCACCATGCCGATCGCGATGCCGCCGACCAGGTTGATGACGATGATGAGGATGCCCGCGATCGCGTCCCCCTTGACGAACTTCGAGGCGCCGTCCATCGCGCCGTAGAAGTCCGCCTCGGCGGACACCGCTGCCCGGCGCTCCTTGGCGACGGTGTCGGTGATGAGTCCCGCGTTGAGGTCCGCGTCGATGGCCATCTGCTTGCCGGGCATCGCGTCGAGCGTGAACCGCGCCCCGACCTCGGCCACGCGCTCGGCGCCCTTCGTGACGACGACGAACTGGATCACGACGAGGATCATGAAGATCACCGCGCCGATGATCACCGACCCCGAGACCGCGACGTGCCCGAAGGCCTGGATGACGTCGCCCGCGAACCCCTTGCCGAGCACCAGTCGCGTCGACGCGACGTTGAGTCCGAGCCGGAACAGCGTCGCGACGAGCAGCAGCGACGGGAACACCGAGAAGTCGAGCGGCTTCCGCACGAACAGCGTCGTGAGCAGGATGACGAGCGCCAGCAGGATGTTGCAGATGATGAGGAAGTCGAGGACGAACGACGGCACCGGCATGATGAGCAGCAGGATGATGCCGACGATGCCGATCGGCACCGCGAGCTTGGGCAGGTCCTTGCGGTTCACGCTGGGGCTCCTTCGGTGGTCCGGGCATGACCGATGCGGCGGGGCAGGGCGTCCCCGGCGAGCTGGTCGGCGGCGATGACGGTGGCGACCTCGTCGGCGGTCGTGGGACGCGGGGCCGAGTGCACGCCGGTGGCGGCGCCGCGGGCGCGGAGCGCCATGACGAACGACAGGACCCGGGCCACGGGCGTGTAGAGGTCGACCGGGATCTCCGCGCCGATCTCGCACGCGGCGTGCAGTGCACGGGTGAGCGGGACGTCGCGGACGATCGGGACACGGTCCGCCTCGGCACGGTCGCGGATGACCTCGGCGACGGCGCCCGCGCCCTTGGCGACGACCTTCGGTGCCGACTTGCCCGGCTCGTACCGGATCGCGACCGCGAAGTGCGTCGGGTTCGTCAGGACGACGTCGGCCGTGGCGATCGCACCGATCATGCGGTTCCGGCTCATCGCGAGCTGTCGGGAGCGCCGGTGCGACTTGACGTGGGGATCGCCGTCCGTGCTCTTGTGCTCGTCCTTGACCTCCTTCTTCGTCATCCGGGTCTTCTTGCGGTTCCGGCGCATGACGACGAACACGTCGACCGCCGCCAGGAGCAGGCCGGCCGCGATCGCCGCGCGGAGGAGCGTGGCGGCGCCGTTCCCGGCGGCCTGCAGCACCGCGGTGAGCGGCAGCGACCCCGAGGACATGAGCACGGGCACGAGGCCCTGCACGGCCCCCCAGAGCACGAGCCCGACGACCGCGCTCTTGAGCAGGGCCTTCGCGCCGCCCCAGAGCGCCTGGGTGCCGAACACCCGGGTGATGCCGGTGAGCAGGTTGAACTGCTCGTAGTTGCCGGTCATGCGCTTGATGTGCACGCCGCCCTGCGCGATCGCGGTGGCCGCCACGACGACCGCGACGACGCCGAGCATCGGGGCGAGGGTCGACCCGATCGAGCCGAGGTCGGCGGCCATGGTCTCGCGGACGGCGCCCACCGTCGGGTGGGCGATCACCCGCTCGATCCGGAACACCTGGTCCGTGCCCGCTGCGGCGGCCGATGCGATGGTGGACGGCACCATGACGGCGGCCGCGGCGACCCCGAGCCAGGCGCTGAGGTCGGTCGAACGGCTGAGCTGGCCCTTGCGGTGGACCTCCTTCATCCGCTTCTCGGTCGCCTGTTCGGTGCGTTCTCCGGTGTCGGACATGGTCACCGCCCTCCGGTCAGCAGGGTCACCGCGTCACCCGTGAGCGAGGACACGACGCTCGGCAGCGCCATGAACAACGCGCCGGCGAACATGACGGTCAGACCGATCTTGATCGGGTACCCGAGCTGCAGCGCGTTGAGCGCGGGTGCGACGCGGGTGAGCAGGCCGAGGCCGACGTCGGACAGGAACAGCACGACGACGAGCGGGCCCGCGATCTGGAGTGTCGAGAGGAACATCTGCGTCGTGCCGGCGAGCATCGCGTGCACCGGGTCGGCCAGCGAGAACGACCCGGCCAGCGGCACCGCGTCGAACGAGCGGGTCAGGCCGCCCACGATGAGCTGGTACCCGCCCGAGGCGAACAGGAGCGCGAGCGACGTCATCTCGAACAGGCGCGTGAACTGCGCCCCGTTCACCTGGGACTGCGGGTCGTACGCCTGCGCGAGCGTGAACCCGCCGAACAGGTCGACGAGCGCGCCGGCCGACTGGACCGCCGCGAACACGAGGTAGACCAGGAACCCGAGGGTCAGTCCCACGGCGAGCTCGACGACGAGCGCGACGACGAACGCGCCGGTGTCGAGCGCGTGGTACCGGGCTGCCGCCCGTGGCGCGACCGCGAGCGCCAGGCCCATCGCGAGCATCGCCTTGACCGTGCCGGGGAACGCCTTGTACGAGAACGGCGGCGCGATGACGATGAACGCCACCATCCGTACGCCCGCGAGCATGGTGCCCTCGAGCTGGTCGAAGTCGATCGACAGGTCCACGTCAGCTCCCGAGCAGGTTCGGGATCTGGTCGAACAGGAAGTGCGTGAACCCGACGATCTCGTCGATCATCCAGTTGCCGCACACGACGAGCGCGACGGCGACGGCGAGGGCCTTCGGGACGAACGCGAGCGTGACCTCCTGGATCTGCGTGATCGACTGCAGGAGCGAGATCGCGAACCCGACGACGAGGGACGTGATGAGCACGGGCGCGGCGAGCTTGCCCGCGACGATGAGCGCCTGCAGGACGAGGTCGATGACGGCTTGTTGGTTCACGACACCACCTGGTAGCTCTCGATGAGCGACTTGATGATGAGTCCCCAGCCGTCGACGAGCACGAAGAGCAGCACCTTGAACGGCAGCGAGATCATCACCGGCGGCAGCATCATCATGCCCATCGACTGGAGCGCCGCGGACACGACGAGGTCGATGACGAGGAACGGGAGGAAGATGACGAACCCGATGATGAACGCGCTGCGGAGCTCCGAGATCATGAACGCCGGGACCAACGTCGTCATCCCCACCGCGGCCTCGTTCTTCGGGTTGGGCCGGCCGGCCGCGCGGGTCATCAACGCCAGGTCCTCCTGCCGCGTCTGGTGGAGCATGAACTTCCGCAGGGGCGCACTGCCGACGTCCACGGCGTGCTGGAAGTCGATGTGCCCGGCGAGGTACGGCTGCAGGGCGTCGTCGTTGATGTGCCCGATGATCGGCCCCATGATGAACAGGGACAGGAACAGGGCGAGCCCGGCGATCACCTGGTTCGGCGGGATCGACTGCAGTCCGAGCGCGTTCCGAGTCATCGACAGGACGACGAAGATCTTCGTGAACGACGTCATCATGAGCAGCAACGCGGGTGCGACGCTGAGCAGCGTGATGCCGACGAGGGTGACGACCGCCGACGAGGGGGTGCCGTCCGGCCCGTTCACGGACACGTCGAGGCCGCCGTTCGTCGACGGGGTCGCGGGCGCGGTGGGGGCCGCGGGTGCGGTCGGCCCGACCACGCCGGCGGCGTGCGCGCCGCCAGCGGTGAGCATGAGGAAGCCGACGACCGCTGCGAGACCGAGGAAGACCAGGACGGCGATGCGTGCGACCCGGACCGCGCGGGCTCGGCTGCTCCGGGCCTCCCGGCCGACGCCGGGCGCGAGGACGAGCGGACGCAGCGGGGTGCGTCCGCCGGGGACGAGCGTCATCCGGCGCGCCTCGCGCGGACGGCCGCGGCGGCCTGCCGCCACGTGTCCGCCGACAGGATCGAGCCCTGGAGCTGCTGCTGCGTGGGCACGGCGATGTGCGCGGCGCGGCGGTTGCGGGGGCGGGCCCGGAGGACGGGTGCGACGCTCTCCGGCTCCTCGGTGAGCGCCTGCGCGGCGGCCGGGAGGGACGGTGCAGCCTGTGCCGCCAGGACCGCCCGGAACGGGTCGGTCGCGTCGGACCCCGCGTCGGACCCCGCGTCGGACCCCGCGGCCGACGCCGCGGGCGCGGTCCCGGAGGCGAGCACGGCCACCTGCTGCTCGGTCACCCCGAGGACGAGCCGCTCACCCTCGACGTCGACGACGACGACGCTGGCCTTGCCACCGATCCCCTGGCGCGCGACGACCTGGACCGCCGCCGAGCGTCGTCCGCGACCACGCGACGAGCCGGTCGTGCTCTTCGCGACGCGGCGCTGCACGAACCAGAGCAGGGCCAGCACGACGCCGAGGGAGAGCGCGACCCGCAGGGCGACGACGAGGGTGTCCACGGAGGGTCAGATCCCCTCGGCGACGTCGAGGATCTTCGTGATGCGGACGGCGTAGTCCTGGTCGACGACGACCACCTCGCCGTGCGCGATGAGGCGGCCGTTGAGCAGCACGTCGGCCGGTGCGCCGGCGGATCGGTCGAGTTCCACGACGGCCCCGGGCTCGAGGCCCAGGACGTCACGGACGGCCATGCGGGTGCGACCGATCTCGACGGTGAGCGCCATCTCGACGTTGTTGATCCGGCCGAGGTTGCCGCTGATAGACGAGGCGACGGCCGCGGCCGCGGGTGCGTCCTCGCGGATGCGGATGGCGAACCACCCCGCCGGGACGCCCGCGGCGCTCAGCTCGAACACGGTGGTCTGGGGGTCGAGCAGGAGCGACGCGGCGGACGCGCGCACGGCCTCGCCGAGCACGCCCACGCCGAGCATGCCGGCCGCCGCCTCGAGCGCTGGCCGGACGACGTCCGTCACCGAGACGAGCGGCGCGTCGACGCCGCCGGCGGCCGTCATGCCGTCGAGGTCGAGGAGCACGAGCGCGAGGTCGGCCGACAGCGCACCGACGAACGACGCGACGACCGCGCCGCCCGCCTGCCCGGCGGCACCGCTCGCCGCTCCCGGCGTGAGCGGGGTGGCGCGCAGGGGCGTGGGGGTCGGGAGCTGACCGACGAGCGCCTCGGCGACCGAGGTCTGCAGGGTGATGGTGGCGGTCATGACGCCCTTTCGGTGTTCGGAGTGCGTGCGTGGGCGCCGGCGGCGGCGGGCGTGGTGGCGACGACGACGCCGGCGAGACGTGAGCCGTTCGCGCCGACCGCCGCCGTGCCGATCGGCTCGCCGTCGACCGTCAGGGTCAGCGGACGGTGCTGCGGGTGCGGGAGCGGCACGACGTCGCCGACCGCGAGGCCGAGGACGACGGCCGGACGCACGACCGCCGGGGCGAGCTGCAGCGAGACCCCGACCGGCACGTTCGCGATCTGCGCGTCGAGGAGTTCGCGCGGATCGGCCGTCGTCACCGTCGGGTTCGACTCGCCGAGCTGCGGCAGGACGACCTCGAGCGGGATCGCCAGGGTGGCCGGCGCGATGCGCTCCCCCACGCGGATGTCGAACGACGCGACGAGCATGAGGTCGCTCTTCGTGGCCGCCTGCGCGAACTGGCTGTTCCACTGGAACGAGCCGACCCCGATCGGCTGCACGAGGAGCGTGCCGAGCGAGTAGCGGAGGTCGTCGAGCGCGTCCTCGACGAGTTTGCGCACGAGCGCCTGCTCGATCGGGGTGAAGGTGCGCTCGGGGGCCGGCAGCGGTCGGGCCGCTCCGAGCATGTGACTGACCCACGTGAGCACCGAGGTGAGCGGGAACTGCAGGACGCCCTTGGCGCTCACGTCCTCGATCGTCAGCAGCACCATCGCGGTGAGCGGCGGCAGCGACGCGGCGTACTCGTCGTACGTCAGCACCTGCACCTGCTCGCAGGTGACCTGGGAGAGCACCCGGACCTTCGCGGTCAACTGGGTGCCCCACTGCCGCGCGAACGTCTCGAACGCGAGCTCGAGCACGCGGGACTGCTCACGGGCGAGGGTCGTCGGTCGACGGAAGTCCACCACCTCGACCTGGGCGTCGTCGTGCGCACGCTGGTCCCCACCGTGGTCGTCGCGGGGGGACGCCACGGCGCGCTGGGCGAGGAGGTCGGTCACGACGGGCACTATCGGTCCCGCGGTGATCCGTCGTTAGCGCTGTCCCCCGGACTGGGCGGGGGTCCCGTCGCCGCTACCCATCGCCCTCCGCGGTCGTCGGCGCCGTGGTCCCCGCCGTCTCGCCCCGATGCGCCGCGTCCTGCGCAGCCGCGATGGCCGGCATGAGCGCGCTGACGTCCTGGTCCTGGTTCGACAGCACGACGATGTCGACGCGACGGTTCAGCGCGAGGTCGGCGTCGGTCGACCCCTTGGACAGCGGCCGGCTCGACCCGAACCCGACGCTCTGCACGTGGTCGGCCGGCAGGCCTCCGCGCTCGACGAGATCCCGGAGCACGCCGGTCGCGCGGGCCGCGGACAGCTCCCAGTTCGTGGCGTAGGGCGCGGTCGAGTTCCGCTGGTCGGCGTGCCCCTCGACGCTGATATCGTGGCCGCTGCTCTTGAGGACCGGGGCGATCGCGTCCATGACCGCCCGGGCCTCGTCCGACAGGTCCGCGCTGTTGGTGGCGAAGTACGTCTCGCTCCCGACCAGCCGGACCGTCAGCCCGCGGGCGTCGAGGTCGAACTGCACGTTCGCGGTCTTGCCCTCGGCCGTCAGGTTCTTCTTGATCGCGGCCTCGATCGCCTTCAGGTCGTCGAGCTCCTTCTTCGCCGCCTCGACGTCCGCCTTGCTCGCCTTCGCCACGGCGGTGTTCGGCGTCGGGGCCGCCGCGGGGACCGCGACCGCGCTCGGGTCGGCGCTCGTGCCGTCCGCGTTGCTGTTCGCCGTGCCGCTCGCCGCACTCGAGTGCTCCGCATCGGACTTCGACAGCGCGTAGCCCTTGCCGTCCTTCTTCGTCACCTCGTCGGGCTTGACGACCGTGCCGGACGCCGTGTCGACCTTCTGCTTCTGCACCTGGCCGAAGCCGGTCGCGAGCGAGTCCTTGAGCGCGATGAACTTCTGCTGGTCGACCTGCGACATCGCGAACAGGACCAGGAACATGCACATGAGCACGGTGATCATGTCCATGTACGACGCCATCCAGCGCTCGTCCGGGTGGTCGTCGTCATCGTGTCCGCCGCCGCCGTGACCGCGGCGCCCTCGCCCTCTGCCAGCCACGTCAGGCCGCCAGCGCTTCGTCGTCGGCGGCGCCCTTGCCCTTGCCCTTGGCGCCCTTGGCCGGAGCCGCGTCACCGCGGGCCGACGGCGGCACCATGGCGCGGAGCCGCTCGCCGAGCAGGCGCGGCTGACTGCCCGCCTGCACGGCCAGGAGGCCCTCCATGAGCAGCGTCTGTCGAGCCACCTCGAGGTCGGCGAGCTTCTTGAGCTTGCCGCCGATCGGCAGCCACAGGAAGTTCGCACTGAGCAGGCCCCAGAGCGTCGCCACGAACGCCGACGCGATGAGCGGCCCGAGCTCGTCCGGCTTCGACAGGTTCGCGAGCACGTGGGTCAGGCTGACGACGGTGCCGATGATGCCGACCGTCGGGGCGTATCCGCCGAGTCCCATGAAGAACTTGCTCGCGTTCCGCAGGGTCGACGCGTTCGACTCGATCTCGTCCTCGAGGAGGATCCGGAGCTCCTCGCCGTCGGTGCCGTCCGCGATGTTCTGGAGCGCCTTCTTGAGGAACGGGTCGTCGTGCTTGTCGGCCTCCTGCTCGAGCGACAGCAGGCCGTTCGTCCGCGCCGTCTCAGCCAGACCGACGACGTCCTCGATCACCGATGCCGGGGGCACGACCTTGCCGGTGAACGCGGTCGGGATCGCCTTGAGGTTCGCGATGGCGTCCTTGAGCGTGGTTCCGGCGAGGCCACAGGCGAGCGTCGCGCCGAACACGAGCACCATCGGGGCGGGGATGATGAGTCCGGAGATCTCGACGTGCTCCATCGAGACCATGCCGAAGAGCGCCCCGAACGCGAGCAGGACGCCGATGATCGTCGCGAGGTCCACGTCAGCGCCGCCCCTCGGACGTGCGCGGTGCGGCGATGTCGGACACCGGCGCGAGGACCGGCTGCGGGCCCGTCGTGTTCACGCTCGAGGCCGTGTCGTCGGCCACGCCGGAGGCGATCGCGATGATCCGGGCGCGGTACGCGGCGATCATGTCGATGACCTCGGCCATCGACTCCTGCACGATGTACTTCGCGCCGTCCACCATGATGAGGGTGGTGTCCGGGCTCTCCTGGATGCGTTCCACGAGATCCGGGTTGACAGCGAATCTGCTGTCGTTGAGTCGCGTGACGACGATCATGGCCCGTCCTAGGTCGTGTGCTCCCGCCGCCGTCCGTGGGGCGGGTGTCCCGCTCGTCCTGAGCGGTACAGGCACGACTATCGGCCGTGGCGTCGCCGCCGTTAGCCCCTCGCGCACGGGCGGCGATCGCGCGCTTTACACCCGCGTCGTCCACCTGGCAACCCCGTGAGTCCTCCCGGCCGCGTCCGCACACAGTTGTGGCATGCGAACCATGGGTGTCGAGGAAGAACTGCTGCTGGTCGATGGCGAGACCGGCGAGCCCGTGCCCCTGGCCGACGAGGTCCTCGGCTGGCGGACCCGGCTGCAGGGGTCACGCGCCCACGGTTCCCTGACGGGCGAGATGCAGCTCGAGATGCTGGAGACCGTGTCGTCGGTGCACAACCGGCTGTCGGCGCTCGAGCAGGAGGTGCTCGCGAACCGCGGCACGGTCGACGCGATCGCGGCGCTCGAGGGTGCCCGGGTCGCCGCACTCGCGAGCGCGCCGCTCCCGACGCGACCGCACGCCCGGGACACACCGCGGTACCGGACGATGCTCGACCGCTACGGAGCGCTGCCCCGTCGGAGCCTGTCCTGCGGGCTGCACGTGCACGTCGGCATCGAGTCCGAGGACGAGGGCGTCGCCGTGCTGGACCGGATCCGCACCTGGACACCGGTCCTCATCGCCCTCACCGCGAACTCCCCGTTCCACGACGGCGAGGACACCGGGCACGCGAGCTACCGGAGCATCGAGTGGACGCGGTGGCCCTCCGCCGGGCCGATGGAGCGGTTCGGATCCGTCGCCCGGTACAACGCCGTCGAGCAGGCGATGCTCGGCACCGGTGCCCTGCTCGATGCGGGCATGCTCTACCTCGACGCTCGGCTGTCGCGGTCGTTCCCGACGGTCGAGGTGCGCGTCGCGGACGTGCCGCTCGACCCGGCGGTGACGGCGATGATCGCGGGCATCGTGCGGGCGATGGTCGACACCGCCGCGGCGGACTGGCGCAACGGCGTGCCCGCCCCGGACGCTCCCGCGTGCGCGGTTCGACTGGCGAACTGGCGGGCGGCACTCGAGGGACTGGAGGGCGAACTCGTCGACCCGGTCACGGGACGTGCGGCGGAGGCGCGCACGGTCATCGGGATGCTCCTCGAGCGCCTCGGCCCGGCGCTCCGCGCGAACGGTGACGAGCAGTTCGTCGAGCGGGGCATCGCCGAGGTCCTCGCGCACGGCACGGGTGCCCAGCGGCAGCGCGCCGAGTACGCGCGGACGGGCGATCTCGGCGCCGTGGTGCGGAGCGCGGTGCTCGAGACGCAGGGACGCAACCGCTCCGGGACGATCGACCTCGAGGAGCCGGACCCATCCGCAACCCCGCACCGGGCCTCCCGGCCGAGGACCGCGACCGCCTGACGACCGGCAGCGGGAACCCGCCGAGCCACGGCGCGGACCCGTCGGCCGGGCTCCGCGACGTGCCAGGATCCAACGGTGACGACCGCGGTGTTCCTGTTCGTGGCCGGTGTCGCCGCGGGCGTCATCGGCACCGCGGGCGGCATCACGTCGCTCGTGGCGTACCCGGCCCTGCTCGCCGTGGGCATCCCGCCCCTCGCCGCGAACGTGACGAACTCAGTGGCCCTGCTCGGCAGCGGGGCGGGATCGGCCCTCAGCGCGCGGGGCGACCTGGTCGGGCACGCGCCGACCGTCCGGCGGTGGCTGCCGGTCACGGTCGTCGTGTCGACCGCGGGCGCGGCCCTGCTGCTCGCGACGCCGTCGCACGTGTTCGACCGCATCGTCCCGTTCCTCGTCGCCGCGGGGTCCGCCCTGCTGCTCGTGCAACCGTGGATCGACCGCCGACGGACGGCGACGACGATGGCGCGCCCGGTCGCCGCGGCGAGCGTCGCCGGCGTCTCGCTCTACAACGGGTACTTCGGGGCGGGCTCCGGGGTCCTCATGATCGCCGTGCTGCTGCTCGACGGCGAACCCGTCCTGCACCGTGCGAACGCGCTGAAGAACGTGTTGCTCCTCGCTGGTGACATCGTGCCCGCCGTGCTGTTCGCCCTCTCCGGGACGGTCACGTGGGCCGCGGTGTGGCCCCTCGGCCTCGGCGCGCTCATCGGCGGGCTGATCGGTCCGAGCGTCGCACGGCGTGTCCCGCAGTCCGTGCTCCGTGTCGCCATCGCGGTGTGCGGGTTCGTGCTCGCCGGGTACCTGCTCGTCGCGGCATGACGAGCGGATCGGGAGCAGGCTCGGGGCATGACCGCTGACGACGCACTCGGGTCCATCGACCTCCCCGGCACCCCTCGACTGGTGGGCGCACCGTGGGGTGACACCTCGCGGCGGGGCCGCCCGTACGCGAAGGACCCGTCGGTGATCCGGTTCGGTGGCCGCTACCTGCTCTACTGCTCCTTGCCGTCCGGGTCCGACGACGTCGCCGAGGGCTGGTCGGTCGCCGTGGCCGAGAGCGACGACCTCGTGTCCTGGCGCACCGTCGCCGTCCTGCCGCCGTTCGGCGACTACGACGCGACGGGCGCCGCCGCCCCCGGTGCGGTCGTGCTCGACGGACGCGTGCACCTGTTCTTCCAGACCTACGGCCGTGGTCGCGAGGACGCGATCTGCCACGCCGTGAGCGACGACGGCATCGCCTTCACGCCGAACCCCGAGAACCCGGTCTTCGCGCCGTCGGGCGACTGGACGTGCGGACGTGCGATCGACGCCGACCTCGTGGCGACCGACGAGCACCTCGTGCTCGCCTGGGTCACGCGCGACCCGGAGATGCGGATCCAGATGCTCGGCACCGCTCGCGCGCCCCTCGACAGCGCCTTCGGCAGGGCGGACTGGGAGCAGCTGTCGGTCGACGGTCCCGCGCTGGCACCGGAACTGCCGTGGGAGCAGGAGTGCATCGAAGCGCCGGCGCTGCGCTGGGACGGCACGACGTTCACGATGTTCTACGCGGGCGCGTACAACAACTGCCCGCAGCAGATCGGCTGGGCGACGAGCACGGACGCGCGGACGTGGACGCGGGGTGCCGACGAGCCGCTGATCCCGGCGGGTCCGGGCGGCGCCTGGAACCACAGCGAGTCCGGACATCCCGGGTTCCTCGCCGACGGCCCCGACGCCGGGGTCCTGTTCTTCCAGGCGAACGCGGACGACGGGCACACGTGGCGGATCGGCGCGACACGGGTGTCGTTCGACGGTGCGACTCCGCGCGTCGAGTTCCACGGGGAGGCCGCGCGATGACCGCCCCGATGCGCGTCGGCCTGGTCGGCGTGGGCACCATCAGCGCCCAGTACCTCGCCGACCTGCCGTCCCTGCCCGGACTCCGGCTCACCGCCGTCGCGGACGTCCTGGAGGACCGTGCGGCTGCCGTCGCCGCCGCTGCGGGCGTGCAGGCACTCGCGGTCGACGACCTCCTGACCTCGCCCGACGTCGACGTGGTGCTCAACCTGACGATCCCCGCCGCACACGCGTCCGTGGCCACACGCGCCGTCGCGGCCGGCAAGCACGTGTACGGCGAGAAGCCGCTCGCGCTCTCGACCGCCGAGGCCGCCCCGGTGCTCGAGGCCGCCGCGCGCGCGGGCGTCCGGGTGGGCAGCGCCCCGGACACCGTGCTCGGTACCGGCATCCAGACCGCACGGGCCGCGATCGACGACGGGCTCGTCGGCACACCCGTCGGTGCCGCCGTCGCCTGGAGCGCGCCCGGGCACGAGCTGTGGCACCCCGCGCCGGGGTTCTACTACCAGCCGGGCGGGGGTCCGCTCTTCGACATGGGTCCCTACTCCCTGTCGAGCCTCGTGACCTTCCTCGGCCCCGTCGCCCGGGTGAGCGCGAGTGCGACGCGATCGGACCGCCGGCGCACGATCGGTACGGGCCCGGCGGCCGGGACGGGCATCGACGTGTCGGTCGACACCCACGTCGTCGCGATCCTCGAGCACGTCGACGGCAGCGTCTCGACCGTCACGATGTCGTTCGAGGTCTGGGCGACCCGCGCACCCCTGTTCGAGGTGTACGGCACCGCGGGCACGCTGGGTGTGCCCGACCCCAACCGCTTCTCGGACCCCGTGTCGGTGTTCGTCGCCGGGAGCGACGCGTGGCGGGAGCTCCCGGGCGCCGGCGGGTACGCCGACGCGGGCCGCGGTCACGGCCTCGCGGACATGGCCCACGCGATCGCCACCGGCCGGCCGCACCGGGCCTCCGGCGCGCTCGCGTTCCACGTGCTCGACGTGATGGAGTCGATCACCCGTGCCGCCGCCGAGCACCGCGTCGTCGAGATCGCGTCGCGCGTCGAGCGACCGGAGCCCGTCCCGCTGGGAGCGCGTCCCGACACCTGGTGAGCGTCCGCGCGTCGCGGGGAGCGAACACGAACACCGAGATGAGCCACGAGGGAGCGAGCATGCCATTGACGTTCGGGATGATCGGGGCGTCGACGATCGGTCCATCCGGGTTGGTCGAGCCTGCCGCACGTCGTCCGGACGTGCGCGTCGCGCGGGTCGCGGCGCGTCGCCCCGGGGCAGCCGCGGAGTACGCGCGGACGTGGGACATCCCGCGCGCGTCGGAGCACTACGAGGACGTCCTCGCCGACGCCGACGTCGACGCGGTGTACATCGCGAACGCCGCGGCCGAACACGCACGGTGGACGATCGCGGCGCTCCGCGCGGGCAAACACGTGTTGTGCGAGAAACCGATCGGTGTGAGCGGCGCCGAGGGTCGCGCGATCGTCGCCGTCGCGGCGGACTCGGGGCGGCTCGTCATGGAGGGGTTCCACTACCGCTTCCACCCGCTGTTCGACGCGCTCCGGACGCTGGTCGGGGACGGCCGGTACGGGGCGCTCTCGTCGATCAGCTCCTCGGTCAACGGCACCCGCCCGTACGATCCGCAGTCGATCCTGCACGTCGCCGCGCTCGGAGGCGGTGCCCTCCTCCACAACGGCGTGTACGCCGTGCACTGGTCGCGACTCCTGTTCGACGCGGAGCCGAGCGAGGTGGCCGCCCGTCAGCGGTGGAACCCGAGCGGCGCGGACTCGGACACGATCGCGACGCTGCGCTTCCCCACGGGCACCACCGCCAGCATCCACTGCTCGTTCGACCAGGACGATCCGGTGTCCCTCACGCTCCAACTCGCGGAGGCCGAGGTGACGGTGACGGGACCGATCGTGCCGCACCACGGAAACAGCCTCCGTGTCATCCCCCGACACGGCGCTCCGACGATGACGACGGTCGCCGGCGGCACGAGCTTCGACCACCAGCTCGACGCCTTCGTCCGTCGTGTCGGTGCCGGCGTCCCCGATCCCAGCACGGCGTACGGGCGCGGCGACGACATCGTCGCGAACCTCGACGTGGTGGATGCCATCCGCCGAGCCGCACGGTCCGGAGGGACGGAGCCGGTCCGACGGTGACGGATTGGACGATCGCCGTCCCGGAAGCTGGACGGCGGAACGCATCGCGCGCTAGTTTTTGAACATGTTCAAAAACGAGGACCGGGAGTCGAAGCGCAGCCGCACACGGGCGCACATCCGCGAGGTCGCGCTGCGGTCACTCCGCGAGCGTGGCTACGACGGTACGACCATGCGAGGCATCGCGACCGACGCCGGACTCTCCGTCGGGAACGCCTACTACCACTTCCCGACGAAAGACCACCTGGTCCAGGAACTCTACGTCGACGTGCAGCAGCAGCACCGCGCGGTCGCGCTCCCGCAGCTCGCCGCGGAGGACGATCTGACGGCGCGGGTGGGCATCGTCGTCCGGACCGGGCTCGCGAACCTCCGCGGCTACCACGCGATCGCCCCGCAGTTCCTCGCGGCCGCGATGGCGCCCGGCTCCCCGATCAACCCGCTGTCCACCGAGTCGTCCGCCGCGCGGGACCTCGTGCTCGGGCTGTTCCGCGAGGCCGTCGACGCTGCGCGGCAACAGCTCCCCCGCGACCTCGCGGGTGACCTGCCGATCGCGCTCTGGACCGGCTACCTGCTCCTCACGCTGTTCTGGACCTACGACACCTCCGCCGAGCAGGCCCGCACGGCACGTCTCGTCGACGCGATGCTCCGCGTCCTCCGGTTCGCACTCCCGATGCTCCGGATCCGCCCGTTCCGCTCGGCGGTCACCGAGATCGTCGGCATCGTCGCCGGGCGCCTCGCATGACGACCGACCGCCAGAACGGGACCCGGACGTGGGCCGACAGCTGGTGGCTTGAGATCCGGGCGTACGGGTGGCTCGTCGGGGTGACACTGCCGATCGTCCTGCTCCTGGGGTTGTCGGGGACCTCGCTCGTGTCGCTCACGGACGGCATCGGCGTCGGTGGCGGGCCCTGGTACGAGGTCGTGGGCCAGATGCTGCTCTGGGTCGTCTGGATGGACGGCCTCACTGCCGTGTTCGCCTTCGGCGCCGTCCTCGTCGCGTTGCCGTTCACGTGGTCACTGGGCCGGGTGATGCGCCCCGTCCGTTCGCGCGCGGTGCACGTCGTCGCGACCTCGGTGCTCGCGGGCACGCTCGCCGCGGTCCCGATCGCCGTCTGGCCGCCGTCGGCGATCCTGTTCGTGCCCATCTCGGTCGCGGCCGGCGCCGCCGGGGCGATCGCTCGGCGCGGCGAGTTCCGCCGAGCCGACCGGCTCGCCGCGGAGCATGGGCGGTCGGACGGTGCGCCGGGCGGGGCGTGGCCGGCGCCGTCGCCCGTCCGTCCGACCGGGGACGGGAGTTGACCCGCCGGCCCGCACCACCGGCGGGGACAGCCGGGAACGCTCAAGCCCCCGGCAGGAACAGGCAGAACGGGTGGCCGTCGGGGTCGAGCATCACCCGGACGTCCTCGGTCGGCTGCCACGCGGCTTGCCGTGCGCCGAGCCCCTCGGCTCGCGCGACCGCGGCAGGCAGGTCCTCGACCAGGAAGTCGAGGTGGAGTTGCATGCCGGGCGCGTCCGATCGGCCGGGCCAGGTCGGCGGGACGTACTCGGGCTCGAGCTGCACCGAGAGGCCCGGGCCGTCGTCAGGACGGACCCGGGCCCAGCTGTCGTCGTCCTCGAACACCGTCCAACCCGTCAGGGCGCCGTAGAAGCGGGCGAGCTCCAGGGGGCGCGGCGAGTCGAGGACGGTGGCGACGAGGGTCGGCATCGCGGGGTCGGCGGCGGTCATGCCGGGGAGCGTACGCCCGGTGGTCGGGCGGTGCCGCTCCCCGGCACGGGCCGTCATCGTCCGTTCGCGGCCTCGCGCTCGAGTGCCCAGGTGACGTCGACCCAGCGGGTCCTCGGCGTCGGGATCACCAGGAGCGGCACGGTGTCCACGCCGACGGTCTCGACCTGCGGTGCGGCGCTCACCGGGCGCTCCTGGCCGGTGCGGCGTCGACGACGCTCGTGGTCACCGCGGTCCAGCCGATGGGGGTGCCGTCGGGCACCTTCCAGGAGGCAGCCGCCCCGCCCGTGACGACCTCGCGTTCGCCGATGAGCAGGCCCGTGGACGGATCGATGATGAGCTCCTGCTGGTCGCCGTTGCCCTGTGCGTAGCCGATCGCGACGCCGGTCCGTCCCTCGAGGTTGGCCTGGCGGTCGGTCAGGACGACCCCGGGGATGCCCGCGGCCGCCTTGTACAGGGCTGCGCGGAGGTCCGCCGGTGCGAGTCCACTGCGGAGCGTGTCGGCGATCCACCCGAACGCGGCGAGGTCCGGGTCGTCCTGGCCCTTCGTGGCGTCGTAGGCGTGCCGGAGCAGCGCGGCGGGGTCCCGTGGAAGGGCCGCGAGGTCCGACGGCGACACCACGGCCGGGCTCCCGTAGAACCCACCACCGGCTGCGCGCAGGTACTCCCCCTTCGCCTTGTCGGACACGCGCGCGGCGCGCTCGGAGTCGGGCCCGAACGTCTGCACCACCCGCTCCGGGTCGCGGACCCAGACCCAGTCACCGGCCGTGTCGGCGGGGACGTACAACTGGCCGTCCTGCGACGACAGGTAGGTGCCGGAGCCGTGGTCGTCCTCGAACCCGGATGCGTAGACGGCCCGCGTCGCGACCTCGAGGTACTGGCCGGGGTGCACGACCGGGTCCGTCGTGGCGGTCGTCGAGGCGGCGGCGTGGGTGAGGACCTCCGCCGCTGCCGGCGCGGCGCTCCCGTGCGGTCCGGTGCCGGCCACGCCGATCACGTTCCCGACGACGAGGGCCGCCGCGACGCCCGCGGCGACGACGGAACCGGCGCCGATCCACCCGGCACGGCGGCCGCGCCGACCGGATCCACGTCGGACCGGACCCCGTGTGGGCGTGCCCTGCTCGATGTGCGCGAGCAGTGCCTCCCGGCCGCGTGCCAACGTCTCCGGCTGGACCGGTTCCACGTCGTCACGAACGGACCGGAGCAGTGTCAACTCGTCCATGTTCCACCTCCTGAGCCGCGTCGCGGCCTGCAGCGGCACGCAGCGTGCGGCGTGCTCGGTTGAGTCGTGAGCGGACCGTCCCGACGGGAACGTCCAGCGCCAGGGCGACGCCCTCGTAGTCGAGGTCGGCCCAGGCGTAGAGCAGCAGCACGTCGCGGTCGCGGGCGGGCATCCGCTGGATCGCGGAGCGCAGTCGGCGGACCGCGAGTTCGGCCTCGAGCGCCTCGTGGTCGTGCTCGGTGACGAGCGCGGTCGGGTCGGCCCGGGCGCTCGCCCAGAGCCGCGCCTCGATCCGACGGTGCCGTTTCAGCAGCGTCGTGACGATGCCGTACAGCCAGGGCAGGGCGTCCGCGCGGTCGAGGTCGTACGCGGTCCGGCGCTCGAACGCGACGGTGAAGGTCTCGGACACCAGGTCCTCGGCCACGTCGGGTCCCGCGCGGCGCGCTGCGAACCGGTGGATCGCCGGGGCGTGCCGGTCGTACAGCTGCGCGAACTCGGCGGGCCGCTCCAGGGTCCGCCGGATGATGTCGCTGTCGGTGCTCACACCAGGTATTGCACGGACCGGGCGATCGGGTTCACGATCCGTTCCGGTCAGTCGCCGCTCGGCGTGTCGCGCCGTGCGGCACGGGTGCGCCGCGGCCTGGCGGAACGGGGCGGGATGGTGCGCATGTGGTCGCGGACGCGGGCGAGGACGCGGAACAGCGCCACGACGTCGTCGTGGCCGAGCGGTTCGAGGAACAGCTCGCGGAGGACCGCGACGTGGCCCGGGAACACGCGGGCGAGCACGGCGCGACCCGCGTCGGTGACCGTCACGGTGACGCCGCGCTCGTCCTCGGCCGAGGTGCTCCGGGCGACGAGCCCGGCCCGCTCGAGCAGCCCCACCTGGTAGGTGAGGCCGCTCCGGCTGTAGACGACGCCGTCGGCGAGTTCGGTCATCCGGCGGCTGCCGTCCGGAGCGTCGCCCAGCGTGGCGAGGAGCTGGAACTGCACGTAGCTGAGGTCGCCGGCCTCACGCAGCTGCTGCTCGACCGTGTGGCGCAGCAGACTGCTCACCTCGATGAGCGCGAAGTACGCGTCGAGTTCGACGGGGTCGAGCAGGGGTCGGGCTTCGTCGACGGGCATCCGTCCATCCTAGGTGCTTCGAATTCCCAGCACCCGAGGGGCAGCGGCGCGCCGGTGACCGCGCACATGCCGGGAGGCCCGGCGGACGTGACCGGTGAACCGGACGTCCGCCGGGCCTCCCGGCCGCGCGGCGTGCGCGTCAGCGCTTGAGGTTCGTCAGCTCCTCGAGCACGGAGTCGGACGTCGTGATGATGCGGGCGTTCGCCTGGAACCCACGCTGGGCGACGATGAGGTTCGTGAACTCCTGCGAGAGGTCCACGTTCGACATCTCGAGCGTGCCCGACGCGAGCGAGCCGAGGCTGCCGGACGTGGGGCTCCCGACCTGCGCCGAACCCGAGTTCGCCGTGGCGCGGTAGCCGGAGTCGCCGACCTTCTCGAGGCCACCCGGGTTCGCGAACGACGCCAGGGCGATGCGGCCGAGCGCCTCGGTCGAGCCGTTCGAGAACTGGCCGACGAGCGTGCCGTCCTGCGAGATGGAGAAGCCCTTGAGGGTGCCGGCCGCGTGGCCGTTCTGGCTGCTGATCGACGCGGTCGAGAGCGTGGCGAACCCGGTGAGCTGGGTCATGTCAGCGGTGATGCCACCGATCTTCAGCGTCCCACCGCCGCTGATCTTGCCGTCGGCGCCGAACGTGATCGTGCCGGACGCGGCGTTGCCCTCACCGTCGGTGCCGCTGACGTTCCAGCCCGCGGCGGTCTTCGTGAATGCGAGCGTCATCGCGTGCTTGGTGCCGGACGCGTCGTACACGTCGCTGTCGCGGGTGATCACCTGTCCGGTCGCGGTGTCCGACGGCAGGTTGCCGTCGACCGTGGCCGAGGTCGTCACGGCAGCGGGTGCCGCTGCGGTCAGCGGCAGCGTGATGTCGCCGAGCTGGCCGCCGTCGTCGACGACACCGTTGGTGGCCGAGTAGCCCTGGACGATCTTGCCGTCCGGGGTGGTCAGGAGGCCCTGGGCGTCGAAGTCGAACGAGCCGGCCCGCGTGTAGACGGTGTCGTTGCCCTGTCGCGTGACGAAGAACCCGTCGCCGGAGATCATGAGGTCGGTGGCCTTGCCGGTCGCCTCGGCCGAGCCCTGCGCGAAGTTCGTCGAGACGCCGGCGACCTGCACGCCGAGGCCGATCTGGGCCGGGTTCGTGCCGCCGAGGCCGGACTGCGGGGAGCCCGCACCCTGGGTCATCTGCGACAGGGTGTCCTGGAACACGGTCGTCGACGACTTGAAGCCGGCCGTGTTGACGTTGGCGATGTTGTTGCCCGTGACGTCGAGCATCTCCTGGTGGGAGCGGAGTCCGGAGATCCCGGAGTACAGCGAGCGGAGCATGGTGCGTCCTTTCGGAGGGCGACGGGCCGGCTGGCTCGCCGTCGGTGACGGAAGTGGTGGTCTCCGCGGCGCGTCCGTGCTGTGCGGTGGTGGTCCGACCGGCCGTCCTGGCCGGGGTGGTCGTGCGGGCAGGGCCCGGGGAGACGCGGGGCCCTCAGGACCCGCTGCTGGTCGTGGTCGTGACGCCGGAGACGCTGTCCAGAGCGACCTCCTTCCCGTTGACGGTCACCTGCGGGACGCTCCCGGCGTACGACACGGCGGTGGCGGTGCCGGTCACGTCGGTGCCGGTCGTCGCGTCGGTGTAGGAGACCTGCTTGCCGACGAGGTTGGCGGCGGCGATCCGCATCTGGAGCGAGAAGTTCTCGTTCGCGGTCGACGTCTGGTTCGTCATCTGCTCCATCATCGCCATCTGCGTCTGCTGGCTGATCATGGCGTTCGTGTCCATCGGGCTCGACGGGTCCTGGTTCTGCAGCTGCGTGACGAGCAGCTTGAGGAACATCTGCGAGTCCATCGTCGACGAGGTCGTCGTCGGGTTCGCCGCGAGCGCTGATGCCTGGGCGGCCGTGTCCACGGTGCCGGTGATGCCGTCGAGTGCCATGTGCGGTCCTTCGTTCGTTCTCGGTGACTATCGGTCGTCGTTCGGGTCTCGTCAGCGCCGTCAGGCGAGGACGTCGAGCCCGGTGGTCGGGGTGGCCGTCCGTCCGGCGGCCGCAGCGGCGTCAGCGGACGCCACCGTGGCGCCGGTGGGCCCGACCGGACCGCCCGACCCGGGCGTCGGGGCGGTCGAGGGTCGCCGGTCGCCGCCGCCCGTGTCCGACGGCTGGTTCTGCCCCGAGAGGTCGAGTGTCGTCGCCACCCCGGTCTGCCCGAGGTCACGTCGGAGCTCGGGCAGGATCGACCGCACCGCGTCCCGGCCCGCGTCCGACGCGGCGAACAGCTCGACGCGCATCCCGTCGGCGGACACGTGCGCGCGGACGGTCACCGATCCGAGCGTCTCCGGGCTCACCGTGACGGTCACGACGTGCTCGCCGTGTGGCGCTGCCGCGAGCGTGAACAGCGGTCGCGCGAGCTGCTGCGCCAACGGCGCGGGGGTCGGTGACGGCGCTGCGGCGGTCGCCGACACCGCGGGACCGGCCGGTCCGGCTCCCGGGGCCACCGCGGGTACGGCGAACGGGAGGGACGGGGCCGCGTCCGGCGCGCGCTGGTCGACGGCCGCGGGTCCGGTCGTCGTGCGCGCCGGCCCGGCCGGCGCCGGTCCCGCGGTGCGGGTCGGGAGGGACGGTGCGGCGTCCGCGGACGCCATGCGGACCGCCGGTCGCTCGGTCGCCGTCGACGGCGGGACGGTGATCGCCCCGCTGGCCGCCGCCGCGCTCGGCAGGGGTCCGCTCGTCGCGGTGCCGCTCGTCGCGGTGCCGCTCGTCGCGGTGCCGGTCGTGGCGGGTCCGGTGACGCTCGCTCCGGGGCTCGAGGCGTCGGTGGCGCGCCCGGCGATGCCGACCCCGTCGGTGATGGCTTCGGAGGTCCTGGTCTCGACGGAGCCGGACCGGGAGGCGCCGGTGCCGGCGCCGGTGCCGGTGGCACTCCGGCCGAGCCGGCTGCGGCCGACGGTGTCGACTCCGACCGGCGACGTCGACGTGACGGAGGCGCCGCCCGGGGCCGTGGTGCCTCCGGCGAGCGTGCCGGGGACGCCTGCGGTCGCGCTCGGGTCGGACGTCGCGTCGGCCGCGGTGTTCCCCGGAACGGCGTCGGACACCGGGGCGGCGGCGAGCCCGGGCAGTCCCCCCATCGGGGTGAGCGTCGCCGGCACGGCGGATGTCGGGCCGGAGGCACCGGACCCGAGCGCCGCGCGGCGGCCGGTGGTCGGGTCCGCGCCGAGACCGACGCCCGTGGGCACGGCGCCCCCGGCGACGGTGGTGGCCGTGGCGGTCGTGGCACCGGGGACGTCGAGCGCAGCACCCGCGCCCGTCGGGACGGCACCGGCCGAGCCGGACGCGGCTCCGGTGTCGGCCACGGCAGAAGGCGCACCGGCGGCCGTCGAGGAGGCCCCGGTGACGGCAGCAGCCAGGCTCGCGAGCGCCGCGGCACCGGCGACGTCCACGAGCCCGTCCCCGACGTCGGCGCCGGACTGGTCGCCCGCGTCCGTCCCGTTCGCGGGCGTCGATGCCGGCCGGGCTCGTTCCGCATGGCGGTCGGCGCCGTCGTGGCGCCCCCGTGGTCGTGCGGCGCGGTCGTCGTGGCTGCTCCCGGGCCTCCCGGTCGACGGAGCGGGCCGGTGATCGGGTCGGACGCCGGCCTCCTGGTCCAGCCGGTCGTCGGACCGGCCGTCCCGATCGCTGTCGGTGGCGACGGAGGCCAGGGTCGCGTCGAAGTCCCCGGAGCCGGTGGGCGACGTCGGACGGGCCGTACCGGACCGTGGCGCCGCGGGCGGCGGTGCCGCGGGCGTGGCGAGCACGGTCATGCGATGCTCCCGCCGCCGAGCAGCGACATGAGCGCCGCTGTCTGGAGGTCGGCCGACGAGGTCCCCACGGTGCCGCCGAGCGACGAGAGCGACGACAGGCCCCCGAGCGAGGACAGCGAGGACAGCCCGCCGAGCGACGCCAGCGCGTCGAGCGACGACGCGCTCGAGCCCGCTCCCGTCGCGGACGACAGCGACGCCAGGAGGGACCGGGCGGACGCGACCGCGGACGCGTCGGAGGCGGCCGCGGCCGGGGGCGAGGACGTGGCGGTCGACGGCACGATGCGTCGGATCGTCGCGATGTCGCTGTCCTTCAGCCAGTTGTCGACGATGCGGACGTCCTTGCCGGGGTGCGGCGCGTGGAGCACCTTCCCGTTGCCGACGTAGATGACGACGTGGCCCTCGCCCTTCGGGATGATGAGGTCCCCGGGCTGCGCCTGGGCCAGCGAGGGCACGGCGACGCCCATCTTCGCCTGGTCCGGCACGACGCGGGGCATGTGGACGCCGAGGTCCTTGAACACCGTCTGGACGAGTCCCGAGCAGTCCATACCGGACCGGGTGGTGCCACCGAACACGTACGGCACGCCGAGGTATTTCTCCGCGTCCGCCACGACCTCGGTTCCCGTGGCCCCGGACCCCGTCGCCAGCGCGCCGGCCTCGGCATCCGTCGACGTCGGCGCGGCAGCGTCGGTGGTGGCCGGAGCAGCGGTGGCACTGGCGCCGGTCGCCGTCGTCGGGTCGCTCGCGGCGCTCAGGGCGTCCGCGAACGCGGTCGAGGCATCGGTGGAACTCGTGGCGGTCGCGCTCGCGTCGACACCGCCGCGCAGGGTGGCGATCTGGGACTGGATCTCCTGGATCCGGGCGAACACCGCGTCGACGGTCATCGGGCACCTCCGGTGGGGTCGGTGGGGGCCGCGGGACGCTCGGTCTCCGGCGGCGTGGGTCGTGCCGTGCGGGCGGCGATCTCGTCGAGGACGAGCTGTTCGGCGCGCAGGTCCTCCTCGGCGACGCGCTCGGCGTGCCGTTGCTCGAGCTTCTCGAGTCCGATCGCGGCACGGCGTGCGTCGTGGTGGGCGCTGCGGGCCCGGTCGGCGGCGGCACGGCGGGTGGCCTCGACCCCCGCGAGCTCCTCGAGCATCCCGCGGGTCGCGGCGCGGGCGGCGGCGACCGCGCTGAGCACCGCGGCGTCGGTGACCTCGGCCTGCGGGTCGTCGAGCGTGCGGCGGGCGGCCATCCGTGCGTCGGCGGCGTCGCGGAGCCGCTCGTTGGCGGCAGCCAGCTCGGCGGCGGCCTGGTCCTGTTGCGCGTGCCGGAGGCGGAGCAGTCCGGCGAGGGCGAAGCGGCGGGGCATCAGACGCCCCCGAACCGCGCGACGAGGGCGGCGAGCCGGCGCCAGGAGTCCTCGGCCTCGGCGCGCTCGTCCATGCCCTGCCGGAGGAACGCGTCGATCGCGCCCTGGTGGTCCACCGCGGCGTCGACGAGGGGGTTGCTCCCCCGCTGGTACGCCCCGACGTCGAGCAGGTCCTGCGCGGCCTTCCGCGCGGCCATGACCGATCGGAGCGTGGTGGCGAGGGCGCGGCGGTCCGCCGGCGTCACCTTGCCGGCGACGCGGGACACCGACCCGAGGGGGTCGACGGACGGGAAGTGTCCCGTGACCGCCAGGCGCCGGTCGAGCACGACGTGCCCGTCGAGGATGCTCCGCGCCGCGTCGGCGATCGGCTCGTTGTGGTCGTCGCCGTCGACGAGCACCGTGTACAGGCCGGTGACGCTGCCGACGCGGTCCGTTCCGGCACGCTCGAGCAGTCCTGCGAGGAGCGAGAAGGTCGACGGCGGGTACCCGCGGGTCGCGGGCGGCTCGCCCACGGACAGGCCGATCTCCCGCTGCGCCATCGCGACGCGGGTGAGCGAGTCCATCATGAGGACGACGTCCTGTCCGGCGTCGCGGAACGACTCGGCGATGCGGGTCGCCAGGAACGCCGCCCGGAGCCGCATGAGCGCCGGCTCGTCGGAGGTGGCGACGACGACGACCGAACGAGCGAGCCCGGCTGGCCCGAGGTCGTCCTCGAGGAACTCCCGGACCTCGCGACCGCGTTCACCGACGAGGGCGATGACGCTCACGGCCGCGTCGCTCCCCCGCGCGATCATCGACAGCAGGGACGACTTGCCGACACCCGAGCCGGCGAACAGCCCCAGGCGCTGCCCTCGGCCGACGGTGGTGAGGGTGTCGAGCACGCGGACGCCGAGCTGGAGCGGGGTCGCGATCCGTGCGCGGTGCATGGCGGAGGGCGTGTCGTGGTCGAGGGGCACCAGGTCGTCGGCGTCGAGCGGCCCGGCACCGTCGATCGGCCGCCCGAGCCCGTCGAGCACGCGCCCGAACAGACCGGCACCGGTGGGCACGAGCACGGGACGCCCGGTCGGCCGTGCCGGGGTGCCCGCCGTCACGCCGGTGAGTCGGCCGAGCGGCATGCAGCGGATGCCGCTCGCGTCGGTGGCCACGACCTCGACGGCGACCGGTGGTTCGCCGTCCCGGCCGACGGCGACGACCTCGCCGATCGCGCAGTCGAGCCCCGCGATCGTGAGTCCGAGTCCGACGGCGCTCGTGACGACGCCGACCCGCTGCGGACGTGCCGCCGCGACGGCGCGGTCGAGTGCCGCCGGACGGATCCGCGGCGTCGTTCCCACGCTCACGAGGCGGTCCCGTCGTCCGGCGCGAGGTCGAGCGCGGCACGCACGCGGGCGAACGCCGTGGTGATGCGCGCGTCGAGGATCCCGGAGGGCAGGTCGACCACGGCGTCGCCGTCGCGCAATGCCAGGTCCGCGACGACGGGGACCGGCAGAGCGGCCCCTGCGACGGCGGCGGCGTCCGCCGGGCTGAGGCGCACCGCCAGCGCGACGTCGGTGTCGAGGGACGCGAGCACGCGTCGGACGGTCGCGAGCGCGCCGGACGGGTGCTGCGCCTCCCGGCCGTCGGTGGGCACCGCCCGGGAGGCCCGGATCTCGTGTCCGACGACGGCTTCGGCGAGCTCCACGGCGGTGGTGACCACGGTCTCCTCGGCCTCGTGCAGCACCGGGACCACGCGTGCCACGAGCGCGCGCGTCGCGGTCTCGAGCGCGGCCACGGCGGCGGCCGTCCGCGCCTCGAGCGCTGCGGTGCGGGCCACGTGCTCGGCCTCGAGCTCAGCCCGCCGCACCGACGCCTCGGCCTCGGCGGCGCGCAGGCCCGCCGCGTAGCCCGCGGCGTGACCGCGCACGTCGGCCTGCGCCTTCCGACGCTCCTCGGCCGGGGCCGCGATCGAGGGATAGGCGATCCGGGTGAACGTGGCAGCGCTCGTGTCGACGTCACTCAACGAAGTCGTCCTCCTCGGCGCGGTGCACCGTGATGACGCCCTGGGCCTCGAGCTCGCGGATGGAACGGACCACCTCGGCACGTGCTTCCTCGACCTGCGACATGCGGACCGGCCCCATCGACTGCACCTCGTCGTCGAGCAGGTCACGGTTGCGCTCGGACACGTTCGCGCGGATGGTCTCGACGACCGCCTGCTGCGCGCCCTTCATCGCCGTCGCGAGCACCTTCGAGTCGATGCCGCGGAGCACCTGCTGGATGTCCCGCGCCTCGAGCTTGACGATGTCGGCGAACGTGAGCATGCGCGACCGGATGTCCTCGGCGAGCTCCGGGTCGCGCGACTCGAGGCTGTCGAGCAGGGCCCGCTCGGTCGACACGTCCGACCGGTTGATGATCTCGACGAGGGGCGCGATGCCGCCGACGACCTCGACGCTCTCGCGGGGAGCGACGACGGCGCCGGCGCGACCGCGGAGCGTCGCGGCCACGATCCCGACGGCCTCCGGGGTCGCCGTGCCCATGGTCGCGAACGCCTGCGCGACGTCGGTCCGCGCGGCCTCGTCGATGCCGGCGAGCACCGCGGACGCCTGCCCGGCGCTGAGGTGCGCGAGCACGAGCGCGATCGTCTGCGGCAGCTCGCCGTCGAGCAGCGTGACGACCTGCCCGGGCTCGGCCTCGTCGAGGAACTCGAACGACGCCCCGGCCATCGTCGACGCCAGGCGTTCCATGACACCCGCGGCCCGCTCGGAGCCGAACGACGCCTCGAGCAGTCCGAGCGCGGCGTCCTTGCCCCCGCGGCGGGTGACCCGGCCGGTCGTGCTGATGCGGTGGAACTCGGCGATCGCGCGGTCCGCCACCGTCTGGTCGACGCGGCGCATCCGGACGATCTCGGCCGTGATCTCCTCGGCTTCGAGCTCCGAGAACTGCTTCATGACCTTCGCGGCGCTGGCCGTGTCCATCTGCATGAGGATGACCGCGACCTTCTGCGCGCCGGTGAGCTGTTGCGTCCCGGCCGTCGGGGCCCCGCTGCTCGGGGTCGTCAGCGGCGTGCTCACACCGAGGTCCTGTCGTCGAGCAGCCCGCGGAGCAGGTCGGCGGTCTTCTCCGGATCACGCTCGGCGAGGGCGGCGATGTCCGCCCGCCGGCGCTCCGCCGTGACGTCCTCGCTCGAGAGCACCTCGGTCGGGGCGTCTCCGGTGGGCGCCTCACCGAGCGTCGGCAGCGCGATGGTCGGTGCGTCCGCCGCGGCGAGCGACGCACGCGGGTCCGCACCGTCGAGCGCGATCGGCAGCTCGTACGCGTCGGAGAACGCGTCGAGCTCGCCGAGGTCGACGTCCTCGCGTTCGGCGCGCCGACCCCGGCGGGCCATCATGACGAGCACGGCGACGATCGCGAGCACGACACCGCCCACGATGGCCGCGGTGCGGATGGTGGACCACATCGCGGTCGCGGCGGCCTGGGCGTCGGCGGCCTTGAGCGCGGCGGCGGCCTGCTTGGCCGCGTCGTTGTTGAAGTCGACGACCGCGACCTTCACCTGGTCGCCGCGGGTCTGGTCGACACCGGCGGCGTTGGCCACGAGGTCGTCGATGCTCTGCAGGTTGACGCCCTTGGCGGCCTTGCTGTTGAGCGCGACCGAGATCGTCTGCCGGTTGAGCGCACCGGCCGGGATCGTGGTGGTCTCGGTCGTCTTGTCGACGGCGTTGTCCTTGGTCGACGACTCGTTCGTGTAACCGTTGCCCGAGCCGCTGGACCCACTCGATCCACTCGTGCCGCTCGTCGAACTGCCGCTCGGCACGGCGATGTTGTCCGGGCCGAGGACACCGGTCGCTCCGGATCCGCCGGCGCCGGAGCCGTCGTAGCTCTCGGTCGAGCTGGACTCGTTGAGCGCGACGGGGCCGCTCGTGGGCTGGGCGAACGACTCGGTGGTGCGCGTCCCGGAGTTCGGGTCCATGGTCGCCGCGACGACGACCGAGGAGTTGCCGGCGCCGACCACCTTGTCGAGCAGTGCCTGGACCTGCTGGCCGACGCGGGTGTCGTAGTCGCTCGCCTGGTCGTCGGACCCGCCGGTGGTGCCGGTGCCGACGGCCGAGAGCACGTCGCCCTTCGCGTCGACGACCGAGACGTCGGTCGGCTGCATGCCCTCGACCGCGGCGCTCGTCAGGTGGACGATCGCCTGGACCTGCTCGGTGCTCAGCGTCTGGCCGGCCTTCGGCTCGACGAACACCGACGCGGTCGGGTCCTTGGTCTCCGAGACGAACACGCTCTTCTCGGGGATCGCGAGCTGCACGGACGCCGTCTGCACGCCGTCCATGGCGCTGATCGTCTTGGCGAGCTCGCCCTCGATCGCGCGCTTGTAGGTGACGTTCTGCTGGAACTCCGACGCCGTGACGCCCATCTTGTCGAGCAGTGCGTACCCACCCTCGTTCGACGACGGCAGTCCGTTCGAGGCCGCCTTGAGGCGTTCCTGGTACACGTCGCCCTGGGGCACGAGGATGGTCGCCCCGCCGTCGGTGAGCTGGTACGGCACGTTGTCCGTCGTCAGCTGGTCGGTGATCGAGCTCGCGTCGGTGGCGGCGAGGCCGGTGAACAGCGGCGCGTACGAGGGCTTCGAGAGCCAGCTCGTCAGGGCGATCGCGCCGAGCACGACGGCCGCGATCCCGATGACCGCGATGGTGCGCTGCGCGACACTGAACCCCTTGAGGGTCGCGCCGAGCCGCGCGAACGCGTTGCGGAGTGCGAGCGGCATCAGGCCTGCATCCTCATGATCTCGTTGAAGGCGTCGACGCCCTTGTTCCGCACGGCGGAGACGAGTTCGAGCGTCACCTGCGCGCGGGTGGCGGCGATGGTCGCGTCGTGGATGTCGTCGAGGTTCCCGGTCACGGCCTTGACGGCGAGCGTGTTCGATTGGCTCTCGAGCGACTGGAGGCCGTCCACCGCGTTGCCGAGACTCGTGGCGAACGACCCGTCGGCGCCGGTCGTGGGCTCGGCGGTGGTGGCGGGCGTGGTGGCCTGCGAGGTGCCGAACACGCCGGAGAGCGCGTTCGTGGTGACCCCGTTGACGGCGTCGATGGGCATCAGTTCTTCCCGATCTGGAGTGCCGCCTCGTAGGCGGTCTTGGCACGGTCGACCACGGCGGCGTTCGCCTGGTAGCCGCGCTGGGCCATGATGAGGTCCGCCATCTGCGTCCCGAGGTCGATGTCCGGCATCCGGACGTACCCCTCCTTGTTCGCGAGCGGGTTGTCCGGGTCGTAGGTCACGCGGCCGGCGGCACTGCCGAACGCCGCGCCCTCCACGTAGGCGCCGGAGACGCCGTCGCCCTCCTGGACCTCGACGTACCGGGCCTGGAACGCCGAGTCGTCCATGGACTTGACCGTGTTGACGTTCGCGATGTTGTCCGAGATCGCGTCGAGCCACTTCCGGTGCACCGTGAGGCCGGTGCTCGCGATGCCGATCGCGTCGAACGTGGTCACGAGTCGGTCCGCATCGCCGCGCGGACCGCCGTGAGCTCCGCGTTCATCGCCTGTGACGCGAACTGGTACCGCAGGGTCGTGTCGACGTTCGACAGCGTCTCCTCGTCGAGGTCGACGTTGTTGCCGTTCGTGTTCGTCGGCTCGAGGCTCCGCGCGATGGTCGGCGTCGTGCTGCCGTTCCCGTCCGCGACGGACTGGGCGAGCGCGTCCTCGAACTGCACCTTCTCGGCGTGGTAGTTCGGCGTGTTGATGTTCGCGACGTTGTTCGCGATCACCTTCTGCCGGAGCGAGAGACCGTCGAGCGCGCTCTGCAGCGCCGAGGTCGACACGGAGTCGAGCATGACCAGCCGTTCCACGAGGACGGCGACCACGAGGGGTCGCCGGTGGCGGAGGCCGATCCGTGGCCGAGGACGAGCGATCCGTGCTCGAGAGGGGCTATCGGCGCACCGCCCGGGCCACGTAAGCGGTCGCCCCGAACGGGGGTCGGTCAGCCCGTGACGTCGAGGTACCGAGCCGGTTCCGGCGCCCGCGACGACGCGACGGACCGCAGCGCGCCCAGATGCGCGGCGACGTCCCTCCTGGCCGCGTCGACGCGCGCGACGGCGTCCCGCTGCGCTGCGAGCAGCCGGGAGGCCCGACCCACGAGCTCGCGCGGGATCCGTCCCAGTCCGGTCGGCGGGGTCCACGCCGGGACCGCGACGCCGACGGCGTCGGCGCGGGCGACCGCGACCTCGAGGTCGGTGAGGACGCGGTGCCACGCCGAGTGCGCGTCCACGGTCACTGCGTCGCCGCGATCCTGACCGGACTGCTCGCCGGGCGTCGACCACTCAGGCGACACCGAGTGCTCCCCCGGTCCCGGTCGCCGTCGCCGACGCGGGCAACGCCGCGGCGGCGTCGTGCCACGCGGCACGGAGCGGCTCGAGCAGACGGATGCACTGCCGTGTCGCGTCGACGTCGTGGTGCACGTTCGCGGTGATCAGCGCGGTCGACGCGTAGTTGTAGATGGCGAGCAGCCCCTCCCCGCCGTCCCACACGTCGATGCGGAGCGACGTGGACAGCTCCCCCACGATCGCCTGCGCGTGCATGAGCTGCTCCCGAGCGGTCGACCAGTCGGCGGTGGTCTGCGCCTGCTCGGCGCGGTGCAGGTCGAGGAGCAGCCGGTCGTAGAGCATCGTGACGAGCTGGGCCGGGGTCGCGGACAGCACCGACTGGGTCGCGTACTGCGCGCGGCGACGGTCGTCAGCGGCGGTGCCCTCGGCGGCGGCGCGACGGAACGCGGCGGCGGAGGCGAGGTCGAAGGCGTTCATCGGGTCACTTGCTCGACGACGAGTACGAGGGCAGCGACGAGATCTGGCTCGTGAGCCAGGTCGACTGCGACTTCAGGGTGGACAGGTTCGTCTCGAGGTTCGTGTACTCCTCCTGCAGCGTCGCACGGCGGTCCGCGAGCCGCGTGTCCCAGTCGCTGATCTGCTGGTTGAGGTCCGTGACCACGGACTGCTGCCCCGTGATCGCGGTCGTGATCGAACCGCTGTACTTGTCGGACGCACCGTTCGCGACGTTCGCGACGTTCTGCGCCAGGCCCGAGAGGATCTTCTGCGTGCCGGCGGGGTCCGTCGCGAGCGCGGCCTGGAACGCGTCGGAGTCGAAGGTGAAGTCGCCGTCCTTCGTGATCTCGATGCCGATCGAGGACGGGGACTGCCCGTTCACCGGTGTCGACATCGCGCTCGTGATCTGCTGCACGGCGTCCCGCGTCGTCGCGTCGCCGAGGAGCACGCCCGCGGTCGTGGACTGCGAGCCGTCGGTGGCGCTCGTCGACGTCGACACGCTCGTGTTCGAGGAGTAGTAGCTCGTGATCGCGTTGAGCGCGTCGACCAGGCCGGACGCGACGGCGGTGGCCTTCGTCGTGTCCTGGGCGACGGTGACCGTGACCGGCGCCGCGGACACCGCCGACACGTTCACGGTGAGTCCGGGCACGAGGTCGGTGAACGTGTTCGTCGAGCTCGTGATCGTCTGCGCGGCCGCGGTGCCCGCCCACAGCGTGACCGAGGCGTCGGACGCCTGCTGCACGACGGCGGCACCGGACTCGGTGAGGACGTTCGTCGCGGTCCCCGCGTCGACGTCGCTGCCCGAGCCGCGGTAGAGGGTGAACGCGCCCGCCGACCCCGAGGCCGTCGCGGTGAGCTGGAGCCGGTACTGCTTCGTGCCGTCGGCTGTCGTGCCCGCGGCGACCTTCGTCGCGGTGACGCCGGCGCCTGCCTTGTTGATCGCGCTGACGACGTCGTCGAGCGAGCCGGAGGCGGGGCTGATCTCGGTCTTCGCACCGCTCGCGGAGACGAGTGTGAGCGTCGGCGCGCTGCTCGACCACGTCGTCATCGCGGCGGTGACACCGACCTGCGCTGCGGCGGTGCTCCCGACCGTGAAGCTGACGCTCCCGGCGGCCGCGGTGCTCGACACGCTC
The DNA here is from genome assembly GCF_003234565.1 of Curtobacterium sp. MCBD17_013. Classification (GTDB taxonomy): domain Bacteria; phylum Actinomycetota; class Actinomycetes; order Actinomycetales; family Microbacteriaceae; genus Curtobacterium. The sequence goes on along the minus strand of NZ_QKTU01000001.1, from coordinate 487,227 downwards.
GCGGTGACCGCGGAGGACGAGCTCGACGCGGTGAGGAGGTTGAGGGAGGTGCTCGTGGCGGCGGCCGTGGCCTTCGTCGCCATCGTCGCGAACAGGCCGTTGATCGTCTGCAGCGACGAGATGAACGCGCTCGTCGACGTGACCTTGTCCTGGAGCAGCGACTGCGGCAGCTGCTCGATCGACATGAGCGAGTTGATGATGCTCGTGGTGTCGAGGCCACTGGCGAGGCCGTCGATGCCGAGCGTGCCCGATGCCGACGTCGAGGTGGTCGTCAAGGCGGAGGTGGTGGACACCGTGGGGCTCCTTCCGGTCGTTCGACGGCAGCGACGCCGCCGCACGGATCACCCGAACGGATCCGTACGGCGGCGGCCGCCAGGGGTGTTACTTGAGCAGCGAGAGGACGCCCTGCGTGCTCTGGTTCGCCTGCGCGAGCATCGCCGTGCCGGCCTGGCTCAGGATGTTGTCGCGCGTGTAGTTGACCATCTCCTCCGCCATGTCGACGTCGGTGATCCGCGACTGCGCCGCGGTGAGGTTCTCCTTCGCCACGTTCGTCACGTTGATGGCGTGATCGAAGCGGTTCTGGACGGCACCGAGGTTCGAGCGGGCGGTCGACACGGCCGTGATCTGCGCGTCGATGGCACGGATTGCCGCCTGGGCGTGGTCCGCGGTGTCGAACTGCAGGCCCGTCGTGGACGAACCGGCGGCGCCCGTCAGGGTGCCGGTGGTGTCCGCCGTCCCGAGCGGGCTGACGGTGTCGACCGCACTGCCGTCGTTCGCGCGGACGTTGAAGCCGGTGGTCGCGCCGTTCACGTCCTTCACCGCGGTGGCGGTGAAGTTCTTCGAGAACGTGGCGTCACCGTTCAGCGAGGACACGAGATCGTCGACCGACGTGAACGTGCCGTCGGCGTTCGAGCCCGTGAGGGTGCCGGTCGTGACCTTGAGGTCCGACGAGGTGCCCTTGCCGGCCTCGAACGAGAGCGACTTGCCCTGGAAGGCGGTGTTGATGTTCGTGCCGCTCTTGATCGTGAACGCGGTGCCGTCGGACTGCGTCGCGCCGAGCGCGTCGACGACCTTGTTCACGTTGGCGCCGGACAGGTCGACCGAGATCTGGCTGTTGGCGTCACCGTTCGCGCCGACCTGGAACTTCAGCGTGCTGTTGCTGTTGAGCAGCGACGTGCCGTTGAAGTTCGTGGACGAGGCGATGCGGCTGAGCTCCGACTGGAGCGACGAGACCTCGGTCGTGATCGCGGTGCGCGAGTCGGCGTTGTTCGAGTCGTTGCCGGCCTGCACGGCGAGGTCACGCATGCGCTGGAGGATCGAGTGGACCTCGGTGAGGCCACCTTCAGCGGTCTGCACGACGGAGATGCCGTCCTGGGCGTTGCGGGCCGCGACCGTGAGGCCACCGACCTGCGACTTCAGGCCCTCGGAGATCGACAGACCGGCAGCGTCGTCGGCGGCCTTGTTGATCCGCAGACCGCTCGAGAGCTTCTCGAGCGAGTTCGACAGGTCGTTCTGGGTCGCGTTGAGGTTCCGGTACGTGTCGAGTGCCGAGAGGTTGGTGTTGATGGACATACCCATGGTGATTTCCTCCGTGAAATGTGGGTGTGGTGCGCCGGCCCGTCCATGGGCTGGCATCGAGGACTCTCGGCCGTGCGGCCGGAGCCGTTAGGAGACGGTGCGGACCGATTTCCGCGTGCCGTGCTCCCGACGTTCTCAACTCGCCGCGGCGGCAGTTCCGGCGAGGGGCTCGATCACGGCGCGGGCCATGCCGACCGCCGCGTTCGAGGCGACCCGTGCGAGGTAGGCGCTGCGTCGCGCGGCCGTCGTGCGGGAGCGCGGCTCGACGACGACGTCGTCGCTGTCGCCGTAGTGGGCGGTCAGGCCGTCGTGGAGCAGGCGCATCGCCTCGGACCGCTGCTGCGACACCGCCGAGTGGGTGATCCCGAGCTCCTCGGCGACCTCGGTGACGGTGCGGTCCCCGAAGTACACGGCCTCGACGATGAACCGCATGCGCTCCGGCAGAGCGGCGACGGCAGCGCGGAGGTAGCGGGTGCGCTCGGTGGCGAGGAGGTCGTCACCGGGCAGCGGGACCTCGGCCGCGAGCGAGTCGTGCACGGTCTCGTCGATCGTGGTGACCGTCCGGCCCGCGTCGGCGAGGGCGTCCGCCGCGGACTGGCGGTCGACCCCCATGGCGTCCGCGAGCTCCTGGACCGACACCGCGCGTCCGAGCTGCGCCGTCAGGGTGTCCTGCACGGCGAGCGTCTCCTTGATGCGCTTGCGCGTCCCACGGCTGGCCCAGTCGCCGGCGCGCATGTCGTCGGCGAACGCCCCGGTGATGCGCGTGCGGGCGTACGCACCGAACGGCACCCCGAGCGAGGGGTCGTACGCGTCTGCGGCGGTGACGAGCGCCAGGGCACCGACGGAGGCCATGTCGTCGCGCGACAGGTGGGTCGCACGGGCGCAGACCTCGGCGACGAGGTACCCCACCAGCGGGAGGTTCTCCACCACGAGTGCGTTCCGTGCCGTGCGGTCCATCCGGTGTCTCCCCCTCGATGATCGGTGCGGTCGCCCGCGGTGCAGTCATGAACCTATCGACGAGCTGAGGGGGACAGGAGACCTCCACCGGCCCCAGTCCGGGGGTTTCCTGGGCGCCCTGGGTCGGCATTTCGGGGGACAAGGCGGTTCCCGTCCCCCCGAAGTGGAGGCGCGGTGCCACTGGTGCCCCTCCGGGGGTTCGGCTAGTGCGCCCAGGTCGCTCCCACCGTCGCTCCTAACGGCGGCGGACGTGCGGACCGATAGTGCTCGTCGACGCAGCGAGCCGATCACCGGGAGGAGACCTTGGGCATGAACGAACTGTCCGCCGTGCTGTGGCGGGAACGCGAGCTCCTCGAGCTCCTCACCTTCAAGCTCGAGGAGGAGCAGCTGCTCCTGACCGCCGGACGCTCGCGGTGGGTCGACCACGCGAGCCGTGAGGTCGAACAGGTCCTCGAGCGGCTGCGCGCCGTCGGCCTCGAGCGCAGCGTCGAGAGCGCCGCCGTCGCCGAGCAGCTCGGCGCGCCGACCGACGCACCCCTCCGCGAGATCGTGTCGGCCGCCGCGCCGGAGGGGCCGTGGGGCGAGATCCTCGCTGCGCACCTCCGCGCGATGATCGAGCTGACCGCGCAGGTCGCCGCGCTGCGGGACGAGAACGAGCGGTTCCTCCGAGCGGCGGCGCGCGCCACGCAGGAGACGCTGGCCGGTGCGGTCGGCGAGGTCGCGACGTACGACGGCCGCGGGTCCGCCGACGCCGGCGCCGCCGGAGCGCACTTCTTCGACGGGAGCCTGTAGTCATGGTCAGCACCTTCGGATCGCTCGCAACCGCCTACTCCGGGCTCTCCGCCGCGCGTGCCGGACTCGACGTCGTGGGTCAGAACATCGCGAACGCGGGGACGACCGGGTACACCCGGCAGCGGATCACGCAGACGTCCATCCCGCCGGTCGCCGCGACCGGGCTCCTCACCGGTACGGTCGCGACCGCCGGCCAGGGCGTCTCCGTCGACGGCATCGCCCGACTCGCGACCATGACGCTCGACACGCAGGTCCGTGCCTCCGCGTCCGCCTCCGGGTACGCGTCGGCTCGCTCGTCCGCACTGTCCGACCTCGAGACGTCGTTGAACGAACCCGGGGCGAACGGACTGTCCAGCCAGCTGGACACGATGTGGTCGGCCTGGTCGGACCTCCAGAACAACCCCGGGGACACGGCGTCCGGCGGCGTCGTGCTCAGCTCGGCCACGCAGGTGGCGAGCACGCTGCGGACCGGATCCCAGGCGATCGACGCACAGTGGGCCTCCGCGCGGTCCGACGTCGGCGACGCGGTCGGGCAGCTCAACACCGCGGCGACCCAGGTCGCGGCGCTCAACGACCGCATCCGCACCACCGCCGCGGGGGGCGGCTCGACGAACGAGTTGATGGACCAACGCGACGTGCTCACCGAACAGATGGCGTCCCTGTCCGGCGCCACGGTGCGGGACAACGGCGACGGCACGGTCGACGTGGTCATCGGCGGGAACGCGATCGTCGACGGCACGTCCGCCCACGCCGTGGCCGTCACCGGCTCCGACACGCTACGCGGCGCCGCCGCCTCCCCGGTGACCCTGTCGTGGGTCGGCGGGTCCGGCTCGCCCGTCACACTCGACGGCGGCAGCATCGCCGGCACGCTCAGCGTCCTCGCGCCCGCGAACGCCGACGGCACCGGGGGCGCCCTCGCCGAGGCCTCCGCGGGGTACGACCGTGTCGCGACCGCGCTCGCCACGCAGGTGAACGCCGTGCACGAGACCGGGTACACCCCCGCGGGTGCCACCGGCACCGACTTCTTCGCGATCGCGGCCGGTGTCCCGGCCGCGCAGGGCCTCACCGTCGTCCCGACCGACGCCGCCGGCATCGCCGTCCGGACCGCGGACGGCTCGTACAGCGGCAGCATCGCGGACACCATCGGCCAGATCGGCTCCGCCGCGGACGCCCCCGACCGGACCTGGTCGGACGTCGTCACCGGCATCGGCACGACGTCGAAGACGGCCGCGACCCAGACCACCCTCACCGGACTCGCCGCGACGAGCGCCAAGACGCAGCAGCAGTCCGGGGCCGGCGTCGACCTCGACGAGGAGAACGTGAACCTGCTCACCTACCAGCACGCCTACCAGGGGGCCGCGCGCGTGCTCACCGCGGTCGACCAGATGCTCGACACCCTCATCAACCACGTCGGCGTCGTCGGGATCAGCTGATCGTCATGCTCACTCGTGTCACGACCCAGATGTCCATGGCGGCGGCGCAACAGCGTCTCCAGACCGGTGCCGCGCGGCTCGCGCAGCTGCAGGACCAGGCGTCGAGCCTGAAGAACATCACCGTCCCGTCGGACGACCCCAGCGGTACCGGCAAGTCGATCACCGTGCGGAGCGCCCAGGCCCAGAACGCGCAGTACTCCCGCAACGCCGACGACGGCGCCGGGTGGCTGGCCACGACCGACTCCGCGCTCGCGAGCGTGTACTCGGTCATGAACAAGGTCCGGGACCTCACCGTGCAGGGATCCAACAGCGGCACCATGAACGACACCGACCGGAACGCGATCGTCACCGAGCTCCAGGGACTCAAGCAGGACCTGCTCCAGGACGCCAACACGCAGTACGGCGGTCGGGCCGTCTTCGCCGGCAACACGGACGCGTCCGCCGCGTACGGCAGCGACTTCACCTACAACGGGTCGACCGACGGCACCGACGTCGGCGTGCAGCGCCGGATCGCGTCGGGGACGACCGTGCGCGTCGACACCGACGGCAGCGCCGTCTTCGGGACCGGGAGTGACTCGGTGTTCAGCCTCATCGACGACATCAGCAGCGACCTGCAGTCCGGTGCCGACGTCAGCGCGCGGATCAGTCAGGTCGACAGCCGGATCGCCGCCGTCCGTGGCGTCCAGGGCGACGTCGGCACCCGACACTCCTCGGTCATCACCGCGCAGTCGACGCTCGCGTCCCAGTCCACCGACCTCGAGGGACAGCGCTCCCAGATCGAGGACAAGGACGTCGCCAAGGCGATCCTCGACCTGCAGCTCCAGCAGACCAACTACCAGGCAGCCCTCGCCGTCACCGCGAAGACGCTGCAGCCGACCCTGATGGACTACCTCTCATGAACATCCCGCTGACGTTCACCGTCCCACCGTTCGGTCTCGAACCCCTGACGTCGTTCACCCTGCAGGAGGTCACCGGTGCCGAGGGGCTCTTCGCCCTCGCCGGGCACGGCACCACCGCTGCCAGCACCGAGGACCCACGCCTGTTCGTCCTCGACGCCGCCGTGCACCTGCCCGACTACGCGCCCGTCATCACCGAGGAGCAGACCGCGCTCCTCGACCTCCGCGACGCGGGCGAGGCGATGCTCCTCGTCGTCGCGAACCCCGCCGAGAGCGGCACAACGGTGAACCTGCTCGCGCCGGTCATCGTCAACGCCCGGACCGGCATCGGCGCGCAGCTCATCCTCGAGGGGCAGGACCACCCCCTCCGAGCGGTGCTCGCGCGCCGCTGACGCCGCCCCGCCGCTCCCGCTGGTTTCCCGACAGGTCAGCGGTCGTCCGACACGCACACCGTCACCGAAGACGCGTGCATCTGGTTCCCGCGCATACGACGACATCGCCGATGACGGACGACAGCGGGATCGTCACCAGGTGACGCACCACTCGCTTCCGACTGTGACGACACTCCTCCCCAGGTGATCCACGAGCAGGCCCGTCCCCAGTCCAGTGCTCCCGGTGCGTGGGCGCGCCCGGAGCTCCACGAGCATCACTGCATGCCGTCGACTCGTCACGCCCGCTCTGGTCGCGTCGCCGACAGCCGCCGGTGCCGCCACCGACCGGGAGGCCCACCTCGTTCCCGCCCGACCGGCAACCGCCGGGCGCGCACGGTCGGTGCGGGCCCCGTTCACGGATCCCCGGAGCGCACGACCGGCGTCCACGCCGCCAGCACGCGTCCAGGACGTCGACGCCGCCCGCGGGCCGAGCTGCCGACGCTCCCCCGCGCGGGCTTACCCCTCCGCCCCATCGCCGCCCCCACGCGCAGTCTGAAGCGGAAGAAGCGCGCAGGCAGGGCGGCCGGAACGCACCGGCCCCGGCACCCGCGAAACCGCCGAGCGTAGGGTGCACGAATGGTCAAACGAGGCACCCCGGGCGATCGAAACGCCATCGTCCCCCTTCCCGTCACGGTCCCGACCGACAACACCTCGGTCGAGGCGCAGACCGACGTACCCGGCCCGAGCGGCCTGGCGTCCACTCGCTGGTCGGCGACGCTCGACCGCGTGCTCAGCGTGCAACGCCCGGTGGTGGTCGCACACGTCGACCGGATCCGTCGGCGCCGCCCGGACGCCACACCGGCCGAGGTCATCGCGATCCTCGAGCGCCAGTACCTCACCGCCGTGTCGACGGGCGGCGCCGCGGTCGGAGCGAGCGCGGTGATCCCCGGGGTCGGGTTCGCGACGAGCCTCGGCCTCACGGGCGCGGAGACGGCGGCGTTCCTCGAGGCGAGCGCCCTGTTCGCCCAGTCGGTCACCGAGGTGCACGGCATCGCGGTGACCGACCCCGAACGAGCGCGGACGCTCGTGATGGCGATGATCCTCGGCGCGCCCGGTACCTCGCTCGTCAAGCAGCTCGCGGCCCAGGCCGGGGGTGGCCCGACGCGGACGGCGTTCTGGGGCGAACTCGTCACGTCGAGCCTGCCCCGCTCGGTCGTCAGCGGCATCGGAGGACGGCTCCGTGACTCGTTCGTCAAGCGTTTCCTGGCGCGGCAGGGGGCGAGCGTGCTCGGCCGCGCGGTGCCGTTCGGGATCGGCGCTGTCATCGGCGGCGTCGGGAACCACGCGCTCGGCCGCAAGGTGATCGACGGCTCGCGGACGGCGTTCGGCCCGCCGCCGGCACACTTCCCGCTCCCGGTGTCGCCGCGCCCCGAGCGGGCTCGACGCGGGCGCGACGTCGCCCCGGGCCTCGAGGCCGGGACCGCGCGGCGCCGGCAGCGCGCCCTGCCCTGGCGTCGTCCGGCCGACACGGACGACCTCTGGGCCGACCCAGACACGGGCACGGACACGCCCGCGTCGTAGCGAGCGGGCCGGGCGCGACACGGCCGCACCGACGGTGGACTCAGCCCCGCCGGACCGGCGTCCGGACGACCTGTCCGGCGTGCGCGAAGCCCCCGCCGAACCCGAACAGCAGCGCGGGCACGCCCTCGGGCAGTTCCCCGGCCGCCCACGCCTTCGACAACCCGAGCGGCACGCTCGCGGCCGAGGTGTTCCCGGACTCCTGCACGTCGGTGATCACGAACTTCGTGTCGCCCCCGAGCGCCTTGGCGAGCGGCTCGATGATCCGGAGGTTCGCCTGGTGGAACGCGAGCACCTGGATCTCGTCCATCGTCATCCCGGCCTTCTCGACGACGCGGCGCGCGTGCCCCTCCGCCTCGGTGATCGCCCAGCGGTAGATCGAGCGGCCTTCCTGCGAGAACCGTTGCGGGTCCCCGTCGACGAGCACGGCCTCGAGCAGGTGCGGGACGCTCCCCCAGGACACCGGGCCGATCTCCGCGGTGTCGCTGCGTTGGACGACGGCGGCTCCGGCTGCGTCGCCGATGAGGACGCACGTCGACCGGTCGGTCCAGTCGACGAGGCCGGAGATCTTCTCGGACGCGATCACGAGCGAGGTCGTGGCGCTGCCGAGCCGGATGGACTGGTCGGCGAGGGCGAGCGCGTACTCGAAGCCGGAGCAGGCGGTGTTGATGTCGATGGGCGCCGGGCCGGCAGTGAGTCCGAGCGCGACGGCGACGCGTCCGGCGGTGTACGGCGCGCGGTCGGTGGCGGAGGTCGACGCGACGAACACCTGGTCGATCTCGGCGGGGTCGATGCCTGCGTCGGCGATGGCGGCGCGGCCGGCCTCGATCGCCATGCTCGTGACGGTGTCGACCTCGGACGCGATGTGCCGCGTGCGGATCCCGGTTCGGGTCCGGATCCACTCGTCGTTCGTGTCGACGATCGCCGCGAGGTCGTCGTTCGTCATGATCCGGGCGGGCTGGTGGTGCCCGAGGCCGATGATGCGGCTGCCGGGCGTGTTCGCGTCGTTCACCGGATCGACGCTAGTCGACGCGCGCCCGGCGACCGTGCAGTGCGCACGACAACGAACCCGACCCCGTCTTGGGGCCCTCGTGCACGTTCACGAGCGGGCGTCGCGCGTCGCCTTCGCGTTGGCCTTCTTGATCGCGTCGACGAGTTCGTCCTTGGTCATCGACGATCGCCCGCTGACGTCGAGCCGCTTCGCCACGTCCATGAGGTGCTGCTTGGACGCGTTCGCGTCGACGCCCTGCTGGGTCTCACCGTCGTCACGACTCCCGGCTGCACCGGAGTCGGACGGACCGTTCTCCGCCTTGCGCTCCCAGTGGTCGCCGATCTTCTCGTACTCGTGCTTGACGGCGGCGAACGCGGTCCGGTGGGCGCGCTCCCCGGGGCCGTAGGTCTCGTTCGCCGAGTCGAGCGTCTTCGCGTAGATCTCCTGCGCGTGCTCATCCGAGCGCTGCAGGGTGCTCGGGATCTCGTCCTTCGCGGGCATGGTCACTCCTCTCGCTGGTCCAGTCGTACCCCACACGGCCGGGTGTCGGACGGGAGGCGCGGCACCGGTTTCGATGTCGCGCCTCCCGTCCGTCCCGTGGTCGCGGATCAGAGGATCGGCGTGCCGCCGGTGACGGCGATGCGGGCACCGGACACGTAGCTGCCGTCGTCACTGGCGAGGAGCACGTACACCGGGGCGAGTTCCGCGGGCTGGCCGGCGCGACCGAGCGGCGCCTGCGACCCGAACGACTCGACCTGCTCCTCGGGCATCGTCGACGGGATGAGCGGCGTCCAGATCGGCCCGGGCGCGACGCTGTTCACGCGGATGCCGCGCGACCCGACGAGCTGCGCGAGCGCAGCCGAGAAGTTCGCGATGCCGGCCTTCGTCACGTCGTAGGGCAGGAGCGTCGGCACGGGGTTGTCCGAGTTGACCGAGCTCGTGCCGATGATCGACGCGCCCGCCTCCATGTGCGGCAGGGCGGCCTTCGCGAGGTGGAAGTAGGCGCTGAGGTTCGTGGCGATGGTGTGGTCCCACTCCTCGTCGGGGATCTCCTCGAGCGTCTCGTGCGTCATCTGGAACGCGGCGTTGTTGACGAGTACGTCGAGCCCGCCGAACTCCTCGACCGCCGTCGCGATCACGGAGCGGCAGTACGCCGGGTCGGACAGGTCACCGGGGAACAGGACGGCCTTCCGGCCGGCGTCCTCGATCCAGTGCTTCGTGTCCTGGGCGTCCTCCTCCTCGTCCGGGAGGTAGCTGATGAGCACGTCGGCACCCTCGCGGGCGAACGCGATGGCCACGGCCTTGCCGATGCCGCTGTCGCCGCCCGTGATGACGGCACGCTTGCCGGTCATCTTGCCTGAGCCCTTGTACGACTGCTCGCCGTGGTCCGCCTTGGGGCCGAGCTCGGCTTCACTGCCGGGGGTGTCCTGCTGCTGCGGGGGCTGCTGCTGGTCGCTCATGTGGTCCTCTCCTGTCGTTGCTCCGTCGGCGTCCGTTGGTGATGCGTGGCGGACGCACGGCACCCAGGCTGGTCCGCTGCTCCTGGACCCGCGCTCAGCGGGAGGCGTAGACCCGGAGGCATGGAATACACACACCTCGGACGCACCGGCCTGTCCGTCTCCCGCGCCGTGCTCGGCACCATGAACTTCGGACCACAGACGAGCGAGGAGGACTCGTTCGCGATCATGGACCGCGCCCACGACCTCGGCGTCAACTTCTTCGACACCGCCAACGTGTACGGCTGGCAGAAGGGCGAGGGCGTCACCGAGCAGATCGTCGGCCGCTGGTTCGCGCAGGGCGGCGGCCGCCGCGAACGCACGGTCATCGCGACCAAGCTGTACGGCGACATGGGCGACTGGCCGAACGAGTCGAAGCTCTCGGCCCTGGCGATCCGTCGTCAGCTCGACGACTCGCTCCGCCGGCTGCAGACGGACCACGTCGACCTGTACCAGTTCCACCACATCGACCGGGCGACGCCCTGGGAGGAGATCTGGCAGGCGATGGAGGTCGCCGTCCAGCAGGGCAAGGTCCTGTACGCCGGGTCGAGCAACTTCGCCGGGTGGCACATCGCCCAGGCGCAGGAGGCCGCCGCGCGCCGGAACTTCGTCGGCCTCGTGAGCGAGCAGTCGATCTACAACCTGCTCGTCCGCGACGTCGAGCGCGAGACCCTGCCCGCCGCGCGCGCGTACGGCCTCGGGATGATCCCCTGGTCGCCGCTCCAGGGCGGTCTGCTCGGTGGCGTCATCGAGAAGACCGAGGAGGGCTCGCGCCGGCTCGAGGGTCGCGCGAAGGAGGCCCTCGAGGCGAACCGACCCGCGATCGAGCAGTACGAGGCGTTCGCGAAGGAGATCGGCCACGCGCCGGGCGAGCTCGCGCTCGCGTGGCTGCTCCACCAGCCGGGCGTGACCGCGCCGATCACCGGCCCGCGGACGATGCAGCAGCTCGAGTCGGCGGTGGCATCCGTGGACATCCACCTCGACCAGGCGGCGCTCGACCGCCTCGACGAGATCTTCCCGGGGCACAAGACGTCCCCGGAGGACTACGCCTGGTGACGACGGACGCGCCGGTCACCCATCCGGTGGCCGAGAACTCGGAGAGGACGACGACATGGTGAACGACCGCGGCGGGATGAACGAGGGTGCCGCGAGCGTGGGTGCGAGCCTGCAGCACGAGGCATCCGAGTCGGGCGACCGGCACATGGACCAGCACCCGGAGCAGATGGGTCGCGCCGAGGACGGCTCGTCCGGCCTCGACCGGGAGGACCGGGGCGAGCAGGAGCAGAGCGCCCTGGCCGCGCTCGGCGACGACGCGCGCGGCGGCGACGCGATGGTCGGCGCGGCCGATGCGGCCGGCGACGCGTCCTCGGGCACCCAGCAGGACGACCAGGAGGCACCGGGCGGCGACCGCGCGGACGGCGCCGACGTGCCGTGATGCCCTGACCCCGGGACCCCGGACCCGGGACGATCGAGGTCGCACGAGATGCCGCTCTGACACACGACAGGGCGGCATCGTCCGCGATCTCGCGGTTCCCGGGCCGGGGGCCGGTGGCCGGGACCCGAGGTCAGAGCCGGTCGACCTCGCGGTCGCTCAGCCCGAGCCAGCGCAGGTAGCCGCGGACGGACAGGAACCGCTCCTCCACGTGCTCGACGACCGCGACGGCCGTGGCGGCCTCCGATCGGGCGTTGCGGTCGAAGTGCTCGGCGTCGGCAGCCTCGGCGCGTTCGCGGGCGAAACGGTCCGCCAGCGCCGCCCCGGTCGCGGCGTAGTCCGCACCGATGCGGTCGAGATCCGCACCCCAGAGCCGGGCGAGCAACGCGCTGACGACGCCGGTGCGGTCCTTGCCCGCGGAGCAACAGACCAGCACGTCGCCCTCGGTCTCGGCCAGGGCGCGGAACACGAGAAGCATCGTCGCTCGGTGCCGCACGAGCCAGTCCACGTACTGGTCGCGGAGCTCGAGGGCGTCGGGGGCCGACTCCTCACCGACCGCGGGGTCGAACAGCGGTACGTTCCGGTAGCCCGCGGCCGCGCGGAGCGGGTGCGTGAGCGCGGCGACCTCGTCGCCGCGGCGCAGGTCCACGACCGTCTCGAGCACGACGGGGTAGGCGGTGGCCGGCACGTCCTCGGTGTTCGAGCGGTAGACGGTGCGAGTCCGCCCGGCCTGGAACCCGGGTCCGCCGACCTCACGGAAGTTGGCGAGCGTGGGCGGTGTCGTCGTGGTCACCGCGTCAGTCTGCCACCGGACACGACGACGCCCCCGGCGCGGAGCCGGGGGCGTCGTGCGTGTCGCGTGGGTCAGCGGACGGAGACCGGGGTGCGGTCGGCCTCCTCGTAGAGCACGTAGCCCTCCTCGCCGTGGACGGCCGTGTCGATGCCGGCGACCTCGTCTTCGGCGCGAACGCGGAACCCGATGGTCTTCTCGACGATCCAGCCGATGACGAAGGCGAGGACGAACGAGTAGACGAGCACGACGCCGGCCGCGGTGGCCTGCTTGCCGAGCTGCACGAACGAGCCGGAGTAGATGAGCCCGGTGGTGTTCGCGAAGAACCCGAGCCACAGCGTGCCGACGATGCCGCCGACCAGGTGGACGCCGACGACGTCGAGCGAGTCGTCGAAGCCGAGGCGGTACTTCCAGTCGATCGCGAAGCAGCAGATGATGCCCGAGACGAACCCGAGGACGACGCCCCAGCCGGGCGTCAGCGCGGCACAGGCGGGCGTGATCGCGACGAGACCGGTGACGGCGCCCGACGCCGCGCCGACCGAGGTGGCCTTGCCGTCGCGGATCTTCTCGATCATGAGCCAGCCGAGCACGGCGGCGGCGGGTGCGGCGAGCGTGTTGATCCACGCGAGCGAGGCGATGCCGTCCGCGGCGCCCTCGGACCCGGCGTTGAACCCGAACCAGCCGAACCAGAGGATGCCGGCGCCGAGCAGGACGAACGGGGGGTTGTGCGGCTTGTGGGCACCCTTGGCGAACCCGACGCGGCGGCCGAGCACGATCGCGAGGGCGAGGCCCGCGGCACCGGCGTCGATGTGGACCGCCGTGCCACCGGCGAAGTCGATGACACCCCACGTGGCGAACATGCCGGACCTGAGGTTGAACACCCAGCTGGCGACCGGGAAGTAGACGAGGGTCACCCAGATGCCGGAGAAGATCATCCACGCGCCGAACTTGGCGCGGTCGGCGATGGCGCCGGAGATGAGCGCGACCGTGATGATCGCGAACGTGGCCTGGAACCCGACGAAGGCGAGGTCGGGGTACGTGGCGTGGAGCGTCGACGCCTGCGACTGCTCGAACGCCTGGCCGAGGCCGAGCTGGTTGAGGTCGATGCTGAAGAACCCGACCTTGCCGACGACGTGGGTGCCGGGGCCGGTGTTCGCGAACGAGATCGCGTAGCCGTACAGCACCCACAGGACGCTCACGAGACCGATCGCGCCGAAGGACATCATCATCATGCTGATGACGCTCTTCGCCTTGACCAGGCCGCCGTAGAAGAACGCGAGGCCCGGCGTCATGAACAACACCAGCGCCGCCATGATCAAGATGAAGGCCGTTTGACCTTGGTTGAGCATCTGTTCACCTCTCTGTTGCTGTGGACCGCGTCGGCGGCGCTGTCCGCGTCTGACGGGCCCGCCTCGGGTGGGACCAGTGTGGCGACGAGAGGTTTCACTCCGGAGCACGGCGTGTTTCACGGATGTAACACGACGCGCCGCCGTGTGAACGTTGTGTTTCGGCAGGCTGGCGCGGCGCTCGACAGCAGCCGAGGACCTCCCCCGAACAGGTGCCGACGCGCAGCCGACGCGCCGGAGCGGCGTTCAGGCGCGCGTCAGCGCGACCACGCGCGACGCGGCACGGAGGTACTTCTTGCGGTACCCACCCGAGAGCATGGACTCCGGGAACACCTGGTCGAGCGGAGTGCCGGACGCCACGAGCCGCACCTGGGCGTCGTACAGGCGGTCCACGAGCGCGACCCACCGGAGCGCGTCGGTCTGGTCGGTGAACGGCACGACGTCGACGAGGCCGGCCGCGTCGAGCCCCTCGACCATCGCGACGTACCGCGAGGGGTGCACCGTCCCGAGGTGCGCGACGAGGTCGGCGAACCGGTCCTCGGTGACGCGCGCCTGGCCTCCCGGCAGGGCGCGGAGGACCGCGGCGACGTCGTCGACGGTCGCGGCGGTCTCGTCGATGGAGCGGCGGCGGAAGTCGAGCCCGTCGATGCGGAGCGTGGTGAACCGGTCCGCCATCGCCTGGATCTCCCGGAGGAAGTCCTGCGCCGCGAACCGGCCCTCGCCCAGGGCCCCGGGCGGCGTGTTCGACGTCGCCGCGATGCGGGTGCCGCGCTCGGCGAGTTCCCGGATCAGCCGGGTCATCATCATGGTGTCGCCCGGGTCGTCGAGCTCGAACTCGTCGATGCACACGAGCGCCGTGCCCGTGAGGAGGTCCACGGTGCCCTGGAACCCGAGCGCACCGACGAGTGCCGTGTACTCGATGAACGTCCCGAACGTCCGGCGGCCGGTCTCCGCGTGGTACGCCGCCGCCAGCAGGTGGGTCTTGCCGACACCGAAGCCGCCGTCGAGGTACACGCCCGACGTCGTCGGCTCGGGTGCGGGACGCCGACGGCCGAACAGTCCGCGGCGGGCGGACACGGGCCGGTCGGCGACGAACCGCTCGACGGCGTCGCGGACCTCGGCCTGCGACGGGAAGTCGGGGTCGGGTCGGTACGAGGCGAACGACGCGTCGGCGAACTGCGGCGGCGGGACGAGCGCCGCGGCCATCTGCTCCGGCGTGACGACGGGGTCCCGGTCCGCCAGACGCGGCAGGGTCCCGACGGCGTCGTTCGGCATGCTGGGCGGACCTTCCGTCGAGGGATCGGGAACAGCGTCACCCGTCGTCACGTTGATCGACCACGGACGGTGCGGACGCGTAGCGTTGTCCGGGCGCCGCCCGTCGATGCTATCCGCGTCCGATGTCCACCCGCACGATCCGAACCGGCCCCGAGGGGCCCAGGAGGTACCCATGACCGCCCCGGTCGACCCGTCCGAGCAGTTCGCCGCGTACGCCCACCCCGAGCGACTCGTGTCGACCGCGTGGCTCGCCGAACGGCTGACGGCCGCGGAACCCGGTCAGCACGACCTCGTCGTCGTCGAGTCCGACGAGGACGTGCTCCTGTACGAGACCGGCCACATCCCCGGCAGCGTCAAGATCGACTGGCACACCGACCTGAACGACCCGGTGCAGCGCGACTACATCGACGGCGAGGCGTTCGCGCGCCTGGTCGGCGGCAAGGGGATCGCGCGCGACACGACGGTCGTCATCCACGGTGACAAGAACAACTGGTGGGCCGCGTACGCGTTGTGGGTCTTCACCCTCTTCGGGCACGAGGACGTCCGTCTGCTCGACGGCGGGCGGGCGAAGTGGGTGGCCGAGGGTCGCCCCATGACGACGGACCGGACCGAGGTGACGCCGGTCGAGTACCCCGTGGTCGAGCGGCGGGACAGCGCCGTCCGCGCCTTCAAGGAGGACGTCCTCGCGCACCTCGGCGAGCCCCTGATCGATGTCCGGAGCCCCGCCGAGTACTCGCGTGAGCGCACCACGGCGCCGGACTACCCGGAGGAGGGCGCGCTGCGCGCCGGCCACATCCCGACCGCCACGAACATCCCGTGGGCGACCGCGGCGGCGCCGGACGGCACGTTCCGTCCTCGAGCCGAGCTGGACGCCGTGTACCGCGACGGTGCGGGCATCGGCGACGACGACGCCGTGATCGCCTACTGCCGCATCGGCGAGCGGTCGAGCCACACCTGGTTCGTGCTCACGCACCTGCTCGGGATCCAGGACGTCAAGAACTACGACGGCTCGTGGACCGAGTGGGGCAGCGCGGTGCGCGTGCCGATCGCGACGGGCACCGAGCCGGGCGACATCCCGGCGGGACGGACCCGATGACCGACACGCTGCCCGCGTCGCTCGCCACGATCCGCGACGACTTCCTCGCGCTGGGGCTCCAGGACCGCCTGCAGCTGCTGCTCGAGTTCTCGGACGAACTCCCGGCGCTGCCGCAGGAGTACGCCGAGCACCCGGACCTGCTCGAGCGCGTCGAGGAGTGCCAGTCCCCCGTGTTCATCTTCGTCACGGTCGACGACGGCGTGGTCACGATGCACGCCACGGCTCCGCGCGAGGCCCCGACCACCCGCGGCTTCGCGTCGATCCTCGCGCAGGGACTCAGCGGACTGACCTCGGACGAGGTCCTGGCGGTGCCGGCGGACTACCCGCTGACGCTCGGACTCAGCGAGGCCGTGAGCCCGCTGCGGATCCGCGGCATGGTCGGCATGCTCGGCCGGGTGCAGCGGCAGGTCCGGGCGGCCGTCGCCGCGTAGGTCACGGTGCGTCCGAGGGAGACCGTGCCGACGCCGAGACCGACCGTGAGGACACTCCTCGCGAGGCGCGCCGACGACGCCGTTCCGGTCATCGCACGCGTCCTCTCTGCCGAGCAGACCGACGGACGGCGTGCCGCCCCTCCCGGTCCCGGCTCCGGAGCCTAGTCTGCAGAGGTGTCCGATACCCCTGCACCGACCGCGGAACCCGAGGCGTTCGCGCGCCTGCGGGCGTTCGTGGCCCAGGGCTCGACCCGGTCGGAGACGACCGTGACCGAGATCCCGTCGCCGAGCCGGGTGGCGCCGCACTCCCTCGCGCTGGCCGCCGACGTCTCGGGGATCGCTCACGGGGTCGACTCCGACCTCGGCACCGGTCGGTTCATCGCCATGTACGACCCGGCGGAGCCCGAGGGCTGGTACGGCCCGTTCCGCGTCGTCACGTTCGCCCAGGCGCCCCTCGAGCCCGAGATCGGGGTGGACGAGTTCGTCGCCGACGTCACGTGGAGCTGGCTCGTCGACGCCCTCGCGGCGCACGGTGCCGCGTACGACCACGCCTCCGGCACGGCGACCAAGATCATCTCGCGCGGCTACGGCGAGCTGAGCGCCCAGGGCGACGGCGCCCAGCTCGAGCTCCGTGCCTCGTGGAGCCCCACCGATGACGACCTCACGGCGCACGTGCGGGCCTGGGAGGACATCGTCGCGATGCTCGCCGGACTCCCACCGTCGTCGGACGGCGTCACCCTCCTCGCCCCGAGGCGGCTCGCCCGTGACTGACCAGCGCACGACGCCCGACGGAACGGACCCCGGCGTCGAGGACTCCCACGCGACCGTCCGCGTCATCGAGGACCTCGCGGCGTACCGGCAGGCCGTCGCGCACATCGCCGCCGGTCACGGTCCGGTCGCGGTCGACGCCGAGCGCGCGAGCGGCTACCGGTACTCCCAGCGCGCCTACCTGATCCAGGTCTACCGCCGCGGTGCCGGGGTGTTCCTGCTCGATCCGATCGCGATCAGGGCCGAGGACGCCGACGCGTTCGCCGCCCTCCAAGCGGTCATCGGGGACGAGGAGTGGGTGTTCCACGCCGCGAGCCAGGACCTGCCGTGCCTTCGCGAGGTCGGGCTCGTGCCGCGGCGCATCTTCGACACCGAGCTCGGAGCGCGGCTCGCGGGGCTCAGCCGCGTCGGCCTCGGCGCGGTCGTCGAGGAGCTCCTCGGGATCCACCTCGCCAAGGAGCACTCCGCCGCCGACTGGTCCACACGTCCGCTCCCCCAGGCGTGGCTCGTGTACGCGGCCCTCGACGTCGAGCTCCTCGTCGACCTCCGCGACGAGATGGCCGAGCGCCTCGAACGGTCCGGCAAGGCCCACATCGCCGAACAGGAGTTCGCGGCGGTCCTGACGCGCGTGCCGAAGCCCCCGCGCGCGGAGCCCTGGCGCCGGCTCTCGGGGCTGCACACGCTCCGCGGACAGCGGTCCCTCGCGATCGCACGGGCGCTCTGGCAGGCGCGTGACGCCTACGCCCAGGCGGCGGACGTCGCGCCCGGGCGCACGATCCCGGACTCGGCGATCATCGCCGCCGCGGCCGCGAACCCGTCGTCGAAGCGCGAGCTGGGTGCCGTCAAGACGTTCTCCGGACGCGCGAGCCGCAGCGAACTCGACCGGTGGTGGGCCGCCGTCGAGGAGGGCCGGGCGACCACGGACCTCCCGTCGGTGCGTGGAACGGGTGAGCCGTCCCTCCCGCCGCCGCGCGCGTGGTCGGACCGCAATCCCGCGGCCGATCGCCGGTACAAGGCGGCGCGACCCGCGGTCGTGGCGCGCGCTGAGGAGCTCGCGCTCCCGGTCGAGAACCTGCTCACTCCGGACACCCTCCGGACGCTCGCGTGGGAGCCCCCCTCGCCCGTGACCCCCGAGACCGTCGCCGATGCGCTGGCCGCGCTCGACGCCCGCCCGTGGCAGATCGAGGAGACCGCGGACCGCATCGCCGCCGCGTTTGTGGCAGCCGGACAGGCCGACGAGCCGGGCGGCGAGTCCGCCTCGTAGGAACCGGCCAACCGACTCGCTCCGGGGTCGCGCCCGGCCTAGCGTCGGCGATGATCGAGGAAGATCAGGAGGCTCATGTGACCAAGGCATCAGACGTCGTCTTCGTGGACGGTGTCCGGACCCCGTTCGGACGCGCCGGCGAGAAGGGGGTGTTCTGGAACACCCGGGCGGACGACCTCGCAACGCACGCGATGCGTGGCCTGCTCGACCGGAACCCGTCGCTGGACGGCGCCGCCGTGGACGACGTCGCGGTCGCCGCGACGACGCAGCAGGGCGACCAGGGGCTGACGCTCGGCCGCACGGTCGGCATGCTCGCGGGCCTCCCGAAGTCGGTTCCCGGCTACGCGATCGACCGGATGTGCGCCGGCGCGATGACGAGCGTGACGACCCTGGCCGGGGCGATCGCGTTCGGCGCCGCTGACGTCGCGATCGCCGGCGGGGTCGAGCACATGGGTCGGCACCCGATGGGTTTCGGGGTCGACCCGAACCCCCGGTTCCTCGCCGAGCGCATGGTCGCGGGCGACGCACTCGTCATGGGCAACACCGCGGAACGACTGCACGACCGGTTCCCCGCGATCACGAAGGACCGCACCGACGCCTACGCCGTCCGCTCCCAGCAGCGGTACCAGGCGGCGTGGGAGGC
Source organism: Curtobacterium sp. MCBD17_013 (assembly GCF_003234565.1). Lineage (GTDB taxonomy): Bacteria > Actinomycetota > Actinomycetes > Actinomycetales > Microbacteriaceae > Curtobacterium. The sequence goes on along the minus strand of NZ_QKTU01000001.1, from coordinate 468,090 downwards.
CGGGAAGCTCCAGCCGGACCTCGTCCCCGTCGCGGTCGCGACCGGATCGGGCTGGGACGTCGTCGACCGCGACGAACCGCCGCGGCCCGGCACCACCCTGGAGGCCCTGGCCGCGCTGGGGACACCGTTCCGGCCCCACGGACGGGTCACCGCCGGCAACGCCGCCGGCCTCAATGACGGCGCCACCATGAGCCTCCTCGCCTCGGAGGACGGCGCGAAGCAGCACGGACTCCCGACGAAGATGCGCATGGTGTCGTTCGCGTTCGCCGGCGTCGACCCCGAGGTCATGGGCGTCGGACCCGTCCCGGCGACGGACAAGGCGCTCCGGAAGGCCGGGCTGTCGATCGACGACATCGGGCTGTTCGAGATCAACGAGGCGTTCGCCGTGCAGGTCCTGGCGTTCCTCGACAACTACGGCATCCCGGAGGACAGCGAGAAGGTGAACCCGTGGGGCGGGGCCATCGCGGTCGGCCACCCCCTCGCGTCGAGCGGTGTCCGGCTCATGACCCAGCTCGCCGCCCAGTTCGCCGAGCACCCCGAGGTCCGGTACGGGATCACGACGATGTGCATCGGACTCGGGCAGGGCGGCACGGTGGTCTGGGAGAACCCGGGCTTCTCGCGCAGCGCGGCACGGAAGGCGGCCTGACATGACCACGACCGGCACGAACGCCACCGCGACACCGGACCAGGCCGTGCTCGACCGACTCGAGGCGCTCGCGGCCGACGAGGTCGTCACGAACGCCCACGTCAAGCACGTGGCGTTGCCCTCCGGAGGCCGTCTGGCGCTCATCACGCTCGACAACGGCAAGGACCACAAACGCCCCAACACGCTCGGCCCGCGGTCGCTCCGGGCGCTCGGCGAGGCGCTCGACCAGGTGCGCGCGGACGCCGCCGCCGGCACGATCCGCGCCGCGGCCATCACGGGCAAGCAGTACTGCCTCGCCGCCGGCGCAGACCTCTCCCAGGCCTCCCGCGTGCCGGACCGCGAGACCGCGCACGCGCTCGCCCGGCTCGGACACGACACCCTCCGGCGGCTCGGCGACCTCGGCGTGCCGTCGTTCGCCTTCGTCAACGGGATGGCCCTCGGCGGCGGACTCGAGGTCGCGCTGCACTGCACCTACCGCGTGTTCTCATCCGCGGCGCAGGGCATCGGGCTGCCCGAGGTGTTCCTCGGGATCATCCCCGGCTGGGGCGGCGCGACGCTGCTCCCGCGGCTCATCGGGCCCGAGCGCGCGCTCCGCGTCATCGTGGAGAACCCGCTGAAGAACAACCGGCTCATGGACGGGCCCACCGCCGTCGAACTCGGCATCGGCGATGCGCTCGTGCCCTCGGCGATGTTCCTCACCGATGCGCTGCGCTGGGCCGACGGCGTGCTGTCCGGTCGGGTGACGGTGCAGCGCCCGAACGAGCCGGGCACCCTCGCCAAGGCCACCTGGGGCACGGTCGTCAAGGTCGCCCGAGGGCAGGTCGCGGGCCGGATCGGCACCGTGCCGCGCTCGCCCCGGGTCGCTCTCGACCTCGTCGCCGCCGCCCGTTCCGGCAGCCTCGACGACCGGTTCGCGGCCGAGGACGACGCCCTCGCGGACCTCATCAGCGGCGACCAGTTCGCCGCGTCGATGTACGCGTTCGACCGCGTGCAGAAGCGCGCCAAGCGTCCGGTCGGCGCACCCGAGGCCGCTCCGCGGACGATCACGAAGGTCGGCGTGCTCGGTGCCGGACTCATGGCGTCGCAGTTCGCGCTGTTGTTCGCCCGCCGTCTCGGTGTGCCCGTGGTCATCACCGACCTCGACCAGGGCCGCGTCGATGCCGGGGTGGCCCGGATCCGCAGCGAGGTCGACGCGCTGCTCGGCAAGGGACGGATCTCGCCCGACGACGCCAACCGGATCGTGGGCCTCGTCTCCGGCACGGTGTCCCTCGAGCCGTTCGCCGACGCGGACTGGGTCATCGAGGCCGTGTTCGAGGAACTCGGCGTCAAACAGGACGTCCTCCGCCGGGTCGAGCAGATCGTCGCCCCGGACGCGATCCTCGCCACGAACACGTCGTCGCTCTCGGTCGAGGCCATGGCCGACGCGCTCGAGCACCCGGACCGCCTCGTCGGCTTCCACTTCTTCAACCCGGTCGCGGTCATGCCGCTCGTCGAGGTGGTCCGCGCACCGCGGACGTCGGACGAGGCCGTCTCGACCGCACTCGCCGTCGCGAGGACGCTGAAGAAGACCGCGATCATCACGGCGGACGCCCCCGGCTTCGTCGTGAACCGTGTGCTCGCCCGGGTCCTCGGCGAGGCGATGCGCGGCGTCGAGCAGGGCACCCCGTTCGAGGTCGTGGCCGAGGGCGCCGCGCCGCTCGGCCTCCCGATGTCGCCGTTCGAACTGCTCGAACTCGTCGGTCTGCCCATCGGCGCCCACGTGCTCGACTCCCACCACCAGGCGTTCCCCGACCGCTACTGGTCGGGCGACGGACTCCGGCGGCTCGCCGAGCACGGTGCCATCACGACGCGCGACAAGAAGGGCGCCGTGACCGGGTACGACCGGGCGGCGGTGGAACTCGTCGCGCCCGCGAAGAAGGACGCGACACCATCGTCCGCGGCGGAGATCCAGCGACGCTTCGAGGACGGCCTCGCGGACGAGCTCCACCGCATGCTCGACGAGGGCGTCGTCTCCGCCGTCGAGGACATCGACCTCGGGCTGATCCTCGGTGCCGGGTACCCGTTCCACTCGGGCGGCATCAGCCCGTACCTCGACCGGGTCGGCGCGTCCGAGCGGGTGTTCGGCGGCACATTCCACGACCCGCGGATCGTGGGTCCGGCCTCCCGCTGAGCGCCGCTCCGGCCGCGTCGCACCGGAGCATCCCGTTCGGACACCGGGATGCCCCGGTGCGACCGGCACCCCGGCGGTGCGACGGCGGTCGCGGACCCGCCGCCGTCAGCGCTGCGCCGAGCCCGACGACTCGCGAGCGGGGGCGGGCTTCGCCTTCGGCAGCTTCGTGCCCACGACCTGGTCGATCACGTCGCGCGCGATCGCCTGTGCCGACAGTCCGACCTGCTCGAGGATCTGGGACCGCGACGCGTGGTCGATGAACGCGTCGGGCAGCCCGAGCTCGTTCACCGCGGTGTCGACCCCGGCCGCGCGGAGGTCCTGCCGCAGGCGCGTCCCGATGCCCCCGACGCGGACGCCGTCCTCGAGCGTGATGACGAGCCGGTGGTCGCGCGCGAGGTCGACGAGCGAGGTCGCGATGGGCACGACCCATCGCGGGTCGACCACCGTGGCGCCGATGCCCTGCGCTTCGAGGAGCGCGGCGACGTCGAGCGCGATCGGTGCCATCGCCCCGACCGCGACGATGAGGACGTCCTCGGCGTCCGACGAGTCCGACGCCGACCGGAGCACGTCCACGCCGTCCGCGAGGCGGTGCACCGCGGGGATGTCCGGCCCCACCGCGCCCTTCGGGAACCGCACGACGGTCGGGGCGTCGTCGACGGCGACGGCCTCGCGGAACTCCTCGCGGAGGGTGCTGGCGTCACGGGGCGCAGCGATGCGGATGCCCGGGACGACCTGCAGGGTCGCGAGGTCCCACATACCGTGGTGGCTCGGTCCGTCCGGACCGGTGACGCCGGCGCGGTCGAGCACGAAGGTCACGCCGGCGCGGTGCAGGGCGACGTCCATGAGGACCTGGTCGAACGCGCGGTTCACGAACGTCGCGTAGAGCGCCACGACCGGGTGCAGTCCGCCGAACGCGAGCCCCGCTGCCGTGGTGACGGCGTGCTGCTCGGCGATCCCCACGTCGTACACGCGCTCCGGGTGCCGCTCCTGGAACCGGTGCAGTCCCGTCGGCCGGAGCATCGCCGCGGTGATCGCGACGATGCGCTCGTCGTCGTCGCCGGCCTGCGCGAGTGCCTCCGCGAACACGTCCGTCCAGGCGGGTCCGGCGCTCGCGCTCTCGAGCGACTCGCCCGTCTCGGGGTCGATGTGCCCGACGGCGTGGAACTGGTCGGCGACGTCGCGGAGCGCGGGCTCGAAGCCGTGCCCCTTCTCCGTGATCGCGTGCACGATGACCGGCGTCCCGTAGTCCTTCGCCTGCCGGAACGCGGCTTCGAGCGCGCGCTCGTCGTGGCCGTCGACCGGTCCGATGTACTTGATGTCGAGGTTCGAGTACAGCGCCTCGTTGTTCGTGAACCGCGACAGGAACCCGTGCATGCCGCCCCGGAGTCCCCGGTACACGGCACGTCCGGGATGCCCGAAGTGGCTCGCGAAGCGTTGGGTGCGCTCGTACATCTCGCGGTACTCACGCCGCGTCCGCACCTGGTTGAGGAACCGCGCCATGCCGCCGATCGTCGGCGCGTAGGAGCGGCCGTTGTCGTTGACGACGATGACGAGACGGCGGTCGTTGTCGTCCGAGATGTTGTTGAGGGCCTCCCACGTCATGCCGCCGGTGAGCGCGCCGTCACCGACCACGGCCACGACGGTGCGATCACTCTGCCCGGTGAGCTGGAACCCCCGCGAGATGCCGTCCGCCCACGACAGCGACGACGACGCGTGCGAGGACTCGACGATGTCGTGCTCGGACTCGGACCGCTGCGGGTACCCGGCGAGACCGCCCTGTGTCCGCAGGCCGCTGAAGTCCTGTCGCCCCGTGATGAGCTTGTGGACGTACGACTGGTGCCCGGTGTCGAACACCATGGGGTCGTGCGGGGAGTCGAACACCCGGTGCATGGCGAGGGTGAGTTCCACCACGCCGAGGTTCGGCCCGAGGTGCCCGCCCGTCTTCGCCACCTCGGCCACGAGGAACGTGCGGATCTCCGCTGCGAGCTCGACCATCTGGGTGTCGGACAGACGCTTCAGGTCGCGTGGCGACCGGATGCCGGACAACAGGCTCACGGACGCTCCTTTCGTGGGCGAACGCTCAGTGTATTCGCGCCACCGCAGAACGGTCTGGTTGCTGGCGGCGCGGGGCTCGTCGCGCAGATGGTGACCTGGACGGACGGGAGGGACGGTGCCAGTCGCACCCTCCCTCCCGTCCGTCCACCGGTCACCTAGACGAGCGAGCGGAGCACGTACTGCAGGATGCCGCCGTTGCGGTAGTAGTCGGCCTCGCCGGGGGTGTCGATGCGCACCACCGCGTCGAACTCGACGGGCTGGGCACCCGCGGGCGAGTGCTCACTCGGCGTCGCGGTGACGTGCACCGTGCGCGGGGTCGTCCCGTCGTTGAGCTGCTCGAGCCCCGAGATCGACACGACCTCGGTGCCGTCGAGTCCGAGCGAGTCCGCGGTCTCGCCCGCCGGGAACTGCAGCGGCACGACACCCATGCCGATGAGGTTCGAGCGGTGGATGCGCTCGAAGCTCTCCGCGATCACCGCACGGACGCCGAGCAGGTTCGTGCCCTTCGCCGCCCAGTCGCGGGAGGACCCGGATCCGTACTCCTTGCCGCCGAGGATCACGAGCGGGACACCCTGCGCCTGGTAGTGCTGCGACGCGTCGTAGATGAACGCCTGTGCACCCTCGGGGGTCGTGAAGTCCCGCGTGTACCCGCCCTCGACGCCGTCCAGCAGCAGGTTCTTGAGGCGGATGTTCGCGAACGTCCCGCGGATCATGACCTCGTGGTTGCCGCGGCGCGACCCGTACGAGTTGAAGTCCTTCCGATCCACCCCGTGCTCGGCCAGGTAGTGCCCGGCGGGGCTGTCCGCCTTGATGGAGCCGGCGGGCGAGATGTGGTCGGTCGTGACGGAGTCGCCGAGCTTCGCGAGCACCCGGGCGCCGCTGATGTCCGACACCGGGGTGGTCTCGATCGTCAGGCCCTCGAAGTACGGGGGCTTCCGGACGTAGGTCGACTCGGCGTCCCACTCGAACGTGTCACCGGTCGGCGTCGGCAGGGACTTCCAGCGGTCGTCGCCCTCGAACACCGAGGCGTACTCGTGCGTGAACATCCCGGTGTCGATCGAGTGGTCGATGACCTCCTGCACCTCGGCCGCGTCGGGCCAGATGTCCTTGAGGTACACCGGCTCCCCCGACTGGTCGGTGCCGAGCGCGTCCGCGTCGAAGTCGAAGTGCATGGACCCGGCCAGCGCGTACGCGATCACGAGGGGCGGGGACGCCAGGTAGTTCATCTTGACGTCGGGGTTGATGCGCCCCTCGAAGTTCCGGTTGCCGGAGAGCACCGCGGTCACGGCGAGGTCGTTGTCCTGCACCGCCTGCGAGATCTCGTCGGGCAGCGGGCCGGAGTTGCCGATGCACGTGGTGCAGCCGTAGCCGACCGTGTAGAACCCGAGGTCCTCGAGGTACCCGGTGAGCCCGGCCTTCTCGTAGTAGTCCGTGACGACCTTCGACCCGGGCGCGAGCGTGGTCTTGACCCACGGCTTCGACTTCAGGCCCTTCTTCGCGGCGTTCCGGGCGAGGAGCCCGGCCGCGAGCATGACCGACGGGTTCGACGTGTTCGTGCACGACGTGATCGCGGCGATGGCGACCGCGCCGTGGTCGATCGTGAACGCGTCGCCGCCGTCGAGCGCCACCCGGACCGGCTTCGACGCCGTGTTCGGCGCGCTGGCGGCGTGGAGCGGGACCTCCGACGGCTGGGCGTCCGCGTCGTCCTGGACGGCGTGCTCGTCGCCGGGCGCGGCGGCCACCGGGTCCGACGCGGGGAACGAGTCGGCGACGGCCTTGTCCTCTTCCGACGGCGTCGTCGTGGCGTAGTTCGCCAGGTCGACCTCGAACTGGTCCTTGGCGACCGAGAGCTCGATGCGGTCCTGGGGCCGCTTCGGTCCGGAGATCGACGGCACGACCGTCGAGAGGTCGAGCTCGAGGTACTCGGAGTACGCCGGCTCCACCGAGGGGTCGTGCCAGAGGCCCTGCGCCTTGGAGTAGGCCTCGACGAGGGCGATCTGCGACTCCTCGCGCCCGGTGAGGCGCAGGTACTCGAGCGTGACGTCGTCGACCGGGAAGATCGCGGCGGTCGACCCGAACTCGGGGCTCATGTTGCCGATCGTCGCGCGGTTCGCGAGCGGCACCTGGGCGACGCCCTCGCCGTAGAACTCGACGAACTTGCCGACCACGCCGTGCTTCCGGAGCATCTGGGTGATCGTCAGGACGACGTCGGTCGCGGTGACGCCGGCCGGGATCGCACCGGACAGCTTGAACCCGACGACCTTCGGGATGAGCATCGACACCGGCTGACCGAGCATCGCCGCCTCGGCCTCGATGCCGCCGACGCCCCACCCGAGGACGCCGAGCCCGTTCACCATCGTGGTGTGCGAGTCGGTGCCGACGAGGGTGTCCGGGTAGGCCGTCAGCTCGCCGTCGATCTCGCGCGTGTAGGTGACACGGGCGAGGTACTCGATGTTCACCTGGTGGACGATGCCGGTGCCCGGCGGGACGACCTTGAAGTCCTCGAACGCGGTCTGCCCCCAGCGGAGGAACTGGTACCGCTCGCCGTTCCGCTCGTACTCGATGTCCGTGTTGACCTTCAGCGCGTCAGCACGCCCGAAGAGGTCGGCGATCACCGAGTGGTCGATGACGAGCTCGGCCGGCGCGAGGGGGTTGATCTTCGTCGGGTCCCCGCCGATCTCCGCCATCGCCTCACGCATGGTGGCGAGGTCGACGATGCACGGCACGCCGGTGAAGTCCTGCATCACCACGCGCGCGGGCGTGAACTGGATCTCGGTGTCGGGTTCCGCGGTCGGCACCCAGGAGCCGAGCGCGCGGATCTGCGCCTCGGTGACGTTCGCGCCGTCCTCGGTGCGGAGCAGGTTCTCGAGCAGGACCTTCAGGCTGTACGGGAGTCGCTCGTGTCCGGGCACGGTGTCGATGCGGTGGAACGCGTGGTCGACACCCCCGACCGTGAGGACGTCCTTCGAACCGAAGCTGTTCAACGCAGCCATCGTGCCGCCTCCCTTGCTGGTCGGGCCCGCTCCGTCGCGGGCCCGAGATGTCTCGATGTCGAGACAGATGCTACACGCGGTCGGGGCCTCCGGCGGCGTCGACGTCCCCGGTGCCGCCGTCGGCGACCTGCCCGAACACGGAGCGGACGAGCAGCCACGTCACCCAGAGCATCGCCGCGTAGAGCGGTACCCCGGTGACGAGCTTGATGCCGGCCAGGAGCTCCACCTGCGCGGCGAGGTAGAGCGGGACCTCGATCGCGAGCCGCACGGCGAACAGCCCCGCCCAGAGCCAGGTCGCCACGGTGAGCACACGGCGCTTGCCGGGGTCGCTGCGCCAGTGGTCGCCCTCCGGCAGCAGGAGCCCCACGACGATCCCGATGAGCGGCCGTCGGGCCACGAGGGTGGCGAGCAACACGGCCAGGGACACCGCGTTCACGACGATGCCCGGCACGAAGTTGCTCTCGGCGCGCCCGGTGAACAGCGACAGGCCGGCGGAGATCGCGACGCCGAGGATCCCGGAGAGCGCGGTGACGAGCGGCTGACGCTGCACGAGCCGCAGCCCGACGAACACGAGCCCGACGAGCACGGGGACCACGACACTCGGCACGAGCTGGTGCGTGACGGCGAACACGATCAGGAACGCGAACCCCGGGAGGATCGACTCGGCCAGTCCGCGCACCCCGCCGACCGCCGCGACGAGCGCGCGGCCCGATGGCGCCTCGCCCGGAGCGACCCGCGCGATGCCGGCCCGCGCGACCGCGTCACGCAGCTGCGCCGACAACGACAGCGCGTCGGCGTGGTCTGTGGCGTGGTCCTCGGGGAGCGGGGCGCTCGGGTCCGACGTCATCAGATCGTCGCGGTCGGCATCGTCTTCGGCATGTGGAGCGGGATGAGGTCGCGGGGCGGCATGGGACTCGTCCCGCGGACGACGACCACGCTCCGGAACAGGTCCTCGATCTCGGTCGCGGCCTCGGGGTCCTCCGCCGCCTTGCCGGCGATCACACCGCGGAGGAACCAGCGGGGCCCGTCGACCCCGACGAAGCGCGCGGTCCGCAGCCCGTCGGTGACGCCGTCCTCGCCGACCACCGGGACGTCCGCGCGGAGCTCCGGGCCGAGCGGCCCGTCCACCTCGGTCGCCACGCCACCCTGCCGACCGATCTGCTCGGCGATCTGCGCGCGGATCTCGTGCCAGAGCCCCGTCGTCCGGGGCGCGGCGAACGGCTGCACCTGGAGCGTCGACTCCTCGAAGTCGAGACCGACCGCGACGACCCGCTGCGAGCCCTCCTCGACCTCGAGGCGGAGGTGGAGGCCCTCACGCGGCAGGATCTTCACCCCGCCGAGGTCGACGTACGGACGCACGGGATTCGCCTCGGTCTCGTCGAGCGGCCCGTTCTCCTCGCGGTCCGCGGGAGCCGACTTCGCCGTCGGCTCGACCGTCACGACCTCGTCGAGCGCCTCGTCGGCCTCGTCCGCGATGTCCACCTCGGGCGTGGTCGAGGCGAGCTCGACCTCCTCGGCGGGCTCGGTGCCCTTCTTGCCCCTGCCGATCCTCATGCGCCGGCTCCTTCCTGGTCGTCCGTTCCGGGTCGCGTGCCGTCCGCCGCGCCCTCCGTCGTGGGGGCGGCCGCCACGCTCACGTCCACCGCCGTACCGTACCCGGACGACCCGAATCCGCCGTGTCCGCGCACGCTGTCCGGGAGCTCGTCGACGGCGACGAACCGCACGGCGGGCACGGGCATCACGACGAGCTGGGCGATGCGGTCCCCCACCGCCACCGAGTACGACTCGCGCTGGTCCGTGTTGAGCAGGGCGACCTTGAGCTCCCCGCGGTACCCGGCGTCGATCGTGCCGGGCGCGTTGACGATCGTGATCCCGTGCTTGGCGGCCAGACCGCTCCGCGGCACCACGAACCCGGCGTACCCGTCGGGCAGGGCGATCCGTACGCCGGTGCCGACGAGTCGACGCTCACCGGGGGCGAGCACCACCGCCTCGGTGGAGACGAGGTCGGCTCCGGCGTCTCCCGGGTGGGCGAACCGAGGGGCGTCCGCCCCGGTCCATGGCACGTCGAGGGGCTCGGTCACGTGACGAGGGTAGTGCACACGGCGTGGTCGAATAGGGGGGTGACCGTGTACCGCGAACGACTCTGGGCTCCCCCGACCCTCTACCTCGCGACCGCGCTGGTGATCCCCGCCAGCCTGCTCGTGTTCCTGCCCATCAACACCACCGTCGGCGTCGTCGTCGCGATCGGCATGGAGCTCGCGGTCCTCGTCATGCTCTGGCTGCTCGCACCGATCGTCGAGGTGACCGAGGACGAGTTCCGGGCGGGCCGCGCGCACCTGCCGCGGAGCGCTGTCGGCGCGGTGCAGGGGTACGACGGCAGCGCGGCGACCCGCGAGCGCGGGCCGACGTTGGACGCGCGCGCCTGGACGCTCTTCCGTGGCTACGTCCACGGGGTGGTCAAGGTCGAGGTCGCCGACGCGCAGGACCCGACCCCGTACTGGTTGGTGTCCGTGCGGCACCCCGACCAGGTCGTCGCGGCCCTCGGACGCTGACCGGTCGGGAGGACGACGAACGGCGCCGGTCGGGAGGACGACGAACGGCGCCGGACCCCGATCGGGATCCGGCGCCGTTCGACGTGCGGGGTGTGGACTACGCCGAGGCGCACTCCATGCAGACGGGACCGAGCTTCGTCTCGTGGTCGAGCTGCGAGCGGTGCTTCACGAGGAAGCACTCGACGCAGGTGAACTCGTCCACCTGCGGCGGCAGCACCACGACGTCGAGGTCGACGTCGGAGAGGTCCTGTCCGGCGAGTTCGAAGCTGCCGGGGTTGTCGGCGTCGTCGACGTCCACGACACCCGACATCTTGTCGGGGACGCGCTCCTTCAGTGCCTCGATCGACTCGGAGTCGTCGTCGGTCTTCCGAGGGGCGTCGTAGTCGGTGGCCATGCCCATCCGTTCTCGTTGAGAGGGGTCGTCGCCGGGATCGGCGGCGACAGTTTGCATCAAGTACCGATGATTCGCAAACCGTGCGATCCGGTGCTCCAGCAGGCGGTGCAACCCGTCGGGCCGGCTGCGCATTCCCGCTTCCAGCCCGTCTTCACGCCGTCGTCGGCACCGGCGTGAGCGGCCGGCCACGGACACGAGGCCGACGACGTTTCCGCGCGGCACGCCCACGACGTCCCGGTCGCGGGGTCGGGCGGGTGGCACACTTCCGGACTGTACGCATGCACGGGAAGGCGGACAGATGCAAGACGTGAGAGTCATCGGTGTGGAACCGGGCGCGATCCTCCTCGCGACCGACTCCGGGAGCGAGTACCGGCTCGCGGTCACCCCCTCGCTGTCCGGCCAGGTCCGCCAGGCGAGCCCCGCCGAGGGCGAGCCGCACCGCCGGATCCCGCCCAAGGAGATCCAGGCGCGCATCCGCGCCGGGCTGAGCAGCGAGCAGGTCGCCGAGCTCATGGGCGTCGAGGTCGAGGACGTCCGTCGGTTCGAGGGGCCGGTGATGGCCGAGCGGTCGTTCGTGCTCGACGCCGCCCGACGCGTCTCCGTCACGGGCGAAGCGGGAGCACCCGAAGTATTCGGTGACGCCATCACCGCGCGGCTCGAGGCCGGCGACGCCACCGACGTCCGCTGGTCCAGCCGGAAGGACGTCGAGCACGGCTGGCAGGTGCAGGTCCACTACATCGCGGACGAGGTCGAGCACGACGCGCAGTGGCGCTTCGACCCGAAGACCTCGACGCTGACGCCCGACAACGGCGACGCGCACCGCCTGTCGCGCGAGGACGACGACGAGGGCCTCACCCCTCGGCTCCGCGCCGTCGATCCGGAGCCCGAGGACAGCGCGTCCACCCGGTTCGACTCCGGCGCGTTCCGGGTCGAGACCGACCAGCGTCCGGCTCCGGACCGGGAGGCCGCCGACCGTCCGCCACTCCGCGCACCGCTGCCGCGCATCGGCGCGCCGGCCGTCGAGGAACGGGGCCCGGGGAACGAGACCGCCGACCTGCTCGAGGCGCTGCGGCGCCGGCGCGGTGAGCGCGAGGCCGCCACGTTCGGCGACCACTCGGACGACCGCCGCGGGGACGACCGGCAGCGCCGGTCGGTGACCGTCGTGGACATCCCGCTCGACACCCTCGCTCCCGGCGAGGTCGGCGACGCCGACGGGGTCGACGACCCGGTGGGCGACGGCGGCCGCCCGTCGTCCGCGCCCCGGGCGGACGAGTCCGGCTCCACCGCGGAGCAGCCCGACGGAGGCCGACCGGACCGGAAGAAGCGGAGCCGACGGGCGATGCCGAGCTGGGACGAGATCGTGTTCGGCACGCGGCCGGACGACGACCTGGCCTGATCCGGCACCCCGACCTCAGGTGGCGAACGCCCCCGCGAGGAGCAGCGGGACGTAGGTCTCGTCGTCCGACATCGATCCGTGCTGGCCGAGCATCCGCCGGGGGTGTTCGCCGGCCTCGCGGTCGTCGTTGAACGCCCACTGACCGCGAGCGGCGACCACGACGTCGCCGAGTCGCGCCCGGACCGGGTAGGTGACCGCCCCGAACCACCCGGCGGCGATCGCCTCGTCGCGGCTCGCCACCCACGCGCGCTTGCCGACGCGCTCCCGCCACGCGCGCACGGTGGCGTCGACGTCGGTCCCCGGCGCCAGGGTGAGCTGTCGGCAGCGCGGATCCCCCGCGAACCCGACGACCGGTTCGAGCAGGTCGGGAGCGATGGCGACGTTCGCCTCGTCGGGGACGTCGAGCACGCCGTGGTCCGCGGTGACGACGAGGCCGACATCGGCCGGGAGCGCCGCCGCGAGCCGGGCCAGTTCGGCGTCGAGGGCCTCGAGCGCGCTCGTCCACCGGTCCGACTGCCAGCCGCGCTTGTGGGCGATCGAGTCGAGCTCCGGCACGTACAGGTAGACGAGCGTGGCCGGCCCGTCGGCAACCGCCTCGAGCGCGGCGTCCACCCGGGCGGGGATGGTGTCGGCGTCGACGTAGTCCGCGCCCGCTAGGACGTTCGCGGTGAACCCCGACGTCCGGTATCGCGCCGGCCCGACCGACCGCACCACGAGCCCGTCGGCCACGGCCCGCTCGAACAGCGTCGGGACAAGCAGCCACCCCGCGGGGACCTCGGTGTCCCAACCGCTGAGCAGGTTGACCACGCGGCCCGAGCCCGGGTCGAACCCGCTGTACCCGACGACGCCGTGCGTCCCGGGCGTCGCACCCGTGCTGAGCGTCGTGAGCGCGGCTGCGGTCGTCGTGGGGAACCCGCTCCGCAGCCGGCGCTTCTCGGCGGCGAGGAACCGCGCGTGACCGGCGCGCGCCCGCACGGCGTTCGCACCGAGTCCGTCGACGAGCACGACGATCGCGGACCGGGCGGGACGGAGCCGGATCCGGGCCTCCCGACCGAGCCCCGCGAGCGCCGGTCCAGGGTGGCCGAGTGCGGTCAGGCAGGCCGGCACCACGTCGGCGAGGTTCGCGGTGTCCTGCGTCGCCGTCGGTACCATCGGAGTCATCCGGCCCAGTCAACCAGACAGCGCCGCGACAGAGAGGGCCCATGGCACGCACGGACGCAGTCGGCCTCCCCGACGGTGAGCGCATCGAGGACGTCGACGTCTCCGAGGAGATGCAGGGCTCGTTCCTCGAGTACGCGTACTCGGTCATCTACTCCCGCGCGCTGCCCGACGCCCGTGACGGCCTGAAGCCCGTCCAACGCCGGATCCTGTACCAGATGTCGGAGATGGGCCTCCGCCCGGACCGCGGACACGTCAAGTGCGCGCGCGTGACCGGCGAGGTCATGGGCAAGCTGCACCCGCACGGCGACGGCGCGATCTACGACGCCCTCGTGCGGATGGCACAGGACTTCACGATGCGCGTCCCGCTCGTCGACGGCCACGGCAACTTCGGCTCGCTCGACGACGGACCCGCCGCCGCCCGCTACACCGAGGCACGACTCGCCGAGCCGTCGATGGCGATGACCGACGGCCTCGGTGAGGACGTCGTCGACTTCGTCCCGAACTACGACAACCAGCTCATGCAGCCCGAGGTGCTGCCCGCGGCGTTCCCGAACCTGCTCGTGAACGGCGCGTCCGGGATCGCGGTCGGCATGGCCACGAACATGGCGCCGCACAACCTCGGCGAGGTCGTCGAGGCCGCGAAGCACCTGCTCCGTCACCCCGACGCGACCCTCGACGAGCTCATGGAGTTCGTGCCCGGCCCCGACCTGCCGTCGGGCGGCACGATCGTCGGCCTCGCCGGGGTCCGGGACGCCTACGCCACCGGCCGCGGCTCCTTCCGCACGCGCGCCAAGGTGAGCGTCGAGAGCATCACCCCGCGCAAGACCGGGCTCGTCGTCACCGAGCTGCCGTACCTCGTCGGTCCCGAACGGGTGATCGAGAAGATCAAGGACGGCGTCCAGTCCAAGAAGCTCTCGGGGATCTCGGACGTCACCGACCTGACCGACCGGAACCACGGACTCCGGCTCGTCATCGGGATCAAGACCGGGTTCAACCCGTCCGCCGTGCTCGAGCAGCTGTACAAGCACACCCCGCTCGAGGACGGCTTCGGCATCAACAACGTCGCCCTCGTCGACGGCACCCCGCAGACGCTCGGGCTCAAGGAGCTCCTCGAGGTCTACGTCGCACACCGCCTCGACGTCGTGACCCGCCGGTCCCGCTACCGCCTCGCGCGGCGTCGCGAGCGCCTCCACCTCATCGAGGGCCTGCTCATCGCGATCCTCGACATCGACGAGGTCATCGAGGTCATCCGGACGTCGGACGACTCCGAGGCCGCACGCACGCGGCTCCAAGAGGTCTTCGACCTGTCCGAGGTGCAGGCCGAGTACATCCTCGAGCTGCGCCTGCGGCGCCTCACCAAGTTCTCGCGCCTGGAGCTCGAGCGGGAACGCGACGAGCTGCTCACCGACATCGCCGCCCTGGAGGAACTGCTCGGCTCCGACGCCCGGCTCCGGACCCAGGTGGCCACGGAACTCACCGAGGTCGCGGACCGTTTCGCGACCCCGCGCCGCACCCTGCTCACCGAAGCCGACGCGCCCGTGCGCGGCGGACGCAAGGCCGCCGTCGAGCTCGAGATCGTGGACGCACCGTGCCGCGTGCTCCTGTCCACCACCGGACGGCTCGTGCGCGTCGACCAGACGGAGGGCTCCGACCGCGTCGCGCGCACCCCGGCGCGATCGAAGCACGACGCCGTGCGGTCCACCGTCGCCACCACGGTGCGGTCCTCCGTCGGCGCACTCACGGACCGTGGCCGCGTCGTGCGGTTCTCGCCCGTCGACGTCCCCGCCGTCCCGCCGGCCTCGGTCCGCCTGGACGCCGGCGTGCGTGTCCGCGACTACCTGGGCCTGCCGTCGGGTGAGACCGTCGTCGCGCTCCTCGACCCCGAGTCACCGAACGCGCTCGCGATCGGCACACGGCAGGGCGTCGTCAAGCGCGTCGTGCCGAACGCGTGGCCGGACAAGCCCGACGTCGTGGCGATCGCCCTCAAGGACGGCGACGCCGTGATCGGCGCCACACAGGGACCCGAACAGGACGACGTCGTGTTCGTGACCTCGAACGCGCAGCTCCTGCGGTTCCCCGCCGCCGTGGTCCGCCCGCAGGGGCTTCCCGCGGGCGGCGTCGTCGGCGTCCAGCTCGCCGCGGGTGCCACGGTCATCGCCTTCACGACCGTCGACCCAGCGGCCGACGTCGTCGTCGCGACCGTGTCCACGTCGTCCGCGACGCTCGCCGGCACGGACCCCGGCCGCGCCAAGGTCTCCGCTCTGTCCGAGTTCCCCGCCAAGGGGCGCGGCACCATGGGGGTCCGGGCGCACGCGTTCCTCAAGGGCGAGGACGGCCTCGCCGTCGCGTGGGCCGGTGTCGCTCCACCGCACGCGCTCGGTCCGGACGGCGCGGCCCGGACACTGCCCGACTGGTTGTCCAAGCGCGACGGGTCCGGGTCACCGCTCGAGGCCGTCGTGACCACGATCGGTGCGAGCCCCGCCGTCCCCATCGGGGCGGAGTCCGACCCCGCGTAGCGGAGCCGGAAGGCGACCCCGCGGAGCGGGGCCGGAAGGCGACCCCGCAGAGCGGGGCCGGAAGGCGACCCCGCGGAGCGGCCGGAAGGCGACCCCGCGGGGCGGCCGGGGCCTGGGCCGGTCAGGCGTCGATGCGGTCCCGGTCGAGCCCCTGGCCGGCCAGGATGAACTCCTTGCGTGGCGCCACGTCGTTGCCCATGAGCAGCTCGAACACCCGGGCGGCGTTCTCGGCGTCCGACACGTTGACGCGCCGGAGGGTCCGGTGCGCCCGGTCCATCGTGGTCTCGGCGAGCTGGTCGGCGTCCATCTCGCCGAGGCCCTTGTAGCGCTGGATCGGCTCCTGGTACTTCTTGCCCGACTTCTCGAGCTTCCGGAGCACGCCCTGCAGCTCCTGCTCCGAGTACGTGTACAGCGTGTCGTTCGGCTTGCCCCGGTTCACCACCACGACGCGGTGCAACGGCGGGACGGCGGCGAACACCCGGCCGGCCTCGATCATCGGGCGCATGTACCGGAAGAACAGCGTCAGCAGCAGCGTGCGGATGTGCGCACCGTCGACATCGGCGTCGCTCATGACGATGACCTTGCCGTAGCGGGCCTGGTCGAGCTCGAACGAGCGTCCGGATCCGGCTCCGACCACCTGGATGATCGACGCGCACTCGGCGTTCGAGAGCATGTCGCTCACCGAGGCCTTCTGCACGTTGAGGATCTTGCCGCGGATCGGAAGCAACGCCTGGTACTCGCTGTTCCGGGCGAGCTTGGCGGTGCCGAGCGCGGAGTCGCCCTCGACGATGAACAGTTCGCTCGCGGCGACGTCGTTCGACCGGCAGTCGGCGAGCTTCGTGGGCAGGGACGAGCTCTCGAGCGCGTTCTTGCGGCGCTGGGTCTCCTTGTGCGCGCGAGCGGAGATCCGGGACTTCATCTCCGAGACGACCTTCTCGAGCAGCGCCTGCGACTGTGCCTTCTCGGTCCGCTGCGTCGACGTCAGGATCTCGGTCATCCGGGCGGCCACGACGTTCGCGACGATCTGCCGGACCGCCGGCGTGCCGAGGATCTCCTTCGTCTGCCCCTCGAACTGTGGCTCGGGCAGCCGCACCGTCAACACCGCGGTGAGTCCGGCGAGCACGTCGTCCTTGTCGAGCTTGTCCTGCCCCACCTTGAGCCTGCGGGCGTTCGCGTCCACCTGCGCGCGGATCGCCTTCATCAGACCGTTCTCGAAGCCCGTCTGGTGCGTCCCGCCCTTCGGCGTCGCGATGATGTTGACGAAGCTCCGGGTCACGGTCTCGTAGCCGCTCCCCCAGCGCAGCGCGACGTCGACCTCACAGGTGCGCTCGACCTCGGTCGCGACCATCGCCCCGGCGTCGTTGAGCACCGGAACGGTCTCGGTGAAGGTACCCGTCCCCGTGACGCGCCACGTGTCGGTCACGGCCGTGTCCGGAGCGAGGTGTTCGGCGAACTCGCTGATGCCACCGTCGAACCGGAACCGCTCGACGACCGGTCCCTCGAGCCGCTCGGCGCCCTGCCCCTCGGCGAGCCGGGACGCCGCGGCGATCGCGTGCGGGCGTTCGTCGGTGATGGTGATGCCGAGACCCGGCACGAGGAACGCCGTCTGCCGCGCCCGGTTCGTCAGGTCGCCGAGCTGGAACACCGCGTCGGCCGTGAAGATCTGCCGGTCGGCCCAGTACCGGACGCGCGTGCCGGTGACGCCGCGCTTCACCTTGCCGATCACCCGGAGCTCGCTGCCCGAGGTGAACGGGGTGAACGGTGCGTCCGGGCCGATGCCCGCAGCGTCGTCGAACACGCCGGGCTCACCGCGGTGGAACGACATGGCGTACGTCTTGCCGCCGCGGTCGACCTCGACGTCGAGGCGTTCCGACAGTGCGTTCACGACGGATGCCCCGACCCCGTGCAGACCGCCGGACGCGGCGTACGAGCCGGACCCGAACTTGCCGCCCGCGTGGAGCTTGGTGAACACGACCTCGACGCCCGTCAGCCCCGTCTTCGGCTCGACGTCGACGGGCACGCCACGCGCGACGTCCCCGACCTCGACGCTGCCGTCCGCGTGCAGCCGCACCGTGATCTCGTCGCCGTGGCCCGCGAGGGCCTCGTCGACGGAGTTGTCGATGATCTCCCACAGGCAGTGCATGAGCCCTCGTGAGTCCGTCGAACCGATGTACATCCCGGGACGCTTGCGGACCGCCTCGAGCCCTTCGAGCACGGAGAGATGGCGGGCGTTGTAGTCGGAACTCACCTGCCGAGGCTACCCGCGACCGGTGACGCTCCTGGCGCACCACCCCGGACGTGAGCGCACGACGCTCGGCCGACCGGGCCTCCCGGCGGTGTCCGCGACGCGCAGGTGACCGTCGACGGAATCCGCGGTCAGCGAAACAGCGCGACCACAATGCGGGGATCCCAGGGAGCGCGTGCTGAAATGGACGCACCAACCCCGGCACCGCCTCCGATCAACGAGGAGCACACCATGTCCCAGACCGTGCAGGACCTCTCCATCGACGACCTCGGCAGCAACCAGCTCACGGCGGCCGACCGCTGCGACAGCTGCGGCGCGCAGGCCTACATCCGAGCCACGATGGCGAGCGGCGAGCTCCTCTTCTGCGCCCACCACGGTGCCGAGTTCAAGGACAAGCTCGCCGCGACCGCTCTCGAGTGGCACGACGAGACCAGCCGGCTCTACGAGAGCAAGTAGCGCCCGGCCCCGCCACGGCGATCGCCGCGGTCGGTCCGACGAACAGAGGCCGGATCCCCATCGGGGATCCGGCCTCTCGCGTACCCTGCCGGTGTGCCGCTCGCGACCGCGTCAGGCGATGCGTTTGAACGCCTTGTCGACGTAGCGCGTGATCACCGCGCGGGCCTCGCGAGCGTAGCGGTCCACGGCGGCGGTGCGCGTCGGATCCGGCGCGTATTCGCGACCCAGACGACCGGTGGCGGCGGCCAACACCGCATCGGTCAGGTGCGGGTTCAGTGGCAGGAGCGGCCCCTGGGTGTGGGTGCCGAACGCCGCGGCGGTCGCCGAGCCCTCGGTGCCGGTGCCGTCCTGGTTGCCGCCGCCCGACACGACGTCCGCGAACACCGCCGTGGGATCGATGTTCTCGATGCGGGTCGCGTGGTCCTCGAACCCCGCCACGCGTTGATCTCCGCCGGGCAGGGTCGCACGCACGTCGAGCAGGAAGTAGTTGACCCGGCGCTCGGCGCCGCGCACGGCGCGGGCGTCGAACACCCCGAGGCCGGTCACCGGCGTCCCCTCGGTGGGGACGACCTCGCGGGTCGCCAGGTCGTAGCCGCCACCGACCGCCACGAGCGGCACGCCGGCGGCGACGGCGTCCTGGAGGAACGGTGCGAGCCGAGCCGGGTCCCCGCCGAGCGAGCGCATCGCGCTGAGCGGTCCGTTGCCGACCACGACGACGTCGGCGTCCGTCGGGAGGCTGTCCCCGACGTCGTGGCGCACGACCGCGGTCGGGATCCCGGCGGCGTCCGCGCGGGCGACGAGGGCGGTCACGTTCCCCCGGTCGCCCGAGACGCCCATCTGCCGCGGGTAGAGGTGCAGGATCGTGAGGCGATCGGCCGTCATGCCGTCCTCTCCAGGTCGGGATGACCGAGGGCCTTGCGGGCCAGCATCATGATCTCGTAGTTGACGATGAAGTGCTTCGTGCCGGACGTCGTCGCTCCGAGTCCGGACATCAGTCGGATCGCGGCCTCGACATCGGGCTCCACACGGCCGATCCGCACCCCGGCGAACTCGAGGGCGAGGGCGATCTGCCACGCTTTGTCACCCGACACGACGTCCACGTGGTCGAGATGCGAGAAGTCGATGTCGTAGATCCAGGAGATGTCCGGCGTGCCCTCGTCGATCGCCATGAGCACCTGCTCGGGCGGCGTCGACAGGGCGTCGAGGTTGAGCTGCAGGCTCGCGGCGTTCTTGAACATGGTGAACTCGGCGTGCTCTCCCGCGATCGGGATGCGCTCACCACGCCCGTAGGCCGGCTTCATCGCGGTGAACGCCCGGGTCACCGCTTCCGCGCGGAACTGCTCGCCGAGGGCGGCCGAAGCGGTCGCGGTGGCAGCAGCGGCGTCCACCGCGTAGTGCAGCCCCCGGGCCGGCAGCCGCACCGGGATGTCGGCCCCACCGAAGCGGACCACCGCTGCGTCCCCGGTGGACTCGACGACCTCGGCGTCCGCGGCGGTCGTGCCCGACGCGTCCCGGGCGAAGTCGTCCGCGTTCTGCAATCCGTTCGGGGCCGCAGCGACGACCTCGGGCGCGGCGCCGAAGCGCAGGACCCGCTGCCCGGCCCGGCCCTCGTAGGCGTCGAGGAACTGGTCGTCGTGGTTCGTGATGACGTTCCGCGACGACGTCGCCGCGGTGTCGAGCATCATCGTCGCGACGCGCTCCGTCTCGAAGAACCGGTACAGCTGGTCCACCTGCACGTTGAGCATCGTGACCGTCGACGGCGAGAGGATGCCGGACAGCTCCACGGCGAAGGCCTCGTCGACCTCGAGGATGCCGATGTCCGCCTTGAGGCGTCCCGTCAGCCCGACCTCCGAGAGGAGCGCCGACGCGATGCCCTGCGGCAGGTTCGCCCCGGACGGGTTGGTGAACACGCGGAGTCCGTGCGCCCGCATGATCTCGGAGATCATGTGGGTCGTCGTCGACTTGCCGTTCGAACCCAGGACGAACACGATCCCGTTCGGGAACTGCCGCGACACGTGCCGGAGGAAGTCGGGAACGAGCTTGAGGAGGATGTAGCCGGGGTAGGCGGATCCCCCGCCGCGCGCACGAGCGAGGGCGCGGAGGATCCGCCCGATGAGGATCGGGACGACGAAACGCACGCGGGGCCTACTCGAGGTAGTCGCGCAGGGACTGCGACCGCGACGGGTGGCGCAGCTTCGCCATCGTCTTCGACTCGATCTGGCGGATGCGCTCGCGGGTGACGCCGAACGTGTCGCCGATCTGGTCGAGGGTCTTCGGCATGCCGTCGCCGAGCCCGAAGCGCATGCGGATGACGCCCGCCTCACGCTCGGACAGCGAGTCGAGCAGGCTCTCGAGCTGCTTCTGCAGCATCGTGAAGCCCACTGCGTCCGCCGGGACGACGGCCTCGGTGTCCTCGATGAGGTCACCGAACTCGCTGTCGCCGTCCTCGCCGAGCGGGGTGTGCAGCGAGATCGGCTCGCGGCCGTACTTCTGGACCTCGACGACCTTCTCCGGCGTCATGTCGAGTTCACGCGCGAGCTCCTCGGGCGTGGGCTCACGTCCGAGGTCCTGCAACATCTGCCGCTGGACGCGGGCGAGCTTGTTGATGACCTCGACCATGTGGACCGGGATGCGGATGGTCCGCGCCTGGTCCGCCATGGCGCGGGTGATCGCCTGCCGGATCCACCAGGTCGCGTAGGTCGAGAACTTGAAGCCCTTCGTGTAGTCGAACTTCTCGACGGCACGGATGAGGCCGAGGTTGCCCTCTTGGATGAGGTCGAGGAACTGCATGCCGCGACCCGTGTAGCGCTTGGCGAGGCTCACCACGAGGCGGAGGTTCGCACCGAGCAGGTGGGACTTCGCGCGCTGACCGTCGCGGGCGACCCACTTGAGCTCACGCTCCTCTTGCTTGGACAGCCCCGTCGCGTGCTGGAGCTTGTCCTCGGCGAACAGGCCGGCCTCGATCCGCATCGCGAGCTCGACCTCCTCGGCCGCGTTCAGGAGCGGGACCTTGCCGATCTGCTTCAGGTAGTCCTTGACCGGGTCCGCCGTGGCGCCCGTGATCGTGGTCGAGTAGACCGGGACCTCGTCGTCGTCGGCCTGCGAGATGACGAGCGCGCCCGCCGGAGGGGCCGCCTCGGGCGCGGGGGTCGCCGTGTCCTCGGACTCGGTCTCCTCGCCGTCCTCGGTGTCGCTGTCCTCGGAGTCGGCCGCGACCTCGGTGTCGTCGGCCTCGACGTCGACGGCGTCCTCCGGCGCGTCCTCGACGGTGTCCGGCTCGTCGTCGGCGGGGGCGGCCGCCTTGCCGCGCGCGGTCTTGGCGGTCGTCTTCTTCGGCGCGGCCTTCTTGGCGGGGGCGCGCTTCTTCGGCGCGGCGGGTGCCGCGTTCTCATCGGTCGCGGTCTCCACCGTCTCGGCGTCGGCCGTGGCCTTCGTCGCATCGATCGTCGTGCTCCGGGCAGCCATGCGATCACCTCTCTCGTCGTGTCACGTCCTGGGTCGTGACGGCCCCTCGCTGTCCTGCCCCCGCCGTCGGCGGACCGACGTCAGGACCCTGCGTTCCGGGCAGCATGAGGACCCATGTCAAGTCCTCGTGCCCCGATCACCACGAGCCGGAGCTCGCCGCTGATCGGCGTACCAGGACCCGAACGGGTCCGTACGCCATTATTGCACGTCCCGCCGCCGCCCGACGCGTGTCGTCCGCTCGAGGTCGATCGAACGCACGATGCGTGGTCGGGTGGGATGCGATGTCAGGGTCTGGTCGGCCCGTCCGTCGTACGGCCGGCGCGCATACGCCGCACCAGTGCAACCCAGAGGGGGCCGACGCGTATTCCGTCCTCGGCGTGGATCCGTGCTCGCGTGCGGTGCCGCGCGACGAGGAGCATCACCACGCCGAACCCCACCACGACGTACTGCACGAGCAGGGCGACCCGGAAGGACGACCACGCGAAGACCGCCGCGCCCGTGTGGTCGTGGACCGCGTCGAGCACGACGCCGATGCAGTACATCATGACGAAGGCAGCCAGGAACCCGCCGACGTTGACGACGCCGTTCGCCGAACCGAGCGACCCGACGGGGTTGAAGGTCCGCGCGAAGTCGAAGCCGATGAGGGACCCGGGGCCGCCCACGCCGAGGACCACCACGAGCACGACGACGAGCCACGTCGGCGGAGCGCCGGGCCAGAGCAGCACGGCCGTCCACGCGGCGAAGATGACGCCCACGATCGTCAGCACGAGGTTCGACCGCCGGAACGGGAAGCGTGCGCAGAGCACCCCGAGGACCGGGCCGACCACGAACCCGACGAGCACGATCACCGTGAGGAACGCCGCCGCCACGGTCGCGGAGTACCCGAGCCCGCGCTCGAGCATCGGCACGCCCCACAACAGGCTGAACACGGTCCCCGACGACTGCGTGACGTAGTGCGACCAGAAGCCGAGCTGGGTCCCGGGACGCCGCAGCGCCTGCCCGAACGTCGAGAACGCGCCGCGCCGCGAGCCGGGCAACGGGATGGCGTCCGTCCGCACCGCGATCGGACCGTTGCGGACGAACGCGGCGACCAGCACGAACCCGGCGAGGCTCACCGCGGCCGCGACGCCGTACGCGGCGCTCCACCCGGAGGCGTGGAGCAGGACCGCGAACGGGAACGCCGAAGCGATCTGCCCGAGCTGCCCCAGGTTGCCGGTCCACTGCGAGATCTGCGGGAGGATCGGCCCGGTGAACCACATCGGCAACAGCCGGATCACCGAGATGAAGGTCATGGCGTCGCCGGCGCCGACGAGCACCCGACCGCCGATCGCGGGATCGATCGTCGGTGACATCGCGACCACCGCCTGACCGACCGCGAGCAACGCCGCGCCGGCGGCGACGAGCCGACGTGGCCCGACCCGGTCGAGCAGGATCCCGACCGGGATCTGGAGGCCCGCGTACACCGCGATCTGCACGACCGCCAGCGTCGAGAGCACGGCCGCGGACACGGCGAACCGCTCCTGCGCCTGGACGCCCGACACACCGAGCGACGACCGCTGCAGCACGGCCAGCACGTAGGCGAGCACGGCGACGGACCAGACGGTCCACGAGCGGCGGGAGTTCATCCCCGCCAGCGTATCCAGCGGCCGCCCTCCGGACCGTGCGGCTCCGGCTGCCGAGGTCGTGCGGCTCAGTCGAGCGTGGCGTCGCCCGCGACCCCGTCGGGGCCGTCCGGGCGGCGGTCCGCCAGGAAGCGCTCGAGCTCGGCCGCGATCGCGTCCGCCGTCGGGACCTCACCGTCGGCACCGGTGAGCGGCGACGACACCGGGTTGCCCTCGACGTACGTGTCGTGCCGCTCCTCGAGTGCCTGCACCAGGTGCTCGAGCTCGCCGTTGCCCGCGACCTGCTCGTCGACGCGGTTGTGGAAGTCGCGCCCGAGTTCGCGGAGGCGGTCCGTCGGGAAGATCAGGCCGGTCGCCGCCGCGATGCCGGAGAGCGCGGCGACGGCGGCGTCGGGGTACTCGGTGTCGGACAGGTAGTGCGGGACGAGCAGCACGAGACCGGTGACCTGGCGGTCGAGTTCGCTCATGCGGTGCTCGACGAGGTGCAGCACGTTCGCCGGTGCCTGGGTCTGCGGCTTCCAGATGCTCATCGACTCGACGAGGTCCGCGCGTGTCCCGCTCACCGTGATCCCGATCGGACGGGTGTGCGGGACGGGCATGGGGATGGACTGGATCCACGTCGTGTCGGTGACGGCCAGGTCCTCGGCGAGGTCGACCACCGCGCGGACGAACCGGTTCCACTGGAAGTCCGGCTCGTACCCGGAGAGGAAGAGGAACGGGCGACCGAGTTCGTCGTGCACGAGGTGCAGCGTCAGACGGGACGGCGTGACCTCGGCGATGTGGTCGCGGTCGAACGTGATCACCGGGCGGCGCGCCCGGTAGTCGAGCAGGATGTCCGGATCGAACTCCGCGACGAGCACCGCCCCCGGACCGGCGAGCAGCGTCTCGGTCACCTGACCGACCGCCGTGCCGGCGTCGGCGAACCCCGTCAGGCCCGCGACCAGGTGCAGACCGGGCGGGACGTCCGCCGCTGCCGCGGTCAGCGTGTACAGGTCTTCGGGGTTCATCCCGACCATGCTAGGCGGGGCCGTCGGACACCCCCGACCGCCGCTGCACGCCCAGAGCGAACAGCTCCGACGGTGCGGCACGAGCGCGTCAGTAGGGTTGGCGGTATGGTCCGCCCCACGCTCGACACCACCTCCGACCGCCCCGACAGCGTCGACGCCGACGTCCTCGTGCTCGGGGTCCGCCCGGGCTCCGACGGCTCGCCCGCCGTCGTCGCCCCCACCGCCGACGGCACCGTCGTCGACCTCGGGATCGACCTCGCGGCGCTCGGCGTCCGCGGCACGAAGGACCAGCTGGTCCGGCTGCCGGCGCCCGGCCTCGCCGCGCGCAGCGTGGCGCTCATCGGCCTGGGGAGCCGGGTCGACGCGGCGTCGATCCGTGCGGCTGCCGGCAGCGCCGTCCGACAGCTGCACGACGTCGTCTCGATCGCGCTGGGCCTCCCGACCGATCACGAGGACCTGGTGGACGCAGCGCTCGAGGGCGCGGCCCTCGGGACCTACACGTTCACCCGGCACCGCGGCACCGGCACCACCGGACCGGTCCGCGGCGACCAGCGGATCACGGTGCTCGCGGCCGCCCCGGCCGAGGCCACGGTCCGACCGGCGATCGTCGCCGACGCGGTGGCGCTCGTCCGTGACCTCGTCAACACCGCTGCCGCCGACATGGCGCCCGAGGACGTCGCCGAGGCCGCCCTGGACGCAGCGCGCGGACTCCCCCTCGACGTCGAGGTGCTCGACGTCGCCGCGCTCGAGGAGCAGGGCTACGGCGGGATCCTCGGGGTCGGCCGCGGCTCCGTCCGGCCGCCCCGGCTCGTGGTCGTGCGGTACGCGCCCGACGGAGCGTCGAAGCACCTCGCGCTCGTGGGCAAGGGCATCACCTTCGACTCCGGGGGTCTCTCGCTGAAGCCCGCCGCGAGCATGAACGGCATGAAGGACGACATGACCGGCGCCGCCACCGTGCTCGCCGCCACGGTCGCCGCCGCCCGCCTGGGGCTCCACGTCCGCGTCACGGCGTGGCTGTGCCTGGCCGAGAACATGCCGTCGGGGTCCGCCACGCGCCCCGGCGACGTCCTGACGCTCAAGAACGGCAAGACCGTCGAGGTGACGAACACCGACGCCGAGGGGCGCCTCGTCCTCGGGGACGGCCTCGCCGCGGCGTCGCTCGAGGTCCCGGACGCGATCGTCGACGTCGCGACACTCACGGGTGCGCAGGTCGTCGCCCTCGGTGACCGCACGTCCGGGCTGATGGGATCGGACGACCTCGTCGACCGCGTCCGTGCGGTGGCCGAATCCGTCTCCGAGCTCGTCTGGCCGATGCCCCTGCCCGACGAGCTGGACGCGCGGCTCGCGAGCGAGGTCGCCGACATGGTGAACGCCACGCCGGGGCAGCCGGCCGCCGGGATGCTGCTCGCGGGCCGGTTCCTCGAGCGGTTCGTCGGCACCCGCCCGGACGGCAGCACGATCCCGTGGGCCCACCTCGACATCGCCGGGCCCGCCGAGAACAAGGGTGGCGGGTACGGCTGGCTCGGCAAGGGTCCGACCGGCGTCATGGTCCGGACACTCGTCGCCCTCGCAGAACAGCTGCAGTCCGAGGAGTAGGGTCGTTCCGGCGGATGTGCTTGTCATCCGCCGACTGCTCACACACGGCACGGGACCCGAACCAGGGCACCGACCGCCGGGCGCCGCCGCGGCGCGGCGTTCCACGAGGGCCCGATCGGCCCTCTCGCACGAGGGAGTTGCACCAGGTGACGGAAGAGACTTACGACGTCGTGGTCCTCGGTGGCGGCAGCGGCGGGTACGCCGCGGCGCTCCGGGCCGCGGAGCTCGGGATGAGCGTCGCGCTCGTCGAGAAGGACAAGCTCGGCGGGACCTGCCTGCACCGCGGATGCATCCCGACCAAGGCACTGCTCCACGCGGCCGAGATCGCCGACGGCGCCCGTGACGCCGAGCGTTTCGGCGTCAGGGCCCAGCTGCACGGCATCGACGTCCCGAAGGTGATCGAGTACCGCGAAGGTGTCATCACCTCGAAGTACAAGGGCCTGCAGGGGCTGATCAAGGCGCGCGGCATCACCGTGGTCGAGGGCTCCGGTCGACTCACCTCCCCCACCACCGTGCAGGTCGGTGAACGCACCGTGACCGGCAAGAACGTCGTGCTCGCGACCGGTTCCTACTCGCGCAGCCTGCCCGGTCTCGAGATCGGCGGGCGGGTCATCACCTCCGAGACCGCCCTGCAGATGGACTACGTGCCGAACAAGGTGGCCATCCTCGGCGGCGGTGTCATCGGAGTCGAGTTCGCCAGCGTCTGGAAGTCCTTCGGCGCCGACGTCACCATCATCGAGGCGCTGCCGCACCTGGTCCCGAACGAGGACGAGGCGATGTCGAAGCAGCTCGAGCGGGCGTTCCGCAAGCGCGGCATCGGGTTCTCGCTCGGCGTCCGGTTCCAGGGCGTCGAGCAGCACGAGAACGGCGTCGTCGTGACGCTCGAGAACGGCTCCACCGTCGAGGCCGACCTGCTGCTCGTCGCCGTCGGCCGCGGTCCCGTCACGGCCGGGCTCGGCTACGAGGAAACCGGCATCCGGATGGACCGTGGGTACGTGCTCACGGACGACCGGCTCCGCACGAGCGTCCCCGGCGTGTTCGCCGTCGGCGACATCGTCCCCGGCCTGCAGCTCGCGCACCGCGGGTTCCAGCAGGGCATCTTCGTCGCCGAGGAGATCGCGGGGTTGAGTCCCGTCATCATCGAGGACAAGAACATCCCGAAGGTCACCTACTGCGACCCCGAGGTCGCCTCGGTCGGGCTGTCCCAGGCGAAGGCGGAGCAGGAGTACGGCGCCGACAAGATCGACGCGTACGACTACAACCTCGCAGGGAACGGCCGCAGCCACATCATCGGCACGTCCGGCTCGATCAAGGTCGTGCGCGTGGTCGACGGTCCGGTCGTCGGCGTGCACATGATCGGTGCGCGCGTCGGCGAACTCATCGGTGAGGCCCAGCTCGCGGTGAACTGGGAAGCCCACCCCGAGGACGTCGCCCCGCTGGTCCACGCACACCCGACCCAGAACGAGGCGCTCGGCGAGGCGTTCCTGCACCTCGCGGGCAAGCCCCTCCACGCACTGTGACGCTCCGCCGGACCCGGTCGAGCACCACCGCACCACCACACCACCACGCCTTCGAAGAGGAGTCCACCTGATGAGCGAATCCGTCAACCTCCCGGCGCTCGGGGAGAGCGTCACCGAGGGCACGGTGACCCGATGGCTGAAGAACGTGGGCGACCGCGTCGAGGTCGACGAGCCGCTGCTCGAGGTCTCGACCGACAAGGTCGACACGGAGATCCCGTCACCGGTCGCGGGTGTGGTCGAGGAGATCCTCGTCGGCGAGGACGAGACCGTCGAGGTGGGGACGCCGCTGGTCCGCATCGGTGACGGTTCCGACCAGGGCGCGTCCGACGACGCCCCCGCGCAGGATGCCGCGCCCGTCGAGTCGAACGAGCCGGTCGCGCCCGAGAACGAGCAGGCCGCCGACCAGGAGGCCCCGTTCGCCGCCCCGACGGACGAGCAGGACCACGAGGTTCCCGCACCCGTCCCGGCACCGCCGGCGCCGCCCGCCGTCCAGCCGATGCCGGCCGCGCAGGCCGCTCCCGCCGCTCCGCCGGCCGCCGTGCCCGCGCCGCCCGCCGCCGTGCCCGCGCCGCCGGCGCCGGTCCCCGCTCCTCCGGCCGCCGTGCCGTCAGCCCCCGCGGCGGCGCCGCAGTCCCCGGCGACGTCGGCCACGGTCCCGAACCCGACCACGTCAGGCACCTCCGGATACGTCACCCCGCTCGTCCGCAAGCTCGCGAACGAGAAGGGCGTCGACCTCGCCACCGTGACCGGCTCCGGTGTCGGCGGGCGTGTCCGCAAGGAGGACGTCCTCGCAGCCGCCGAGGCCGCTGCCGCAGCGGCAGCCTCCACCGCGTCGACCACGGCTCCGGCTGCGAGCGGGACACCGTTCGTCGCCGAGGTGTCGCCGCTCCGCGGCACCCGCGAGAAGATGACGCGCCTGCGCAAGGTCGTCGCCGAGCGGGCCGTGCAGTCGATGCAGTCCACCGCCCAGCTCACGAGCGTGGTGGAGGTCGACGTGACGAACGTCGCCCGCTTCCGCGACGCGCACAAGGCCGAGTTCCAGCAGAAGACCGGCTCGAAGCTCAGCTTCATGCCGTTCTTCGCCCTGGCCGCCGCCGAAGCCCTCAAGGCCCACCCGAAGCTCAACGCCACGGTGGAGGGCGACGAGATCGTGTACCCGGAGACCGAGAACCTCTCGATCGCGGTGGACACCGAGCGCGGGCTGCTGACCCCGGTCATCCGGGACGCGGCGGAGCTGAGCCTCGCGGAACTGGCCGGCAGCATCGCGGACCTGGCCGCGCGGACGCGCAACAACCAGCTCAAGCCCGACGAGCTCTCCGGAGGCACGTTCACGCTCACGAACACCGGTTCGCGTGGTGCGCTGTTCGACACCCCGGTCGTGTTCCTGCCCCAGTCGGCGATCCTCGGCACGGGCATCGTCGTCAAGAAGCCGGCGGTGATCAGCGTCGACGGTCAGGACGCGATCGCCATCCGATCGACCGTGTTCCTCGCCCTGTCGTACGACCACCGGATCATCGACGGTGCCGACGCCGCGCGGTACCTCGTCGCGGTGAAGAACCGGCTCGAGGCGGGCGACTTCACGGCGCACCTCGGGTACTGACGCGATCACGGCGGCCCCGGTCCTCGCACGAGGACCGGGGCCGCTGTCGTGCCCGCACCGGGCGACACCGGCATCGCGGTCGCCGCACGCGGCCCGCCCGTGAGCACGAGCCCGGTGACGAGCCCGACCACGCCCAAGAGGCCGCCGATCGCCACCCGGAGCGGGAGCCGCCGACCCCCGGGTACCGGCAGACCGGCCGACAACGCGCCGACGATCGTGCCCACGCGGCTCGGGAGCGGCGCGGGCGCGCCGTCGCCGTGGCCCGCGCCGGCACGCACCGCTCCCCCTGCGCCCCACCGCGTCGCTCCCCCATGCACCGCAGCCGGCGAGGCCCTGTCGGTGGCGACCGTGCCCGGGAACGTCGCGTCGTGAGGCCATCGGACCGGGCGAGGCACCGCCGCGGCGACCATCGCCGCGGGCACGCGATCGGTCCAGCCGTCGACGTCGGCGCGCGCCTCGTCGAGTGCGCGCAACACGCGGTCGACTTCGGGCAGACGCGGGTCCGCCCGCTCCCACACGACGCGGCACGCCACGAGCAGGCCGTCCACACCGGCAGGCGCGCGGTGGCGACGTCCCGCCGCCGAGGAACGCATCATGGCGCTCTCCGTGCCGGAACCGGGCAGGTGCGGCGGACCCCCGGATGCGCCGGGGGGCGGCTCGGCGACGACGACCGCCCCCGAGCGGTCCACGAGCACGTCCGACGGTCGTACCGGGCCGAACGGCAGGAGGACCGGGGTGCTGCCCGACACGGCGGCGCGCACGGCGAGGCGGACGAGCGGCAGCCCGAGCGTCACCGCGACACCGACCGTGAGTCCGCCGAGCACGTCGAGCGCGATCGGCAGCGGGAGACCCTCCACCTGACGGACGAACGCCGTCGGGAGGCCGTCCGGACCGGCCGCCAACGCGGAGACGCGGACGAGGTGGCGGTCCTCGTCAACACCTCGCGCTGCCACCCATCCGAGGAAGCCAGCAGCCGCGTCCACGTCGACGCACGGGATCCAGGAGTTGGGCCACCCCTGGTCGTCCACCACGACCGCCTCGGCGACGTCGGTACCCCCGTCCGCTTCGGTACCGTGGCCCCGTCCACGGTCGACGCGCGGGGTACGCCGGTCGGGTCTCCGGGTGATCCGGACCTGCGGTGGCGCGATCCGCCCGTTCCGTCGCCCGTCCCTTCCTCGCAACCATCCGTCCATGCCCGGTAGCATCGCGGTCCCCACGCCGCCACGACCCGCCACGGAATCCACCAGGGGAACGATCGGGCGGCCGGGCACATGTGGACGACGGCTCCCGCGCCCTCCACACGGACCAGGACGGTTCGTTCGCCCGCAGCGCCGACCTCGGGATCACCGGTGTCCGGGCAGGCCGTATCCTGGACGCATGGCACGCACCACGACCCCGGAGCCGACGGCGAAGGAGCCCGGACGTCTCAAGCAGATGTTCCAGGTCTTCCAGATGACGCGGCGCGCCGACCCGACGTCGCTCGGGTGGTTCATCCTCGCGTTCGGCGTTCCCGTGCTCGCGGGCGTCCTGCTGGCGTTCCTGCTGCCGAACCAGACCGTCTTCGCCCAGATCCTCTGGATCGTCGCGGGCGTGCTGCTCGGCGTCCTGTTGTTCCTCATCGTGCTCGGGCGTCTCGCCGAGCGGGCGGCGTACTCGCAGATCGACGGCCAGCCCGGCGCGGTCGGCGCCGTCCTGTCGAACTCCCTCCGCCGCAACTGGCGGTCGAGCGAGATGCCCGTCGCCGTGCATGCCCGGTCGCAGGCCGCGGTCTACCGCGCCGTCGGGACTCCCGGCGTGGTCCTCATCACCGAGGGACGGACGGCGACGCTCTCCCGCCTGGTCGAGGAGGAGCGACGCAAGGTGCACCGCATCGTGCCGAACGTCGCGCTCCACGTGATCGCCGTGGGTGACGGCGAGGACGCTGTCACGCTGCACCGGCTGCCACGGCGGATGAACCGTCTGAAGCGTTCGCTCAACCGCAACGAGGTCGTCGCCGTCGCGAACCGGCTCGACTCGCTGACCCAGAACCCCGCGTCCGCGATCCCGAAGGGCATGGACCCGACGCGCATGCGTGCCGGGCGACCTCGCTGAGCACCCCGGATCACCACGAAGGCCCCGCTCGACTGTGGGGCCTTCGTCGTCTCCGCCCTCCGCTCGCGCGGCGAAACGTCGGCGCCCTCCGCTCCCGGGGCGAAACGTCGGCCCCCTCCGCTCCCGGGGGCGGAACTCGCGTGTCCGCCTCGTCCCCTGAGGGCGCGCTCGGCTATCGGCGGACGAGCACGGTGCCCGGGATCCGGTCGTGCAACCCACGCTGATCCCGGTCGAAGATGAACGCGGGGATCACGATGCACAGCAGGACCGTGCGGACCACCGGCCGAACCACGCCGATGTACCCGGGTCGAACAGGTACGACCCGCAGCCCCACGCACAGGTGACCGAAGCTGCCGCTGAGCACGGCGATGAAGACGATCTGCAGCACGGCGAAGATCCCGAGGACCCACCAGCCCTCGGCGACGTCGCGGCCGGACGGGTAGACGTGGAGCGCCACGGCGACCAGGTCCGCCAGGACACCGTCGATCGCGAGGGCAGCGATCCGACGACCGAGCCGAGCGACGCTCCGGGACCCTTCAGCCGGGAGCCCGAGGTCCTTCCCGGGCCAGGTGTCCGACGAGGCGGCGGGGGCTGAGTAGGTCGGACCGGGCATACCACCCAGGGTACTGGGCCGACCGCCACGTAACATGCCGGAAACAATGCAGTCACGTCGGGGAAATGCCGGGTCAATAGCCTCGACGGAGGTAGCCTCCTGGCCCCCGCCATCACCAACCATTGGAGAACGACTCACATGTTCAGTGATTCCTCCGAGGTGCTCGCGTTCATCAAGGACACGGATGTCAAGTTCCTCGACATCCGCTTCACGGATCTGCCCGGTGTCCAGCAGCACTTCAACATCCCCGCCTCCACGGTCGACGAGGACTTCTTCGCCGTCGGGCAGCTCTTCGACGGTTCGTCGATCCGCGGGTTCGCCTCGATCCACGAGTCGGACATGCAGCTCATCCCCGACGTGACGACGGCCTACATCGACCCGTTCC
Source organism: Curtobacterium sp. MCBD17_013 (assembly GCF_003234565.1). Taxonomy (GTDB): domain Bacteria; phylum Actinomycetota; class Actinomycetes; order Actinomycetales; family Microbacteriaceae; genus Curtobacterium. The sequence continues at coordinate 435,607 of NZ_QKTU01000001.1, read as the reverse complement.
GGGCCGAGCGGACGCTGATCATGGTCTTCGACATCTACAACCCGCGGAACGGCGAGATCTACGCCCGTGACCCGCGTCAGGTCGCCAAGAAGGCGGAGAAGTACCTCGCGTCCACGGGCATCGCGGACACCGCGTTCTTCGCCCCCGAGGCCGAGTTCTACATCTTCGACGACGTCCGCTACGAGGTGAAGCAGAACAGCAGCTTCTACGAGGTGGACAGCGAAGAGGGCGCCTGGAACAGCGGTCGTCGCGAAGAGGGCGGGAACCTCGCGAACAAGACCGCGTACAAGGGCGGGTACTTCCCGGTGTCGCCGGTCGACAAGACCGCCGACCTGCGTGACGACATCTCGCTCAAGCTCATCGACTCGGGCCTCGTGCTCGAGCGCGCCCACCACGAGGTCGGCACGGGCGGGCAGCAGGAGATCAACTACCGCTTCGACACGATGGTGCACGCGGCCGACGACATCCTCAAGTTCAAGTACATCGTCAAGAACACCGCGGAGCAGTGGGGCAAGGTCGCGACCTTCATGCCGAAGCCGCTGTTCGGCGACAACGGCTCGGGCATGCACACGCACCAGTCGCTGTGGAGCGACGGCTCGCCGCTGTTCTACGACGAGAACGGCTACGGGGGTCTGTCGGACATCGCCCGCTGGTACATCGGCGGCCTGCTCAAGCACGCCCCGGCGGTCCTGGCCTTCACGAACCCGACGATCAACTCGTACCACCGGCTCATCCCGGGCTTCGAGGCCCCCGTCAACCTCGTCTACTCGGCGGGCAACCGGTCGGCGTCCATCCGCATCCCGATCACGGGCACGAACCCGAAGGCGAAGCGCATCGAGTTCCGTGCACCGGATGCCTCGGGAAACCCCTACCTCGCGTTCGCCGCGCAGATGATGGCCGGGCTCGACGGCATCCAGAACCGCATCGAGCCGCACGAGCCGGTCGACAAGGACCTCTACGAGCTCCCGCCCGAGGAAGCCAAGGGCATCCCGCAGGTGCCGTCGTCGCTCCAGGAGGCCCTCGCCGCGCTCGAGGCCGACCACGAGTTCCTCACGAAGGGCAACGTCTTCACCGAGGACCTCATCCGCACCTGGATCGACTACAAGTACGAGAAGGAGATCCTCCCGTACGCGCAGCGCCCGCACCCGTTCGAGTACGAGATGTACTTCGGCGTCTGAGTCGCAGCCGCTCGCGAGAGGCCCGCACCCGCCAGGGTGCGGGCCTCTCGTCGTCTCGTCACCGCGGAGGACGGCCGGGAGGCACGGATTGGGAGGCACGGGCCGGGCCGCCCGCGAGCGTCACCGCAGCGCGCGACGCGGGACGGACCTCCGGCCGTGTGCGGGAACGGCGAAGGGCCCGTGTCCGCCGACACGGGCCCTCCGGTTCCCCGCGGGGCTAGCGACTCGTGGCCATCAAGTCGTTCGTCCCGGCGGCGATGCTCACGGGTGCACCCGCGACCGAGGCGGTCCGGCCCAGGGATCGGACGGACCACCCCGCCTTGACCCAGTCGGTGACCGGGATGCAGTTGCGCGCGTCGATCACGATCGCGCGACCGACGAGCGCACGGAGGCTCGACGGGTCGGCCTGCACGATGTCGTCCCACTCGGTGAGGACGAGCACCATGTCGGCACCCTCGACCGCGGCCTCCATGCTCTCCGCGTAGGTGAGCGTCGGGAAGCTGCGCTTGGCGGTCTCCATGGCCTCCGGGTCCCAGAGCGAGACCTGCGCGCCGCGGAGATGCAGGGCCGCGGCGACGTTGAGCGCCGGGGAGTCGCGTACGTCGTCGGTGAGCGGCTTGAACGCGGCGCCGATGACGGCGATGCGCCGGTTGAGCACCGAGCCCTGGGCCGCCTCGATCGCCATGTCGATGACGCGCTGGCGCTGGCCCATGTTGATCTCGTCGACCTGCTGCATGAGGCCGACCACCCGGTTCGCGCCGAGTTCGGACGAGCGGTGCATGAGCGCACGGATGTCCTTCGGCAGGCAGCCACCGCCGAAGCCGAGGCCCGCGTTCAGGAACTTGCGACCGATGCGCACGTCGTGCCCGAGGGCGTCGGCGAGCGTCGTGACGTCCGCGCCGGCGATGTCGCACAGCTCCGAGATCGCGTTGATGAACGAGATCTTCGTGGCGAGGAACGCGTTCGCGCTCACCTTGACGAGCTCGGCGGTCGGCAGGTCCGTCGCGATGACGGGCGTGCCCTCGGCGATCGGTGCGGCGTAGACCTCGCGGATGACGGCGTCCGCCGCCGCGGAGGCACCGCCCCAGACCAGGCGGTCCGGGTGCAGCGTGTCCTCGACCGCCTTGCCCTCGCGGAGGAACTCGGGGTTCCAGATGAGCTCGACGTCGATGCCGGCGGGCGAGAACTCGGCGACGAGGGAGCGCAGCCGTGCCGCCGTACCGACCGGGACCGTCGACTTGCCCACGATGAGGCCCGGGTGCGTCAGGTGCTCCGCGACGGACCGGGTGGCACTCTCGACGTAGCTGAGGTTCGCCGCGTGGCTACCCGCTCGCTGGGGCGTGCCGACGCAGATGAAGTGCACATCGCTCGACGCGACCGCCTCGGCGAGGTCCGCCGTGAAGCGGAGCTTGCCGCTCGCGACGTGCTTGGTGATGAGTTCGGGGAGCCCGGGCTCGTAGAACGGGACCTCGCCCGCGGCGAGGGCCGCGAGCTTCGACGGGTCGACGTCCACGCCGATGGTGTCGAACCCCATCTCGGCCATGGCCGCGGCGTGCGTCGCACCGAGGTACCCGGTCCCGATGACGCTGATCCGGGGCGCCGGGCGGGTGTCGAGCCCGGTGGCGGCGTGCTCGCTGTTGCTGTTCGTCACTTGCTGACCTCCTGCAGGTCGTAGTCGATGTCGGTGCGTGCGATGCCCGCCGTGAACGCGGCGAGGCTGTCGGAGCGCGAGTCGATGCGCCAGTCGTTGGTGCTGCGGACGCCGTCCGCGATCGTCGTCGCGGTCTCGTCGAAGTACGAGAACCCGATGATGTCCTTGTTCTGCGGTTCGGCCAGGGCGTCGAAGAGCGACGTGATCCACGCGGCCTTCTGGCTCGGTGCGTTGGCCGAGCCGATGCTGCCGCCGGTCTCGGTCGCGCCGATCTCGGCGAGCAGGATCTTCTTGTCGGGCGCGATCTGCCGGAGCTGCTGGAGCGTCGCACCGAACGTGGTGTCGAACGTCGGGTCAGAGCTCGCGGAGCGGTAGTACCCACTCATGCCGACCCAGTCGACGTACTGCGTGCCCGGGTACAGCGACGTGGTGTAGTCGATCGTGCGGTGGTTCCACGCCGTGGTGCTCTCGGTCGGGAGCACGTCGACGCGGGACGGCGCCCAGACCCAGATGGCATCGGCGTTCGCTCCCGTGGCCTGGAAGATCTTCCACACATGCCGCCACGCCTCGACGTACTGACCCCGGGTGTTCCCGTTCACGCCCTCGGACCAGGGGTACCAGTTGCCGTTCATCTCGTGGTCGAACCGGATCGCGACCGGCTGACCGTTGGCCTTGACCGCTTCGGCGTACTTCGTGATGTACGCGTCGAAGTCACCCTTGATGATCTTCGACAGGCTGTACGCGGACTGGTCCGGCGCGTTGTTGCCGGCGGCGTTCGGCTGCGACTCCCACGTGAGCATCGGGAGCCGGCCGTTCGCCCACGAGCGCTGCACCGCGTCGGCTCGGAAGTCCTGGTCGAAGCCCTGGAAGTACCCCGCCATGTTCGGCGCGGTCCCGATCTTGGTGGCGGTGTCGTCGTACGTCGCCCAGTTGAAGGGCGACTGGTCCGTGTACAGGCCGAACCAGCGGGACGTCTGCGCGAGGACCTCGGCCTTCGTCGGGGCCGCGACGGCCGCCGTCGAGGTCGACGACGCCTTGGCCGGGTTCCCGGCGGCCGCGGGGGCGGCACCGGACCCGCCGGACCCGTTGGAGGCGCTGGCGGAACCGGACCCGCCCGACGTCGATCCGGACGCGGTCGTGGTCCCACCGGACGCCGCCGACTCGGCCGTGCCGAGCTTGGCGTACGCGGTCTTGAGCTGCGCCTGCAAGGAGGCGAGACGTTCGGCGCGAGAGGCGCCGGAGGCGTTCGCGGACTGGAGCTGCCCCTCGAGCTTCCAGATGCGGTGCTGCGCGGCGGTGAGCTTCGCCTGCAGCTTCGCCGCGTCGGCCGTGGCGTCCGCGGTCTTCTGGGCCTGGGTCTTCACGCCCAGCGCGTGGTGCACGGCGGTGCTGACCACGTTGCCGGGCGAGATCCAGACGGCCCACGTGATGAGTGCGAGGGCGACGACGATGGCGGTGGTCCCGACGGCGGTGCGCTTGGCGTGCTTGCTCGACGGGGCCCACCAGCTTCCGGAGTGGCGGATGGATTCAGACAATGGTGAGTGCCTCCAGGGCGAAGATCGCGACACCGATGAGGTACGGGATCACCGCGTAGGGGTTGACGCGCTTGGCGGGCGTCGCCGCCGCCTTGCGCGAGATGCGGGCGTCCCGGACGGTGTCCCGACGCGTCGCGAGGACGGTGGTGGTGGAGGTGCTGGTGGCGTCGGCGCCGGTCGAGGAGCCGAGTTGGAACATCTGCTCGAACTCTCGGTCGACGTCCTCGGAGCGGACCTCGTCGATCCGGTCGATGGGGCTGACGGGCGGGGTGCTGTCGTGGCCGGGGACGGGTACGGCGGGCTCGGTCTCCATCGGTCCGCCTGCGTACGCACCGGCGCGGGTACCCCAGCCCGAGGCGTGCGCGAGGCGGAAGAACCCGAGCAGCCGGATCGGCATGAGGAAGAACGTCGAGACGATGATGAACATCGGCAGGCGGACGAAGTCGGACGGCTTCTCGGCGAGGTGCCGCATCTGCCGGATCGCCATGCTGAGCACGCTCGAGACGACCATGAGCGCGGCGACGTAGACGAAGCCGGTCGAGAACCCGTACTGGTGCAGGATGCCCTGGTAGAGGTTCTGGCCCTGACCGGTGAACGCGCGGTACACCCAGCCGGCGATGACACCGAAGAGCATGAACGGCAGGATGATGTCGGTCACGAAGAACAGCGCGAGGATCGGGGCGTGGCCGATCATCCACGGGAGCATCCGCAGCGTGTTGTACTGCGAACCACGCGCCCAGCGGAGCTGCTGCTTGAACAGCTTCTTCACCTTGAGCGGCGCGTCCGTGTACACGAGTGACGTGTACTGGTAGACGGTCCGGTAGCCCTCCTTGAGCGTGAGGTTCGTGAGCGTCCGGTCGTCGGACACCTCGAGGAACACGCCCATGAACTTCTCGGTCATGAACTTCTCCATGACGCGCATGAGGATGCTGCGGCGGAACGCGATCGTCCGGCCCGGGAGGCACCCGATCTGCCCGAGCACGCTCTGCGCCGGCATCGAGTAGAGGGCTCGGGAGTTCTCGAGCCAGTCCGCCCAGCGGGTGATCCAGCTGCGCTCGGGTTCGAGGATGCGCTGGCGCGTCGTGACGCCGCCCACGGACTCGTCGGCGAACGGCTTGACGAGTTCGTCGAGCGTGCCGGGGGTCCAGACGGTGTCCGAGTCGACGAGGATCGTGATGTCACCGCGCGAGAGCTCGGTTCCGATCTTGACGGCGTTGCGCTTGCCCGGGATCGGGGTGTGCGTCCAGGTCACGAGGGGGGCGAATTCCTCGCAGACCTGCACGAGCCCCGCGTTGGGCGCGCCGTTGATGACGACGATGATCTCGCCCGGACGCTGCTCGACCATGCGGCCGATGACGTCACGGAAGAGGTCGAGTGGCTCGTCGACGACGGGGACGACGACGCTCGTCGTCCCCGTGAACGTGCCCGTGTACGGCCGGTACCGGGCGGAGATCACCACCTTGGCGATCCAGAGGAGCCAGATGATCGCCGAGTACACGGTGAACAAGTAGAACTCCGGGTGTCCATCGACCATCTGGCGGATTTGGAGGATGAAAGTGAACATCGATCCCTGCTTCGGCGTTCGAGGTGGGATTCCGCGCCATCGGGGAACCAGGGTCAGTTCGGGTGCTTCATTTGTGACAGAGCCTGCCGGAGTCCACAACGCGGCCCCCGTCCGGGGGTGTTACACGTGCGTTACGGGGTACATCGGGGTCGGTCGTTCGCCCTACCCGACATGTCCGCCGTCCGCCCGACAGCAGGAAGGGGGACCGACGGTTCCGCATCGAGCCGATGTTCCAGCGCCGGAAGGGCCGTTCGCCGCTTCGGTCGGTCTCGCGTGATCACCTGGTCACAGCGCGTTTTCGTGCTTGACAGGTGTCGTCCGGGGGCCGGACCGGGAGCACTGCGTCGAACCGAGCGCGACGCCGGGCCGGAGCCGCGCAGTCCCTGAGCGCCGGGGTACACCGTTCCCAGGTCGGGGGACGATCCGCGCCAACACGAAATCACCCGTGATCGTCGGGCGCATCACCCGCGAGATCTGCATCTCGGGCGTGTCGGGCGCAGATCCGAGTGGTCTGCCGGCCCGGGAGCACCGACCCTCGCCCGGCGGCTCTCGTCCGCAGGAATGTCAGCCCTCGACGGGGCTCCGGTCCGGTCCTCCGTAGAACTCGCGCTCGAACACCTGCCGAGCGCGGCGCGTCGTCGCGAGGTAGTCCTCCTCGAGCTGCGACGCCGACCCGTGCGGGTACCCGAGCAACCGTGCGACGCCCTCGAGCTGGGCTCGCTCGACGGGGAGCACGTCGGTCGTGCGGCCCGTCCAGAGCACCAGCGCGCTGCGGGCCCGCGATGCCAGGAGCCACGCGTCGGCCAGGCGCTCGGCGTCGTCCCTCGTGACCAGCCCGGCGCGCTCGGCGGCGCGCAGTGCCCGCAGGGTCGACGTCGTCCGGAGCCCGGGGATCGCGAGTGCGTGCCGGAGCTGGAGGAGCTGTACGAACCACTCGACGTCGCTGAGTGATCCCCGCCCGAGCTTGAGGTGCCGAGCGGGGTCCGCGCCGCGAGGCAGCCGCTCCGACTCCACGCGCGCCTTGATGCGCTTGACCTCGCGGACCTCGCGGTCGTCGAGGTGTTCCGGGTACCGCGTCAGGTCGGCCAGGTGCTCGAAGTTCCGGAGCAGTGCGTCGTCGCCGACCGCACCGCGGGCGCGGAGGAGCGCCTGCGCCTCCCAGGTCAGGGACCAGCGGGCGTAGTACGCGGCGTACGACTCGAGCGTCCGGACGACCGGGCCGTTCACACCCTCGGGCCGCAGTCCGATGTCGAGGTCGAAGGGGAACAGGGCGTCCTCGGTGCAGGTCCCGAGGCGCGTCACGATGCGGCGGGCGGCACGTGCGGCGGCCTCGCGGTCCCAGCCGTCCGCGCGGTACACGTACAGGACGTCGGCGTCGGAGCCGAAGCCGAGTTCGCGGCCGCCGAACCGGCCCATCGCCACGATGCCGAACTCGAGCCCCGGCGCGGTCCCCCGGCGCGCGAGCTCGAGCGCGCCCGTGAGCATGGCCTCGGACACGTCCGTCAGCGCCTCACCGAGTTCCTCGACCCGGATCCGCCCGATGACCGCGGCCATGCCGAGCCGGAGCGTCTCGCGCCGACGGGCAGCGCGGAGGACCGCGGCGGCGCCCACGTCGTCCGTCGCGTGGCGCGCGACGGTCGCCTCGGCCTCGGCGACGAGCGCGGCACGTGGACGCGGTCGCAGGAGCTCGTCGGGGTCGTCGAGCCACCGTGCCGCCTCGGGCGTCCGCTCGAGCAGACCGGCCAGGAACGCGGACTCCGACAGCACGACGGTGAGGCTGTAGGCGGCGCCGTCCGAGTCACGGAGCATGCGGAGGAACCAGTTCGACTCCCCCAGCGCGTCGCTGAGCCGTCGGAACGCGAGCAGGGCGCGGTCCGGTGCCGGACCCTCGGCCATCCACCGCAGGAGGACCGGGAGGAGCGTGCGCTGGATCGTCGCCCGTCGCGACACCCCCTGCGTGAGCGCGCGGATGTGCTCGAACGCGCCGTCCGGGTCCACGAACCCGATCGCCGCGAGGCGCTGCCGCACCTGGTCGCTCGTGAGCACGATGCCGTCCGCCGACGTCGCGGCGACCGCCGACAGCAGCGGTCGGTAGAACAGCCGCTCGTGCAGGCCGCGGACCTCGCGCTTGACCGAGCGCCACCGGGTGAGCAGCTGCTCGGCGCTCGTCGCGACCCCGGTCGACCGCGCCAACACGCGCAGGTCGGACTCGTCGGCGGGCATGAGGTGCGTGCGACGCAGCCCCCGGAGCTGGATGCGGTGCTCGAGGACCCGGAGGAACGCGTAGTCCGGCCCGAACCGCGCCGCCTCGGGACGCCCGACGTACCCGGCATCGGTGAGGGCCGCCATCGCATCGAGCGTCGCACGCTGCCGGACGGTCGGGTCCGTGCGACCGTGCACGAGCTGGAGGAGCTGCACCGTGAACTCGACGTCGCGCAGCCCACCCGGTCCGAGCTTGATCTGCCGGTCCACCTGGTCGCCCGGGATCGCCGCCGTGACGCGTTCGCGCATCCGCTGCACGGACTCCACGAAGCCGGGCCGGTCGGACGACTCCCACACGAACGGCGCGACCGCCGCGACGTACCGCTCGCCGAGGTCGCGCGAACCGGCGATCGGCCGCGCCTTGAGCAGTGCCTGGAACTCCCACTCGCGGGCCCACCGGGCGTAGTACGCCACGTGCGAGTCGAGCGTCCGCACGAGCGCGCCGTCCTTGCCCTCGGGGCGGAGGTTCGCGTCGACCTCCCAGAGGGGCGGTTCCGCTGCGAGATCCGTGATGACGTGCGTCGCGGCGATCGCGATGCGCGTCGCGATGAGGACCGCGCGGTCGGTGCCGACGCCCTCGGTGGGCTCGGTGACGAAGATGACGTCGACGTCGCTGACGTAGTTGAGCTCGCGGGCGCCGGCCTTGCCCATGCCGATCACGGCGAGCGGAGTCGCGGCGACGTCGCCCTCCGGGAACGGGACCTCGCGCCGGGCGATCGCGACGGCGACGTCGAGGGCGGCGCCAGCGAGGTCGGCGAGTCCCGCGGCGACGGCCGGGAACGCCTCGGTCGCGTCCGGGTGCATGACGTCGTGGAGCGCGATGCGGGCCAGGAGGCTGCGGTAGCGCACCCGGAGCCGGACCCGGGCGTCCTCGCCGACCGCGCCGTCGACCGCCCGCTCGAGCGCCTGCCGGTAGGTGTCGGCGTCGTCCGGCGGTGCGACGGGGTCGAGCAGCAGGGCGAGCTCCCCGGGCCGACGGACGAGGAACTCCGCCAGCCCCGCCGACGCCCCGACGAGGCGGATGAGGCGCTCGGTGGCTGCTCGGTCGGCGAGCACGGGGGCGACGGCCTCCGGCGCGGCGTCGAGCAGCCGCTCGACCGCGAGCAGTGCGCCGTCGGGGTCGGCCGTGGCCCCCCAGGTCGACGCGGCCTCGGCGACGGGAACCCGACGGCCGAGGGCCGCGATCCGCTCCTGCGCCGTCCCGAGGTCCGCGAACCCGAGGCGCGCCAACACGCTCCGCGACGTCGTCGTCGTCGTGTCGCTCATGCGGTTCCTGGTCCTGCTCGGCGGTGGTTCCGGGCCCGGAGCACCGTGCGCTCGGACCCGCTCGTGGTCCGGTCCGGCTAGAGCCGCTCGAGGTTCGTCTCGAGCTCGAACGGCGTCACCTGGTCGCGGTAGGCCTTCCACTCCTGCCGCTTGTTGAGCAGCACGAAGTTGAACACCTGCTCGCCGAGTGTCTCGGCGACGAGCTCCGAGTCCTCCATGAGGCTGAGCGCGTGGTCGAGGCTCGCCGGCAACTGGTTGTAGCCGAGCGCACGGCGCTCCGCGTCGGTGAGGCTCCACACGTTGTCCTCGGCCTCCGCGGGGAGCTCGTAGCCCTCCTCGATGCCCTTGAGCCCCGCGGCGAGGAGCAGCGAGAACGCGAGGTAGGGGTTGGCGGCGGAGTCCATCGCCCGGTACTCGACCCGGCTCGACTGCCCCTTGTTCGGCTTGTACAGGGGCACGCGGACGAGGGCCGAGCGGTTGTTGTGCCCCCACGTCACGAAGGACGGAGCCTCGTCACCGCCCCAGAGGCGCTTGTACGAGTTGACGAACTGGTTCGTGACAGCGGTGATCTCGGGCGCGTGTCGGAGCAGCCCCGCGATGAACTGACGGCCCATCGTCGACAGCTGGTACTCGCCACCGGGCTCGTAGAAGGCGTTCTGGTCGCCCTCGAACAGCGACACGTGCGTGTGCATGCCGGAACCCGGCCGACCCGACAGCGGCTTCGGCATGAACGTGGCGTAGACGCCCTGCTCGATCGCGACCTCTTTCACGACGGTGCGGAAGGTCATGATGTTGTCGGCGGTCGTCAGGGCGTCCGCGTAGCGGAGGTCGATCTCGTTCTGGCCCGGGCCGGCCTCGTGGTGGGAGAACTCCACCGAGATGCCGAGGTCCTCGAGCATGCGCACCGAACGACGCCGGAAGTCGTGGGCACTGCCGCCGGGCACGTTGTCGAAGTACCCGGCCTGGTCGACGGGCTCCGGACGGCCGTCGGTGAGCGCCAGGCTCTTGAGCAGGTAGAACTCGACCTCGGGGTGCGTGTAGAAGGTGAAGCCGCGCTCGCCGGCACGTGCGAGCGTGCGCTTGAGGACGTTGCGCGGATCGGCCACCGCGGGCTGCCCGTCCGGGGTCGTGATGTCACAGAACATGCGGGCGGTCGGGTCGACCTCGCCGCGCCAGGGCAGGATCTGGAACGTCGAGGGGTCCGGGTGCGCGAGCACGTCGGCCTCGTACGAGCGGGTGAGGCCCTCGATCGCGGAGCCGTCGAACCCGATCCCCTCGGCGAACGCGCCCTCGACCTCGGCGGGGGCGATCGCGACGGACTTGAGCGTGCCGATGACGTCGGTGAACCAGAGTCGGATGAACTTGATGCCGCGCTCCTCGATGGTGCGGAGCACGAAGTCCGTCTGCTTGTCCATGCACGCCCTTTCTGATGGTCGTCACTAGGGTAGTGGCCATGCCCCGACTCCGCTTGGCGCTCGCACAGACCAACCCGGTCGTCGGGGCGTTCGAGCACAACGCGGCAGGCATCATCACGGCCACGCGATCGGCCGCCGAGCAGGGCGCGGACCTCGTCGCCTTCGGCGAGATGGCGATCTCCGGGTACCCCATCGAGGACCTCGCCTCGCGCCCGTCGTTCCTCCGCGCCGCACGGGAGGCCGTGGAGACCCTCGCACGCCGGCTCGCCGACCAGGGCCTCGGGGACGTCGCCGTCGTCGTCGGCCACCCGGACGGCCCGTTCGAGCCCCGCTCGGTGGACGTCACCACCGCGCCGAGCGCCATCGCCCAGAACTGCGCGAGCGTGCTCCAGCACGGGCGGGTCATCGCCACGACCGCCAAGTACCACCTGCCGAACTACTCGGTGTTCGACGAGTACCGGGTGTTCATCCCGGGCGACGACCTGCTCGTCGCGCGCATCGCCGACGTCGACGTCGCGATCATCATCTGCGAGGACCTGTGGCGCGAGGGCGGTCCGGTCGCCCGGGTGCTCGCCGCCGACGCAGGCTTGCTCCTCGTCGTCAACGCCTCGCCGTGGATCGCGGACAAGGACGAGGTCCGCCTCCCGCTCGTCACCCGGCGGGCCACGGAGTCCGACACGATCGTCGCCTACGTCAACATCGTGGGCGGCCAGGACGACCTGGTCTTCGACGGGGACAGCCTCGTCGTCGACGAAGCGGGGACGGTCCTCGCCCGCGCCCCGCAGTTCCGGGAGCACCTGCTCCTCGTCGACCTCGACCCCGCGCCGGCGACCGACCCGGTCGTGACCGAGGACGTCCACCGGGTCCTCCTCGACACCCCGGACACCACCCCCGGGAGCATCGCGCTGGACGGCCAACGCCCGGCACTCCCCCGCGACGTCGCCGAACCCCGTGACGACCTCGAGGAGATCTGGAACGCGCTCGTCCTCGGCACACGCGACTACGTCGAGAAGAACGGCTTCCGTTCGGTCGTCCTCGGCCTGTCCGGTGGGATCGACTCGGCGGTGTGCGCGGCGATCGCGGTCGACGCCCTCGGCCCCGACCGCGTGTACGGCGTCTCGATGCCGTCCCAGTGGTCGTCGCAGCACTCCCGCTCGGACGCCGACGACGTCGCCGAACGCCTCGGCCTGCACTACCGGACCGAGGCGATCGCCGACCTCGTACGCCCCTTCGAGGACCAGCTCCACCTGACCGGGCTCGCCGCCGAGAACATCCAGGCCCGCGCCCGGGCGCTCGTGCTCATGGGGCTGTCGAACCTCGACGGTCACCTGGTGCTCACGACCGGGAACAAGACCGAGCTGTCGGTCGGGTACTCCACCATCTACGGTGACTCGGTCGGCGGCTTCGCACCGATCAAGGACGTCCCCAAGACCCTCGTGTGGGAACTCGCCACGTGGCGCAACCGGTTCGCCGCGGCACGGGGCGAGACCGAGCCGATCCCCGAGAACTCGATCACCAAACCGCCATCCGCCGAGCTCCGTCCCGACCAGAAGGACGAGGACTCGCTCCCGCCGTACGAGGTGCTCGACAGCATCCTGGACGGGTACATCACCCGGGCCCTGGGTGCCGCCGACATCGTGGCGGAGGGTCACGACCCCGACACGGTGGCCGAGGTGACCCGGCTGGTCGACCGCTCCGAGTGGAAGCGCCGGCAGGGTGCCATCGGCCCGAAGATCTCGGGCATGGCGTTCGGACGCGACCGTCGTCTGCCGATCACGTACCGGCCGCAGCAGTACCGCTGAGGCCGGGCCTCCCGGCCGGATGACGAACGGCCCGGCACCCCATGGGTGCCGGGCCGTTCCTCGTGTCGGCTAGCGATCGACCAGCGACGACGCGTCGTCGCTGAAGAAGTCCTCGTACCGTGGGCCACCGCTGCTCGTCAGCGTGCCGCGGCGCCATTGCTGCCGGAGCCGGCGGTAGGTGGCGATGCGGGCCGGCTCCACGCCGGACTGGGACTCGTACAGGCTCATCTGGTGCCTCCTCTCGACGGAGCGAGGACACCGGACCGGATGCTGGCATCGGTGGGTCGCCGTGGTCAGCCTCCCCGCCCGCTCCGACGGTACGTCCGACGGGGTCGCGACGCGATCGGACTGCGCGAGCCGGACGAGGTCCTGCGCACATCGGACCTCCGCTCGCGCGAACCGGACATCGGCGGGGCAGCGGCGGGACGGTCAGCCCTGCGCGTCCTCCTGGTCCCACCGTGCGTTGTTCGCACGGACACGGTCGAGTGCCGCCTGCGCCTCCTCGCGCGTGTCGAAGGGCCCGATGCGGTCGCGGTTCGGGGACTGCATGCCCTGTTCGACCTGGTGCGTGGTGGTGTTGAACCAGAACTGGGACTCGATCCGTTCGTCGCTCATGACCGCGAGCGTACGCGCGAGGATCGGGCCCGTGACCGCCGGATAGACTCGGCAGCATGCCCCGGGACGAACACGGACACCTCACTGCCGGCCGCATCAGTCCCACCCGCCCCGTCCCCGCGGACATCGCCCGACCGGAGTACGTGGGCCACGTCGAACCGCACGAGCACGGCCTGGGCGACACGTACACGCCCGACGAGGTCGAGCGGATCCGGACCGCGGGCCGTATCGCGTCGCAGGCCATCGACGCGGTCGCCGCCGCCATCCGCCCGGGGGTGACCACCGACGAGCTCGACCGGGTCGGCCACGAGTTCATCGTCGCGCGCGGCGCCTACCCGTCGACGCTCGGCTACCGCGGGTTCCCGAAGTCGCTCTGCTCCAGCGTCAACGAGGTCATCTGCCACGGCATCCCGGACGACACGGTGCTGCAGGACGGCGACATCGTGAACATCGACATCACGGCGTACAAGGACGGCGTCCACGGGGACACGAACCGGACCTTCGTCGTCGGCACCGCGAGCCAGGAGGTCCAGGACCTCGTCACGCGGACCGAGGAAGCCATGCGCCGTGGCATCCGCGCCGTCGCTCCCGGACGCCAGGTGAACGTCATCGGGCGGGCGATCGAGTCCTACGCCAAGCGGTTCGGGTACGGCGTCGTCCGTGACTACACCGGCCACGGCGTCGGGCGGGCGTTCCACTCCGGGCTCATCATCCCCCACTACGACGCCCCGCAGTACGACACCGTCATCGAGCCCGGCATGGTGTTCACGATCGAACCGATGCTCACCCTCGGTGGCATCGACGCGGACATCTGGCCCGACGACTGGACGGTCTCGACCCGCGACAAGTCCTGGACGGCACAGTTCGAACAGACCCTCGTCGTCACCGAACGCGGCGCCGAGCTCCTCACCGTTTCCTGAACCCACCAGCACCGGAAGGCACTCCCCCATGGCACAACTCGCGGTCGGCGTCGACATCGGCGGAACCGGCATCAAGGGCGCGATCGTCGACGTCGAGTCCGGCGCGCTCACGAGCGACCGGATCAAGAAGGCCACGCCCGAGGGCGGCAAGCCGGACGACATCGCCGAGGTCGTCGTCGAGATCATCAACGAGCTCGGCATGACGAACGACGAGCCGATCGGCATCTGCTTCCCCGCCGTGGTGAAGGACGGCCGGACCATGTCCGCGGCCAACGTGTCGAAGAAGTGGATCGGCTTCCCGGCCGAGGAGCTGTTCGAGAAGCGGCTCGGGCGCCAGATCCACTTCGTCAACGACGCCGACGCGGCGGGGTTCGCCGAGCAGCAGTTCGGTGCGGCGAAGGGCGTCGACGGCCTCGTCATCATGACGACGCTCGGCACCGGCATCGGCACGGCCCTCATCAACGACGGGGTGCTCATCGTCAACGCCGAGCTCGGCCACATCGAGATCGACGGGGTCGACTACGAGACGAAGGCGTCGTACGCGGCGAAGGAGCGCGACGACCTCTCCTGGAAACACTGGGCCAAGCGCCTGCAGAAGTACTACTCCCACCTCGAGGCGTACCTGTCCCCCGAGCTGTTCGTCGTCGGCGGCGGCATCTCGAAGCAGCACGAGGAGTTCCTGCCCCTGCTCGACCTCCAGGCGAAGATCATCCCCGCGACGCTCCGCAACAACGCGGGGATCATCGGGGCCGCGAAGCTGGCGGCGGACAGCAAGGAGTGACGGTCGGGAGGGGCGGCGCCGCCTGGCACCGCCCCTCCCGTCCGTCGGTCCTGCCGCGTCCCGCCCCGTTGAACCGGTTGCTTCCGGTGGAACCGCGGCATGCCGGTGTTCAACCGGCAGGTACCGGTTCGTCGGCCGTTGACGACGTCGGTGCGAATGGGCCGGCCGTACGCCGGGTTCTGTCCCGCCGCTCGCGCGGCGGTGACGGCCATCTATCTCGGACCGACGTCGCCGTCGGCCTCCAGCGGTCCACCCGAGGACTCAGCGAGCAGCTTCGTCGTCCTCTGTCTGACCTTGCTCCGGGCGAGGTTTACCGAGCAGATCCGGTCACCCGGATCCCTGGTGGTCTCTTACACCACCGTTTCACCCTCACCGCCGGGTCGCCCCGACGGCGGTCTGTTCTCTGTGGCACTGTCTCGCGGGTTGCCCCGGGTGGGTGTTGCCCACCGCCCTGCTCTGTGGAGCCCGGACGTTCCTCGGCACCCCGAGGGGTGACGCGACCGTCTCACCGACCCATTCGCGCGTCCACCCTACCGGCCCGATCGCCGAGATCGCAGTCGTTGCCGCTCGGACGGCCCGCAGCACGGCCACCGCGGCGATCGCACCGGGTGGTCAGAGCCCGGACTCGGCCGTCCGCACGAGGATCGCGTCACTGTCCGGGCAGAGCAGGACCTCGTCCGGCGCGGCCGCGCGGACGGTCTGGAGGTCCGAGGCCGTGAGCGACACACCGGACGCGGTCGAGACCCCACCCTGGAGCAGACTCGCACCGAAGCCGTACCGCGCCCGCTGCCGCTCGTACAGCGCGAGGAGGTCCGCGGGGACGCGCGCGGCGACGGTCTCGCGGTTCGCCCGCACGTGACCGAGGTCCTGCTCGAGCGAGGCCACCTGGGCCTCCCGCTCGTGGAGCAGCCGGTCGTGCTCGCCGTCGATCTCGGCGAGCTGCGCCTGGACGTCGCCGAGGCGGGCCTGCGCGACCTCGAGCCGTTCCATGACCTCGAGCTCCGTGGTCTCGAGGTCGTTGATGCGCCGGGTGAGGCTGGCGAGTTCGCTCTCGAGCCCGGCGGCGTCCTTCGCGTTCTTCGCCGCCTGGAGCAAGGTGGTGTCGCGGTCGATCCGGGCCTGTGCCGTCGCCGTGTCGGACTCGAGGCGTGCGAGCTCGCGTTCGGCGTCCTCCACGCTGCCGGTCGCCGCGGCGAGGTCGCTGCGGAGCACCGCCGCACGCCGCCCGAGCTCCGCGAGGTGCTCCCCCTTGCGGAGTCCGGTGATGCGGTGGCCGATGCGGGTCACGTCGTTGTCGATGCGCTGGAGATCGAGGAGGAGGAGTTGTGCCTCCGGGGCTGCCTTCACGCGGCGGCTCCTTCCGGGTCGGTCGGCTGGGGCCCCTCGTCGGTCCCGTGGGCATGCGGGGCGGACGACGGGAGGACGGCGAAGTCCCAGGGGTCGGTTCGGATGTCGCTCACGGTCACCCGGACGCCCGTCGCGTCGGCGAGCTGCGCGGCGGCGACGTCGAGCCAGAGCCACTCCGTGGCCCAGTGCGACGTGTCGACGAGTGCCGGACCGTCCGACAGCATCGCGCCCTCCCGGAACTCCGACGCGGGGTGGTGCCGGAGGTCGCTCGTGACGTAGACGTCGGCGGCGAGGACCTCGGGAGTACCGAGCAGGGAGTCGCCGGCACCCGCGCAGAGTGCGACGGTCCGGACCGGGCGGTCGTGCTCGCCCGACACGCGGACACCCGACGCCGTGGCGGGCAGGACGTCGACGAGGTGCCGCGCGAGCGCCCCGAGCGTCATCGGGGCGGCGAGGACGCCCAACCGGCCGATCCCGGTCCCCGGTCGGGCGCCCGGTTCGATCGGGCGCTGCTCGACGAGGCCGAGGCGGTCGGCGAGCACCGCGGAGGTCCCGGTCGTCACGACGTCGGCGTTCGTGTGCGCGGCGAGGAGCGCGCAGCCGCCGCGCACGAGGGTGGCGAGGACCGACCCCTTGTACGTGGTCTCGGCGATCGTGGTCACACCACGCAGGAGCAACGGGTGGTGCGCGACGAGCAGATCGGCGCCGAGCGCGACGGCCTCTCGCGCGACCTCGGGAACGGCGTCGACGGTGAGGTGCACGTGACGGACCTCGGCATCGGGGTCGCCCGACACGAGTCCGACGGCGTCCCACGACTCGGCGCCGTCGGCGGGCCAGAGGGCCTCGGCGGCGGCGAGGACGGCGCGGAGGGTCGGCATCAGCCCAGTCTACCGAGGGCCGTCGGCCCCGAGCGGCACGTCAGCGCCGAGCGGCACGTCAGCGCCGAGCGGCACGCCAGCCCCGAGCGGCACGCCAGCCCCGAGCGGCAGGACAGCCCTGAGCGGCTGGTCAGGCGCGGCGGAGGACCCGCAGCACGCGGGCGACGACGCGTGCCCACCAGCTCGGCGTGGTCGCCGCGACGTCGGACGGCACGGGCTCCCCCGGTGCCGCCACGTCGGAACGGTGCTCCTCGGTGTCGGTGTCGGTGCCCGCGAGCGGCTCGGCCGATGCCTCGACCGCGGCGGCGGACCCGGACCGGACCGGACCGAGCGGGAACGCGGTCGCCGCACCGGCGTCGGCACCCGTGTGGGCGCGCAACGCGGCGACGAAGGCCTCGTGGTCGATCGCGCTCGGGCCCGTGGCGGGCGGCACGAGCGGCGTCGGACGCGTCACCGCGGCCACCGGAGCGACCGGCGCGCCGGCGGACTCGACGTCGACGTCCTCGCGGTCGAGGGCATCGGCGAGGACGGACTGCAGGGCGGGGAGCGCGTCGCCCCGGGCCGGCGTGGTGGTGGCCGCGGTCGAGACGGCGGTGCGGGCTGGTCGGGCGACCACGGCGGCGGCGAGGAGGTCCGCGAAGACCTCGGTGGCCCAGGCCCGGGCGGCGGCGACCTCGGGGTCGGAGGACCGGGCGATCCGGGCCTCCCATGCGGCGAAGCGCGCGCGGTCCTCGTCGCGGCGGCGCAGTTCTTCCTCGAGCAGGGAGATGCGCTCCACGGTGCTCCGGCCGGTCGCGGTCGCGAGCTCGACGGCGAGGTCCCCGATCCGGAGCGAGATCCGGGCCGGGGGCTCGGGGAACGTCGGGGCGCAGGCGGAGGCGTGCCGTCCGCGATCACGGCGGAAGGCGGCGGGCGCGGGGTCCACGAGCGTGGCGGGTGCCGGGTCGTCCAGCGGAGCGACGTCGAGTGCCCGCACGGGCTCGGCGACGACGGCCGCAGCGGCGACGGGTTCGGCCGCCGTCTCCGGACCGCCCGCGTCCGTGCCGCCCGCGTCCGGAGCGGCCGCCGTGTCGGTCTCGGTGGGGAGTGCGACGGGCCCGGTCACCGGCGGCACGACGAGGTCCGGGACGTAGGGGGCGTGGACCGCCGGCACGTCCCGGAGCCACGCCTCGACCTCGCGGCCGAACGGGTCGACGAGGGCGGGACGTGCTCCGGACTGGGTCTCCATGGCCGAATCGTAGGCAGGAGGAGCGGAGGAACCCGGATGATCGGCGGTGTGTCGCGTTCCGAGCGGGGCCGCGGTGTCGTCCGGAGACGTCACCTGCCAGCGCTACCGCTGCCCGCGGCCACGGCTCCGAGCAGTGCAGCGCCGTCCGGGGAGCCGAGCCCGGTGCAGGCGTCCCACCCGGGAGCCGCCGCGAAGGCGCCGTTCGACCCCGAGGTGACGTCGCGGAAGGTCGACGCCGCGCTGTACAGCACCGGCTGCGCGAGCCCGAGCGGCCGCCCGGTCGACTGGACGATCCGGGCGATCAGCGCGGCCCACAGCGGAGCGACCGCGCTCGTGCCGCCGATGACGGTGCGGTTGCCGTCGACGAGGACCTCGTACCCGGTCTGGGGATCGGCGACCGCGGCGACGTCGGGCACGCCTCGGCCGCCCGACGACTCGGCGGTGCCCGGCACGCCGACGCCCTGCTGCCAGGTCGGCAGCGGGAACGCATCACTGACCCCACCGCCCGTGGCGCCACCGCTCGCGCCGTCGTTCCACACGGTCTCGGAGGTGATCGTCGTGCCCGAGGCCTCGAGCCGCGTCCCGCCACAGGCGAGGACGTGCGGGCTCGACGCCGGGAAGTCCACGTGCTGCCCGCCGTCCGACTGCCCGTCGGTGCTGCCGTTGTCGCCCGCGGCCGCGGTCACGGTGACCCCGAGGGACACCGCGTCGACCACGGCGTCGTCGAGCGCGGAGCGGGCCTGGGCGGTCCAGGCGTCCTCGCTCTGTCCCCAGCTGATGCTCATGGCCGTCGGGGTCGGAGTCGCGTGCGCCGCGGTGGCCACGGCGTCGACGAAGCCGGCGTCGGTGTTCGGGGCGAAGTACACGACGATCGCCGCTCCGGGAGCCAGCGCCCCCACCACCTCGACGTCGAGCATGACCTCGCCGTCCGCGCCGTTCGGATCCCCACCCGGGACGTTCTCGGCGCCGTCGACACCCACGGCGGTCACGGACGGGGAGCCCACGCCGAGACCGGAGAAGTAGGCGTCGAGGTCGGACTGCACGTACCCGCCGCCGAGTTCGATGATCGCCACCGTCTGCCCGGAGCCGTCGGTGTCGGGCGGGAACGCGTACGCGGTGCCGAGCTCGACGGGCGAGTAGCTGGTCGCGCGGGCGGCGGCGGGCACGGAACGGAACTGCGTCCGCGCCTGCGGGCGGTCGTCGAGGCCGAGCACCGCCACGACGACGCCGTCGAGTGCCGCGGGGACGCTCAGGCCCCCCGACCGGTGCCGGTGCTGGGCACTGCCACCGCCGGGCGCGTCGCTCGTGACGGTCTCGAGGTCCGTGCCGAACGCCCGGCCCATCGCCGCGGTCGTCCCCTCGACGCGCACATGACGCGTGGCGGGGTCGGCGCTGAGGACGGCCAGGTCGAGGGCCTCCAGCGTGGTGCGGACGAGGTCGAGGTCGGCCTCGGTCGCCCCGTGCGCACTGACGAACGCGGCGCGGTCCATCGGGACGGCGGTGCCGTCGAGCGGCGCGACGGGGTTCGCGCGCCGCACCACCACGGTCGCCTGGACCGGGGAGTCGGGCGGGAGGGCCGCCGCGGCGCGGACGCCGGGGGCGGACGGACGCTCGCTGCCGGCGAGCGGAACGAGCTGCGGGTCCTTCGAGCTGTCGGTCATGGCACCGGTCTACTCCGCACCCATGACGTCGCCCGTGCCCCGGACGGCGCATGCACGCCGACGACCATGCAGCGGCGACCCGCTCCGGCGTGGCGCCCATCCGCCGCCGTGCCCGTTCTGGGGGTGGGAAGCGGGAGCCGCGACACCTATCGTCGTCACGATCACTCTCGTGGACGCGGACCGGAGGCACCCCCCATGACCAGCGTGCGTCGGTTCATCCACCGGTACTCGGTGACACCGTTCCTCAAGCAGGCACCGATCGCGGTGCTGGTCGCCCTGGCGGCGGTGCTCTCGGTCGCCGTCCCGCAGCTCGCCGTGTCGGACCACACCGGACTCGCGGTGAGCCTGGTGCTCACCGCGATCGCCACGCTCTGGGCGAGCGTGGTGACCGCGCGCAGCGAGCGGCTCGGCGCCCTCGCGCTCCTCGTGCCCGCGGTCGACTTCGTGGCGCTCGGCGTCCTCCGATGGGCGACGGGCTCGTCGGCGTCGATCTTCACGGCCCTCGTGGTCCTGCCCGTCGTGTGGTTCGCCGCCACCGACGGCCGACGGCACGTCCTCTACGCGATGCTCGGTACGGCGGTCGTGATCCTCACGCCGTTCGTCTTCGGGATCAGCGGCAGCGGCCGGGTCACCGAGCTCGTCCGCCTCGTCGTCGTGCTCGTCGTCTACACGACCGTGGCGCTCGTCGTCAACGAGTTCGCCCGGCAGCACGCGACGCAGCTGCGCCTCGCCGCCGAGCGCGAGGCAGCCGTCACGGACGAGATCGACCGCGCCGCCGCGGTGCAACGATCGCTCCTCCCCCAGCCCCTCTGCTCGCTGCCCGGCTACTCCGTCGCGGGGACCTGTCTGCCCTCGGCCACGGTCGGCGGCGACTTCTTCGACTGGTACCGCACCGACGAGGGCATCGCGATCACCCTCGGCGACGTCATGGGCAAGGGCGTCGGCGCCGGGCTCATCGCCGCGGCCGTGCGGGCCGTGGTCCGCAGCTCCCGGCGTGATCCCGACCCCGCGGCCGCGATCGTGCGTGCCTCGGAAGGGCTCTCGACCGACGTCGCGGACCGAGGCGAGTCGACGGCCTTCACGACGCTCTTCCACGCCCGGTTCAGCGGGGACGTCCTCCGCTGGGCGGACGCCGGACACGGCCTGTCGATCGTCGTCCGCGAGGACGGGACCCACGAGCGCCTGACCACCGCGCACCTGCCGATCGGTCTCGGGATCGACGACGCCTGGCAGACGATGGAGATCGCCATCGCGCCGGGGGACGTCCTCGTCACCTTCAGCGACGGCGTGCTCGACCTGTTCGGCGGTGGACTCGACACGATCGACCAGGTCGCCGCGATCGCCCGCCGGGATCCGCGGCCGGGCGCCGTGGTCGAGGCCCTCGTCGCGATGGCCCGCACCGCCGGGCACGACGACGACGTCACGGTCGTGGCGCTCCGGCGTGAACCCGTCGCGACCGCCGCGGCCGCCGTGCCCACCAGCGCGATCACCGTCGGCGTCTGATCCCGCCCGGGAGGGACGCCTCCACGGAGACGACGGGAGGCACGGGGACCGCGATCCCCGTGCCTCCCGTCCGCCGTCGGGACGACGGGATCAACCCGTGTTCTGCAGACCGGCGGCCACGCCGTTCACGGTGAGGAGCAGCAGTCGGTGGTCGGCGTCCTGCGGGTCGCCGTCGCTCGCGGTCCGGATGCCACGGAGCGCCCGGAGTTGCAGGAGCGACAGGGCGTCGACGTACGGGCTCCGCAGGCGGACGGCGCGGCTCAGGACGGGCCGGTCCTCGAGGACGTCCGACGAGCCGCTCGTCCGGAGCACCCAGGCGCGCGTCAGAGCCATCTCGTCGAGGACCATGCGGGCGAGGTCCGGGCGGTCGCCGAGCGCGAGGTACCGGTTCGCGATCGCCTCGTCGGTCTTCGCCAGGGACATCTCGACGTTCTTGATCATCGCCGAGAACAGCGGCCAGGACCGGTAGGCGTCCTGGAGCAGCTCGACGTCGCCGACCGCGGCCAGCGCCGACCCGAGGCCGTACCAGCCGGCCAGGTTGATGCGCGCCTGGGTCCACGAGAACACCCACGGGATGGCGCGGAGGTCCTCGAGGGACTCGACCGACAGGCCGCGACGGGCCGGCCGGGAGCCGAGCGCGAGGAGCCCGATCTCCTCCATCGGCGTGACGGTGGCGAACCACGGCGCGAACCCGTCCGCCTTGACGAGGTCGAAGAAGGCCGCGCGCGATGCGCGGTCCATCGTGGCGGCGACGTCCGCGAAGCGATCGGCGGCCGCGGCGGTCACGGACTCGTTCGAGGGCGCGGACGCCTGCAGGGTCGCAGCGGCCATCTGCTCGAGGTGCCGCGCGCCGATCGTCTTGTCGCCGTACTGGGCGAAGATGACCTCGCCCTGCTCGGTGATCTTGAGTCGGCCGTCGACCGACCCCGGCGGCTGCGCGAGCACGGCCTCGTTCGCCGGACCGCCGCCGCGGCCGAGCGCACCGCCCCGGCCGTGGAACAGCGTCAGCTCGATGTCATGGTCGGCAGCCCACGCGGCGATCCGGGCCTGGGCGTCGTACAGCGCGAACGTCGCCGACACCGGACCGACGTCCTTCGACGAGTCGGAGTACCCGAGCATCACCTCGAGCCGGCGCCCGGTCGCGGCGAGTCGACGTTCGACCGCGGGCAGGCGGACGGCCTCGTCGAGGATCCGCGTGCTCGCGTCGAGGTCGGCGAAGGTCTCGAAGAGCGGGACGACGTCGAGCACCGGCGCGGCCTCGGCGGACCCGAGTGCGGCCTCGGCGAGCTCGAACACCGTGGCGATGTCCTCGGACGACTGCGTGAACGAGATGACGTACCGGCACGCCGCGCGCACGCCGTACCGCGCCTGCAGGGACGCGATCGCCCGGAACACCGCGAGCACCTCGTCCGTCATCGGGCTGTGCTCGACGCCGGCACGGACCTCGGCGAGGGCGGTTCGATGCACCTGCGAGTGCTGCCGGACCTCGAGCTCCGCGAGGTGGAAGCCGAAGGTCTCCACCTGCCAGATCAGGTTCTGGAGCTCGCCGTGGGCCGCACGCTCGGCGCCGGCGGCGGCGAGCGAGCCCTGGACGGTCCGGAGGTCGGCGAGCAGGTCCTCGGGCGAGGCGTACGCGAGCGGGACGTCCTCGCGCCGGGTCGCGTCGATGCGGGCCGCGACGAACAGGAGCACGCGGCGGTGGACCTCCTGCGGCGCGCGGACCGCGATGCGCGCCGCGACGTCGGCGTCGAGCGCCTGCTGGGCGTCGTCGAGCGCGGTGAGGTCGGCCGTCGGCGGGGTGCCGCCGTCGTCGAGGGTCAGCGCGTCGGCGATCCGGGTCGCGGCGCGGGTCAGCCCGAGCAGGACGTGCTCGGACTGGATCCGGGCCGCCTCGAGCGTGACCTCGGCGGTGACGTGGGGGTTGCCGTCGCGGTCGCCGCCGATCCAGCTGCCGAGGCGGATGAACGCCGGGGCGGCCACCGGACGGCGCCCGGCGTCGTCGCCGAGGAGGCGGTCGTCGAGCAGCCGGTACACCGCCGGCACGATCTCGAACAGCGTCTGGTCGAAGACGCTCATCGCCGTGCGGACCTCGTCGAGCGGGGTGGGACGCGTGGGCCGGAGGGGCGAGGTACGCCAGAGCGTCTCGACCTCCTCGAGCAGGCGGCGGGCGTTCTCGGCACCGTCGACGGCGTTCCGGACGGCGTCCCGTGCGTCGAGCAGGTCGCTGATCCGGCGGATCGTCGTGGCCACGGCTCGGCGTCGGGCCTCGGTCGGGTGCGCCGTGAGCACCGGATGGAACCGGAGGGCCGCCAGGCGGGCGGCCGCCTCGTCCTCGCCGAGTGCGTCACGCAGTCCGGCGAGGGTCGCCGCGATCGAGTCCCCCGGCGTGCCCCCCACGTCACCACGACGTCGGAGGACGCGGACGCGGTGGTGCTCCTCGGCGAGGTTGCTGAGGTGGAAGTAACAGGTGAAGGCCCGGGCGACCTGCTCCGCGCGGTCCTGGTCGAAGCCCTCGACGATCTCCTGGGCCCGGTCGATGGCCCGGTCGTCCGTGCCCTCGTACGCGTCGATCACGGCGGCGCGCAGGGCCTCCACGTCGGCGAACAGGGCTTCGCCGCCGGTCTCGCGGAGCACCCGCCCGAGCAGGTTCCCGAGGAAGCTGACGTCGCCGCGCAGGTCGTCGTCGACCTCGCCCCGGACGTCGTCGCGTGGCCGGTCGTGGCGGGCCGTGCCGTCGATCGTGGTCATCGTCGTTCCTCCGAGGGATGGGCGGGGTGCACACACGTGAGTACCACATCGTGCTCGCCGGGCGCGATTCGCGTGACGCCGGGAGGCCCGGGTCGGCCCGGCGGGAGCGTCCGAGCGGGGACCGTCGAACGCGTCACGGTCGCGCGGCGGCGCGGGGTGCGC
This sequence comes from Curtobacterium sp. MCBD17_013, assembly GCF_003234565.1. GTDB lineage: Bacteria > Actinomycetota > Actinomycetes > Actinomycetales > Microbacteriaceae > Curtobacterium. The sequence goes on along the minus strand of NZ_QKTU01000001.1, from coordinate 411,091 downwards.
CCGACGAGCCGCGGACCACGAGGGAGGGCCGGATCGCCCGCGCGGTCGGGGGCGGGGCACCCGCCATCGTCGCGCGCAGGACCTCGAACGCGGCGCGGCCCAGTCCGGCGAAGTCCATCCGGACGGTGGTGAGCCCGGGCGTCCACACCTCGGCGAGGGGCATGTCGTCGAACCCGACCACGCTGACGTCGCCGGGGACGGCGCGGCCCTGGTCCGCCATCGCCCGGAGCACGCCCATCGCGACCTCGTCGTTGAAGCAGAACACGGCGGTCGCGTCGTCCGGGAGCTGCTCGATCGCGGCGGCCCGGGCGCTCATCGGGGCCCAGTCCGTGGCGACCACGGGCGGCACCGGCGCGTCGCGGGCGGCGAGCTCGGCCAGGTACCCGTACGTCCGGCCGTGCCCGATGTCGTTCGGGTAGTCGACGGCGAGATGGTGGACCGTGCGGTGACCGAGCGCGAGCAGGTGCTCGGTCGCCAGTCGCGCACCGAGCTCGTCGTCGAGCCATGCGTAGGGCAGGCCCGACCGGTTCGTGCCGACCATCGCCGCGGTGGCGGTCGGCATGGTCGTGGGGATCCGCGCCAGTGCCGCCGTCACGAACTCGTCGAACTCGATGCCGATGATCCCGGACAACGGCTGGGACAGCACGAGCTCGACCGCGGACCGGACGTGGTCGGGGTCCCCGTTCTCGACGACCGTGATCGTGACGAGGAAGTCGCCCTCACGCGCGGCCTCCTCGATGCCCCGGAGCACCGAGGCGAACCCGTACCGGGTCGTGTTCCCGGTGATGACGCCGATCATCTTCTGGCGACCCGACTTGAGCGCGCGGGCCGCCTCGTTCGGCCGGTAGCCCAGTCGCACGATGGCGTCCTGCACGGCGGTCCGACGCCGCTCGCTCACGACCCCCGGGTCGTTGAGGACGCGGGAGACGGTCGCGACCGAGACGCCGGCCATCCGGGCGACGTCCGCGATGCCCGGCGCGCGGGGCGGACGCTCGACCATCGGACGATGCTATCCCGACACCACGCGCCGGTCACTTGATGCCGGACTCCGCGATGCCCTGCACGAACTGCCGCTGGAAGACGAAGAACACGACCATCACGGGGATCATCGAGATGAGCGTGATCGCCATGATCTCGTCCCACGGGTGCGAGTAGGACCCGTTCAGCGAGGACAAGCCCACGGAGATCGTGTAGCTCTCCGGCTTCTGCAGGGCGACGAGCGGCCAGACGAAGTCGTTCCACCGCCACACGAACGTCAGGATCGTCAGGACCGCGACGAGCGGGCCGCACGCCGGCAGCACGACGGTCCGGAAGGTGCGGAACTCCCCCGCGCCGTCGACCCGAGCCGCTTCGATGAGCTCGGTCGGGATCGCCTGGATGTACTGCCGGGCCATGAAGATCGAGACGGCCTGTGCCGCCGAGGGCAGGATCACGGCCCACGGGGTGCCCACGAGTCCGAGCTTCGAGATGATGACGAACTCGGGCACCATGACCACCTGGATCGGCACCATGATCGTCACGAGCATCGCGCCGAACAGCAGGTTCCGTCCGCGGAACGAGAACTTCGCGAACGCGTACCCGGCGAGCACGCTGATGAACACCGAGATGACGACCCCGGCGACCGCGATGACCACCGAGTTGACCAGCCACGTCAGCACCGGCTGGTCCGCGAACGCCTTGGCGAACACCCCCAGGTCGACCCGATGCGGCCACAGCGAGAACCCCGACGTCTGGGCGAGGCCGCCCGGGCTGATCGCGGTGACGAACACCCAGTAGACCGGGAACACCATGACGAGTCCCCCGAGGACCATCGCCGCCCAGATGACCCACCGCGCGGGGGTCATCCGGTCCTGGATCGGTACGCGGCGGTCGGGACGGGTGCGCACGACGCGTGCCGTGCCTCCCGGACGACCGGCCGTGGAGCGTCCGACGGCACGGGCGGGAACGGCGGTGGAGCTGCCGACCCGCTCGACGGGACGCGATGCCGACGTGCTCATGCCTGGTCCTCCTCGGTGCGGCGCGCGAGGACGTTCCGCACCAGTGTCAGCAGGAGCAGCGTCAGCACGAGGAGCACGCCGACGGCGGACGCGTACCCCATCGTCCCCTGCGTGAACGCGGCCCGGAAGATGTACTGCACGAGCACGGTCGTCGAGAACCCGGGACCACCGCCGGTGAGCACGTAGATGACGTCGAACGCCTGGATCGAGAAGACCACGTTGAGCACGACGAGGATGTAGGTCGTCGGTCGCAGCAGCGGCCAGACGATGTTCGAGAAGCGCTTGCCGCTGCCGGCACCGTCGACGCTCGCCGCCTCGAGCACGCTCGGGTTGATGTTCTGCAACGCCGCCAGGTAGGTCACCATGCAGAACCCGATCCGTCCCCAGACCACCGTGAGGATGACCGTGGCCATGGCCCAGTGCGGCGACGACAACCAGGTGACCCGCGGGAGCCCGAGCGCCTGGAGCGCGGCGTTCGCGATCCCGTTGTCGGCGTTGAAGATCCACGCCATGACGAGCGACACGGCCACGCCGGACACGACCATCGGCAGGAAGTACAGGCTGCGGATGACGCCGCGGCCGGGGAGCCTGCGGTTGAGGAGCACGGCGAGCAGCAGCCCGATCGCTGCCGACGTCGGCACCGTGCCGAGCGTGAACACGACGGTGTTCCACACGCTCGTCCAGAACACCGGGTCGCTCGGGATGTCGGCGTAGTTCTTCCCACCGATCCAGCTCCCGCCGCCGAACGTCTGCACGTCCTGGAACGACAGCACGACGGACACGATGATCGGTCCGAACGCGAACACGACGAAGAGGAGCAGCGACGGGGCGACGAAGGTCCACGGCACGGCGACCGGGACGCGACGCCGCCCGCCCCGGCGCGGCGGCCGCCCGCCGGTGCGGGACGACGGCCGCACGTCGACCGACCCGACCACCCCGCGCGCGGCGACCTCGCTAGCCGACGACACGGCTGATCCCGTCCGAGATGTTCTTCGCCGTCTCCTTCGGGGTCTGCGTCCCGATGAAGCAGAGGTCGAGCTGGTCGGCGAGCACCTCGTTGATCTGGTTGAACTGCGGGCTCGTCTCGATCTTCGCCATGTTCGTCGGGATCGTGGCGACCTGCTCCACGAACGTCTTCATCTGGTCGTTGTTGGACCTGAAGTGCAGCGAGTCGGCGTCGAGCGCGGTGCGGATCGGCAGGAACAGGTCGTTCTCGCAGAAGTACTCCATGTTCGCCTGGTTGCAGACGAACTTGATGAAGTCGGCGGCGACGTCGGGGTGCTTCGACGACTTCGAGACGCCGAGCAGGTTCCCGCCGAGGTCGGACGCGGCCTTCTTGCCCTTCGGCATGTACGTGACGTCCCACTTCGATTGATCGAGGCCCTTGCCGACGTCCCCCATCAGCCAGTCGCCGTAGAGCATGACGCCGACCTGACCGGTCGTGAAGCTGTTGAGCGTCGAGGCGTCGTTCGAGGCCTTGATCGTGTTCGACTTCGGGATGAGGCCGTCGTTGTACAGGCCCTGGAACCAGTCGAGCGCGGCGATGCCCTTCTTGGTGTTGATCATCGGCTTCTTCAGGTCGTTGTCGAGCAACCGGCCGCCCATCATGTAGAGGAACGGGAGCCAGCGGTAGGCCGTGTTCGGACCGCCGAAGCCGTAGACCATGCCGTACTTGCCGGTCTGCTTCTTGACCTTGACGAGCAGGTCGTGGAACTCGGACAGCGACCACGCCTGCCCGATGCTCGCCGGGGGCTGCTCGCCGATCGCCGCGAAGACGTCCTTGCGGTAGTAGGTCGCGAACGTGTCGGTGTGTTGCGGGATCGCGTGCGGCTTGCCGTCGAGTAGCGACGCCTGCCAGAAGCTCTTCTGGAACCCCTTGCCGTACCGCGCGGGGACCCACTTCGACAGGTCGATGAGGCCGCCGTTCTCGGCGTACCGGCCGAACGACTGCCACGTCACGCGGACGATGTCGGGCGCGCTCCCACCGCTGAGCTGTGTCGTGAACCACTGGTTGAAGTCGCCGCCGGGCGTCTTCTGGATCTTGATGTTCACCCCGGGATGCGTCTTCTTGTACGCCGCGGCGAACTTCGCGTACGTGACCAGGTCCGCGGCGATGTCCCACGTCGACAGGACGAGGTCGGCCTTCACGTTCTTCGGGACGGCGGCCTCGGCGGCGCCGGACGGCACGCCGGCGGCGGCGAGGGGGGACAGCAAGGCCCCGCCCGCGATGGCCGCGCCCATGCCGACGAACCCACGGCGCGAGAGCCGTCCGTCGTCTCCGGGCTGGGCTTTCTGATCGTTCACGGACGCCTCCTCGAGTCCTGACGAGACCGCCGGCGGGCACGCCGACGGACCACCGACGCCATCGCCGATGGAGCCCCGCGGACGGGGTGTCCGCCTGGGCCAGATGTGGGTCCCGGGCTGCTCGGCTCCGGAACGTGGGGACGATCATGTCCGGCGGCCGGGAAGCCGGTCAAGCGCGTTCGGTAACGGGATGATAACGAATGTAAACGTTACCAAAATCGCTCTCGCGGTGCTACGGTCGCCGCTGACCGACCCGTCCGACCGATGCGAGGAAGCACCGTGACGCACTTCTCCTGGGAACCCTCATCCCTCACTCTGACGTTCGCCGCCGACGAGGACGGGCCGGTCCGGCTCGTGTCACTGGCGGGTCCGGCCGCTCCGGCGCCGCGGATCCAGGACGACCTGCTGCCCACGCAGCCCCTCGTCGAGGTGCTCGCGCCCCGGTACGGGCGGCGGAACAACAGCTACCGGTTCGACGGCACCGAACTCGGCGCGGGCCTCCGGTACGTCACGCACGTCGCGACGACCGAGCCCGCGACGGACGGACGGCCCGGGCGCGAGTGCCTCGAGATCCGCCAGGAGCACCCCGACGGGCTCGTCGTGACCTCGCGGTTCGAGCTCGTCGGCGGAGCGCCCGCCGTCCGCACCGCGACGACCGTGTCGCTCCGTGACGGCGCGGCTCCCCTCACGCTCTGGGCGGTCACGAGTCTCGCCACCGGGGCCGTGGTCTCCGAGGACATCGACGACCTCGACATCTGGTCGGCGCGCACCGGGTGGTCCGCCGAGAACCGGTGGGCGCCCACCCCGCTCCGCGCTCCCGGTCTGCCGTCCATCGACCCCGGGGCGCGCGGCGAGACGAGCCGGAACCGCATCGCCGCCACGAGCACCTCGACGTGGTCGTCCGGCCTGTACAACCCCGCGGGTGCCGCCGTCGCCCGGAGCACCGGCCGAACCCTCGCGTGGCAGATCGAGCACAACGGCGCCTGGCACTGGGAGGTCGGCGAGGACCCCGACTGGAACCGGGGCGCCGTGCCGATCGAGGACCGGGTCCGCGCGCCGGAGCCGTACGGACCACCGAAGGGCGACCGCTCGCACGACGGTGCCTACGTCGCGCTGCTCGGCCCCGAGGACGCCGACCACCAGTGGTCGCTCACCCTGACGCCCGACGTGACGTTCACGACCGTGCCCGTCACCGTGACCGTCGCGGCGTCGTTCGAGGACGCCCTCGGGAACCTCGCCACACATCGACGCGCGGCCCGACGACCGCACCCCGTCGGTGACACGCTGCCCGTGGTGTTCAACGACTACATGAACACGCTCGAGGGCGACCCGACCACGGCGAAGCTCCTGCCGCTCGTCGACGCAGCAGCGCGGGCCGGTGCCGAGTACTTCTGCATCGACGCCGGCTGGTACGACGACTCCGCCGGATGGTGGGCGAGCGTCGGCGACTGGCGGCCGTCCACCCTGCGGTTCCCGGACGGCTTCGGCGCGGTCGTCGACCACATCCGGGACCGTGGCATGGTGCCCGGGGTCTGGCTCGAACCCGAGGTGGTCGGCGTCACGAGCACCGCGGCCGAGACGCTCCCCGACGAGGCGTTCCTCCGACGGCACGGCGAACGGATCCGCGAGCACCAGCGGTACTTCCTCGACATGCGCTCCCCGGCGGCACGCGCACACCTCGACGAGGCGGTCGACCGGCTCATCGCCGAGTTCGGCATCGGCTACTTCAAGTTCGACTACAACGTCACGCCCGGCGCCGGCACGGACGTCGGCGCCGAGTCCGCGGGCCAGGGCCTGCTCGAACACGACCGGGCGCTGCTGGCGTGGCTCGGCGACGTGCTCGACCGCCACCCGGACCTGGTCATCGAGAACTGCGGATCCGGGGCCATGCGCTCGGATCCCGCGATGCTCGGCACCCTGCAGCTGCAGTCCACCTCGGACCAGCAGGACCCGCTCCTGTACCCGGCGATCGCCGTCGGGGCCCTCGCACACGTGCTGCCCGAGCAGGCGGGCAACTGGGCGTACCCGCAGCCGACGATGTCGGACGAGGAGATCGTGTTCGCGATGGGTGCCGGGCTCGCCGGTCGCCTGTACCTCGCGGGCGTGCTCAGCGGCATGGACGACGACCAGCTCGCCCTGGTCGGTGCCGCCGTGGAGGCCCACCAGGCCACCAAGCACACCCTCGCCCGCGCGGTCCCCCGGTTCCCGACCGGGCTGCCGACGTGGGACGACCAGTGGCTGTCGGTCGCGTTCGACGCCGGTGACGAGACGCTCCTGGTGGTGTGGCGCCTCCCGGCCGCGGCCGGCGACGTCGAGCTCGCCCTGCCGCACCTGGGTGGCAGCGTGCCGACCGTCGAGCAGGTCTACCCGCCCGCCGGCGTCGGCGCGCCCTGGTCCGTCACGCCCACCACCGCCGGGCTGACGATCGGCACCGAGGCGGGGAACGCGCAGGCGCGGATGTACCGGTTGACGGTCTGAGGAGGAACGGCCGCGACGGCGGGCCGCCCCACCAGGAGCGGGCCGCCGCGCCCGGATCGCGCTGCGCCCGTCGGCCCTGGACGATGACCGTCTTCTCAGGGAGCCGTCCGGCGCACACCACGCCGCCGGCCCTACGCTGGGCGCGGGCGCCGACGGCCGGTCGCCGGAGGGGGAACACCGCATGTCCGAACTCGACCTCGACGCACCGCTGACCCCGCCGGAGCCGACTGGGCAGGAACTCCAGCTCACGCCGCCGGCCGCCGTGCCCGAGGTGGAGCCGGACCAGGCCGTCGGCATGGTGGCCGTCCCCGCCGACAAGCGGTCGGAACTGCAGGACAAGGCCCGCGCCTTCGCCGATGCACTCGCCGCCGAGCAGCCCGGCAGCCCCGAGTTCACGAAGCGGGTCGACGACCTCGTGCGGATGGGCGAACAGGACATCCGGTCGGCGTCGCAGGTGTCGAGCCGCATGCTCGAGCGGCCCGCCACGTCGCTCGCCGCCGCGAAGGGCCAGGGCCCGGCGGGTGATCCGCAGGCGGCGGTGGCCCGGACGCTGCAGGACCTCCGCGAGACCGTCACGGACCTCGACCCCGCGCGCGCCGAGTTGACCGGCGCCCGCCGCCTGCTCGGTCGGTTGCCGGGCGCGAACCGGATCGCCCGGTACTTCCACAAGTACGAGTCCGCGCAGCAGCAGCTCGACGCGATCATCACGGCGCTCGTGTCCGGTCAGGACTCGTTGCGCCGGGACAACGCCGCCATCGAGCAGGAGCGGGCGGAGCTGTGGGCCACGATGGGACGACTCGCGGAGTACGCGACGCTGGCGGCCGCCCTCGACGACGCGATCAGCGCGAAGGCCGAGGCGCTCCGGGCCTCGGACGGCCGCGCGGCGGACGCGCTGGTCGCCGACGCGCTGTTCCCCGTGCGGCAGCGGCGGCAGGACCTCGCGACGCAGATCGCCGTGTCCGTGCAGGGGTACCTGGCGCTCGACCTCATCCGCAAGAACAACCTCGAGCTCATCCGCGGCGTCGACCGCGCACGGACGACCACCGTCGCCGCGCTCCGCACGGCCATCGTCGTCGCGCAGGCACTCGGGCAGCAGCGGCTCGTCCTCGAACAGGTCGCCGCGCTCAACTCGGCGACCGACGCGATGATCGGCCGGACGAGCGACCTGCTCCGGCAGCAGACCGCGGCCGTGCACGAGCAGGCGACGTCGTCCGGGGTCAGCGTCGAGACCCTCCAGCACGCGTTCGACCAGGTGTTCGCGACGATGGACGCGATCGACGCCTACCGAGCGGGTGCCGTGCAGTCCATGGCGACGACGGTGGACGCGCTGGGCGCGCAGGTCGAGCGTGCCCGCGGAGCGCTCGCTCGTTCCCACACCGAGGACGCGAGCCGGACCGCCTGACGCGCGTGGCAGGCCGGGCGGCTAGGGCAGGTCGAGCCGGGAGGTCCGGAACCGGTCGTCGAGGAAGCGCCCGTTGACGAGGAGGGCGTCGGCGTCGCGTTCGACGGCCGCGTCGCGCATCCGCGCGGCCGCCTGCTCGAGCGCGGTGAGCTGCTGGACGAGCGCCTCGGCCGGCGTCCGGCCGTCGGACAGCCGGTGGTGCGCCGCCCACTCCGCCGGCAGCGCGAGGTACGCCCGCAGCGTCTCGGGCAGGTAGTCGGTCGCCGTCCGGGTGACGACGACCTCGGGTTCGCCGGTGCCGGTGACGCGCGGCAGGGCCTCCTGGAGGGCCGTGGCGATCCGGTCGACGATCGCGGCGGCCGGCTCGGGCACGCGTCCGGCGACGGCCGCGCGGAGCGGGAGCAGACCGCCGGCGACGTCCGACGGGTCGACGCGCACGACGTCGGCGGCCGGGGCGACACCGAGGGCTGCGAGCGCCCGTGCGGCCACGGCCGCGTCGCCGGCGGCGTCCGCGGCCACCGCGGCGACCTCGCCCGCGAACGCCTGGAGCCATGCGCCGAGCGGCATCGCCCGACGCGCGATGACGACGCCGCCCGAGACCTGCGCGGCCTCCCCCGTGAGTCGGTGCCGCTCGAGGCGCAACGTCATGCGCGCGTCGACGCCCTCGAGCCGGAGGGCGGTCACCGTCCCGGGACGCCCGGCGAGGCGATCGCCGAGCGACCGGTCGCGCTCGACCGAGAGCGCGCCGTCGGCCGCGGGGCCGAGCGCGCGCGCGGCGTTCACCGCGAGCGCCTCGACGAGCGCCTGCGGCTCGTCCGCGGACGGCAGGGGCACCGGGAGCGACACGGTCATCGGTCGGTGAGCGGCAGCACGAGCCCCGGCGTGGCGATGACGTGGTCCTCGCGCAGGGGCCGGACCGCGGTGCCGATCGCGAAGAACTCCGTCGTGTGGCCGCCCCACCGGTGCGGCAGCGACAGGAGCTGCACGCCGACGATGCCCTCGGCGTCGAGGTACTCGGCCTCGGTCTGCATCCGGCCCATCGCGAGCTCCCGCGCGTCGTAGAGGGCCTCGGTGTACTGCGGGATCTCGGTGTTCTGGCCGATCGTGCCGAGCGACGCCATCATGCCGCGGTGGGCGATGTGGTAGACACACGTGCCCATGACGAGGCCCTGGGGAGCGTACCCAGCCTGGATGAGGGTCCAGAAGTCCTGCCCGGACAGGTCCGACGTGAACGGCAGGCCCCGGGTGTTGCGCCACTTGCCCGTGGGCGGCGGGGCGTCCGCGACGACAGCGGTGCCGACCGCGACGAACTCGGCGAGGTCGTTGCCGTACTCCTTGAACTCGATCTCGAGCCGGACACCGACGATGCCGTCGGCACCGAGTCGGTCCGCCTCGGCCTCCATGCGCGTCATGGCGAGCTCCCGGGCGTGGTACATCGCCTGGCTGAGCTTGTCGAGCTCCATGTTCTTGCTCCAGCGTCCGGTCTGGATCCCGACGTGGTAGACGCTCGAGCCGAGGACGAGGCCGACCGGACGGAACCCGGCCTGCCGCACGAGCAGGAACTCGTTGACCGACAGGTCCGACGTGAACAGGCGGCGCCGTCCCTCGTCGAGGCGCGCGGTGGCGTCGGCGGGGAGCGGGACGCGGGACAGGTCGGGTCCGGTGGTGCTCATCGGCGGGTGGTTCCTCTCGTGGTGTCGCGGAGCGGGATCACGGTCGTGACGTCGCGCCGGGCGGCGGCGGTCGCGGAGTGGTCGCGGAACGCGTGCATGAGGCCCGGCGCGATGACCGTGCCGGTGAAGGTCGCTTCGGCGTGGAGGTCGACCTCCTCGCCGCACGGGGTGTCGAACTCGCCGAGGCTGCTGCCGGTGATGACGATGTCCGAGCCGTTCAGCGGTGCGGCGCGACGGGTGAGCTGCACCCGGGCGTCGTGACGGGCGGCGTTCACGAGTTCGGTGAGGCCCTCGATCTCGACGTTGCCCGACCAGACGCTCCGCTGTGACTTGAGGAGCGGGTCCTCGTGCTTCGTGGCGATGGAGACGCCGAACGCCATCCCGCGTGGGACCCAGCCCGAGCGGATGAGGGCCGCGACCTCCTCGGCGGTCGACCCGGCCGCCCAGACGTCGCGTGCCGACCGCGCGTGCGGCGAGACCGAGGCGTCGAGCGTGCGCACCGCGGTGCCGGTCGCCGTGAACTCGTGGGTCGCGGTCTCCAGCCGCGTGCGCCGGATGCGGACACCGACGACACCGTCGGCGCCGAGGGCCGCAGCCTCGGCGATCATCCGGTCGAGCGCCCCGTGCCAGGCCTCCTGCCCGGCGTGGACGTAGGAGCCGAAGCCGGCGTTCCGGCCGTCGCTCCCCGTGGTGAGGACGGGCGAGGTCCAGGGGACGTACCCGCCGGGCTGGGAGGCGAACGGACCCGAGGCGAAGGGTCCGGACCCGAAGCCGCCCGAGCCGAACGGTCCCGAGCGTCCGAGGGTCGCCGTGCCGGAACCGTTGGGGAAGGCCGAGTACCCGCCGCCGAACGGGATGTTCAGCCCCGACGACCAGATGCCACATCCGCCACCGGCGTAGGCGAGCTGCTCGACCACGCACCCGAAGACCTCGCCGACCGGCGCGAGGTCGACCGCGCGGATCGCGGCCGCGCCGGCGGCGGACAGCAACGACCCGGCCACGCCGCTCGACCGCTGGCGTTCGATGCGGTCGTGCGCAGCGGGCGGCAGCCCCCCGGCCCAGCCGTCCATGCGTTCCCCTCCGTCGGCCCGGTTCGGCGCGCGGACGGCGCGCGGACACGGGAGACCCCGCCAGCATGCCAGGCGCGGGGCGCGCTGGGAACGGCGAGAACGCTCAGGTTCCCGGCAGTCCGTAGGCTGGCGCCGTGACCTCCCGGGTGCGTCTGCTCCTCGCCGCGTCGCACCCGGGTCCGACCGTGGCCGTGACCGTGCTCGCCACGGTGATCGCCGTCGCCGTCGGACACCCGGTGTGGAGCGTGCTCCTCGTCGCGCTCGCGGTGTTCGCGGGCCAGCTGTCGATCGGCCTGGCGAACGACTGGATCGACGCCGACCGCGACCGTGCCGTCGGCCGCAGCGACAAGCCCGTCGCGCGCGGGCTCGTGCCCGTCGCGACGGTCCGCCGCGCGGCGATCGGCACCGCCGTCGCCGCGGTGCTGCTGTCCGTACCGCTCGGACTGGTCGCGGGTGCCGCGCACCTCGTCCTCGTCGCCGCGGGGTGGGCGTACGACGCCGGACTCAAGCGCCGCGTGTGGTCCGTCGCCCCGTTCGTCGTCGCGTTCGGGCTGCTGCCGGTCGTGGCGGTGTCCGCCGACAGCGGCCTCGGACCCGGCGGGATGCCAGCGGTGTGGCCGGCGCCCTGGGCGATCGCGACCGGCGCGGTGTTCGGCGTCGCGATCCACTGCACGAACGTGTTGCCGGACCTCGTCGACGACGCCGCCACCGGGGTCCGGGGATTCCCGCATCGTCTGGGGCTGCACGCGTCGGGCGTCCTGGCGTTCGCCGCGCTCGTCGTGGCGGACGGGCTCGTGCTCGTCGGACAGACGACCGGCGACGACCCCGCGCGGGGTCCGGCGCTCGCCCTGGCGGTCGCGGGCGCGGTCGCGGTGGTCGTCCTCGCCGCGGTGGGCATCCGCCTCGTGCTCACCGGTCCCCCGACGCGCACGCTGTTCCGCCTCGTCATCATCGCGTCGCTCGTGGTCGTGGTGCAGCTGGCGCTCTCCGGAGCACGACTCGCGGCGTGACCCGCCTGGGACCTCGCCCTCAGGCCCACCGCATGGCGTAGACGCGGGCCAGGGCGTCCGCGGTCGGCAGGGCCAGGAGCGTCCGCAGCAGGGCCTCCCGGACCGCGAGCGCGGGGCCCGCAGCCGGTCGCCCGAGCGCCATGTTCAGCTCGGCCTGCCGCGCGGCCCGACGCGCCGCGGCCTGTCGGTGCCGCGCGTACTCCGGCCATGGGCCGGCGCTGCCGGTGGCCACGGCCTGGGCGAGGATCGGTGCGAGCGCGGCCGCGTCGAGCCATCCCAGGTTCATGCCCTGCCCGCCGATCGGACTGATCTCGTGGGCGGCGTCGCCGACGAGCACGACCCGGCCCACCCCGACCCGCTCGGCGGTGCGGCGACGCACCCGGAACGGACTGAGCATGGTGCAGGTCTCCGGGTCCGCCTCGGTGCCGGTGCGCTCCCGGATCGTCCGCGCCAGGTGTGCGGCGGCGCGGGGGTCGGGGTCGTCCGGGTCGAGCGGCCGGCCCGGCGCGTGCGCGTCCCGATCCAGTGACGCGCCGTCCAGCCCGTGCCGGTCGGCGGGGTCCGAGCGGAGCACGACGTACCGGCGGCGACCGCCGGGCAGCGGGAACGACTCGACGACCCCGTGCCGACCGACGTCGACGAGTGCGGTGGTCGCGGGCGACGGGCCCGAGCCGCCGCGACCGGAGCACGGGGGTTCCGCGTCGGCGAAGTCGCCCATGACGTACCGGTCGCGGTAGTCCCGCCCGTGGCTGCGGACCCCGATGCGGTCGCGGACGACGCTCCGGGCGCCGTCCGCTCCGACGACGAACCGTGCGGTCAGCGTGACGGGCCCCTCCGGGCCGTTCCCCTGCGCGGTGACGCGGTCCCGCCGTCGTTCGAGTGCGGTGAGTGTCGTGCCCGTGCGGAGCGATCCCGGGGCGAGGGCCGCGAGACGCTCCCGGAGGATCGCCTCCGTGCGGTGCTGGTCGAGGGTCGCGACGAACGGATGGGTCGACGACGCTCGGGCGAACGACAGCGAGCCGATCGGACGTCCCCCGTTCCGCGCCGTCCCGCGGTCCACCCGCGCCGCCTCCGCGAGCACCGGTGCCGTCGCGCCGACCGCGGCGAGCGCGTCGAGCGACGGCGGGTGGATCCCGATCGCGCGGGAGCCGGACGGCGCTCCGGCGCGCCGTTCCCACACGGCGACGTCCACGCCGGCCTGCGCCAGGAGCGCGGCGAGGAAGAGGCCGACCGGACCGCCGCCGACGACGAGGACGTCCGTGCGCTCCTGCGACATGTCGCCGAGCCTAGTGACGGGACCGCACGGCCGTGCCGGGCCGCTTTACCTCGGTGGTCCGGACGGGCTATCTTCGGCCACACGGGCAGACCATGCTCGCCTTCGACCCGTCCGGAGCCCGAATCCGGCAGCGGGTCCGGTCCGGACACGAGCAGCGTCGCTCGACCCGTCCCCACACGCCCCGAACCCGAACGGGAGCACCAGATGACGACGCACGCCCCTTCCGTGCTGCCCACGGCCGTGCCGCCTCCCTCGGCGCGCGTGCGTGCGGGCGCCGCGGTGCCGCCCCGGTCCGTGCACGTCCCCGCGGAGGTCCGGTCGTGAGGGCCGCGATCGCGACGGTGAGCCTCGGTGGCGGGCTCGAGGAGAAGCTCGAGGCAGTGAGCGCCGCCGGGTTCCGAGGCGTCGAGTTGTTCGAGCAGGACCTCGTGACGGGGTGGCTGCGTCCGGAGCAGGTCGCCGCACGCGCGCGTGACCTCGGTCTCGAGCTCGACGTCTACCAGCCGTTCCGGGACCTCGAGCAGGTGCCGGACGACGTGTTCCGTGCGAACCTGCGGCGCGCGGAGCAGCGGTTCGCCCTCATGCACCGGCTCGGGATCTCCACGATGCTGCTGTGTTCCAACGTCGCGACGGCCGTGTCGGACGACGACGCCCTGGCGGTGGACCAGCTCCGGGCGTTGGCGGAGCTCGCGGAGCGGAACGGGGTGACGGTCGCGTACGAAGCGCTCGCCTGGGGCCGGAACGTGTCGACCTACGACCACGCCTGGCGGATCGTCCGCGAGGTCGACCACCCGGCGCTCGGCATCTGTCTCGACAGCTTCCACATCCTGGCCCGCGGCACGGACCTCGGCACGATCGCGGAGATCCCCGGTGAGCGGATCATGTCGTGCCAGGTGGCCGACGCCCCGATGCTCGACATGGACGTGTTGCGCTGGAGCCGGCACCATCGGCTGTTCCCGGGCGAGGGCGACTGGGACCTGGCCGGGTTCCTGTCGCACGTGCTCGACACCGGGTTCGCGGGGACGCTGTCGCTCGAGGTGTTCAACGACGTGTACCGGCAGACCGACCCGACGGTGACGGCACGGGCGGCGCGCCGGTCGCTGCGGGCACTCGAGGACGCGACGCGGGTCCTGCGGTCGGCGGCCGACCGGGACCGCGTGGACGCGGAACCGCGGCCCGACATGGACGAACCGGGCGACACCGGGCGCGGCGCCGAGGAGCCGGGTCGGTCCTCCCGGTCGGCGGCGGTCGGATGGTCAGCGCGCGGTCTGGAGGCCCTGCCCGCCGTCCCGGAGCCGGTCACGACCCACGTCGTGCTCGCGCCGGACGCGGAGGGAGCGCTCGTCGCGCTGCTCCGCCGCGCCGGTCTCGCATGCGTGGGGCGGCACCGGACCGGTCGGACGGAGTTGTTCGAGGCGGGCGGCCTCCGGGTCGTCGTCGACGCCGCGCAGGCCGGGCTGGCCGCGCGGGTCGCGGCGGTCGGCCTCGGGGTGGCGGACGCGGCGGCGGCAGCGACGCGGGCCCGGGCGCTCGGGGCGCCGGTGCTGCCCCACGGGTCCGTGCCGGAGGGGACCGACGAGTACGTGGTGCCCACGCCGGAGGGCACCGGCGTGGCGTTCGGTGGCCGCAGCGCGGACGGGACACCGTCCTGGTCCCGGGACTTCGCACCGACCGGCGAACGGGCGTCCGCGGCGGCGTCGGACCTGCTCGGTGTGGACCTGGTCGGGATCACCGTGCCGTGGGACCGCACGGACGAGACGACCGGCTTCCTGCGGGCCGTGCTCGGGGTGGACGGTCCGGTGGCGGCGGACGCACCGAGGACGGACGGGTTGGCGCGACGGCGGCTCTTCACGACCGGGGCGACGACGACCTCAGGTCCGACCGTCCGGATCGCGGTGACGACGCCAGCGCCCTCGTCCGATGCGCCGTCACCGACACTCGTCGCACTCGCGAGCGCGGACGTGGTGGGCACGGTGACCCGGATGCGGGACTCCGGGGTGCGGTTCCTGCCGACGCCGCCGAACTACCACGACGACCTCGCCGCGCGGACCGGCCTGGACGAGGTCACGGTGACGCGGCTCCGCGACGCCGCCGTGCTCGTGGACGTGGACGCATCCGGGACGTACCTGCACGCCGTGGTCGAACCGCTCGGTGGCGTCGTGTTCGAGGTCGTCGAGCGGCGGGGCGGGTACGACGGCTCCGGGGTCGGCGACGCGGCGGTCGTCGCGGCGATGGTCGAGCACCACGGACAGCGCCGCGGGGTCGACCGCCGCGGGGTCGCGCGGCGGACACGTCGCGCGTAACGTCGGGGGCATGACCGATGCCGCAGCACCCGACGCCCGCCTGACCACTCCCGACCGCGTCACCATGTACGGCGCTGCCTGGTGCTCGGACTGCCGTCGTTCCAAGGCGTTGCTCGACCGGCTCGCGGTGGACTACGAGTACGTCGACCTCGAGGCGGTGGCGGACGGCGCCACCCGGGCCGAGGCGATCAGCGGCCGGAAGAGCATCCCCGTCATCGTGTTCCCGAACGGCCGGCACGTGGTCGAGCCGTCGGACGCCGAGCTGACCGAGGAGCTCGCGACGGCCGGCGTCGTGGAGCCGGTGGCCTGACCCACGGACGTGGCGCGCGCGCCGCTCATGCGGCGCTCGCTGCCACCGCCAGCCGCGCCCCGGCCGTGCGAGACCACGCGAGCGCGCCCCGCATCGCCGACGCCCGGTCCGTCAGGTCGGTGAGCGCCACGGCGTGCGCGAACCCACGCGGGTCCACGGCGATCTCCCCCGCCACCAGGGCGACCGGGCGCCGTGCGGCCGCGGCGAGCGCCTGCACGACGGCCACGACCTTGCCGCCCGCGGTCTGACCGTCGAACCGTCCCTCGCCGGTGACGACGAGGTCCGCGTCGAGCACGCGGTCGGCCAGGTCGAGGACCTCGGCCACCGCCTCGCCGCCGAGTGCGATGGTCCCGCCCCAGGCCAGGAGGCCGAACCCGGTGCCGCCCGCGGCTCCCGCTCCCGGGGTGTCCGGGTCGACGTCGGGGAACATCGAGGCCCATCGGCGCAACCGTGCCTCGTGCACGGGGACGCGATCCGGTGTGATGCCCTTCTGCGGTCCGAACACGGCGGCGGCGCCCCGGGGCCCGAGCAGCGGGGCGGTGACGTCGGTCAGGATCCGGACGCCCTCCGGGGTCGGACGGAGCGTGGCGCGGTCCACGGCCTCGATCCGGTCGAGCGCGGCACCGCCGGTGTCGTCCGGCCCCAGCGGTGGGCGCAGGCGGAGTCCGAGTTCCCGCAGTACGCCGAGACCGCCGTCCGTCGAGGCGCTCCCCCCGATGGCGAGGACGACTCCGCGTGCTCCCGCCCCGAGCGCGGCGGCGATCGCGGCACCGAAGCCATGGGTGTGGGCGCTGTCCGGCCGGGGGTGGTCGAGCAGGGTGATGCCGCTCGTCGATGCCAGTTCGACCAGGCCTCGGCCGTCCGGGAGCCGGAGCCACTCGGCGTGCACCGGCCGGTCGTCGGGGCCGCGCACGACGACCGGGACGCGCTCGGCGTCGGGGAACGCGGTGGCGAAGGCGTCGATCGTGCCCTCGCCGCCGTCGGCCATCGGTGCGAGGTCGAGGACGTCACCGGGCCGCTCGGCGCGCCATCCGTGGGCGAGCGCACGGGCGATGGACGCCGCCGACGCCGTGCCCTTGAACGCGTCCGGAGCGACGAGCACGCGCATCAGGGCCGACCCCGGTCGGGTCCGCTGCCGCCGCTCGCGCCGTCGCTCACGTGGCACACGCTACTGCCGGCGCGCTGGTGCGTCCCTCGGGCGCGCGCTGGTGCGTTCCTCACGCGCGCTGGTGCGTCCCTCGGGCGAGGACCCGGGACGGTTCCTGGATGGTGGTCGCCGGGCGGACGGTAGACGGGGCGCATGAGCGACGAACTCGACCAGGCCGACGCACCGTTCCTCGACGCCCTCCGGGACTACCACGGCCGCGACCGCTACGGGTTCTCGCCGCCCGGGCACCGGCAGGGCCGCGGGATCGACGCGGACACCCTCGCCGTGCTCGGCAAGGACCCGTTCCGCGACGACGTGCTCGAGAGCGGCGGCCTCGACGACCGGACCTCGTCGAACGGCTACCTGCCCACGGCCGAGGCCCTCATGGCCCAGGCGGTGCACGCCGACACCGTGTTCTTCTCGACCTGCGGCAGCTCCTTGTCGGTCAAGGCCGCGATGCTCGCCGTGGCGGGTGTCGACGGCGGGATCATCATGCCGCGGGACGCGCACAAGTCCGTGACCGCGGGCCTGGTGTTCTCCGGACTCCAGCCGTACTGGGTGACGCCGCGGTTCGACACGGACCAGCACATCTCGCACCCGGCCTCCCCCGAGGACTACCGCGCCGTGTGGCAGGAGCACCCCGACGCCGCGGGCGCGCTCGTGGTGAGCCCGACGCCGTACGGCACCTGCGCGGACATCGAGGGCATCGCCGCCGTGTGCCACGAGTTCGGCAAGCCGCTCATCGTCGACGAGGCCTGGGGTGCGCACCTGCCGTTCTCGGAACTCCTGCCGACGTGGGCGATGAACGCCGGCGCGGACGTGTGCGTGACGAGCGTGCACAAGATGGGTCTCGGGTTCGAGCAGGGGTCCGTGCTCCACCTCAAGGGCGATCTCGTCGACCACGACCACCTGTGGGCGTGCGCGGACATGCTCATGACGACCAGCCCGAACGTGCTCATCTACGCGGCGATGGACGGCTGGCGTCGGCACATGGTGCGGGACGGGGCGGGCCTCATCCGGAGCGCCGTCGACCTGGCCGACCGCACGCGGGACCGCATCGAGGCGATCGACGGGATCCACGTGCTCCGTGACGAGCTCCTCGGCGCCGAGGCGTCGCACCAGCTCGACCCCATGCGGATGCTCCTCGACGTCCACGAGCTCGGGATCAGCGGGTACCAGGGACTCGACTGGCTCCGCGAGCACCACCGCATCGACCTCGGCCTGTCGGACCACCGGCACCTCGGCATCGACATCTCGGTCGCCGACGACGCGTTCACGACCGACCGGCTCGTGCACGGGCTCGAGTCCCTGGCCGCGTCGGCGTCGGAGCTGCCACGGTCGCCCGAGGTGCGGATCCCCGACCCGTCGAAGCTGCTGCTCGAGTCCGTCGTCACCCCGCGCCGGGCGTTCTTCGGCGAGTGCGAGAACGTCCCCGCCGAAGAGGCCGCGGGGCGGATCGCCGCCGAGCAGGCGACCCCGTACCCGCCCGGCGTCCCCGCGTACGTGCCCGGGGAACGCCTGACCGCCGAGGTGATCGACTACCTCAGGAGCGGGCTCGAGGCGGGCATGGTGCTCCCCGACCCGACCGACGGCAGCCTCGGCACGATCCGGGTCATGGTCGAGTGAGGTCCTCCGCTGCGGCGGGCCCGGCCGCAGCGGCGGTCGTCGTCGTCGCGGGCGCCGTCGTCGCGGCGAGCGATCCGAGCAGCGCGAGCGCGGCCTCCGATGTCGACCCCGGCTCCGCGTGGTACAGGACGAGCACCTGACCGTCCGTGCCGGTGACCGCGAGCTTCTCGCGCAGCAGCGTCATCGGTCCGACCTCGGGGTGGACGAGTTCGGTGGGGGCACCCTCGACCGGGCGGACGTCGTGGCGCGCCCACAGGGTGCGGAACAGCGGACTGCGGAGCGACAGCTCCCCGACGACCTCGACGCACCGGGGATCGTCCGTCGCCGCTCCCACGGAGGCGCGGAACCCGGCGACGAGGCGGGCGACCGCGCGGTCCCAGTCGCGCCAGAGCTCCCGCTCGGCCGGGTCGAGGAACACGTCGAGCAGGCGGTTCCGCCCGGGCCGGAAGCCGGGGGCGAGGGCTGACGCGTGCCGGTTCGCGGCGAGCACGTCGAACGTCCGGGTCTCGACGAACGCGGGGATACCGAGGGACTCGAGGAGCATCGCGACCCCGGAGGGGACCCGGTCCGGTCCGGTGCGACGGGTCGGAGCACGGTGTGCGCGCTGCGCCGCGAGCGACATGAGGTGATCGGTCGCGGGCGCGTCCAGGCGGAGCGCGTCGGCCAGCGCCGCGAGCACCTGGGCCGACGGGTTGCGGTCGCGACCCTGTTCGAGCCGCAGGTAGTAGTCGGCGCTGACACCGGCGAGCATCGCGACCTCCTCACGCCGGAGCCCGGGGACGCGGCGGAGGCCGCGGACGGTGAGACCGACGTCCTCGGGTCGGACCTGCTCCCGTCGCGCGCGGAGGTACTCGCCGAGCGGGTTGCCGTCGTCCATGTCCGGCAACGCTAGTCGTCCTCCCGGACCGCGTTCCTGGTCCTGCCGTCCCCAGGAACGCAGGGACGTTCCCGCCGGACGGGCGACACGGCCAGCATGGTCCACGGACGAGGGGACGACCGCGCCAGCCCCGGCCGGCACGTCCTCGTCCGGAGAGGACCCATGATGACCACCACACTCCCCGGCGGCACCTACCGCCTGGCCGACGACCTCGAACTCACCCGCTTCGGGTACGGCGCGATGCAGCTCGCCGGTCCGAACGTGTTCGGCCCGGCCCGCGACCACGACGAGGCGATCGCGGTGCTCCGCACCGTCGTCGAGCTCGGCGTCACGCACATCGACACCGCGGACTTCTACGGACCGTTCGTGACCAACGAGCTGATCCGGGAGGCCCTGCATCCCTACCCGGAGCAGCTGACCATCGTCACGAAGGTCGGCTCCGTCCGTGGCGACGACGGTGCCTGGATCCACGCGAACGAACCGGACCAGCTCCGCACCCAGGTCCACGACAACCTCGAGCGGCTCGGCGTCGACACCCTCGACGTCGTCAACCTGCGCGTCGGGGGCTTCGACTCCCCCGAGCCGGGATCGATCGGGGAGCGCTTCGCCGCGTTGGCCGACCTGCAGCAGCAGGGGCTCATCCGCCACCTCGGGCTGAGCACGGTGAGCCGCGAGCAGTACGACGAGGCCCGAGCGATCGCCCCGGTCGTCACGGTGCAGAACTTCTACAACATCGCGAATCGACAGGACGACGCCTTCGTGGACCTGCTCGCGGAGCACCGTGTGGCCTACGTCCCCTACTTCCCGCTCGGCGGGTTCACGCCCCTGCAGTCCGACGTGCTCGCCTCGGTCGCTGACCGCCTCGACGCGACCCCGATGGCCGTGTCGCTCGCCTGGCTACTGCAGCGGTCACCGAACGTGCTGCTCATCCCCGGTACGTCCTCGGTCGCCCACCTGCGCGAGAACGTGGCGGGCGCGGCGCTCGACCTGCCGGAGGACGCCGTCCGCGAACTCGACGCGATCGCGGGCTGACCGAACGGGCCGGCGGCGGGTCTCCCGGGCGCCCGGGGCACGCCGTCGTCAGTCGGCGCGCAGGGTCTCGCGGGGCGACCGCCCGTACTCGCGGAGGTACTGCGTGGCGAACCGGCCGGGGTTGCTGAACCGCCAGTGCGCGGCCACCGCGGCGACCGTCGTGCCGGAGCCGTCCCGCGCGAGCAGGAGTGCCTCGTGGGCTCGCCGGAGTCGCTCACGACGGAGCGCGGTCATCGGGCTGTGGCCGAGCTGCCGGAGGAACGCCGCCTGCAGACCCCGGGGACTCATCCCGGCTGAGGCCGCGATCTCGTCGACGGACAGCTCTTCGGCGGCGTGAGCCTGGATGAACTGCAGGGCCCGGCGCACGCCGATGGGCGAACCCGCTCCCGGGTCGACCGGCACGGGAGTGGCCTGCCGGTCGACGAAGGCCTCGACGAACGCGGCGACCAGGACGTGGAACGTGGCCGCGCGGACGATCGGGCTGTCGACGAGCATCCCGCTCGCGGTGACCTGCCGCACGTGGTCGGCGACGGCCTGCCAGTGCAGTCGGGCGACCTCGCCGTCCGGTGCGTCGTGCACGCGCAGGGCACCGGGCGGCAACCCCATCGTGTCGAACTCCCGGCGCGCGTCCTCCTCGCGGAGCACGATCTGGCGGAACTCGGCGTCCTCCCAGACCACGCGCTTGCGTCCGTCGCGGGGGAACAGGAGAGGCGTGGCGTCGGACCGGACGAGGGTGCCGGCGGCGGTGCTCACCTCGACCCGTCCGGCGTCGAGCGCGATGACGGACCAGAACGGCAGCGGCTGGGACTCCATGACCAGCCGACCCTGCACGCGGACCCGAGCGACCGCGAACCGCCCCTGCCCGGTGACCTCCTGCCGGAACCGGAACGGCCCGTCGGCGACCTCGACGTGCTCGACGTCGAAGGCGTCCCGGAGCGCGACGAGGGCAGGGTCCGCCGAGTCGGTGTCGACACGGACGGACCGCCCGGAGCTGAAGAAGACGTTGCGCATCGCGGAAGGAGGGTGTCCTGCTCACTCGGCCCTGAGGGTGTCCTCGGGACCGACGGTGTACACGGCACGGTACCGCGTCGCGAACCGTCGCGGTGACGCGTGTCCCCAGCGCGCCGCGATCGTGTCGATGAGCCCGTCGTCACCCGGCTCGGCGGCGAGGAGGTCCCGGTGCGCCCCGGCGAGTCGCGCGCGCTCGAGTTCAGCCTCGGGCGCTCGCGAGCGCCAGAACCCGAAGGCACGGCGGAGGCCGGGCTCGCTCGTGCCGACGTGCCGGGCGATGTCCGCCACCGTGATCGGGAGTGCGGCGTGGTCGTCGATGTACCGGCAGGCACGGTCGACGGTGGCGAGCATCCGGCGACGGCACGTCCGCTCGCGGTCGTCCGCGCCCTCGGTCGGCACGGACTCGAGCAGCCCGACGACGAGCAGCCGGTAGACCGAGGCCGCCACCAGCGCGCTGCTCCCCGCCGCCCGGCTCTCGAGGACCGCGGCCTGCAGCGCGACGGTCCGGGCGAGGTGCTCGGCACCCTCGCGGGTCGGTGGGAGCGACTGGGCGAACCGGACAGGGCGCGGGTCGTCCCCACGGATCGCCGCAGCGAGGTCGTCGAACCGTGTCTGCTCGAGCCGCACGATCGTCAGGTGCATGTCCTCGGACCGACCGTGGTAGCCGACGCCGTGACGCATGACGAACGGTGCGTCCTGATCGCCCCGCTCGTCACCCCCGGTCCACTCGTAGACCCCGCCACCGGGGACCACGAGCGTCACCCCGCTCGTCTCGGTGCTGCGGCCACCGTCGACGCGCGCGCGGAACCCCCACCGCGTGAGGTCGAGCCGCTCGTCCCGGTACTGCTCGGCGTGGAACCGGAAGTCCGGCCGGTCGGACTCCACGCTCGCCGCGGGCATGGAGCGGCGGATCGCGGCGGTGGCCGCTTCCGGGTCGTCCACGTCGAGGACCGGGCGCCATCCGGACTGCGGCTCCTGCATGGTGCCTCCCCCAGCCGTTGTCGCCAGGGTAGGCCACCGTCGCCGTCGCGTCCGGAACCCGTGGAGGACCGTGGTCGGGGCGGCGATCAGGTCGCGGCGATGACGCCGGTCGCCAGCAGCACCGCGACGACGATCGCGAGCGCCACCCGGTACCAGATGAACACCGCGATGCTGTGCCGCGCGACGAGGCGGAGCAACCAGGCGATCGCGGCGAGGGCGACGACGAAGCTGACGGCGGTCGCGACGAGGGTGGCACCCCAGCCGACCGTGGAGCCGATCGCGCTCGCCTCGGTCGCGGCCTCGTAGCCGCCGGCAGCGACGAGCGCGGGGATCGACAGGAAGAACGACAGGCGGGTGGCGGTGACGCGGTCGAGACCCCGGAACAGACCGGCGCTGATCGTGGCCCCGGACCGCGACACGCCCGGTACGAGCGCGAGCACCTGCACGAGACCGATCACGACCGCGTCGGTCACGGTGGTGCGCTGCTCGCCGCGGTCCTGACGACCGACGCGCTCGGCGACCCACATGACGATGCTCCACAGCACGAGCGCGGCGACGACGACCCACAGGTTCCGGAGACCGCCCGAGATGAGGTCCTTCGCGAGGAACCCGATGAGGCCGATGGGGATCGTCGCGATGATGACGTACCAGGCCAGCCGGTAGTCGTGGTCGCGGTCCTCGCGATGCGCCAAGCCGCGGAACCACGCGCGGACCAGGCGCAGGATGTCCCGCCAGAAGTAGACGATCACCGCGATGATGGCGCCGACCTGGATCACCGCGGTGAAGGCGGTCACGCCCTGGCTGGCCACCCGGAGGCCGAGCAGCTTCTCGACGATCGTCAGGTGGCCGGTACTGGAGACGGGCAGGAACTCGGTCACGCCCTCGACGATGCCGAGCAAGAGGGCCTGGAGCAGATTCACGCCGGACACTCCATCACGGATCTCCCCAGAAACCGCCCACCGTGCTCGGCTCGGCGTCGGAGCCGACGATGCCTCCCGGCCCCGGGAGCGTCCGCCGTTCCCGGGACGACCGCTCGATGGTCCGCCGTCAGCGGACACGGGCTGGGCGATCGTCGTACGCGGCGGACGCGCACCCCGACCGGTGAGAGGATGAGCGGCGGTCCGTCGCCACGATGGACCCCCCACGACCCAGGAACAGGAGCGACGGTCGGTGACAGACACCCGCACGTCCGCACCCGAGAGCACCGAGAGCACCGAGACGACATCGGGCGGACACGGCGGACGCGGTCTCGCCGCGTTGGCCCTGACGGCACTCGGCGTCGTCTTCGGCGACATCGGCACGAGCCCGCTCTACGCACTCCGCACGGTGTTCACGATCGACAACGGGGCGGTCCGCCCCACCCCGGACGACGTCTACGGCGTGATCTCGGTCATGTTCTGGAGCGTGACGGTCGTCGTCTCGATCAAGTACGTGACGATCCTCATGCGTGCCGACAACAACGGCGAAGGCGGCGTCATGGCCCTCGCCGCGCTCGCTCGTCGGCTGTTCGCCAAGCGCTCCGGCCGGGTGGGGGTCTTCATCCTCATCGGGATCATCGGCGTCGCCCTGTTCTACGGCGACTCCATCATCACCCCGGCGGTGAGCGTGCTGTCCGCGGTCGAGGGACTCGAGGTGGCCGCCCCGGGCGTCGCACACCTCGTCGTCCCGATCGCCGGGGTGATCCTCGCCGGGCTGTTCGCCGTGCAGCGCTTCGGCACCGGCCGTGTCGGCACGCTGTTCGGGCCGATCATGTTGCTCTGGTTCCTCGTCCTCGCGGTCGCGGGCGTCGGCATGATCGTGCGTGACCCCTCGGTGCTCATCGGCCTGTCCCCCACGTACGCGTTCGCCTTCGTGTTCGCCCACCCGACCATCACCTTCGTCGCGATGGGTGCGGTGGTCCTCGTCATCACCGGTGCCGAGGCGCTCTACGCGGACATGGGGCACTTCGGGGCGCCGCCGATCCGCCGCGCGTGGTTCTTCGTCGTGTTCCCGGCGCTGACGCTGAACTACCTCGGCCAGGCCTCGCTCATCCTGCGCGACCCGACCGCACGCCAGAACCCGTTCTTCCTGCTGTTCCCGGACTGGGCGCGGATCCCGGTGGTCGTGCTCGCGACCGCAGCGACCGTCATCGCGAGCCAGGCGGTCATCTCCGGTGCGTTCTCGCTCTCGCGTCAGGCGATGCAGCTCGGTCTGCTCCCGCCGCTGACCGTCCGGCAGACCTCCGAGCGCGAGGGCGGCCAGATCTACCTGCCCGCCGTGAACGCGCTGCTGTTCGTCGGCGTCATCGCCGTGATGCTCGCGTTCCGGTCGTCGGAGCGCCTGGCCACGGCGTACGGGGTGTCGGTGACCGGCGCGCTCGTCGTCGACTCGGTGCTCCTGCTCATCGTCGCCCGGCCGCTGTTCAACTGGCATCGCTGGCAGATCGTCCTGGCCGCGGTCGTCTTCGGCGGTCTCGAGCTGACGTTCCTCGCCGCGAACCTGTCGAAGGTCCTCCACGGCGGGTGGGTGCCGCTCCTCATCGCCGCCGCCGTCATCACCGTCATGACGACCTGGCGTCGCGGGCGGCAGCTCGTGACGGACGAGCGGAACCAGAAGGAGGGCTCGCTCGCGGACTTCATCGACCGCGTCCGGTCCGAGGACCCCCCGCGGGTCGACGGGATCGCCGTGTTCCCGCACCCGAACAAGGACACGACGCCGTTGGCGCTCCGCGCGAACTTCGAGCACAACCACGTGCTCCACCACCACGTGCTCATCGTCTCGGTGCAGACCGCGAACGTCCCGCACGTGCCTGCGTCGAAGGCCTACACGTTCGACGACCTCGGCTACTCCGACGACGGCATCGAGCACCTGACGATCAAGTTCGGGTTCTCCGACGAGCCGAACCTCCCGGTCGCACTCCGTCGAGCGTGCGTCGCCGACGTGCTCTCGCTCGACCCGGACGCCGTGGAGCGCGCCTCGTACTTCGTCTCGCGCGGTGCACTCCGGACCGGCCACGGCCGGGGCATGATGCGCTGGCGCAAGAAGCTGTTCGTGGCGCTCGCGCAGAACGCCGCCAACCCGAGCGCACGCTTCGGCCTCCCCTCGAACAGCACCGTGACGATGGGCAGCGACGTCGACGTCTGATCGAGGCTGACCGTCCAGCGGTTCACGGCCCCCGCGCGGCGCGCTGGCCGGGCCTGCCGGCCGGGGAACCGACATGAGGACCCGCCGCCCGATGGGGCGGCGGGTCCTCGTGTCCGTTCCGAGCGCGGTCCGCGCGGCGCTCAGTGGATGGCGGCGCGCAGGGCGGCAGCAGCCGCGGCAGGGTCGTCGGCCGAGTAGATCGCCCCGCCGGCGACCGCGACGGTGGCGCCCGCGTCCTGCACGGCACCGATCGTGTCCGTGGAGACGCCGCCCGCGACCGAGAACGGCACGCCTCCGGCCTTGCCGTCGTCGAGCAGGGTGTCGAACGTGAAGCCCGGCTCGGCCTGCTCGTCGAGGCCGGCGTGCATCTCGACGAACGTCACGCCGAGCGCGACGACCTCCTTGGCTCGTGCGGCCTTGTCGGGCACGCCGATGAGGTCGGCGACGACCCCCTTGCCGTGCTTCGTCGCGGCGGCGACGGCGCCGGTGATGGTGCTGTCACCCGCGACACCGAGGACGGTGACGAGGTCGGCGCCGGCCTGGAAGGCGATGTCCGCCTCGAGTTCGCCGGCGTCCATCGTCTTGAGGTCGGCGAACACCGTCTTGTCGGGATGCGCCTCCTTCACCGCGGTGATGGCCGCGAGCCCGGCGCTCTTGATGAGCGGCGTCCCGAGTTCGATGATGTCGACGTGCGGGGCGACCTTGCCGGCGAGCGCGAGCGCGTCCTCGGTGGTCAGCACGTCCATGGCGACCTGGAGCTGCATGGTGGTTCCTCTTCTCTGGTGGTCCGTGGGGTGGGTGCGGGTGGTCGGCGGGAGGGTCATTCGAGGTTGGCGTGCCGGGGCCAGAGATCCGCGGCCGGGATCCCGGAGCGCTGCCACGCCGCGTGGAAGAGGGCGTCCCCGACGAGCACGACGACCTGCTCGAAGAGGCCGCCCGCGTACTGGATCGAGGCGCCGTTGCCGTGCGCCTGCTTCTCGGGAGCCGGCACCAGGACGACGGCGTCGGCGAGGTCGGCGAGCGGGGACGCCCCGGCCGTGGTGATCACCGCGACCCGGGCCCCGACCTCGCGAGCGGTGGTGGCGGCGCGGACGATGCCCGTGGTGGTGCCCGAGCCACTGGCGGTGAGCAGGACGTCACCGGACCGGATCGCGGGCGTCGTGACGTCGCCCACGACGTGGACCGTCCGACCGAGGTGCATGAGTCGCATCGCCGTCATGCGGAGGGCGAGCCCCGACCGGCCCGCGCCGTGGACGAACACGCGGTCGGCGCCGTCGAGGAGCGCCGCGACGGCGTCGAGCCCGGCGCCGGCAGCGGCGTCCGCGTCGGCGGTCGTGACGACGGCGTCCGCGGCGGCGCGGAGTTCGTCGGAGATGGCGTGGAGGGCGCCGGCCGGCGTGGTGGTGTCCGTCATCACCACGATGCTCCTCGCCCGGGGCCGGATGGGTCACTCCCCCGGCGCACGGGTCCGCCTACCCGAACGAGTGGGTCCGGCAGGTCCGGGTAGGGTCGGCCCATGCCCGTCACCGACCAGGACGCCGACCCCGACGCCGAGACCGGTGCCGACACGCTCGTGGTCGCCACTCGCGCCGCCGCGACCCGCGCCGGCCGCGACCTCTCCGAGCTCGTGGACCAGCACGGCGTGACGCTCGAGTCCTTGCTGGCGGTGCTCCGCTCCGAGCGGCTCGACGACCGCGCGGCCAGGACCGTCGCGACCGAGATCGCCGCGAACGCCCTGGTGGCGATCCGCACGGCGACGGACGATCAGCGGAACCGCGTGCTGGAGCCGGTCGTCGGGGCCTTCGCGCGCCTCCAGACCGACCTGCGGCCGCTGGTGCGGTTCGGTGACCTGTCCGTGCAGTTCGTCGAACCGCCCGCGACCGGTCGGGCGCTCCCGGGTGAGGTCGCGCACGCGGCGCGGGCCATCGTCCGCAGTGCTGTGCTCGCGCTCGTCGACGCGGGCGAGTCCCACCGCGTGCGGATCCAGTGGGACTGCGACGGACGGAACCTGCTCGTCGACATCCGCGACGACGGTGCCGGGACGCTGACGGAGCACGACGACGTACTCCGCCCCATCGCAGAGCGGGTGACGGCACTGGACGGTCGCTTCGCGGTGTCCTCGACGGCGGGCTGGGGCTCGGAGCTGTCCGTGGTGCTCCCCCTCGACCCGCCCGCGGAGCCGGAGCCGCTCGACGCGGTCGTGGCCCTGAGCCGGCGGGAGCGCGAGGTCCTGCGACTCGTGGCATCCGGCGCTCGCAACCGGTCGATCGCCCGCGAGCTCGGCATCAGTGAGAACACGGTGAAGTTCCACGTGTCGAACCTGCTCCGCAAGGCCGGCGCGGCGAACCGGGCGGAGCTGGCCGCACTCGGCCGGTGACCCGGGCGACGTGCTCCCTGGCGAGCGGCACCCGGACGCGCGCGACGCCCGACCGCTGCTGCGGCCGGGCGTCGGGCGGGAGGATCGTCAGGCCTGCACGTCGCCGCGCCAGGCGCCGTCCGGCGCGCCCTTCGACTCGATGTACTCCTTGAAGTTCTTCAGGTCCTTCTTGACCGCGTGGCCGCCGGCGCCGACCGCGCCGCCGACCTTCTCGAGGAGACCGGTGGGCTCCCAGTCGAGCTGCACGGTGACGCGCGTGGTCGTGTCCGAGAGCTTGTGGAACGTCACGACGCCCGCGTGGTCCATCTCGCCGCCGGTGCTGTTCCAGGCGACGCGCTCGTCGGGGTGCTGCTCCGTGATGTTCGCCTCGAAGGTGCGCTCGACCGGACCGACCTTGATCTTCCACTCGGTGAGGGTCGGGGTCGCCTGCGTGATCGACTCGACCTCGTCGAGGAACTTCGGGAACTCCTCGAACTGGGTCCACTGGTTGTAAGCGACGGAGACGGGGACGTCGACGTCGATGGTCTCGATGATCTGGCTCATGCCTGCTCCTTGCGTTCCACGGTTGCTGTGCAGGCCAGACGGTAGGCCGACCCCGAGGCGGGGGCACGGGCCGGGACGAACATCCCAGTGACCTCGGAGATTGCCGCCGCGGTGTCAGTCGGTGGCGGCGGTGCGCTCGTCGAACGTCCGGCGCTGCGCGACGATGACGTCCTGGTGTTCGCGGACCCATTCCCCGAGCGTCAGCACGACCGTCTGCAGCGACCGGCCGAGCGCGGTGAGGTCGTACACGACGCGTGGCGGCACCTCGGCGAACACCTCGCGCTGGACGAGACCGTCGCGCTCGAGCGCCCGGAGCGTGACCGTGAGCATGCGCCGTGAGATGCTCGGGATGACGTCGGCCAGTTCCGTGAACCGGTGCGGACGTTCGCCGAGCACGCCGATGACGAGGAGCGTCCACTTGTCGCCGATCCGGGCGAGGAGGGACCGGAACACCTCCGGGTCGTGCTCGGTGCAGAGCCGGCTCATCGTGGGCAGCGACCGCATGATCCGGTCCTGCTCGAGTGCGGCGTCCCGGGTGTCGGTCACGGTGGTCCTCCTGCTGTGTGGTCGGGCGGCCTCGGCGCCTGCATCCGGGCGGCCTGCACGGGCACGTGGGGGCCGAAGCGACGGGGTCGGTCACTCCGCGGTAACAGAGGGTCGTTTGCAGTGACCGACCTCAGCAGGGTACACCCGTTACGTGCAGTAACCGAGGGCGACGTGCCCCGCTGCCGACCAGGAGGAGTCCCATGTCCCTGTTCCGTCTCGACGCCAGCATCCGAGTCGAAGGATCCACCAGTCGTGCCCTCGCCGACATCGTCGAGCAGGAGTGGACGGCCGGTGACCCGGCAGCCGAGGTCATCCGCCGTCACCTGGGCGTCGACCCGATCCCTGCCGACAGCTGGGCGAGTGCCGTCGCCGCGTCCATGACACCGGAGGACGCACGCACCCCCGAGCAGCGCACCGCGGTCGAACTCGCCGCGACCCTGACCGACGAGCTCGCCGACGCGGACGCCCTGCTGTTCGCCGTCCCGCTGTACAACTTCGGCGTCTCGCAGCACTTCAAGACCTACGTGGACCTCGTCATCACGGACCCGCGGATGGCGCCCGGCCAGACCCCGGTCACCGCCGGCAAGCCCGCCGTGCTCGTGACCGTGCAGGGCGGGAACTACGCCGCCGGCACGCCGCGCGAGGGCTGGGACCACGCGACGGCGTGGATGCGCCGCATCCTGGAGGACGTCTGGCAGCTCGACCTCGAGGTCGTCACGCGCGAGTTCACGCTCGTCGGCGTCAACCCCGCGCTCGACCAGTTCACCGAGCTCGCCGACCAGCTCCGCGCGGCCGCCGAGGAGCGCGCCCGGGAGCACGGCCGCACCCTGGCGACGCGGCGGGCCGCGGCGGCCTGACGCCCCAGCACCCGCCGTCACCGGCGACGACGTGACGGACGGGAGGTCCGCCTCCCGTCCGTCACGCTCGCCACGTGATCAACTGAGGGGTCCCGCGAGCTCGACGGCAACGGTCGTCGATGGTCTCGACCGGGTGACCCGCCCGCTCGGACGCGCGCCGGGGATCGGACGCGGGCCATTACCCTGTCCCCATGCGGCAGACGGCACCCCGATGAAGGCCCCGACGATCTACGACGTCGCACGGCTCGCGGGCGTGTCGCACCAGACCGTGAGCCGCTACCTGTCGGGCTTCGAGGGCATCCGGCCGGAGACGCGCACGAAGGTCAAGACAGCGCTCGACGAGCTGCAGTACCGGCCGAACTCCGCCGCTCGGTTGCTCCGCGCCCGCCGCTCGAACCGGATCGCGGTGCTCGCCCACCACATCGACTACACGGGGCCGGCCCGCATGCTCGCCGGGGCGACGCAGACGGCGCAGGAGCGCGGGTACGTGCTCGACGTGGTGATCACGGCGGACCTCGACCGCGACGCGATCGACGAGGCCCTGGCCGTGGCGACCGGGCACCAGGTGGTGGGGATCCTGGCGACGGCACAGACCGAGCTGATGCTCGAACGCATCCAGAGCCACGCCGCGAGCGTCCCGGTGGTCATCGACTCGCGCATCGAGTCGTTCCCGGGTGGCCCGACCGTCAGCGAGGAAGCCGGCCGCCTCGCCGCCGAGCACCTGCTCGAGCTCGGGCACCGGCGCGTCGGCTACCTCAGCGGCCCGGTCGACTGGATCGCCGCGGTCGAGCGGTCGGAGGGCTTCGCCCGGTGCTTCCGGCAGGGCGGCGGCGAACTCGTCTGGCAGCACGCCGGCGACTGGTCCGCCGGCTCCGGGCACGCGGCGTGGCGACGGTTGACCGCCGAGGAACGCTCCGTCACGGCGATCGCGACGGGCAACGACAGCATGGCGATCGGGCTCCTCTCGGCGGCCGCCGCCGACGGGGTCGTGGTGCCCGCCGACCTCAGCGTCATGGGCGGCGACGACCTCGACGAGGCACGGTACCTCGTCCCCGCACTGACCACCGTCACGGTCGACTTCGCCGGTGAGGGCCGGTACCTCATCGAGAAGCTCCTGGCTGGGCTGCCCGGGGCCGCGCCGGACGCGCCCGTGACCCCGCCGAACCCCGTGCGGGCCGCGGTCCGCGCGTCGACGCGCCGGATCTGACGGAGCGGAGCACCGCCTCCCGGCCACGCGCGGCGACGCGAGCGGAACGGGTGCTTGCGCGATCCGCCCGGATGCGGTTACTGTCATCGCCACCGACGGATGTTATCGACAACATCCGCAGAGCGAAGGTCAACGATGACGACTTCCCCCCGGTTCAGTGGCGTGCTCTTCGGCGCCGCCTACTACGCCGAGTACCAGCCCGCTGGCACCCTCGACGCCGATCTCGACCGCATGCGCGACGCCGGTTTCACGGTCATCCGCGTCGGCGAGTCCGTGTGGTCGACCTGGGAGCCCCGCGAGGGCGTGTTCGACCTGGACTGGCTGCAGCCGGTCCTCGACGGGGCCCACGAGCGCGGCATCGGCGTCGTCCTCGGCACGCCGACGTACGCCGTGCCACCGTGGCTCCAGCGCCTGCACCCGGAGATCGCCGCCGAGCCGTCGACGGGCCACCGCAACGGCTGGGGCGCCCGGCAGGAGATGGACCAGTCCCACCCCGCCTACCGGTTCTACGCCGAGCGCATCGCCCGCAAGGTCGTCGCCCGGTACGCCGACCACCCCGCGGTCATCGGCTACCAGGTCGACAACGAGCCGGGCATGCAGCTCCCCCACAACGAGCACACCTTCCAGCGGTTCGTCGGCTGGCTCGAGGACCGCTACGGCACCGTCGAGGACCTCAACCGCGAGTGGGGTCTCGTCTACTGGTCACACCGACTCAGCGACTGGGCCGACCTCTGGCGGCCCGACGGCAACGCGATGCCGCAATACCAGCTCGAGTGGCGCCGGTTCCAGTCGACACTCGCCACGGACCTCATCGCCTGGCAGGCCGACCTGGTGCGCGAGTACGCCCGCGACGACCAGTTCGTCACGACGTGCATCTCGTACTCCCGCCCGCAGGTGTCCGACGACGAGCTCGTCGCGTCCCTCGACGTCGTCGCGGGCAACCCGTACTACAAGATGCAGGACGGCCTCGACTGGCACGCGGAGGTCCAGCGCGAGGCCGAGTGGTGGCACACCGGCGTGTGGGCGCTGTTCGAGTGGGGCGACCGCGCCTGGTCCTCGGCGGACACGCAGTACCTGGTCACCGAGACGAACGCGCAGTCCATCGGCGGGTCGTGGCAGAACCACCCGCCGTACCCCGGGCAGATCAAGCAGGCCGCGTTCGCCCTGCTCGCCCGCGGTGGCCGGATGATCGAGTACTGGCACTGGCACACCCTGCACTTCGGCGTCGAGACCTACTGGGGCGGCGTCATCCCGCACAGCCAGGTCGGCGGCCGCATCTACCGCGAGGTCTCCGAGCTCGGTGCCGCGCTCGGGGCGATCGGGTCCGCGCTCGACGAGCACGTGCCCGACGCCGACGTCCTGCTGCTCTACAGCACGGACACGAAGTGGGCGTTCTCGTTCTACGGGCCGCTCGCGAAGGCGGACGGCAGCCCCGACGAGCACGCGTACTCCCGCATCTTCGACGCCCACTACCGCGGACTGTTCGAGGCCGGCGCGCAGGTGCGGGTCCAGCACGTCCGCCGGTTCCTCGACACCCCCGTCGAGGAACTCGTCGCGCGGTTCCCGGTGCTCGTCGCACCCGCGGTGTACGTCGCCGAGACGGCCGTGCTCGAGCACATGCGGGACTACGCCGAGGCCGGCGGGCACCTGGTCGTCGGCATCCGCACCGGCTACGGTGACGAGCTCGCGCGGGCCCGGCTGGCGGTCGCCCCCGACGTGCTCGCGGGGCCGGCGGGCGTGCACTACGACGAGTACAGCAACCTCGGCGCGCCGCTCGCGGTCACCGCCGCGTCCGACGCAATGACGCTCGAGCCGGGTGCCGCCGCCACCGAGTGGGTCGACTTCCTGCAGGTCGACGACGCCGAGGTGGTCGTGTCGTACGCCCCGACCGAGTTCGGTCTGGAGGCCGCGCTCACCACCCGCACGACCGGTCGCGGCCGGGTGTCCTACCTGGGCACGGTCCCGGACCACGCGCTCGGGCGGAGCATCGCCCGTTGGCTCGTGCCCACCACGGCGAAGCAGGCGTGGTCCGCCCCGGACCCCGTCACCGTGTCGACCGGCACCGCCGGCGACCGGCGCCTCGCCTTCGTGTCGAACTGGTCCGCCGAGCCGACGCAGGTCGTCGCGCCGGCGGCCGCCGTCGACCTCGTCTCCGGCGCCGAGTACGCCGCCGGCGACCCCGTACCCCTCGACCGACGCGCAGCAGTCGTGCTCGAGGTCCGGGGCTCCTCGATCGAGTAGTCCCTCCCTCCACCGAAAGAAGACCATGAGACGTCCACGCAGCGCCGCGCTGGCACTCGGAGCGATCGCCGTCACGATCACGCTCGCACTCACCGGTTGCAGCCCGTCGAGCACCAGCGGCGGGTCCACCAAGGCGGTGAGCCAGTCCGACATCGACAAGGCGATGAACACGCCGACCACCCTCACCTTCTGGACCTGGGTCCCCGACATCCAGAACGAGGTCAACCTGTTCGAGAAGAAGTACCCGAAGATCAAGGTCAACGTCGTCAACACGACCGGGGGCTCGCAGCACTACCCCAAGGTGCGCGCCGCCCTGAAGGCGGGCAAGGGCGTCCCCGACGTCGCCCAGATGGAGTACGACTACATCCCGTCCTTCACCCAGACGAAGAGCCTGCTCGACCTGACGCCGTACGGCGGGGCGAAGCTCGAGGACGAGTACACGGACTGGGTCTGGAACCAGGTCGACCAGAACGGCGGCGTGTGGGGCATCCCGCAGGACTCCGGCCCCCTCGGCACGCTCTACCGCAAGGACATCTTCGACAAGGCGGGCGTCGCCGCGCCGAAGACGTGGTCGGCCTTCGCGTCCGCCGCGCAGCAGGTCAAGTCGAAGACCGGGTCGTACATCACGGACCTGCCCGGCAACGACATGTTCCAGATGATCAGCTTCTTCTGGCAGAAGGGCGCGAAGCCGTTCTCCTACGACGGCAAGAAGACGGTCGGGATCGACCTGGACTCCAAGGCCGACCAGCAGGTCGTGTCGTACTGGCAGGACCTCATCGACAAGAACCTGGTGGCCACGGACCCGGACTTCACCGACGACTACTACCAGGGGCTGTCGCGGGACAAGTACGCGTCCTGGCTCGTCGCGGCGTGGGGCCCGGTGTTCCTGCAGGGCACCGCGAAGAACACGAGCGGCAAGTGGGCGGCGGCGGACATCCCGCAGTGGCAGGCAGGTCAGAACGTGTCCGGGAACTGGGGTGGGTCGTCGGACGCCGTGATGGCGGCGACGAAGCACCCGATCCAGGCGTACGAGCTGGCCAAGTTCATCAACAACGACCAGCAGTCGACGCTCAAGCTCGCGAACGAGCAGTACCTGTTCCCGACGAAGACGTCGACGCTCACCGACGACTCGTTCACCAGCCAGAAGTCGGCGTTCTACGGCGGCCAGCAGGTCAACCAGTTCTTCGCCGGTGTCTCCGACACCGTCGACAAGAAGTTCGAGTGGCTGCCGTTCATGGACTACGTGAACTCGAGCTACGCGAACACGCTCGGCAAGGCCATCAGCAACCACGGTGACCTCACGGCGGCCCTCGCGACCTGGCAGTCCCAGGTGACGAGCTACGCCAAGCAGCAGGGCTTCACCGTCAAGTGACCGGACGGGGGCGGGGCCACCAGGCTCCGCCCCCACTTCTCATCGGAGCAACATGACCGCCATCCCCAGCCGCAGCGACGCGGCGACCACCGGCGCCGCCCGTCCGGCCCGGGTCCGGACGGGAGCGCGCACCGCGGCTCCCCGCCGCGGCCCCACCAACATCCGTTCCGCGCAGACCCGCGCGGCCTGGATCCTCGTGATCCCGTTCCTCGTCGTGTTCGCGGCGTTCTTCATCGTCCCGCTCGTGTACTCGGCGTACCTCAGCCTGTTCACGTCGCAGCTGGTCGGCGGCGAGGTCTTCAGCGGGCTGGCGAACTACGTCCGCGCCCTGCAGGACCCGAGCTTCTGGGGCGGCCTCGGCCGCGTCGCCCTGTTCCTGTTCGTACAGGTGCCGATCATGCTCGCGGCCTCGATCTTCTTCGCGCTCGCACTCGACAGCGGCCGGATCCGTGGCGGCAAGATCGTCCGCCTGCTCATCTTCGTGCCGTACGCCGTGCCGAGCGTCGTCGCGACCCTGATGTGGGGCTACCTGTACGGCAACGACTTCGGGCTCATCACGCAGTTGTTCCACGCCCTGCACCTCACCGCACCGAGCCTGCTCAGCGCGCACAACGTGCTCGGCTCGACGATGAACATCGTGTGCTGGGAGTTCATCGGCTACAACATGATCGTCCTGTACGCGGCCCTGCGCTCCGTGCCGAACGAGATCTACGAGGCGGCCGAGATCGACGGCGCCGGCCAGTGGCGGGTGGCGTGGAGCATCAAGCTGCCCGCCATCCGGCAGGCCCTGCTGCTCACCGTGATCTTCTCGATCATCGGCTCGTTCCAGCTGTTCAACGAGCCGAACCTGCTGTTCAACATCGCCCCGAACGCGATCGGCACGGACTTCACGCCGAACCTGTACGCCTACAACATCGCGTTCCGCAACCAGGAGATCAACTACGCGGCGGCGATCGCGTTCCTGCTCGGGATCATCATCATGATCGTCTCGTTCGTCGTGCAGACGAGCATCAACCGGAAGGAGCGGCTCGGATGACCGCCACCCCACTCGCCACCGAGGCCCAGGTGGTCTCGGACGGCACACGCGTGCGGCGGTCCGCCGGCCGACGGGCCGTCGAGCGCGACAAGCGTCGGAGCACCGTCCTGACCGTGATCGTGTGGATCACGCTCGTCTACTTCCTCGTGCCGCTGCTGTGGCTCCTGGTGTCGACCACCAAGGACAACAGCGACCTGTTCACCACCTTCGGGCTGGGACTCGGGCACTCGTTCCAGTTCTTCCACAACATCGTGCAGCTGTTCCAGTTCCAGGACGGCGTCTTCACGCGGTGGCTGATCAACACGGTCGTCTACGCGGTGGTCAGCTCGGTCGGTGCCGCCGCCCTGGCCACCATGGCCGGCTACGCCCTGGCGAAGTACCGGTTCCGCGGCTCGACGGCGGTGTTCTCGATCATCCTCGGCTCGATCATGGTCCCGCTCACCGCCCTGGCGATCCCGACCTACCTGCTCTTCGCCGCCGCGAACCTCACCGACACCCCGTGGGCGGTCATCCTGCCCTCGCTCGTCAGCCCGTTCGGCGTCTACCTGATGCGGGTGTACGCCGCGGACGCGGTCGAC
The DNA here is from genome assembly GCF_003234565.1 of Curtobacterium sp. MCBD17_013. Lineage (GTDB taxonomy): Bacteria > Actinomycetota > Actinomycetes > Actinomycetales > Microbacteriaceae > Curtobacterium. The sequence goes on along the minus strand of NZ_QKTU01000001.1, from coordinate 374,714 downwards.
GAGAGCCTGCTCGAGGCCGCGCGGATCGACGGCGCCGGCGAGTTCCGCATCCTGTTCACGATCGCGACCCGGCTCATGGGCCCGGGCATCGTGACGGTCCTGCTGTTCCAGCTCGTCGCGACGTGGAACAACTACTTCCTGCCGCTCATCATGCTCAGCACGCCGAAGCTGTTCCCGGTGACGGTGGGTCTCGCGCAGTGGCAGGCGACGGCCTCCGGCGGTGGCGGCGCGCAGGTGCTGTTCTCGACGGTGATCACCGGGGCGTTCGTCTCGATCATCCCGCTCGTGATCGCGTTCCTGTTCCTGCAGCGGTACTGGCAGTCCGGCCTCTCGACCGGCGGTGTGAAGGGATGACGATGGACAGGATCTGGTACGGCGGGGACTACAACCCGGAACAGTGGTCGAGCGAGGTCTGGGACGACGACGTGCGGCTCATGCAGCATGCGGGCGTCACCGTCGCCACGGTCGGCGTGTTCTCGTGGGCGAAGCTCGAACCGTCCGACGGGCGGTTCACGTTCGACTGGCTCGACGACGTGCTCGACCGACTGCACGCCGGGGGCATCCGCGTCGACCTGGCCACCGCGACGGCCTCCCCGCCCCCGTGGCTGACGCTGGCGTACCCCGAGGTCCTGCCGGTCACCGAGGACGGTGTCCGACTGTCGGTGGGGAGCCGCCAGCAGTACTCCCCCAGCTCCGCCGTCTACCGCCGGTACGCCGACCGGCTCGTGCGCGCGCTGGCCGAGCGGTACCGGGACCACCCGGCACTCGAGGCGTGGCACGTCAACAACGAGCTCGCCTGCCACGTGCCGGCCGACTACTCGGACGCGTCGGCTGCCGCCTTCCGCACCTGGTTGACGGCACGCTACGGCTCCGTCCCGGCGCTCAACGAGGCGTGGGGCACCGCGTTCTGGTCGCAGGCCTACGGCGCGTGGGACGAGGTGATGCCGCCCCGCGCGGCTCCGACCTTCCGCAATCCCACGCAGCTGCTCGACTGGGACCGGTTCTCGTCCGACGCCTGGCTCGGGGTGTACCGGGCCGAGGCGGCGATCCTCCGCGAGGTCACGCCCGGCGTCCCGATCACGACGAACTTCATGGGGTTCTACAAGCCCTCGGACTACTGGGCCTGGGCTCGCGAGGTCGACTTCGTCTCGGACGACCACTACGTCGACCCCGCGGACCCCGCCGCGCCCGCGACCGCGGCGATGACCCGGGACCTCATGCGCTCGCTCGGCGGCGGCGCCCCGTGGATCCTCATGGAACAGGCGACGAGCGCGGTGAACTGGCGGACGCACAACGCGGCGATCCCGCCCGGCTGGCACCGCACACTGTCGCTCCAGGCCGTCGCCCGTGGCGCGGACGGCGTCATGCAGTTCCAGTGGCGGCAGTCGCGCGCGGGCGCCGAGAAGTTCCACTCGGCGATGGTCCCCCACGGCGGCGAGGACACGCGGGTGTTCCGCGAGACCGTCGAGCTCGGAGCCGACCTCGCCGACCTGGCCGACGTGGTCGGCACGCGCCTCGACGCCGACGTCGCGATCGTGCTCGACTGGGACAGCTGGTGGGCACTCGAGCAGGAGGCCACGCCGGCGTCGCTCCGGTACCTGCCGATCATCGCGCGGTGGTACCGCTCGCTCTGGGATCGCGGCGTGCTCGTCGACTTCGTGCGACCCGACGGCGACCTCGACGCCTACCGGGTCGTCATCGCCCCGGCGCTGCACGTGCTGCCCGACGCGGCACAGCGGACCCTGTCAGCGTTCGTCGACGGCGGTGGGACCCTCGTCGTCGGCTACCAGTCCGGCATCCTCGACCAGGACCTCCACGTCCACCTCGGCGGGTACCTCGGTGCGCTCCGCGACGTCCTCGGCCTGTGGATCGAGGAGTTCGTGCCACCCGCCGAGCCGTGGGCGACCGGCGGCCCGGTGCCGGCCCTCCAGATCGCCGGTCTCGGGGCGGGCACCGCCCGCGAGTGGGGCGAGGTCGTCCGGCCGACGGGTGCTGAGATCGAGGCGACGTTCGTCGGCGGGGCGCTCGACGGCCTCCCGGCGATCACGCGGAACGCGCACGGCGACGGCACGGCCTGGTACGTCGCGACCGCTCCGGACGACCTGCGGGCCGTGCTCGACGCGGTGCTCGCGGACACGGGCATCGCGCCGGTCGTGGCCGACCTGCCCGCGGGCGTCGAGGCCGTCGCGCGGGGCGCCCACCTGTTCCTGCTCAACCACGGCGACCGGTCGGTCGACGTCCACGGCACGCACCTCGAGCCGCACGGTGCCGCGGTGGTCGGCCGGGAGGCGGTGCCCGGCCGACCGGAGCCGGTCGCCTCCGCCTCGGCCTGACGCGCGCGTGGTGGTGCCGGCCGTCCGGTCGGCGCCACCACCTCCGCCCGTTGGACGACCGCTCACCGCCTGCCGGTCCCGCGACACGCTCCTTGACCGATCACCCCGGGTCCGCATTCAATGACCCCATGACCGGTCCTGTGCTCGAGCGACGACCCGGCGCGCCCGTCGCCGCCCTGGTGCTCGCGATCCTGCTGACGCTCACGGGATGCACCGCCGCGACCACCCGGGCATCCGGAGGCGAGCCCACGACTCCGTCCGCCGTCGCGCGCGACCCGTTGGCGACGTGGAACGCCGCCGTCGAGGACCGGGCGCACGCGCCGGCCCGGTGGGTGGCGGTCGGGGACTCCCTGAGCGAGGGGCAGGGCGCCTCCACCCGCTCCGACCGGTGGCTCGACCTGACCCTCGCCGCCCTGCGCGAGGCGCACCCGACGGAGGGCGCCACCGGAGGAGCGGGATACCTGCCCGCCGAGTTCGCCGTGTACGGCCCGGACTCGACGTGGGGCGACTGGGCCAGCGCCACCACGGGGTCGACCAGCTTCGACGACAGCGTTCCCGACCTCGGCTACCGCGCGGTGCGCATGCTCCCCGGATCGTCGCGCACGTACACGTTCACCGGGACCGGCGTCGACATCTGGTGGACCCGCTACCCCGGATCCGGGTCCTTCACCTACCGGGTGGACTCCTCGTCCCCCGTGCAGGTCGACACCGACGGCGCCGCGAGCACCGGCACGATGACGAAGGTGGACGGGCTGGCCGCCGGGAAGCACACCGTGACCGTCTCGGCGCTCGGGACGGTCGACCTCGAGGGCTTCACCGTCTACGACGGCGATCGCGACCGGGGCGTCACCCTGCTCGACGCGACGCACTCCGGCGCGACCGTCGGCCTGTTCACGAAGGACGAGGCCGGGTTCCTCGGGGCGATGCGGCGTGCTGCTCCCGACCTCGTCACGATCACCCTGGGCGGCAACGACGCCAAGAGCCTGACCGCGGACCAGTTGCTGCCGGACTACGAACGCTTCGTTCGGGCGCTGCGGCGGTTGCCGTCCAGGCCGTCCGTCCTGGTGATCGGCGAGTTCGCGCCCGGTCCCTCCATGCAGGCGCAGCTGCGGGAGCCGTGGTCCGCCTACCGGGACGTCGCGAAGCGGGTCGCGGCGGCGACCGGCTCGGCGTACGTCAGCATCGCGGACGCGTTCCCCGGCGACCTCGCGTCGCGCCCCGGCATCTCGCCGACCGACGACCTGCACCCGGACGACCGGGGTCAGCGGACGATCAGCCGTGCCGTGCTCCGCGCGCTCCGTGACGGAGCACAGTGACGGTTGCCGTGCTCGCCGACGCCGGAGCCTGAGCGGCGGGTCGTCGGCGTGCCCTACGCTGAGGAGCGTCCGCACGACGCCGTGCGTGCCGAGCACAGCGAGGGGAACCGTGAACGCGTCGACGACGACCGGGCTGCGGGGCTGGTCCGCGCTCCTCGCGCCGACGGATCGCCGGCACCTCGCGGCCGCCGGACTCGTCGCGCGGATCCCGCTCGCCGTCGTCGGCTTCAGCGTCCTGTTCTTCGTCCGCTCGGTGACCGGGTCGTTCGCCGACGCCGGGTTCGCCTCGGGGGTGGCGATCGCCGCCAGTGCACTCACCGGGCCGGTGTTCGGCCGCGTCGCCGACCGTCGTGGGCAGCGCGGAGCACTCCTGGTCGCCGCCGTGGGGCACCCGGTCGCGGTCGTGCTCCTCGTCGTCGCCGGCACCACGCGCCAGTCCCTGGTGGTCATCACCGTGGCGGTGCTCCTCGTCGGCGCGACGATCGTGCCGGCCGGGGCGTTCACCCGCGCGCGATGGACGGCGATGGTCGGTGCCGGCAGCGGGATCCACCTGGCGTTCTCACTCGAGGCGATCGCGGACGAGCTCGTCTGGGTCTTCGGGCCGGCCCTCGCGGCCCTCGTCTCGGCGGCGGTGGACCCGGCCGCAGGGCTGGTGGCGTCGGGCCTGTTCGGCGCCGCGGGGTGCCTGTGGCTCCGGCGCGGGGTCGGGCGCGGACCGACCGGGGGCGTCAGCGTGACACGGCGCGCGTTCGTCCCGTGGCGCTCCCGGCGCGTGATGGCGTTGTTGGTCTCGAGCGTGGCACTGGGTCTGACCTTCGGGGTCAACGACGTCACGGTCGTCGCGTGGGCGACGGAAGCGGGCCTCCCGCAGATCGCCGGTCTCGTGCTCACCGCGTACTCGATCGGCAGCGTGACCGGTGGTGTCCTCATGAGCGCCGTGCCGTCGCGGGTCCCGCCCTTCCGCCTGCTGCTCGCGGCTTCCGCGGCCGTCGCGGTGTTCTGGAGCGCGCTCGCGCTGTCCCCCGGGCTCGGCTGGCTGTTCCCCCTCGGACTGTTCGCGGGCGCCACGATCACACCGTTCACGATCTCCACCAACCGGGTGCTCCACCAGGAGGTCCACGGCGCGGTGTTCACCGAGGCGGTGGCCTGGGTGAGCGCGTGCGTCGCCGGCGCGATGGCGCTGGGGTCGTTCGTGGGCGGCGTCGTCGGTCAGGCCGGCGGGGACGGATTCCGCGTCGTCGCGATCTCGGCGCCGGCCGTGTTGGTGGTCATCGCCGTCGCCACCGTGCTGCCGCCACGGCGTCAGCCGGGGTAGGCGCTCGCCGTGGCCGCAGGTCCTCCCTGCGCGCCACCGGACGCGGATCAGCCGCGGTGCAGCACGGCCTCCAGCTGCTCGACGACGAGGTCGGGCCGGGTCAGGAACGGGTGGTGACCGGTCGGGAGATCCACGGCGCGGGTGGCGCGAGCGGCGTGGGACCGCTGCAACGCGACGGTCGTGCTCCGGTCCTCCCGGCAGACGAGGTACGTCGAGTCGACGCCCTGCCACCCGGCGGTGCTCGTCGGTGTGACGAAGGCCGCGGCCGCCTGGGCCGTCCGCCGCTCCCACGCCTCGCGTTGCACCGTCTCGTCGGCGTCCTGGAGGAACCGGGCGCCGAACGACGCCGCGTCGTAGCCGGACAGGTGGACGGTCCCGTCACCGCCGTCGGCGATCGTGACGGGGTCCGGTTCGCCGCTCATGACGCCGCCCTGCGTCTGGCCGACGTCGGGCAGGTACGACGACACGAGCACCAGGTGGGCGACGGCGGGGTGGGTCCCGGCCTCGGCGATGACGGTCCCACCGTAGGAGTGGCCGACGACGATCGCCGCGTCGAGGCCGTCGAGCACGCAGCGGAGCGCGGCGGCGTCGGCGACGAGTCCCCCGGCCACGTCGTCAGGCGCGGTCTCACCGCACGAGGGCAGGGCGACCGCCGTGCTGCGGACGCCGGTGCGCTCGCGGAGCAGCTCCGCCGTGGGGCCCCACCACCACGAGCCGTCGCGCACGAGCGCGCCGTGGACGAAGACGAGTTCCATCGGGGGTCCCTCCTTGCCGTGCGCGACCTGCGCATGTCGACCGTACGGCGGATCCGGCGTCAGCGGCGGTACGCCGTCCGGCGTCGTCCGAGGAGCACCGACACAGCGGCGCCGAGCGCGACCATGAACCGCGACTCGGTGGGCTTCGCCGGCTCCACGGCGCGTGCGGGTGCACGCGCCGCGATGTCGTGGAGGTTGTTGCGCTTGCTGCCGTCCCAGTTCGCGAACAGGTACGCCCCACCGAGGACCGAGAGGGTCCGGACCGGTGCGCGCCGCCAATCGGTCGCTTCGACGTAGTAGCCGGAGTGTCCCGCCTGGATGTTGCGGATGACCGCGTCGGCGTCCACGACGCCGGTCGACGTCACGACGGCGGTGATGCCCGTGCGGTCACGGGTCACGAATTCGATGCGATGGTGGGTCACGATGCGCTCAGGGGTTCAATGCCACGCCTGACCGCGGGGACGCGCCACGGCGACCAGGCTCTTCTACCGGAATCGCCATTGCTTCCACCGTCAGGATACGGGGAACCGACTGGGAACGGTGCGCGGGACGGTCACCGCCCGGATCAGTGGAAGGGACAGCGCGCACCGATCCCGCTCGGCCGCACCCGGACGCCCGACCGGGGCTTCGTCGGCATGCGACGGCGGTCGACCTCGAGTCCGGTGGCGAGGACCGTCACGCGGGGATCGCTCAGCGCCGCGACGGCCGCCGCGAGCCCGGCGATGGCGAGCTTCTCCCCGGGGCAGCGATGGCCACCGGGCACCGATGCGCCACCGTGCGGGACGAACGCGGGGAGCGCTTCGTAGTCGTCGACGCCGACGAACCGCTCCGGGTCGAACACGTCGGGCCGCTCCCACGAGCGGTCGTCGGTGTCCGTGCCGAGGATGTCGAGCACCAGTCGACCGCCCGCCGGCACCCGCGCGCCGTCGATCTCGACGTCCTGCACGGCGCGCGCCGGGAGCATCGGCACGAACGGCGCCGTCCGACGGATCTCCTGCGCGAACGCGGTCGCGAGCGGACCGCCGACCAGCGAGCCGCGCGCCGCGGTCTCGTCGGCGATCCGCGTCCGCCAGTCCGGGCGGTCGTGCAGCGCCGCCGCGGCGAATGCGGCGAACCGCGCGACCGCGATCATCGGACGGAAGCTGTTCTGCAGCTCCACGCCGGCGGTGCGCGACGGGAGCAGCGCGCCCTGGCGGTCGCGGTGCCACGCCCACTCGTACAGGGCCGTGCCGGCAGCCGGGTCGAGTCGGCCGCTCCGGACGGCCTCGACGAGGCGCCGCGCGTGTCGGTCCGACCACAGCCGGTTCCGGACCGCGAGCAGGTACTCGGGCGAGTACGGCACGCCGAAGCCGTCGACGATCTGCGCGAGCCGTGCGGCCCACCGGGTCCTCGCCTCGTCCGTGCCCGGGAGGCCCGCCCACCGCATGCTCGCCCGTCCGTACGCGCCGACCGCGGCCCGGTACGCCGACCGCTCACCACCGGCGATCCACGCCGCGAGTTCTGCCCGCCACTCCCGGTCGAACAGGGGCGAGAGCCGCTCGACCTGGGCGTCCTCGTACGCGACGTCGACGAAGGTCGCCTTGCGGTGCCGGTGGTCGTCGCCGTCGAGACCGTGCACGGATCCCGGGCCGAACAGGGTCAGCCGGACGACGGCGGGCATCGCTCCGTGGCGACGGACCAGGCGTTCGTCGTAGAACGCCGCGACGCCCTCCGCCCCGCGGACGAGCAGTGCCCGGTTCCCGAGCAGGCGCATGGGGACCGACCGTGCCCCGGCGTCCGCGCGCCGCCAGATGTGCGCGCCGAAGCCGTAGCCGCGGGTCAGGAGGCCGATCGTGTCGTCACGGAGGACGTTGCGCGACGCCGTGGTGGATGCCATCGGTCCATCGTGCCGGGCCGGGTCTGCTCGGCTCCCAGGGGCGACGCCGGAGCTGTTCAGCGTCGATCGAGCAGCGCGAGGACCGTGACCGCGATGTCGTCTGGTCGCCGCACGGAGGTGTCGATCAGCACGTCCGCGGGGATCGACGGCAGGAGCCCCCGGAAGCGCCGGTGGGCCTCGTGGTGGAACGCGGCCACGCGGGACCGTCCTCGGGTGGCATCGGCGGCGGCACGACCGAACGTGACCTCCACCGGCGCGTCGAGGACCACCCAGGTCGGCGTGACCCCTGGTGGCAACGGTCGGGTGAGGGCGTCCCGTTCCTCGGCCGAGAACACGGGGCCGACGGCGATCACGACGTCGACCGCCGAGCGCATCCAGGAGGCGACGAGGGCACCGTGGGCCTCGTGCGCCGCGGCCCAGAGTCCGGAGTCGGCGGCTCCCCCGGCGACCATCGCGGCCACGTCGTCGACGTCGACGACCACGACGGTCCGCCCCCGGGCGCGGAGCAGGCGAGCGAGGGCGTCGGCGGTCGTGTCCTTACCGACCGCGAGTGGACCGGTGACGACCAGGAGGTCCGGCATGCTCCCACGCTACGGCGTTCCGACACGCTGCGGCCGAGCACTACCGACGGGGCGTCGTCACCGATCCCCGGTGCTGCAGGGTCGGCGGGATGCGCGACGCCTCCGGTGTCCCCCCGTCGAGGATCTCGAGCAACATCGCGAAGGACGTCCGGGCCATCTCGCCCGACGGCAGGTCCACGTTCGACACGGGCGGCACGCAGTGCTCGGCATCGGCGTCGGGCGCGAGAGCGGTCACGGAGACGTCCCGCGGCACGTGGCGCCCGAGCTCGCGGAGCCGGTCGAGCACGGTCGGGAGCGCCGTCTCGTTGTGGACGACGAGCCCGGTGATGTCCGGGTCGAGCGCGAAGAGCCGTTCGAGCGACTCCGCGACGTCCGCCCGGGAGCCCCCGGTCGACACCCACGTGGCGGTGCCGCCCGCGTCGCGCACGGTCCGCAGCACGGCGTCCCGCGCGGTGACCGCGAACCCGAGGCCGCGGTCGAAGGTCTCGACGGCGTGTCCGACGTAGCCGATGTGGCGGTGGCCCTGGTCCATGAGGTTCGTCGCCTCGAGCGCCCCGGCAGCGGCGAAGTCGAAGTCGATCGACGGCAGGGTGACCGGCGGCCCCGGGGTGCCGAGCACGACGGTCGGGAACCCGAGCTGCTCGAGCAGGGCGACGCGGGCGTCCTCCGTCTCGACCTCCATGAGGATCACGCCGTCGACGAGCGAGCCCGCGGTCACCTCGCGGATCGCCTGGACCCCGTCCTCGGTGCTGAGGAGCAGCACGTGCTTGCCCTCCTGCCGGGCGGCGCTGAGGATGCTCAGGACGAACTCCATCTGCACACGCACCTGCGACTCCGGGCGGAGCGGGAGCGCGAGCGCGACCACGTTGGTGCGCCGCCGTCGGATCGACCGCGCGCCGGCGTGTGGGATGAACCCGAGTGCGTCGATGCTCGCCTCGACCCGCCGCCGGGTCTCCGCGGAGATCGGTCGGTTCCCGCTGAGCACGTACGACACGGTGCTCGTCGACACGCCCGCGTGCCGGGCGACGTCGGCGATGCGCTGCACTGGCACGGTGGGCCCTCTCTCTCCGCCCGGACCCGGACCGCGACGCGGTCGAACCCATTCGACGATAGCGCGGACGAGCCCCACGCGATGCCCTGGAACGCGCGCGTGTCATCGTCGAATTGTTTCGACGATTCTCTTGTGCTCGCTCCGGACGTGCAATAGCGTGACCGCCGTTGAGTGACGAAGGAGTTACGAGATGAGCAGTGTCGACGGCACGATCCGGGTCGCGATGATCGGACACGGGTTCATGGGCGCCGCCCATTCCCAGGCATGGCGCACGGCGCCGGTGGTCGCGGACCTGCCGCGTTCGGTGCGTCGATCCGTCGTCGTCGGCCGCGACGCCGCCCGTGCCGCGGCCGCCGCGGACCGCCTCGGGTGGGAGTCGAGCGCCACCGACTGGCGCGACGTCATCGCCCGCGACGACATCGACCTCGTCGACATCTGCACGCCGGGGTCCTCCCACGCCGAGATCGCGGTCGCCGCGCTCGAGGCGGGCAAGCACGTGCTGTGCGAGAAGCCCCTGGCCAACAGCGTCGCGGAGGCGGAGCGCATGGCCGCGGCCGCCGCCACGGCCGCGGACCACGGGGTCGTCGCGATGGTCGGCTTCAGCTACCGTCGCGTCCCCGCGCTCCGGTTGGCCCACGACCTCGTCCGGGCCGGGAGGATCGGGGACGTCCGCCAGGTGCGCGCCACCTACGACCAGGACTGGCTCGCCGACCCCGACGGACCGATGACCTGGCGCCTCGACCAGGAGCAGGCCGGCAGCGGCGCCCTCGGCGACATCGGAGCCCACGCGATCGACGCCGTCGAGTACGTGACCGGAGCGGCGGTGGAGCGGGTGTCCGGTCTCCTGCACACCTTCACGACCGAACGACCGGTGATGACGGAGGCCGTCGGTCTCGGAGGCCGCTCCGCCGCCGACGCCCCGCGGCGCCCGGTGACCGTGGACGACCTCGCCCTCATCACGGCGCGGCTGTCCGACGGCTCGATCGGCCAGTTCGGCGCCTCGCGCGTCGCGAGTGGTCGGAAGAACGCGCTCCGCATCGAGATCAGCGGCACGACCGGTGCGGTGGCGTTCGACCTCGAGCGGCTCAACGAGCTCGCCTTCCACGACGCCACCCTGCCGGAGACCGAACAGGGCTTCCGTCAGGTCCTCGTCACCGACCCCGGCCACCCCTGGGTCGACATGTGGTGGCCAGCGGGGCACGTCCTCGGGTGGGAGCACGCGTTCACCCATCAGGTCGTCGACCTCGTCACCGCCATCGCCGACGGCACCCGTCCCGAGCCGTCCTTCGCGGACGGCCTCCACGTTCAGCGCGTCCTCGACGCCGTCGCACGCAGTGCCGACGCCGACGGCAGCTGGGCCGACGTCCCCGCGGACTCCGCGGCCGACGTCCTCACCTGACCCGTCCCTCCCGACCGGCCCAGACCGACACAGCACGACCCGCCCGGCGACGAGCGCCGGGCCGGGCGCTCGACCACGCCCGCGCACCCGCGACCGGGCGCAGCACGACCCTCGCGCAGCCGCGAGGTCCCATCCAGGAAGCGAGCACCGCAATGAAGCGCAGCAGCAGCACATCCGTCCCCACCCGGGCGCGACGACGAGCCACCCTCGTCGGAGCGGCCGCCATCGCCACCACCATCCCGCTCGTCCTCGGCGGCTGTGCCACCGGCTCGAGCCCCGCCGCGAGCAGTGTGAAGAGCATCAGCGTGCTCGACTACTACAACCAAGGCAACGACAAGGTCGTCATCGGCAAGACGCTCAAGCAGTGCGGCAAGCAGATCGGCGTCACGATCAACCGCAACGTCGTGCCGGGTGCGAACCTCGTCCAGAAGGTCCTGCAGCAGGCGTCGTCGAGGACGCTGCCGGACGTGCTCATGCTCGACAACCCCGACCTGCAGCAGATCGCGGCGAGCGGCGCCCTCGCCCCGCTCAAGGACTACGGGATCTCGTCCAAGGGCTACGCCAAGGGCGTCGTGTCGGCCGGCACGTACAAGGGGAAGCTCTACGGGCTCGCCCCCACCGTGAACACGATCGCGCTCATGTACAACAAGAAGGACCTCAGCGACGCGGGCGTCCAGGTCCCCACCACGTGGGCCGAGCTGAAGACCGCCGCCGCCAAGCTGACGTCGGGATCGCAGTACGGTCTGGCGTTCGACGCCAACGCCACGTACGAGGGCTCGTGGCAGTTCCTGCCGTTCATGTGGTCGAACGGCGGTGACGAGAAGCACCTCGACACCAAGGGCACACAGGGCGCGTTGCAGCTCTGGACCGACATGGTCAAGAGCGGCTCGGTGTCGAAGGGCGCGCTCAACTGGACGCAGGCCGACGTGAACGACCAGTTCATCGCGGGCAAGACCGCGATGATGATCAACGGCCCGTGGCAGATCCCGGCCCTCAAGGCGAGCGGCATCGACTACGGCATCGCGAAGATCCCGGTGCCGAAGGCCGGCGACGACTCGGTCGCTCCGCTCGGCGGCGAGGTCTGGACCGTGCCGCAGACCGGTGACAGCGCCAAGCAGAAGGTCGCGGCGAAGGTCGTCAAGTGCCTCAACAGCGCGAAGAACCAGCTGTCCATGGCGAAGCAGCGGTACACGATCCCCTCGCGCACCGCGGTGGCGAAGCGGTTCGGCCAGCAGGTGCCGTCGGAGCAGGTGTTCGTCGACATGGTCGCGACGGCCCGGGCCCGCACGGGTGAGCTCGGCGCCAAGTGGCCGGCCGCCGCGACGAAGATCTACACCGCGATCCAGTCGGCGCTCACCGGGCAGTCGTCGCCCGCGGACGCGCTCAAGGACGCGGCGAACAGCTGATGACGGTCGACACCGCCGGCGTGCGGAGCCGGGCGACGGGGACGGGGGGCGGCTCCGAGCGGGACCGCCGCCCCGCCCCGGGGCCCCGGCGCGGCGCCGGGAGCCTCCGCCGCGAACGGGTGTTCCGGCTGCTGTTCCTCGCACCCGCCGTGGTCTACATGCTGTTGTTCTTCGGCTACCCCGTGGTCAAGAACATCGTCATGAGCTTCCAGGACTACACGACGACGACGTTCTTCACCGGGAGCGCCCCGTTCATCGGGCTCCGCAACTACGTCAGCGTCATCAGCGCGCACTACTTCGGCACCGCGCTGCTCAACACCGCCCTGTTCACGGTGATCTCCATCGTCGGGCAGTTCGTGCTCGGGCTCCTCATCGCGCTGTTCTTCAAGCGGTCGTTCCCGCTGAACGGTCTGCTCCGGTCGCTCCTGCTCCTGCCGTGGCTCCTGCCCCTCATCGTCTCGAGCGCGGTGTGGAAGTGGATCCTCGACCAGGACAGCGGCGTGCTCAACCAGGTGTTGCAGGGCCTGCACGTCGTCGCGGGGCCCGTCCCCTGGTTGACGAGCACGTCCATCGCGCTGCTCACGGTGATCGGCGTGAACATCTGGATCGGGATCCCGTTCAACACGACGATCCTGTACAGCGGTCTCCAGGACATCCCCGAGGAGCTGTACGAAGCCGGTTCCCTCGACGGTGCCACGGGCTGGAAGGCGTTCCGGCACATCACCTGGCCGATGCTCCGTCCGGTCGTCAGCGTCGTGCTCGTGCTCGGCGTCGTGTACACGATCAAGGTGCTCGACATCATCCTCGGGCTCACGAACGGCGGCCCGGCCAACTCCACCCAGACGATCGCCACCCAGTCGTACCAGCTGTCGTTCCAGCAGTTCAGCTTCGGCAAGGGCGCAGCGCTCAGCGACATCCTCATCGTCATCTCGGCGGTGTTCGCGGTCGTCTACCTGCGCGCCACGAGGAGGGCGATCGATGAGTGACCACGTCGTGGCACCGGACCAGGTGCTCACCGCCCCGACCCGCTCGCGGGCCGTCAGAGGGGCGACCACCCGCTCGACCGCCGCCGACGCTGGGCGGCCGCGCCGGGCCTCCCGGAAGTGGATCCTGACCGTCATCGGGATCCTGATCCTGTGCGTCATGCTGTTCCCGGTCTACTGGATGCTCAACATCTCGCTCCAGCCCGCCGGACCCGCGATCGACGCCGCGTGGTTCCCGTTCCACGCCCAGTTCTCCGGGTACGCGCACGCGCTCGCCGACCAGGGCGGGAACCTCGTGACGAGCCTGCTCATCGCGGCGGGGAGCGTCGTCCTCAGCCTGCTCATCGCGGCGCCGGCCTCGTACGCGCTGGCGCAGCTCCGGATCCGGGGCGCGGACACGATCCTGTTCGGGATCCTCATCGCGCAGATGATCCCCGGGATCGTCGTCGCGAACGCCCTCTACACCGCCTACAACCAGCTCGGGCTCCTCAACTCGGTGCTCGGCCTGGTGCTCGCGGACTCGACCGCGGGGATCCCGTTCGCGATCATCGTCATGCGCGCGTTCATGGCCGGGATCCCGACGTCGATCATCGAGGCGGCGAAGATCGACGGCGCCGGCAACGTCCGGGCGTTCACCGCGGTCGTGCTGCCCATCAGCGTGAACGCGCTCGTCACCGCGGCGCTGTTCACCTTCCTGTTCACGTGGAGCGACTTCCTGTTCGCCCTGACGCTGACGACCACCCAGAAGATCCGGCCGATCACCCTCGGCATCTACCAGTACATCGGCACGTACACCGCCGACTGGAGCACGGTCATGGCGACCGCGGTCCTGGCCTCCCTGCCCGCGATCATCCTGCTCGTCATCGCGCAGCGGTTCATCGCGGCGGGCGCCACCGGCGGTGCGGTCAAGTGACCGCCGCGCACCACGACACCACACCACCACGAGCAACGGAGCAACCGTGACCGACACCACCACCCCCATCCGCGTCGTCGTCTGGGGCGAGAACCGCCACGAACAGGTCGAGCAGCACGTCGCCGACCGCTACCCGGACGGCATGCACGGCGCGATCGCCGCCGGCATCACGCACTGGCTCGGCGACGCCGCGTCGGTGACGACGCACGTGTTCGACGAGCCCGAGCACGGCCTGACCGAGGAGGTCCTCGAGCAGACCGACGTGCTCACCTGGTGGGGCCACGCCGCACACGCCGAGGTCGACGACGAGGTGGTGGACCGCGTGCACCGGCACGTCCTCGCCGGGATGGGCCTCATCGTGCTGCACTCCGGCCACTGGTCCAAGATCTTCGGCAAGCTCATGGGCACCACCTGCACGCTCCGGTGGCGCAGCGAGCACGACCGCGAGCTCGTCTGGACGGTGAACCCGCAGCACCCGATCACCCGCGGCATCCCGAACCCGATCGTCATCCCCGAGCAGGAGATGTACGGCGAGTACTTCGACGTCCCCACGCCGGACGAGCTCGTGTTCATCAGCGGGTTCAGCGGCGGTGAGGTGTTCCGGAGCGGCATGACGTACCGCCGGGGCTTCGGCAAGGTGTTCTATTTCAGCCCCGGGGACCAGGACTTCCCCGTCTACCACCAGCCCGACGTGACCCACGTGATCGCGAACGCGGTCGAGTGGGCCCGTCCGGAGCGCGAGCGCGCGACGCCGACCCTGCTCCGGTACGACACGGACGACTTCTTCAACGGCAAGAGCTACCAGGGAGCGATCGAGGCATGACCGAGACCATCGACGCGGACCGCCCGGTCCGCATCCTGCAGGTCGGCGCGGGCGGCATGGGGCAGGCGTGGCTCCGGAACGTCGTGGCCAGTGCCGACGTCGAGCTCGTCGGCATCGTCGACCTCGTCCCGGAGACCGCGCGCGCCGGTGCCGAGCTCGTCGCCGCCGCCGGCGGCGGGACGGTGCCGACGGGTGCCGTGCTCGCCGACATGGTCCGGGAGGTCCGTCCCGACGCGGTCCTCGACGTCACGATCCCCCGCGCCCACCATCCGGTCACCACCGAGGCGCTGTTCCTCGGTCTGCCGGTGCTCGGCGAGAAGCCCGTGGCCGCCTCGGTCGCCGAGGGCCTGTCGCTCGCCGCGGCCGCCGAGTGCACGGGCGAGCTGTTCATGGTGAGTCAGTCCCGCCGGTACAACGACCACCTGACGCACCTCCGTGCCCTGACCGCCGAGCTCGGCGACGTCGGCGTCGTGACCCACACCTTCGCGAAGGCCCCGCACTTCGGGGGGTTCCGCGACGTGATGGACCACCCGCTGCTCCTCGACATGGCGATCCACCCCTTCGACGCGGTCCGCGCCCTGCTCGGACGCGATCCCGTGTCGGTGTACTGCGAGGCGTTCAACCCCTCGTGGAGCTGGTACCGGGGCGATGCCGCGGCGAGCGCCGTGTTCTCGTTCGAGGACGGCGTGCGGTTCGTCTACTCGGGCAGCTGGTGTGCCGCCGGCGCCGAGACGTCCTGGAACGGCGACTGGCGGGTGAGTGCCGCCGGGGGCACCGCGCTCTGGGACGGCGACGCGGCGCCCTCGGCCGAGCGCGCCGACGGGTCGCCACTCGTCGTCGACCCGCCGACGAGCACCCCACCGGAGATCGCCGGGTCGCTCGCGGAGTTCGTCACCGCGCTGCGGACCGGACGGCGTCCGCAGGGCGAGGTGCACGAGAACGTCGTCAGCCTCGCCATGGTCGAGGCGGCCGTCGAGTCCGCCGCCACGGGCCTCCCGGTCCGCATCGACGACGTGCTCGGCCGCGCGCTCACCACCGCGATCGCCGACGAACAGCGGGACGACGTGCGCGAACGGCTCCGGTCGTGGCCGTCCGTCCGGGAGGCCCTGGCCGCGCCCGCGGCGGAGGTCGCCTCGTGAGCGCCGCAGCCGGCACCCGCCCGGTCACGCTGTTCACCGGTCAGTGGGCCGACCTGCCGTTCGAGGAGGTGGCGCGCCTGGCCGGCGAGTGGGGGTTCGACGGTCTGGAGATCGCCTGCTGGGGGGACCACCTCGACGTCCGCCGCGCCGCGTCCGACCCGGAGTACGTCGCCGAGCGGAAGGCCGTGCTCGAGCGGAACGGGCTCGAGGTCCGGGCGATCGCCAACCACCTGGTCGGGCAGGCCGTGTGCGACGACCCGATCGACGCGCGGCACGAGGACATCCTGCCGCCGCACGTCTGGGGCGACGGTGACCCGGAGGGCGTCCGCCAGCGGGCTGCTCGCGAGATGCAGGACACCGCACGGGCGGCCGCGGCACTCGGTGCCCACACCGTGACCGGGTTCTCCGGGTCGGCGATCTGGAAGACCGTGGCGGGGTTCCCGCCGGTGCCCCCGGGCATGGTCGACGCCGGGTACCAGGACTTCCACGACCGGTTCGCGCCCATCCTCGACGTGTTCGAGGAGGTCGGGGTGCGGTTCGCGCTCGAGGTCCACCCGTCGGAGATCGCGTACGACTACTGGACCGCGAAGCGGACGCTCGAGATGTTCGCCGACCGGCCCGCGTTCGGCTTCAACTTCGACCCGTCGCACTTCGTGTGGCAGGACCTGGACCCGGCCGCGTTCCTGCTCGACTTCGCTGACCGGGTGTACCACGTGCACTGCAAGGAGTCGGTCAAGCAACTCGACGGACGCAACGGCCGGTTGGCGTCGCACCTGCCGTGGGGCGATCCACGTCGCGGTTGGGACTTCGTGACCGCCGGGCACGGGGACGTGCCGTGGGAGCGGGTCTTCCGGGTGCTCAACGCGATCGGGTACGACGGCCCGACGAGCGTCGAGTGGGAGGACGCGGGCATGGACCGGCTCGTCGGGGGGCCGGAGGCGCTCGCGTTCGTCCGGGCACTCGGGCGGATCGCGCCGCCGGAGGCCGCGTTCGACGCGGCGTTCTCGCGTTCGCGGTGACCGGGGTCAGCGGACGCCGCGGGGCGCTGCCGGTGCATGCTGGCGCGACGCGTCAGCGCGTCCAGGGGTCCTCGGGCCGCGATCCGGCACGGAAACCGAACGACTCCACCATGAGCACGGCCTCGGGGAAGTGCGCGGCGACCGCCTCGGGGACGTGTGCGTCGCTGCCGAAGGTGACTGCTCGGCCGCCTTCCTCGCTCCACCACTGCGGCACCCACGACCAGAGCCGTCGGGTGTTCATCTCGAGCGCGCGTCCGGATCCGGCGATGGCGCGCATCGCGGCGCGGAAGCCCTCCTCGAAGCGTCGGGGGTCGAACGGTCCCGCCGTCGCGGTCGGCCAGGCGCGCACCGCGAAGTCGATGTGCGTGAACACGGCGAAGGCGTCGGACCCCGCGACCATGCGGGGGACCTCCTCGAGGTACGCCCACATGACCTCGTCCGCGGGTCGGTGGTGGTACAGCGTCGTCGGTTCGGTGCGGTCGTCGCCGAAGGGGAGCATGTGCAGCGACCCGTTCACGCGATCGATCGCGCCGGTGTCGAGGACCGTGGCAGCCGCCTCCCCCCAGAGGTGCGGCTGGCCGAACTCGACGCCGGTGAGGATCCGCAGTCCGGGGAACGCGGATCGGCACCGGTCGATCGACTCGAGGTACCCGTCGAGGTCGAACGACGGCAGGTGGACGATGCCGTCGTCGCCGACGAGCGCCCCGGCGTACGGTCCCATGTCGCCGTCGTCGACGCGCCACGTGTCCTCGAGGTCGAGGTGTTCGGTGAACACGATGGCCGGGAGCCCGACCCGGACCGCCTGCTCGCACGTGCGCACCATCCGCCCCGGCGACGCCGGGTCCGATCCGCTGTCCCAGGACCACTCGCTGTGGACGTGCCCGTCCCCGGGGAGCCTCACGGCGCCACCACCGCCTCGAACGGACCGTACGTGTTCAGCACGTTGCCCTTGCTCGTGACCTCGCTCCGGAGCAGCCGCAGGCGGAGCGGGGGGTCGGTGGGTTCGAACAGGCGGCGTCCGGCGCCCGCGACGGCGGGGTGGATCATGAGTTGGAGTTCGTCGAGCAGGCCCGCGAACACGAGCTGACGGACGACCGAGATGCTGCCGCAGACCGCGACGTCCCCGCCGTCCCCCGCGCGGAGCTCGCGGACGACGTCGAGCAGGTCGCCCTCGATGAGGGTGCTGTGCTCCCACGCCAGATCCGGTCCGAG
Source organism: Curtobacterium sp. MCBD17_013 (assembly GCF_003234565.1). Classification (GTDB taxonomy): domain Bacteria; phylum Actinomycetota; class Actinomycetes; order Actinomycetales; family Microbacteriaceae; genus Curtobacterium. The sequence goes on along the minus strand of NZ_QKTU01000001.1, from coordinate 356,593 downwards.
GGTGCGCGAGACGACGAGCTTCTCGATCGGGTTGATGAACCGGGCGAACGGGTCCTCCGGGTGGGCGGGCCACCACGTCGCCCATTCCTCGTAGGACCTCCTGCCGAGGAGCACCGTCGACGTCGCCGCCATGAACCGGCCCATCCCGGCACCGAGTTCGTCGTCGAACGAGTCGTACTGGAACCGGAACGGGTCCTGGACGACGCCGTCCACGGACGTGAAGAGACCACTCGTGACCGTGCGCATGCGGCAGAAGCTAGTGCACGCGGGCACCGCTCGGCCAGCATCGTCCGTTCGTCAGGGAGCCGGCGTGCACACCGGGTCCGGGTCGCCGGCACCCGGGAGGCGGATCGCGGCCGTCGTCGCCGGTCCCGCGGTCGTCGCGGGTCCCGCGGTCGTCGCGGGTCCCGCGGTCGTCGCCGACCCCGCGGTCGTCGCCGTTCCCCCGGTCACGGCCGGACTCGACGGTCGGCGCTGCCCGAGCCAGACGAGCACGACGGCGCCGACCACCGCGACGGCGCCCGAGAACCAGAAGTCGGTCGCGAGCCCGAACGACGTGACGGCGGCGCCGCCGAGCACGGACCCGCCGGCGATGGCGAGCTGGATGGTCGTGACGAACAGCGCCAGACCGCTCTCGGACGAGCCGGGCGACGCGTTCGACATCCAGGTCTGCGTCCCGAGGGGCAGCGCACCCCACACGAAGCCCCAGACCGCGAGCAGGACGAACACCGCGACGACCGATTGTGCCGCGAGGGGCAGCAGGACGACCGAGGCGGCGAGCACGGCCTTCGCGACGCCGATGGTGCCGATCACGCTGCGGCTCAGGGTCCACCCCGCGGCGAAGTTCCCGATGATCCCCGCGATGCCGAACACGAGCAGGGCGATCGTGACGGTGTCCGCGTCGACGCGGACCATCTGTTCCAGGTACGGCGACACGTACGTGTAGGCGGCGAACTGGGCGACGAACAGGAACACCGCGGCGATGAGACCGACGCGAGCGCGCGGGATCCGGAGCAGCCCGCCGAGCGTCGCGAACCGGACGGCCTGGGTCGCCGGGATCCGCGGCAACATCGCGACCTGGAGGCCCAGCGCCACCACACCGAGGCCGCCGCCGATGACGAACGCGAGCCGCCAGCTGGCGAGCGACGAGACGAACGCACCGAGCGGCAGGCTCACGACCGTCGCGACCGAGATGCCGGCGGTGATGAACGAGGTCGCGCGGATCACGGCGGACGGCGCCACGAGCCTCCCGGCGATCCCGGCACCGATCGACCAGAACCCGCCGATCCCGACGCCCAGGAGCATCCGCGCCACGAGCAGCACCCAGAACGACGGCGCGACCGCGGCGAGCGCGTCGGCCACGACCAGGAGGGCCGTGAGGGCGACGAGGACGACGCGACGGTCCACGCGGGAGGTGGCGACGGTGACCACCGGTGCGGCGACGGCGCCGGTGAGTCCGGTGGCGACGACCATGAGTCCTGCGGTGCCGATGTCGACGTGCAGCCCGCGGGCGATGGCGGGCAGGAGTCCGATGGGCAGGAACTCCGAGAGCACGAGCACGAACGAGCCGAGTGCCACCGAGAGCACACTGAGCCAGCCGCGGCGTTCCGTCGACGATGTCATGGAGTGCTCAAGAGCGCTGGTGCCGTCGTCCATTCCCGTGTGACGGACGGACCCGCGCGTCGACGCCGTACCGCAGCGCTACCGGGGAGTGGGCGCGGTGGGTGTGCTCCATGGCAGACGGGCGAACACGGGCATGAGCGGGCCGACCATCGGTCCGATGGCGAACGCCGCGACGACGGTCCCGACGCCGACGTCGCCGCCGAGGAGCCACCCGACCACGACGACGGTCAACTCGATCGCGGTCCGTGCCAGCCAGACCGGCCAGCCGAGCCGCTCGTGGAGTCCGACCATGAGGCCGTCCCGCGCGCCCGCTCCGAACCGGGCCCCGATGTAGCAGGCCGTGGCGACGGCGAGCAGGACGAGCCCGAGCGCGAACAGCCCGATGCGTCCCGGCAGCCCGGCGGGAGTGTGGACGACGGCGAGGACGAGGTCGGCGGCCGGGCCGATGGTGAGCGCGTTGAGGACCGTGCCGATGCCGGGCCGCTGGCGCAGCGGGATCCAGAACAGCAGGATGACGCCGCTCGACACCAGGGTCACGGTGCCGAACGACCACGGCACGATCCGCTCGAGCCCCTCGGTGAGGACGCTCCACGACGCGACGCCGATGACCGCGCGGACCATGAGCGCCGTCGCGGCCCCGTAGAGGAACAGACCGACGAGGAGCTGGACGACACGGAGCACGAGCGCGGGGCGGCGGGACACACGAGCACCCAACCGCGGATTGGACTGGTCGTCGAGAGCCAATCATCCTACGCTGGCCACCGTGATCCCCCTCGTGCTCTCGGCCCGGGCCGCCGCCGCCCTGCTCACGCACTGGCGCGACGGCTCGTCCGGGCCCGCCTACAGCGCACTCGCCGACGCCGTCCGCGTGCTCGCGATCGACGGGCGGGTCGCGGTCGGGACGCGCCTCCCCGCCGAACGGCAGCTCGCCGACGCGCTCGGCGTCAGCCGGACGACGGTCGCCAGCGCCTACGCCCTGCTCCGGGACGACGGGTTCCTCCGCAGCACCCGCGGGTCGGGGAGTGTGCTGCGGCTCCCGTCCGCGGTCGCCGGGCGGCCCGACCCGGACCACCTCGCCGCGCCGGTGGACGGCGACCTGCTCGACCTGCGGAAGGCAGCGCTCCACGCGGCCCCGGGTGTCGCCGAGGCGGCGGTGCGGGCGGTGCAGGGCCTCCCGGCCGCACTCGTGGGCAACGGGTACGACACCGTCGGCGACCCGGGGCTCCGGGCGGCGATCGCCGACCGCTACACGACGCGGGGCCTGCCGACGACGGCGGACCAGGTGCTCGTCACCCTCGGCGCGCAGCACGCGATCGCGCTCCTGGCGCGCGTGCTCGTGCGCCGCGGCACGGAGGTCCTCATCGAGTCCCCCACGTACCCGCACGCCCACGAGGCGTTCCGCGCGGCCGGGGCACGGTTGGTGGCCGTGCCCGTGGACGCGCACGACGGCTGGGACGGTGACGCGCTCGTCAGCGCGCTGCGGCGGAGCGCGCCAGCGGTCGCGTACCTCATGCCCGACCTGCACAACCCGACCGCGGCGACCATGCCGTCCGCACTCCGGGAGGCCGTGCTCGCGGCGGCCGCGGACGCCGGCACCGTCGTCATCGCCGACGAGACCATGGCGGAGCTCCGGATCGACGGCGACGTGGTGCCGCCGTTCGCGACGGCCGGTCCAGCGGTCCTCATCGGATCGGCCGGCAAGGTCTTCTGGGGTGGTCTGCGGGTCGGCTGGATCCGGGCGGACCCCGCGCTCCTGCAGCGCCTCGTGCTCGCCCGGCCGACGGGCGACCTCGGCACGCCCGCGATCGAACAGCGCATCGTCCGCGAGCTCGTCCCGGACACGGCGGCCGCCCTGGAGGCCCGGCGCACCTTCCTCCGCGCCGCCCGCGACACCGTCGTGGCCGGGTTGCGGGACCGGGTGCCGGAGTGGGAGGTCCCGGCACCGGCCGGCGGGTTGTCCACCTGGGTGCGCCTCGGCCGTCCGGTCTCGAGCGCGCTCGTCCTCGCCGCCCGCGCCGAGGGCCTCGTCCTCACCTCGGGTGGTGCGTTCGGGCCGCACGGGGGCTTCGAGGGGTTCCTCCGCGTCCCCTACGCGGTGCCGGCGGACGCGCAGGTGCGGCTCGTCGAGGCCCTGGGCCGCGCGTGGACGCGGCTCGACTCCGCGGTCCGGGCCCCGGGTCGGCCGATCGCGGCCGTCGTGTGACCGGGTCCCGGCCGGGGCTACTTGCTGTCGGGGTCGAGGTTGATCGTCGTGTCCTCGTAGAGGTACTGCTGGTCGCCGAACACCTGCAGGCCCGCGTTGAGCCAGATGAGGTCCTGCACCGAGATCCCGAACCGCGACGCCACCATGGCCGTCGTGTCGCCGTGGGCCACCCGGTACCGCTTCGGGGCACCGCTGGCCGTCGTCGCGGTGACGGTGCCGGAGGCGTATGGGCGTGCCCCGCCGTCGACCGGGTGGACGTTCGACTGCCGTACGGGGATCGACCAGTGCACGGTGTCCACGGCGAGGACCTTGTCGGGGCCGAGTTCCTGCGGCACGTCGGCCTCGGCCGCCGCCGACGAGTAGGTCACGAGCGTCCCGAGGTACGCCGGCTGCCCGATGTCGCCGAGAGACGCGGACGACGCGGGTGCCGGTGTGGTCGTCGGACCCCCGAGCTGGTGGTCCGCGACCCCGTGGTAGGTCAGGCCATCCCCCACCTCCGGCGGGACGTCGAGCAGCGTGACGGAGATCGGCACCGGCACGGTCGAGGTGAACCCGGAGTACTCGGCGGAGTACGTGTCGTCGCCGTTCGCGACCATCCGGTAGTGGAAGTGGACGCTGCCCTTCGGCGACGCGACGTCGCCCTGGGCGACGACGGTGCCCTGCGGGACGGACGTGAGCGTCGGACTCGGGCTCGGCGCCGCCTCGGGTCCGGCGGTCGCGGGGCGCGGCGTCGCGGACCCGGGGATGACGCCGGCGCTCGGGGCGGTCGGCGTGGCTGTGGGCGTGGCGGACACGGTCGCCATGCGGTGGTGCGTCGGACGGTGCGACGTCGTGACGGACGGGCCCGGGTCGGTCGTCCCGCCGAGCATCGAACACCCGGTCAACAGGCCCGCCGTCGCCACCGCGACCACGACACCGATCACGCGCACCGTCGGCGTCCCGCTCTGCTCCGCGCCGACTCCGTCGCGGTCCCCCCACCTGGACATGATGCCTCCTCAGGGAATCCTAGCCGCCGCTCGGGTGGCGACCGAGCGCGTCGACCGAGCACGGGCCGGGATCGGCGGAACACGACGGGTCCCCCCGGTGTGCTCGGAGCCTGCCAGTCTGGATCCGTGACGGAACTCCTGGTGCTCATCGTGTCCGCGCTCGTGCTCATCGCCGCGGCCGCGGTGGTCGGCCCGCGCATCGGGATCGCCGCGCCGCTCGTGCTCGTCGCGATCGGCGTCGGTGCGAGCTTCCTGCCGTGGTTCGCCTCCGTCCACATCGAGCCGGCGTGGGTGCTCGAGGGCCTCCTCCCCCCACTGCTGTACGCGTCGGCGGTGTCGATGCCGGCCATGAACTTCCGGCGCGAGTTCGGGGCGATCAGCGGGCTGTCCGTCCTGCTCGTCGTCGGCAGCGCACTCGTGCTCGGCCTGTTCTTCATGCTCGTCCTGCCCGGCCTCGGGTTCGCCTGGGGCGTCGCGCTCGGCGCGATCGTGAGTCCGACCGACGCCGTGGCCACGTCGATCATCAAGCGGACGTCGGTGTCCAAGCGCGTCGTGGCGATGCTCGACGGCGAGAGCCTGCTCAACGACGCGACGGCGCTCGTGCTCCTCCGCACCGCGATCGTCGCGACGGCCGCGTCCTTCTCGTTCTGGGGCGCGGTCGGGACGTTCGCGTACTCGGTCGTCGTGGCGCTGCTGATCGGGTGGCTCGTGGGCTGGCTGGACCTCGTGGTGCGCAAGCGCGTGACCGACCCCACGGTGAACACGGTGATCTCGTTCGCGGTGCCGTTCGCGGCGGCGGTCCCGGCGGAGGCCCTCGGCGCGTCCGGACTCGTGGCCGCCGTCGTCGCGGGCCTCATCACGGGCGTCTTCGCGCCGCGGGACCTGTCGCCGCAGCACCGGTTGTCGGACTCGCAGAACTGGCGGACGGTGGAGCTCGTGCTCGAGGGCATCGTGTTCCTGACCATGGGCCTGCAGATCACGTCGATCGTCGGGGCCGTGCACCACGACCACGCCGGTGTCGGGATCGCCGTCCTGGTCGCCGTCGGCGCGTTCGTGCTCACGGTGATGGTCCGGGCCGCGTACGTCGCGCCGCTGCTCCGGGTCCTCCGTGCCCGGGCGGGCCGCGGAGTCCGGCTGGAGGACCGACTGCAGGGCGTGCAGGCGAAGCTCGACACGCCCGAGGGCCAACGGCAGGCGTTCGTCGAGGTGAACGCGCGGCAGCGCGGTCCGGGCTCCGGTGGCCGCCCGCGGTCCGCGCGGGACCTCGAGCGGTTCGCCCGACGCGTGACGCAGGTGCTCGCCGACATCGCGTACTTCCGGCGAGAGCCGCTCGGATGGCGCGAGGGCACCGCGGTCGTCTGGGCGGGTATGCGCGGTGCCGTCACGGTCGCCGCCGCCCAGACCCTCCCGCACGACACGCCACAGCGCTCGGCTCTCGTGCTCATCGCGTTCGCGGTCGCGGCCCTGTCGCTCCTCGTCCAGGGCGGCACGATCGGGCCCCTGCTGCGGCGGATCACGCCGCCACGGGACACCGCGGCGCTCGAACAGCAGACGGACGCCGAACGCACGCGGCTCTTCGAGCTCATGCGGTCGAGCGGCGAGTCCGTGCCCGAGCCGCCGCAGCTCGGGGGCGACCCGACCCAGGAGCAGTTCGGCATCGCCAAGGAGCACCGCCTCGCCGTCATCGCGGCGCAACGGTCCGCGCTGCGCGACGCCCGCGACAACGGCACGTTCGACGCCGACGTCCTGGAGGACGCGCTCGCCAACCTCGACGCCACCCAGATCGCCATCGAGCTGCGCGGCACGGCCGCCACCTGACACGCCGGGCACGACCACCGGGACGCGACCGTGCCGAACGACGTGCACCCGATCGCAGGGGACGGTCGCACGGCCAGCGGCCACCGAGTGCCCAGCGGCTAGCATCCCGACCATGGACGACGAGACCACCCCGCGAACGGACGCCGACGAGGACGAGCCGCGGATCTCCGGGTGGCTCCAGCGGCACGCGGACCTCGTCTGGTACGCGCTCGGCGTCGTGTTCGTCGTCGACGGGATCAGCGCGCTGGTCAACCTGGTGCGCGGCGTGCCCGGCCCGGATGATTCGAATGTCATCAGCACGTTCGGCGGCTTCATCGCCGGCATCGCGGCGCTCGTCGTCGGCCTGCGCACGGCGCGGGACCACCGCGAGCACCCGGACGACGAGTAGGTCGGCGACGCCGCGAGCGCGTGTCGCAGGCCGCGCGGAGTCACCGGCGGCGACGATCATGCGGTGGACTCCATGCAGGTCGGCGCGCACCGCGGCCGCTCCCGTGCTCGCCTCATCGCGATGGTCGTCGTCGGCGTGGCCGCCGGCGTCGTCGCCTTCGTCGTGCACGCCGGGCTCGCGGCCTGGGCGATCGGCTGGACGGCCGCCTGCCTGACCTACCTCGTGCGGGTCTGGACCGCCGTCCACGGCCTCGACGGCGTCGCCACCCGCGTCCACGCGCTCCGCGAGGACCCGACGCGCCGCGTGAGCCACGTCCTCCTCGTGCTCGCAGCGGTCGGGAGCCTCTTCATCGTCGGCATGACGCTCATCGGGTCGAAGGAGAGCGGCGGGCTCCGAGCGGACCTCCTGGCGGCCCTCGCCGTGCTCAGTGTCGCCCTGTCGTGGATCCTCATCCACACGCTGTTCATGCTGCGGTACGCCGTGCAGTACTACGGCGGCGACGCCGAGGGCGGCATCGACTTCAACCAGCGGACGCCGCCCGCGTACGGCGACTTCGCGTACTTCGCCTTCAACCTCGGGATGACGTTCCAGGTCAGCGACACGGCCGTCACGTCCACGGCGATCCGTCGCGTCGTGCTCCGCCACTGCCTGCTGGCGTACGTGTTCGGATCGGTCATCCTCGCGACGCTCGTCAACCTCGTCGCCGGACTCGGCTGACGCCGGACGGGAGGCGCGGGCCCGCGATCCGCCACGCGGGACACCCTCGACCGGATACCGTTCCTGTATGAGCACCGACACGGACACGCCGACCGCCGCCGACACCGACGGGGCTTCGCCGACGTTCGCCGACCTCGGGTTGAGCGAGCCGGTCCTCAAGGCCGTGCGCGACATCGGGTACGAGGTGCCGTCCGCGATCCAGGCCGCCACGATCCCCACGCTCCTCGAGGGGCGCGACGTCGTCGGCCTCGCACAGACGGGCACGGGCAAGACCGCTGCGTTCGCGCTGCCGATCCTGTCGCGGCTCGCGTCCTCGCAGAAACTGCCGCAGGCCCTCGTGCTCTCCCCCACCCGTGAACTCGCACTCCAGGTGTGCGAGGCGTTCGAGCAGTACGCCGCGCACATGCGCGGTGTGCACGTCCTGCCGGTGTACGGCGGGCAGGCGTACGGCGTCCAGCTGTCGGCGCTCCGCCGCGGTGTCGACGTCGTCGTCGGCACGCCGGGGCGCATCATGGACCACATCGCCAAGGGCACCCTCGACCTGTCCGAGCTCAAGTACCTCGTGCTCGACGAGGCCGACGAGATGCTCAAGATGGGGTTCGCGGAGGACGTCGAGACGATCCTCGCCGAGACGCCGGACGACAAGCAGGTCGCGTTGTTCTCGGCGACCATGCCGGCGCAGATCCGTCGGATCTCGAAGCAGTACCTGGACGACCCGGCCGAGATCACCGTCAAGCAGAAGACGACGACCTCGGCGAACACGACCCAGCGCTACCTGCTCGTGTCCTACCCGCAGAAGGTCGACGCCCTGACCCGCATCCTCGAGGTCGAGAACTTCGAGGGGATGATCGTGTTCGTCCGCACGAAGAGCGAGACCGAGACGCTCGCCGAGAAGCTCCGGGCCCGGGGGTACGCCGCCGCCGCCATCAGCGGGGACGTCGCACAGGCGCAGCGCGAGCGCACGGTCAACCAGCTCAAGTCCGGCAAGCTCGACATCCTCGTCGCCACCGACGTCGCGGCACGGGGCCTGGACGTCGACCGCATCACGCACGTCGTGAACTACGACATCCCGATCGACACCGAGTCCTACGTGCACCGCATCGGACGCACCGGCCGCGCCGGCCGGAGTGGTGCGGCCATCAGCTTCGTCACGCCCCGTGAGCGCCGCCTGCTCGGCGCCATCGAGAAGGCGACGCGTCAGCCGCTCACGCAGATGCAGCTGCCCACGGTCGAGGACGTCAACGTCACGCGTCTGGCGCGGTTCGACGACGCGATCACCGCGGCGCTCGAGCAGCAGGACCGGATCTCGGCGTTCCGCGACATCATCGGGCACTACGTCGAGCACCACGACGTGCCCGAGGCAGACGTCGCGGCGGCCCTCGCCGTCGTCGCCCAGGGTGAGGAGCCGCTGCTGCTCGACCCGCAGGAGGAGCGGCAGCGCCGCGCCACCGAGGACCGCGGACCGCGCGTGTACGACCGCGACGACCAGACCGGCGGACGCGGCGAACGGCCCGAGCGGCGGGCCCGGTCGACGCAGCCGATGGCGCCCTACCGGATCGAGGTCGGTCGTCGGCAGCGCGTCGAGCCGCGCCAGATCGTGGGCGCGCTCGCGAACGAGGGTGGCCTCGGCCGCGACGACTTCGGTCAGATCCAGATCCGTCCGGACTTCTCGATCGTCGAGCTCCCGGCGGACCTGTCCGAGGACGTCCTCGACCGCCTGCGGGACACCCGGATCAGCGGCAAGCTCATCGAGATCCGCCCGGACCGTCGTGGCGGTCCGCGCCGCGACCGCGACGACCGAGGCGGGCGCGACGACCGCGATGACCGGCCGCCGCGCAAGCCCCGGTACCGCTGAGCGGGAGCGTCAGGAGCGCTCGGGCTCGATCGACGCGCCGAGTTCCGTCCACAGGTGCGCGATCGAGGCCGCGCCGGCGACGAGCATCTCGAGGTCGATGCTCTCGTCGCTCGAGTGCCAGTGGTCCTCGGGGAGCCCCGTGCCCACGAACAGCACCGGGACGTCGAGCTCGCGTCCGAGCAGCTCGGCCGGCCCGCCGCCCGCGTTGCCCATGCGGCCGGCGGTGGGGGTCCCGTGTCCGCGCGCCATGGCTCGGTCGAGGGCGTCGAGCGCGAGCCCGGACGGTGTGACGTACGGGTCCTGCCCCGACTCCTCCGGGATGGACAGTTCGTAGACCACGCTGTCCGGGATGTGCTCGTCGAAGAACGCGCGCACCTGCTCCGCGACGGTGTGCACGTGCTGCCCCGGGACGGTGCGGATGCTGAGTTCGGCGGTCGCCTGGGACGGGATGACCGCACGCGAGACGCCGGTCGGGTCGCCCGCGAGGACCGAGAGGATCTCGAGTGACGGCCGTGCCCACAGGCGCTCCTCGACCGTGAACCCGCGCTCGCCCGTGACGCTCCGCGTCTCGGTGCGCTCGAGCCAGACGTCGGTGTCGAAGGACAGGTCCTCGAGCTCGCGCCGCCGCTCGTCGGTCAGCTCCTCGACGTCGTCGTAGAAGCCGGGCAGGGCGATGCGGCCGTCGTCGTCGTGCAGCCGCCCGAGGACGTCGACGAGCACGTGGACGGGGTTCGGCGTCGGTCCGGACGCCGCTCCGCTGTGGACGTCGCGCTCCGGCCCGGTGATGGTCAGCGTGGCCCCGGTCATGCCGCGCATCGAGGTGACGACGGCGGGGTTGCCCTGCTTCCACTGCAGCGTGTCGGAGAACACGACGACGTCGCAGGCGAACCGGTCCCGGTGGGTCTCGATGAGGTCCGCGAAGTGCGTCGAGCCGAGCTCCTCCTCGCCCTCGACGATCACCCGGAAGTTGACCGCCGGCAACCCGTCCGGTCGGGTCGCCAGGTGCGCCCGCAGTCCCCACAGGTGCGCGATCATCTGGCCCTTCGCGTCCGACGCACCGCGGCCGTAGAGCCGGCCGTCGCGGAGCACGGGCGCGAACGGCGCGGTCTCCTTCCACTCCTCGGGCTTCGCGTCCCGCACGTCGTGGTGGCTGTACACGAGCACGGTCGGCAGCGCGGGATCGACCTGCCACTCGGCGTACACCGCCACGGACGGCCCGGCCCGCAGGAGCTCGGTCGTGAACCCGATCGCCCGGAGTTCGCCGGCGAGCCAGTGCGCGGACCGCTCGACGTCGATGGCCCGCTCCGGGAGCGCGCCGACGGACGGGATCGCCACCCACGCGCTCAACTCGTCGACGACACGCTGCCGGTGCTCGGCGAGGAACCGGACGACCTCGGTCGCGTCGGTGTCCGTGATCGCGATGTCGGTCGACGCGGTGTCGGTCGTGTCGTTCGTGGCGCTCATCCTGATCCGTTCCTCGAGGCGATTGCCGTGACGGTACGGACCACCGCCTCCACGGAGCGTCAGGCGTCGGTGTCCTCGAGCGCGTCGAGCGTCGCGATGTCCTCGGCCGACAGCGCGAAGTCGACGTCGGCGTTCTCGGCGATGCGCGACGGCGTGGTGGACTTCGGCAGGGGCAGGACGTCCTTCTCGAGCAGGTAGCGGATCGCGACCTGGGCGACGGACTTGCCGTACCGCTCGCCGATCGCCCGGATCGCCTCGTTCTCGAGCAGACCGCCCGTGGCGAGCGGCGAGTACCCCTCGACGAGGATGTCCCGCTCGCGGCAGTAGGCGGTGGTCTCGTCCTGGGTGTTGCCGATGAACCAGCGGATCTGGTTGGCGTGCGGGACGACGTCGGTGTCCGCGGCGAGGGACTCGAGGTCGTCCACGTCGAAGTTGGAGACGCCGATCGAACGGGTGCGCCCGGCGTCGTAGAGCTCCTCGAACACCTTCCACACCTCGATGTTCCCGGCGCGGTGGTCCGAGCCGATCGCGTTCCAGGGCCAGGGCGCGTGGATGAGGTACAGGTCGATCGGGCCGACGTCGAGCAGGCGCTCGGACTCGGCGAAGGCGTGACGGGCGCCGTCGGCGGTCTTCACCTCGGCCGGGCACTTCGTGGTCACGAACACCTCGTCGCGCGGGACGCCGCTGTCCTTGATCGCACGGCCGACGCTCGCCTCGTTGCCGTAGGCGCGTGCCGTGTCGATGTGCCGGTACCCGGCGTCGAGCGCGGCGCGGGTGGCGTCGTACGCGGCCGCCCCGTCGGGGATCTGCCAGGTGCCGAAGCCGATCCCCGGGATGTGCAGGCCGTTCGACATGGTGAAGGTGTCGATGAGTGCGGGCATGGCGGGACCTCCTTCGTCGGGCGCCACGGACCGCGGCGTCGGGTGCCGAGGCGGACGCTACTCCCCGCCGGGGGCGGTGCGTGCGGTCGAGTCGCTCAGCGGCAGCCGCCGCACGTCCCTCCCGCCCGCCCCGTGGCGCGGTCAGCCCTGCGGCGGCGTGTAGTACTGCAGGTCGTTGCCCTCGGAGTCCTTGAACGGCATGATCCGACCCCACGGGTGCTCGCTGACGGAGCCCTCGATGTCGGCACCGCGCTCCTTGAGCGTCGCGATCTCGTCCTCGATGCTCCCGTCCGGCTGGAACGTGATGACGGCGCCGCCGTCACTCGCGGGCTTCGCGTCCTCGCGGGCGTTCAGGCCGATGCGCAGGCCACCGCCGTCGATCTCGCTCCAGTCGTCACCCTCGTGCGTGACCTCGAGTCCGAGCGTGTCGCGGTAGAACGCGACCGCGCGCTGCATGTCCGTGACGGGCACCCAGACCGCCGCTACTCCCTGTGCCATGTCGTCTCCTTCGTCTCGGACCGACCGGACGCCGGCCGCTGCAGCCCTTCCTACGCGTCGGGTGGCCGGAGCCGTGGGACGAGGACACCGGTGCTTCCCAGGGAACGCGTGTCTCAGCGCAGCGAGACGAGCCGCCCCCGCGCGGTCGGCAGGACACCGACGCGGTACTCGAGGACCGCGGGGGCCGCTCCGCCCCCACCGACGGTGGTGCTGGCCGCGCCGAAGCGCCACACGCGGTTGTAGAGGTACACGGCGATCTCGGTGCCGCCCGCGTCCGACACCGCCCACGTGCCGGTCCCCCACTGCGCCGGGTGCCCGCGTCCGTCGACCACGACGGTCGGTCGGGCGAACCACGCCAGCGCCGGCTTCCGGAGCCGCAGCTCGATCCGTCGTCTCGTCGTCCCGGAGGGCTGCGTCGCATCCACCCGCGAAGCGTACCCACTGGTAGCGGCGACGACGGCCGCACGCAGATGGTTCGGAGCCGGAACCATCCGGCGTAGAGTGGCGCGCGTGACCGACCCGAGCACCGAGGGCTGGATCCGCCGCCTCTGGCGTTACATGCTCCGCCACCGCAGGAGCGTCGTCATCTCGCTCGTCGCGGCGCTGCTCGGGAGCCTCTGCCAGGTCGTCGTACCGCTCGTCGCCCGTCGCATCGTGGACGGCGTGATCGTCGCGCACACCTCGCCGCTCGGACCGTGGCTGGCGCTGCTCCTGGCGCTCGCCGCCGCGACGTTCGGCTTCACGTACCTGCGGCGGTACCGCGGCGGCCGGGTGGCGCTCGAGGTGCAGAACGACCTCCGCAACGACATGCACGACCACCTGCAGCGCATGGACTTCGCGAGCCTCGACCAGATGCCGACGGGGCAGCTCGTCAGCCGGGCGAACTCCGACTCGGCGCTCGTGCAGGGCCTGCTCAACATGCTGCCGATCATGAGCGGCAACGTGATCCTGATGGTCCTGTCGATCGTCGTGATGTTCACGCTGTCACCCCTGCTCGCCCTGGTCAGCCTCGTGATGGTGCCGGTCCTCGTCGTGACGGCGTACCGGATGCGGCGCAGGATCATGCCGGCGACCTGGGACGCCCAGCAGCGCGAGGGCGAGGTGGCGCAGATCGTCGACGAGGACGTCAACGGGGTCCGCGTCGTCAAGGCGTTCGGCCGGGAGCGGCACGAGGTCGAGCACCTGACGCGCGTCGCGACCGGCCTCTACGGCGCGCAGATGCGTTCGGTGCGGATCCAGGCGCGGTTCCAGCCCCTGCTCGAGTCGATCCCGACCCTCGCGCAGGTCGCGATCCTCGCGTTGGGCGGGTGGCTCGCCCTGGAGGGCCGGATCACCATCGGCACGTTCCTCGCGTTCACGAGCTACGTCGCCGCGCTCATGGCGCCCGCTCGGCAGCTCGCGGGCGTGCTGACGATCGGACAGCAAGCGCAGGTCGGCATCGAGCGGATCTTCCAGCTCATCGACCGGGAGCCCGCGATCCGGGACGCGCCGGACGCCGTGGCGGTGGACCACGTCCGGGGCGACGTCGTGTTCGAGGGTGTGACCTTCTCCTACGGGACCGGGAGTGCCGACATCCACCCTGCGCTCGACGGGCTCGACCTGCAGGTGCGGCCCGGCGAGCGCGTCGCCCTCGTCGGGCCGAGCGGGAGCGGCAAGTCGACGGTCGCGTCCCTCGTCGCCCGGTTCCACGACCCGGAGTCCGGGCGGGTCCTGCTCGACGGACACGACCTCCGCGACCTCAGCCTGCACTCGATCCGTGGCGCCATCGGCATGGTGTTCGAGGACAGCTTCCTGTTCTCGGACACGGTCGGGGCGAACATCGCCTACGGGCGTCCCTCCGCGACCGAGGCGGAGATCCGCCACGCGGCCGAGGTCGCTCATGCGATCGGGTTCATCGATGCGCTGCCGAAGGGGCTGGACACCGTCGTCGGTGAGCGTGGCCTGTCGTTGTCCGGCGGGCAGCGGCAGCGGATCGCCCTCGCCCGGGCGATCCTGTCCGATCCGCGGATCCTCGTGCTCGACGACGCGACGAGCGCGATCGACGCCTCGACCGAGCAGTCGATCCACGACGCGCTCCGCGGCGAACTCCGGGACCGGACGGTGATCCTCATCGCCCACCGCGAGTCGACGCTGCACCTCGCCGACCGCATCCTGGTCCTCGACCACGGGCGCGTCGTCGACGAGGGGACGCACGAGTCCCTCGTCGCCACGAGTGCGGTGTACCGCGCGCTCGTCACCGGCCTCGACGACGACGCGACCGACGACACCGCGGCGGCGGCCGCGGCGGGTGACATCGACGCCCTGAGCCGGCTCGCGCAGGCGGCGGGCGGCGTGACGGACGATGCCTGGAGGCCCGGAGCGGCTGCGGCGACCACGGTCGCGACGTCGGGGCCCGGTGGTGGCCTCGGCGCGGGGCTCGGCGGTCGCGGACGCGGCAGCGGGCGGGGCATGGCCGGCATGTTCGCGGCGACCCCGGAACTGCTCGCGCTGGTGGCGGCGCTCGGACCGATCCGGGACGTCCCGACGGTCGACCTCGACCGCGAGACCGTGCAGGACCGACGGTTCTCACTCGCCACGCTGCTGCGGGAGTTCCGACGTCCGCTGCTGCTGGCCCTCCTGTTCGTCGTGGTCGACGCGGTCGCCGGCCTGCTCGGGCCGGTGCTCGTCAAGACCGGCATCGACGACGGCGTGCAGCGGGGTTCCGAGGTCGTGCTGTTCGGCGCCGCGGCCCTGTTCCTGCTGGTGACGCTCGCGGACCTCGCCGACGGCATGGCCGAGACCTTCGTGACGGGCAAGGCGGCCCAGCGGATCATGCTGAGTCTGCGGATCCGGATCTTCGCCCAGCTCCAGCGGTTGTCCCTCGACTTCTACGAGCGTGAGATGGCGGGCCGGGTGATGACCCGGATGACGACGGACGTGGACCAGTTCGAGACGCTCATCCAGAACGGCCTGCTCTCGGCGCTCGTGTCGATCGTGACGTTCGTCGGGGTCGGCGTCGCGCTCGTGCTCATCGACCCCGAACTCGGTCTGCTGACCCTGTCGGTCGTGGTCCCGCTCGCCGGGGCGACCGTGTGGTTCCGGAGCCGGTCCTCCCGGTTGTACGACGAGGCGCGTGAGCGCATCGCCGTCGTCAACGCGGACTTCCAGGAGAGTCTGTCCGGCGTCCGCGAGTCCCAGGCGTTCGTGCACGAGGCCGCGACGGTGCGGCACTTCCACGCGCTGGGGCGGCGGTACCTCGACTCGCGGATCGCGGCGCAGCGTCTCGTCGCGACGTACTTCCCGTTCGTGCAGTTCCTGTCCGGGGTCGCCGACGTCATCGTGCTCGGCGTCGGCGCGACGCTCATCGGGTCCGGACACCTGACGTCCGGGGCGCTCATCGCGTTCCTGCTCTACATCGACATGTTCTTCTCGCCCATCCAGCAGCTGTCGCAGGTGTTCGACGCGTGGCAGCAGACCCGGGTGTCGGTGTCGCGGATCAGCGACCTCATGGCGCTCGAGACCCTCACCCCGGACGCGTCGGACGCCGTCGTCCCGCCCCGCCTGTCGGGTGCGCTGGAGCTGCGGTCGGTGCGGTTCGCCTATCCCGTGGTGCGCACGCCCGTGCGTCCAGCGGAACGCCGCGGCCCGGCCGACCCGCGCATCGCGTCCGCCGCCCCGCCGGCGAGGGCGGTCCGACCGCCGGAGGCACTGCACGACGTCACGCTCGCCGTGCGGCCGGGCGAGACGATCGCGTTCGTCGGCGAGACGGGCGCCGGCAAGTCGACCGTGATGAAGCTCATCGCGCGGTTCTACGACCCGGACGACGGCGCCGTCCTCGTCGACGGGCGGGACCTCCGCACGCTCGACCTGCGGGCGTACCGCCGGCAACTCGGGTACGTGCCGCAGGAGGCGTTCCTGTTCACCGGCACCGTCCGGGACAACATCGCGTACGGCCGGATGGACGCCACCGATGCCGAGGTGGAGGCGGCGGCGCGCGCCGTCGGTGCACACGAGTTCGTGTCCGAGCTGCCCGGCGGCTACCACCACCAGCTGTCGGAACGGGGGCGGTCCCTCTCCGCGGGGCACCGGCAGCTCATCGCCCTCGCCCGTGCCGAACTCGTCGATCCCGCGGTCCTGTTGCTCGACGAGGCCACCTCGAACCTCGATCTGCTCACCGAGGCGCGCGTGACGGCGGCGATGCAGACCGTCGCGTCCGGTCGGACCACGATCGTCATCGCCCACCGGCTGCAGACGGCACGCGCGGCGCACCGCATCGCCGTGATCGCGGGAGGGCGGATCGCGGAACTCGGCCCGCACGACGAGCTGCTCGCGCGCGAGGGCCGGTACGCGGCGATGTGGCAGGCGTACGAGGCCGTCGACGCGCGATGAGGACGCGCTCGCCGCTCGCGACGACCCCGCTCCGACGGACGGGAGGGACGGCACCAGCTCGTGCCGTCCCTCCCGTCCGTCGGTGGTGCGGTCAGCGGCGCCGCTTGTCGATGACGCCGGCGGCGGACCGCTGCTGCTCCCCCTGCTGGGCGCCCATCACGAGCAGGATGCCCGTGAGCACCGGCGTCACCCACTGCAGGATCTTCTGCTGACGCTGCGCTGACGTGAGCGTCGAGGAGGCGGCGGGCGACGCCTCCGTCGTGCCGGCCGCGCCCTCGGAGGCGTGCTCGGCCATCTTCTTGCCCAGCGATGCCGACCAGAAGGTCGTCACGGCGGCGACGATCGTGAGCGTCAGCTTGACGCCCGTGTTGGTCCGGGCCTCCGGCTGCACGCCGAGCCGGTCCCGGTTGGCGATGATCAGGCCGGCGCCACCGATCGCGTGGACCGAGAGCGCCGCCAGCTGCAACGGCGCCCACTTGCTCCACCCGAGCGCCGACAGCGTGAGCCGCTCGACCGGGTCCTTCGCTCCGGCCGCAGCACCGTTCAGGCCGGTCGCCCCCATGAGGTTCCCGCCGAACCAGGCGGCGAGCCCGATGTCGTGCATGCTGCGGATGACGGTGTTGTTCTCGGACATGGTGCTCCCTGGTCTGCTCCGGCGGTGCCGGCGGTGTGTTTCTCGGCGGTGGTGCGGCTCCGGCGCGTCGAGCGTCGCAGCGACGACGCGGGTGGTGGCCGATGGCGTCCGGACCCGGGCTGACGTGGCAGAGCGGACGCTACGCGGGTGGAGGATCGGGGCGGCCCAGGACCGTCCCATGCACGTCGGTACGCCTGGTCGGCTGGTCAGCCCGCCGTGCGCGCGAGCACGAACCCCTGCCGGTGCCGCTCCACCTGCCGGGGCGCGCGGTCGAGGACGGCGTCGACGCGGAACCCGAGTGACCGCAGGAGCCCGGTGACCGACGACGGCTCGTGCAGGAACGCCGTGAGGGGGGCCTCCTGTCCGTACGGCCGCTCGATCCTCCGTGTGCCGGTACCGGCCTGGAACCCGAGCAGGAACACGCCATCCGGTCGGAGCACCCGCCGCACCTCGGTGACGACGTCCCGCAGTCCGTCGGGTGCCGTGTGGATGATCGAGTACCACGCGAGCACGCCCGCGAACGTGGCGTCGTCGAACGGCAGGGCCGCGAGGTCGCTCTGCCGCAGGTCGACCGCGATCCCTCGTCGGGCGGCGTGGGCCAGCATCCCGGACGAGATGTCGACGCCGGTGAGCCGCATCGTCCCGTCACGGTCCTGCAGGTGCCGGAGCATCCTGCCGGTGCCGCATCCGGCGTCGAGGACGGTCGCGGCACGAGGGAGCATGTGCGCGAAGTGATCGACCATCGCCATGTCGATCGGCGCTTCGAAGGACGTGTCCGGCAGGTGTTCCGCGTAGGTGTCCGCCGCTGCGTCGTACCCGGATCGGGTCTGCTCGAGAAGCGGGTCGCTCACGCGCTGGAGGCCGAGCGGTGCGCCCGGAGCGCCTCCACCACCAACTCGTGATCGGCGTGCATCTCGAGTCCGCTGACGCCGAGGACCCCGACGAGCGCGCCACGGACCCGGAGCGGGAATCCGCCCCCAGCCGCCTGGTACAGCAGCGGGTCGAGCGCGGAGGAGTCCCGGAACGTCGTGCCGTCGGCCTCGTACTGCGTCCGGACCGCGAGCGTCGAGTGCCCGAAGTGGCGGACGACCCGGAACTTCCGATCCAGCCACGCGTCGTTCACCGCGCCGGATCCGGGCGTCGCGACGTGGAACACACGCTGCTCACCGAAGGCGACGGCGACGGCGACGCCGAGCCCGCGCTCGATCGCGGTCGCCCGCAGCCAGGAGCCGACCGCCCATGCGTCGTCGAGGTCGAAGCGCTCCTGCTCGAGTTCACGCTCCTCGGCGAGCAGGCGCTCAAGCTTCTCCTCGGGCTGCAGGTCGCGCAGTGCCGCCATCGCCAACTCCTCGTCGTCCTCGACCGATCGGGTCGACACCGACCGTACCGGTACCGGTACCGGGCGGGGCCCGTCACCGGGCCGGACGTGCCCCCACCTCATGCAGACGGGGGCGGTTCCCGGTCACCGGTTGGTCCCGGTGGCCCACACCGCCTTGCCGTTCTTGTAGAGGACGAGGTTCCCGTCGCTCTGCTGCGTGAGCTTCATCCCGGAGCCACCGAACCGACTGGTCTTGCTCGACCACAGGGCCTTGGCCGCCTTCGTGTAGAGCACGAGGTTCCCGTCCGACTGCAGGGTCAGCTTCGCGCCGCCCCTGCCGCTCGTACGGGTCGACCAGACCGCCTTCCCGTCCTTGTAGACGACGACGTTGCCGTCCGTCTGCAGGACGAACTGGCGTCGCTCGGCGGAGTCCCAGATGGACTGACCGGCGGTGATCACGGCGCCGGGTGTCAGGGTGTCCGCGCCGGGGCGCTTGTTGTTCCACAACGTCGAGCCGTTGCGGGTGAGCCTCAGGCGCCCGTGGTCGTCGATGCTCAGGACGGCGCCAGCTCCCTTCCCCGATGTGCCCGTGGCCCACACCGCCTTGCCCGTGACGGCGTACAGCACGGCGTTGCCGTCCGCCTGCAGTGCGAGGTGCGCGCCGTGGTACCGGGTCGTGCCGGTCGCCCAGAGCGCGCGGCCGTTGCCGTACTCGACGAGGTTGCCGTCCGCCTGCATGTCGAGGTGGTACTGACGCGACGGGGAGTGGATGCTCTGGCCGGCCGTCATGGTGGTGGCGCCGAGGAGCTTGGTGCCGTCGGCGGAGATCCCGGTCACCGGCGGTGCCGGGGTGTGGGTGGGCGACGGGGTCGGCGCCGGAGTCTGGGTGGGCGACGGGGTCGGCGCCGGAGTCTGGGTGGGCGACGGGGTCGGCTTCGGGGTCTGGGTGGGCGACGGGGTCGGCGCCGGAGTCCGCGTCGGCGCGGCGGTCGGAGCCGCCGTGGGCGAGCCGGTCGGCGTCGGGCTCGGGGTCCCCGTGGGCGAGGTGCTCGACACCGGCGGGGTGGACGAGCACGCCGGTGAGACGGGCAGGTCGCCGCGGAGCTTCGACCAGTTGGGGCTTCCGAGACCGGTCGCGAGGTCGTAGCCCGCCGTCGCCGGGTACGTGCCGTTCGACCCGCTCGTGACGTCCTGGAAGTCACCAGGGTGGGCGTAGATCGCGGCGTGGATGTCGCCGATGCCGCTCGTGCAGCCGCGGTCCGCGAGGGTGGTGGCGAGCTGCGCCGCCATCATCGGCGTGGACAGGCTCGTCCCACCACCGAGCACCCAGCCGTTCGTGCTGCTGGTGTAGATGCCGGGGCCCTGGTAGGGGTCGGCCTCGGCCGCGATGTCGGGGACGGCTCGTCCCCGGGACGGGTCGGCGTTCGTCCCCGCCTGGTACGACGCGGAGTCGAGGCTGGCGTACCCGCCACCGCCGGAACCACTGCTGTTGTTCCACACGCTCTCGGAGAACGAGCCGTCGGCGTTCTCGGTGAGGCTGGTGCCGCCCACGGCGACCACCGCGGAGCTCGCTGCGGGGTAGAGGACGCTGGTCGCCGGGCCGGACAGGCCCTGGCACGACGCCCCCGTGTCGCCGACCGCGGCGAACATGGTCGCGCCCGCTCCGACGATGCGGTCGATGGCGTCCTCGAGTGCTGCGTGCGTGGCCTGGTCCATGTCGGCCTCGCAGGACCCCCAGGACTCGCTGACCGCGGTGATGCCGTGGGCCACGACGTCGTCCGCGATGCGGCTGTAGGCGTCGTACACGCCCTGGGCGTCCTGGTTGACGAAGTAGATGCGCTGCGCGGCCGCGGGCGCGTTCCCGAGGATGGTCTCCTGGTCGAGCGCGACCTCGACCCCGCCGTTCGTGTCGCTCGGGGTGGTCGGGTCCGCTCCGTCGATCGGGATCTGTGTCACCGACGGGACAGCGGTCCCCGCCGCGTTCGCGTAGGCGGCGAGGTCCCCGGCGTTCCAGCCGGAGAACTGCACGGTGGCGATCGTGGTGCCGGCGCCGGCGTTCGCCGAGGCCGAGTAGGCCGTGCGGAAGTCGCTGACGGACGTCCCCGGCACGCTTGCCGGCACCGCGACGAGCCGCCGATCGAGGCCGAGGACGGTGGTTGCCGCGCCTCCGAAGGACGCCGGCATGGTCAGGTGGCCGACGGGGTGCATCTGCGTGCCGGTGCCGACGACGCGGACGCCGAACACGGCCTCCGCGTCGGCCACGGTCCCGCTCGCACTGACGTTCCAGGGCCCCGCGTCGGACACGGTGAAGCCGGCGTCGACGAGTGCCGCCTCGACCCGCGCGCGACCCGAGGTCGTGGGGCTCGTCCCGGCGATCCGGGTCCCCCGCTGGTGCGCGGAGAGGCCGTGCGCCCTCGCGGGCAGGTCACGCAGCGCGGCGCGGTCGCGCGGCGTCAGCACGACGGTGAGGTCGACCCGGGTGTCCGCCGGTGTCGCACCGGTGGACGCGGAGCCGGTGGAGGCGTGGGAGGCCGGCACCGTCGGCTCCGGTACGACGGGCGGGAGCCGCGACGCGGACGCGGGCGCGGCGATGCCGATGACGGTCGCCCCGGCGAGCGCGGCGACGACGATGCCGGCGAGGGTGCCCTTCGTCGCTCGGGATCCGGCCCCGGTCGTGTGGGCGGAACGGTGGTCGCCGCGGTTGCCGGTCATGCTGCCTCCCTGTCCGGTCACGCCGTCGGTGGGACTCGATGGCGTGGGTGCGATGTCGCTCGTCGGCTCGTCGATCGGCGCGACCCCGACGTGCGCCCTCCCCGATGGGCGGCAGAACGTGGACGAGGTCTGCGGACACGACTGACCCGTGTCCGCCGACGGTGCCCCGAGCCCCTGTTCGCTCGGTCGACGGCCGGCGCCCACGATACGTTCGGGCGGCGACTCGGCAGTAGTGGTGCCGACTGTTTCACCCTCGAACTGGGACGTCGAGCACCGCACCCGGCGCTGCGCGGAGCTCGCCGGGACGGTCCGCGGTGCGGTCCACCGTCGCGCACCGTTTGTCCCACGTTCTGGGAGGGTCCCCAGAACGCGGGAATTGTCCGCAGCGCACGCTGCCGCATTCCTTGTCTCATGGCCAACCACCACGACCTGACCGGCAGGCCGCGGACGCGATCAGGAAGCGTCAGCACTTCCCTCGCTGTACCCACCGGGTCCTCCCGGCGTCCTCGGACACGGAGGACCTGGGCAGCGATCGCCGTTGCCGTGATCGCGGGCGTCACCCTGACCGGGTGCGTCAGCGGGCCCGGTGCGTCCGGCGCCCGCGCCGCGGGCGACGCCGACGTGGCCTTCGGTGCACCCGCCTCCCCGACGGGCGCCGCAGTGGCGGCACCCGCGGCGCCCGGTGCGGTCAGCGGGACGGTCCGGGGCGGGTCGGCCGCGAGCGAGCGCCCGCAGGTGTCGTCGGCTCCTCGGGCCGGAGGGCCGTCCGCCGCAGCAGCGTCGGTGGAAGCCCGGACGACCCGTGGGCCCGCGACCGGGACAGCACCGCACACCGGCGCGCTGTCCGACGCACTCCCTGCCGCACAGCTCGCCGTCGGAGTCCGGACGCCGGCACCGGCCGCACCGAGCATCTCCTCGCCCGCCGCGGCGCCGACCAGCTCCTCGCCCGCCGCGGCACCCAGCGCTGCGCCGTCGCCGGCCGCCAGCGCCGCCTCGTCGACCGCCGTGGTGCCCCCGCGGACCCCGATCACCATGATCGGGACCCCCGCGTGGGTCCCGGTGGGCGCCAGCCCCTCCCCCGCCTCCTCGGGGCGCGGGAAGGGCATCTCGCCCGGTGGTCTGTACGAGAACACGATCAACACGATGAGCGCGTCGGCGGCGACCGCCGTCTTCGCCGACATGCGTTCGACGGGTGCGACGTGGGTCCGCCTCGACTACAACTACGCCGGGAACACCACCCGCCACGGTGGCGCGACGACCCAGACGATCACGGCCGCGCGGTCGGCCGGGCTGAACGTGCTCGTCATCCTCGGTGACGGCACCGCGCCGATGCCCGAGTCCGCCGGGTACAAGGCGGCCGGTGGGTGGATGACGTCCTCCGTGACGCAGCTCGCCGCGCTCGGCGTGCACACGTTCGAGATCGGCAACGAGGTCAACCTCGGGGCGAACTGGGGCGGGACCCCGGACCCGGCCGCGTACACGGCGTTGCTCGAGACCGTGTACCCGATGATCCACGCCGCGGACCCGAAGGCGACCGTCCTGATGGCCGGTATGGCGCCCTACGGCAAGGAGTCCCCGACACGGAGCGCGCAGGGCAGCAACTACCACCCGTTCGACTTCATCGACCAGATGTACGAGGACGGGGCGCGCGGCAGCTTCGACGCGCTGAACCTGCACCCGTACGTGTACCCGGCGATGCCGGCGACGCCGGACGGGGGCTACAACGTCCTCTCCGTGCTCCCGGACCTGCTCGCGATCATGTCGAGCAACGGGGACAGCGCGAAGAAGATCTGGATCACCGAGGCCGGGATGCCCACCGGCACCGACGGCGGCTACCCCGCGTACACCGTCGCGCAGCAGCAGCAGACGATCACCCAGCTGTTCCAGGTCGCCGCCAAGTACCCGCAGCTCGGTCCGGTGTTCCTCTACGACTGGCAGGACGGCGGCATCGACGGTGACTTCGGCCTGTACACGTCCGCGCACGTCAAGAAGCCGTCGTACGCGACGTTCGCCGGCATCAGCTATTGACCAGCAGCCCCCGACGGACCCGGCGGCGGTGACGGAGGACCGACCGACGACGCGGTACGGTCGGCGGCGGGAGCGACCGCGCGTCCTCAGGCGAGCAGCTGTTCGCTCAGCGCCCACAGGCGCCGTGCGTCGGCGGGGTCACGCATCGCCGAGTTCGCGTCGGCCGGGATGCTGTCGGCGGTCATCGGACGCTCGACGTCGTCGAGCACGGCGACGTCGTTGTCCTTGAGGTAGACGCCACCGACCCCGTCGAGCCACGGGCTGGCCGCGCCGAACACGATGGTGGCGGCGCCCTGCTCGACCGTCTTCTTGCCCACCTCCGGGTCGATGACGGTGGCACCGTGCTCGTCGACGAGACCCTGCGCGCGGTAGGAGTCGACGCGCGCGGGTGCGTGCGGGCCGGGTCCGATGACGACGCCGGGGTGCACCGCGAAGGCCCGGATGTCCTGCCCCGCGGTGCGTCGGTCGAGCTCGACCGTGAACAACACGTTCGCCCGCTTCGACTGGGCGTAGGCCGCGACGGGGTCGTAGCCGGACCGGAAGTCGAGGTCGTCCCACCGCACGCCCCCGATGCGGGCCGCGCCGGAGGTCACGGTGACGACGCGTGCCCCGTGCGCCGCCCGGAGGGCCGGGAGGAGGGCACGCGTGAGCTGGAAGTGACCGAGGTGGGACGTCGAGAAGGCGAGTTCGTGCCCGCGCGCGTCGAGCTGGAGCTCGGGGGTGAACAGCACCGCGGCGTTGTTCACGAGCATGTGCACCGGCCGTCCGGTCTCGTTCCACCGCGCGGCGAAGGCGTCGATCGAGTCCGGGTCGGTGAGGTCGAGCTGCTCGACGCGCACGCCGTCGATCCCGGCGACCGCCTCGGCGGCGCGGGCGGTGTCGCGGGCGGCGACCGTGACCGACGCACCGGCGGCGGCGAGGGCGCGGGAGACCTCGCGGCCCAGCCTGCTGTGGCCGCCGGTGACGATCGCCTCCTCCCCGGTGAGGTCGACGCCCCGGAGGACGTCGGTTGCGGTGGAGGCTGCGGTGAACGGCGTCCCGAGGGGGATCTGCTGCGAGGTCATGCCCCCAGCCTCATCGTCCAGGATCGGACGGGGAATCATCGCGCGTCCTGTTCTCATGCGGCAGAGTACGGACCATGGTCCACTCCGCGCAGAGCGACGCCCTGTCCGACGTCCTCGACCAGGTCGAGGTCCGCGGCCTGATGACCGGTGGCTTCGCGGTCCGCGGTTCGTGGACGTCCCACGGGACGATCACGCGGCCGCTCAAGCTCGTCGCGCTCGTCGCCGGTTCCGCTCGCATCGTCGTCGACGGACCCGGAGGACCGATCGGGCCCGTCGAACTGGGCCCCGGTGACGTCGTCCTGCTGAACCACCGGACGCACCTGGAGGTCCGGGGTGGCGTCGGCGACGGACCGCCTGCGGAGTTCGTCCCCGACGCGCGCTTCGACTCCATGGCGTTGGCCGCGGCCGACCTCTCCACGGACGACGTCCTCGTCGGCGGGTGGATCCAGGTCAACCCGGCCGGGCAGGCGCTGTTCCGGACCGCGCTGCCCGGTCTCGTGCACGTCCGCGCCTCGACGCCCGCGGCCGCCCGACTCGCCACCCTGGTGGCGCAACTGTTCCGCGAGGCATCGAGTGGACGCCTGGGGTCCGCGTTCGCCATCCGTCAGAACGCGCAACTCATCCTCCTGGAGGTCCTCCGCGCGTACCTGGAGCAGGAGCGTCCGCCCGTCGGGTGGTTCCGCCTGCTCGCCGACGAACCGCTCGCGCCCGCGCTCCGACTCATGCACGATCACCCCGGCCGGTCCTGGGGCCTCGCCGAGCTCGCACGTGCCGCCGGGATGTCCCGCACGACCTTCGCCGAGCGGTTCCGGACGGTCGCCGGCATCCCACCCCTCGCGTACCTGTCACGGTGGCGGATGCTGCTCGCGCAACGGGCGCTCCGCGACTCCGACGTCCGCGTCGGCGCCCTGGCCGCGGAGCTCGGCTACGGCTCGGAGAGCGCCTTCAGCACCGCGTTCAAGCGTGCGGTGGGCGTCTCCCCCGCCCACTGGCGTCGCCGCTCGTCGGAGCAGACCGGTGACGCACCGGCACCGGCGATCGCGGCCGGCTGACCGGGCGAGGCGGTGTCAGCGCGGGTCGGCCGCCGTGCCACGGTCCCGCACCCGGGCGACGGCGGATCGCACGAAGCGCGGCACCGGCGACGAGACGGCGTTGACGTACGGCCGCTCGACGGCCCCGAGCGACATCTTGAACCTGCTCACGCCCAGGTCGACGTAGCCGACGAGGTCGACCGCGCTGTGGCCCCGGGCAAGGGACCACTGGAGCATGTCGTGGTACAGCACGGTGCTCGGGTTGACGGCGCGGTGCGCTCGGAGCGTTCCACCCGCCCATCCCGTCACCACGTCGTGGCTCCCCAGCGCGACGAGCACACCGACCGGTTCCCCCGCGACGAGTGCGGTGGAGAGGTAGACGTCGGACCGATCCGCTGCCCAGCGTGCGACGCGCTCGCCGATCTCCGAGGGATAGGGCGAGGGCACGCCCCGGCTCTCGTAGGACTCGCTCAGGACCCGCGGCAGCAACGTCGTGACCTCGTCGGGCAGCGCGGGTCTGACCTCCACCGCGTGACGTCCGGCCGCGCGGAGGGCCTGGCGCGCGCCGCGTTTCATGCCGGCCACCAGGGACTCGGGCGAGGAACCGACCAGGTCGATGACGAACGTGCGGTCGGCGCTCCACTCGGATCCGTTGCCGACCAGTGCTGCTTCGCCGGCCGCCGCGACGCCGGGCCCGAAGTCGAACCGGACGACCGGCACCCGGTGCACGAGCTGCCAGCGTCGGAACTGGCGCAACGTGCTCGCCAGGAGCGCCTCGGGCACGAGCGGTCCGACGAAGGGGAACGGCGGATCCGCGGGTCGCGCTCTGCGGGGCGACCGCAGCAGGACGGGGAACACGCCGACCGCACGGCCGCGGTGCTCGACGACCAGGGGCTCGAACCGCCAACCGTGGAGGTCGGTCTGCATCCGGAGCCACGACCAGTCGTGGAATGCGGTGGCGCCCGGACTCGCCGCGACGAGGGCGTCCCACTCGCGCTCGTCGTGGCCGACTCGGAACTGGATGTCCGTTCCCACGGATGACTCCTGACTCCCGCGTCGCATCGGCGCGGGCTCGTCCGCAGCGTGCGGACCGATCGGACGGGTCCCACGGACGCGGGCTGTCGAGGTGGGCCCTGCCGGGCTCGAACCGACGACGTCCACGGTGTAAACGTGGCGCTCTACCAACTGAGCTAAAGGCCCCCGCCGCCGGAGCGGCAGGCCCAGTGTACCGAGCGCTCGGGTCCCGTGAGGCTGCGCGGACCGGTCCTCCGTCGACACCCGCACTACCCCTCGCCCTGGGCAGCTGCAGCCGCAGCGAGGTCCCGCACCACGTCGTACGCGGGCTTCGCGGTCCCGTCGGTGTCGCGGACCCCGAAGTTGTCCTCGGGGTCGCGGGCGCCGGTGTCGAGGTCCTGGTACGAGTAGATGACGATCGGGCCGGCCCACGCACGGGCGCCCCAGATCCGCGCCCCGACCGCCAGGTACCTCGCCTGCTGCGCGTCCGAGACGCCGCGATCGCTGTTCGTCGGGAACCCGAACTCGGTGGCCCACATGGCCTTGTCGGCGTCGCCGTTCGCGACCATGACGGCACGGACGTCCGTCGCACCCCGGAGCCAGTTCCACGCGACGTCCGCGGTCGGCGCGTCCGGCCAGGAGTACGGGTGCATGCCGACCGCGTCGAGGTACGCACCCCCGTCGGCCGCGTAGACGCCACGCAGGAAGTCAGGTGGGGACCACGTGCCGCCCCCGGTCCGGGCGGGAGCGAGGCCGGTGGAGATCACGCCGACCGTGACGCCCGCGGTGATCCCCGCGGCACGGAAGGCGCGCGCTCCCGGGACGAGCAGGTCGTGCGTGTACGCCTGCGGTGACATCCCGGTGGTGTTCACCTCGTTGCCGATCTCGACGGCACGCACCCCGGCTGCGAGCATCGGGGGCGAGGCACGGTCCATGAAGGCCGCGAATGCCGGCCCGCATCCGCCGGGCGCCGAACTCGCCCACCCCGGCACGCCGGTGAGGACCGGGAGCACCGTGAGGCCGTGCGCCGTCGCCGCCCGGTAGACGGCGAGCGTGTGGGTGAGGTCGTACGAGTCCGGGCCGGACGGCTCGATCGCCGCCCAGTTCAGGTCGAGCCGGACGATCGTCGCGCCCGTGGCGGCGATCCCGCGGAACAGCGTCGTCAGCCGCGCCGAGCCGAGGGTCATCGGCTGGTCGCCCTGGGTGAACCCGAGTCCCCCCATCCGCCGCAGGGCGTCCCGGGAGGCGCGGGTCGAGCTGTCGACGGCCGTGCCGGACCGCACCTGCGGGCTCGGCGCCGAGGCCGACGCCGACGGGGCGGCCGCGTCGTCCGCCGGGACGGAGCCGTGGTCACCGCAGGCCGACAGGGTCGACGCCGCGCCGGACGTCCGGTGCACCCACACGGCGCCGGCGCCGGCGAGCACGACGAGGGCCACCCCGCCCGCGACGAGGTACGCCCATCGGTGGCGGCGGCGTGCCCTCGTCGGGCGGTGCGCCCCGTCGCCGGGAGCGTGTGCCGCCATCAGACCTCCGGCACGACGATCGGGGCGACGGCCCCGGATCCGGCAGGCGGGAGGCCCGGTGCGGCGGGCTCAGTGGGCTCGGGGGCGTCGAGCAGCACGATGTCGGACTGGACGTCCGCGTGCCGCGGCATCGCCCGCACGAACACGGTGGTCTGGTACAGGACGGTGACGATCCCCGTCACGACGAACCCCGCGGCGAGGGCGTCCGCCGCGCCGATGAGCGCGGTGAGCAGGACGGCGAGGAGCCCGGCGCCGAACCCGATGAGGGAACCGCGGCTGATGACGCCGACGCGGTCGACGGCCACGAGCGCGACGCTCGTCATGTAGCTCCCGAGGACGCTGAAGCCCATGAACGCACCGAGCATGAGTCCCGCGAACGCAGGCACCTGGACCTGGCCCGCAGTGAGCAGACCGCTCGCGACGGGCAGCAGCACGGTGTAGACCACCCAGGCCAGCACCGAGATGACGAGGATCGCGGCGAGCGAGCGCCGGAGGGCGCGGACGAGGGCACGTCCCTGCTGGGACGGGACCGCGGCCTGCATGTACTGATGCACCGGCTGCATCGCCATCGTCGCGAACCGCAGGAGCTTCTCGTTGAGCGCGTACAGCGGGAGCTGCGCCGGGATGAACCGCGCGACGATCACGAGCACGAGCGGGTAGTACGCGGCGACGGCGACGGCGACGGCGACGCCGTGGCGCTGTTCGCGGATGACCCGCCACGCGCCGGCCGCGTCGTGGACCCCGCCCGCGGGCCGCCGCACTCCGCCGAGGAGTCGCACGGACACGATGACGAACGCGGCGAGAGCGCCGGCGAGCTGCAGCGCCGAGAAGGCGATGAGCCCACCGCCCAACGCGAGCGCGCCGACCCCGAGGACCGTCCCGACCACGCGCGGCACGGTGTCGGCCCAGAACAGCGCCACGGGCTCCCGTCGGCCGATGAGGGCCCACGTGCCGGAGAGTCCGCCCGCCGCCATCGCCACGCCCGCGACGACGGCGGCCAGGTGCGCGGTCGGCGCGATGACCCACGTCACGCCGACCGTGATGGCGAGGACGGGGACGAGCACGATCAAGCGGGCGACGATGGAGTCCCAGTAGGCGACGGCGTGCTCGCTCCGCGGCATCATCGCGATGCGGGCGGGCCCGGTGATGCCCCACCCGAACATGGTCAGGACGCTGAGGGACGACCCGACGGCCTGCCCCAGCGCGACCGCAGCCCAGGAGTGGGCGCTCGTGAGGGTGACGATCACGGGGATGGTGACGATGCTCGACGCCCCGGACACCACGACGGTCGCGAAGAACCAGCCGAAGGTGCGGATGCGGCGACCGACGCCCTCGCTGTCGACCCGGGCCTCCCGGCGGGTGCGTCCGTCGGTCTCGGTGGTGTTCACAACGGCCTCCTGGATGGACGGGGTGCGGGAACGGTGACGGGTCCGGTGTCGACGGCGCGGGCGTGGGAGCCCGATGCACCGAGGACGAGCATGACGATCGACATGGCGGACGTGTACTCCCAGAGCTCGACGAAGAAGAACCCGACGAGGACGCCGATCCAGATCGTCACGGCGAGCGCGGCGCGGCGGTTGCCGCGGCGGCCGGCACGGTACAGCGCGACCGCGACCGCCAGGAACAGGACGATGGCGAGCACGCCGCCCACGCCGAACTGGAGCCACATCGAGATGTAGTAGTCGTCGGTGAAGACCTGGAGCGCGGAGCCCTTCGCCTGCGACGCGGCACCGGCGAATCCCAGTCCGCGTCCGAAGAACCGCGGTGACGCGGCGAGGAGCTGTCCCCAGACCGCGAAGCGCTCCAGGAGACTCCCCGCGTTCCCGAGGCCGACGGCCAGGAACCCGATCACCGCGAGGAGACCCCCGACGGCCGCTGCGACGCGGACCCATCCGGCGACGACGCCGCGGGTCAGGAACACGGCGGCCGCGATCGCGACCACGAACACGACGATGCCCGTGCGGTAGGTGCTGAAGACGAGGCACGCGACCCCGGACGCGATCGCGACGATCCGCCACACGCGGTCGCGTCGGGCGTCCTCGAGGGTCCCCCACCAGAGCAGCGCGACCGCGCCGAGCACCCCGGCGAACGCGCCGAGCTGGTAGTTCGTGCCGAACGTCCCCATGGCACGGAGCGTGGTGCCGATGTTGCGGATGTTCGTGCCGTAGGACAGGCCGGTCAGGGCCAGGAGCCGGTCGGACCCGAGCGCGGACTCGATGCCCGAGACGACGGCGTTTACGGCGAGCAGCGTGGTGAGCACCCGGAGCACCGTCCGGATCGTGCGCGCCGTCATCGTCGATGCCAACAGGGCGACGAGCAGGGGGATGAACACGTACCGCAGGCCGCTGAGCCACTGCGCGGACGGCAACTCGAACACCGCGAGGACGGTCGCGGGCAGGACGAGGGCCACCATGCCGAGCACCGGCCACCCGACGCGTCGGTCGATCCGCCCACGGAGGACGGCGACCAGTGCCGCGAGGACCGTCGCACCGAGGACGGCCATGTTCACCGCGGTGGCGCTGTGCACCGTGAGCAGCAGCGGCAGGGTCACCCCGTCGGCCGCGGCGGCGAAGCAGACCGCCACCGCGGGTACGAGCGCGACGAGCGGCAGCGCCACGAGGAGCACGATCGCGGCGGGTTGCGCCACGGCGGCGGCGCCGAGGCCGACGGCGGCCACGCTGCCGACGCCCACGACGGTTGCTCCGCGGCGACGGGAGCGCAGGGCCTCGCTCGTGCTCATGCTCCGGACGGTGCGGTCGCCGCGATGGACCGGCGGGCCGCCGCGTGCGCGGACGGGACCCGGACGTGAGCGGGGACCCGGACCGCCACGACGCCGAGGACCTCCTGCCCGCTCGTCCAGAGCCGCTCCACCACGGCGCTCAACGTCGGCGTGGTGACCTCGCCGATGCCGACGACGAGCACCACGGCGGTGGCGATGCGGGCGGCCGCGAGGGCCTCACTGAAGCCGTTCGCCGGCGGCGTGTCGACGAGGACGACCTCGGCGCTGCCGTGCAGGTGGTCCACGACCGGCTGCAGGTTCCGGGCGGTGAACACGTCGCCCGCATCGGACCCGCGGCCGCCGGGGACGACGCTCAACGCGGGGAGCGACGCCGGGCGGAGCAGGACGTCCGACAACTCGGCACGGCCGTTCACGACGTCCACGAGGCCACGCTCTCCGCGCACCGCGAGTCCGGCCTGGAGGTCGGACGACCGGAGGTCCATGTCGAGCACGGTCGTCGGGACACCGGCACGGGCGAACGCCGTCGCGACGTCGGCGACGACGGTCGTCACGCCCTCGCCCGTCGTGCTCCCGAGGAACGTGATGGTGGGCCGGTCGCCTGCCCGGGCGAGGAGCGACTCGCGGAGGTCACGGACGGCCTCCGTCCATGCGGGGACCGACGACCGGTCGTGCCAGGCGCGGGCCGGGAGGCGCGGGAGCCGTCCGATGACCGGTGCGTCGGCGATCGCGGCGGCCTGCTCGGCGCTCCGGACCCGACGGTCGGCCGCGCCGAGCGCGAGCGCGATGCCGATCCCGACGATCAACCCGGCCACGAGCCCGAGGAGGACCACGACGAGTCGCCCGGGGCTGGTCGGACCGGTCGGGGTGGTCGGCACGCTGACGGTCGAGAGCCGGAGGTCCGCGGGCGTCGTGTCGCCGGACGCCCCGGCCGTGGCGGTGCTGGTACCCGCCGCGCTCGTGGGTGAGAGCAGGTCGGGTGCGACCTGGATGAACCGGTTCGTGACCGCGGCGGCGAGCGCACGGGCGGCGCGCGGGCTGCCCGCGTCCGCCGTGACGGTGATGATCGCCGTGTCGGTCCCCGCGGTCGCCGAGACGTCCTTCGCGAGGGCGGCGACCCCGGTCGACAGGTGGAGCTGTTGGATGACGGGCTCCAGCACCGACGAGCTCGTGATCGCCGACGTGTAGGTCGGCAGGACCTGGCTGATGTACGACGCGCCCTGCAGGCGGTCCGTCGTGCTGCCGCTCGAGCGGATCGTCACGAGCACCTGCGACGACGAACTGTACGTCGGGCTCGCGGTGGCGCTGTAGACGGAACCGCCCACGACGCCGAGGACGACGGCGACGAGCACGAGTGCCCAGTGCCGGAGGACGGTGCGGACCGCGTCGGGTGCGCTCATCATGCGTGGTGCTCCTCTCGCACCCGAGCGGCCGGGGTGACGGCGGCTCGGAGCGACTGTTCGAATCGGTCCTGGTCGATGATCCCGGTCTCGTCCCAGAGGGCGATCGAGGCCTCGGACCCGACCAGCGACATCTGGACGTACGGGTTCGCGACGTGCCCCGGGTGCACGAGGATCGTGCCCAGGAGCGGGGTCGCACCCGGTCGCCAGACGGCGTCCGGGATGAGTGAGGGGAAGACGGAGAGGGCGACGTCGAACTGCGTGCGGATGACGTCGCCGGACGGGATCGGGAAGGGGTGTCGCACGCGGTCGCGGACCAGGCCGACGACGTCGCCGACGAGGGCCGCGAGCGGTGCCCGCGTCTCGATCGCCCGGCGGACCTGCTCGTGCACCGATGCCGCGTCGCGTCGCATCGTCCGGAGCCGACCGATCGGGTACGACGTCGAGAACGGGCCCTGGACCCGCTCGCCGCGGGGCGCCCAGCGA
This sequence comes from Curtobacterium sp. MCBD17_013, assembly GCF_003234565.1. Classification (GTDB taxonomy): domain Bacteria; phylum Actinomycetota; class Actinomycetes; order Actinomycetales; family Microbacteriaceae; genus Curtobacterium. Next base: position 323,845 of record NZ_QKTU01000001.1, on the reverse strand, counting down.
CGGAGGTCGACGTTCATCCGGATGGTGAAGTCGGTCGTCGGCGGGACGGCGTCGGCGATGGCGTCGAGCACGGCGGCCGACAGCTTCATGCCGCGCGTGGTGCGGCGCCCGGCTCCGTCGACCGCACGGGCGTCGAGCGTGCGCAGTTCCTGTTCGTCGAGCTGGACGGTGCGGAACCCGCGGAGGCGCCGTGCACGGTCGACGGCGAGCCCGCCGGGTACCTGGGGGTCGGGTGGCACCTGTCGCTCCGCGTCCCGCCGGGCCGCCCGCGCGAGACGGAGCGGGCCGGGACGGTCGAGCCCGGCGACCCGCATGGTGGCGGCCAACGGCCGCCGGGTCGGCGGGCGCACGGTGCGCCCCTCCGGCTCACCCGCGGCGATCGCGAGCACGCGCCGGATGTGGTGGCCGCTGGAGGCGCCGTCGAAGAGGTCGTGCGGCACGAGGACCGCGATCAGTCCGCCGGACACGAGCATCCGGATCGGGAGGACCGCGTAGCCGGCGTCGAGGAGGTGCGTCGCCATCTCGGCCGGTTCCAGGCCGTCGACGGCGACGTCGAGGACGTCGTCCGCGAGCGAGTCGGCCGCGCGGCGGGAGACGTGCCCCCAGGCCCGGTCCGGACGGTAGGCGCGACGGAGCTCGCTGCCGTCGTCGCTGATCAGGTGTCGGTGGAGGGCGTCGGGCAGGGCGTCGATGACGTCCTCACGGACGGGACCGAGGACCACGACCAGGTCGAGTTGGTCGTGGAGCCGCTCACGAATGGGCATGGGTGGGCGCCGTTCGGGTATGGAGCCGGGCGTTCGGGTACGCCACCGTCGGTTCGCTCGACGTCACGCTGCGGGGTTTCGGGTCCTCGCCGCGAGTCGTGCCCTGGGTTCGGGGTCCGGGGCACCGTGGTCGTGACGCCGGTTCGGGGCGGCGTCAGCGGGTTGACTGGCTCGTCGTGGCTGCGACAATAGCGACGCTCAGCGCCGATGTCCAGTACCCGTCCGGCTCGTGCGCCGACCCTGACCCGAACCCGAGAAACGCGAGACCCGAATGTCGCACCTCCCGACCATCTCCGTCGTCGTCCCGTCCTACCGACGCCTCGACCGCCTGTCCGACATGCTCGACCACTGGCTCCGACAGGACCTCGACGAGCTCGTCGTCGTGCTCGACGGCCCGCACGACGGGGCGGAGGCCGCGCTCGCCCGGGCGACGGCGGACCCCCGCATGCGCCTCATCACGCTCCCCGAGAACCGCGGGAGGTCGATCGCGCGCTCGGTCGGGCTCGAGGCCGCCACCTGCGACGTCGTGCTCGTCGCCGACGACGACGTCCTGCCGCTCGAGGGGCTGGTCGAACGCCACCGGGCCTTCCACGCGGAGCACCCCCGCAGCGCCCTGCTCGGCTACATGCCCGTGCGTCTGACACCCCGTCGGGGCCGCGACGAGGCAGCGACCCGCATCTACGCCCGCGACTACGAGAACCAGGTCGCCGTCTGGCGCACCGGGGACGCCATGACGCTGCTGACGTCCTTCTGGGGTGGCAATGCGAGCATCCCCCGCGACCTCTACCGCGAGGCCGAGGCGTACCGGCCGCCGGTGGAGCTCGGCTACAACGAGGACCTCGACCTCGGGCTCCGGCTCGCGGCCATCGGCGCGGGTGCCGGCTTCGACGAGCGTGCCGCGGCTCGGCACCTGCACACCCGGGGCATCGACGCGTTCGTCGCCGAGTGCGTCGTGCGCGGCGAGGCCGTCGCGGATCTCGAGGACCTGTGGCCGGAACTCCCCGGCCAGCTCGGTGACCTCGTCGTCGTGCCGGCCACCCACGGGCGCCTCGGGCGGATCCAGCAGCACATCGGCGACCGCGACACGCCCGGGACATCCGAGTCGATCATCCGGATCGCGTACCGGGTCGCCGGCGTGTTCCGAGCGTGGCGCCTCCAGGACGCCCTGGCCCGGTTCCTCCGCCGTGCCATGGCGATCCGGGGGTACCGACTGCGCCGCGCCCTCCACCCGACGTCGGTCGGCTGACGGACGGCGACACGCCGCTGGACGCCCGTCCGGGTCAGGAATCCCGTCGCGGTTGCTTGACGGTCGCGAGCCGGGGCAATACCGTGGCCAGCACGCGGAACCCGAATCCGCTCGACCCTCGGTTACCCGGCCAGGATCGACCCTCTGACTGCTCAACCGCGTCGTGCCCCGAACACGACCGCGGACCCGTCGTTCCCGAAGACGACGAGTGCGTCGGCGATCGTCGTCCCCGAACGGATCGCCGTCGGTCACCTGTTGACCCGAAGAGCAGGCTCACCCATGTCGAATGCAGTGTTCGACGCGCCCGGCAACCCCGACCCGGACGCGCCCACCGCTGAATCCCCCATCTGGACGGATGCCCCGCACGCCGTTGCGGTGCCCGACCGATCCGCCGAACGGCTCCGTGCCGTGGTGGGTCTGACGGACGCCGTGCTCGTCGTGGCGGCACTCGGAGCCTCGATGCTCGTACCCGACCTCTCCCGCTCCACGATCTCCCGCATCGCCCTGCTCGCAGGTGTCGCCGTGGTCTGGATCGTGTGGCTCGCGGTGTTCGAGCGACGTGGCCTCCTCGGGCTCGGCAACGGGAACCACGGTGCGGGGGCGATCCTCACCGCGACGGCTGCGTCCGTCGCGACCCTCGCCCTCGCATCGTGGTCCACCGGGATCGACCTCCGTGGCGTCGGCCTCCCCTGGGCCGTCGCCGCGGGGGTCGTCCTCCTCCTCGTGGCCCGGCTGTCCTGGGTGCGGTGGATCCGACGCGAACGACTCGCGGGCCGCCTGCGCCGCCGGATCGTCCTCGTCGGCTCCCCCGCCGGCATCGCCGAGGCCACCGCACACCTCACCAGCCGTGTCGCCGCCGGGTGGGACGTCGTCGCATCGGTCGTGCCCGCGCCCGACGCCCTCGACGTCGACCTCCCCGTGCGCGTCGCCGAGGCGCTCGATGCGACCGGGGCGGACCTCGTCCTCGTGACCGGGGCCGACGCCCTGACCGCGGACCGGGTCCGGAAGCTCAGCTGGGACCTCGAACACCGCGCGTGCGAACTCGTCGTCGCCCCGACCATCGTCGACGTCGCGACCGGGCGGCTCCGGAGCGAACGCATCGCGGGTCTGTCCGTGCTGCACGTCGCCGCGCCCACCTACACCGGGCCGCAGCGCGTGGTGAAGCGGGCGACGGACGTCGTGGGCTCCCTCCTGTTGCTCGCGGCGCTCTCGCCGCTCCTCCTCGTCGTCGCGATCGCGGTCCGGACCACGAGCGCCGGCCCGGTGTTCTACCGGCAGGAGCGGATCGGCGCCGGGCACCAGGCATTCGACATCCTCAAGTTCCGCTCGATGGTGACCGACGCCGACGCCCACCTGCACAAGCTCCTGGCGGCGCAGGGCACCAGCGACCGGCCCCTGTTCAAGATCGCGGACGACCCCCGGCTGACCCGGATCGGGGCGTTCATCCGCCGGTACTCCATCGACGAGCTGCCCCAGCTCGTCAACGTCCTCCGCGGCGACATGAGCCTCGTCGGGCCCCGCCCCCAGCGGCCCGCCGAGATCGCCCTCTACGACGCCAGCGCACACCGACGTCTCAAGGTGCGCCCCGGCATGACCGGCCTCTGGCAGGTGAGCGGCCGCTCCCGCCTGTCGTGGCAGGAAGCCATCCGCCTCGACCTCGACTACGTCGAGAACTGGTCCCTCGCCCTCGACCTCGGGATCCTCTGGCGCACCGCTCGTGCCGTCGTCGGTTCCGACGGCGCCTACTAGGAAGGAACGACGAGTCATGCCCGGACTCATCGTCCACGAGTGGATCGGCCGTTCCGGCGGGTCCGAGAAGGTCCTCGACGCCTTCGCCCGCATGTACCCGGACGCGGACGTGTTCTGCCTCTGGAACGAGGCGCCCGACCGCTTCGCACCCGGACGGGTCACCGAGAGCCTCCTCGCTCGCACCCCGCTCCGCGGTCGCAAGGCCCTGGCGCTCCCCGCGATGCCCGCCGTGTGGCGTCGGCTCCGCGCCGAGGGGTACGACTGGGTGCTGTCGAGCTCGCACGCGTTCTCGCACCAGGTCGTCGCCCACTCGGCCGTGCCCGCCGACCGGCACTTCGCGTACGTGCACACGCCCGCCCGGTACGTCTGGACCCCGGAGTTCGACGGCCGCGGGAACGGGCTCGCGAGCCGGATCGCCGCCGTGCCGCTCCGCCTGACCGATCGGCGCCGCGCTGCGGCCCATCGGAACATCGCGGCGAACAGCGCCTTCGTGCAGGGCCGCATCCGCGACACCTGGGGCAAGGACTCCCGCGTGATCCACCCACCGGTCGAGGTCGCCGACCTCCAGGCCGTGTCCGACTGGCGAGCCCTGCTCGACGACGACGAACGCCGCGTCCTCGACGCCTTACCGGCCGGTTACGTGCTCGGTGCCTCCCGGTTCATCCCCTACAAGCGACTCGACCTCGTGATCGCGGCCGGCGAGGCCGCCGGGCGTCCCGTCGTACTCGCCGGGGGCGGCCCGGAGCAGGCGGCGCTCGAGGCCCACGCCGCGGCGGCCCGTGTGCCCGTCCGGTTCGTGCTCGACCCGTCCGACCGGCTGCTCCGGGCCGTGATGGCGCAGGCGGCCGTGTACGTGTTCCCGGCCGTCGAGGACTTCGGCATCATGCCGGTCGAGGCGATGGCGCTCGGCGTCCCGGTCGTCGTCGGACCGACCGGCGGCGCGACCGAGTCGGTCGTCGACGGCGTCACAGGCGCGGTGGCGTCCGGCCTCGGCGCGCACGAACTCGCGGCCGCCGTCGACCGTGCCGTCACGGTCGACCCCGACGCCTGTCGCCGACGGGCGCGGGACTTCGGCGCCGAGCGGTTCGCCGACGAGGTGCGGGACTGGATGCTCCCGGTCCTCGCCGGTGGCACGGCGGCGGCGCTCGTCGCGGCGGGCTCCGGCGTGCCGATCGCCGCGGCCGCGACGTCCGCCCCGGCCTGGTCGGTGACCCGGCACGGCGTGGCCGCCGTCGCGAGGGACGAGCCGGCCGACATGGCGTCGGCCCCGCTCCGCCCCGGTGCGCGGCGGTCCGAGCACGACCTCGACGACGAGCCCCTCCTCGCGGTGCCGGTCCCCGGCCGCGGGCCGCGTACCGGCCGCCGCGGTCGGCGCTCCCCCGTCGGCGCCCGCATCGTCGTGAACGGCGCCTTCCGCACGCAGCGGGTGACGGGGCAGCAGCGGTACGCGACCGAGATCGCGGATCGGCTGTCGGGCCTCCCGGACGTCCGCGAGACCGCGGCCGGCACCGGTGGGGACCGTCCGATCGCCGCCTGGGCGCGAGCCCAGTCCGCCGGCGTCGGCCGGTCCGCCGACGAGTACCTGCTCACGCTGACGAGCCGCGGTCCCGCGCTCGCGGCCCGGCACGTCGTCGTCGTGCACGACCTGTTCGTCCTCGACCACCCGGAGTGGTTCAGCCGGCGGTACGTCGCGACGCACGCGCCGGTGCTGCGGACCCAGCTCCGCTCGGCCGCCCTCGTGGTCGCGGTGAGCGAGCCCATCGCGGGGCGCGTCCGGGCCCTGCTCGGCCCGGGCACCCCGGTCGTCACGGTGCCGAACGCGCCCGCGGACCCGTTCCGCCCCGGCCTCGCGGTGCCCGAGTCCGCCGGTGCGCGTGAGGCCGCCGGACGGTACGTGCTCGCCGTGGGCAGTGACGACCCGCGCAAGAACACCGCCCGGCTCGTCGCCGCGCACGCCGCGCTCCCGGAGGCCCTGCGGACGACGCACCCCCTCGTGATGGTCGGCGGCGGGAGCGCGATCTACGCGCGCACCGACGCGGACGACCGCGGGGCGCTCCGCCTCGGGTACGTCGACGACGCCGAGCTCGCCCGCCTCTACGCCCACGCCGCGCTGGTGGCGTTCCCGAGCCTCGACGAGGGCTTCGGCCTCCCCGCCGTCGAGGCGTTCGCCGCCGGATCGGACGTCCTCGTCTCGGACGTGCCGGCCCTGCGCTGGGTGTGCGGTGACGACGCCACCTACGTGGACCCGACCTCGACCGACGCGATCCGCGACGGGCTCGCCGCCGCGCTCACCGGGCCGACCGCTGCCGACGAGCGCACCCGCCGAGCCGCGACGATCCGCGACCGGTTCTCGTGGGACCGCAGCGCCACGCTCCTCCACGACGCGGTGACGCGCCTGGTCCGGGCGGGAGGCGCGGCATGAGGATCGCACATGTGTCCAGCTCCCTGCTCAGTCCGCTGGGCGGCGCCGAACAGTACTGCCTCGCACTCGCCGGAGCACAGGTCCGGCGCGGGCACGACGTCACCGTCGTCACCGGATGGGTCGACGACGGCGCCCGCGCCCTCGTGGCCGCGACGGGCGCACGGCTCGTCGTCGTCCCCGGACGCCGTCCCTACTCCCCGGACCGCCAGGGCACCGGCCGCCTCGCCCGGGTCCGGTTCCACGCGGCCGAGCTGCGCGACTCCCTCCGTCCGACGGCCATCACCCGTTTCCTCGAGGACGGCGGGTTCGACGCCGTGCACGTCCACCGGTTCTCCGGGTTCGGGGCCGCACCGTTCCGGCTCGCCGGTCCGCGGGTGGTGCACACCGCGCACGACTTCACGCTCGTCCACACGTCGGCGTCCCTGACGCGCGGCGACGCCCCGATCGACCACGTCGGTCGGGTCCAGGGGCTCCGATCGCGCGTCGTCGCCGCTGCCATCCCGCGCGACGCGACGCTCATCTTCCCCAGCGAGCGCACGCGCGACCGGCACGCGGAACGCGGTTTCCGACTCGACGCCCACCGGAGCACGGTGCTGCCGCACGGTTGGTCGGCGCCCCGGGACGCCCCGCCGCGGAGCGAGTCCGACGTGCTCCGCGTCCTGTTCCTCGGCAAGCTCGCCGAGCACAAGGGGATCCCGCTGCTGCTCGAGGCGTGGGGCGCCGGTGTCCCGGGCGCCACGCTCACCGTCGGCGGTGACGGCCCCCTGCGCGACGCCGTGTCGGCGGCCGACGCGGTGGTCGCTGCCGGTTGGCTCGACGAGGCCGGGCGGGCCCGCGCCCTCGCCGAGACCGACCTGCTCGTGATGCCGAGCCGGTGGGCCGAGAACTTCCCGATCGTCGTGGCCGAGGCCCTGCTCGCCGGGGTGCCCGTCCTCACCACGACCACGGCGTCACCCCCGCTCGTCGCGGACGGCGACAGCGGCCTCGTCGTGCCGCCCACCGCCGCCGCGCTCCGGGGCGCGATCGAACGACTCGTCGACGACCGCGCGCTCCGCGCCGCACTCCGCGCGGGAGCGACCCGTCGCGCCGAGGAACTCGACATGGACCGGCACGTCGACCGGGTCCTCGAGCACTACGGAGCGTCCGCATGAGCCCCCGCATCCGGGTCGGCACGGACATGATCGCCGTGCAGACGGTCGCCGCGAGCATCGACCGGTTCGGCGACCGCTACCTCGACCGCATCCTGTCGCCCAGGGAGCGGCTCCAGTGCCACGACGAGCCGCACCGCGTCGCCGCGCGCTTCGCCGGCAAGGAGGCCGTGGTCAAGCTGCTCCGCCCGGCTCCCGACGAGCCGGTGCTGCCGCACGACGTCGAGATCCTCAGCCTGCCGAGCGGCGCACCCGTCGTCCGGCTCCACCACGCCGCCCGTGACCGATCGGTCCGCGAACGGCTCCAGTCCGTGAGCGTCTCGCTCACCCACGAGGGCGGATTCGCCGCCGCGACCGCCGTCTCCGTCATCCGGGGGAAGGAACACCAGCCAATGTCCACGATCATCCGCGAGGTCCTCGAGCGCCACGGCCACCTCTCCGTCCCCGTCGCCCAGGTCCTCGACACCGACGACCTGTACCAGGTCGGCCTGACGTCACACGCGACCATCACGGTCATGCTCGCCGTCGAGGAGGAGTGCGACATCGAGTTCCCCGACGAGGCGCTCACCCGCAGCACGTTCGCCACGATCGCGTCGATCGAGGCGGTCGTCCGCGCTCAGGCGGTGGCAGCGTGACGGTCCTCCCCGACGTCCGCGCCACGGACGTCGTCTCCCTGCACGACCGCGCGGTCGAGGCCGCGGGCGTCGCCGCCGAGTGGGCGGACCGGATCGACGCCGAAGGACGGTTCCCGAGCGAGTCCGTGGCGGCGCTGCGCCGACTCGGACTGCTCGCCGCGGTCCTCCCGGTCGATCTGGGCGGCGAGGGTGCCACGCTCACGGAACTCGCCGACGTCGCGACCGTCCTCGGCGGCGCCTGCGCCTCCACGGCCATGGTGTTCGCGATGCACGTCGGGCAGGTCGCCACGCTCGTCCGCCACGGCGGCACGAGCGTCGCCGCCGCCCGGCTCCTCGCCCGGGTCCGCGACGAGGGCGCCCTCATCGCCTCGGCCACGACCGAGATCACGACCGGCGGCGACACCGGATCGAGCGGCTGCTCGGTCGAGGCCACCACCTGCGGCGTGCGTCTCGCCAAGGAGACCCCGGTCATCTCCTACGGTCTCCATGCCAGCGCGGTGCTCGCCACCGCGCGCCGGACCCCGGACAGCCCGCCGTCCGACCAGGTGCTCGTGGTCTGCCCGGCCGAGCGCACCGAACTCGTGCGTCGGAGCGGCTGGGACACCCTCGGCCTCCGCGGCACAGCGAGCGAGGGGTTCTCGCTGACCGCCGACGTCGACCCGGACCACGTGCTCGCCCAGCCCTTCGCCGAGATGTCGGCGCAGACCATGACGCCGGTGTCGCACGTGCTCTGGGCCGCGGCCTGGCTCGGCATGGCCCGGAGCGCCACCGAGACCGCCCGCGCGTCGGTCCGTCGCGCCGCCCGCAAGGCCCTCGGCACCACCCCGCCCGCAGCACTCCGCCTCGCCGAGGTCGAGCTGCGCGTGCAGTCCCTGGCCGACACGGTCGAGGCGTCCGCGCGACGGTGGGAGGCGGCGGCGAACGAGCCCGCCGTGCTCGAGTCCGTGGCGACGGCCCGCTGGGTCAACGGCCTCAAGGTCACGGCGAGCGAAGCCGTGCTCGACATCGTCTCCCGCGCGCTCGTGATCACGGGCATCGCGGGGTACCGGCTCGGAGACCCGTCGAGCCTGGGCCGGATCGTGCGCGACGCGCACGGCACCGCCCTCATGGTCGGCAACGACCGCATCCTGCACCACAACGCCAAGATCGCAACCATCAGCAACGGAAGGTCGAACCCGTGACCGACACGACAACAGCACCGCAGACCACCGACCTCGACGCCGCCCGCCTCGCGTTCCGCGACGAGCTCGTCGACGCCGGCCTCCTCGTCCCCGCCGGGGAGCCCGGCCTCTTCGGCCGCAACGGCACGTTCGACGACGTCGTCGACGCCGTCGACCGGTACATCACGCTCGGGTTCGCCGAGCTCGCCCCGGAGCGGATCCGCTTCGCCCCGGTCATCGCCCGGTCCGCCTTCGAGCGCACCGACTACGTGGCCTCGTTCCCGCAGCTCACGGGTGCCATCCACACGTTCACGGGCTCCGACCGCGACCACGCCGCGCTCCTCGCCGCGCGTGCCGCGGGCGAGGACTGGGACCGGTTCCTGCACCCCGGCGAGACCATGCTCGTGTCCGCCGTGTGCCACCCGCTCTACGACCACCTGGCGGGCCAGCAGGTCGACGGTCGCGTGTTCGACGTCGTCGGGTACACGTTCCGCCACGAGCCCTCCGACGACCCGATGCGGCTCCAGTCGTTCCGCATGCACGAGTTCGTCTACGTGGGCGGCGAGGACGACGCCAGGACCTTCCGCAACACGTGGAGCGAGCGCCAGGCCGCGATGCTCGCCGCCCTCGGGCTCGACGTCACCCGCGTCCCCGCGAACGACCCCTTCTTCGGCCGCGCCGGCAAGTTCCTCGCCGCGAACCAGCTCACCGACGAGCTGAAGATCGAGGTCACCGTCCCGATCTACCCCGGGCTCTCCGACGGCACCGCGATCGCCAGTGCGAACAGTGCGGGTGACCACTTCGGCGCACCCTTCGGGATCACGACCGCGGACGGCAGCGTCGCCCACACGTCGTGCATCGCGTTCGGCATGGAGCGGATCACGCTCGCCCTCTTCCGCACGTTCGGGACCTCGCTCGCGGACTGGCCGGTCTCGACGCTCGACCAGCTGTCGCTGCGCTGATGCCGGCGCTCGACACGTGGCTCGGCGGTGGGGCCGTGCTCGCGACCGTCGAACGCCCCACCCGGCCCGGTTCCACCGGGGTCGTCGTCTGCCCACCCTTCGGGCACGAGCACGTCCTCGCCTACCGGACCGAACGCCTCCTCGCCGCGCGACTCGCGGACCACGGCATCGCCTCCGTGCGCTACGACCACCCCGGCAGCGGGGACTCCGTCGTCGCCGCGACCGCGACGTCCCATCGTGACGGCGCACGGCTCGCGGCGGAGGCGCTGCGCACCGCCGGCTGCACCCGAATCGTGTACGTCGGCCTCGCGTCCGGGGCCCTCGTCGCGGCCGCGGCAGCCGACGACGACCCGGACGCCGCGGGACTCGTGCTCTGGGACCCGCCGCGGTCCGGACGCTCCTGGCTCCGGGCGGCACGGGCACTCGCCGCGGTCTCGGTGGCGGGGATCGACACCAGACCCGGATCGGCGGTCACCACCGCCCACGACGGCACGGTCACCGTGGTGGGTGCTGACATCCCCGCCGACCAGGCAGCGGCGATCGGGGCCCTCGGGTACCCGACCGGACCGGCCGACCGCATGCCCGTGCTCGTGGCGGTGCGGAACGACGGGGACCGCCGTGTCCCGGCCGGGTACGACCGGGACGGGATCGACATCGTGCGGGTCGACGGGCACGAGGCGCTCCTCGGCGTGTCGAGCCTCTCCGCGCGCATCCCCGCCGCGAGCGTCGACGCCGTCGGCGAGTGGGTGACCCGCCGTGTGCCGCCCGAGCCCGTCCCGGCGCCGATGGAGCTCGTCCCGACCGAGCGGGCGGTCGTCGACCAGGACGTCGAGGAACACCTCGTCCGCATCGGACCGGACCACCTCTTCGCCGTCGACACCAGGCCGCGGCACGGCGACGACGACGCCCCGACCGTGGTGCTGCTCAACGGTTCGTCCGAACACCGCATCGGCGTCACGCGCCTGCAGGTCGACCTCGCTCGACGACTCGCCGCGGCGGGCATCCGGTCCGTCCGTGTCGACCGTCGGGGCACGGGCGAGACCGGACCCGTCGTCGCCGACGAGCCGAGCCTGCTCTTCACCCAGGAGTGGATCGACGACGTCAGCCACGTCCTCGACCACCTCGCGCTCCCGGCCGACCGGGTCGGGATCGTCGGACTCTCGGTCGGCGGGTGGTTGGGCCTCCGGGTCGCCGCGGGTCGTGCCGGGTTCGTGGTCGGCCTCAGCCAGGCGGACTACCGGTCCCGCCCCGCAGCACCGGGTGCCGTCGCGGCCGCGGACGCGGAGGCACGGCCCCACGTCCGCACACGCCGTGACGCGCTCGTCGCCGCCGTCAAGCGGCACCTGCCGTACCGCGTGGCGTTGGCGCTGGCCCGGCGTGGACACGTGCAGTTCGTCGAACCCGTCATCCGCGCGCCGCTCGCGGCCGGCACCGACGTGACCCTCGTGCTCGGTCCGGGCGACGGCGCCGTCTTCCGGGCACGAGGCGGCGCCACGGCAGCCCACCGGCTCGCGCACCTGCCCGGGACGCTCCGGGTCGTGGAGCTCCCGGAGGCCGACCATGCGATGTTCGGTGCCGCGACGCGCGAGGCGGCCACGGAGGCCGTGCTCGCCACCGCCGTCGCGGCCTTCGTCCAGGACCCGTCCGTCCGGCAGGCCGTGGGCGTCTGACGACCGAGGGGCCGTGCCGGGTCCGCACGGCCCCTCGGCGCACCGCCCCTCGGCGCACGGCCCCTCGCCGCAGGGCTCAGGCGGCGGCGGGTGCGGGCGTCAGACGATCGAGCGCGGCTCGGTACTCGCTGACGTCGCGGGCGAGCCCCGGCTCGGTGATGATCGAGGCGCGGATCCGACCGTCGGTGTCGATGACGAACGTCGCGCGGTTCGCGAAGCCCTTCTTCTCGAGGAAGACCCCGTACTCCTTGCTGACCGCACCGTGCGGCCAGAAGTCCGCGAGCAGCGTGAAGTCGTACCCGTTCGAGTCGGCGAACGAGCGGAGCGTGGCCTTCGAGTCGACGCTGATGCCGATGAGCTCGACGCGGTGGTCGGCGAACATCGCGATGTTGTCGCGGAGCGCGCAGAGCTCGCTCGTGCAGGTCGAGGAGAACGCGAGCGGGAAGAACACGAGCGCCACCGGACGCACACCGCGGAAGTCGCTGAGGCGGACGTGCTCGCCGCGCTGGTCCGGCAGTTCGAAGTCGGGAGCGAGGGAACCGATCTCGAGTGCCATCTGGCGTGCTTCTCTCTGGGTCTGCCCCGGTCGCGGGACGGCATGGGTCCCGGCTGCATCAGGCGCACACCCGGGCGGGCGCGCGCACGACGTGAGATCCTACGCCGACGGCACGCGAACGCAAGCGCGGTGCCCGATGCCGCGTGCGCTGGCATCGAGCCGCGCGAGCGCGTCGGACGCGGGAACTAGAGTGGTCTCGCCCATCCACGCGTCGTGACCCGGCGACGGATGCATCGACATGTCCACCACGAACGAACGAGGTCAACGGTGACGGTGAACGACCAGGACCCCCAGCGTCAGCCATGGATCGCGGGTGCCGACACCCAGGACCAGGACCCGGAGGAGACCGCCGAGTGGCGTGAGTCCCTCGACGGCCTGGTCGCAGCGAACGGCCACGGCCGGGGGCGCGAGGTCATGCTCAGCCTGCTGCAACGCTCGCGCGAGCTCCACCTGGGCGTGCCGATGGTCCCGACCACCGACTACGTCAACACCATCGCGCCCGAGAACGAGCCGGAGTTCCCGGGCGACGAGGACCTCGAGCGCCGCTACCGCCGCTGGATCCGCTGGAACGCCGCCATCACGGTGCACCGCGCCCAGCGCCCCGGTGTCGCGGTCGGCGGCCACATCTCGACCTACGCGTCGAGCGCCGCCCTGTACGAGGTCGGCTACAACCACTTCTTCCGCGCGCAGGACCACCCGTCCGGCGGCGACCAGGTCTTCTTCCAGGGCCACGCCTCCCCCGGCATGTACGCCCGGGCGTACCTGGAGGGCCGTCTCAGCGAGGACCAGCTCGACGGCTTCCGGCAGGAGCACTCGCACCAGGGCGGCGGACTGTCGTCGTACCCGCACCCGCGTCTCATGCCCTCGTTCTGGCAGTTCCCGACGGTCTCGATGGGCATCGGGCCGATCAACGCGATCTACCAGGCGCAGCAGGCCAAGTACCTGACGAACCGCGGCATCAAGGACGCCTCGGAGCAGCAGGTGTGGGCGTTCCTCGGCGACGGCGAGATGGACGAGGTCGAGTCCCGGGGCCAGCTGCAGGTCGCGGCGAACGACGGCCTCGACAACCTGAACTTCGTCATCAACTGCAACCTCCAGCGCCTCGACGGCCCGGTGCGCGGCAACGGCAAGATCATCCAGGAGCTCGAGGCGTTCTTCCGCGGTGCGGGCTGGAACGTCATCAAGGTCGTCTGGGGTCGCGAGTGGGACGACCTCCTCGCCCGCGACACCGAGGGCGCGCTCCTCAACCTGATGAACCGCACCCCCGACGGTGACTACCAGACGTACAAGGCCGAGAACGGCGCGTACGTCCGCGAGAACTTCTTCGGACGCGACCCGAAGGCGCTCGCACTCGTCGAGGACTACACGGACGACCAGATCTGGAACCTCAAGCGCGGCGGCCACGACTACCGCAAGGTGTACGCGGCGTTCAAGGCGGCCTCCGAGCACAAGGGCCAGCCGACGGTCATCCTGGCCAAGACGGTCAAGGGCTACGGACTCGGCCCGAGCTTCGAGGGCCGCAACGCGACCCACCAGATGAAGAAGCTGACGCTCGACAACCTCAAGCAGTTCCGCGACGAGATGCGGATCCCCGTGTCGGACGCGCAGCTCGACGAGAACCCCTACCTGCCGCCGTACTACCACCCCGGACACGACGACGAGGCCGTGCAGTACATGCACGAGCGTCGGCGTGCCCTCGGCGGGTACGTCCCGGAGCGCCGGACCAAGTACACGCAGGTGACGCTGCCGGACGACGGCCGCTACGCCATCGCCAAGAAGGGCTCGGGCAAGCAAGAGGTCGCGACGACCATGGCGTTCGCCCGCCTGCTCAAGGACCTGCTCCGCTCGCCCGACTTCGGCGACCGCGTCGTGCCGATCATCCCGGACGAGGCCCGCACGTTCGGCATGGACGCGTACTTCCCGACCGCGAAGATCTACAACCCGAACGGCCAGCACTACACCTCGGTCGACCGCGAGCTCCTCCTCGCCTACAAGGAGAGCCCGCAGGGACAGATCATCCACGTCGGGATCAACGAAGCGGGAGCCCTCGCGGCCTTCACCGCGGTCGGCACGTCCTACTCGACGCAGGGTGAGCCGCTCATCCCGGTCTACGTCTTCTACTCGATGTTCGGGTTCCAGCGCACCGGCGACGCCCTGTGGGCCGCTGGCGACCAGATGGCGCGCGGGTTCCTCATCGGCGCCACCGCGGGCCGCACGACGCTGACGGGTGAGGGTCTGCAGCACGCCGACGGCCACTCGCTGCTCCTGGCGTCGACGAACCCGGCCGTGGTCGCGTACGACCCCGCGTACGGGTACGAGATCGCACACATCGTGCAGTCCGGACTCGACCGCATGTACGGCAGGAACGAGGACGGCTCGCCGAAGCACGCCGACCCGAACGTCATGTACTACCTCACGGTGTACAACGAGCCGCTCGTCCAGCCGGCGGAGCCGGAGCACGTCGACGTCGACGGCATCGTGCGCGGCATGTACCTGCTCAAGGCCGCCGAGCACGACGGCCCGAAGGCGCAGCTGCTCGCGTCCGGTGTCGCCGTGCCGTGGATCCTCGAGGCCCAGCAGCTGCTGGTCCAGGACTGGGGCGTCTCCGCCGACGTCTGGAGCGTCACGAGCTGGAACGAGCTCCGTCGTGACGGCCTCGCCGCCGCATCGGACGCCTTCCTCCACCCCGAGGAGCAGCCGCGCACGCCCTTCGTCACCGAGAAGCTCCAGGGCACGCACGGCCCCGTCGTCGCCGTGAGCGACTGGTCGCACGCGGTTCCCGACCAGATCCGCGAGTTCGTCCCGAGCGACTACGCGACGCTCGGAGCCGACGGCTTCGGGTTCTCGGACACCCGTGCCGCCGCGCGTCGGGTCTTCCTGATCGACGGCCCGTCGGTGGTCGTGCGGACCCTGCAGCAGCTCGTGCGTCGCGGTGAGATGGATCCGTCGGTGGTCCGTCAGGCGATCGACAAGTACCGCCTGTGGGACGTCACGGCCGGCACGACCGGCAGCGCAGGCGGCGAGAGCTGACCCGCCCGTGAGCGCACTGCGCGCCGATGCCCTGGGCCGGGCGGGCGACCGGGGACGGACGCTCGCCTGGCTCCGCCAGGTGTCGGGCGAACTCGCGAGCGCGACGATCAAGCGTCTCGAGGACACGCTCCCCTGGTACGGCGAGATGCCGCCCGGCCGCCGGTCGGCCGTCGGCCTGGTCGCACAGGCGGGCATCACGTCGTTCATCGCCTGGTTCGAGGACCCCGCGGCCACTCCGTGGATCGCGGCCGACGTCTTCGGCGCGGCACCGCGCGAACTGCTCCGGTCGGTGAGTCTGCAGCAGACGCTCCAACTCATCCGCGTCGTGGTCGAGGTCGTCGAGGACCGCGTGAAGGACGGCGACGACGGCCTGCAGGAGGCCATCCTCCTGTACTCGCGCGAGATCGCGTTCGCCGCGGCGGACGTCTACGCCCGGGCCGCGGAGGCCCGCGGGCTGTGGGACGCCCGACTCGAGGCCCTCGTCGTCGACTCGATCCTGTCGGGCGAGTACGACGACGAGCTGCCGAGCCGGATCGCCGCGCTCGGCTGGCACGGGCACGGCGAGGTCGCGGTGCTCGTCGGCACCGCGCCGCCGCAGCTCGAGGTGGACACGATCCGTCGGACCGCCCGGCACCTCGACGCCGACGTCCTGATCGGTGTGCAGGGGGCGCGCCTCGTCGTCGTGATCGGCCGGGCCACGCCCCGGGACGACACACCCGAGGGCGAGGACCCGACCTCGTTCACGACCATCGCCGAGGCCCTCGCACCGTCCTTCGGCGACGGACACCTGGTCCTCGGCAACGAGGTCCCGGGTGTCGTCGACGCCTCGACGAGCGCCAAGGCCGCCCTCGCCGGCTTCGCGGTGGCCCGGGCGTGGCGGGGCGCGCCCCGACCCGTGCTGGCCGACGACCTGCTGCCCGAACGTGCCCTCGCGGGCGATCCCCTGGCGCGGACGGCGCTCGTCCAGCGGATCTACACGCCGCTCAAGGACCAGTCCGGTGAACTCCTGCAGACCCTCTGGTGCTACCTCGACACGGGACGCAGCCTCGAGGCAACGGCGCGGGAGCTGTTCGTCCACCCGAACACGGTCCGCTACCGGCTCCGCCGGGTGGCCGACG
Organism: Curtobacterium sp. MCBD17_013; assembly: GCF_003234565.1. GTDB lineage: Bacteria > Actinomycetota > Actinomycetes > Actinomycetales > Microbacteriaceae > Curtobacterium. Next base: position 307,385 of record NZ_QKTU01000001.1, on the reverse strand, counting down.
TCATCGGATGGGACGCCACCCACGCCCGCGACGCGCTCATCGTGCAGTCGGCGCTCATCATCGGGGCGATGTCGGAGTCCACGGGCCAGCGACGACGCCGACCGCCACGGCGCTGACCGACACCGTCCCGGCCGCCAGGGCGAGTCCCTTCGTTCGGGTCCCACAATGTCGGACCCGATTTCTGTGACGGTCCGCACACATGCCTGCCCCTGCACGCCGGGGAGGATTGTCCGGTGATCGTCGTCGTCGCCCCCGGACAGGGCTCGCAGACCCCCGGATTCCTCGCCCCGTGGCTGGAGGACCCGGCCGTCCGTGACCGGGTCGCCGCGTGGTCGGACGCGATCGGCGTCGACCTCGTCGCGCACGGAACGACGAGCGACGCCGACACCATCCGCGACACCGCGCTCGCGCAGCCCCTCATCGTCGCCGCGGGACTCGTGACCGCGGACGCGCTGCTCGCCGACGGGCGCCGGAGCCTCGTCGGCGGCGTCGCCGGGCACTCCGTCGGCGAGTTCACCGCCGCCGCGATCGCGGGTGTGCTCGCCCCCTCGGACGCCGTCGCGCTCGTCGCCGAACGCGGACGCGCCATGGCCGACGCCGCCACCCGCACGCCGACCGGCATGAGCGCCGTGCTGGGCGGCGACCAGGAGGCCCTCCCCGCCGCGATCGAGGCGGCCGGGCTCAGCGCCGCCAACCACAACGGCGGCGGTCAGACCGTCGTCGCCGGTCGCGTGGAGGCGCTGGCCGCGTTCGCCGCGGAGCCGCCCGCCAAGGCCCGGGTCGTCCCCCTCAGCGTCGCCGGTGCGTTCCACACGGACTTCATGGCCCCCGCGGTCGACCGCGTGGCCCCGCTCGCCGCAGCGGCCTCGGTGGCCGACCCGACCCTCCCGATCTGGACCAACGCGGACGGCTCCCGTGTCGACGACGGCCGCCGCTTCGTGGACCTCATGGTGCGGCAGATCGCGAACCCGGTGCACTGGGACGCCGTCATGGACTCGTTCGTCGCCGCCGGGGTCACCGGCATCGTCGAACTCGCGCCGGCCGGTGCGCTCGTCGGGCTCGCCAAGCGGGCCATGCGCGGCACGCCGACCGTGGCGGTGAAGTCGCCCGAGGACCTCCCCGCCGCGATCGACCTGCTCGAGTCGGCGGGAGCGGCCGCGTGAGCGCGGACGAGGGCGTCCTCGACCCGGCGCCGTCGCGCCCGATGCTCGCCCAGCGGACCGGTCACGCCTTCACCCGCATCCTCGGCATCGGGGCGGCCCGGGGCGAGCACGCGGTCCCGAACGACGACCTCGTCGGGCCGATCGACTCGTCGGACGAGTGGATCCGCCAGCGCACCGGCATCGTCACCCGTGCGCGGGCCGGTGACGACGTCCAGGCCGTGGACCTCGCCGAGGCGGCGTCCCGCGAGGCGATCGCGGCCGCCGGGATCACGGCGGACCAGATCGGCGTCGTGCTCGTCTCCACCGTCACGAACACCGTCGCGACGCCGTCGATGGCGTCGCTCCTCGCCGAGCGCATCGGCGCCGCGCCCGCCGCCGCGTACGACATCAGCGCCGCGTGCGCCGGCTACGCGTACGGCATCGCCCAGGCCGACTCCTTCGTCAAGACGGGCGTCGCCGACCACGTGCTCGTCGTCGGGGCCGAGAAGCTGAGCGAGATCGTCGACCCGACGGACCGCTCGATCTCGTTCCTGCTCGGCGACGGCGCCGGCGCGGCCGTGGTCGGGCCGAGCGACACCCCGGGCATCGCGCCGACGGTCTGGGGATCCGACGGCTCCAAGTGGGACGCCATCCGCATGACGAGCACGTTCTCCGAGTGGCGCGCGGGTGGCGAGCAACCCACCATCCGCCAGGAGGGCCAGACGGTCTTCCGCTGGGCGGTGTGGGAGATGGTCAAGGTCGCCAAGCGCGCGCTCGAGGTCGCCGGCGTGGAGGCCTCGGACCTCGCCGCGTTCGTACCGCACCAGGCGAACATGCGGATCATCGACGAGTTCGCCAAGCAGCTCGGGCTCCCGGAGCGCGTGGTGATCGGCCGCGACATCACGACGACCGGCAACACGTCGGCCGCGAGCATCCCCCTCGCGACCCACCGCCTGCTCGAGGAACACCCGGACCTCCACGGCGGCCTCGCCCTGCAGATCGGCTTCGGCGCCGGACTCGTGTTCGGCGCGCAGGTCGTCGTGCTCCCCTGACCGTTCCACCCGGCGTGCCGCCTGCGGCGCTCCCGAACCCCCAGACCCGGCGTGCCCTAGGCTTGTCCACGGTCATCGACACCCCCTCAAGGAGAAGAACAATGGCAGCGTCCACCGAAGAAGTCCTGGCCGGCCTGGCCGAGCTCATCAACGACGAGACCGGCATCGCGACCGACACCGTGCAGATGGACAAGTCGTTCACCGACGACCTCGACATCGACTCGATCTCGATGATGACGATCGTCGTCAACGCCGAGGAGAAGTTCGACGTGAAGATCCCGGACGAAGAGGTCAAGAACCTCAAGACCGTCGGTGACGCCGTGAACTACATCGTCAAGGCGCAGGGCTGACACCCGCCTGACCCGTCGTGGTCCGGATCCCCTCGGGTCCGGGCCACGACGTGTCCTGGCGCCCGTCGCGCCGCCCGTCGCACCGTCCGTCCTGCAGAAAGACCGTCGTCCATGACCACCAAGCACACCGTCGTCGTCACGGGGATCGGCGCCATCTCGCCGCTCGCCGCGACCGCCCCCGCCACGTGGGATGCCCTGCTCGCGGGCGAGTCGGGGATCACCGCCATCGAGGAGGACTGGGTCGAGCGCTACGACCTGCCCGTCCACTTCGCCGGGCAGGCCCGCCGCTTCATCGGCGACCAGCTGACCCGCCAAGAGGTCAAGCGCCTCGACCCGGGTTCGCAGCTCGCGCTCATCGCCGCGCGCGAGGCCTGGTCGGACGCCGGCATCGACGACGGAGCCGTCGTCCCCGAGCGCCTCATCGTCGACTGGGCGACGGGGATCGGCGGCGTCAACACGCTGCTGGACGCGTGGGACACCCTGCGCGAGCGCGGTCCCCGGCGGATGCTCCCCATGACCGTGCCGATGCTCATGGCGAACGGTCCGGCCGCCGCGATCGAGATGGCGTTCGGCGCCCGCGGCGGTGCCCGCACCTACATCTCGGCCTGCGCGTCGAGCACCGAGTCCCTGGTCGAGGCCTACCGCCACGTCGCGACCGGTGACGCCGACATCGTCATCGCCGGCGGGTCCGAGGCGGCGCTGCACCCGATGCCCCTCGGGGCGTTCGCGGCCATGCAGGCGCTGTCCCGCCGCAACGACGACCCGGCCACGGCCTCCCGGCCCTACGACGTCACGCGCGACGGCTTCGTGCTCGGGGACGGCGCAGCGGCGCTCATCCTCGAGACCAAGGAGCACGCCGAGGCCCGAGGCGCCCGGATCTACGCCGAGGTCGCCGGTGGTGGCATCACCTCCGACGCCTTCCACATCACCGCCCCCGACCCCGAGGGCAGCGCGGCCGCCCGGGCGGTCATCCAGGCGCTCGAGCACGCCGGTGCCGCGCGAGAGGACGTCGTCCACGTGAACGCGCACGCCACGAGCACCCCGGTCGGCGACGTCGCCGAGTACCACGCGATGCGTCGCGTGTTCGGGGAGCACCTCGACGGCATCGCCGTGTCCGCCACGAAGGCGTCGACCGGGCACCTGCTCGGCGGTGCGGGTGCGATCGAGGCGATGTTCACGGTCCTCGCGCTCGCGAACCGCGTCGCACCGCCCACCATCAACCTGACGGAGCAGGACCCGGAGATCGTCATGGACGTCGTCCGCGAGCCACGCACGCTCGGCGACGGCGACCTGCTCGCGATCAGCAACTCGTTCGGGTTCGGCGGCCACAACGCGGTCGTCGCGTTCCGGACCGTCTGACCGCGCGCCCGGGCGACACGACGCAGGGCCGGGAGCGTCTGCTCCCGGCCCTGTGTCGTGTCCTGACGATCCGCGGCCGATCAGCCGACGCGGTGCAACCAGACGACGGGGTTGTCCTCACCGGCGTACCGGAACGGCTCGAGCTCGTCGTCCCACGCCTGCCCGAGCGCGAGGCGTAACTCGCGGTGCAGCTCGAGCGCGTTGCTGCCCGCCAGCTCCATGGCGTACCGCACCCGGTCCTCGGGAACGACCACGTTGCCGGCAGCGTCCGTCTGCGCGTAGAACACGCCGAGGTCCGGCGTGTGCATCCACCGGCCGCCGTCGGACTGCTCGGTCGCGTCCTCGGTGACCTCGTACCGCAGGTGCTCCCAACCCCGGAGCGCGGACGCGATCGCCGCACCGGTGCCCACCGGACCCGTCCAGGTGTACTCGGTGCGCCGGGCGCCTTCGAGCACGGGCTGGTCGAGCCACGAGAAGTTCACGGCACGGCTCATGGCGCGACCTGCCGCCCATTCGACGTGCGGGCAGAGCGCGCGAGGTGAGGAGTGCACGTAGAGCACACCCCTCGTGGCCGGACGTCCGGCCGTCACGGTTCCTGGGGTCACGATTCCTCCGATCATCAGGTGCGACTTCCCCATCGACCTGGACCCGGAGGCTCACGACCACGCCTGCCTCCGCAGACGGAACCGATTCGATATGCGATTGTGACGTCCGAGGGACGTGCTCATTATGCACGGGCACCGCTGGGAACGCCAGTGTGCTGCGCGCGTCGGCGGCGGCCCTCAGTGCAGGACGGCGCCGTCGGCGTCGTACCCGTGGGTCTCCCCGGCCTCGACAGGCACGGGCAGGCGGTTCTCGGGCGGCGGGACCGGGCACGCGTACTGGTACGAGAACGCGCACGGCGGCAGCACCGCACGGTTGAAGTCCACCGTGATCGGACCGGCCGCACCGGGATCGTCGAGGAACAGGAACCGGCCCATCGAGTAGGACCGCTCCCCCGAGGTGGCGTCCTGGAACACGAGCTGGAGCCGGTCCCCCGCACGGACGACGACGAGCGCGCGGTCCTCGACGCCGATCCGGATCCGGAGGGTCCCCGCGACGGGGAGCGGGGCGCCGGCCGCGTCGGTGACGCTGCCCCGGCCCTCCCGGTCGCCGGGCTCCCACACGCCGGTCCGCACCCACGCCGTCGACACGGGGAACACACCGATGTGCCCGAAGCGGGCGATCGCCGGCGAGGCCGGATCCCACACCCGGAGTGCGTGGCCGGCGGTGGTCGCGGCGACGGAACCGGACGTGCCGTCGGCGAACCGGACGGTCGAGGCCACGACGGCGTCGTCGCCGGCGACGTGCACCGTCCCGTCGACGAGCACGTCGTCCACGACGACCCCGGCATCGGCCGTCGCGGTGACGCTGAGCCCACCGATCGCGGGCGCCCACGTCCCGGGGACCGGCCACACGGGCTGCGGCACCGTGACGGTCTGGCTGTTGACCAGGGCGAGCGGCCCCCGTGGACTCCGCACCCACCGCTCGCGCTCGGCACGCAGCGCCTGGAGGGCCGGATCGCCACCGTCGCGCCGGTCGCCGTCCGCGGTCGTCACAGCTGGTCCTGCCGGGGGTAGATGACCTCTTGCACGATGATGATCACCGACGCGGCGACGGGCACGGCCACGAGCGCGCCGAGGACACCCCCGATCGTGCCACCCGCCACCGCGGCGATGACCACGAGGGCACCGGGGACCTGCACGGCCCGCGACATGATCCGCGGGGCGATCACGTAGGCCTCCACCTGCATGTACACGAGGTAGTAGATCGCGGCGACGAGCGCGGTGAGGGGTGATGCGAAGAGGCAGATCAGACAGATCACGATCGCGGCCCCGAGGGTGCCCACGAGCGGGACCAGCGCGCCGAGGAACGCGAACGTCGCCAGGAGCACGGGCAGCGGCGCGCGGATGATCAGGAGGAACACGAGGCTCAGCACGCCGTTGAGGACGGCCTCGGCGATCTGCCCGACCACGTAGCGACCGACGGACCGGGTGATCTGCTCGGTGACGTCGGCGAAGTTCGCGCGACGCGACGCCGGCACGAAGCGGTACGTCATGCGCTTGATCGACCGCATGGACGCGAGGAAGTACAGCATGAGGATGAGCACGATCACCGCGCCGGTCAGCCCCGAGACGATGCCGGTCCCGACGGCGAGCAGTCCGCCGCCGACGCTGAGGAGGTTGCCCGGGTCCTCGACGTACTTGCTCGCCGATCCGAGCGCGTCGTCGATGTTGATCGAGCCGTTCAGCTGCCGCGACAGGTCCTGGACCCAGTCCTGCTGCGACAACCCCTGCACGAAGTCCGGGAAGGACTGCACGAGGTTCGTGGCCTGGTCGACGATGACGGGGACGATCGCGAACAGGATCCCGACGAAGGCGCCGATGACGCCGAGCACGACCACGGTGACCGCGAGCCACCGCGGGATGATGCGTTCGAGCCAGTTGACGACGGGGTCGAGGCCGAGGGCGACGAACACCGCGACGCCGATGTAGACGAGCACGGTGGAGAGCTCGCGCAGGAGGATCGCGGCGAGCAGCGCGACGAGGACGCCGATGCCCCCCATGAACCCGATACGGAACGCGTTGACCCGGACGCCCGTCGCACCCCGGTGCAGCTCGAACGTGACGTCAGGGCTCGGCGCGTGCATCTGCGACGTCTCGGCGACGCGTTTCCTCATGCCCTGACCCTACCGACCGGCACCGACGCGAGCGGGACGGCGCGGGCGAGCGGCCGGCTCCGAGGACGACCACCGACCGGACGCGCCGCGGCGAACGCGGCGGTGGGGCGGGCGGGACTCGAACCCGCGGATCGTTCGGTTATGAGCCGACTGCCTTGACCAGCTTGGCTACCGCCCCGCGCCGGGGCCATCGGGCACCGGCTCACCACGATACAGCGCCTCGAACGTCGACAGGGTGCGGTTGATGTCGTGGTCGACGATCATGTCGAGGCTCTGCCGCTTCATGCGGAGGTACTCGTCGTCGGGCGCTGCGAGCACGGCGGTGAGCTTGTCCGCCAGGTCCTGCGGGTCGCCCGGACGGAACAGGTACCCGTTGCCGTCGATGAGGTGCGGCAGGGCCATCGCATCCGCTGCGACGACCGGCAGTCCGGAGGCCATCGCCTCGAGCGAGGCGATGCTCTGCAACTCGGCGGTCGAGGGCATCGCGAAGACGGTGGCGTTCGTCAGCGCTGCCCGGAGGTCCTCGTCCGACTGGTACCCGGTGAACACGACGCGGTCCGCCACCCCGAGTTCCTCGGCGAGCGAGGACAGCCGCGGGATCATCTCGCCGCCACCGACGATGCGGATCGTCGCCTCGAGCTCGGCGGGGATGAGGGGCAGGGCACGCACCAGTACGTCGAGCTGCTTCTCGGGCGCCACGCGGCCGACGAACACGATCTCGTTCCGCGGCGGTCGGAGGTCACGCGAGGTGTACCGGGATGCGTCGATGCCGCACGAGATCGCGAGCACCTGCTGGGCCTTGATCGCGGCCTGCAGGTAGGCCGCCGCCTTCCGGGTGGGCGTCGTGACCGCGTCGGCGAGCCGGTACGTCCTGGCCGCGTCCGCCCACGCGATCTTGAGGGCGATCGGCAGCGTCCACCGTCCGAACGGTGCGTACTCGAGCAGGTTCTCGGGCATGAAGTGGTTCGTGGCGATGACGCGGATGCCGCGTGCCTTGGCCTCACGCGCGATGCCACGGCCGATCACGATGTGGGACTGGATGTGCAGCGCGTCGGGCTTGAACGCGTCGAGGATCGGGGCGGTGTTCCGGCGCACGGTCCAGGGCCACGCGAACCGGAGCCAGGAGTGGAGCGGCCACTTCATCGAGAAGAGCCGGTGCACCACGAAGGTCACGCCGCCGTGTTCCTCGTCGTGCGTGCCGTGGTGGCGGTTGGCGGCGGGCGCGACGACCTGCACCTCGTGCCCGCGCTCGGCGAGGCCGATCGCGAGTCGTTCGCAGAACACCGCGGCGCCGTTGACGTCCGGTGGGAAGGTGTCGGCGGCGAGGAGGATGCGGAGCCGCTCCGGTCGCCCGCTGGGGGTGGTCGTCGATTCGTCCTGTCCTGGCACGGGGCGCGTCGTCCTCTCGTCTCATGCTCGGCTGGCCTCCGACGCTACCGCACGCCTCGCCGCGCACGCCCCCACCGGGCGTCGGCGGGTCGGCCCGGTCCTGCGCATCGGTACAGACCGTGGCCCGGCCCGGTGCGCCGGGCGACGCTCAGCGTCGCGCCTCGGGCTGGTGTTTCGCCAACTGGAACACGCCCGTGATCGCGATCGCCGCGGCGAGGAGGAACCCGGCCACGGCGAACCACGGCGCACCGGTGGCCTCGCGCAGGACGACGATGCCGATCCCCACGGCGACGATCGGGTCGATGACCGTCAGGCCGGCGATCACGAGGTCCGGCGATCCGCTGGCGTAGGCGTTCTGGACGAAGTAGCCGCCGAGTACCGCGGCGACGATCACCCCCGCGATCGCGACGGCGGTCACCCAGTCGAACGTGCCGTTCACCACACGGTTCAGCGTCACCTTGGCGAGCGTGGCGACGAAGCCGTAGAGGATCCCGGCCCCGACGATGAAGTACAGGGGGTTGCGCCGCCTGCGGACGAGCCGGAAGGACAGCAGCACGATCGCCAGCACGACGGCGAGGACGACGAGCACCGTCACGAGCTGACTGTGCGAGATCGGCGTCTCGTGTCCGACGAGCGCGGCGATCCCCACGAAGATCCCGACGCCGACGATGCAGGTCCACACCGCCCGACGCGAGGGTGCGTCGAGCGGGACGCCCGAGGAGCGCGTCGAGAACCACGTCGTGATGACGAGGGCGACGGCCCCGAGTGGCTGCACGACGATGAGCGGCGCGAAGGTGATGCTGACGAGTTGGAGGACCACGGCGCACCCGAGCATGAGGGTGCCGAGCACCCACGATCCACTGCCGAGGAGCGCGAGCACGTGCCGGACCGACAGGCCGCCGGACTGCCTGCCGATGCGCGCCTCGACCCGGTGCACGCCGGCGCTCTGGAAGTGCGCGCCGAGCGACAGGAAGACGCTGCCGACGAGGGCCACCGGGATCATGAGCGCCTGGAACGGCGTCATGTTGATGCGATCGGTGAGATCGACGAGGTCCGGCGCCACGGGGTCGAGGCTACCGCTCGGCTGGCCGATAGCCTGGACGAATGGCCGTCCTCCCGATCCGCATCACGGGCGATCCCGTGCTCCACGCTCCTGCGACCGAGGTCACCGCCTTCGACGACGGACTCCGTGCGCTCGTCGACGACATGTACGCCACCATGGACCTCGCTCCGGGCGTCGGGCTGGCCGGGCCGCAGGTCGGGGTCGCCAAGCGTCTGTTCGTGTTCTCGTGGAGGGACGACGACGGCGAGCTCTGGCGGGGCGCGGCGGTGAACCCCGTGCTGTGGACGTCGCCCCTCGTCCCGGAGACCCACGCGGACCTCGACGAGGACGAGGAGTCCGAGGGCTGCCTGTCCATCCCGGGCGAGCGGTTCCCGCTCCGTCGGGCCGAGGGCGCCATCCTCCGCGCGCAGGACGTTGACGGCACCCCGTACGAGATCGAGGCGCACGGCTGGCTCGCCCGCGTCTTTCAGCACGAGTACGACCACCTGGACGGCGTGCTCTACGCCGACCGGTTGTCCCACCCGTACGGCAAGGCCGCACTCAAGGCGGTGCGCAAGCAGAGCTGGGGGGTGCCGGGCAAGTCCTGGCTCCCCGGTCGCGACCACCCGGAAGGCTGACCCCTCAGCCCTCGACCGCGGCGATGGCGGCGCGCACGCGCGCGATCTGCGGGTGCCCCGGGCAGTAGAGGACGACGGCACGGGCCTCGAGCAACGCATGTCGGGAGGCCACCCTGCCGTCGAAGGGACCGGTCCCGACCTCTGCGCACCGGCCCGCGAGCGCGCGGAGCCCGAGCGCCCCGCCCGCCGCCGCCACGGCGGCACGCTGTTGGTCGGACGGCACCGACCCGGCGATCCGCACGGCGGTGCAGGAGCGACTCCGGGCCTCCCATGCGGCGGCGTACGTGGTGAAGAGCGTGACGTCGCCGGAGTCGTCGTCGGGGACGCCGTCCGTCGCGCTCCTGCTCGTCGTGGTCCGGCAGCGGAAGGCGAACACGACGGGGCTCGCGCCGACGCTGTCCGTACCCGCCCCCGCGCCCGTGCCCGGAGCGGTGTCCGACGAGGCCCCCGTGTCCGCTGACGCACCCGCGCCTGCTGCGGTCCTCGGGGATCCCGATGCCGGGCCGGGTGCCTGCGGGCTCGCGGTCGACGGCAGCGCGCCCGCGGTGGGCGGCGCGGCCGGCTCGTTCGTCGTGCACGCGCCCAGGGCCAGCAGCGACGCGAGCGCCAGCCCGAGCGCCGTCGCCGCCGCGCTCCTCCGGACGATCCGCACCTGAGAACGCTAACAGGGTCTCCTGGCGCGGACGGGCATCCGACGTGACCGCACCGGTGTCAGCTCGGAGCGTGACGCGCCCGGGATGCGGCCCCGTGGTCGTGGCGAGCCCGGAGTGCTGGTATGCTCGTACCCGCTGTTCAGCAGCATTCCTCGATAGCTCAATTGGCAGAGCAGCCGGCTGTTAACCGGCAGGTTCTTGGTTCGAGTCCAAGTCGGGGAGCGATCCACGGCGACGGCCCTCCGCATCTGCGGGGGGCCGTTGTCGTTCCCGCTGAGTCGACGAGGAACAGCGAGCCGGGCCGGCGCCGGGCCGCCGGCACCTGCGATCAGTACCCGGCAGCCGGATCGACGACCCCGATGAACCCGGTGCCGTCACCACTGAGGAACGCCGCGGTGTTCACGCGGATCCGTTCGGCGAGCAGCGGCGCCACCATGTCCGGGGTGTCCGCCTGGTGGGGCGTGATGACCACGCCCGGCTCGTCCCACAGGGGGTGGCCGTCGGGCAACGGTTCGGGATCGGTGACGTCGAGGCCCGCGCCGGCGATCTGCCCGCTCCGCAGCGCAGCGAGCAGCGCGTCGGTGTCGACGAGTCCGCCACGGGCGATGTTCACGATCCGGACCGAGGGACGCATGCGCGCCAGGCGGTCGGCGTCGAGCAGTCGCGCGGTGCCGGACGTCATCGCGGCGGCGATCATCACGACGTCGGCATCCGGCAGGACCTCGTCGATGTGGTCGACGGTGACGGTGCGCGCCGCTCCGGGCACGGGCTCCGAGGACCGTCGGACGACGGTGACCTCGGTGTCGAACGGGGCGAGCAACCGGATGTACTCGAGGGCGATCCCGCCCGCACCGATGACGACGACGTTCCGTCCGTACAGCGACACGCCCTCGGGCTCGGTCGCCCAGCTCGTCGCCCGGGCGCGCTTCGGCAGCACGCGGAGCGTCGCGAGCGTCAGGGCGAGCGCGTGCTCGGCCACCGGCTCCGCGTAGGCACCCTTCGCGCTCGTGAAGAGCACGTGGTCGCCGTGGTCCGCGATGAGGTCGGCGAAGGCGTCGACGCCGGCGAACGGCAGCTGGACCCACGTCACGCCGGGCGAGGCCGCGAGCGCGTCCGCCAGGCCCTGCGCGTCGCGCGCGTCGAGCCAGACGATGCCCCGCGTGTCCGCCGAGGCCGGCGCGACGGAGCCGCCCGCCGCCTCCACCGCGGCGACGTGCAGGTCCGCCGGGGCCGGGAGGACCGCGACCGGGCCCGGGGTCGGGACCGGTCCCGGGAGGGGCCGCCCGGCGTCGGTCACGACGGCGCGGTGGCCGCGGGTCGCTTGCTGCCGTTCGTTGGTGCTCACACGGTTCCTTCGGTGGTCGTGGCCGCGACGGCCGTCTCGATCGGGGGTGCCATCCGACGCGAGGTCGGCTTGGCCCGCTTGACGGGCCGTGCGGCGGTCGCGGCGAGGGTCTTGACGTAGGGGTCGAGTGGCGCGTCGAACACCTCGTCGAAGGTGCCGAGCCCGACGAGCCCCCCCTCGCGGAGCACGGCGACGCGGTCGGCCAGGGCACGGGCCTCCCGGACGTCGCTCGAGACGACGACCGCCGAGAACCCGAGGGCGCGCTGGATGGTCGCGAGGGCCTCGAGCACGGACTGGCGGACGAGGACGTCGACGCCCCGCGCGGGCTCGTCGGCCACGAGGAGCTGCGGCTCGAGCACGAGCGCCCGGGCGAGGGCGACGCGCTGCCGCTGCCCGCTCGAGAGCTCCCACGTGTGCGAGCGCATGATCCCGAGCGGCAGGTGCACGGCGTCGACGAGGCGCGCGACCATGAGGCCGGCGACCTTCCGGTCGAACCGTCGGTCCCGCGCGTACACCGGCTCGGCGATCGCCTCGCCGACGGTCAGGTCCGGGCTCAGGTGGTCGGCCGCGTCCTGACTCAGGTAGCCGATCGTGCCGGTCAGCCGGGTGCGGCGCCGCGAGTGCGTGCCGAGCCGACGCAGGCCCTGTCCGAGCACGGTGAGCTCGCCGCCGACGATGTGCCGACGGGCCGATGCCTCGCCCTCGCGCGGGTCCCCCACCTGTCCGGCGATCGCCGCGGCGAGGGTCGACTTGCCCGACCCGGAACCACCGAGCACGGCGAGGATCTCGCCCTGCTGCACCGTGAGGCTGACGCCGTCGACGGCACGGACCGGCCGGGCCGCGCCGGTGCCGCGGTACTCGATCGACACGTCGTCCGCGATGACCGCGGGACCGTTCACCCCGACCATGCGTCCCCTTCCTGATCGCGGGAGCCGTCGATCACTGCGCCGCCAGCTGCTCCAGGGTACGCCGTCGCTCCGCCTGCTCCGCCGGGTCCGGGACCGGCAGGGACGCGAGGAGGCGCTGGGTGTACGGATGCCGGGGCGCGCCGAGGACCTCGGCCGCGGTGCCCTCCTCGACGAGGTCGCCCCGGTAAAGCACGGCGATCCGGTCGGACAGCGCGCCGACGACGGCGAGGTCGTGGCTGATGAACAACGACGCGAACCCGAGGTCCTGCTGGAGCTCGAGGAACAGTTCGAGCACGCGGGCCTGCACGGACACGTCGAGCGCACTCGTCGGTTCGTCGGCGATGAGCAGCTTCGGCCGCAGCGCGAGCGACCGCGCGAGCGACGCGCGCTGCCGCTGACCGCCCGAGAGCTCGTGCGGGAACCGCTCGCCGTACGCCCGGGGCAGCTGGACGGCCTCGAGCAGTTCGTCGACCCGTGCGCGGGCGGCGCGCGGGGACCGGGCCTCACCGTGCACGACGAGCGGCTCGGCCACGGCCTCCGCGATCGTCAGCAGCGGGTTGAAGCTCGTCGCGGGGTCCTGGAACACGAACCCGATCTCCTTGCGACGGGGCTTGAAGTCGCGCTCGCGGTAGCCGAGCATCTCGGTGCCGAGCACCTCGAGGGACCCGCCGGTCACGCGCGTGAGGCCCGCGATCGCCCGGCCGATGGTCGTCTTGCCGGACCCCGACTCGCCCACGAGTCCCAGGACCTCGCCGGGGCGGATCGCCAGGTCGACGCCCTTGACGGCGCAGAACGCGGGCGATCCGAGCCGCCCCGGGTACTCGATCTCGAGACCGCGAGCCCGCACGACCGGCGCGACGGACTCGTCGACCAGCGCCCGCCGGTCGCTCGTCGTCGCGGCCGACAGCCGCGGCACGGCCGCGAGCAGGCGCTTCGTGTAGTCGGCGGTCGGCGCGGCGAACAGCGTCCGTACGTCGGCCTCCTCGACGACCTCGCCCTGGTACATCACGGCCACCCGGTCCGCGAGGTCGGCGACCACGCCCATGTTGTGGGTGATGAGGACGATGGCGGCACCGAACTCGTCGCGGCAGCGCCGGAGCAGGTCGAGGATCTCCGCCTGCACGGTGACGTCGAGGGCCGTCGTCGGCTCGTCCGCGATGATCACGCTCGGCTCGAGGACGAGGGCCATGGCGATGACGACGCGCTGCTTCTGACCGCCGGAGAACTGGTGCGGGTAGTGGTCGACCCGCTGCTCGGGGTCGGGGATCCCGACGCGGCGCAGGTACTCGATGGCGCGCTTCCGGGCCTCGTGCTTCGAGACCCCACCGTGGGCACGGATGCCCTCGGCGATCTGCCATCCGACCGTGAACACGGGATTCAGCGCGGTCGACGGCTCCTGGAACACCATCGCGCCCGCGGTGCCGCGGAGTTCCCGGAGCCGCTGCGACGAGACGCGCACGACGTCGTCGCCGCCGAGCACGACCGCACCCGACACGGTGGCGGTCTCCGGGAGCAGGCGCAGCATGCTCCGGGCCGTCACCGACTTGCCGGACCCGGACTCGCCGACCAGGGCCAGGACCTCACCCGGCCGCACGTCGATCGACACGTGGTCGACCGCGGCGACCGCACCGTTGTCCGTGGCGAAGGTGACCGACAGGTCGTCGACGGTCGCCACCGCCTCCCCGGTGCTCCGACCGTTGTGGAGGCGCGGCGCGGCGCCCGCCTCGTTCGTCGCGTCCGTCATGCGCCCGCTCCTTCCGTGGCCGCGGCCGGGACCGGCCGCTCGGTGACCCGCTGCTTCGCGCGGCGGCGCGCACGGAGGCGGGGGTCGGAGATGTCGTTGAGGCTCTCGCCGATGAAGGTGACCCCGAGCACGAGCAGCACGATCGCGATGCCGGGGTAGACACCCGTCCACCAGATCCCGCTCGCGGTGTCGGACAGGGCGCGGTTGAGGTCGTACCCCCACTCCGAGCCCGCGGTCGGGCCGATGCCGAAGCCGAGGAACCCGAGGCTCGCGAGCGTCAGGATCGCGTCCGACGCGTTGAGCGTCAGGATGAGCGGCAGGCTGCGCGTCGCGTTGCGGAGCACGTGGCGCGTCATGATGCGCCACGGGTTCGTGCCCACGACGCGGGCCGACTCCACGAACGCCTCGCCCTTGAGCCGGACGGCCTCGGCACGGATGACGCGGAAGTACTGCGGCACGTACACGACCGTGATCGAGATGCCTGCCGAGACGATGCCGCCCGCGTAGCTCGACTGACCGCCGGAGATCACGATCGACACGACGATCGCGAGCAGGAGGGACGGGAACGCGTACACGGCGTCGGCGACGACCACGAGCACCCGGTCGAGCCAGCCGCCGATGTACCCGGAGACCATGCCGAGCAGGACGCCGACGACGATGGAGATCACGACCGCGACGACGACCACGAGGACCGCGGTGCGGGCGCCGAACACCACCCGGCTGAACACGTCGAACCCACCGACGGTCGTGCCCCAGACGTGCGTGCTGCTCGGGGCGCCGGTGCGTGGGAACGGATGGCCCGCGCCGTCCTGCAACTGCGCGAACCCGTACGGCGCGATGAGCGGCGCGAAGAGGGCGACGAGCAGGAACAGCGCGCAGATGACGACTCCGGTGACGAGCATCGCCCGCTGCCAGCCGACGCTCCGCCGGAGCTGTTCGACGATCGGCAGGCGCTTCCACCAGGCCTCGCGGCGGTCGAGGAGGGCCACGTCGGACATCTCAGTACCTCACTCTCGGGTCGATGAGCGCCGCGACCACGTCGACGACGAAGTTCGTGACGGCGACGATGACGGCGAGGACCGCGACGATCCCCTGCACGGCGACGAAGTCGCGCGCGGACAGGTACTGCTGGAGCTCGAACCCGAGTCCCCGCCACCCGAAGGTCGTCTCGGTGAGCACGGACCCGCCGAGGAGCATGGCGATCTGCAGCCCCATGACGGTGATGATCGGCACGAGGGCCGGCCGGAAGGCGTGCGTGCGCACGAGCCGGGACTCGCGGACACCGCGCGACCGGGCGGCGTCGACGTAGTCGGACCCGAGGGAGCCGATCATGTTCGCGCGGACGAGGCGCAGGAAGATGCCCGCCGTCAGCAGCCCGAGCGTGAACGCCGGCAGCACCGCGTGCTGCAGGACGTCGCCGATGATGACGCCGTTGCCGGTCCGGAGCGCGTCGATCAGGTAAATGCCCGTGGCACCGGGCACGTTGTTCAGCGCGAGTTCGACCCGGGTCGAGGCGCGGTCGCCGAGCGGCAGCCACCCGAGCCAGATCGAGAACACGAGCTTGAGCAGCAGACCGCCGAAGAACACGGGGGTCGCGTACGTCAGGATCGCCAGGGCGCGCAGGAGGACGTCCGGCCACTTGTCGCGCATGTACGCGGCGAGCATGCCGAGCGGGATGCCGAGCACGAGCGCGATGATGAGCGCGTAGAACACGAGCTCGACCGTGGCGCCGCCGTACTCGAGGATGATCTGGCTGATCGGCCGGTGGTCCGTGACCGTCGTGCCGAAGTCGCCGCGGACGATCTGTCCGAGGTACTGCAGGTACTGCACGATCACCGGACGGTCGTAGCCCGCGGCGTGCAACCGCGCCTGCAGCTGCTCGGGCGTCAGGCGCCCTCCCACCGAGGCGACGATCGGGTTCCCGATGACGCGCATGAGGAAGAACACGAGCGTCACGAGGATGAAGACGGTCGGGAAGATGAGGAGGAACCGGACGAGGACGTACCGTCCGAGCCCTCCCCCGCCGGCCGAGCGACGAGCGGCGGTCGCCTTCGTCGGCTCCGCCGCCACGGGGTCCGCGTTGGTCACGGTCACGAGTGCTGTGTGCCTTTCTGTCCGGTGCCGGTCGGGAGGGACGGTTCGCGCCCGCCTCGTCGGCGTGCGGACCGTACCGGGGTCGCCCCGGTCCTCCCGGCCGGGCAACGAGAGGGGGCGCCCCGGTCGGAGCGCCCCCTGCACGTGGTGCCGAGATTACTTGGTGAGCGTCCCGTACCGGAACTTGAACGAGGGGTCGAGCACGAGGCCCTTGACGTCCTTGCTCGCGACGGCGACCTGCTTGCCCTGGAGGAGGGGCAGGGTGGAGATCTGCTCGGCCTCACGCTGCTGCGCCTGACCGATGATGTCCGCACGCTTCGTCTTGTCGGACTCCGCCTGCTCCTGCGCGATCAGCTTCTGGATCGTCGGGTCGTCGTAGTGGTTCTGCACGAAGTTGTCCTTCGTGAAGAACGGCGACAGGTAGTTGTCCGCGTCCGAGAAGTCCGGGAACCAGCCGAGCTGGTACTCCGGGTAGGCGTCCTTCACGCGCTCGGCCGAGTAGGTCGTGTACAGCGTCGACTGGATGTTGACGTCGAACAGGCCCGAGTTCTCGAGCTGGGTCTTGAGGAGCGCGTACTCGTCGTCGCTCGCCTCGCCGTAGTGGTCCGGCGCGTACTGGATGTTGAGCGTCACCTTGCCGGTCACACCCGCGTCGGCGAGGGTCTTCTTCGCCTTCTGGACGTCCGGGCCGCCGTTGCCGTCGCCGTAGAGCGTCTTGAACGGCGTGGTCGCACCGGTCAGGCCGTCCGGCACCATCGAGTACGCCGGCGTGTAGGTGTTGTCGTAGACCTGCTTGGCCAGGGCGTTGCGGTCCACGACGTCGGCGACGGCCTTGCGGACCGCGAGGGCCTTGGCCGGGTCCTTCTCGCTCGTCGTCGCGCCGAACGGCTGCGTGTTGAAGTTGAACACGACGTAGCGGAGCTCGCCACCCGGACCGTAAGTGACCTTGAGGTCCTTCTTCTTCGCCAGGTTCGTGACGTCGGTCGGCGTGAAGGAGCGGTACGCCACGTCGACGTCGCCCTTCTGCACCGCGAGCTTGAGGTCCGTCTCCTTGGTGAAGTACTGCGCCGTCACCTGGTCGGTCTTCGCCTTGCCGAGCACGCCGTCGTACTTGTCGTTGCGGG
This sequence comes from Curtobacterium sp. MCBD17_013, assembly GCF_003234565.1. Classification (GTDB taxonomy): domain Bacteria; phylum Actinomycetota; class Actinomycetes; order Actinomycetales; family Microbacteriaceae; genus Curtobacterium. The sequence goes on along the minus strand of NZ_QKTU01000001.1, from coordinate 289,826 downwards.
CGTACTGGATGAGGTCGTTCTGCTTGTACGACGTGATCTTGTACTGTCCCGCGAAGGCGTCGCCGGAGACGATCTTCGACGCCGGCGTCAGCTTGGTCGCCGAGAACACCTGCTCGTCGACGATGGGGCCGGCCGGGCTCGACAGCACCTGCGGCCAGGTCTGGTCGGCGTGGTTCAGGTGGAACACGACCGTCGTCGCGTTCGGGGTCGAGATGCTCTTCATGTTGGCGAGCAGCGACTGCGGGCCGTTCGCGTTGTTGATCTTGACCTCGCGGTCGAACGAGAACTTGACGTCGCTCGAGGTGAGCTTGTGCCCGTTCGCGAACTCGAGGCCCTTCTTGAGGGTGACCGTGTAGGTCGTCGGGTTCGTGAAGGTGCCCTTGGTCGCGATGTCCGGCTTGACGTCTGGGCTGCCCGACGGCGTGTTCATGAGGAACGGGAACACCTGGTTCTGGACCACGAAGGACCCGGTGTCGTACGACCCGGCCGGGTCCAGCGAGACGATGCTGTCGCTCGTGCCGACGATCAGGCCGTTCAGGTTCGAGGACGAGCCGCCGCCCGCACAGCCGGTGAGCACGAGCGTCGTCGCCAGGGCCCCTCCGGCGAGCACGGCGGCGCGCTTGCCCAGCTTGGTCACGGAAGCCATGTCCGTATGCCTCTCTGTCATGGATGCAGGAGTCCTCGGTCGCGCGTGTGGATCTGCTGGGCGCGCGAGGACACTCAAGATTGGCACCCCCGCCACCTGGAGGACGAATCGGGGGACGCTTGTTTACACCGTCGTAATACCGTCCGGCCGGACGGAAGCGTGCTCCGGCGCGCATCGGCGCGAGTCGGCGCGCGGCGGCGCGATTCGGCGCGCGGCGTCAAGCCGACTCGGCGTCCGCTTTGAGCCGCATCCGCTGGGCATCGATCGCGACGAGCTGCCGCTGGAGCTCGGCGCGGCGATCGGCCTGCTCGTGCGGGTCGGTGCGCTGGAGCTGTCCGAGCAGGGACGCCTTCCGGGCGAGCAGGTCCCGTTCGACGAGGGCCACGACGATGCTGCGGCAGTACAACGCCAGGTCCTCATCCGTACGGGCGGGCAGCGGCGCGACGGCGAGTTCCTGGACGAACGGGGCGAACGGCCCGGGTACGTCGCCGAGCACTCGGTCGAGCCACCCCGGTCCACCGAGTGCGTCCCCGTTCGCCACGACGGCGTCGCGCACGACCGCGAGCACCGGGGCCGTGAACACCGCACCCGCCGTGAGCCCGACGAGCGTGGCACCGACCCGTTCGGGCTGCTGGACCATCGCCATGACGGCGTCGCGCTCCATGCGCGTGATCGGGTCGTTCGGGAGCGCGCGGAGCGTCGCGGTCGGGGCGTCGTCCGGAGCCGGGGCACCGGTGCCGCCCGTGCCACCCGGCGCGAGCGCACGGGCCCCGGCCGCGCCGGACGCTGCTCCCGTGCGGCCGTCGGCACCGCGGACTCCCCCGGTGCCATCGGCGTACCGGGACCCCGCCGCGGCGGATCGTCCCGGCCCGGCAGCGTCACCGGAGGTGCCCTGCCGGCGCCGCGCGGTCTCGACGGCGCTGCGGACCTCACCGATGTCCATGCCGAGCCAGCCCGCGAGTTCACGGACGTAGCCCTGCGTCATCGCGCGGTCCCGGATGCCGGCGAGCACGGGAGCCGCGGCCCGCAACGCGGCCACGCGCCCCTCGACCGTCTCGAGGTCGTGGCCGTCCAGCGTCCGCCGGATCATGAACTCGAACATCGGGCGTCGCCCGGCGACGAGCCGGCGGATCGCGTCGTCACCCCGAGCGAGGCGGAGGTCGCACGGGTCGAGTCCGCCCGGGGCGACCGCGACGAACGTCTGCGCGGCGAACCGTTGCTCCTCCGCGAAGGCCCGGGAGGCCGCGCGCTGACCGGCCTCGTCCGGGTCGAAGGTGAACACGACCTCGCCCGTGGCGGACGGGTCGCGCCCGGACACGTCGCCGAGCATGGGGCGGAGGACCTTGATGTGGTCGACGCCGAACGCCGTGCCACAGGTCGCGACGGCCGTCGTCACACCCGCGAGGTGGCACGCCATGACGTCGGTGTAGCCCTCGACGATGACGACCTGCTTGCTCTTCGAGATGTCCCGGCGAGCGAGGTCGAGCCCGTAGAGCACCTGGCTCTTGTGGTACACGGGCGTCTCGGGGGTGTTGAGGTACTTCGGCCCCTTGTCGTCGTCGAGCAGCCGCCGCGCGCCGAAGCCGATGGTGGCTCCCGTGACGTCGCGGATGGGCCAGATGAGCCGTCCGCGGAAGCGGTCGTACGGGGACCGATCGCCCTGGCTGACGAGGCCGGCGGTGACGATCTCCTCGAGGCTGAACCCCCGTCCGCGCAGGTGGTCCCGGAGGGCGTCGTACGACTTCGGGGCGAACCCGATGCCGAACCGCGCCGCCGCGGCGGGGTCGAACCCGCGTTCGCCGAGGAACCGCCGGGCGGGTTCGGCACCCGGGGTCGTGAGCTGCTCGATGAACCAGGTGGCCGCGGCCTCGTTCGCGGCGAGCAGGCGGGCACGAGTGTTGTGGTCGGTGCGGGGGCCGTCGCCGTCCTCGTAGTGGAGCGTGAAGCCGATCTTGGCGGCCATCCGCTCGACGGCCTCCTGGAACGTCGTGTGGTCCATCTTCATGAGGAAGCTGTAGACGTCGCCGTCCTCGCCGCACCCGAAGCAGTGGTACCGACCGACCTGGGGCCGCACGTGGAACGAGGGGGTCCGCTCGTCGTGGAACGGGCAGAGTCCCTTGAGGGAACCGACGCCGGCGGACTTCAGCGTCACGTAGTCCCCCACGACGTCGGCGATGTTCACACGCTGACGCACCTCGTCGATGTCGTCCCGCGTGATGAGTCCCGCCACGCGACGATCCTACGCGGCGGCGCCGACCCCGACTGCGGACCCGGCGTCGGGGGGTGGACAGGTCCCGCGCCCCGGGACCGGGTTCAGACCGCGATGTGCACGGTCTCGCGCACGCCCGCGACGAGGCGCTTGTGCCATGCGAGCGCGCCCTGGTCGGTCAGGCTCGCGACCTGGTCCACGACGGCTCGACGCCGGCCGGCGTCGTCGGTGGCCGCCCGCCAGTCCGCGGCGAACCCGGGCTCGAGCTCGCGGTCCTCCGCCGCGACGAGCGCGTCGAGGAGTTCGGTGAGCACCGCCCGCTGGCGTTCGTACACGGGCTGCCGGTCGCCCTGCGTCATGACGAAGGCCGCGACGATGCCCTTGAGCACCGCGATCTCGCCGATGATCTCGGGCGGGACGACGACGCTCGCCGCGAACCGGACCAGGCTGCCCGAGGCGTAGGAGGCCCGCGTCGCCTGGGTCGCGGTGCGGGCGAACCGGCCGATGAACTGGCTCGTCAGGTTCTTGAGCCGGGCCTGCGCGACGCGGGAGCCGTCGTACGAGGTCATCCACAGCGACAGCGACCGCAGCCGGTCGAACGCCTCGAGGAGTTCGTCCCGGCTCAGGGTGTCGCCGACCCAGGCGTGCATGGCGGACACGATGTCGTTCTCGCCGACGCGGTCCCCGAGGGCGGCCACGTCGATGAACCCGGCCACGACGGCGTCCTCGAAGTCGTGCACCGAGTACGCGATGTCGTCGGACAGGTCCATGACCTGGGCCTCGATGCACCGCTGCCGCCGTGGTGCGCCCGAGCGGAGCCACGTGAACGCGTCGACGTCGTCGTCGTAGAACCCGAACTTCCGCCGGCCCGACGACGGTTCGAGCACGCCCTGCGCCGCTGGCCACGGGTACTTGCAGCTCGCGTCGAGGCTCGCCCGCGTCAGGTTCAGTCCGTAGGGTCGGCCGTCCTCGCCGTAGAGCTTCGGCTCGATGCGCGTGAGCAGCCGGAGCGTCTGCGCGTTGCCCTCGAACCCGCCGATGTCCGCCGCCCAGGCGTTGACCGCGGTCTCGCCGTTGTGGCCGAACGGCGGGTGTCCGATGTCGTGGGCCAGGCACGCGGTGTCCACGACGTCCGGGTCGAGCCCGAGGCTGTCCGCGAGCTCCCGTCCGACCTGGGCGACCTCGAGCGAGTGCGTCAGGCGGTTGCGGGCGAAGTCGAGGCCGGTGGTCGGGCTGAGCACCTGCGTCTTGGCCGCGAGTCGCCGGAGCGCGCTCGAGTGCAGCAGGCGGGCGCGGTCACGGGCGAAGTCGCTCCGTCGGCTCGAGTGTTCCTCGGGCAGCCACCGCTCGGCGTCGGCGGGGCCGTAGCTCGCCAACCCGCCGTGCCCCGTCAGGGAGTCCATCAGCCGCCCGAGTGGTGCAGCTCGGCCGCGGCGAGGACCTGCCGGAACTCCGCGTCGACGTCGCGGCTCTCGAGCCATCGGTCCGGCAGCGCGGTCTTCTTCGGGTGTCCCGCGCGACCCCGTGGGCCCTCGACGTCGGCACCCGGGTAGGGAGCGGACCAGTCGAGTCGGCCGAGGAGGTCGTCGATCTCCTGCAGACTCGACGCCATCGCGAGTGCGGATCGGACCTCACCGCCGATCGGGTAGCCCTTGAAGTACCACGCGACGTGCTTCCGGATGTCGCGGCAACCGTGCTCCTCGGACTCGAGGAACTCGACGAGGAGTTCCGCGTGCCGCCGGACCGCGACCGCGACCTCGCCGAGCGAGGGCATCGCCCGGACGTCCTCGCCGCGGAAGGCCGCCGCCAGGTCGCCGAACAGCCAGGGGCGACCGAGGCACCCGCGACCGACGACGACGCCGTCGCACCCGGTCTCGTCGACCATGCGCAGCGCGTCGGCCGCCGACCAGATGTCACCGTTCCCGAGTACCGGCAGGTCGGTGATCGTCTCCTTGAGGGTCGCGATCGCCGACCAGTCCGCCTGGCCCGAGTAGTGCTCGTTCGCCGTCCGGGCGTGAAGCGAGATCGCCGCGACACCGGCGTCCCGCGCGATCCGCGCGGCGTCGAGGTACGTCAGGTGGTCCGCGTCGATGCCCTTGCGCATCTTGACCGTGACCGGCACGTCGCCAGCGGCGCGGACCGTCTTGGTCACGAGCTCGCGGAACAGGTCCAGTTTCCAGGGCAGTGCTGCCCCTCCGCCCTTGCGGGTGACCTTCGGCACGGGGCACCCGAAGTTCAGGTCGATGTGGTCGGCGCGGTCCTCCGCGACGAGCATGGTCGCCGCCTCGGCCACCGTGTTCGGCTCGACGCCGTACAGCTGGATCGACCGCGGGGTCTCGGACTCGTGGTGCTGGATGAGCTGCATCGACACCGGTGTCCGCTCGACGAGCGCCCGCGACGTGATCATCTCGCACACGTAGAGGCCGGCCCCGTACTCGCGGCAGAGGCGGCGGTACGCCATGTTGGTGATCCCCGCCATGGGGGCGAGCACGACCGGCGCCGCGACCTCGATGGGGCCGATGCGCAGGGGCGCTGCGGGTGCACTCGTGATCGTCATCGTCCTCCATTGTCCCAGATGCTCGGTGGCGCAGCGCCGCGCCGGATCCCCCTGTTAGCGTCTCGGGCATGACGACCGCCATGGACGGCCCCGACCGCTTCGCCGCCGACGCCGCCGCTCGTGGGCTCGAGGTCGAGATCGTGGAGCGGGGCCCGTCCGCCTCGCTCGGGGAGGCCGCGGCCGCGCTCGGCATCCAGCCCGGTGACATCGTCAAGTCGCTCGTGGTCAAGCGGCACGACGGCGGGTACCTGTTCGCGCTCGTGCCGGGCGGCCGCAGCATCGCCTGGAAGAAGCTCCGCGCGGTCGTCGGTGTCAACAAGCTGTCGATGCCCGACGCGGGTACCGCGCTCGAGGCCACCGGCTACGAACGCGGCACGATCACGCCGATCGGCAGCACGACGCCGTGGCCGGTGTACGCCGACGAGCGGATCGCCGGCCGCCGCATCGCGATGGGCAGCGGTCGCCACGGCGCGAGCGCCTTCGTCGACGCGGACGCGCTCGTCGCCGCCTACCGCGCCGTCCTCGCCGACATCACCGACGAGGAACCGCAGCGCTCCTGACCCGCCCCGGTCCGGCCCGTCCCCGTTCCGCGAGATCGCAGTCGTTGCCACTGTCGCCGCGCCCAGAACGGCAACGACTGCGATCTCGCGCCCGTGATGGCGCGTCGGCGGTCTAGTCAGGGACCTCGGTCCAGGCGCCCTCGGCACCCGGCACGAAGCAGACGTCGCCCTCGCAGACCGGCGCGCCTCCGGCCAGGTCGAGCGCCACCAGCCCACCACCAGTCGGGAGGAGCGGGACCGGTCGCTGCACCGCCTCCCGTCCGTCGAGACCCGGCAGCGCGCTCATCGTGCGCCCTCGGCGACGACCGCCGCGTCGGCGTCCGCGTCGTCAGCTGCTCGCGCCGTCGTCGCGGCGACGTCCTCCGCGGTCCGCATCGCGACCACCTGCTCGAGCACCTGCGTGAAGGTGGCGGGATCCTGGGCACCCGACACCCCGTACTTGCCGTCGATGACGAAGAACGGGACGCCCGTGATGCCGAACGCCTGCGCCTGCGCCTGGTCGGCACGCACGGCGTCGAGCTGCGCGTCGTCCCGGAGGACGGCGAGGACCTCGTCACGGTCGAGACCGACCTCGGCACCGAGGTCCGCCAGGTCGTCGTCGTGCCCGACGTGGCGACCCTCCACGAAGTAGGCGGCGAACATGCGCTCGACCATGGGCAGCTGCAGGCCCTTGGTCTTGGCGAGGTGGATCACCTGGTGCGCCTTCACCGTGTTCGTGTGGTGGAGCGTGTCGTAGTGGTACTCGAGGCCGACCCCGGCCGCGATCCCCGTCACCGTGTCGATCATCTGCTGCGCCTGCGCGACCGGCAGCCCCTTGTGGCGCGCCAGGAACTCCGCCTCGCTGCCCTCGAAGTCGACCGGGGTGTCCGGGCTGAGCTCGAACGAGTGGTACTCGATCTCGATCCCGGTGGTCTCCGCGGACCCGGCCGTGAAGGCCGCCGCACCCGCCTCGAACCTGCGCTTGCCGATGTAACACCAGGGGCAGGCGATGTCGGACCAGACATCGACCTTCACGGTTTCGCTCATGACGGGCGCAACCCCGGCCCTCCCGGCCGCATTCCCGCGGTCGGGAGGGCCGGGGCGGCCGGTCGACTACGCGCCGACGAGGCGTGACCCGAGGTACCCCTGGAGCTGGTCGAGCGCCACGCGCTCCTGCCCCATCGTGTCGCGCTCGCGGACGGTGACGGCGCGGTCCTCGAGCGTGTCGAAGTCGACGGTGATGCAGAACGGGGTGCCGATCTCGTCGTGCCGGCGGTACCGACGGCCGATCGCACCGGCGTCGTCGAAGTCGACGTTCCACAACTGTCGGAGGTCGTCGGCGAGGCCGCGCGCGACGGGCGACAGCTGCTCGTTGCGCGACAGCGGCAGCACGGCGGCCTTGACCGGGGCGAGACGGGGGTCCAGGCGCAGGACCGTGCGCTTGTCGACGCCGCCCTTGGCGTTCGGGGCCTCGTCCTCGTGGTAGGCGTCGAGCAGGAACGCCATGAGGGCGCGGGTGAGTCCGAACGACGGTTCGATGACGTACGGCGTGTACCGCTCGCCGGACGCCTGGTCGAAGTACCGGAGGTCCTGGCCCGACGCGTCGATGTGGTTCGTCAGGTCGAAGTCGGTGCGGTTCGCGACGCCCATGAGCTCGCCCCACTCCCCCGACACGAAGCCGAAGCGGTACTCGATGTCCGCGGTGGCGTCGGAGTAGTGCGCCCGCTCGCCGTCCGGTACGTCGAAGCGGCGCAGGTGCTCCGGGTCGATGCCCAGGTCGGTGTACCAGGCGACGGCGTCCGTGATCCAGCGCTCGTACCACTCGGCGGCCTCCGCCGGGGGCACGAAGTACTCGATCTCCATCTGCTCGAACTCACGCGTGCGGAAGATGAAGTTGCCGGGCGTGATCTCGTTGCGGAACGCCTTGCCGACCTGGCCGATGCCGAACGGGGGCTTCATCCGGCTCGTGGTGACGACCTGCGCGAAGTCGACGAAGATGCCCTGCGCGGTCTCCGGCCGGAGGAAGTTCAGGCCCTCCTCGTTGTCGACCGGCCCGAGGTAGGTCTTGAGCATCCCCGAGAAGTTCTGCGGCTCGGTCCACTGGCCGCGCGTGCCGCAGTTCGGGCAGGCGATCTCGGCCATGCCGCCCTCGGGCTGCCGGTCCTTCTTCGCGACGAACGCGTCCACCAGGTGGTCCTGCCGGAACCGGTGGTGGCAGTGCAGGCACTCGACGAGCGGGTCCGTGAAGGTCGCGACGTGACCCGAGGCCTCCCACACCTTGCGGGGCAGGATCACCGCGGAGTCGAGGCCCACCATGTCCCCACGGCCACGGACGAACCGCTGCCACCACTGGCGCTTGATGTTCTCCTTGAGCTCGACGCCGAGGGGCCCGTAGTCCCACGCCGACCGCGATCCGCCGTAGATCTCGCCGGACTGGAAGACGAAGCCACGACGTTTCGCGAGGGCGATGACGTTGTCGAGACGGGAGGGCTGTGCCAAAGGGTGCTCCAGAGGTCGCCGAGCTGGATGCCCGGTGCGGTGACGTACCGGGCAATGCTACCGGCGGCACTCCGCCTGTGCGGGCGCTCAGCGCCCACAGCCGACACCGAGCGGACCGTGATCGGACCGGTACGCCACGTCGTCGGGGAATGCGTACCGTCATGTCCAGTTGACGATCGGTCAACAAACACCACGAACGACAGGACGAGATCCGATGACAACACACCGCGTGCGTGGCGGCAGCAGCCGTGCGCTCGCTTGGGGGACCACGATCGCGCTCGGCGTCACCACCGCCCTCGCGATCACCGGCTGCACCGCCGGTACCACCCGACCCGACGGGACCGCGGTCGCGCACCGCACCACGACGACGTCCTCTGCGAGCGCCGTGCCCACCGCTGCCTCGACACCCGCAACGACCGCCACGAGCTCCCCGACACCGAACAGCAGACCGACCACGCCGAGCGCGGCGCCGGCCGCGAGCACGCCGAGCAGCGATGCCCTCGTCGCGATGCTGCAGGACGCTCCGGTGCCGGCGCTCTGCGGGCACACCGCGGGGCGGCTCGTGCACGGTCGACTGCCCGCCCAGCCCGCGCACGCGGGGACGGTCGCCCTGTCCTCCCTCGTGGGCGAGGGGCGCTCCGAGGCGGCGCTCACCAGCGTCGGGTCGCTCGAGGGCGCCGGCAGCCACGACGTCGTCGCGGGTCTGTACTGCGACGCAGGCGGGGTCCCGTGGCCCGAGGTCGTCGGCGTCTGGCGGTGGACGAGCGGGACCAGCCTGCAGTTCGTGTCCGTCTACGCGCCCGAGCAGCTCTCCCACAACATCGTGTCCCTGCACAGCACGGTCGTCTCGGACGCCACGATCGACGTCGCGTGGACCGGACCCGCGCCGGGCAAGGACGACGCCGACGGCAGCGAGCACTCGAGCGCCGTCCTCACCCTGCGCGGCGGACAGCTCGTCGCGTCCGGGTACCGCTCGACCGTCGTCTGACGGTCGCGCCGCTGCTGCCGGCCGGTTCCGCGGCTCGCCACGGGACCGGCTGGCAGCGGGCCGGCTGGCTGCGGGCCGCCCGCGATGCCTGCGACGCTCAGGGGCGCGGCGTCGGCGCGTCCACGGCGCCGCCGAACCGTCGGTCCCGCGAGGCGTACAGCTGGATGGCGTCCCAGAGGTCCTGCCGGCGGAAGTCGGGCCACAGGCGGTCGAGGAACACCATCTCGGCGTACGCCGACTGCCAGAGCAGGAAGTTGCTCGTCCGCTGCTCCCCCGAGCTCCGGACGAACAGGTCGACGTCGGGCATCTCCGGCGTGTAGAGCCGTCGGGCGATCGCCTTCTCCGTGACCTGGGCGGGCCGCATCCGACCCGCGGCCACGTCGTCGGCGATGCTCCGGACGGCGTCGGCGATCTCGGTGCGGCCGCCGTAGTTGACGCACATCGTCAGCGTGAGCGTGTCGTTGCCGGCCGTCATCCGCTCCGCGTACTGCAGCTCGTCGATGACGCTCCGCCACAGCCGCGGCTTGCGTCCGGCCCAGCGCACGCGGACGCCCCACTCGTTCAGCTGGTCTCGACGGCGGTGCAGGACCTCGCGGTTGAACCCCATGAGGAACCGCACCTCGTCCGGGGACCGCTTCCAGTTCTCGGTCGAGAACGCGTACGCCGACAGGTGCTTCACGCCGATCTGGACCGCACCCGCGACGACGTCGAGCAACGACGCCTCGCCTGCGCGGTGCCCCTCGATGCGCGTCAGGCCGCGCTCGTTCGCCCATCGCCCGTTGCCGTCCATGACGACGGCGACGTGCTCCGGGACCGCACCGGCCGGGAGGGACGGCGGCTGTTCGCCGGTCCAGTCCAGCGGTCGGAACGGTTCCGCTGGCACCGATCGGCGGGGGCTCATGCGTTCGGGGTTCCTTCTGCTCGTCCTGCGGTCGGTCCGGGGGTCACCGGAACGGGGTGCTCGCTCCGGTCGACGTGCGGGAGGGAGCGCAACGATCGTTCCAGGTGCCACTGCGCGTACGCCGCGACCACGCCGGAAGCCCGGGAGCGCGTCCGCTCGTCCGCCGCGTCGGCCGTCGCCCAGTCCCCGGCAAGCAGCGCACCGAGCAGGCCGAGCGTCACGGGATCGAGTCGTGGGGAGCCCGGCGGCGCCGCGCGGTCCGCGACGACCCCGCCGAGCTGCACGACGAACGCCGAGTGCGGGCCGGGATCGCCGGTGACGGCGCAGTCCCGGAAGCTCGGGGCCCATCCCGCGATGCTCATCGCGCGGAGCAGGTACGAGTCGAGGGTCAGGCTCGACGCGTGTTCCTGCCGGGACAGCGACCGGAGCGCCCCGACGAGGAGCAGGTACTGCTGCAGGCCCGCATCGGCGTCGCTCAGCCGGTCGGCGGTCTCGACCATGGCGCTCGCGGCCGTGTAGCTGCCGTAGTCGGCGACGATCTGCGCCCCGTACGACCCGATCGACTCGGCCTGCGTCACGATGTCGAGCGACCGGCCCTCGTAGAACTGCGCGTCGACGACCATGAACGGCTCGAGGCGCGCACCGAACTTGCTCGCGGTGCGCCGGACGCCCTTCGCCACGGCACGGACCTTGCCATGCTGCCGACTCAGCATCGTGACGATGCGGTCCGCCTCACCCAGCTTGTGGGTGCGGAGGACGACGCACTCGTCGCGGTACAGGGGCACCGGACCATGATCCCACGGGCCTCCGACGGCGCCGGCGCAGGGCCTCCGACCGCGCGCTGGCGCAGGGCCTCCGACGGCGCCGTCGCAGGGCGTCAGGCGGACGCGAGCACGGCCTCCCCGGCGACGGCACCGGCGCGCACCGCGCGGTTGACGGCCGACACGATCGCCTTGAGCGAGGCGGTCGCGATGTCGGCGTCGATGCCGACGCCCCACAGGCGGGAGCCATCGACGTCGAGCTCGACGTACGCGGCGGCCTTGGCGTCACCGGAGGCGCTCATGGTGTGCTCGACGTAGTCGTACAGCGTCACCGCGACGCCCTGGTCCGCGAGGATCCGGATGAACGCGTCGATCGGGCCGGTCCCGACCGCTTGGGCGTCCACCCCGCCGTCGTCGACGCGCATCGTCACGGTGAGCTGCGTCGTCCCACCGAAGTCGCTCGACGTCGCCGTCTTCGTGAGCTCGTAGCGGCCCCACTTGTCGTCCTCGGCGGGCGCCGGCAGGTACTCGTCGCTGAACAGCTCCCAGATCGCCTCGGACGTGAACTCGCCGCCCTCGGCATCGGTCCGCCGCTGCACCACGCCGGAGAACTCGATCTGCAGCCTGCGCGGCAGGTCCAGGGCGTGGTCCTGCTTGAGCAGGTACGCGACACCACCCTTGCCGGACTGGGAGTTCACGCGGATGACCGCTTCGTAGCTCCGGCCGATGTCCTTCGGGTCGACGGGCAGGTACGGCACCGCCCAGACCATGTCGTCGACACTGCTGCCTGCCGCCTCGGCCCGGGCCGTCATGGCCTCGAGCCCCTTCTTGATGGCGTCCTGGTGCGACCCGCTGAACGCGGTGTACACGAGGTCGCCCGCCCAGGGCTGTCGCTCGGGCACGGGCAGCTGGTTGCAGTACTCGACCGTGCGCTTGACCTGGTCGATGTCCGAGAAGTCGATCATCGGGTCGATGCCCTGCGTGAACAGGTTCATGCCGAGCGCGACGAGGTCCACGTTGCCCGTCCGCTCCCCGTTGCCGAACAGGCAGCCCTCGATCCGGTCGGCGCCGGCCATGTACCCGAGCTCGGCCGCGGCGACGGCGGTGCCGCGGTCGTTGTGCGGGTGGAGCGACAGGATCACGTTCTGCCGGTGGTTCAGGTGCCGCGACATCCACTCGATCGAGTCGGCGTAGACGTTCGGCGTCGCCATCTCGACGGTGGCGGGCAGGTTGATGACGACCTTGCGCTCCGGTGTCGGCTCGAGGACCTCGAGCACCTCGTTGCAGATGCGCAGCGCGACCTCGAGCTCGGTGCCCGTGTACGACTCCGGCGAGTACTCGTAGTACACCGTGGTGCCGTGACGGAGTGTGGCCTCGGCCGCCTTGCACATCCGGGCGCCCTCGAGCGCGATGTCGACGACCCCCTGCACGTCGGTCCGGAAGACGACGTCACGCTGGACGACGCTCGTCGAGTTGTACAGGTGGACGATGGCCTGCTTCGCCCCGTCGATCGCCTCGTACGTGCGGGCGATGAGGTGCTCGCGGGCCTGCGTCAGGACCTGGATCGTCACGTCGTCCGGGATCGCGCCTTCGTCGATCAGACTGCGGACGAAGTCGAAGTCGGTCTGCGAGGCGCTGGGGAACCCGACCTCGATCTCCTTGTAGCCCATGCGCACGAGCAGGTCGAACATCGCCCGCTTGCGGTCGGCGTCCATCGGGTCGATGAGGGCCTGGTTGCCGTCACGGAGGTCGACCGCGCACCAGCGGGGTGCCTCGGTGATCTGCTTCGTCGGCCAGGTGCGGTCCGGCAGGTCGACCGTGATCTGCTCGGAGAAGGGGACGTACTTGTGGATCGGCATCTCGGAGGGGCGCTGCGTGTTCTGCATGGTGGTCACTCGCTTCGTTGCTGGTCTCGTGTCGGCCGACGACGGACTCCGCGACGAGGGGGGCCGGTGGTCAGGCCTCGTCGCGGCGGCGAAGGAGGAGGAGTGCAGCGTGCATCGGCACCCACGGTAGCACCGCAGCGGCCACCGTGGGCGATGACGCCCAGGTGGCCGCGACCGGGAGGCCCCACCCCTCAGTCGACCGCGAGGGCCTCACGCGGTGTCACCCGCATCGCCCGACGCACCGGAGCGACGGTCGCCACGACGGCGAGCAGGAGCGCGCCGCCCACCACCACCGCCACGGTCACCGGTGGCAGGACGGGCGTCAGCGGGAAGTGCAGCGTTCCGAGCAGCGTCCGCGCCGCCAGCCAGCCGTAGACGACACCGAGCACCAGTCCGGTGACGACGGCGGCGGCGACCATCTGGACGGCCTCGGTCACGATCATGCGCCGGACCTGTGACGCGGTCAGGCCGAGCACCCGGAGGAGGCCGAGCTCGCGGCGCCGCTGCACGACCCCGAGCGCCAGGGCGTTGACGACACCCACCGCGGCGAGGACGCCGGAGAACCCGACGAGTGCGCTGACGACCGCGTTGAGCTGGGCGAAGAAGTGGTCCTCGGAGCGGATGGTCGCCGCGGACGCCGCCGAGCCGCCTCCGAGTTCCCGCACCGAGAGCGCCGAGACGTGCTGGAGGATCCCGAGCGCGACCGCGAACGTGACGAGCAGCGTCACGCCGATCACGAGTCCGATCACCGCACGTGCGGTGCGTCCCGGGGCGCGGAGCGCGTTCCGCCCCGCGAGCAGCACGACCGGGTCACGGGAGCCGATCCGTCCGGCCAACGCGAGGACCGGCGGCATGACGAGCGGTGCTCCGACGACGACGCCCGAGAACGAGACGAACGCGCCGAATGTGCCCGGCAGCACGGCGAGCACGGTGACGCCGCCGAGCGCGACGGCGAGGAGCATGGACGCCGCGCCCACGACGAGCAGCGTGATCGCGACCGCGCGGCGACCACGACCGGCGCGGAGGTCGGCGGCGGTGGGTTCGACCGTGTTCGACAGCGCCTGCAGGGGCGTCACGGCGAGCACGCGCCGGCTCCCCGCCCGGAACGCCGCCCAGGTCGCGACGACCACCGCGCCGACCGGGAGCACGATGCCCGCGGGCACGAGGTCGTACGTGGTGTCCGGCAGGAAGTGTCGGGCACGCAGCATCGCGACGACGGCGGCGGCGACCCCCACGCCCAGGACACCGCCGAGGAGCGCGCCCACCACGCCGACCAGGACGCCCGACCGACCGATGCCACGCCGGAGGGCCGCCCCGGTCGCCCCGACGAGCCGTTGCAGGGCGAGGACCCGCGTCTGCCCGGCGATGATCGTGCTGCAGGTGTTCGCGGTGACGATCGAGCCGACGTAGACGGCGACCGCGAGGAACACCCACCCGACCACCGACAGCACCGCCTGGACCGAGCCGACGTCCTCGAGCCCGATGGCGCGCAGTGCGTCGGCGACCACACCGGGCGTGATGACGAGCACCGTCCCGAACATCGAGGCGAGCGCCGCGACGAGCAGCGTCGGGCGGAAGGCGCGCAGCGTGTCGAGTCCTCGAGCCGTCGGCCGTCGGGTCGCGCGTCGGAGCGGCCGTGGCGTCCGGGATGCGGTGGCCGCGTCCGTACCGCTGGTCGAGCTCATGCCGCGGCCTCCATCCCGAGCATCGTCGTCGAGATCTCCGCCGGCGTCATGGACGGCCGGTCCCCGACCACCCGTCCGTCGGCGAGGAACAGGATGCGGTCCGCGTTGGCGGCCGCGACGGCGTCGTGCGTCACCATGACGACGCTCTGTCCCCACTCGCCGACGGCACCGCGGAGGATCGCGAGGACGTCCCTCCCGGTGCGGGAATCGAGGGCTCCGGTCGGCTCGTCCGCGACGACGACGGCGGGACGGGTGGCGAGCGCGCGCGCGATCGCCACGCGCTGCTGCTGGCCGCCCGACAGCTCGTGGGGTCGGTGGTCGAGTCGATCCGCCAGGCCGAGGCGACCGACGAGGTGGTCGATGAAGTCCCGCTCCTCGGCGGTCGGACGGCGGCCTCCGAGCAGGAACGGCAGCTCGATGTTCTCGAGGACGTCGAGCGTGGGGACGAGGTTGAAGGACTGGAACACGAACCCGAGGCGGCGTCGGCGCAGGTCGGTGAGTCCGCGGTCGTCGAGGGTCGTGAGGTCGGTGCCGTCCACCACGACCCGGCCACTCGAGACCGAGTCGAGGCCCGCGGCGACGTGCATCAGCGTCGACTTGCCGGAGCCCGAGGGACCCATCACCGCCGTGAACGCACCAGCGGCGATCGTGACGCTGACGTCGTCGAGCGCGACCACCGCACGGCCGTCGCTGCCGTACTGCTTCCGGACGTGTTCCAGACGGATGATCGGTTCGTTCATGCCTCCGAGCCTGGCGGCCGGGAGGCCCGGCGCGCGTCCGTCCCGCGGCGCGCGCCCGTCATCCTCGCGGCTGATCCGACGGCTCTCGAGGGACCAGGCCGTGCTCGTGCGCGAACACGACGAGGCGCACGCGGTCGCGGAGCCCGAGCTTCCCGAGGACACGGGAGACGTGGGTCTTCACGGTCGCCTCGCTGACGAACTCGTGCCGGGCGATCTCCGCGTTGCTCAACCCACGCGCGGCGAGGTCGAAGACCTCGCGTTCCCGCGGGGTCAGGTCGGCGAAGGCAGCCGGAGGTGCCGGCGGGGCGGACCGTTCCTGGAACCGGCGCAACAGGTCGCGCGTGGCCGCCGCCGCGAACACCGTCGTTCCTGCGTGCACGGTCCGGATCGCCGCGAGCAGGAACTCCGGGTCGGCGTCCTTGAGCACGAAGCCGCTCGCACCGGCACGGATCGCCCGCGCCGCCGCCTCGTCGAAGTCGAAGGTCGTGAGCACGAGCACCTGCGGGCCGGCACCCTCGGCACGCGCCTCGACGATGCGGGCGGTCGCCGTGATGCCGTCCATGACCGGCATCCGGACGTCCATGAGCACGACGTCGGGCCGCGTCCGTCGGACGAGCTCGACCCCGGCGGCGCCGTCGCCCGCCTCACCGACGAACAGCAGGTCGGGTTGCGACTCGACGAGCATCGTGATGCCCGTGCGGAACAGCGCCTGGTCGTCGACCAGAGCGACCCGGATCGGTGCGGTCATCGTGCGCCTTCCTCTCGGCCATGTCGGGGCAGCGGGACGGCCCCGGTGCTCCCGGCGGTGGGCAGCCGGACGGCCACCCGGAACTCACCGTTGGTCGGCCCCGCGGACATCGTCCCGCCGGACAACGCCGCGCGCTCCCGCATCCCGACCAGACCGTGCCCGACGCCCTGGCCGCCGTGGCCCTCGGGCGGGAGCCGGTTCGCCACGGCGACCTCGACGTGGTCGGGAGCGTACCGCAGCGCGAGTCGGACGGGTCCGCTCCGGTCGCCGTGCTTCAACGCGTTCGTCAGGCCCTCTTGCACGACGCGGTAGACGGCGAGCTGCGATGTGGTGGGCAGGTGCTCGGGTTCGCCCGCGCGCTCGACCTGGACGTCCAGGCCGACCTGCCGCATGTCCCGCACGAGCTGCTCGATGTCGTCGAGGGCCGGCGTCGGACCCGGCGCCTCGTCGTGCCGCAGTGCGCCGAGGAGCTCACGGACGTCGCCGAGGGCACGGCGGGCGGTCGCGCCGATCGTCGCCAGCGCGGCGTCCGCGCTCTCCGGGGAGGACCGCATCGCGTAGCGGGCGCCGTCGGCCTGCGCGATCACGACCGCGAGCGAGTGCGCCACGATGTCGTGCATCTCGCGGGCGATGCGCACCCGTTCCTGCTCGACCGCCACGGCTCGGTCCGAACGGGCCGCGTCGCGCTCGGCGAGGAGTTGGGCCTCGAGACTGACGCGCGCCACGCCACGGGCGCGGGCCACCGCGCCCGCGAGCCACGGCAGGACGAGCAACGCCACGATGACGACGAAGTAGCCCGCGCCCTGCGCCGCCTCGCGCACGAGCTGCGTGGGGTGCTCGATGAGCGAGCCGACGAGGTCGTATCGCTGGAGGTACTCCTTGACCGTCAGGTACAGCGCGCCGACCACGGACCCCACCAGCGCCGACGTGAGGCCGAACCGACGCACCCGGGGTGAGCCGTAGAGGGCCGTCCCGTAGAGCACACCGGGGATCATGAGGTCGGCGACGGCGACGTTCGCGCTGACGTACATCTGGACGAGTGCGCCCACCCACGCGATGGCGAGCCCACGCCCGGGCGCGAGTCGTCGGAGCGCCAGGGCGAGTCCGAACAACCCGCCGAGCAGCCAGGTCAGACCCGACCACCGGTCGCCGCCCAGGACCGCGACGACCGCCGCGACGAGCGCCAGCACGACGTCGAACGCCATCTGGCTGCGCAGCATGGTCCGGAACACGC
Source organism: Curtobacterium sp. MCBD17_013 (assembly GCF_003234565.1). Taxonomy (GTDB): domain Bacteria; phylum Actinomycetota; class Actinomycetes; order Actinomycetales; family Microbacteriaceae; genus Curtobacterium. Next base: position 272,433 of record NZ_QKTU01000001.1, on the reverse strand, counting down.
CGACAACGCTACGGCCGCTGACCGGCCCCACGCAGCCGTCGTCCGGGAAGTCCCCCGCGAGGCGCCCCGGCGTCATCCGATCGGATGACGCCGGACTGGCGATCAGAACCCGAGACGACCGAGCTGCTTGGGGTCGCGCTGCCACTCCTTGGCGACCTTCACCCGGATGTTCAAGTAGACGTGTCGCCCGAGGAGCCGCTCGATCTCCGCGCGCGCCCGGGAGCCGACGTCCCGCAGGCGTTCACCCCCGCGCCCGATGACGATCGCCTTCTGGCTGTCCCGCTCGACGAAGAGGTTCACGTACACGTCGAGCGTGTCGTCGTCCTCGTCGTCCCGCTCGACCATGTCGTCGATCACCACCGCGAGGGAGTGCGGCAGTTCGTCGCGGACGCCCTCGAGCGCGGCCTCGCGGACGAGCTCGGCGACGCGGTCGCTCGCGGTCTCCTCGGTCACGGTCTCGGCGTCGTAGAGCGCGGGCGACTCCGGCAGCAGCCGCACGACCTCGTCCAGGAGTTCGTCGAGCTGGGTGCCGCGGATCCCCGACGTCGGCACGATCGCGTCCCAGTCGCGCAGTTCGGACACCGCGAGCAGTTGCGCCGCCACCTGCTCACGTGAGGCGCGGTCGGTCTTCGTGACGATCGCGATCGTGCGCGCGCGCGGGTGGGCGTCGAGCTGCGCGTTGATGAACCGGTCGCCGGGACCGATCGGCTCGTTCGCGGGCACGCAGAACCCGATGACGTCGACGTCACCGAGGGTCGCCTGCACGAGGTCGTTGAGGCGCTCCCCGAGCAGCGTCCGGGGCCGGTGGACCCCGGGCGTGTCGACGATGACGACCTGCCCGTCGGGCCGGTGCACGACGCCGCGGATCGCGCGTCGGGTGGTCTGGGGCTTCGAGGAGGTGATGGCGACCTTCTCGCCGACGAGGGCGTTCGTCAGGGTCGACTTGCCCACGTTCGGGCGGCCGACGAACGAGACGAACCCGGCCCGGAAGGGGGTCCCGGCGGCATCGCTGGTGGATCCGGTGGTGGTCATGCGGTGTGGTGTCCCGTCGTCGTGGGGGTCGGTTCGTCGTCGAGTGCCGGGGCGTCGTCCGGCGTCGGTGCCCGCTCGACGAGCAGGGTGACCAGGTCGCGACGTCGGCCTTCCACCCGTTCCGCGGTGAGCTCGACGCCGGACACCGTGACGGTGTCCCCCGCGGTGGCCAGCTGGCCGAGCTCCTTGACGAGCAGGCCACCCGCCGTGTCGACGTCGTCGTCGTCGAGCTCCATCCCGAAGAGGTCGCCGAGCTCGTCGACCGGAAGCCGTGCCGAGATGCGCCAGACGCCCGGGCGGATCTCGGTGCGGTCCACGACGGTGCGGTCGTACTCGTCCGAGATGTCTCCCACGAGTTCCTCGATGAGGTCCTCCATGGTGACGAGTCCCGCGACGCCGCCGTACTCGTCCACCACGAGGAGCAGGTGGTTCTTCACCGCCTGCATGAACCGCAGGGTCTCGTCCGCCGGTTTCGACTCCGGCACGAACTCGGCGGGACGCAACACGGTCGTGACGTCAGCGGTGGCGGATCCCGCGCGCTCGTACAGGGCGCGGGCGACGTCGCGCAGGTGGACGACCCCGAGGACGTCGTCGCTGTCACGGCCGATGACCGGCATGCGGGACACCCCCGACCGCAGCGACCGCTCCATCACGGTGGCGAGGGTGTCGTCGACGTCGACGGTCGTCATGTCCGTGCGCGGGACCATGACCTCGCGGACGAGCGTGTCGCTGAACTCGAACACCGAGTGGATGAGCTCGCGGTCGTCCGCCTCGAGCACGTTGCTCTCGGCCGCCTCGTCGACGATGCTGAGCAGCTGCTCCTCCGTCGCGACGCTCGACCCTCCGCTCCGCCCCGGGGTCACGCGGTCCCCGATCGCGACGAGGACGGTCGCGAGCGGCCCGAGCACGATGCGGACCGCGTGCACGAGGCCGCCCGTCCACGCGATGAGCTGGCCGGCGTGGGCACGGCCGACGCTCCGCGGACTCGACCCCACGAGGACGAAGGAGACGGCCGTCATGACCGCCGCCGAGACGAGCAGCGCGACCCACCAGACCGCGAAGACGCGCACGAGCGCGACCGTGACGAGCACGGCCGCCGCCGTCTCGGCGAGGACGCGGAAGAAGTTGAGGGCGTTGAGGTGCGCTCCCGGGTCGTCGGAGATGGCCTCGACGGCCCGGCGGTACCGGCTGTGCTCGGCGATCTCGTCGAGGTCCGCTCGGGACATCACCGACAACGCGGCGTCCGAGGCGGCGAGCAGACCGCCGAGCACGACCAGTGCGGCCGCCACCGCGAGCAGCACGGCGACCAGGAGCACCGGGGTCACCGGCCTCGACGCTGCGCCGCGAAGGCGCTGAGGATCTCGCCCTGCAACCCGAACATCTCGGCCTTCTCGTCCGGCTCGGCGTGGTCGAAGCCGAGCAGGTGCAGCACACCGTGGCAGGTGAGGAGGAGGAGTTCGTCGAGCGTCGAGTGACCGGCCGTCCGCGCCTGCTCCGCCGCGACCTGGGGACACAACACGATGTCGCCGAGGAGTCCGGGAGGTGTCGGGTCGTCCTCGGTGCCGGGCCGGAGTTCGTCCATCGGGAAGCTCAGGACGTCGGTCGGGCCGGGCTCGTCCATCCACTGGACGTGCAGCTGTTCCATCGCGCCCTCGTCCACGAGCACGATCGCGAGCTCGGCGTCGGCGTGGACGTGCATGGCATCGAGCGCGAAGGCCGCGAGACGTTGGACGGCGTCCTCGTCGACCTCGACGCCGGACTCGTTGTTCAGCTCGATGCTCACCGGCTACCTCCTCGGGCGCTGGTCGGGTACGGGCTCTGCTGGCGGTCCTGCGGCGGTCGCCCACGGCGCTCCGAGCGGTTCGTCCCGTCGGGGTTGCCCCGGTACGGAGTGCCACGACCGCCCGGTCGGTCGCCTGCCTGCTCGGCGAGGCGCTCCTCGTCGTAGCGCGAGTAGGCGTCCACGATGCGGCCGACGAGCGTGTGACGGACGACGTCGTCACTCGTCAGGCGCGCGAAGTGGATGTCGTCGACCTGGTCGAGGATCTGGGTCACGAGCCGCAGACCGCTCACCTGCGCGGGCAGGTCGACCTGCGTGATGTCGCCGGTGACGACCATCTTCGAGCCGAAGCCGAGCCGGGTGAGGAACATCTTCATCTGCTCGGGCGTCGTGTTCTGCGCCTCGTCGAGGACCACGAACGAGTCGTTGAGCGTGCGACCACGCATGTACGCGAGCGGTGCGACCTCGACCGTGCCGGACGCCAGGAGCTTCGGGACCAGCTCGGGGTCCATCATCTCGTTGAGGGCGTCGTACAGCGGCCGGAGGTACGGGTCGATCTTGTCGGTGAGCGTGCCGGGCAGGAACCCGAGCTTCTCACCGGCCTCCACCGCCGGGCGGGTCAGGATGATCCGGTTGACCTCACGTCGCTGCAGCGCCTGCACGGCCTTCGCCATGGCGAGGTAGGTCTTGCCCGTGCCGGCCGGTCCGATGCCGAACGTGATCGTGTTCTCGTCGATCGCGTCGACGTAGGCACGCTGGCCGTCCGTCTTGGGCCGGACGGACTTGCCGCGGCTCTGCACGATGGGGGTGCCGAACAGGTCGGTCGGCCGGCGGTCGTCCTCGATGACGCGGGCGGAGGTGGCGACGTCCGCCTGTCCGATGTCCTGGCCGCGACGCACCATGGTGATGAGCTCGTCGACGAGGACACGGGCGTGTGCGACGTCGCGCTCCGGACCGGTGAGGCTGACCTCGTTGCCGCGGACCAGCACGCGGACGGTCGGGTACTGCCGCTCGACCGTGCGGAGCAGGCGGTCCTGCGGCCCGAGGAGTTGCACCATGGCGATGCCGTCCACGGCGAGGTCGACGGTGACCTCGGGCTCGTCGGACGAGGATGCGGGGTGTGCGGTGCTGCTAACCGGCAAGGGTGCCTTCCTGGAGGTCGCCCGCGAGGACGTGGGCGTGGACGTGGAACACGGTCTGTCCGGCGGACGCACCGGAGTTGAACACGAGACGGAACTGGCCCCCCGCACGCTCGTCGGCGACGCGCTGGGCCATCGCGACGAGGTCCGCGAGCAGCGACGGGTCGCCGGCCGCGAGCTCCGCCACGGTGGCGTACTGCTCGGTCTTCGGGACGACGAGCACGTGGACGGGCGCCTTCGGAGCGATGTCCTCGATCGCGATGAGGCGGTCGTCCTCGGCGACGACGGTGGCGGGGATCTCGCGCGCGACGATCCGCGAGAAGACGCTCGGCGAGGTGCTCATCGCTCCATCGTAGGGCGTGCTGGCGACACCGTTCCGAGCTGTTCGCGCTGGGCTTGCGCTGCGCCGGGCGCCCCGACGGTGGCAGCCGTCACCAGCGGCCGAGCCGCGCCTGGAGCACGGCGAGCGCCGCGGGCCCCGCGGTGCTCGTGCGGAGGACCGACGCACCGAGCCGGACCCGCGTGGCGCCCGCGTCGGTGAGGCGGTCGAACTCGGTGTCCGCGATGCCGCCCTCGGGACCGACGACGAGTGCGATCGCCCCCGCGCCCTCGGGAACGGCCACCGAACTGAGCGGCTGCTCCGCGAGCGGATCGAGCACGAGGACCGTCGTCGAGGGCGGGAGGCCCGCCCCGTCGGCCAGGGTCGCGGTCGTGACGAGCGGTCCGACGTCGGGGACCCGGGCCCGGAGCGATTGTTTCGCCGCCTCGCGGACGATCGCGCCCCAGCGCGCACGGCCCTTCTCGGTCTTCGGACCCTCCCAGCGGGACACGCTCCGTGCGGCCGACCAGGGCACCACGCCGTCGACGCCGATCTCGGTCGCCGCCTGGACCGCCATCTCGTCACGGCCGCCCTTCGCGAGTGCCTGGACGAGCACGAGCCGTGGCGAGCCTTCCGGTTCGACGTCCACGGACCGGACCGCGAGCGTCAGCGCGTCGCGGCCGACCTCCGCCACCGCGCCGCTGACGACGGTGCCCCGACCGTCCCCGATCCGCAGCGCCTCGCCCTGGCGGATCCGCGCGACCGTGACGGCGTGCCGACCCTCGGCGCCGTCGAGCGACACGACGTCGCCGGGCCGGACGCCGGCGAGGTCGTCGACCAGGTACAGGGACGCCACGGATCAGAAGGTGAAGAAGCGGTCACGGAGCTTGCCGAAGAGCCCCTGCTGGAACCGGGCGAGCTGCGGCGCCGGCGCCTTCCGGGACTTGGCGAGTTGTTCGACGAGACCGCGTTCCTTGTGCGAGAGCTTCGTCGGCGTGACGACCTGGACGCCGACGCGCAGGTCGCCCCGACCCCCACCGCGCAGTCGCGTCACCCCGCGGTCCTTGATCGTCAGGACGTCGGCGCTCTGCACCCCCGGCCGGATCTCGAGCTCGACCGGCCCGTCGAGCCCGTCGATGGTCGTCGTCGTGCCGAGGATCGCGTCGGTCATCTGCACCTCGAGTGTCGCGAGGAGGTCGTCGCCGTCGCGGCTGTACACGTCGTGGTGCCGCACCTTGACCTCGAGGTACAGGTCGCCCGAGGGTCCGCCCGCCGGCCCGACCTCGCCCTGACCGGGCATCTGCAGCCGCAGACCGGAGTCGACGCCCGCGGGGATGTCGACGGGGAGCGTCCGGCGGGCGCGAACGCGGCCCTGGCCCTGGCAGGTCGGGCACGGGTTCGGGATCACGGTCCCGTACCCGCGGCAGGTGCCGCAGGGCGCGCTCGTGACCACGTTGCCGAGGAGCGACCGGACGGTCCGTTGCACGTGCCCGGTGCCCCCGCAGATGTCGCAGGTCACCGGGTGGGTCCCGGGCGCGCTGCACGAGCCGCCGCAGGTCTCGCACAGCACGGCCGTGTCGACCTCGATGTCCTTGTGCGTGCCGAACACGACCTCCTCGAGGTCGACCTCGACACGCAGCAGGGCGTCCTGGCCGCGCTCGGCGCGCGACCGCGGCCCGGTGCCGCGCGCACCGAATCCGCCACCGCCACCACCGAAGAAGGCGTCGAAGATGTCGCCGAAGCCACCGGCTCCGCCGCCGAAGGTGCCGTCCTGCGGACCGGCGTCGTAGCGGCGCCGCTGCTCCGGGTCGCTGAGGACGTCGTAGGCGTGGGTGACGTCCTTGAACCGCTCTGCCGCCTCCGGGCTCGGGTTGACGTCCGGGTGGAGTTCCCGGGCCAGGCGTCGGTACGCCTTCTTGATGTCCGCGTCGGCGGCGTCGCGTGCGACGCCGAGGACCTCGTAGTGGTCTGCCACAGCACCTCAGTCTGTCGGAGTGGTCGGCGTCCGCCGCACGGTGGTCCCGATCCGGGACGACCGGCGGTCCGGACGGATGGTCAATTGTCGGCCAGGAGCCCCGAGAGGTACCTGGCCACCGCCCGGACGGCGGCCATGTTCGTGCCGTAGTCCATGCGGGTCGGGCCGAGCACGCCGAGCCGGGCGACCTCGCCCCCGGCCGCGGTGTACCCACCGGCCACGATGCTCGTCGCGTCGAGTCCCCCGGCGGTGCCGAGGTACGCGGCGTTCTCCTCGCCGATGCTCGCGGCGACGGCGACCGCGTCGAGCTGCATCTCGCCGAAGAGCCGGAGCAGGGTCACCTGTTCCTCGATCGCCTCGAGCACGGGGAACAGGCCGCCGGCGAAGTCGTCCTCGCTCTTCGCGAGGTTCGCCGCACCCGCCATGACGAGCCGGTCCTGGCGGTTGGCCCGGACCTGCTCGACGAGTGCCGCGACCACGACGGCGGCGAGTCCCTGCAGCTCGGGGCGCACGCGTTCGGGGATGCCGAGCAGCACCCGGGGGACGTCCTGCAGCAGCAGCCCGACGGCCGCGGAGCCGAGCACGGCGCGGAGTTCGGTGAGGGCGTCGTCCTCGACGCGGAGATCGGTCTCGAGGATGCGCTGCTCGACGCGTGCGGTGTCCGTGATGAGCACGCTCATGAACCGGGTCTCGCTGAGCCGGACGAGTTCGACGTGCCGTACCCGGGCGCGGATCATCGAGGGGTACTGCACGAGCGCGACCTGGTTCGTGAGCTGGCTGAGCAGACGTACCGTGCGACCGAGGACCTCGTCGAGGTCGTTCGACCGCCCGAGGAAGGTCTCGATCGCGTGCCGCTGGGCGCTCGACAGCGGGCGGGCCTCGGTCAGGTGGTTGACGAACACGCGGTAGCCCTTGTCGGTGGGCACCCGCCCCGACGACGTGTGCGGGGCGACGATGAGCTGTTCTTCCTCGAGGGCGGCCATGTCGTTCCGGATCGTCGCCGACGACACCCCGAACGCGTGCCGCTCGACGATGGAGCGGGACCCGACGGGCTCGCGGGACGCGACGTAGTCGCGCACGATCGCCTTGAGCACCTCGAGACTGCGTTCCGACACCATGACGCGCCCTCCCTCCTGCCACTCGTGCGCGATGTGCGCCCAGAGGGTCCGGCGGTGGTCGCACCGTCCGCTGTGCCACAGGGCTGGCACTCTCCGGGTCCGACTGCTGATCCTACGCCGAACCTCCGACCGACCGGGCCTCGAACCGGTCACAGCGAGCCGTTACGCTTCCGGCATGAGCACGACGCCGCCCTACGGACAGCAGCCGGACCCGCAGTGGGGACAGCAGTGGGGGCACTACCAGCCGCCGCAGCCGATGCGCCCCGAGGACCAGCGCCTCTGGGCGACCCTCGTGCACGTCGGCGGGATCTTCTTCCAGTTCGTCGTCCCGCTGGTCGGGTACCTCGTGCTGCGCGACCGGGGACCGTTCGTCCGCGAGCACACGCGGGTCGCGTTGAACTTCCACTTCACGATGGCGATCGCGTACGCGGTCGGCGTCATCACGTCGTGGCTCGGCATCGGCGTCCTCATCCTGTTCGCCGTCGCCGTGATCCAGGTCGTGTTCGGCGTCATCGCGGCCGTGCGCGCCAACGCCGGGCAGTTCTACCGCTACCCGCTCAGCATCGAGTTCATCCGCGCCTGACGACCACCGTCGGTCACCTGCCGGCGGACACGGCCGGGAGGCCCGCCAGCAGCCCGCCGCTCCCCCGGCGGTCCGTCAGTCCAACAGCTCCCGCACCACGGCGTCAGCCAGCAGGCGCCCGCGCAGCGTGAGGTCGAGCCTCCCGGACAGCGCGGCGCGGCCGTCGACGAGTCCGCGCGCGATGAGCCCGGCGACGCGCCCACGCGCCTCGGGACGGAGCTCCGCGGTGGCCAGCTCGCCGCGCACGCGCGCAGCGAGCAGGACGCGCTCGACGTACCGGGTCTCGTCGTCGAGCGTCTCGCGGCCGGCCGCCGGTGATTCGCCCCCGAGCACGCGCGCGGCGTACGCGGCCGGGTGCTTGACGTTCCACCATCGGGTGCCGGCGACGGCCGAGTGCGCCCCCGGACCCACCCCCCACCAGTCGTGGCCCTTCCAGTAGGACAGGTTGTGGCGGCTCGCGTGCTCGGCACCGCGGGCCCAGTTCGAGACCTCGTACCAGCTGTACCCGGCGGCAGCAAGACGTGCGTCGGCCTCCTCGTACATGTCGGCGGCCAGGTCGTCGTCCGGCGCCGGCAGGAGCCCCTTCGCGACGGCGCGCCCCATGGCCGTGCCGTCCTCGACGATGAGCGCGTAGGCCGACAGGTGGTCCGGCCCGTACGCGATCGCCGCGTCGAGCGAACGGCGCCAGTCGTCGAGTGACTCCCCCGGCGTCGAGTAGATGAGGTCGAGGCTGACGTCGAGCCCCTCCGCCCGCGCCGCATCCACCACGAGCGGGACCCGCTCCGGGTCGTGCGTCCGGTCGAGCGTGGCGAGCACGTGGGGCACCGCGGACTGCATGCCGAAGCTCACGCGCGAGAACCCGCCGCGGCGCAGCGTCGCCAGGGACTCCGCGTCGACCGAGTCCGGGTTCGCCTCGGTCGTGACCTCGGCACCCGGGAGGATCCCCCAGGTGTCGTCGATCGCGCGAAGGATCATCACGAGGTCGTCCGCCGGCAGCATCGTCGGGGTCCCACCGCCGAAGAACACCGTGGACACCGGCCGACGCGCGACGCCCGACCGGTCGAGGACGGACGCCGCGAACCGGATCTCCTGGACCGCGTGACCCGCGTAGTCGTCGCGCCGGACGCCCCGCAGTTCCGATGCCGTGTAGGTGTTGAAGTCGCAGTAGCCGCAGCGGACACGGCAGAACGGCACGTGCACGTAGACGCCGAACGGGGTGTCTCCCGCGTCCGCCGAGGGGACGATCAGGCCATCCGCGGGGGCGGGATCGGCGATCGGCAGGGCGCTGGGCACGGACTCCATTGTCCCACCGCGCCGCCGTCCCCGGGTCACACCACCGGTCGCGCGGCCGGGACGGGGTCGACATGATGGTCCCATGCACGACAGCACCACCTCCGGGAGCACGGACCCGGAACCCAGCGCCGACAGCGTCGCCGGCACCATCGTCCTCTGGGACGTCGACGGGACCCTCGTCGAGAACGCCGCCGTCCCCGGGAGCCTGTACCACCTCGCACTGGAGCGCACCGTGGGCCGGGACCTCGAGCAGCTTGTCGGCCACCAGCACGGCCGGACCGACGCCGGGATCATCCTCGAGGCCCTCCGGGCCCACGGGCTCGACCCGGAGCTGTCCGAGACCGTCCGCGGACACCTGCAACGCCTGTCCGAGGAGCGCTACCGGTCGGGTGAGCGGCGGACGCCCGCGCCGGGTGTGATGGCCCTGCTGCAACGCATGACCGATCGTGGCTGGCGCTCCGCGCTGCTCACCGGGAACTCCGCGGGTCGGGCTCGCCTCAAGCTCACCAGCGCCGGGTTCGACCCGGACGCGTTCGACTGGGCGCACTCGTACTTCGGGGACGAGGACGTCGAGCGGCAGGCGCTGACGCGCCGGGCGGCCGCGGACCTCCGCGGGAACCGCGTGGTGGTCATCGGGGACACGCCCCGCGACGGCACCGCCGCCGACGCGGCGGGCATCCCGTTCATCGCGGTCGCCACCGGCGTGCACGACGTCGACGAGCTCGGCAGGACGAGCGCGGTCGCGGTCGTCGCGGACTGCGCGGAGGGTGCCGACACCCTGCTGGACGCCGTCGCCGCGCTCCGGCCCCTGGTCTGAACGACCCGGCGTGATCGTCAGTCGGAACCGAGCAACGCCTGCAGGTAGGCCTGGGCGAGTCGCCGCTGCTGGCGTCGGAGGAACGGGCCGAGGAACCGCCACCCGCGCGACGACGGCTGCGAGAACTGCCGCACCTGCAGCCAGACCGAGCCGTCCGTGGTGCGCTCGACGACGAAGGACTCCTCGCCCGACACCGGGTGCCCCTCGAGCGTGCCGTACGCGAAGCCCTTGCGGTCCGGTTCGTCGATCACCGAGACGACGCGGACCGGGGCGTGCACGACCCGCCCGTACGCGTGGATCGTCAGCGTCGCGGTCGTCCCCGCGGTCAGCAAGGGCGTGCCGTCCGGCGCGAACCGCTCGGTCGTCCCGCCGCCGATCGAGGCCGGTGTGACCGGACGACCCTCGTCGTCGAACTCGACGGGGGTGTAGCCGACCTCGTCGTCGTCGGGGACGTCGTCCACGCGGACCCGGATGCCGCTGCGCTCCTGGATCTGCCAGGTCAGGGTCTGGACCCACGCCGTCTCGAACCGCTGGTCGCCGTGGCCGATGCGCGTGCGGGACTCGCTCGGCGTGAACCCCTCGGGCGGGTAGGTCATGAGGTCCGGCGCCTGGGTCGCCCCGACGGCGCCGTAGGTCAGGGCGGTGGGGCGGTGGCTGCCGCGGGTGCTCATCCGCCCATCGTACCGAGCGTGGGATCGATCCCCCCGGCGAGGACCCGCAGGTAGCGCGCCGTCGTGCGCCGCGACTTCCACTGCACGAACGGCCAGAGCAGCGCCCACAGTCGGTTCGCCGGTCGTGAGAACGACCGCACGACGAGCCAGACCGTGTCATCGGGACGGTGCTCGACGAGGAACGCGACCTCGCCCGACTCGGGGTGCCCGCGACGGGTGCCGTAGGCGAAGCCGCCGCGGGTCTCCTCGTCGACCACGCGGACGGCGCGGACCGGCGCGTGGGTGGTGACGCCGTACGCGCGGATGTGCAGGACAGCACGGTCTCCGGCGCGGAGGCGCGGGTGCGGTCGCCCGGGTCGGGACGGGTCGTGCGGACCGTCCGGGTCCTCCCGGGCCTCCCGGTGGTCCTGGGTCTCCCGGTGGTCCTGGGTCTCCCGGTGGTCCTGGGTCTCCCGGACCTCCGGTTCCACCCGGATCCCGACGCGCTCCTGGATCTCCCAGCGGAGCACGGCGTCGACCGTGCGGTCGTGGCAGGCACGACCGCGCCCGATCCGCGCGGCGTCCTGCCGTGCGCGGTACCCCGCTGGCGGGGCCGTCACCAGGTCGGGGGCGAGCGATCCGCCCTCGGGCGCGTAGGTCAGGGCGTCGCGGTCAGCACCGGCACGTGCGGCGTGGGCGCTCCCCGGACCGTCGGCGGTCACTTCTTCTTGGCGTCCTTGGCCTCGGTGTCACCGGAGAGCGCAGCGATGAACGCCTCTTGCGGGACCTCGACGCGACCCACCATCTTCATGCGCTTCTTGCCCTCCTTCTGCTTCTCGAGGAGCTTGCGCTTGCGGGTGATGTCACCGCCGTAGCACTTCGCCAGGACGTCCTTGCGCATGGCACGGATCGATTCGCGCGCGATGATGCGCGCACCGATCGCGGCCTGGATCGGGACCTCGAACTGCTGCCGCGGGATGAGTTCGCGCAGGCGACCGGTCATGAGCACGCCGTACGCGTACGCCTTGTCCCGGTGGACGATCGCGCTGAAGGCGTCGACCTGGTCTCCCTGGAGCAGGATGTCCACCTTGACGAGGTCGGCCTCCTGGTCCCCCATGGGCTCGTAGTCGAGGCTCGCGTACCCCTGCGTGCGGCTCTTCAACTGGTCGAAGAAGTCGAACACGATCTCACCGAGCGGCATCGAGTACCGGAGCTCGACGCGGTCCTCGCCGAGGTACTCCATGCCGAGCATCGTGCCGCGGCGCGACTGGCACAGGTCCATGATCGCGCCCACGTAGTCCTTCGGCGCCAGGATCGCCGCGCGGACGACGGGCTCCTTGACGCTGGCGATCTTGCCCGACGGGAACTCCGACGGGTTCGTGACCTCGACGGTCTTCTTGTCCTCGGTCGTGACCTCGTAGACCACACTCGGCGCGGTGGTGATGAGGTCGAGTCCGAACTCGCGGGACAGCCGCTCCGTGATGATCTCGAGGTGCAACAGCCCGAGGAACCCGCAGCGGAACCCGAAGCCGAGCGCGACCGAGGTCTCGGGTTCGTAGACGAGTGCGGCGTCGGACAGCTTCAGCTTGTCGAGTGCCTCGCGCAGGTCCGGGTAATCGCTGCCGTCGATCGGGTACAGCCCCGAGAACACCATCGGCTTCGGGTCGGTGTACCCGGCCAGCGCCTCCGTGGCGGGCCTCGCGGCGCTCGTGACGGTGTCGCCGACCTTGGACTGCCGGACGTCCTTGACGCCGGTGATGAGGTACCCGACCTCGCCGACCGCCAGGCCCTTCGTCGGTACCGGCTCCGGGCTCGACACCCCGATCTCGAGGATCTCGTGGGTGGTGCGGGTCGACATCATCTGGATCTTCTCGCGGGGGCTGATCCGCCCGTCGACCATGCGCACGTAGGTGACGACACCGCGGTAGCTGTCGTAGACCGAGTCGAAGATCATCGCCCGCGGCTCGGCGTCCAGGCGACCGACCGGCGCCGGGATGCGTTCGACGACCCGGTCGAGCAGCTCCGCCACGCCCACGCCGGTCTTGCCGCTCACGCGCAGGACGTCGGCCGGGTCGCCGCCGATGAGCTGCGCCAGCTCGGCGGCGTACTTGTCCGGCTCCGCGGCGGGCAGGTCGATCTTGTTGAGCACCGGGATGATCTCGAGGTCGTTCTCGAGCGCGAGGTACAGGTTGGCCAGGGTCTGCGCCTCGATCCCCTGGGCGGCGTCGACGAGCAGGATCGCGCCCTCGCACGCGGCGAGCGACCGCGACACCTCGTACGAGAAGTCGACGTGGCCTGGAGTGTCGATCATGTTCAGGGCGAACGTCTGGCCGTCACGCTCCCACGGCATGCGCACGGCCTGCGACTTGATGGTGATCCCACGCTCGCGCTCGATGTCCATCCGGTCGAGGTACTGCGCCCGCATCGCACGCTCCTCGACGACGCCGGTGATCTGCAGCATGCGGTCGGCCAGCGTCGACTTGCCATGGTCGATGTGGGCGATGATGCAGAAGTTGCGGATCGCCCCGGCCGCCGTCGACGCGGGTTCGAGTGGTGCGGATGCTTGTGGGCTCACGGTTCCTCTGAGGTCGAGCGGTGGATCGGTCGATTGTTCCACGCGCAGCCGACCGATGCGGCCAGACCCGGTCGCGGCGACCGCGGCGAGGACGGGAGCGACCCTGCCGGCAGGGTCGTCAGCGCGGGTCCGGGAGACGACGGAGACCCTCGCGGAGCACCGCGGGGTCCGCGGCCAGGCACACGCGGATCCACCCCTCACCGGCCCTCCCGAACGCGCTGCCCGGCGCCACCGCGACGCGCTCCGCCAGCAGGAACCGCTCCGCCCATGCCGCGACGTCCCCGTCGGTCGCGTGCGCGACGTCGATCCACAGGTAGAACGCGCCCTCGGGGTCGTTGTACGTGATGCCCTTCGCGTCGAGGACCTCTCGCGCCACCTCGAGGTTCGCGCGGTAGTGGTCACGGGCCTCCTGGACTGCCGAGTGGTCCCCGACGATGGCCGCGAGGGCCGCGAACTGATCGGGTTCGGCGACACAGCTCACCGTGGCCTCCTGGACCGTCCGCATGGTCCCCGCCATACCCCTCGGCGTGACGAGGTACCCGACGCGCACGCCGGTCATCGCGTACGTCTTGCTCAGGGAGAACACGCTGAACACCCGGTCGTCCTCGTCGAGGGACGCGGGACTGACGTGGCGCGCGCCGAACGTGAAGTACTCGTAGACCTCGTCACTGATGACCCAGAGGTCGTGCCGACGGGCGAAGGCGAGCAGCCGCTGCACGGTCTCCGCGCCGACCACCGACCCGAGCGGGTTCGACGGCGAGTTGAGCAGGAGCACGCGCGTGCGGTCGGTCACGCTCGCCTCGAGGGCGTCGAGGTCCGGCTCGAACCCGTGCGCCGGTGCCAGCTCGTACGGCACCGGGACCGCACCGAGCATGTGGGCGTTCATGGTGAAGGTCGTGTAGCCGGGGTCCGGCACGAGGACCTCGTCGCCCGGCGCGAGCAGCAGTGCCATCGCCTGGTGCAGGGCCTGGGTCGCCCCGACCGTCACCCAGACCTGCTCGATCTCGGCGTCGATCCGGTTCTCGCGGGACAGCTTCTCCTGGAGGGCCCGCCGCAGTGGCGCGATCCCGCCGTTCGGCGTGTAGTTGGTCCGGTCCTCGGTCCACGCGCGTCGCGCCGCGTCGCCGATGTGCCGGGCCACGGGCACGTCGGGCTCGCCGACCACGAGCATGATGGCGTCGTCGAGGAGCAGAGCCTGCTCGTAGATCCGCCGGATGCCGGAGTCGGGCACGGTGCTGATGTGCGGCGCGAGCGATGGCATGGCGCAACGCTAGTCGAGGGGTGGCGCGTTGATCGCTCCTCGTGGTCCTGGTAACATTGCTCGCTGGCTTGCGTGTTCCATCTCCCACAGGTGGAGCGCGATCCGCGATCGGACCCTCTATCCCTGTGATCGCGTTCACCCGTCCGAGACACACAGAAAGCAGAACCGCATGGCGAACATCAAGTCGCAGATGAAGCGCATCAAGACCAACCTGAAGGCCCAGGAGCGCAACAAGGCCTACAAGAGCGAGCTCAAGACGTACATCCGCCACACGAACGAGGCCATCGCCGCCGGCGACAAGGACAAGGCCACCGCCGCCCTCGTCGTCGCGACGAAGAAGCTCGACAAGGCCGTGAGCAAGGGCGTCATCCACAAGAACCAGGCCGCGAACCGCAAGTCCGCGATCTCGAAGAAGGTCGCCGCGCTCTGATCTGAGCGCTGGCCGAGCCGCACCTCGCCGAACGCCCCCGACACTTCGGTGCCGGGGGCGTTCCGCGTGTCCGGCGCGGCGCAGCTCGGGCTTGGGGGTCAGCACGGCGCAGGGGTCGGCACTGCGCAGGGGCCGCACTGCGCAGGGGTCGGCACCCGGCGGATCCGGCCTGCGGGATCAGCACCCGGCCGACCATGCCCGGCCCGGTCAGGTCCCCTCACCGTGGCGGGCGATGACGCGAACCATCACCTCGAGCGCGTAGTGGGCGTCGCGGGACCCGCCCTTCACCGCCGTGTCGGCGGCCGCGATGCTGAGGATCGCGTTCGCGAGGCCGGCCTCGCTCCAGCCCTGGACGTCTCGCTGCGCCCGCTGCACCTGCCACGGTGCCAGCCCGAGCGCCGATGCCGCCTGCCCGCTCGACCCGCGGAAGGAACTGACCTTCGCCATCGTGCGGATCTTGCTCGCGAACGCCGCGACGATCGGCACGGGGGCCTCGCCGGTCGCCAGGGCGTGCCGGAGCTGCACGACGGCCGGCCCCGATCGACCGGCGAGCGCGATGTCGGCCACCTTGAAGGCGTTCGTCTCGACCCGGCCGCCGTAGTACCGGTCCACCGTCCGGTCCGTGATCTCCTGGTCGTCGTCGGCGAGCAGCTGACGACAGGCGGCAGCGAGTTCGGCGAGGTCGTCCGCGAACGCCGCGACGAGGGTGCGGACCGCGGACGGGCTGATCTTCCGGCGCGCGGCGCGGAACTCGGCCTGGACGAAGTCGATCCGGTCGGTCTCCTTCTTCAGTTCGTCGCACTGGACCTCGATCCCGCCGCCGGTGCCGCCACGGATCGCGTCGAGCAGTTTCTTCCCGCGGACGCCGCCGCCATGCCGGAGCACGAGCGTGACGTCGTCGGCCGGGGCCTGGAGGTAGGAGAGGGTCTCGGTGATGAACGCGTCCGTGCACTTCTCGACCTGGACGACGCGCAGGAGGCGGGGTTCGCCGAACAGCGAGGGGCTGGCGAGGGTCGCGAGCAGCCCAGGCGCGTACTGGTCGGCCTCGAGATCGTGGACCTCGAGTGCGGGGTCCTCGGCGAGCAGGAGATCGCGCAGCGAGGTGATCGCTCGTTCGGCGAGGAAGGTCTCGGGTCCCGTCACGAGGACGACCGGTGCCGGCCGGATCGCCGACCACGGGACCTGGTCGATCGCCGCGGCTGCGCGCGCTGGTCTCTTCGCCGCCATGGTGTGCCTCCCGCTCGGGACGTTGGTGGACCCGACGGTGCCCGACCCGGTCCACGCCGGGCTCCGACCCGACCGACCTCCAGCAGTGTACGGGCGACCGGCGACACCCCCGTAGTGGGATCGCCTCGGTCGGGCCGCTCGCGCCAGACCCGGAGGTCGCCGCCCGACGCCGAGAGCACGATCGTGCCGTTCTGATCGGTGCGGAGCGCCGCCGTGCCCGCTGCCTCCAACATCGCGAGCGCGCGGTCGGTGGGATGCCCGTAGGGGTTGTCGGCACCCACGCTCACGATGCCCACCCGAGCCGACACCGCTCGGTACAGCGCCGGGTCCTGGTCGGCGGAGCCGTGGTGCGCGACCTTGACGACGTCGACGGGTGGCCAGCCTCCGGCTGCCGTCACCATGGCGAGCAGCCGTCGCTGCGCCGCCTCGCCGAGGTCGCCGAGGAACAGCGACGACAGGCAGTCGGAGCAACGCCGGGACGGCTCGAACAGGACCGTGACGCTCGCGTCGTTCCCGCCCTCGGTGGTCGACGGAGGGGGCCACACCACCCGCCACGGCAGATCCCCGAGCGTGCCGGCGGTGCCTGCGCCCGCCGTGACCACGTCGGCACCCGCGCGCCGCAGGGTGGCGACGACGTCGGCGTCCGCCGCGCGGCCGAGCGGGCCGACGAGGGCGGTCCCGACACGGTTGGCTACCACCCCGACCGCACCCACGTGGTCGCGGTCGTAGTGCGAGGCCACGAAGAGGTCGATCCGGTCGATCCCCAGCAGGTCGAGGCAGCGCTCGAGCCGCTCCGGCTCGTCGCCCGTGTCGACGAGCGCGACCGCATCGTCCCGCCGCACCAGGACCGCGTCGCCCTGGCCGACGTCGCAGGCCGCGAGCGACCAGTCGGCGGGGACGCTCCCCCGGACGACGGCGTCGGGCACGACGACGACCGAGACGCCGATCACCCCGACCACCACCGCCGCGGCCACGGGGACCGCCCGTGCAGCACGGCGCACGAACACGGCCGCCACGACCGCCGCGCTCACCAGTGCGGCCGTCGCGGCGCCGAACGGACCGGCCGGCCAGGGGACCACCGCGAACGGGAGTGCCGCGGCCGCCCGCGCGACGACGGCGATGACCGCGGCGGGTGCCCACGCGGCGGCCGCGAGGAACCAGGCACCGGTCGACCAGATGGGCGCGAGCGCGCACGCCGCCAGCCCGAGGACGGTCGCGACGGGAGCCAACGGCTCCGTGACCAGGTTCGTGAGCACGGCGTACGTCGGGATGGACGGCGCGAGCACCACGGTGACGGGCCAGCACGCGGCCTGCGCCGCGACCGGTACCGCGAGCGACGCCGCGACCACTGGTCCGAGTCGTCCGGCGAGACGCGACGCCAGGACCGGGGCGACCACCACGACCCCCGCGGTGGCCAGGACGGAGAGCGCGAACCCGAAGGACCGGGCGAGCCACGGGTCGACGACGAGCATGCCGATGGTCGCCAGCGCCACGAGCGGTGCGCCCTGCACGGGTCGTCCACGCAGGTGCACGACGAGCACGACGACCGCCATGATCGTCGCGCGCACGATGCTCGGATCCGGTCGCACGAGCAGGACGAATGCGCCGAGCACGACGACCGAGACCACGACACGCGCCAGCCGCGGGGCGCGTGCGGCGCGGCCGACGAGCATCACGAGTCCGACGAGCACCGCGCAGTTCGAGCCGGAGACGGCGGTGAGGTGCGTCAGTGCGGTCACCTCCATCGCATCCGCGGTCCGGTCGTCGATACCGCTCCGGTCCCCGATCGCGAGCCCGCGCAGCAGGCCGGCTCCGGGGCCGGGCAGTCTCCCGGTGACCTCGGCGAACGCGCGGCGGGCGATCGTGCTGGCCAGGAGCAGCGCCGCGGGAGCGTGGACGACCTCGGGGTCGCCCCGGGTGAAGAGCAGGACGGACGCGGTCGCACCCGGCGCCCCGGCGACCAGCTCCGCCTGCACACGCACCGTGGCACCCGCGACGAGTGGGACGGCGAGGTCGCTGGCACCCGGGCCGTGCTCCGTCGAGCCCGGCTCCGCGAGGACCACGCGGGCGGGAACGCGGAGGCCGGTGGTCGTGCTCGTCTCGCCACCCGCGCGGTGTTCCATCCGGACGAGGCGCCCGGGGACCGTTCGCACACCCGGTTCGCCGTCGCGCTCGAGCACGACCTCGGCGACCACGGCCGCCCCGTCGTCGATCGCTCGGATGGCTTCCGGACGCCGGACGGCGTCACGCACGTCGACGGCGACCGCGACGAGGGCCACGAGCAGCAGGGTGGGCGCGACGAGGCCGACGACGCCGAGCGGTCCGCTGTACGCTCGGGGTGGCGGGCCCGCCCGCCCGCGACGGACCGCCTGGAGGACGACCAGGACCGCTGTGGCCGCGGCGACTCCCGCGGCCACGGCGACCGGGACCGCGTGCGCGGGACTGGCGACCAGGACCACCGCGACCACCCAGGCCACGGCCACCGGCACGACGAGGCGGAGATCGGGACGTGGCGCACCGAGCGACGTCACACCCGCACCCGGTCCCGGAGGTCCGCGAAGGTCGCGTCACCGATCCCGCTGACGTCGAGCAGGTCCTCGACGCTCGAGAACCGACCGTGCTCGGTCCGCCACGCGACGATCCGGTCGGCGAGCGCCGGTCCGATGCCGGGCAGGGTCTCCAGGGCGGTGGCATCGGCGGTGTTGAGGTCCACCAGGGTCGGGCCCTCCCCACCACCGACGGACGCACTCCCGCCCCCCACGACGGGTCCCGGGGCCTCGGGGACGTCGTCCTCGCCGTCACGCGGCACGTACAGTTGCTCGCCGTCCACCAGCGGCCGGGCGAGGTTCACCCGGCTCAGGTCTGCGTGGTCGGCCGCCCCGCCGGCCTCGGTGACCGCGTCGTCGACGCGGGCACCGACCGGGAGCTCGACGAGGCCCGGCGTGGCGACGGCCCCGAGCACGTGGACGACGACTGTCGCGGGCGTCGCCGCTGGGGGGACCACTCCCGTGGACGCCGTGGCGGGCGCCGACACCGAGACCGCATCGGCGGAGCGCTGGACCGTCGTGGCGTGGTCGGTCAGTGCGCCCACCGCCAACAGCACCAGCGCCACGACCGTCACGGCGATGGCGACGACCACGAGGGCGCGCGGCCGGATCCAGGTGCGGACCGGTGCGGTGTCGTCGAACTCGTCTCCCGTCATGCTCCGACGCTAGGGGCGCTCCCGACGCCGAACGGCCCCGCCGGTGCCTCCTGTGTCGGGACGCCCCAGCGGGGCCGTTGTGGAGGAGTGGGCGCGGAGGGCAGTCAGCCCCGGATCGCGATGTTGACCAGCTTCGGCGCGCGGACGATCACCTTGACGATCTCGCGCTCACCGATGAACCGCTGCACCGATGCGGAGGACCGGGCCAGCGCCTCCAGGGCGTCCGCGTCGATCGACGGCGGCACCTCGAACGTGTCGCGCACCTTGCCGTTGACCTGCACGACCGCCGTGACGCTCTCCTGCACGAGCAGGGTGGGATCGGCCTTCCGCCAACCGTGTGTCGCCACCGACGGCTCGTACCCGAGCCGCTCCCACATCTCTTCGCCGGTGTACGGCGCGAAGACACTCAGACCGAGCGCGACGGTCTCGGTGGCCTCGCGCACCGCGGGGTCTGCCGGCCCGACACCCGAGTCGATGGCCTTGCGCGTGACGTTGACCAGGTCCATGAGCCGCGCGATGACGACGTTGAACTTGAAGGACTCCATGAGACCGGGCGCGTCCGCGAGGAACCGGTGGGTGACGCGGCGCAGCGCGCGGTCGCCCTCGGCCCACACCGCGTTCGGAGCCGACGTCACGTCCACCGCCAGGCGGTAGGCGCGAGCGAGGAAGCGCGCGCTCGCGGCGGGCGAGACGTCCTCCCAGTTGATGTCGTCCTCCGGCGGACCGGCGAAGCCCATCACCAGACGGATGGCGTCGACCCCGTGCGCGTCGAGCTCGTCCCCGAGGCTGACGCCGCCCTTCGACTTCGACATCTTCGACCCGCCGGACAGCACCATGCCCTGGTTGAGCAGCGCGTTGAAGGGCTCGGTGAAGTCGATGTACCCGAGGTCGAACAGGACCTTCGTGACGAACCGCGCGTAGAGCAGGTGCAGGATCGCGTGCTCGACGCCGCCGATGTACTGGTCGACGGGCGCCCACTTGCGCGCCTCGGCCGGGTCGAACGCCTGGCTGTCGTCGTTCGGGCTCAGGAACCGCAGGAAGTACCAGGACGAGTCCACGAAGGTGTCCATCGTGTCGGCGTCGCGCTTGGCGGGAGTGCCGTCCACCGGGTTCGGCACGTTCACCCAGTCCTCGGCGCCGCCGAGCGGGCTCGTGCCCTTCGGCTTGAGGTCGAGTCCCTCGCTCGGCGGGAGCAGCACGGGCAGCTGGTCCTCGGGCACCGGGTACTCGGTGCCGTCGTCGCCGTGGATGATCGGGATCGGCGTGCCCCAGTACCGCTGGCGGGAGATGAGCCAGTCGCGCAGTCGGTACGTCTTGGCGGCGCGACCGGTGCCCTTCTCCGAGAGCAGCCGGATCGCAGCCTGGATCGCGTGCTGCTTGCTCATGCCGTCGAGCGGTCCGGACGCGATCATCCGCCCCTGTCCGGTCAGCGCGACACCGGTCGATGCCGGGTCGAGCGGCGGCAGGTCGAAGTCCTCGAGGGTCGCGCCCTCGGGGATCACCGGGATGGCACCGGTGACGGCCGCGTTCGTGTCGACGACCACCTTGACCGGGAGGCCGAACACGCGTGCGAAGTCGAGGTCGCGTTGGTCGTGGGCCGGCACCGCCATGACCGCACCGTGGCCGTAGTCCGCGAGCACGTAGTCGGCCGCCCAGATGGGCAGGCGCTCCCCCGTGACCGGATGCAGGGCGAACCGGTTGAGCGGGACACCGGTCTTCGGCCGGTCGGCGTTCTGCCGGTCGATCTCGCTCGTCGCCTGGGTCTCGGTCAGGTACTCGGCGAAGGCCGCCCGGGTCGCGTCGTCCGATGACGCGACGAGTTCGGCGGCGAGGTCACTGTCCGGGGCGACGACGAGGAACGTGACGCCGAAGACCGTGTCGGGTCGCGTCGTGAAGACGGTGACGGGTTCGTCCCGCCCCTCGATCACGAAGTCGACGTCGGCGCCGACGGATCGACCGATCCAGTTGCGCTGCATGGCGATGACCTTCGCCGGCCAGGTGCCCTCGAGCTGGTTGAGGTCGTCGAGCAACCGGTCCGCGTAGTCCGTGATCCGGAAGTACCACTGCGTCAACTTCTTCTTGACGACCACGGCGCCCGAGCGGTCGGACGTGCCGTCCGGCAACACCTGCTCGTTCGCCAGGACGGTCTGGTCCACCGGGTCCCAGTTGACCCAGCTGTCCTTCCGGTACGCCAGGCCCTTCTCGTACATCTTGAGGAACAGCCACTGGTTCCACTTGTAGTACTCGGGGTCCGACGTGTGCAGCTCGCGCGTCCAGTC
Source organism: Curtobacterium sp. MCBD17_013 (assembly GCF_003234565.1). Classification (GTDB taxonomy): domain Bacteria; phylum Actinomycetota; class Actinomycetes; order Actinomycetales; family Microbacteriaceae; genus Curtobacterium. The sequence goes on along the minus strand of NZ_QKTU01000001.1, from coordinate 250,753 downwards.
GAAGGACGGGGCGTAGCGCTTGAACGAGGCCTTCTGTTGTTCGATGTTCGCGTACGTCCAGGCGCGGGGGTCGATCCCGCGCTTGATGGCCGCGTTCTCGGCGGGCAGGCCGAACGAGTCCCACCCGATCGGGTGCAGCACGTTGAAGCCCTGCTGCCGCCAGTACCGGGCGACGAAGTCGCCGAGTGCCCAGTTCTCGGCGTGACCCATGTGCAGGTCTCCGGACGGGTACGGGAACATCTCGAGGATGTACTTGCGCGGGCGGCGGTCCTCCGGGTCCGTCGTGAAGAGCCCGAGGTCCGACCAGATGCGCTGCCACTTGTCCTGGATGCGCCGGGGGTCGTAGGCGTGCGGGTCCTCGACGTGTTGCTCGATGGTCACGGAACTCTCATTCGGTCGGGAGGGACGGGTCACCGCACACGAGCGGGTGACCGACGATCAAGGGTACCGAACCGAGCCGGGCCGCACGCCGCACGGGGACGGATGCCGGGCACTCGCCGGGCGTCCGTCCCCGTGTCGGTGGTCAGTGCGCCGCGGTGCTCAGAGCAGTCCCTTGTCGGTGAGGAACTTCTTGGCGATCTGCGCCGACTTCTCCTTGTCCACGGTGCTCTCGGTGTTGAGCTGGATCAGCGCGGACGTGGTCAGGGCCTTGTCGACCTTCTCGATGTCGGTGGCGGCCTTGCCGGTCACCTTCTTCGAGACGACCGGCGTCACGTTCTGCGGCAGGATCAGGTGCTTCGGGTCCTTGAGGGTGACGAAGTCGTTCGCCTTGATGCTCGGGTCGGCGCTGTAGATGTCGGCGAGCTGCACCGTGCCGTCCTTGAGCGCCTTGACGGTGAGCGCGCCGCCCGAGTCCTCGATCGCGGTGAACCCGACGGTGGCACCGTAGGTGGACTTGAGGCCGTTCGGCCCATAGGGGCGGGTCTGGAACTCGGAGTTCCCCCCGACGGTCAGCTTCGTCGAGACGTCCTTCAGGTCGGCCAGGCTGGTCACGTGGTTCTGCTGCGAGAACTGCTTGGTGACCGTGTAGCTGTCCTGGTCCGTCGCCGCCGCTGCGGGGAGCGCACGGATCCCGCTCGGCAGGGCGGACTTGAGACCCGCGGCGATCTCCGCGGGGCTCGACGCCGTGGACTTCTTGTCGTAGTACTGGAGCAGGTTGCCGCTGTACTCGGGCATGACGTCGATGGCGCCCTTCTGCATCTGCGGCAGGTAGACCTCACGTTGCCCGATGTTGAAGTTCCGCTTCACGTCGTAGCCGTCGTGCTCGAGCACCTGCGAGTACAGCTCGGCGATGATCTCGTTCGAGTAGTACTGCTGCGAGCCCACGACGATGGTCGAGGACCCGGCGGCGGACGACGCGCTGCTGCCCGCGATGGGGCTGCTCGAGGAGCAGCCGGTGAGCGCCGCGACGGCGCCGACGGCCAGTGCGGCCGCGATGCCGAGGCGGAGTCTGGTTGCTGTGGTCACGAGGGGTTTCCTTCCGGGAGGGGATTGTGGGAGGACGCGTGCGTCACCCGGGAACGCGAGCCCGAACGGCCGGCAACGCCCACGGGCACCACCGCCCGCTGGAACCCGGCGAAGAGGATCTCGAAGACGATGGCGAGTGCGATCACGAGGATCGACGAGCCGAGCATCTCCGCGTAGTCCTGGATCTTGAGGCCGAGGAACAGGTAGCCGCCGAGACCGCCGGCCCCGACGTACGCCGCGAGGGTCGCCGTCGCGACGACCTGGAGGACCGCGGCCCGGATGCCCCCGATGAGCAGCGGCAGGCCGAGCGGGATCTCGACCTTCCAGAGGATCTGCCACTCGGTCATGCCCATGGCACGGGCCGCGTCCACGGTCACCGGGTCGACGGCCTCGATGCCCGCGTAGGCGCCGGCGAGCACCGACGGGATCGCGAGCACGACCAGGGCGATGAGCGGGGCGGACAGTCCGACGCCGAGCGCGATGCCGAGCAGCGTCAGCACGCCGAGCGTCGGCAGCGCACGGATGCCGCCGGAGAGGGCGATCGCCACGCTCCGCGCGCGACCGGTGTGTCCGATCGCGAACCCGATCGGGATCGCGATGACCGCGGCGATCCCGACCGCGAGGAGCGTGATCCACACGTGTTCCCAGAGGCGCGTCGGGATGCCGGTGGGTCCGGGGTAGTTGGTGGGGTCGAACACCCACGCGAACGCCTGGCCGATGATCACGAGGTCACCTCCGCGACCGGTGCGGTGGATCGGGCGGCGCGCCGTCGCGTGGCGCGGGGCATGGACCGGGTCCATGGGAGCACCAACCGCCCGAGCAGCACGAGCAGGCCGTCGAGCACGAACGCCAGGACCAGGACCATGACGATCCCGGACCCGATCTCCTCGGGGATCGTGCGCTGGATGCCGTCCGTGAACAGCGACCCGAGGCTCTGCACCCCGAGCACCGCGCCGACCGTCGTCAGCGAGATCGTCGACACCGAGACGACCCGGAGGCCGGCGAGCAGCACCGGTCCCGCGAGCGGCAGGTCGACCCGGAAGAACCGCTGCACCGGCGAGTACCCCATGGCGACGGCGGCTGCCTGCGTGGCCGGGTCGACGGACGACAGCGCGTCGGCCGTCGACCGCACCATGAGCGCGAGCCCGTACAGCGTCAGCGCGACGACGATGTTGACGGGGTCCTGCAGGTCGGTGCCGATCACCGCCGGCAGCGCGATGAACAACGGGAGGGACGGGATCGCGTAGAGCAGGCTGGCGACGGCGACGATGCCGCCGCCGGTCCCCCGGGCGAGCCTCCGGGGCGCCCCGCCGTCCGTCGAGGGGCTGCGCAGTTTGACGACGAGCCACCCGATGGGGATCGACAGGAGGAAGCTGACGACGATCGCCGGCAACGCGGTCGCCAGGTGCGCCAGCGTGTCCGACCAGATGATGTCGAGGTTCGACCACACCCAGGTCACGACGCGCTCCCACCCTGCGCCGCAGCACCCGCCGCGGGGTACGCGGCGGCCTCGGAGACGGATGGGACGGGTCCGGTGAGCACACCGGCGGCACGACCGTCGGCGTCGACCACCACGGGACCACCGGGTGTCTGCTCGATGCGGAGGGCGCGGCGGCCGCGACCGGCACCGACGAAGTCGGCGACGAAGTCATCGGCGGGCGACGACATGATCTCGGCCGGCGTTCCCTGTTGCGCGATCACCCCGCCCTTGCGGAGGATGACGACCTGGTCGCCCAAGCGGAAGGCCTCGTCGATGTCGTGGGTCACGAACACGACGGTCTTGCCGAGTTCTCGTTGGAGCCGGATGAGCTCGTTCTGCAGATCCGTCCGCACGAGGGGGTCGACCGCGCCGAACGGCTCGTCCATGAGGAGGATGTTCGGGTCGACGGCGAGGCCACGGGCGACCCCGACACGCTGCTGCTGACCCCCCGAGAGCTGCGAGGGGTACCGGTCGGCGAGGCCGCGGTCGAGTCCGACGGTGTCCATGAGCTCGAGCGCACGCTCCCGTGCGCGGGCCTTGGGGACACCGGTCAGCAGCGGCACGGTCGCGATGTTGTCGACGACCTTCCGGTGCGGCAGGAGTCCGCTGTTCTGCATCACGTACCCGATGCGGCGGCGGAGTCCGACCGGCGGGACCGCCGCGACGTCCTCGCCGTCGATCTCGACACTGCCCGCGGTCGGGTCCACCATGCGGTTGATCATCCGGAGCAGGGTGGTCTTGCCGCAGCCGCTCGACCCGACGAAGACCGTCGTGGTCCGGGACGGGATCACCAGGTCGAAGTGCTCGACTGCGGTGGTGCCGTCCGGGTACTGCTTGCGCACCGATCGGAACTCGATCATGGATGCTTGGCCCTTCCGGTTCCTGGGTGCGTCTGGTGGACGCGTGCCCGTCGATCTCCCGCCGATGGGTGGAGGTCGTCCCGCCCACGTACTGAAGCATGCTTCGGCGCGATGGGCAATCACGGATTGCGTACGCGGACATCCGACGCCCTGCTCCGCCGGATCGACCGATCGAGCGGGGTACGAGCGCACCGCACCGGAGGGGTACGGACGGTCAGGAGCGTACCCGGGTCCGCCGACGCTCGCGTCGGGACGATGACGAATCGTGACGTGGCGGACGACGACGCCCGCCCCCGAGAGCGGGAGCGGGCGTCGTCCGGTGGCCCCGGGTCAGGCGTCGGCGAGGACCGATCGCAGGTACGCGCGGGACATCGACCGGAGCTCCTCGACGAGTGCGGCGTCCCCGGCACCGGGCACCCGGTGTGCGCGGGCGAGGACCGCGTGCCCGGCCTCGGTCAGGACGGTCCACGCCCGACTCATCCGCTCGGAGTCCGGGAACCCGAAGCGGTCGCGGAAGATGACGGCGACCGCGCCGCCCAGTTGGGACATCCGGTCCTCGGTGCCGTCGTCGCCCTCGGTGACGTCGCCGAAGCGGACCGCACGGAACCCGGGCTCCGTGCGGTACATCTCGACCGTCATGTCGATGAGCGCGTCCGCGCCCTGCTCCCACGTCGTCGCGCCGCTCGCGTCGATCGACGAGACGAACCGCTCGGCGAGCCGTTGGGCGCACCGGATCGCGAGCGCCTCCACGACCGCGATGCGATCCGGGAAGTACCGGTAGACCGTCCCGATCGAGGCTCCGGCCCGCTCGGCGACCATGGCGGTCGTCAGGCGCTCGAGCCCGATCTCGTCGATCACCGCGGCCGCAGCGTCGAGGAGCCCGGCGAGGCGCGCCGAACTGCGGGCTTGGACCGGCTCGTTCCTGAGCAGTGATGATCCCCCCGGCAGTGCGTTCGATACCTCGGTGACGAGCACGTGTTCTCCTCCTCGCGCGAACGCGATGCTGGTCGACGGCCCGAGCGGCCGATGGCGGCGGGACGAACGGGCGTCCGCGCCGCGACGGGCGACGGACCCGCCGACGTGTTGATGTGACGGTCACAATGGTCGCACCGAGCGCCTGGGTCGACGCTGCGTTTCGACTCCTCGGAGGCAACGCGTGTCGTGGGACGCCCGTCCGGCCAGGGCAGGACGGGAGGGGCGACGCGACCGGCACGGTGCACGCACCGACCGACGGATCACCCGCGTCCCCGTGCGCGGCGTCATGACATCACCCGACCGCGGCCGATGGCGGCGGCGACTCGGCAGAGGGTCGGCCGACCGACCGGCGCCCACCGGGGCGTGGAATGATGGTGCGATGCCCGATCGGACGATGCCGGATGCCGCGCTGGTCGACCCGATCCTGCACCGCGCCGCCCGCGTCGAGGACGCGGTCCAGGAGTTCCGGGAGCGGCGGGCACGTGCTCGCGGTCTCGTGCCGACGGTCGTCCCGTACACCGGGTACGGGGCGCCGGGATGGGTCCGGGTCCTCTGTCGGGTCCTGCTCACGCGGCGTGGCCTCGCCTCCGACGCCAGCTACGAGGGCGTCCGCGGTTGGCGCAGCTTCACGAGCGTGGCCGTCGACGACGTCGAGGTCACCGTCACCGCCGGCGGGGCCACGCACCGCGTGCAGGCCGACCGGGGCGGCGTGGTCGACACGCGTGTCCCGCTCGACCTCGAGCCCGGCTGGCAGACCGTCACGCTCGCCGCTGGCGGTTCGCGTCCCGTCCACGCGCCGGTGTTCGTCGTGGACCCGTCGACCCGCTTCGGCGTCGTCTCGGACGTCGACGACACGATCATGGTGACGAGCCTCCCCCGCCCGTTCCTGGCGGCATGGAACTCGTTCGTCCTCACGGAGCACGCCCGCCGCCCCGTCCCCGGGATGTCCGTGCTGTACGAGCGGATCCTGGGTCAGCACCCGGGCGCTCCGGTGGTCTACCTGTCGACCGGCGCCTGGAACGTCGCGCCGACGCTCAACCGGTTCCTCACTCGCAACATGTACCCGCCCGGCGCCCTGCTCCTCACGGACTGGGGTCCGACGCACGACCGCTTCTTCCGCAGCGGACGGCTCCACAAGCAGGAGAACCTCCGACGGCTCGCCGCCGACTTCCCGGACGTCCGATGGCTGCTCGTCGGCGACGACGGCCAGCACGACGAGGAGCTGTACGGCGAGTTCGTGGCGGAGCACGAGGGCAAGGTCTCCGGGGTCGCGATCCGCCAGCTCTCGACGAGCGAGGCCGTGCTCGCCGGCGGACGCTCCCGGGCTCAGGAACGCAGCCGCAATTCGGCCGCTCCGTGGGTCTACGCCCCGGACGGCGCCGGGCTCTGGGAGGCACTCGCCGACGTCGGGATCACCCGGCGCTGACCCGTGTCGGCGTGCCGATCCGGACGTCCGGACACCGGCTCCCCTGCGGGAGTGCACAGCCGACTCCCTCCCGCCGGACGCGGGACCCGCAGGGTGACAGGCTGGACCGATGGCGCTCCACATCGAGGACTACGCACTCATCGGCGACTGCCACACCGCCGCGCTCGTCGGCCGGGACGGCAGCATCGACTGGCTGTGTCTGCCCCGGTTCGACAGCGCGTCCGCGTTCGCCGCGCTCCTCGGCGACGAGGACGACGGTCGCTGGCTGCTCCGACCGGACGACGACACCGCGACCGCCACACGCCGCTACCTCGACGACACGTTCGTCCTCGTGACGACCTGGACGACCTCCACCGGCGTCGTCGAGGTGACCGAGTTCATGCCGTCCGGGGACCGGCGCGCCGACCTCGTGCGACGGGTCCGCGGGGTGCGCGGATCGGTGGCGATGCGGCAGGAACTGCGGATCCGGTACGGCTACGGAGCGACGGTGCCGTGGATGCGGCAGATCGGCCACGACGACGCGCACGTCCTGCTCGCCACCGCGGGGCCGGACTCGATCGTCGTCCGTGGACCGCGCCTCCATGCGGAGGGCCACCGTCACGAGAGCCGGTTCACCGTCGAGGCCGGCAGCACGGTCGACCTCACGCTGACCTGGTACCCGTCCCATCGTGAGCCGCCGACGCCCCCGCAGGTCGACGCCGTCCTCGACGAGACCGTCGGCTGGTGGCGCCACTGGGCCGCCGGCGATGCCACCGATGGCCGCTACGCCGACGCCGTGCACCGCTCGTTGCTCGTGCTCCGTGCGCTGACGCACGAGGACACCCGCGGGATCGCCGCGGCAGCGACCACGAGCCTCCCGGAGGACCCGGGCGGCGAACGCAACTGGGACTACCGGTACGTGTGGCTGCGCGACGCGTCGCTGACGCTCGCGGCGCTCCTCGCGCACGGGTTCCGCGACGAGGCGGACGGCTGGAAGCACTGGTTGCTCCGCGCGATCGCCGGTGACCCCGCCGACGTCCAGATCATGTACGGCCTCGCCGGCGAGCGGGAACTCCCGGAGCGCACCCTCGACCACCTCGCGGGGTACGAGGACTCCCGCCCGGTCCGCGTCGGCAACGGCGCCTACACGCAGTACCAGGGCGACGTCTTCGGCGAGGTCCTGGCGGCGCTGCACGACGCACGCGAGCTCGGCGTCGAGGAGAACGCGGACAGCTGGTCGCTGCAGCGCGCACTCCTGGCCTACGTCGAGGAGCACTGGCAGGACCCCGACAACGGCATCTGGGAGATGCGTGGGCCGCGCCGCCACTTCACGCACTCCCGCGCGATGATCTGGGCCGCGTTCGACCGCGGTGTCGCCGCCGTCGAGGAGTTCGGACTCGAGGGGCCGGTCGAGCGCTGGCGCGTGTTCCGTGACCGGGTCCGCGAGGAGATCGAGACGCAGGGCTACGACCCGGTGCGGAACACCTTCCGGCAGCACTACGACACCGACGAGGTGGACGCCTCGCTGCTCGTCCTTCCCCAGATCGGTTTCTGCAAGCCCGACGACCCCCGCATGCTCGGCACCGTCGCCGCGATCGAGCACGACCTCCGCACCGGACCCGACGGACTGCTGCTCCGGTACCGCACCACCGCGGGCTTCGACGGCCTGTCTGGATCGGAGCACCCGTTCCTCGCCTGCTCGTTCTGGCTCGTCGAGCAGTACGCGGCGTCGGGCCGGGTCGAGGACGCCGAACGCCTCATGGACACGCTCGTCGGGTTCGCGAACGACGTCGGGATGCTCTCGGAGGAGTACGACGTCGAGCACGGCCGGCAGATCGGCAACACACCCCAGGCACTGTCGCACCTGACCCTCGTCACCGCGGCGGACGCGATCCGGCGGGCACGCGGCGAGGCCGGGCCCGGCATCCGCACCCGGGAGGCCCAGAACGACGGCACCACCCGCAGCACCACCGGTGTGGGCGAAGCCGCGGGCGCTCCCGACTGACGCGCCGCGCCGACACACCGCGGCCCCGTCACCGGCGAGGTGACGGGGCCGCGGTCGCGTCGGACGACGATCGACGTCAGGGGATCAGGACGAGGACTCCCAGTCGGCGGGGCCACGCGAGCCGGCCCGGTAGTCGTCGAGCGGAACGTCGCGACGCTTCCAGGCGTCCACGACGGGCTGGACGATCTCCCAGCAGCGGACCGCGACGTCGCCGCGGATCGACAGCAGCGGGTCGTCGTGGAAGATCCCGCTCAGGACCTCACCGTAGGGCGTGAGCTCGCCACTGTCGAACGACGACGACAGGACGATCTGCCCCATCTCGAACGGGTTGCCCCCACCGTTCGCCGACAGGCTCAGCTCGATCTCGTCCGGGTTGAGGACGATGCGCAGCGTGTCCGACACCGGCTGTCCCTCGAGGCCGGACGGGAGTCGCGGCACCGGCTTGAAGGTGACGAGGACCTCCTTACGGCTCGCACCGAGCGCTTTGCCCGAACGAAGCGTGAAGGGCACGCCCTGCCAGCGGGCGGTGTCGACCTCGACGTTGATCTCGGCGAGGGTCTCGGTCTGGCGCTCGGGGTCGACGCCGTCCTCGTCCGCGTACGACGGCAGCTCCTTGCCGTCGATCGTGCCCGCGACGTAGCGCGCACGCCGGCTCGCCTTGAGCGGGTCGTCGTCGACGAGGTGGGTCGACCGCAGCACCCGGGCGAGCGACGACCGCAGCTCGACGGCGTCAACCGCAGCGGGCGCGTCCATCGTGACGAGCGCGAGGATCTGGAGCAGGTGGCTCTGGATCATGTCGACGAGCGCACCGGCGTCGTCGTAGTACTGCGCGCGGCCCTCGAGGCCGAGGGTCTCGTCGTAGAGGATCTCGACCTTCTCGATGTTGTCCGCGTTCCAGATCGGCTCGAACATCCGGTTGGCGAACCGCAGACCGATGATGTTGAGCACGGTCGACCGGCCGAGGAAGTGGTCGGTGCGGTGCACGCGCTCCTCGGGGACGAGCTGGAGGACGGTCTCGTTCAGCGCCCGAGCCGATTCGACATCCGTGCCGAACGGCTTCTCGAACGCCAGGGTCGTGCCCTCGGGGAGTTCGAGCTCCGCGAGGGCGTCACAGATGTCCGACGCGATCTGCGGCGGCAGCGCGAAGTACAACACCGGCTCGCCCTCAGCGGCGTCGAGCATGGCCTTGAGGTGGGCCGGGTCCTTCGGGTCGCCCTGCATGAAGACCGTCGACTCGAGCGTCGCGTCGACCTCGGGCCCCGAGACGTGCTGCGAATCGAAGGCGTCCTTGACGACCTTGGTCCAGGCTTCCTCCGAGCGGGCGCTCCGGCCCGTGCCGATGAGCTTGACGGGGACGGAACGGGCGCTCTGGAGGAACGTCCCGAGACCGGGGAGCAGCAGCCGGGCGGCGAGGTCGCCGGTTGCGCCGAAGACGATGAGAGTGCGCTTGTCGGTCACCAGGGGTGACTCCTTTCGGATGGATGTGCGGGTGTCGACCGCGTCCGATCGGACCGGTCGGGATCGGCCCGGACGCACGTCGGGCGGCACCGGTGAGGGTGCCGCCCGATGAGCGTCAGGTGCGGATCAGTGTCCGAAGTTGCCGCGGTAGTACTCGTAGGTCCAGCCGACGAGCGCCACGATCCCGATGGAGGCGCCGATGGCGAAGATCCACCACCCGGCTGCGACGCCGAGGAAGCAGATCGCCGCCGCGGCCGCGAGCGTGATCGGCCAGTAGGACCAGGGGCTGAAGTGACCGAGTTCGGCGTCACCGTCCTCGATGTTCGCGTCGGTGCGGTCCTCGGGCAGTACGCCGTCCTGCGCTGCGAACGTCCGGCCCAGGTAGAAGGCGATGAACACCCCCAGGATCCCGGTGAGACCGATCGAGACCGTGCCCACCCACTCGATCTGGTTGGTGGCGAGGATGCCCCAGATCGTGTACGCCGCGTCCGCCACGAAGAAGAAGATCGCGAGGATCCAGAACAGGTTGGTACTAGCGCGCATGGTTCCTCAGAACTTCTGGTCGGTCTGGTTCGGGTTCCGGGTCTTGCCTGTCGCCGCGTCGTGCGTCTGCGCGTCCGGAGCGTCCATCGCCGGACCGACACCGATCGGGATCCCCGCCTCGGGGTGGTTCAGATCGAACGCCGGCGACTCCGACCGGATGCGCGGGATCGAGGTGAAGTTGTGCCGCGGCGGCGGGCAGGAGGTCGCCCACTCGAGCGAGCGGCCGTAGCCCCACGGGTCGTTCACGGCGACGCTGGGCGCGTGCCGCGCGGTGACGTAGACGTTGTAGATGAACGGCAGGAACGAGACGCCGAGGATCATCGCGCCGATGGTCGACAGCTGGTTCATCCAGGTGAAGCCGTCCTGCGGCAGGTACGTGGCGTAGCGACGGGGCATACCGACGACGCCGAGCCAGTGCTGGATGAGGAACGTCGTGTGGAACCCGATGAACAGCAGCCAGAAGTGGATCTTGCCGAGGCGCTCGTTGAGCATCTTGCCGGTCCACTTGGGCCACCAGAAGTAGAAGCCCGAGAACATCGCGAACACGACCGTGCCGAACACCACGTAGTGGAAGTGCGCGACGACGAAGTACGAGTCGGACACGTGGAAGTCGAGCGGCGGCGAGGCGAGGATCACGCCCGTGAGGCCACCGAAGGTGAACGTCACGAGGAACCCGATGGCCCAGAGGATGGGCGTCTCGAAGGTGACCGAACCGCGCCACATCGTGCCGACCCAGTTGAAGATCTTCACGCCGGTCGGGACCGCGATGAGCATCGTCATGAGCGAGAACCACGGCAGGAGCACGCCGCCGGTGACGTACATGTGGTGCGCCCACACCGTCACCGACAGGGCCGCGATGGTGATCGTGGCGTAGACGAGCGTCTTGTAGCCGAAGATCGGCTTCCGGCTGAAGACCGGGAAGACCTCGGACACGATGCCGAAGAACGGCAGCGCGATGATGTAGACCTCGGGGTGGCCGAAGAACCAGAACAGGTGCTGCCAGAGCAGCGCACCACCGTTGGCAGGGTTGAACACCTGCGCACCGAACACACGGTCGAGGCCGAGTCCGAACAGCGCCGCGGCGAGCACCGGGAACGCCATCAGCACGAGCAGCGCGGTGATGAGGGTGTTCCAGGTGAAGATCGACATGCGGAACATGGTCATGCCCGGCGCGCGCATCGTGATGATCGTCGTGATGAAGTTCACGGCACCGAGGATCGTCGAGAAGCCGGTCAGGCCCAGGCCGAAGACCCACAACGTCCCGCCGAGACCTGGTGTGAACGTGGTGTCCGACAACGGCGCGTAGGCGAACCATCCGAACGAGGCGGCACCCTGCGGCGTGAGGAACCCGCCGACCGCGATGAGGCCGCCGAAGAAGTACAGCCAGAACGCGAAGCCGTTGAGGCGCGGGAAGGCGACGTCGGGCGCGCCGATCTGCAGCGGCATGATCGCGTTCGCGAACCCGGAGAACAGCGGCGTCGCGAACAGCAGCAGCATGATCGTGCCGTGCATCGTGAACAGCTGGTTGTACTGCTCCTTCGTCGCCACGACGTGCAGGCCGGGCTCGAAGAGCTGCGCACGGATCACGAGCGCCATCACTCCTGCCAGCAGGAAGTACAGGAACGAGGCGATCAGGTACATGTACCCGATCGTCTTGTGGTCCGTCGACGTGATCCAGTTGACGATGATGTTGCCCTTGCGGCCCACCCGCGAGGCCGCGAAGTCCGGCGTCGAGGTCGGGGCCGACTGGCCGACGAATGCGGAAGTGGTCATGGAGCGAGCCTTACTTCTCGGTACCGGCGGCCTGCGCGGGCGCCACGTTGTTCGGCTGGTTCGAGTCGGTGTTGTACTCGTTGCCGAGCAGACCGACCTTGCCCTGGTCGCGGAGGGACGCGAGGTACGCCTGGTACTTCGCCGGCGACACGACCTTCACCTGGAAGAGCATGAGCGAGTGGTACTCGCCGCAGAGCTCGGCACACTTGCCCTGGTAGGTGCCGGTCTTCTCCGGGATGAAGTACTCGTAGTTGGTCCGGCCGGGGATCGTGTCCTTCTTGTAGAGGAAGTCGACGACCCAGAACGAGTGGTCCACGTCGCGCGAGGACAGCTCGATCTCGACCTTCTTGCCCTTGGGCAGGTAGAGGGTCGGCAGCTGGTTGGTCTTGATGTCGCCGGTGCCGTTGTCTTCTTCCTGGGCCTGGATGCCCTGGTAGTAGACCGACTTCTTGGCGTCGTTCTGGTCGATGTAGTTGAAGTCCCACGCCCAGCGCTTGGCGTACACGTGGATGGTGGCGTCGGGGTGTGCGAACGGCTTCTCGATCGCGGCCTGGTCCTTGGCGGTGAAGGCGAAGAAGCCGAGCACCAGGATGAGCGGCACGATCGTGTAGAAGATCTCGATCGGCATGTTGTACCGGAGCTGCACCGGGAGGCCGGTCTGGCCCTTGCGGCGGCGGTAGACCACCGCGGCCCAGATGATCAGGCCCCAGGTGATGAGACCGACCGCGAGGAGGACGATCCAGCTCGTCACCCAGAGGCCGACCGTCGCACTCGTGTGGTTGGTCGTGTCCCGCGTGTGCTCGGTGCCCGGCAGCCAGCCGTTCAGCTGCTGCTGCGTGCAACCGGCCAGTGCGATGACCAGACCGACGGCCACCGGGATGGCCGCCCAACGTATACGGCGATTCGAACGCACTGTTACCTCTCGCGAAGACGGTTGTCGGGACGTGACCGCATCGAATCAGCTCGACGCAGGGCTCGTTCCCAGACTGGGTGGAACACTCCTAGCTTACTCGCAGCCAGGGTGCCGACGTGCACACGCGACACGCTCGCGGGCGGCTTCGGAAGCCCACAGGTGTCGCCCAACGCAGCACGAGGGACGCCGGTCGCCCGGTCGTCCCTCGCTCGCTGCGGTGCCGCGGCAGGGCCGGTGCCCTGCGTGCGCCGCGATCGGTGCTGGTCAGTGGAAGCTGTCGCCGCACGCGCAGCTGCCCTGCGCGTTCGGGTTGTCGATGGTGAAACCCTGCTTCTGGATGGTGTCCTCGAAGTCGATGGTCGCACCGTCGAGGTAGGGCACGCTCATCCGGTCCACCACCACCTCGACCCCGTCGAACTCGGCGGTGGCGTCACCCTCGAGCAGGCGCTCGTCGAAGTACAGCTGGTAGATGAGGCCCGAGCAGCCGCCCGGCTGGACGGCCAGACGGAGCCGGAGATCGTCGCGGCCCTCTTGCTCGAGCAGGCTCGCGACCTTCGCCGCAGCCGCGTCGGACAGCAGCACGCCGTGGGACGGTGCCGCGGCCGGCTTCTCGATCGTCGTGGTGGTGTCGGTCATCGCCGTCTCCCTCCGCGCGGTGCAGGTCACCGCGGCTCGTTCCGATTGTAGGCGCGCGCACCGACGCCGTGCACCGGGTCGGGCCTCCCGGGTCGTGCGGACCGGACGGGAGGCCCGACGGCGGGCCGCTCAGACGGAGCGAGTGCCGAGGCGGGCCAGCAGGATCGTCTCGGCGGCGATGGCGCGGTGCAGGACGCCCAGGTGCTGCGACTCGTTCGGGCTGTGCGCGCGGGTGTCCGGGTCCTCGACGCCGGTGACGAGGATCTGCGCGGCGGGGAACTCGGCGGCGAGGTCCGACACGAACGGGATCGAGCCGCCGATCCCCTGCTCGACCGGCTGCGCACCCCACCCCTCGGTCATGGCCGTCCGGGCCTCGCGCACGGCCCAGCCGCTCGTGTCGACGAGGAACCCGTCGCCGGTGTCGACGTCGGTGATGTCGACCCGCGCGCCGAACGGGGTGTTGGCGCGGATGTGCGCCTCCACGGCCGCGAAGGCGTCGGTCGCCGACTGCCCGGGGGCGACCCGGATGGAGACCCGCGCGGAGACCGTCGGCAGGAGCGTGTTCGACGCGTTCGCCACGCTCGGCACGTCCATGCCCGTGACGGTCACCGAGGGCCCGGACCACATGCGGCCGAGCAGCGGGCCCTCCCCCACGGGCCGGACGCCGTCGACGAACGCCGCCTCGGCCGCGAGTTGCTCCTCGCTCCGCTCGGGCACCGGACCGTCGTACCGCCTGAGCCCGGGCACCGCCACGGTGCCGGCGTCGTCGTGGAGCGACGCGAGGAGGCGCACCATGGGCATCATCGCGTCCGGCACGGCACCGCCGAACATCCCGCTGTGCGACGCGTGCTCGAGCGTCGTCACCGTCAAGCGGAAGGTCACGTTGCCGCGCAGGCTCACCGTGATCGCCGGGACGTCGGTGGACCAGTTGTCACTGTCCGCGACGACGATCACGTCGGCCGCGAGGTGCTCGCGCTGCTCGCGGAGGAACGTGGTGAACGAGCGCGACCCGAACTCCTCCTCGCCCTCGACGAAGAGGACGATGCCGAGGTCGAGGTCGGCGTCGTCGACGACCGCACGCAGGGCGCGCAGCGACGCGATGTGCGTCATCACGCCGGCCTTGTCGTCCGAAGCGCCCCGCCCGTGCAGACGCTCCCCGCGGAGGGTCGGCTCGAACGGCGGCGTCTCCCACAGCGCCTCGTCACCCTGCGGCTGGACGTCGTGGTGCGCGTACAGCATCACGGTCGGTCGGCCGTTCCGCGCGCGCCGCACCGCGAGCACCGCCGGCTGTCCGAGCGCCGCGCCCCCGTCGGTTCCGGCCGTCGCGTCGGCGCCCTCGCCCTCGGCGCCCGCGATCGCGGAGCGGACGACCCGGACGTCCTCGAACACGCCCGTGGAGCGCGCGAGGTCGGCGACGGCCTCAGCACTCGCCTGGACCGCGGACGGGTCGAACGCGGACCACGACACGGAGGGGATCCGGATGAGCGCCGACAGGTCGGCGATGGTGGTCGGCAGGCCGCCCTGGACCGCGTCGCGCAGCGCGGCGAGCAGGGTCGGATCGGTCTCGGGCGCGTGCTGTGCGGAGTCGGTCATGCGGGTAATCTTGTCAGTCCGAGCAACGATCGAGGACACCGTGGCCAAGGCGCAACCCAAGACGAACACGACGGTCAACCCGTCCGACGAGGAACTCCTCGCGGCGGGCGCCCCCGCCCGGGGCAAGGGGCGACCCACCCCGAGCCGTCGGGAGCGTGAGGCCGCGAACCGGCGCCCGATCGTCGGCGCGACCCCGGCGGACCGCAAGGCCGCGCGGGCACGCCTGACGGACGACCGCGAGCGTGCTCGCGTCGGCCTGGCGAACGGCGAGGAGCGCTACCTCCCGGCCAAGGACCGCGGTGAGCAGCGCCGGTACGTCCGCGACTACGTCGACGCCCGATGGAGCGTCGGCGAGGTGATGCTCCCCCTCATGGCGGTGTTCCTCATCGTCTCGCTGGCCGTGACGGCGATCGAGGGCATCGCGTTCGTCCTCATCTGGCTCTTCGTCGCGCTGTTCCTGCTCGACGCCGTCGTCACGTTCCTCGCGCTGCGCCGTCGCATCACCGCGAAGTGGGGGTCGGGGTCGCTGCAGCGTGGCACGTTCCTCTACGTGGTGACCCGACAGTTCCAGATGCGGTTCCTCCGACTGCCGAAGCCGCAGGTCAAGCGCGGTCAGTACCCCGTCTGACGACCGGACGGACGGGAGGCCCGGTGCACGCTCGCACCGGGCCTCCCGTCGTTCCTGCGGCCGATCAGGCGCGCGCCGCGGCAGCCGCGCGCCGCGCCGCACGCCGGTGGCGACGCCGACGCAGTCGGTTGATGCGCATGGCCCACGTCGGTCCCTCGTAGAGGAACGCCGTGTAGCCCTGCACGAGCGTCGCGCCGGCCTCGATGCGGGCCTCGACGTCGGCCTCGGTCGTCACCCCGCCGACCGCGATCACGCAGAAGTCGTCCGGTACCGCAGCGCGCACACGACGCAGGACCGCGAGGGACCGCTCCGCGAGCGGCGCGCCGGAGAGACCACCCACGCCGAGGGCGGCGACGACGTCCTCCGCGGCGCGCAGCCCCGTGCGTTCCACCGTCGTGTTGGTCGCGATGACACCCGCGAGCCCGAGCTCCACCGCGAGTGCCGCGATCGCGTCGATCTGCTCGTCAGTCAGGTCCGGTGCGATCTTCACGAGCGTCGGCACGCCCCGGGCAGCGCCGTGCACGGCCGAGAGCAGCGGCAGGAGCTGGTCGATCTCCTGCAGACCGCGGAGCCCAGGGGTGTTCGGCGAGCTGACGTTCACGGCGAGGTAGTCGGCGAACGGCGCGAGCATGCGGGTCGACTCGAGGTAGTCGTCGACGGCTTCGGCCACCGGGACGACCCTGCTCTTGCCGATGTTGACACCGATGACGGGGCGGCCCGGGAAGCGACGCGCGCGTTCGAGGCGCCGGGCGGCCCGCGCGGCACCGCCGTTGTTGAACCCCATCCGGTTCACGAGCGCTCGGTCGGCGACGAGCCGGAACAACCGGGGCCGTTCGTTCCCGGGCTGCGGTCGGGCGGTGAGCGTGCCGACCTCGACGTGCCCGAACCCCAGGAGCCCGAGCCCGATGACGCCCTTGGCGTCCTTGTCGAACCCAGCCGCCATCCCGAAGCGCGACGGGAAGTGGATGCCCATCGTCGTGACGCCGTCTGCGGCACCGGGCCGTCCGTAGCGCTCGGCCAGTCCCGCGAGCACGGGGAGCCGGGGCAGGACACGGATCACGCCGAAGGCCAGGTGGTGCGCGCGTTCTGGGTCCATCCGGGCGAACACCACCCGGAACACGACCTTGTACCCGGCCCGGAGGAGGACTTCGGCGACGCCGCTCATCCGGCGCTCGTCGCGCTGCGGCCCGCCACCGCGTCGGCGTCGGCGTCGGCGTGGTGGTCGATGCGCAGCTGCTTGATGGCGTCGTCGAAGTCGTCGAGCGACTCGAACGCCTGGTAGACGCTGGCGAAGCGCAGGTACGCGACCTCGTCGAGCTCGCGGAGCGGATCGAGGATCGCGAGCCCGACGTCGTTCGCGTCGATCTGGCTCGCACCGGACGAGCGGACGATCTCCTCGACGCGCTGGGCGAGCACGGCGAGGTCGGCGTCGGTGACGGGGCGACCTTGGCACGCCTTGCGGACGCCCGAGATGATCTTCTCGCGGCTGAACGGCTCGAGCACTCCGTTGCGCTTGACCACGTTGAGGCTCGCGGTCTCGGTGGTCGAGAACCGGCGCCCGCAGTTCGGGCACTGGCGACGACGACGGATCGACGTGCCGTCGTCACTGGTCCGGGAGTCGACGACGCGCGAGTCCGGGTGGCGGCAGAAGGGGCAGAACATGTCGCAGACGATCGTACCGGGTGGTCAGGAGCGGGCGAGGCGTGCGGCCACGGCGGCCCCGTGCGCCGGCAGCTGCTCCGCCTCGGCCAACGCCACGATGCGCGGACCGACCTCGGCGAGGGCCTCCGCGTCGTAGCGCACGATCTGCTGCGGGCGCAGGAACGTCGCCGCCGAGAGGCCGGCGCCGAACCGGGCCTGCCCGCCCGTCGGGAGCACGTGGTTCGACCCCGCGAGGTAGTCGCCGAGACTGACCGGAGCGGACGGCCCGACGAACACCGCACCGGCGCTGTCGATCTCCGCGAGCACGGCGTCGTCGTCCTCCGTCTGGATCTCGAGGTGTTCCGGTCCGTACGCGTTGCTGACCGTGGCGGCGTCCGTCAGCGAGCCGACGAGCACGACGGCCGACTGCGGGCCGCCGAGCGCCACGCGCACGCGGTCCGCGGTGGCCAGCCGGGCGAGCTGTGCCGGGATCGCGGCGTCGACCGCGTCGGCCAGGGCCTCGGACGTCGTCACGAGGACGCTGCCCGCCTGCTCGTCGTGCTCGGCCTGGCTCACCAGGTCGGCGGCGACGTACTCGGCGTCGGCGGAGGCGTCGGCGATGACGAGGATCTCGGTCGCGCCGGCCTCGGCGTCGATGCCGACGAGGCCGCGGACGAGCCGCTTCGCCGCCGCGACGTAGTTGTTGCCGGGACCGGTCACGAGGTCGACCGGCTCGAGCCCGATCTCCGGCACACCGTGCGCGAGTGCCCCGATCGCACCCGCACCGCCCATCGCGTAGACCTCGTCGATGCCCAGGAGGCCCGCGGCCCCCAGGATCGTCGGGTGCACGCCGTGTCCGTGGTCGCGTTGGGGCGGGGACACGAGGGCGATCGACCGCACCCCGGCCACCTGGGCCGGCACGACGTTCATGACCACGCTCGACGGGTACACGGCCTTGCCGCCCGGCACGTAGAGGCCGACCCGACGCACGGGGCGCCACCGCTGGTGGACCTCGGCTCCGTCGGCGAGCGTGGTGATCGCGGCCTGGGGCACCTGGGCGGTGCTCGCCGCACGGACGCGCCGGATGGCCTCGTCGAGCGCGTTCCGGACCACCGGGTCGAGTCCGGCCACTGCTGCGCCGATCGCTGCCGCTCCCACGCGGACGGCGCCGGGCGCGCCCCCGTCGAACCGCTCCGCCTGCTCGCGGAGCGCGGCGGCACCGCGGTCACGGACGTCGTCCACCAGGTCACGCGCCGCGGTCGTCGCACTCGCGACGTCACCCGCGGCCCGCGGCATCAGTCGGAGGAGTTCGGCGCGGTCCGGCAGACCGCCGCGGAGGTCGATTCGTCGCATCATGGCCAGCCCAGCCTACCGAGGCCGACCCGGTCACCGACGGCGCAGGTCAGACGAGACAGGACGGTCCGAGCAGGCTCTTCAGCTCGCCGAAGAGATCCGGCGTCAACGCGACCGGGAACGGGATCTCGAAGGTGCGCGCGGCGTCCTCCTTGAGGAGCCGGAGTCGCACCTCGGTGTCCCCGTGATGACGGCCGAGCACCTTCGCCAGCTCGGAGACGGTCTCGGTCGTCGCACGCCGTTCCGGCAACGACAGCGTGAGCGGCCCCGAGCCCATGGCGTCGCCGACGTTCGGCGCGAACATGCTCACCGCGTGCAGGCTCTTGCCGTCGTCGCGCACGCTCACCCGACCCCGCAGGACGACGATGGCGTCCGCCTGGAGCATCGGGCCGAACTCCTGGTAGGTCTTGCCGAGGAACATGACGCCGATCTCGCCGGCGAAGTCCTCGATCTGCACGATGCCGTACGGGTTGCCCGAGTTCTTCGACACCCGGTGCTGCACGCTCGTCAGGAGTCCGGCGATCGTCACGGTCTCGCCGTCGATGTGGTCCTCGGCCGCGACGATGTCGGCGATCGACATCGACGCGTGCTTGGCGAGCTCGACCTCGAGGCCGGCGAGCGGGTGGTCGGACACGTAGAGACCGAGCATGTCGCGCTCGAAGGCGAGCTTGTCACGCTTCGACCACTCCGGCCGCTCGGGCACCTGTGACACGGGCGCGGCGGTCTCGGCGACCTCCGCGAACAAGCTGTCGAAGTCGAACCCGACGTTGCCGTTCGCCTCGTCGCGCTTGATCTTGACCGCGGCCTCGACCGCACCCTCGTGGATCTCGACGAGCGCACGCCGGGTGTCACCGAGCGAGTCGAACGCACCGGCCTTGATGAGGGACTCCACGGTGCGCTTGTTCGCGGCGGTGATCGGGATCTTGCGGAGGAAGTCGTGGAAGGACTCGAAGCGCCCCTTCTGCCCACGGGCCTCCACGATCGCGTCGACGACGTTGAAGCCGACGTTGCGTACGGCGCCCATGCCGAACCGGATGTCCTCGCCGACGGCGGCGAAGAACCCGATCGACTCGTTGACGTCGGGCGGCATGACCTTGATGCCCATGCGCCGACACTCGTTGAGGTACAGCGCGAGCTTGTCGCGGGCGTCGCCGACGCTGGTCAGCAGCGCCGCCATGTACTCCGCCGGGTAGTGCGCCTTGAGGTACGCCGTCCAGTAGGACACGACCCCGTACGCCGCCGAGTGCGCCTTGTTGAACGCGTAGTCGGAGAAGGGCAACAGGATGTCCCACAGCGTCTTGATGGCCGCGTCGGAGTAGCCGCTGTCCTTCATGCCCTGCTCGAAGCCCGCGTACTGCTTGTCGAGCTCGGACTTCTTCTTCTTGCCCATCGCCCGCCGCAGGATGTCGGCCTGACCGAGCGAGAACCCGGCCACCCGCTGCGCGATGGCCATGACCTGCTCCTGGTAGATGATCAGGCCGTAGGTCGTGTCGAGGATGTCGGCGAGCGGTTCGGCGAGCTCCGGGTGGATGGGCGTGATCTCCTGCTCGCCGTTCTTGCGCAGGGCGTAGTTCGTGTGCGAGTTCGCACCCATCGGCCCCGGGCGGTACAGCGCGATGAGCGCGGAGATGTCCTCGAAGTTGTCGGGGCGCATGAGCCGGAGGAGCCCACGCATGGGGCCGCCGTCGAGCTGGAAGACGCCGAGCGTGTCACCGCGCTGCAGCAGCGCGTAGGCCTCGGGGTCGTCGAGGGTGAGCGACTCGAGGTCGAGGTCGGTCCCCCGGTTCATCTTGATGTTGTCGATGGCGTCGCTGATGATCGTGAGGTTGCGGAGCCCGAGGAAGTCCATCTTGATCAGCCCGAGCGACTCCGCGGCCGGGTAGTCGAACTGCGTGACGATCTGGCCGTCCTGCTCGCGCTTCATGATCGGGATGATGTCGATGAGCGGATCGCTCGACATGATCACGCCGGCCGCGTGCACACCCCACTGTCGCTTCAGGCCCTCGAGCCCCAGGGCGGTGTCGAAGACCGTCCGGGCTTCGGGGTCCGACTCGACGACGGCGCGGACGTCCGCGGCCTCCTTGTAGCGCGGGTGGTCGCGGTCGAAGATGCCCGTGAGCGGGATGTCCTTGCCCATCACGGGCGGCGGCATCGCCTTCGTGAGCTTCTCGCCCATGCCGAACGGGAACCCCAGGACGCGCGAGGAGTCCTTGAGGGCCTGCTTCGCCTTGATCGTGCCGTACGTGACGATCTGCGCGACGCGTTCGTCGCCGTACTTCTCGGTGACGTACTTGATCGCCTCACCGCGGCGACGGTCGTCGAAGTCGACGTCGAAGTCGGGCATCGAGACGCGGTCCGGGTTGAGGAACCGCTCGAAGATCAGACCGTGCGCCAGTGGGTCGAGGTCGGTGATGCGCATGGCGTAGGCAGCCATGGACCCGGCACCGGAACCGCGGCCCGGCCCGACGCGGATGCCGTTGTCCTTCGACCAGTTGATGAAGTCCGCGACGACGAGGAAGTACCCCGGGAACCCCATCTGCGTGATGATGCCGACCTCGTAGTCCGCCCGCTTCCGGACGGCGTCCGGGATGCCGTCCGGGTAGCGGTAGTGCAGCCCCTTCTCGACCTCCTTGACGAACCAGGACTCCTCGTTCTCGCCCTCGGGCGTCGGGAACCGCGGCATGTAGTTCGCCGAGGTGTCGAACTCGACGTCGCACCGCTCGGCGATCGCCAGGGTGTTGTCGCAGGCGTCAGGGTGGTCGCGGAACAGGTGCCGCATCTGTGCCGGGGTCTTGAGGTAGAACTCGTCGGCGTCGAACTTGAACCGGTTCGGGTCGTTCAGCGTCGACCCGGACTGCACGCAGAGCAGCGCCGCGTGCGAGGTGGCGTCACCCGCGTGCGTGTAGTGCAGGTCGTTCGTGGCGACGAGCGGGAGGCCGAGGTCCTTGGCGAGGCGGATCAGGTCCGTCATGATCCGACGCTCGATGCCGAGCCCGTGGTCCATGATCTCGCAGAAGTAGTTGTCGGCGCCGAAGATGTCGCGGTAGTCGGCCGCGGCCCGGACGGCCTCGTCGTACTGCCCCAGGCGCAGCCGCGTCTGGACCTCGCCCGAGGGGCACCCGGTGGTCGCGATGAGGCCCTTGGCGTACGTCGACAGGAGCTCGCGGTCCATGCGCGGCTTGAAGTAGTAGCCCTCGATCGAGGCGCGGGAGGACAACCGGAAGAGGTTGTGCATGCCCTCGGTGGTCTCGGCGAGCAGCGTCATGTGCGTGTACGCGCCGGCACCGGAGACGTCGTCGCCGCCGCCGTCGCCCCATCGGATCCGGGTCTTGTCGCTCCGGTGGGTGCCGGGCGTGATGTAGGCCTCGGTCCCGATGATGGGCTTGACCCCGGCATCACGAGCCGTCTTCCAGAAGTCGAACGCGCCGAACATGTTGCCGTGGTCGGTCACGGCGACCGCCGGCATGCCCTGCGCGGCGGTCTCGCCGACGAGCTGTCCGATCCGCGCCGCGCCGTCGAGCATGGAGTACTCGCTGTGCACGTGCAGGTGGACGAAGGAGTCGCTGTCCGCCACGGAACCTCCGGCGATCGATGCTCTGACCTGGTCCGGGAATCGTAACGGGCACGGACGACATCGCGTGGTCGGGCCGCGCGGGTTCAGCCCTCGCGGACGAGTTCCAGGGCGTGTCGCAGGTCGTCCGGGTACGCCGCCTCGAACTCGACCCAGACGCCCGTGCGGGGGTGCTCGAAGCCGAGCCGGACGGCGTCGAGCCACTGCCGCGTCAGCCCGAGTTCCGCGCTGAGCACCGGGTCGGCGCCGTACGTCGTGTCCCCGACGCACGGGTGCCGGGTGGCCGCCATGTGGACGCGGATCTGGTGGGTCCGGCCGGTCTCCAGGTGGACCTCGAGCAGTGTCGCCGCACGGAACGCCTCGAGGGTCTCGTAGTGCGTCACGCTGGGCTTGCCGTCCGCGACGACCGCGAACTTCCAGTCGCTCGAGGGGTGGCGGCCGATGGGGGCGTCGATGGTGCCGGAGGTGGGATCGGGATGCCCCTGCACGAGCGCGTGGTAGACCTTGTCGACCGTCCGCTCCTTGAACGCGCGCTTGAGCGCCGTGTACGCCAGCTCCGTCTTGGCCACGACCATGAGGCCGCTCGTCCCGACGTCGAGCCGGTGCACGATGCCCGCGCGTTCCGCCGCACCCGAGGTCGCGATCGTGAACCCCGCCGCCGCGAGGCCGCCGGGCACCGTCGGCCCGTCCCAGCCCGGCGACGGGTGCGCCGCGACACCGACCGGCTTGTCCACGACCACGATGTCCTCGTCGTCGTACACGATCGTCATGCCGGGCACCGCCATCGGGACGACCCGCGGCGACTCCTTCGGCGACCACTCGACCTCGAGCCAGCTGTCGGCGTGCAGGCGGTCCGACTTGTCGACGACGACCCCGTCGACCCGGACGCCGCCGGCGGCGACGACGTCCGCGGCGAACGACCGGCTGAACCCCAGCAGTTTGGCGATCGCCGCGTCGACACGTTCGCCCGCGAGCCCGTCGGGCACGGGCAGGCTGCGCGACTCGCTCACGTCGCGTCGTGCCCGAGCGACGGCCTGGAGGCCCGGTCCCCGTCCGCCGGTCCGCCCGCGGTCGCGTCGGGTGCGGCCCCCACGGCGGACGTCGCCTCGCTCGTGACCGCGGTGGCTCCCCCGTCCGTGGCCGGCGCCGCCCCGGGGACGCGCCCCTGGGCCTCCCGGTCGTCCGTGCCGGCACGGTCGTCGGCGCCGGCGCGGGCGGCCTGGGTCCGCTTGGACGGCGTCCGCGTGCCGTCGAGGTTCACGCCGAGCAGCGTGAGCACGACGAAGATCGCCATGCTGATGCAGATGAACGAATCGGCGATGTTGTAGATCGCCGGCATCATCCACGGGGTGTAGATGAAGTCGACCACCTGGCCGCGCCCGAAGCCCGGCGGCCGCGTCAGGCGGTCCGTCAGGTTCCCGAGGGCACCGCCGAGCAACATGCCGAAGAGCACGGCCCACCAGAGGGAGCGGATGCGCCGCGCCGTGATCACGATCGCGACGACCACCGCGGCGGCGACGATCGAGAAGATCCAGGTCTGACCCGTGGCGAACGAGAACGCGGCGCCGGGGTTCGTGACGTAGTGCAGCTGCAGGAGCCCGCCGAGCACCGGCACGGTCGCGCCGTAGGTCAGGTGGGCGACGACGAGCGCCTTGACGACCTGGTCGAGTGCGTAGACGCAGACAGCGGCGAAGGCCAGTGCCGCGATCGCGCGGACACTGACCTTCGCCGGACGTTCGGCTCGTTCAGCCGGATGGGGCTGGGGCAACGTCAGTTGGACCCGAAGCCCTGCGCCGACGCCGGCGCGGGCTGGAACCCGCTGGGCTGCTCGTTGCTCGCACTGTCGAGTTCCTGCAGCTGGCCCTGGATGTAGTTCTTGAGCTGCGCGCGGTACTCACGCTCGAACGTGCGGAGCTCCTCGATGCGACCCTCGAGCTGCTTGCGCTCCTGCTCGTAGGTCGACACACGCTGCCGCTGCTGCTGCTCCGCGTCGGCGAGGATCTGGCGCTGCTGCGCCTCGGCCTCGGAGACGAGACGCGCGGCGGTGGCGTGACCCTCGGCGATGAGGGCGTCACGCTTCTCGACGCCCTCGCGGACATGCTCCTCGTGCAGGCGACGGGCGAGCTGCAGGAGGCTCGAGGTGCCTTCGGTCTCGTCGTCGGTCGTGGTCGTCGTGGGGGCGGCGGCGGCGACAGGCGCCGGAGCGGGCGTCGGCTCCGGTGCGGCGGCGACGGGCGCCGGCTCCGGGGTCGGCTCGGGCTGCGGGGCCGGCGCGGGCGTCTCGGCGGCGCGGGCCTCGGCGGCGCTGAGGCGCTGGCGCAGCTCCTCGTTCTCCTGCCCGAGACGACGCAGTTCCACGACGACCTCGTCGAGGAAGTCGTCGACCTCGTCCTGGTCGTAGCCCTCGCGGAACTTCGTCGGCTGGAACCGCTTGTTGACTACGTCTTCCGGCGTCAAAGCCATTGCCGTCACCTCAATAGAACTGCTGATCGTGTGGAACCGAACGGTCACGACCGAACCTACCAGCCGTGACCTCCGGTGCGGATGCGCGCGTGACGCGCATCGGGTCCCGACCACCGTACACCGCCGGTCGGCCGCACCCCCCGCGTCGCCCGGTGTGGCGCGGGGTCGGACGCGCGGTCAGGCGATGGCGAAGCGCTCCGTGACGCCCATCAGGATGATCACGAGGAGCATCACGATGCTCCACCCGAAGTCGAGCGCGACCGCACCCATGCGCATCGGCGGGAGCACCCGTCGGACGGCGCGGACCGGCGGGTCGGTGGCCCCGAACACGACCTCGGCGATGACGAGCACGGCACCCCGGGGCCGCCAGGACCGGTTGAAGGTCCGGAGCAGGTCGAGCACGAACCGCGCCCACATCATGAAGAAGTAGATCAGGAGCAGCAGATGCAGGATGCTCGCGACGAGGGACACCATCGGGGCTGATCAACTCGTTCGGTCGGGGCGGGCACCGGGGCCGGTGTGGACCCGGCGGAGGACGCGCGGGGAGCGGTCCTCAGGACTGGGCGAAGAAGGACGCCTCGATGTCGGACTCTACCTCAGCGGGCTCGCCGCTCACCGCGACGTGCGCCGGCGACAGGAGGAACACCTTGCTCGTGACGCGCTCGATCTTGCCGTAGAGGCCGAGCGACAGGCCACTCGCGAAGTCGATCATGCGACGCGCGTCGCCCTCGGTCATCTGGGTGAGGTTGATGATCACGGGGATGCCGTCGCGGAAGCTCTCGGCGATGGACTGCGCGTCCTTGTACTCGCGGGGGTGGACGGTGAGGATCTCGTTCATTTCCTGGACCGGGGTCGCCTTCTGTGCGTGGGCGCGTCGGAGCGGGGTCACCTGCGCGCGCTGCTGGTTCTGGGTCGCGACGGACGCGACGGGTGACTGGGTGGGCGCGGGCGGAGCCGCCTGGACGGCGGGCTGGGTCGCGACCGCGGTCGGCTGGGAGGGCGCGGCCTGGGCGGCCGGCTCGTCGTACTCGACGTCCTCGTCGGCGAGGCCGAGGTACACCATCGTCTTGCGCAGCGGGTGGGCCATGGTTCCTCCGGGTGGTGGGTGCTCGTGCGTGTCCAGTGCGAGATTAACGAGGAGCCGGGCGGTTTCCGGTGATTGCCGTCCCGATCCGAAGGTGTGTCGCGCCCTCGAGCACGGCGTCGGGGTAGTCGCCGCTCATGCCGGCGGAGATCGCGGTCGCCGACGGCGCCACGGCACGCACGCGCTCGGAGATCGCGCGGAGCCGGGCGAACGCCCGACGGGGCTCCTCGTCGAGCGGAGCGACGGCCATGACGCCGCGCAGGCGGACGCCGCCGGATGCCAGCACCTGCTCGACGAGTGCGTCGACCTCGGACGGCTGAGCGCCACCGCGTGCAGGATCGGTCGTCAGGTTCACCTGCACGAAGCCGTCGATCACCCGCGGGTGCGGCTCGCCCTCCGTCGGTGCGAGCGCGTCGACAACACTGGCCCGGTCGAGCGACTGCACGACGTCCGCGTAGCGACGGACCTGCCGCGCCTTCTTGCTCTGGAGCTGGCCCACGAAGTGCCAGCGCAGCGACAGGTCGGCGAGCTCGGCCGCCTTGGCCTGCGCCTCCTGGTGCCGGTTCTCCCCCACGTCGGTGACGCCGAGTGCGGCCAGGGACCGGACGAGTGCAGCCGGGTGGTACTTCGTGACGACGACGAGCGTCAGCTCGTCGACGCCGCGCCCCGCGGCTCGCGCGGCGTCGGCGATGCCGTTGCGGACGGAGCCGAGCCGTTCCTCCAGACCGGGTTCCCCGGACGGGAGGGGCGGCTCGGCCCCGTCCACCCGACTCACTTCAGGAAGTCGGGGACGTCGAGCTCGTCGTCGTCGTCGTCGAACGCCGGGTCGGCTGCGCGCTGCACGGGCGGCTCGTGCTCCTGCGTCGCCCAGGAGGCGACCGGAGCGGTCTCGTCGTGCGCGTGGCTCGCCGCGACCGGGGCGGTCGTGTCCGGGTCGACGTAGCTCGACCGGCGGTCCTTCTGCTGCTGCCCGGACGGCTCCCCGCCGTCGAAGCCCGCGGCGATGACCGTGACCCGGACCTCGTCGCCGAGGGTGTCGTCGATGACCGCGCCGAAGATGATGTTCGCCTCGGGGTGGACGGCCTCCTGCACCAGGCGGGCGGCGTCGTTGATCTCGAAGATGCCGAGGTTCGACCCACCCTGGATCGAGAGCAGCACGCCGTGCGCACCGTCGATCGAGGCCTCGAGGAGGGGCGACGCGACCGCGAGCTCGGCGGCCTTGATCGCACGGTCCGCGCCGCGTGAGGAACCGATGCCCATGAGTGCCGACCCGGCCCCCTGCATGACGCTCTTGACGTCGGCGAAGTCGAGGTTGATGAGTCCCGGGGTCGTGATGAGGTCGGTGATGCCCTGGACACCGGCCAGGAGCACCTGGTCGGCGGTCGCGAACGCCTCGACCATGCTGATACCGCGGTCGCTGATCTCGAGCAGGCGGTCGTTCGGCACGACGATGAGCGTGTCGACCTCGTCCTTGAGCGTGGCGACGCCGTTCTCGGCCTGCGCCTGACGGCGCTTGCCCTCGAACCCGAACGGCTTCGTGACGACACCGATGGTGAGCGCACCGATCGACTTCGCGATGCGCGCGACGACCGGCGCGCCGCCCGTCCCGGTGCCACCGCCCTCACCCGCGGTGACGAACACCATGTCGGCGCCGGCGAGGGCCTCCTCGATCTCCTCCGCGTGGTCCTCGGCGGCGCGACGGCCGACCTCCGGGTCGGCACCAGCACCGAGCCCACGGGTGATCTCGCGGCCGACGTCGAGCTTGACGTCGGCGTCGCTGAGCAGGAGCGCCTGGGCGTCCGTGTTGATCGCGATGAACTCGACACCGCGGAGACCCAGTTCGATCATGCGGTTGACGGCGTTCACGCCGCCGCCGCCGACGCCGACCACCTTGATGACGGCGAGGTAGTTGTGGTTCGTGGTCACGTTGGTCCGGCCTCCGGTAGTGCTCTCCGAGAGCAAGCCTCAACCTCTGGTTGAAGTTCAGGGATTTTGCTGGTATGGGTACTGCTGACGACGCTAGGGGTGCCCCTCCGAACGAGGGACGACGCCACGCCGCGTGTCGCAGGAGCGACCCGCGAATCGGCGTGCACGCCCATCATCCCGCGGATCGCTGCTGCCGCACGATCCCGTTGTCGGGCGCCGAGACGTCGTACTCAACCTTGCCCGAGGGCGCCTGCGACGTCATCAACGCCGCGAGGAGCCGCGCCTTCGCGGCGGAGTCGTCGGGACTCCCCCAGACGACCTTCGCACCGGAGTGCAGGGTGAGCGTCACGTCGTCCGAGGTGCTCGCGGTCACCTGCGTCACCGTCGAGCGCACCGAGGTGGGCAGCGCCAGCACGACCTCGGTCATCGACCGGAAGGCCGTGCTGCCGAGCTGAGACGGCTGCACCGCCGCGAGCGGCATCCCGGCGGGCTGTTTCGGGTCGGACTCGACGACGATGCCCGCCGGGTCGACGAGGTCGTACCCGGACCCGGTCTTCACCGCCACGATCGGCTCGCGTTCGGTCACCGTGATGACGAGCGTGTGCGGCGGAGCCTCCTCGGTCACGTAGCTCGCGATGAGCGGGAACCCGGCGAGCTGCCGATTGATGGCACCGAAGTCGATCCGGGCGAGCGGCGTGCCGAGCTGGCCGTCCACCGCGTGGAGCACCTGCTGCCGGTCGACCCGGTCGGTGCCCCGCACCTCGATCGTCCGGAGCGCCATGAGCGGCGAGTACACGGCCACGACGACCGACAGCACGAGCACGAGCAGCACGGCGCCGGATGTGAGCCACGCTGCACGCCGGTGGCGGCTCCGCCGCGTGAACCGACGGACCTCCTGGCGCTCCACCAGACGACGACGGCGGCGGGCCGCGCGGGCCTCGCGAGCGGTCTCGGCGGCGCGGACGCCCGCGCCCAGCGGCCGCTCGTGGTCGACGTCGGGATCCTCGGCGGCCTCGGCGGCCCGTGCGGCACGCGCGGCGGCGCGCTCCTGCGCCACGGGGTCGACGAAGTCCTCGTCCGGGCTCAGTGCACGGAACCGGCCGGCCAGTGCGGTGATGCCCGCACCGAGCCGCTGACCCGTCGCACCGGTCAGGAGGCTCCGCGCACCGTCCGACGGCGCACGGCCCGGCGTCGCACCACCCGGTGTCGCACCACCGCGAGCGCTCGCGTCCGTGTCCGACGCGGCACGGTCCTCACGCGGCGGCGCCGGACGCTCCGGGACGGGCAGCGAGCCCGGGTCGAACCCCTCGGGACGCTTCACCGTGCCGGGGCCTCCGCCGCGACTCGGCCGCCGTGCAGGTCGGCGAGCACCTGCGGGATGATCCGGTAGACGTCGCCACAGCTCAGCGTCATGACGATGTCGCCGTCCTCGGCGAGGTCGGCGGCACGGGCCGCCGCCTCGGACCAGTCCGGCAGGTAGTCGACGCGCGACTGGTCCGTGAACCGCTCCTGCACGAGCGCTCCGGTCACCCCGGGCTCCGGGTCCTCACGGGCGCCGTAGACGTCGAGCACGACCGTGTGGTCCGCGAGCTCCTCGTAGACGCGGGCGAAATCCCCGGCCATGAGCCGGGTGCGGGAGTACAGGTGCGGCTGGTGGATCGCGATGACGCGGCCCTCGCCGACGACGCTCCTCGCGGCGCGCAGTGCCACCGCCACCTCCGTCGGGTGGTGCGCGTAGTCGTCGTAGACGCGGACGCCGCGCTCGGTGCCGTGCAGTTCGAACCGCCGCTCCGTCCCCCCGAAGGCCTCGACGCCACGGACGGCGTCGGCCGCGTCGACCCCGAGGCCGACGAGCACGGCCACGGCCCCCGCCGCGTTGATCGCGTTGTGCCGCCCGGGTACCCGCAGCGCCAGGGGGTGTGCGACGCCCGCGACGTGGACCACGGCCTGCACGCCCGCGGTCTCGACGACATCGGTCACGCGGACGTCGGCGTCGTCGGCCTCACCGAACGTGACGATGGACGGTGCGTGCGCGGTCGCCCGGACACCAGCCGTGACGCGTCGCGCTCCGGCGTCGTCGCTCGAGATCACCACCCGCTCGGACGCGCGCGAGGCGAACGTCACGAACGCGTCGATGAACGCGTCCTCACTGCCGTAGTGGTCGAGGTGGTCGGCGTCGACGTTGGTGACGAGGGCGATCGCGGTGTCGTAGAGCAGGAACGAGCCGTCGGACTCGTCCGCCTCGACGACGAAGGTGTCACTCGCACCGCTGCCCGAGCTGACACCGAGGGACTGGATGACGCCGCCGTTGACGAAGTTCGGGTCGAGGCCGAGCTCCACCAGGGCCGTGACGATCATGCCGGTCGACGTCGTCTTGCCGTGCGCGCCCGCGACCGCGACGAGCCGCCGGCCCGCGATGAGCGCTGCGAGGGCCTGCGAGCGGTGCATGACCGGCAGACCGCGACGCCGGGCCTCCAGGAGTTCCGGGTTGTCGGGCCACAACGCACTCGTGACGACGACCGTGTCGGCGTCACCGACGTTCGCGGCGTCGTGGCCGATGCGGACGTCGGCACCGAGTTCGCGCATGCGTCCCGTCGTCGCGGACTCCCGGGAGTCCGACCCGGTGACCCGGTGCCCGGCGGCGAGGAACATCCGTGCGATGCCGCTCATGCCGGAACCGCCGATGCCGATGAAGTGCACGGTGCCGAAGTCGTCGGGGATCGGTTGCGACAGGTCGGGCTTGATGGTCATGGTTCCTCCGTCCGTCCCGCGCCGTGCCCGCGGAGCGCGTCGATCACGAGGTCCGTCATGCGATCGGCGCCGTCGCGGTGTCCGACGCTGCCCGCGCGCACCGCCATGTCCGCGATCCGCGCCCGGTCCTGGAGGATCCCGAGCAGGTCGAACGTCACCCACTCGGGCAGGAACGCCTCGTCCGCCACCAGGACCGCGCCGCCGGCCTCGACGACGTCGCGGGCGTTCAGCCGCTGCTCGCCGTTGCCGACAGGATACGGCACGAGCACGCTCGGCACGCCGACGGCGGTGAGCTCGCAGACCATCCCCGCGCCGGATCGGGAGACCACGAAGTCCGCGGCGGCCATGGCGAGGTCCATGCGGTCGCAGTACTGCAGGACGTGGTACCCCTCGAGCGACGAGGGGCCGATGTCGGACTTCGCGCCCACGATGTGCAGGATCTGCCACCCCACCCCGAGCACGGCGGCCGCGGCGCGGTGGACGGTCTCGTTGATCCGTCGCGCGCCGGAAGAGCCTCCGGTCACGAGCAGCACCGGGCGCGCGGGGTCGAGACCGAACGCGGCCAGCCCCTCGGCGCGGGCGGCGCGTCGGTCGAGCGTCTCGATCTCGCGCCGGAGTGGCATGCCGACGAGGCGGGCGTGCGGGAGGCGCGTGTTCGAGAACGTGGTGCCGACGTGGTCGGTGAAGCGCGCGGCGAGGCGGTTGGCGAGCCCCGCACGGGCGTTCGCCTCGTGCACCACGAGCGGGACGCCCGTCCGCCGTGCGGCGATGTAGGCCGGCGCGGCCGCGTACCCGCCGACGCCGAACACGACGTCGATGCCGCGATCCCGGATCAGGGCCTCGGTGTGGGCCACGGTGCGCCGGAAGGCGCCGGGGAACCGGACAGCCGCCGCGTTCGGACGGCGCGGGAACGGCAGGCGCGGGATGGTCGTCAACTCGTAGCCGCGCAGGGGGACGAGCCGCGCCTCCAGGCCCTCGGCTGTGCCGAGCACGAGCACGTCGTCGTCCGGACGACGCTCGCGCAGCCGGTCGGCGACGGCGAGGAGCGGGTTGACGTGCCCCGCCGTGCCTCCGCCCGCGAAGAGGAAGCGGCTCACCGAGCACCCCGTCCGGGGTTCGCGACCCGGCCGGCACGCGCCGCCGCGGCCGCCGCGGATCGCTGCGCCGCGACGAGGTGCCCGTCCACGGGTACTGCGGTGTCGGCGTCCGGAGCGACGCGGGCGAAGGACAGGACGACGCCGATCGCGACGAGCGTCATGATGAGCGCCGAGCCACCCGCGGATATCAACGGCAACGGCACGCCGAGCACGGGTAGGAGGCCGAGCACCACGGCGATGTTGACGAGTGCCTGCCCGACGATCCACACCATCACCGCGCCGGTCACCGTCCGCACGAACGGGTCGCGGGAGGTCCGGATCACCTTGACGAACCCGATCGCGAGGACCACGAAGAGGACGAGCACGACGATCGCGCCGATGAGCCCGAGCTCCTCGCCGATGATCGCGAAGATGAAGTCGTTGTCCGCCTCGGGCAGCCACGACCACTTGAGCTTCGAGTTGCCGAGGCCGACACCGAACACCCCGCCGGACGCGAGCGCCCACATGCCGTGCACGGGCTGCCAGCAGAGGTCCTGGTACTGGTTCGAGTTCGTGCAGCCCGACAACCAGGCGCTGATCCGGGACGACCGCGAACTCGACGACATCGTGAGGAACGGGACGACCACCGCGATCGCGAGCACGCCCACCCCGAGGTGCCGCAGGCGGGCGCCGCCGATGAACAGCGCACCGAACACGAGCAGCATCATGATGATCGCGGTCCCGAGGTCCTTGCCGACGAGGACGAGCCCGATCGAGCCGAGCGCCGCGAGCCCCACGGGGATGAAGACCTCGCGCCAGTCGTCGAGCTTGTCCCGCTTGGCGTAGATGATCGCACCGATGCCGAGCGCGAGGGCGAGCTTGAGGATCTCGGACGGCTGCGCGGTGAAGGAGCCGATCCGGATCCAGTTCCGGTTGCCCTGGATCGAGTACCCGAGCGGTGTGAGCACGACGAGCGCCTGCACGACCAGGCCCGCGACGACGATCCGCATCGCCCACTTCCGCCAGAAGCGCACCGACAGCCGCGATGCGACGAGCATGAGCGGGACGCCGATCACGGCGTACATGCCCTGTCGCGTGAAGGCCCCGAAGAAGTCCTTCGTGGCCGCGTACTGCTCGACGCTCGACGAGGACAGGACCATGACCACGCCGAACACGACGAGGAACAGGGTCACCCCGAGGATCGTGTAGAACGCGCCCGTCTCGGCGACGAACAGCTGGCGGACCGCGACCACGGCCCCGTTCGCGCGTCGAGCGGCCGCACCGGCAGACCGGTCACCGCCCCCGGTCCGGGTCGTCCCCGTGCGGACGGTCGTCGGCGGGTTCGCCATCGGCGTCTCCTCCCAGGTGCTCGTGGACGGCCGCCGCGAACCGGCGCCCCCGGTCCGCGTAGGAGCCGAACTGGTCGAACGACGCGGCAGCCGGGGCGAGGAGGACCGTGTCGCCGGGTCGTGCGACGGCGGCGGCATGCCGGACCGCCTCGGGCATGACCTGCTCAGTGTCCGATGCGAGGACCTCGACGAGGGGCACATCGGGCGCGTGTCGTGCGAATGCCGCGAGCACCGGTGCGCGGTCCGTCCCGATCACGACGGCCGCACGCACCTCGGGTCCGAACCGGGCCACGAGGTCGTCGACGTCGACGCCCTTGAACAGGCCGCCGACGATCCACACCACGTCCTCGAAGGCCGCGAGGGACGCCGTTGCAGCGTGGGGGTTCGTCGCCTTGGAGTCGTCGACCCAGCGCACGCCGTCGGCGACCGCCACGAGCTCCGTGCGGTGGTGGTCGGGACGGAACCCCCGGACCGCCTGACGGATGTCGGCGGGCGTCACATCACCGGCGCGGGCGAGCGCCGCCGCCGCGAGCACGTTCATCGTCATGTGCGGCGACGCGAGGCCGGCGAGCTCGAGGTCCGCCTGCGCGGCCAGTTCGAGCGCGGCGTTCCGCCGGTCGTCGAGGAACGCACGGTCGCACAGCACGTCCTCGACCACCCCGACGTCGCCCGGCGCCGGGACGCCCGAGGTGAACCCGACCGCACGGCACCCCTCGACGACGTCGGCGTCCTCGACCATGCGCCGCGTGGCCTCGTCGACGACGTTGTAGACGCACGCGACGACGGTGTTCGCGTAGACCTTCGCCTTGGCGTCCCGGTAGGCCGCGGCGGATCCGTGCCACTCGAGGTGGTCGTCGGCGAGGTTGAGGCACGTGGACGCGAGGGGCACGACGGCGCCCGGTCCGGTCGTCGGCATGCTGTGCAGCTGGTGGCTCGAGAGCTCGACGACGAGCACGTCGTACCCGTCCGGGTCGCGGACGACGTCGAGCACGGGGACGCCGATGTTGCCGCAGGCCGCGGCACGCCAGCCGCCGGCCGCGTACATCGCCTGGGTGAGCTGCGTCGTGGTCGTCTTGCCGTTCGTCCCGGTGATGAGCACCCACGGCGCGGGTCCGCTCGGACGCACCACCTTGTCGCGGACGCGCCAGGCGAGTTCGATGTCGCCCCAGACCGTGCTGTGCTCGACGGCCCAGGCGAGCGTCGGGTTGGACGGCGGCAACCCGGGTGACGCTACGACGAGGTCCGGGGCGGCGACGACGAGCTCGTCCGGCACGGTCGCCAGGGAGGTCCGCACGAACCGCGCGCCGATCACGCCGAGCAGCTCGACACGGTCCTCCGGGGCATCCTCGGACCACACGGTGACCTCGCTGCCGAGTTCGACGAGGGTGTCGGCGACCGAGAACCCGGTGGCGCCGAGCCCGAGCACCGCCACGCGGAGCCCACGCCATCCGGTGGCGTGCCAGCTGGTCAGACCGTCGAGCCGGGAGGCCCGGGTGGGTCGTGTCATGCGTTGGCTCTCGTGATCCACTCGAGGTAGAACAGCCCGACGCCGGCGGCGACACAGAGTCCGGCGATGATCCAGAACCGCACCACGACCGTGACCTCGGCCCAGCCCTTGAGCTCGAAGTGGTGGTGCAGCGGACTCATCAGGAAGATGCGCTTGCCGTGGGTGATCTTGAAGTAGGCCCGCTGCAGGATGACCGAGCCGGTGACGATGAAGAACAGGCCGCCGATGAGGACGAGCAGCAGCTCCGTCCGGCTGAGGATCGCGAGCGCGGCGAGGGCGCCCCCGAGGCCGAGCGAGCCGGTGTCACCGAGGAAGATCTGCGCCGGCGACGTGTTGTACCAGAGGAACCCGATGAGCCCGCCGCAGATCGATGCGGCCACGACCGCCAGGTCGAGCGGGTTCGTCACCCGGTAACACGCATGCACGACGCTGTCGTCGAGTCGCGCTCCGCCGCACTCCTGGTTGTACTGCCAGAAGCCGATGAAGATGTAGGACGCGATCGCGAGGATGCTCGACCCGGTCGCCAGCCCGTCCAGCCCGTCGGCGACGTTGACACCGTTGGACGTGGACACCGTGAGGAACACGATCCACGCGAGGTAGAGCACGGTCCCGATGACGGTGCCGAGGGCCATGAAGTCGAGCCACGGGATGTCCCGTACGGCCGAGATCATCTTGGACGCCGGGTACTGCCCGTGCGCGTTCGGCACGACGAGGGCGACCGTCGCGAAGATCACGCCCACGATGACCTGCCCCAGCACCTTCGCCCAGCCGCCGAGCCCGAGGCTCCGCTGCCGACGCACCTTGAGGAAGTCGTCCACGAACCCGACCACGCCGAGCCCCACCATGAGGAACAGCACGAGCATCCCGGACAGGGTCACGGTGTCGCGGCCGGCGAGGTGCCCCACGAAGTACCCGATGACGGACCCGAGGATCAGGACGATCCCGCCCATGGTGGCCGTCCCGCGCTTGGTGTGGTGGGACTGCGGACCGTCGTCGCGGATGAACTGCCCCCACCCGAGTCGGTGGAAGAGCTTGATGAACAGCGGGGTGAGCAGCAACGTGAACACGAGCGACACCGCCGCGGCGATGAGCAGTGCGATCATGCCGGAACACCTCCGATGCGGTCACCGAGGTGTCGGAGACCGGCGGACTTCGAGGACTTGACCAGGACGACGTCGCCGGGGCGGAGCATGTCCTGCAGGGTACGGACGGCGTCCTCGGCGTCCTCGACGTAGACCGACTCGCCGTCCCACGATCCCTCGAGGGAGGCGGCCTGGTGGATGGGGAGCGCTCCGGGCCCGACGACCAGGAGCTGCCCGATGCCGAGGCGGACGACGAGCCGTCCGACGCGGTCGTGCTCCTCGACGGAGTACTCGCCGAGCTCGGCCATCTCGCCGAGCACCGCGACGGTGCGCTCGCCCGGACGGGCGATCTGCGCGAGCGTCCGGAGCGCGGCGGCCATCGAGTCCGGCGAGGCGTTGTACGCGTCGTTCACGACCGTGACGCCCTCCGGGCCGCCGTGGAGGAGCTCCATCCGCCACCGCTCGGCGCGCGTCATCGTGGCGAGCGCCTCGGCACCGTCGGCGAGCGGGACACCCCACTCGGCGGCGACCGCGAGCGCGGCCGTGGCGTTGATGGCGTGGTGCTCGCCGAGGATGGCGAGGCGGACGGTGACGGTCTCCTCGGCCTGGGTCGGGCCTCCCGGCACCGCCGACGCGTCCGTGCTCCGACGGGTCAGCGTGAACGCGGTGCCGTGCCGGTCGCTCGTCAGGTCCCCGATGCGGTACGCGGCGTCCGGGGAGGTGCCGAAGCCGACGACTCGTGCGGCTGTCAGCGCGCGCATCGAGGCAACGCGGTCGTCGTCGATGTTGAGCACGGCGGTCGCGGTCGACGGCAGGTCGGTCACCATCTCGGACTTCGCGCGCTGGGTCGCCTCGATCCCGCCGAACTCGCCCGCGTGCGCGAGTCCGACCTTGAGGACGACCCCGACGTCCGGCTCGGCGATGCGGACGAGCTTCGCGATGTGCCCGACACCGCTCGCGCCCATCTCGACGACGAGGAACCGCGTGTCGTGCGTGAGTCGCAGCATCGAGATCGGCGCGCCGACGTGGTTGTTGAACGAGCCCTCGGGTGCGACGGTCTCGCCGTGCCGGGACAGGATCGTGCGCAGCATGTTCTTGGTGCTCGTCTTGCCGTTCGAGCCGGTGATGCCCACGACCCGCAGGCGGCCGCCGGCGCGGACCCGGGCGACGACCTCGTGCGCGAGCGCGGCCAACGCGGCGTAGCCGTCCGCGACGACGATCTGGGCGACGTCGGCGTCCGGCCGGCCCGCCACCTCGGTCGCCGTGACGCGCTCGGTGATCACGAGCGCCGCCCCCGCCGACACCGCTGCGGGGACGAACAGGTGGCCGTCGGTCGTCTCGCCGGCGAGGGCGAAGAACACCGACCCGGGCCCGACGAGCCGGGAGTCCGTCTCAACGGAGCCCTCGATGACCCGCTCGGGCGCGCCGGCGACGAGTTCGCCGTCCACCGCCGCGGCGACCTCGGCGAGGGTGAGCGCGATCACCGGCGGGCCTCCCCCGGGGTCCAGCCGGCCTCACGGAGGGCGGCGCGTGCTTCGTCACGGGCGGAGTACTCCGTCCGGACCCCGCGGATGTCGCGGTAGTCCTGGTGTCCCGGTCCCGCCCAGAGGATCGAGTCGCCCTCGCCGGCGAGCGACACGGCGTGCCGGATGGCGGCCTCGGGCGGCGTGACCTCGTACAGCTCGTGGTCCGGGTAGGCCTCGCGTGCGGCGTCGACGAGCGTCTTGCGGATCGACGCCGGGTCCTCGAATCGCGGGTGGTGGTCGGTGACGACGAGCACGTCGCTGCCCGCCGCGGCCACACGGGCCATGTCCGCCCGCTTCGTCGTGTCCCGGTCGCCGTCCGCGCCGAAGAGCATGATCACCTTGCCGGGCGTGAACTGCCGGACCGCGGCGAGGGTGTTGAGGAAGGCGTCGGGGCTGTGCCCGAAGTCGACGTAGACGCTGGGTCCCTCGTCGCCGGAGACCCGCTCGGTGCGGCCGGGGAGGTACGCGTCGATACCGCTCGTGCCGTCCTCGTGGCGGAGGGCCTGCTCGATGGCGCCGAGCTCGAACCCGCCTTCGACCAGCATGACGATCGCGAGTGCTGCGTTCGCGGCCATGTGCCACCCGATGAGCGGGACGCGGGTGGTCAACGACCGGCCCTCGGGGCCGGTGAGCCGGAACTCGGTGTACGCGGCAGCGGCCTCGGTGATCTCCACGCGCCACTCGGCCTCGACCTCGGGTCGGACCGTGATCGTCGTGACCGGGATCCGGGACTCGGCGACCACGCGCGCCCCCCACTCCGAGTCGAGCGAGACGACGCCCCGACGCCCGTGTTCGGGTTGGAACAGGGGCAGCTTCGCCTGGAAGTACTCCTCCATGTCGGCGTAGTCGTCGAGGTGGTCGTGGCTGAGGTTCGTGAACGCGACGACGTCGAACACGATGCCGTCGACCCGGTGTCGGCTGAGGGCCTGGGCGCTCACCTCGACGGCGACCGCGCGCACCTCGCTCTCACGCATCCGGGCGAGGAGCGCGTGCATCTCGCTCGCCTCCGGCGTCGTGAGGCGGCTCGTCACGCTGAGCTGCCCGATGTGCCGCTCCGCGGTCGAGCTGAGTCCCGTGACGAGCCCGAGCTGCCCGAGGACCGCCTCGAGCAGGTAGGCGGTGCTCGTCTTGCCGTTCGTGCCGGTCACGGCGAAGAGCTGCGGCAGGTCCTCGGCGTCCTGGGTCGTGCGGTACACCCACGCGGACACGTCTCCGAGCGCCGCGCGCGGGTCCTCGACGACGATCACGGGGAGACCGCTCGGTGCCGCCAGGGCCACCCCGGCGTCGTCCGTCATCACCGCGACGGCACCACGCTCGGCAGCGTCAGCCGCGAACTCGGCCCCGTGACGGTGCGCTCCGTGGACGCCGACGAAGACGTCCCCCGGCTGCACCTCGGCGGCGCTGAGGGTCACGCCGGTGACCTCGATGCCGTCCGACGAACCGACGACGCGCAGGCCGAACGCGTTGACGAGTTCGGCGAGCGGGCGTGCGGCCGGGTGTTCGGGACGGAGGACCGGAGGGATCCGAGCGGACACGTGCTCCTTCTTCCTCACCACGTGGACGGGTAGGTTTTCTCCGCCGTCGTGGAGGGGGTGACGCGGTACTTCTCGAGCACCTGGGACATGAGGGTGTGGAACGCCGGAGCGGCGGAGCTGGAGAACCGATGTCCCGGCCCCGGCTTCGTGAACGTCACCGTGACAACATACTGGGGGTCCTCGGCAGGTGCCATTCCGGCCACCGAGATGATGCGGTCGCTGCCGTACCCGCCACCGTTCGCCACGGCGACCTCGGCGGTCCCGGTCTTGGCGGCCACGTTGTAGCCCGAGATGGGCTGCATGCCGGCGAGCGTGCCCGCGTGGTCGGTCAGGGTGCTCTGCAGCATCTGCACGACCTGGTCGGCCGCGGACGTGGACACCACGCGCGTCGGCGTGACGTCGGGCTTGTCGGTGACGGTGCCGTCGGCCTGCTCGCACCCCGAGACGAAGTGCAGCGGGATCCGCTCCCCGCCGTTCGCGAGCGTCTGGTAGATGCTCGCGACCTGCAGCGCG
The DNA here is from genome assembly GCF_003234565.1 of Curtobacterium sp. MCBD17_013. Lineage (GTDB taxonomy): Bacteria > Actinomycetota > Actinomycetes > Actinomycetales > Microbacteriaceae > Curtobacterium. The sequence goes on along the minus strand of NZ_QKTU01000001.1, from coordinate 211,640 downwards.
GTGGTCGAGATCCCCTGGCCGAACATCGAGTTCATGTTCGTCTGCGGGTCCCACGAGGGCGACGCGGCGTCGGGCCAGGTCGGCTGCCCCGGGAAGGCGATCCCGGACTGCGACTCGAACAGGCCGAACTTGCGCATGTAGTCGTACCGCTGCTGGGCGCTGAGCACCTGCCCCGCCTCCGTGATGCCGACGTTCGACGACTGGGCGAGGATCCCGGTCAGGGTCAGGTTCTCGGTGCCGTGGTACTCGGCGTCCGAGATCCTGCCGCCCCACGGGAAGGTCCGCGAGTACGGGACCGACTCCGGGGTGAGCGGCGTCGCCTTGCCGGTGTCGAGGAGAGCCGCCGCGATCGCCGCCTTGATCGTCGACCCCGGCTCGTAGGTCGCGGTGAGCGCCCGCGAGCCGAACGACCCGGTGTCCTTCGTCGCGTCCACGTCGTTCGGGTCGACGCTCGGCCAGTCCGCGATCGCGCGGATCTCCCCGGTCCCGACCTGGACGACCGTCGCGGTGGCCGACTGCGCTCCGAGGGCCTGCGCCTGCTGGGCGATGTCCTGCTGCGCCATGTACTGCAGGTCCTCGTCGATCGTCGTCTCGACGGTCCCGCCGTTCTTCGCCTGCTTCGTCGTGACCGTGCTGGCCGGCAACTGGACGCCGTCCTCGCCGCGCTCGTAGGTCTCGGACCCGTTCGTCGCCGCGAGGCACTTGTCGTACGCCAGCTCGAGCCCCGCCTGCGCCCCGTCCGTGCCCATGAACCCCGTGAGGTTGCCGGCGGCGGCCCCGTTCGGGTAGGTCCGCGATGCTTGCTTCTCGGGGTAGACCCAGGGGATCCCGAGCGCTTCGACCGCGCGGTAGTGCCCGACGTCCAACCCCTTGACGAGGTAGGCGAAGTCGGAGTTCGGGGCGGCCGCGATGGCGCGCTTCATGGTGGGGACGTCGCCACCGGACGCCGTCGCGAGCGCCTGGAGCGCCTGCGCGATCGAGACGTGCTTGATCCGGGTCCCGCCGAGCTTGCCCTGGAACGCGTCGACGATGCGGGGCGCCGTCGTGATGTTGTAGCGCGTGACGCTGTCCGCCAGGGGCGTGCCGTCGCGGTCGACGATCGACCCGCGGGTGCCGTACAGCGTCACCGGGATGCTCCGCTTGGCGACGGAGGCCTTGTCGAGCTCGGCCGCCTGCACGACCTGGATGTCGACGAGGCGGACGACGAACACCGCGACGAGTGCCATGATCGCCACCATCGCGACGCTGTAGCGGATGCGCCGGTTCTGGAGGGTCTTCCTCACACTGCGTCCTTCCGGACCGAGGGCGACGGTCAGCGCGTCTGGGGCGCCTGGAGCTCGGCCGCGTCCGACGATACGGACGAGTCCGAGGAACCCTGGCCCGACGCGCTGGCGCCGCTGCTCTTCCCAGCATCGGAGCCCGACGCGCCGGTCGCCGAGCCGGTCGTGGTGGTGTGGGTCGTCGGCTGCTCCGCGCTCGTGGCCGTGTCCCCGTGCTTCGCGACGACCGCGGTGCCGTCGAGCAACGCGTTCGGCACCTGGTTCGTCGTGGTGGCCGCGGTCGAGTCGGTCGCCGCTGCCGGCGTCGGCGTGCCGTACACCACGCCCGTCTTCGGGTCGAGGTACACGGGCGACGAGTTCGCGATCATCCCGAGCGCCTGGGCGTTCCGAGCGAGGTTCTGCGGCGAACGGAGGACGGACAGCTGCTCGTCGAGCTGCTGCTGCGACCGGCTCAGGTCCGTCTGCGTCGACTGCAACGCGTCGAGCTGGTAGGCGCCCTTGCTCAGGACCATGCTGATGCCGAGCTGCGCGAGCAGGAGCGCCGCGAGTGCGGCGACCGCCACGAAGGCGGCGATGATCCGCGGTCGTGCCCGACGCTGCGCGCGGGTCGCCGTGACCTCGACGAGTTCTGGGCGGGCACGGCGGTGGTCGGGGCGGGGCTCGGCCGCGATGCCGGCCGCGAGGGCGAGGTTCGTGGTCATGTCACTTCCGGATTCGCTCGGCCGCGCGGAGTCGCACGGGGGTGGCTCGGGGGTTGGCGGCGCGTTCGGCCTCGTCGGCCAGCTCGGCGCCCTTGACGACGGCGGTGAAGGTCGGGCGGTGCTCGGGCAGCTCGACCGGGAGGCCCGCGGGTGCGCTCGACCGCGTCCGCTCGGCGAGCGCGCGCTTGACGATGCGGTCCTCGAGCGACTGGTAGGCCTCGACGACGATCCGGCCGCCGACGCGCAGGGCGTCGAGCGCGGCCGGGATCGCGCGCTCGAGCACCGCGAGCTCCTGGTTGACCTCGATCCGGAGGGCCTGGAACACCCGTTTCGCGGGGTGGCCCTGCCGCTGCACCGCGACCGGGGTGGCGGCGGTGAGCACCTCGACCAGGTCCGCCGACCGCTCGAACGGGCGCTCGGTCCGGCGCGCGACGATGGCCCGGGCGTACCGCGCCGCCAGTTTCTCCTCGCCGTACACCGTGAAGATCCGGCGGAGCGCGCGCTCGTCGTACTCGGCCAGGACGTCGGCGGCGGTGGGGCCGGCGGTGCGGTCCATGCGCATGTCGAGCGGCGCGTCCTTGCTGTAGGCGAAGCCGCGCTCGGCCCGGTCGAGCTGCAGGGACGAGACGCCGAGGTCGAACAGCACGCCGTCGACGGCGTCGATCCCGACGGACGCGACGGCCGCGGGCAGCTCGTCGTACACGGTGTGCACGAGGTGGACACGGTCACCGAAGGGCGCGAGGCGCTCCCCCGCGATCCCGAGGGCGTCCGTGTCGCGGTCGAGGCCGACGAGGGTGAGCTCCGGGAAGCGCGCGAGCAGTGCGGCCGAGTGACCGCCCATGCCGAGCGTGGCGTCCACGAGGACCTTGCCGGACCCCTCGAGCGTCGGCGTGAAGAGCTCGACGATGCGCTCGAGGAGGACCGGTGTGTGCGGGAAGGTCCCGCCGTCGGATGCTGTCATGTCGCCCCCGCTTCCTGGACCGTGGATCCGGATCCCCATCCATCCCGACCTGACACCGGGGAAGGTGTGTCAGGGCGCATGGCTGGGAGTCCGGGTCCGCGGGTCAGAAGACGCCCGGGATCACCTCCTCGTCGTTCTCGGCGAAGTCGGCCTCGCTCGCGGCGTAGTAGGCCTCCCACGCGGGGGTGGACCAGATCTCGGCTCGGTCACCCGCGCCGATCACGGTCAGGTCGCGCTCGAGGCCCGCGTACTCGCGAAGGTTCTGGGGGATGGTCACGCGGTTCTGCTTGTCGGGCTGTTCCGCGCTCGCCCCGGAGAGGAACAGGCGCATGTAGTCGCGAGTGCGCTTGTTCGTCATCGGTGCCTGCCGGATGCGGTCGTGCAGCGCGGCGAACTCCTGCTGGCTGAAGACCACGACGCACCGTTCTTGTCCGCGCGTCATGACGATGCCGTCGGACAGCTCGTCACGGAACTTGGCGGGAAGGATGACGCGCCCTTTCTCGTCGAGCTTCGGAGCGTACGTACCGAGCAGCACGGCCGACCCCCTCTGCTCCAACGACCACCTCGTTCCTCCACTTTACTCCACCGCCCACCACCGAGCAACGGAACGGGCCCATGGAAGGCCCCGAAGCCCCCGTTCTGGGGGCGAGAAGGCGGCGTCGCGGCGGGCTGGAGCGCTGCGGAACGCCCGCGCGCATGCGGATCCGGCGCCGTTCCTCCCGGTCGGAGTGGGGGTGGAGGGAAGTGGGGGGATCGTGTGGAGCGGAGTGGAGGGGGTGGAGGGCCGCGGTGTGTCGTCGGACCATCGACGGCTGTCGCCCGGGAACGCGACAGCGGGGCCGACCCGAAGGTCGACCCCGCTGTGGTGGTGCAGGTGGACGGGAGCGGCTACTGCTCCTGGTTGCGCTTGTCCCAGCGCTCGTTCATGCGGTCCATGAACGAGCCGCCGGCGCCGCCCTTGGCGGTCGGACGAGCGGCCGGCCGGCCGGCACGCGAGCCGACACCGGGACGCAGTGCGAAGAGGACGCCCGCGAGCATGAGCACGAAGCCGACCACGCCGATCACGGGCTGCCGGAGCGCGAGGCCCAGCACGACGACGCCGACCCCGACGAGTGCCCCGAGGACACCGAGCGTGATCGAGGTGTAGGTCGGCCGCCCCTGCCGCTTGGTGACGCGGGCCACGAAGTCGGAGTCGTTCTGGTAGAGGCTGCGCTCCATCTCCTCGAGGAGTCGCTGCTCTTGCTCCGAGAGTGGCATCTCAAGTCCCTCATCCCTGGGATCGACGCTGGTTCAGTGGGCCGATTCTATGCCTCGGCCACCCACTAAGGTAAGGAGGGTGGCTGAGAGTACGCGGTTAGTGGATCTCGTCTCGGATCGCATCGAACGCGCGCTCACGGAGCAGCGCACGCGGCTCGCGGCGATCAGTCCCGACCTCGCGCCGTTCAGCGACTTCTCGCGCGATCTGCTCGCCGGCGGCAAGCGGTTCCGTGCCCTCTTCTGCTACTGGGGCTGGCAGTCCGTCGCCGGCCGGTCGGGCTCGTTCGACCCGCTCGCCGCGGGATCCCGTCAGACCACCGCGGAGGCCGTCGTCACCGCGGCCGCGGCCCTCGAGGTGTTCCACGCGGCGGCCCTCGTGCACGACGACATCATGGACCGCTCGGACACGCGGCGCGGCCGCCCCGCAGCCCACCGTCGCTTCGAGCGCCTGCACGCAGAGCACGGATGGATCGGCGACAGCGCCGCGTACGGCACGAACAGCGCGCTGCTCATGGGCGACCTCCTGCTCTCGCTGTCCGACAGCGTGTTCGACGAAGCCCTGGCCCTGCTCGAGCCCGGCCGTGCGCGCCTGGTCCGTCAGGAGTTCCACGCGATGCGACTCGACGTCACCGCGGGGCAGTACCTCGACATCCACGAGGAGACCGCGTGGCCGACCGTCGACGAGGCCGACCTGCTCGTCCGCGCCCAGCGGGTCATCGTGTTCAAGTCGGCGAAGTACTCGGTCGAGGCGCCGCTCGCCATCGGCGGACTCATCGCCGGCGCGGACGACCGCCAGCTCGAGGGGTTGCGGGCCTTCGGCCTCCCCCTGGGCGTCGCGTACCAGCTGCGCGACGACCTGCTCGGCGTGTTCGGCGACCCCGAGGTCACGGGCAAGCCCGCCGGTGACGACCTGCGCGAGGGCAAGCGGACGGTGCTCATCGCGACCGCACGGAAGGCCCTGCCCACGGGCGCCCGGCAGCTCGTCGACGAGTTGCTCGGCGATCCCGAGCTCGACGAGGACCAGATCACGATGCTCCGGGCGACCCTCACCGAGTCCGGCGCCGTCGCCGCCGTCGAGCGGTCGATCGAGCGGCACGTCGCCCGGGCGAAGGCCGCGCTCGCGGCGGCGCCGCTCACGCCGTCGGCGCGGGAGCAGCTCGTCGCCCTGGCGGACACGGTCGCCCAGCGCGTCGCCTGAGGACCACCCCGACTCGGCGACCGGTCGCGGCTCGACGACCCGCTACGCCTCGACGACCCGCTGCGCCGCGACGACCCGCCTCGCCGCGCCTCGCCGACCGTCGCGGCCGGTCAGAGCAGGGACTGCGCGACCCGGCGCACCTCGGCCTTGCGTCCGGCCCGGAGCGCTGCGATGGGCGGGACGCCGATCGACTCCTCGGTCGTGAGCATCCAGCGCACGGCCTCGTCGTCGCTGAAGCCGTTGTCGCCGAGCACGATGAGCGTGCCGCGGAGCTCCGGCAACGGCTCCGCACCGTCGAGGAACTCGACCGGGACACGGAGCACACCGTCGACCCGCGCGGGGAGCAGGGTGCGCTGCTCGAACAGCCGGTGGACCCGGCCCGGGCTCACACCGAGCAGCTCCACGAGGTCGGGCACGGTCAGCCAGCGCTCGGACAGGGCGTCGTCCGTCAGTGCGTCAGTCACGCTGCCATGGTGCCAGAATCCCCCGCGGTCCTCGAACGGGGGCGAGGGGCACTTGGGTCACACCAGTCACATCCGTCTCGTTGATTGACTCGCGTGACGATCCGTGCCACGGTGGTGCGGACCTTGCCGCGGCGCGACGGAGCACCCGCGGCGCGGCACCCGGCCGAAGCAGCACGGCACCCCCGCCGCGGCCCCCGAGGAGAGTGATCACCGTGGACACCGACGACGCCGCCGCACGGCGCCCGCGCGCAGCCCGATTCGCGACGATGCCGATCGTCCTCGCCGGCACGATCGCCGTCGCCGCCGGCCTGACCGGACCGGTGGCCGCCGGACACCTGGACCAGCGCCACCGCCCCGAGGAGAAGCACGAGGGCGACCACACGCGACGAGCCGCGCCCGACCGCGTCGAGACCGACCACCCGGTGTTCGGCACCGCGGTCGCCACCTCGTCCCCGACGGTCACGACCGTCGCCGCCATCACCGAGGCGCCGGCCTCATACACCGTGGTCCAGGGCGACACGGTCAGCGCGATCGCGGCCCGGTACGGGCTCTCGCCGCGCGACGTCCTCAGCGCGAACGGCCTGAGCTGGAACGCGATCATCCACCCGGGGCAGACCCTGACGCTGCGGTCGGGGTCGACCGCGACCGGCCGGACCGGCGGGACCTCGACCTACCACGTGGTGTCGGGCGACACGGCGACCGGCATCGCGGCGCGGCTCGGTGTCTCCACGAACGCGCTGCTCGCCGCCAACCAGTTGTCGGCCACGAGTGTCATCTACCCGGGGCAGACGCTCCGGGTACCGTCGGCGACCACCACCTCGACGGTCGCGGTGACGACGAACGCCGGGACCAGCACCGCGGCTCCGGCGGTCAGCAGCGCGACGACCGTGCACATCCTCGCCGGCGACACCCTGGCCACGATCGCGTCGGCGCACGCCGTCTCGGTCGCCGACCTGCTCGCCGCGAACGGCCTGACCTACACGAGCACGATCTACGCCGGGAGCACCCTCGTCGTGCCGGCGTCGAGCGGTGTCGGCCTGACGAACGAGATGCGGGCCAACGCCGAGACCATCGTCCGCGTCGGCCGCGCCCTGGGGGTTCCCGAGCGGGGCCTCGTCGTCGCGCTCGCGGCCGCGATGCAGGAGTCCGGGCTCCGCGACCTCGACCACGGGGACCGCGATTCGATCGGACTGTTCCAGCAGCGGCCGAGCCAGGGCTGGGGATCCGCGTCCGAGCTCATGGACCCGACGTACGCGGCGAGGCTGTTCTTCGGCGGTCCGCACAACCCGAACGCCGGCACGACGGCCGGTCTCCTCGACGTCCCCGGCTGGCAGTCGATGTCGGTCACGGACGCGGCCCAGGCCGTGCAGAACTCGGCGTACCCGAAGGCGTACGGCCAGTGGGAGAAGCCCGCGACCGCGTGGCTCGCCACCCTCTGACGCCGGATCCGGCCGCCAGGTCGGAAGCGGGACCGGTCGTCCGTGAGCACCGCCTCCTCCTCCAGATCGAGATTGCATCACGGTCGGTGCGTCAGCGGCGGTGGTCCGACGCCCGATTCGTAGAATGCCGACCGTGACCATGAACGCCGCGACGGATCCGATGATCGGTCGGATGATCGACCAGCGGTACCGCGTCCGGTCGCGCATCGCCCGCGGTGGCATGGCCACCGTGTACCTCGCCACGGACGTCCGTCTGGAGCGCCGCGTCGCGATCAAGATCATGCACGGTCACCTGGCGGACGACGCCGCGTTCCGCGGACGCTTCATCCAGGAGGCCCGGTCCGCCGCCCGTCTGTCCCACCCGAACGTCGTGGGGGTGTTCGACCAGGGGCAGGAGACCGACTGCACCTACATCGTCATGGAGTACATCCCGGGCATCACGCTCCGTGACCTCCTGCAGGAGCACCGGGCACTCACGAGCGACCAGGCGCTCGACATCCTCCGCGCCGTCCTCGCCGGGCTCGCGTCCGCGCACCGGGCGGGCATCGTGCACCGTGACCTCAAGCCCGAGAACGTCCTCCTCGCGGACGACGGCCGGATCAAGCTCGGCGACTTCGGCCTCGCGCGCGCCGCGACGGCGAACACCGCCACCGGCGCTGCCCTGCTCGGGACCATCGCGTACCTCTCCCCCGAACTCGTCACGCGCGGAGTGGCGGACACCCGGAGCGACATCTACGCCGTCGGCATCATGCTGTACGAGATGCTCACGGGCGAGCAGCCGTACAAGGGCGACCAGCCGATGCAGATCGCGTACCAGCACGCGAACGACACGGTCCCGGCGCCGAGCGCGAGCAACCCGGCGGTGCCGCCCGAACTCGACGACGTCGTCCGCTGGGCCACCGCCCGCGACCCCGATGAACGACCGCGCGACGCCCGCGCGATGCTCGACGGCCTCGCGGGCATCGACGAGCGGATGAGCGGCCCTCGCGCGACGTCCGTGCTCCACCCCGCCGGCACCACCACCGTCCTGCCGCTCGACGCCGCGCCCGCGGACACCACGATGCTCGGTCCGCGTGGTCCGCTCGCTCCGCCCCGGAGCCCGATCGGACCGCAGCGCTCGACGACGTCGGCGCCCCGGTTCCCACCGACGGCGAGCGACTCGCTCGAGACCGCTCTCGCTCCCGCCGCGGGACGCCTCGCGCACACGACCGCCCGGCGCCGTCGCCGCGGGTGGGTCCTCCTCGCCGTCGTGGTCGTGGTGGCACTCGTCGTCGGGGTCATCGCGTGGTGGTTCGGACCCGGGCCCGGCGGCAACGTGCGCGTGCCGGAGGTCGCCGGCAAGAGCGTCTCCCAGGCACGCCGCCTGATCGAGGAGCGGGGACTGCACGCCGCGTCGAGCACCGGCGCGCGCCCCGACGCGGTCGTCCACGCGGGCGCCGTCTCGGCGACCGCGCCGGACGCCCGGCGCATCGTGACCCGCGGGACGACGATCCGGATCCTCGTCTCGTCCGGGCCCCGACCCATCGTGCTCCCCGCGATCGTCGGACAGCCGGTCGCGACCGTGCGGAGCGAACTCGCCCCGCACTTCACACTCGAGCAGCTGCGCTACCGGTTCGACGGATCCGCTGCCGCGGGCACCGTCCTCACCGCGACCGGCACGACCGAGGCCGGCGACGACGTCGACCTGACCACCGTGCACCAGTACGGCGAGCGGATGCCCGTCCGCCTCACGGTGTCGCTCGGCGCCGTGCCGGACGTCGTCGGCAAGTCGAGCGACGCGGCCACCGCCGCGCTCGAGGCGGTCGGGCTCGACGCCGGCCAGGCGCCCGGCCAGTACAGCGACGACGTCCCCACCGGCGACGTCATCAAGGCGATCCTCCCGGCAGACCCCGTGGTCAAGGGTTCCACGGTGCAGCTCGTGGTGTCGAAGGGCCCCGTCCCGATCACGCTCCCCGACGTCCGGAAGAAGCCGATCGACCAGGCCGCGTCGACCCTCCAGGCCCTCGGCCTGCACGTGTCCTACCCGGACTGCACGAACGTGCTGTGCTCGTTCTACGACTGGAAGTCGTCGCTGCCGGTGTCCGCGACCGACCCGGCCCCCGGCTCCACCGTGCACAAGGGCGACACGATCACGCTCGACTACGAGCAGTGACCGGTGCGCGCCGTCCGGCCCTCGGCTGACGCGACCGGGGGCCGGACGGACGGGAGGCACGACACCGGTCCGGTGCCGTGCCTCCCGTCCGTCCCGGGGACCGTCAGGACCGCGGTGCCGCGCTCAGCTCCTCGGCCACGAGGAACGCGAGCTCGAGCGACTGCATGTGGTTGAGGCGCGGGTCACAGAGCGACTCGTACCGCGTGGCGAGGGTCTCCTCGTCGATGTGCTCGGACCCACCGAGGCACTCGGTGACGTCGTCGCCCGTGAGTTCGACGTGGATGCCGCCCGGGTAGGTCCCGACCGCGCGGTGGGCCTCGAAGAAGCCGCGGACCTCGTCCACGACGTCGTCGAAACGCCGCGTCTTGTAGCCGGTCGGCGTCGTCAGGCCGTTGCCGTGCATCGGGTCGGAGACCCAGAGCGGGTTGGCGTCCATGCCCTTGATCGCCTCGAGCAGGGGCGGGAGCTTCTCGCGGACGAGGCCCGCCCCCATGCGCGTGATGAACGTCAGGCGGCCCGGCTCGCGCTCGGGGTCGAGCTTGTCGATGAGCGCCTCCATGTCGGAGGCCGAGGTCGACGGCCCGAGCTTCACGCCGATCGGGTTCCGAACCCGCGACAGGAAGTCGACGTGCGCGCCGTCGATGTCGCGCGTGCGCTCCCCGATCCACACGAAGTGGCCGGAGGTGTCGTACGGCAGACCGGACCGGGAGTCGATACGCGTCATCGGGCGCTCGTAGTCCATGAGGAGGCCCTCGTGGGACGCGTAGAACTCGACGTGCTTGAGTTCGTCGAAGTCCGCGCCCGCGGCCTCCATGAACCGGATGGCGCGGTCGATCTCGCGGGCCAGGTGCTCGTACCGCGCGTTCGCCGGGTTCTCGGCGAAGCCCTTGTTCCAGCTGTGCACCTGTCGGAGGTCGGCGAACCCGCCCTGCGTGAAGGCGCGGATGAGGTTCAGCGTCGACGCCGCGGTGTGGTACCCCCGCACGAGACGCTGGGGATCCGCCTGCCGGGACTCCGGCGTGAAGTCGTAGCCGTTGATGATGTCGCCGCGGTAAGCGGGCAGGGTGACGTCACCGCGGGTCTCGAAGTCGCTCGACCGCGGCTTGGCGAACTGCCCCGCCATGCGTCCCATCTTGATGACGGGCGTGGAGGCGCCGTACGTCAGGACGACGGCCATCTGCAGGATCGTCTTCACCCGGTTGCGGATGGCGTCGGCGGTCGCACCGGCGAACGTCTCGGCGCAGTCACCGCCCTGGAGGAGGAAGGCCTGACCCCGAGCCGCCGCCGCGAGCCGGTCGCGCAGCACGTCGACCTCGCCAGCGAACACGAGCGGCGGGAAGGTCGCGATCTCGGCCGATGCGGCCTCAGCCGCGACCGGGTCCGGCCACGCCGGCTGCTGCTTGATCGGGAGCGTCCGCCAATAGTCGAGCCCCTCGATCACGTCCGGATCCTGCAGGGCGACGATGTCGGTCGACTCGAACACTTCGATTCCCTCGTGGTTGTGTGGCTCGATGCCACGTCGGGCAGGGCTGTCCACACCGGTCGGGGCGTGCGGACTGACTGAGCCTAACGTGGAAGCGTGGCGCCCTGTTCCCCAGCGGTGGAACCGACGCGCTGCCCCGTGGACCGGAGGGCCGCTGCGCCGCGCTCCTTCACGCTCGACGCATACACGTCGGCGTACTCCTGGTGACTCAGGCGTCGGAGCTCGTGCATGATCTCGTCGGTCACGCTGCGGAGGATGAAGCGGTCCGACTCCAGGCCCGTGAAGCGGGAGAAGTCGAGGGGCTCGCCGAAGACGACCCCGACGCGCTTGATCTTCGGCACGTGCTGACCGATCGCCATGACCTCGCGCGTGCCGACCATGGCGACCGGGACGACCGGGACGCGCCCCTCAAGCACCATGCGGGCGACGCCCGTGCGGCCGCGGTAGAGGCGCCCGTCCGGGCTGCGCGTGCCCTCCGGGTAGATGCCGAGCTGCTCTCCGCGCGCCAGCACGCCGAGGCCCGTCCGCAGGGAGGCCTCGCTCGCCTTGCCGCCCGATCGATCGATGGGCAGCTGGCCGAGCGCGCCGAAGGCGGTCTTCGTGGCCCAGCCCTTGATCCCACGACCGGTGAAGTAGTCGCTCTTGGCGAGGAACGAGATCCGGCGGTCGAGCACGACCGGCAGGATCACGGAGTCGATGAACGACACGTGGTTGCTGGCGAAGATGACGGGACCCGTCGCCGGAACGTGCTCACGCCCGACGACCCACGGGCGGAACACCGCCGTGAGCAGTGGTCCGATGAGCAGGTTCTTGAGCACCCAGTAGAGCATCGTCGCGTCCTCGGTCCGGTCGAGCGGTCAGGCGGTCCGCGCGTGGATCCGCGCCAGGTCCGCGGCACCGACGACACCCGCGTCGTTCACGAGCTCCGCGATGACGAAGTCCGGCTCCGGATGGTAACCCCGCGCGGGCAGGTTGTTCAGGTACGCCTGACGGATCGGTTCGAGCAGGCGGTCCCCCGCGCTCGCGACCCCACCCCCGAACACGAACAGCTGCGGGTCGAGCACAGCCGACAGCGACGCGCACGCCTCGCCGAGGTGTCGTCCGAGTCGACGGAGCGCCGCGAGGGCCCCCGGGTCGTCGGCGAGGATGAGGTCGCCGACGATCTGCCCGTCCAGCGTGCCGCCGTTGGCGTCGCGGGCCTCGGCGAGGGCGACACCGATCCCACCGGCGTCCGCGACGTCGTTCGCCATCCGCTGCAGCGCCCGACCCGAGCCGTACTGCTCGATGCACCCGCGCGCGCCACAGCCGCACGGGAGGCCGTTCGGGACGATGCGGAGGTGGCCGATCTCGCCACCGGTGCCGAAGCCGCCGCGGAACAAGCGGTCCTCGGTGACGATCGCCCCGCCGACACCGGTGCCGATCGTGAGCATCGTCATGTCGCTGACGAGGCGGCCGGCACCGAAGCGGAACTCCGCCCAGCCCGCGGCGTTGGCGTCGTTGTCGACGGTGATGTGCACGTCGCCGAGGCGTTCCTGCAGCCGCTGCCGCAGCGGCTCGTTCCGCCACCGGATGTTCGGCGTGTAGTAGACGATCGACTGCGAGGCGTCGATGAACCCGGGAGCCGCGACACCGACGGCCTCGATCGCGTGCTCCGCGCGGAGGCGTTCGACCATCGAGACGACGTCGTCGAGCATGGCGGTGGGGTCCGCGGCGTTGGTGGGGACCCGGTCCTCCGCGACGATCTCGCCGAGTTCGGAGACGACCGCGCCCGCGATCTTCGTGCCCCCGATGTCGATTCCGATGGCATGCACGAACATCGACCCTACCCGGTGTGGACACTGGACTCGCGCGGGGGCGTGGGTCCTATGCTGAGCGCGTCCGGCTCGACGACGAGGCGGATCAGCATCGACGGTCGACGAGGGAGTTGCCGTGCACGATCACCGAACCTCACCGGAGGGGACCGACCAGACCCACGCGGACGCCGGGCACGGCTCCGCCGCCCGGATCCTCGTCGAACGGGCCGCGGCGACGCCCGATCGCGGACTCCTCGCCCAGCGGCACGGGGAACGGTGGGTGCCGATGAGCGCTGCGAGCGTCCTCGCCCGCGTCCGCGCCGTCGCCAAGGGCCTCGTCGCCGCGGGACTCGAGCCGGGCGCCCACATCGCCGTGCTGTCCCGCACGCGGTCGGAGTGGACCATCGTCGACTTCGCGATCTGGCACGCGGGTCTGGTGTCGGTGCCCGTCTACGAGACGAGCTCGCCCGACCAGGTCCGGTACATCCTCCAGGACTCCGAGTCCGTCGCGATCGTCGTCGAGAGCGAGGAGCACGCACGCCGGGTGGCGGGCGTCGCCCCGGACCTCCCACGTCTCGCGCAGCACTGGACCATCGACGGCGGCGGGCTCGACGACCTGGCGCGACTCGGCGAACCGGTGACCGACGCCGAGCTGGACGCCCGCCTCGACGCGGTGTCCGCGCACGACGACGCGACCATCATCTACACCTCCGGCACGACGGGTCGGCCGAAGGGCTGCGTCCTCCGTCACGACAACTTCACGACGCTCGTCGAGGGTGCGGCGGAGGCGATGGCGGACGTCGTCGAGGACGGCGCCTCGACACTGCTGTTCATCCCCATGGCGCACGTGTTCGCGCGGTTCATCGCCGTCATGTCGATCGGGACCGGTGTGCTCGTCGGTCACGAGCCCGACACCAAGGACCTCATGCACGCGGTCGCCACGTTCCGGCCGACGTTCCTGCTCGCTGTCCCGCGCGTGTTCGAGAAGATCTACAACGCGGCCGAGCAGAAGGCGGCCGTCGGCGGACGCGGCCGGGTGTTCCGGCTGGCGGCCGACACCGCGGTCGAGCACTCCGAGGCGCTCGCCACCGGGACGGTCCCGCTCGGCCTCCGCCTGCGGTTCCGGCTGTTCGACCGGCTCGTCTACGCGAAGCTCCGCGAAGCGCTCGGCGGTCGGGTGCGGTACGCGATCAGTGGGTCGGCGCCGCTGTCGCCCCGCCTGGCCCATTTCTTCCGGTCCGTCGGGGTGCTCGTGCTCGAGGGCTACGGCCTGACCGAGACGACCGCACCCGCGACCGTCAACCGGGCGGCGGAGATCCGCATCGGGTCCGTCGGCCGCGCCCTCCCCGGCGTCGAGGTGCGGATCGCCGACGACGGCGAGATCCTCGTCCGTGGCGTCGACGTGTTCGACCGGTACTGGAACCGCCCCGACGCCACCGAGCAGGCGTTCGTCGACGGCTGGTTCAGGACCGGTGACCTCGGGACGCTCGACGAGCACGGCGTCCTGACCGTCACCGGGCGCGCGAAGGAGCTCATCGTCACCGCGAGCGGCAAGAACGTCGCACCCGCCCCGCTCGAGGACGCCGTGCGCGAGCACCCGCTCGTCGCGCAGGTCGTCGTGGTCGGCGAGGGCAAGCCGTTCGTCGCGGCGCTCGTCACCCTGGACTCCGAGATGCTGGCCGGCTGGTGCGCGGCCAACGGGATCGTCCCCGCGCTCACCCCCCGGAGCGCCGCCCACGACGCACGCGTCCACACGGCCGTGCAGCACGCGATCGACGCCGCGAACCAGCGCGTGTCCCGCGCCGAGTCGATCCGCTCGTTCACGATCCTGGACGCCGAGTTCACGGAGGCGTCCGGGCACCTCACGCCGAAGCTCACCGTCAAGCGGGACCGGGTGCTCTTCGACCACGCCGTCGACGTCGAGCACATCTACTCGGGCTCCGAGGTGCAGACCACCGCGGTGCCGGTCGTCGAGCACCGGCACCGCGGGTACTGACCCGACCCGACGACGAACGCCCCGCCGGAGCACCGGCGGGGCGTTCGTGTGTGGCCGCGGTTCAGCCGACCGTCACGGACTTGCATCCGAGCGTCGGGTTCGACCCACCGCCCTGGTTGATCGCGTACGCGCACACCTTGTGGGTGCCCTTCGCCAGCGAGACCGTCGTGCTCCACCCGGTGTTCGCCGGGGCTCCCGCCACCGCACGCGCCACGTCGGACCGGGCGATGGAGGTCGTCACGCTTCCCAGGTACTTCGACCCGGAGGTCTGGTCGTACAGCCGGACCTCCGTGCTCGAGGTCTGGTCCGGGTCCCATGCCCACCCGCGTGCCGTGGCCCCGCCGCTCGTCGCCGTGAGGGTGTCGAAGCTGCCCTTCGGGGTGGCCGAGGCGGTCGAGCCCGACGCGGCGGCCTTGGACATGATGACCGGCGCGGACGAGAACGCCAGTGCGTTCCCGCTGTTCGGGTGGTGGAGCACGACCTCGACGTGGTAGGTCCCCGCGGCCATCGAGCCGAGCGAGAAGGTCGTGGCGTTCGTGCCCTGCTGCACCGGGACGCCGGACGCGATCGTCGTGAAGCCGGAACCGTTCGCGCTCGTACCGACCTTGACGTCGGCCGTCGTGCCGGCGACCCAGGCCGCGTCGTGGAACTTGACCGTCGTGCTGCCGGTCGCGGCCGGCGTGTTCCGCAGGTGGATCGACTTGAGGTGCCAGACCGCGGCACCCTTGTCCTCGTTCGGGTCGAACCGGAACCCGGTGATGACCTGGCCGGCCCACCCGACCTTCGGGTTGAGGGCGGTCTCGTCGAGGGGGTTCACCGCGGTCATGTCGATCGCGACCTCACGGGCGTTCGCCCCGGAGAACGTCAGGATGTCGTTGCCGATCTGCGGCGTCGACGTGCTCGCGCCGTACCAGATGACGCGCGCCATCTTGCCGCCGCCCGCAGCGCTCGCCAGTGAGAACCCGCCGTCGTAGGTCAGGTCGAAGGTGAGGTAGTGGTACTGGTTCGCGCTGAACTTCTGGACGGGCAGGTGGACCTGCGGGTCGCCCTGGTTCGGCCCCTGGTTCTGCGCCGTCAGACCGTCGCTGCCGTAGTGGATGAGCCGCGCGTTCTGCAGCGTGACGCCCGACGCGTTCGCCGACGAGGTGAACTCCCACGGCTTGCCCCGCTGGACCGTCGCGAGGTCCTTGCCGTCCGCCGGGCTGGGGCTGTCCACCACCGGCTCGGGCATCGGCTCGACCCGGTAGGTGCCGTGGTCGCCGGGCGGCATCGCGGCCTGCGTCGTCGTGCCGCCGTGCAGGCGCACCCAGTTCAGGGTCGCCGACACCGTGGGGTGTGCCGCGTTCGTGACGATGGGCTGGACGCGGAGTGCGACCACCTTCGCGCTCGTCCACGGGATCTTGCTGCCCTGGTTCGACGTTCCGTTGAGCGGGATGTCGTACACGTGGTCGCCCGCCGTGACGTTGAAGGTGGTCCCGCCGAGGCAGCTGCTCGTCTTCTCGCGGCAGGTGTACCAGTAGACGATGCCCTTGCCCGAACCGGCCGACGACGTGTTCATCTCGAACGACAGGCGCTGGTAGCGCGACGTGTTGATCGGCGCCGCGGCACCGTCCCGCCCGTAGGCCAAGCTGCCGCTCACCGTGTCGACGAGCGAGATGAAGCCCCCGGTGCCGTAGTTCATCGACAGCTGCCCGTTGGCCACCTTGTAGGTGCCGGGCCCGCTGAGGTCGGTGTTGTAGTCGGCCGCGTCGCTGAAGTCCCACGGGTCCTGGAAGGTCTCGGACGCGTAGTCCGGGGACTCCCCCACCACCGGCTCGGTCGCGGCGTGGGCCGGTGCCGCACCACTGACCGTCACCACCGCGAGCGGCGCGGCGACGACCGTGAGGACCACCCCGAGGGCGGTCAGTCGTCCGCGGCGCGATCGCGCACGGACGAGACGTGTTCCTGATGATGACATCGCTGTCCCCTGATCCTGTCGGCGGACGCCCTCTCTGCGTCCGGGTCCACGGTGACCAGGGAACCTGATCCGCGTCCACCCCGTGAACGGGGGTGACCGCGTCGGGAGCGATGTGCGCCCCGGTCAGAACCAATCCTGCCCGCGGATGTCGCGGAGCGCACGTCGTCGTGTCTCCGGATCGAGCGTCATGACGTAGACGGTGCCGTCGAGGTGGTCCGTCTCGTGCTGCAGCGCCTCCGCCATGAGCCCCTCGCCCTCGAGCACGACCTCGGCGCCGTCGACGTCGAGGCCCCGCACCCGCGCGTACGGGAACCGTCGGGTCGGGTACGCCAGGCCGGGCACCGAGAGGCATCCCTCGTCCATGAGCTCGGGCTCGCCACGGGTCTCGACGAGCTCCGGGTTGAGCACGTAGCCGACGAAACCGTCGACGTTGACGCTGAAGGCGCGCAGTCCGACGCCGATCTGCGGCGCGGCCACGCCGGCACGGCCCGGCACCCGCACCGTGTCGAGGAGGTCCTGCACGAGGTCCGCGACGCCGTCCGCGCCGATCCGGACCGGGTCGGCCGGTGACCGCAGCACGGGGTCGCCGAACAACCGGATGGGACGGACCGTCATCAGGCGACCACCACCAGGAGGTCCCCGGCGTCGACCTGTTGGGTCACCGGGACGGCCAGCCGCGTCACCGTTCCCGCACGGGGCGTCGTGATCGCCGCCTCCATCTTCATCGCCTCGATGCTCGCCACGGCCTGACCCGCCTCGACGTGGTCGCCGGGCTGCACCTTGAGCGTCACGACACCGGAGAACGGTGCCGCGACCTGACCCGGGTCGTCGCGATCGGCCTTCTCGGCGGCCTTCGACTCCACCGCGACCGACCGGTCACGGACATACACGGGGCGAAGCTGCCCGTTCAGGGTGGTCATGACCGTGCGCATGCCGCGCTCGTCGGCGTCGCCGATGGCCTCGAGGCCGACGTGGAGCGTGACGCCCCGGGCGATGGACACGACGTGCTCCCGCCCCTGCTTGAGCCCGTACAGGTAGTCGGCGGTCCCCACGCCCGAGAGGTCGCCGTACTGGTCCCGGACACGGTGGAACTCGTCGGTCGGACCCGGGAACAGGAGCCGGTTCAGGGCCGCCTGCCGCGCCCGGCCCGGCTCGGCGAGCACCGCGGCGTCCTCGTCCGAGATCGGCGTCGTCGTGAGGTGGACCTCGCGCCCGGCGAGCACCTTGCTGCGGAACGGCTCCGGCCAGCCGCCGGGCAGGTCCCCGAGCTCGCCCGCCATGAACCCCACGACCGAGTCCGGCACGTCGTACCGCTCGGGGTGCTGCTCGAAGTCGGCGGGGTCGGCGCCGACCGCCGCGAGCTGGAGTGCGAGGTCGCCCACCACCTTGGAGGACGGGGTCACCTTGGTCGGGCGTCCCAGGATCCGGTTGGCCGCGGCGTACTGGTCCTCGACCTCCTCGAACCGGTCGCCGAGGCCGAGCGCGATCGCCTGCTGCCGGAGGTTCGACAGCTGCCCGCCCGGGATCTCGTGCACGTACACCCGACCGGTGGGACCCGGGAGGCCCGACTCGAACGGCCGGTAGACGCGGCGGACGGCCTCCCAGTAGGGCTCGAGGTCGCTCACCGCCCGCAGTGCGAGCCCGGTGTCGCGCTCCGTGTGCGCCAGCGCCGCCACGAGCGCCGACATGCTCGGCTGGCTCGTGGTGCCCGCCATGGGCGCGGCCGCGACGTCGACGGCGTCCGCTCCGGCGCGGCTCGCCGCCAGGAGGGTCGCCAGCTGCCCGCCGGCGGTGTCGTGCGTGTGCACGTGGACCGGCTGGTCGAACCGCTCCCGCAGGGCCGCCACGAGGCGCTCGGCAGCACCGGCACGGAGGAGGCCCGCCATGTCCTTGATCCCGATCACGTGCGCACCCGCCGCCACCATCTGCTCCGCCAGGCGCAGGTAGTAGTCGAGCGTGTAGAGGTCCTCCGCCGGGTCGAGCAGGTCGGCCGTGTAGCAGAGCGCGGCCTCGGCGACGGCCGTGCCGGTCGCGAGCACGGCCTCCAGGGCGGGTCGCATCTGCGCGACGTCGTTGAGGGCGTCGAACACGCGGAAGACGTCGACGCCCGTCGCCGCGGCCTCGGCGACGAAACCCGCGGTGACCTCGGTCGGGTACGGCGTGTAGCCGACCGTGTTGCGGCCGCGCAGGAGCATCTGGATCGGGATGTTCGGCATCGCCGCACGGAGGGCCGCGAGTCGTTCCCACGGGTCCTCGCCGAGGAACCGCAGGGCGACGTCGTACGTCGCGCCGCCCCAGGCCTCGATGCTGAGCAGTTCCGGGGTGAGCCGCGCGACGTACGGGGCGACCGCGACGAGATCCGTGCTGCGGACGCGGGTCGCGAGCAGGGACTGGTGGGCGTCGCGCATGGTCGTCTCGGTGACGGCCAGGGCCGTCTGCGCGCGCAGGGCCTCCGCCCAGCGCGCCGGACCGAGGGCGAGGAGGCGCTGCCGCTGCCCGGCCGGCGGCTCCTGTCCCAGGTCCACATGCGGGAGCTTCACCGCCGGGTCGAGTGCACCCGTGCCCGGCCCGTTCGGCTGGTTGACGGTGACGTCCGCGAGCCACGCCAGCACCTTGGTGCCACGGTCCCGCGAGACGTGGCCGCCGAGCAGCTGCGGGCGCTCCTCGATGAACGACGTGCTGATGTCACCGCGAGCGAAGTCCGGGTCCTCCAGGACGGCCTGGAGGAACGGGATGTTCGTGCTCACGCCGCGGATGCGGAACTCGGCGAGGGCACGACGGGCCCGGGCGACCGCGGCGGGGAACGACCGCCCGCGGCACGTCATCTTGGCGAGCATCGAGTCGAAGTGCGGGCTGATCTGCGCGCCGGTCGACACCGTGCCGCCGTCGAGGCGGACCCCCGCGCCACCCGGGCTCCGGTAGGTCGTGATCCGGCCGGTGTCCGGGCGGAAGCCCTGCGACGGGTCCTCGGTCGTGATGCGGCACTGCAGGGCAGCGCCGTGCACCGCCACGTCCTCCTGCGACAGCCCCAGGTCCGCCAGCGTCTCGCCCGCCGCGATCCGCATCTGCGCCTGGACGAGGTCGACGTCGGTGACCTCCTCGGTCACGGTGTGCTCGACCTGGATGCGGGGGTTCATCTCGATGAAGACGTGCTGCCCGGCGCGCTCGCCGACGGTGTCGAGCAGGAACTCGACCGTGCCCGCGTTCACGTAGTCGATCGACCGGGCGAAGGCGACGGCGTCCCGGTGCAGCGCTGCCGCCACCGCGGGGTCGAGGTCCGGCGCCGGCGCGATCTCGATGACCTTCTGGTTCCGGCGCTGCACCGAGCAGTCGCGCTCGAACAGGTGGATGGTCCCGGCCTCGTCGCCGGTGGCGTCCGCGAGGATCTGGACCTCGATGTGCCGGGGCCGGAGCACGGCCTGCTCGAGGAACATCGTCGGGTCGCCGAACGCACTGTCGGCCTCGCGCATGGCCTCCTCGAGGGCGGGACGGAGGGCCTCGGGCCGGGCGACACGGCGCATCCCCCGGCCACCGCCACCGGCGACGGCCTTGGCGAACACCGGGAACCCGATGGCCTCGGCGCCGCGCACGAGCTCGTCGACGTCGCGGGAGGCCGGCGTGCTGGCGAGGACGGGCACCCCCGCCGCGACGGCGTGTTCCTTCGCCGTGACCTTGTTGCCGGCCATCTCGAGCACGCGTTCGCCCGGGCCGATGAACGTGATGCCGGCCGCTGCCGCAGCGGCCGCCAGCTCCGGGTTCTCGGACAGGAAGCCGTACCCGGGGTAGATCGCGTCCGCGCGGCACTCACGGGCGACGCGGACGATCTCGGCGACGTCGAGGTAGGCGCGGACCGGGTGACCGGGCTCGCCGATCTGGTACGCCTCGTCCGCCTTGAGCCGGTGCTCGGAGTTCCGGTCCTCGTAGGGGTAGACGGCGACCGTCCGGGCACCGAGCTCGTACGCGGCGCGGAACGCCCGGATGGCGATCTCGCCTCGGTTCGCGACCAGGATCTTGCGGAACACGGGCTGCCCTTTCGGCATGCACCCGGGCGTCGTCGTGGTGCCCGGGCGGACGGCGCGATCGGCCGTCGAGCACGGCGGATCTTGAGGTGGTTCAACCCTAGTGGGGCTATCGTGTCTCGACGTGCATGTACTCAGCGTCAGCTCCCTCAAAGGAGGCGTCGGCAAGACGACCGTGACCCTCGGCCTGACGTCCGCCGCGTTCGCCAAGGGACTCCGCACCCTCGTGGTCGACCTCGACCCCCAGTCGGACGTCTCCACGGGGCTCGACATCTCGCTCGCCGGCCACCTCAACGTCGCCGACGTGCTCGAGAACCCGAAGGAGAAGATCGTCCGTCAGGCGATCGCCCCGTCCGGGTGGACCAAGGGACGCCAGGGCAAGATCGACGTCATGGTCGGCTCTCCCTCGGCCATCAACTTCGACGGTCCGCACCCCTCGATCCGGGACATCTGGAAGCTCGAGGAGGCCCTCGCCAACGTCGAGGCCGACTACGACCTCGTGCTCATCGACTGCGCTCCCTCGCTCAACGCCCTGACCCGCACGGCGTGGGCCGCCTCGGACCGCGTGTCCGTCGTCACCGAGCCGGGGCTGTTCTCCGTCGCGGCGGCCGACCGTGCACTGCGCGCCATCGAGGAGATCCGCCGCGGACTCTCCCCGCGCCTCCAGCCGCTCGGCATCATCGTCAACCGTGCCCGCGTGCAGTCGCTCGAGCACCAGTTCCGCATCAAGGAGCTCCGCGACATGTTCGGCCCGCTCGTGCTGTCGCCCCAGCTGCCCGAACGGACGTCACTGCAGCAGGCCCAGGGTGCCGCGAAGCCGCTGCACGTGTGGCCGGGCGAGTCCGCGCAGGAGATGGCACGGAACTTCGACCTGCTGCTCGAGCGGATCATGCGGACGGGCAAGATCGGCGAGTACGCCGAGGGGGTCGCGCAGGCCTGAGCCGGCCGAGGCGCGGCGTCCCCGTGCCGCCTGCCGTGTGCGCTGCGCCGTGTGACGCGTCGGACGCGCGGGTCAGGAGGCCTGGGAGACCGCGCGGGTCAGGAGGCCCGGGAGACCGCGCCGGTCAGGAGGCCCGGGAGGCCCGGCGCGCCGCGAGTTCGTCGCTCGGGTCGGCCGCCGGCGTCGAGTCGAGTTCCACGAGACTCGTCTCGACCTCGCGCAGGACCTTGCCGACCGCGATGCCGAAGACACCCTGCCCTCGGGAGACCAGGTCGATGACCTCGTCGTTCGAGGTGCAGAGGTACACGGACGCCCCATCGGACATCAGGGTCGTCTGTGCCAGGTCGTTCACCCCCGACTCGCGGAGCTGGTTCACCGCGGTGCGGATCTGCTGCAGCGAGATGCCGGTGTCGAGCAGGCGCTTGACGAGTTTGAGCACGAGGATGTCGCGGAAGCCGTAGAGCCGCTGCGAACCGGACCCCGCAGCGCCACGGATGGTCGGCTCGACGAGGCCCGTCCGCGCCCAGTAGTCGAGCTGGCGGTAGCTGATGCCCGCGGCCCGGGCGGCGACGGTGCCGCGGTAGCCGTTGGACTCGTCGCGCTCGGGCATGCCGTCGGTGAACAGCAGGCCGAGGTCGTAGCGGGTCAGCTCGCCGTCGGGCGTGTCCACGGCTGCGTCGGACGGTGCGTCCCCGGGGGTCCGGGGCGTTTCGTTCCCACTCATCAGACTGCCTTCCACGACGTTCCGGCCCGCAACCGAACGTTCAACGATCGGTTGAGAGTTGTGCCGAGGTCCACGCTAGCGAGTCGGACCCGGTCGTCCCGGGACATCCGCACCGGGGAGTTCGGCGTGTCGAGGATAAGCCCGACCGACACCGGCTGTCCACGTTCGGGCCCCGTGCTCACGAGGCGTCGAACCGCCCGATCGCAGCCCGGATGAGGCTCGACCGGACGACCTCGAGTTGCCCTGCGATCTCGCGGGCGAGCTCCGCCGCCTTGGCGCGTGAGGTGGCGTCGGACCGGCGCCGGACGGGCATGAGCGCCGACTCGATGAGACCGAGTTCGCGCTCCGCCGACGCCCGGAACGTGCGGAGATGCCGTGGCTCGATGCCGGTGCGCTGCAACTCCACGAGCGCCTTGACGACGGTGACGGCGTCCTCGCCGTAGTGCTCGACGGCCGGCAGCAGCGACGCGGACACGGCGTCCGACACGAGCATCGGGGTCGCGCCGGCCGCGCGGACGAGCTCGTCGCGCGTGTACCGCCGCTCGGTGCCGAGGATCGAGGGCCGCGGGCCGTCGGCACCACCCGGCAGGACGGGGTCGCGCCCGGCGTCGAGGTCGGCCAGGTACTCCTTGATGACCTTGAGCGGCAGATAGTGGTCTCGCTGCAGGCCCAGGACGATCCGGAGCCGCTGGACGTCGGCGGGCGAGAACTTGCGGTATCCGCTCTCGGTCCGGATCGGCGTCACGAGCTCGCGTTCCTCGAGGAACCGGAGTTTGGAGTTCGACAGGTCCGGGAACTCGGGCTTCAACCGCGCGAGCACCTGCCCGATCGTGAGCAGGTCGGGACCCGCGGCCGTCGACCGGGCCGCAGCGCTCCGCGCCGGCACTACGCGGTCGCCAGGCGCGCGATGTCGACGCGGGACGCGTAGAAGGTGAGGCGGAACTTGCCGACCTGCACCTCGGCGCCGTCGGCGAGCAGGGCCTCGTCGATGCGGACGCCGTCGAAGTAGGTGCCGTTGAGCGATCCGAGGTCCTTGACGCTGAAGCTCGTGCCGTGCCGGAGGAACTCGGCGTGCTTGCGCGACACCGTGACGTCGTCGAGGAAGATGTCGGCGTCGGGGTGCCGCCCGGCCGTCGTGACGTCGGAGTCGAGCAGGAACCGAGCCCCGGCGTTCGGCCCGCGGCGGACGACGAGCAGCGCCGACCCGGACGGCAGCGCGCCGATCGCGTCGATCTCCTCGGTCGAGACACCGTTCTCCGGCGTGAGCGCCGCCCCCATGTCCATGCTGAAGGTCAGGGTGGTGTCGACGCGCCGCTCGGGCGCATCGGATCGTGCGGCGCCGTCGCGCGGACCCGTTGGACCTGCCATCGTGGACCTCCTTCTGGCGGACCAGCGTATCGGAAACGCGCGGCACCGCGAACGCCCTTTCACTCCTGTGGAGCGACCGCACGGTCCACACACGTCCCGCACACGGCGGGACCGCCGGGAGGTCCCGCTCGGTCGGCGTGGAGCAGCGTGGAACGGGCGGGCGCGGTCAGCGCCCGCGCGCGATCAGCCAGAGCAGGTACGGCGCACCGACGATGCCCGTGACGACGCCGACGGGCACCGCCACCCCGGGGATCGCGAACTGCGCCACGAGGTCGCTCGCCTGCACGATGACGGCCCCCACCGCCGCGGCGGGAGCGAGGGCGACGCGACCACGACCGACGAGACGACGGGCGATCGGCGCGGCCATGAGCGCGACGAACGACACCGGGCCCGCAGCCGCCACCGCCGAGGCGCTCAGGCCGACCGCGGTGAGGACGAGCAGCACCTTGGTCCGGTCCGGCGGCAGCCCCAACGACGCCGCGACGTCGTCCCCGAGGGTGAGCACCCCGAGCCGCGGCGACTGGAGGAGGGCGAGGACGAACAGCACGACGAACGCCACCGCCAGCACCGCGAGCACCGTGGGGTCGACCGCGTTGAGGCTGCCCGTGAGCCACACGAGCGCGACGGCGGCGTCCTGCACGTTCCCGCGCGTGAGCATCCACCCCGTGACGCTCACGGCGATCGCCGCGACGCCGACGCCGACGAGGACGAGCCGGTTGTCCCCGATCCCGCCGCGCCAGCTCAGCGCGGCGATGACGACCGTCACGAGGACGGCACCGACGACGACGACCGAGAACAGGGTGAGCCCCGAGGCGGCGAACAGCGCGATGGCCGTGATGCCCGACGCGCTCGCTCCCGAGGTGATCCCGATGACGTCGGGGCTCGCGATCGGGTTCCGCACGACGCTCTGCACGATGCCGCCGGCGGTGCCGAGGCTCGCGCCGACGAGGACCGCCGCCAGCAGCCGGGGCCCGCGGAGCTCGGTGATGACGAAGTCCGTCACGCGGTCCGCGCGTCCCACGAGCGCGGCCAGGACCTCACCCGGGGAGATCGCGATCTCGCCGAGGCCGAGCGCGGCGACGGCGAGCACCACGACGAGCACGAGGGCCCCCGCGAGCACGAGGAGCTCGCGCCGCAGTCCGGCATCGGTGCCCCGTGGTCGCCGAGGGGTCCGGGTCGACACGCTCACAGGTCCCGCACCGCCCTGCTCCGGACGAGCGCGATGAACACGGGAGCGCCGATCACCGCCGTCACGATGCCGACCTGGACCTCGCCCGGGAAGGCGACGACACGACCGATGACGTCGGCGACGAGCAGGAGGGCCGGGGCCACGATCGCGGACAACGGCAGGGTCCACCGGTTCGCCGGACCGGTGACACGGCGGACGGCGTGCGGCACCGCGAGCCCGACGAACCCGACGGGTCCGATCGCCGCCGTCGCCGCGCCCGCCAGGAGGACCGTGGCGAGCGCGCCGAGTGCCCGCGCCACGACGACCCGCTGCCCGAGGGACGCCGCGAGCTCGTCCCCGAGGGCGAGCGTGTCGAGTGACCGGCCGAGGGTCATGGCGATGGCCAGGCCGACGACGACCGGCACGGCGACGACAGCGACGACGTGCAGGTCCCCCGTCGCCAGCGAACCCACCTGCCAGAAGCGGATGCGGTCGAGTGCCGACTGGTGCGTCAGGAGGACCGCGGTCGTGACCGACCCGAGTGCGGCGGCGACCACGGCACCCGACAGAGCGAGGCCCACCGGGGTCGGCCCGCGCCTCCCGGCCGATGCGATCCCGTACACCACGACGGCCGCGACGGCGGCGCCGACGAAGGCGAACGGCAGCGTCGCCGCCGTGCCCGCGATCCCGAACACCGTCGTCCCGACGACCACCGCGAGTGCGGCGCCGGCGTTGATGCCGAGGATGCCCGGATCCGCGAGCGGGTTGCGGGTGACGCCCTGCATCACCGCGCCCGCCACCCCGAGCGCGGCTCCGGCGACGAGTCCGAGCGCCGTCCGGGGCACCCGCTCGCCGACGACGATGAGCGTGATCTCGTCCGTCCGGCCGGGGTGCAGGAGCACCGTGACGACCGTCAGCGGATCGATCGGACGCGCGCCGACCATGACGCTGAGCACGCACGCCGCGACGAGCACCACCAGGGACACGGCGGTCGTCCCGACGAGGCGCGCTCGGCGCGGACGAGCGGTCGGGGACATCGGCGCAAGCCTAGTCCGGCTCCCCCGCGGTCGAACGGCGGGCGCGGTGGAGACGGGGACGGCGCCGCAGCCGTTCCCGAGGGAGTGCGGAGCCGCTGTCCACGCCGCTCATAGGTCACTCATCGGATCGGGTCCTGTACTGGACGCATCGACGCCCCACCGGCTGTCGGACGAGCCACCGGAGAGACCAATGACCGAGCACCCCACCACCCCCGCCGACGACGAGCGCGACGAGGACGCCCCGCGCGACAACACGCAGCCCATCGGCACGCCGGTTCCCGCAGCGGCACCGCACGTCGACCCGAGCACGCTACGGTCCGCCTACGCGTTCGACGGATCGGGCCCCTACCTCTACGCGCCGGACGGCTCCGGCCCCTACACGTACACGCACGACGGCCACGGCCCCTACCTCGTCGGGGCCACGGCGGGCGCCACCGACGCGACCGCGGGAGCGAAGCCGAAGCGCCGCCGCGTCGGCCTCATGGTCGGGGCGGGTGTCGCCACCCTCGCGATCGTCAGCGCCGCGGGCGGCACCGCCTTCGGCCTGGCCTCCCGGGACACGGGGACCACGACCTCGAGCCAGTCGAGCGGGTCCTCGAGCAACGGATCGTCGGACAGCGGCGGCATCGGTGGCGGCTGGTCCGTCCCGGGCGACGGCTCGTCGAGCGGATCGAGCGGTTCCGGGACGAGCGGGACGGGGTCGAGTGGATCCACCGACAGCGCCCGGACCGCGGCCACCGACTCGCAGAAGGCCGGGATCGTGACGATCGACACGACGCTCGACTACGACTCCTCGTCGCAGGCCGCCGGCACCGGGATGATCATCTCCTCCGACGGCGAGATCCTGACGAACAACCACGTCGTCGAGGACGCCACGAGCATCGAGGTGACCGTCGAGTCCACCGGCAAGACCTACACGGCGGACGTCGTCGGCACCGACAAGACCGACGACGTCGCCGTGCTCGAGCTGCGCGGGGCGTCGGACCTCACCACCGCGACGCTCGACGACGACGACGACCTGGCCGTCGGCGACACCGTGACCGACGTCGGGAACGCGGAGGGCCAGGGCGAACTCGTCGCCGCGAAGGGCTCCGTGACCGCGCTCGACCAGGACATCACCGTGCAGAGCGAGTCCGGCACCGGCACGGAGTCGCTCACCGGTCTCATCGAGGTCGCGGCCGACGTCGTGTCCGGCGACTCGGGCGGTCCGCTGCTCGACTCCGAGGGCGAGGTGGTCGGGATGACCACCGCCGCGTCGTCGGGCACGAGCGACGTCACCGGGTACGCGATCCCGATCGCGACGGCCAAGAGCATCGCCGAACGGATCCTGTCCGGCACCGCGACCTCGACGATCGTCATCGGGACCCCGGCCTTCCTCGGCGCGGAGGTCTCGTCGACGACTCCGACCACCGGCTCGGGTGTCACGCTGCAGGGCGTCGTGTCCGGGTCCCCGGCCGAGAACGCCGGGCTGGCCGCGGGCGACACGATCACGAGCATCGACGGCACCGCCGTGACCGGTGCCGATCAGCTCACCGAGCTCATCCAGGCACACGCCGTCGGGGACTCGGTCACCGTCGGGTACACCGCCGCCGACGGCACGGCGGGAACGGTCACCGCGACGCTCGTCGCCGGTCCGGCCGCCTGACGCGGGACGTCCGGGAGGACCGGGGTCAGCCCGCCAGGACCGTGCGGACGAGCAGACGGTGGACGTTCGCGGACGCCTCGACCCGGATCGCGGTCCCCTCGGCCGTCGCCCGTCCGATGCGCGCGAAGCCGACGCCCGCGGCGTGGACCACCGTGACGGGACGCGGCCGCGTCGGCACCCGGAGGTGCGACACGGTCCACGGGGCGTCCCAGAACCGCGCGAGCACCGGATCGGCCGTGCGGACCGCCACCGGCAGGTCGGGGCGGGCCGTCGGGTCCTCGACCCGGCGGTCCAGGACCGCGGCCGGGAGCCGCGGCGTCGCGAAGGCGAAGGTCCACGACGGGGTCACCCCGAGCCTCCCGGCCGCGAGCGCCAGGAGCGTGGCGTCGTCGACGCTGCCGATGCGGAAGCCGGCCTCCTCGGTCCCGTCCAGCACGGTCACGGCGGCGTCGCCGCGCCACCAGCGGAGCCGGGTGGCGGGCCCGTCCTCCCGCTGCTGCTCGAGCGTGACTGGGTCGACGCCGGCTTCCCAGGGCGCGAGCACCGCGCTCGTCAGTGACGGGACGGTGCCGAAGCGGCCGACGAGCCCCTGGTCGATGAGCGCGCGACCGCCGGGCGACCGGAGGACCGCGGGGTTCCAACGGCGACCCGCCATGCCCTGCAGCGCGGCGAGCGCCTCGGCGTCCACCGGCACACCAAACGGGGCGAGCGTCGGGCGCACGGGGACCGGGACGTCCTCGAGCACGCGTGACGGGTGGGCTGCGGCCGGCGCGGGGCCGACGACGCGGACGGACTCGAGCACGCGGGCGACGACGTCGTCGGTGGCGTCGAGGACGGCGAGCGGGCGCTCGGCGACGACGTCGATGCGGTGGCGACCGGTGGTGACGAGCAGGTGCGACACGAAGACGCCCGTGCGGTCGGGGGCGCGGTGGCCGACGGCGGGAACGGGCCGGTGCGGTTCGTGTCCGTGCTCGGTGCCGTCCGACTCGCCGACCGCGGGACGGTCCGTCGCGGCGGCGGCCTCCAGCGGCGGAGCGGGGCGGTGGTACTCGACGAGGCGGGCCGGCGCCCCGGCGCTCCCCCACGGGTCGCACCCGACGACGAGCACGCCGTCGACCGAGCCGGGCAGCCGAGCGACCAGCGCGGCGGTCTCGTCCGCGATGCCGTTGTCGCTGGGGCGGGAGCGCACGGTCACGGTGACGCCGTCACCCGTGGTCCGGAGGTCCGCGTCGGCGGCGTGCACGGTCGCCCAGGACGCGGGGCGCGCGATGCTGACGCGGGCGGTGCGGTCGGTCACGGTGTCCGCGTGCTCGCGGCGACCCGGCGTCGACCGGCCGGGCGACGGCGCCGGCATCCCGGTCGACGAGCTCACGTCCGGTGACGACGGGGCCACCGACGACGGGCCCACCGATGACGGGGCCGGTGCCGGGTTCGGTACCTGTGGTGCGGGGACCATGCCGTTCACGGTACGGGCGTCGGGTCCCCCGTTCGGCGAGGCGCGCGGACGGCGCGCTCAGGACGCGTGTCGGCGCTCGCGGGGCGGCGGCGGAGGTGGCACCGGACGGGCGGCGACGACGGCGGCGAGGGCGATGTCGACGTCCTCGCGGCGGGTGCGCACCGTGCAGATCGTGTCGGTGCGTGCGACCAGCGTGCCGAGGGCGTCCCGCGCACCGTCGCCGTGGTGGGCGCGCACCACCAGGCGCGTGCCGATCGGGGCGGTGGCGAGGAGGGCGAGCGCCCGGCGGCGGTGGGCGTCCGCGCGGCGGACGTCGTCACGCGCAGCGGAGCCCGCGTGGTCGGCAGGGTCGGCCTGGCCGTCGGGGTCGTCGTCCACGGCACTCATGGTAGGACCGGGGCGTTCCGCATAGGCTGTCGCGCATGGACCGCGCCCGCGTCGACAGCTGGTTGTGGGCGGTGCGGCTGACGAAGACCCGCTCCGCCGCCACCGCTGCCTGCCGTGCCGGGCACGTCCGGGTGAACGGCGAGCGCGTCAAGGCAGCGCAGTCGGTCGGGATCGGCGACGAGGTGCGGTTGCGGACCAACGGGGTCGAACGGATCGTCGTCGTGCGCGGGATCGTCGTCAAGCGCGTCGGGGCACCGGTGGCCGCCACGTGTCTGGAGGACCGGACGCCCCCACCGCCGCCGCGCGAGGAGACGGCCTGGTTGCCGGTGCGGGACCGCGGAGCGGGTCGACCGACCGGGCGGGAGCGCCGCGACCTCGAGAAGCTGCGCGGGTACTGAAGCCGCGTCTCGGGTCGGCGCTCGGCGCTCGCGGTCCGACGACGAGCACGGTCAGACGAAGCGGACCGTCTCCTGGAGCCGCGCGCGGAGCTCGAACACGTCGACCGATCCCGTCTCGGCACCGGGGCCGAGCAACACGCCGGCCAGGGCGCTCCGCCGCACGACGAACGCGGTCGGTCTGCGTGCCGGCCCCACGAGCCGGACGTCGTCGTCGACCGCGGAGTCCGGGACGACCAGGAGCCGGCCCGTGAACCGGACGCGGGTCGCCTTCTGGACGGTGCGCGCAGCCCGGACGAGTTCGCGCACCGGGCGCTCCCCCGGCGCGAGGGTCGCGCCGACGACCTCGCCGTGCTCGATGCGGACGGGAGCACCCCAGTCGATGGACTCGAGCGCCCAGAGTCCGCTCGTCGTGAGGACGACGTGGTCCAGCTTGCCCTCCGGCCCGGCGTCGAGGTCGTGCCACACGGTCACACCGATCCCGAGGTCGGCGACGATCGCCGCGGTCGCCTCCTCGGCGAGCGCCTCGGCCAGGAGACGGCGGATGTGGCGCGGGGCGGAGCGGACGAGTGCCGGGTCGTACGGGTCCTCGATCGGGTCGCCGAGGCCGACCCACTCGCGCTCGGCGGCGAGGAAGACCTCGCGCGACAGTCCGCCGGGGTGCCCGAAGGACCGGGCACGTGGGCGGGAGTCGCGGCGCGCGGCGGGCGGCGCGTAGGCGTCACGGCCCGAGGCCGGACGCCCCGTGGGGTCGCCGGCGGGTCCGTGCCCGGCGATCGCCGAACGGGAGGCTCCGGCGTCGTACGCCCGGCGCGCCTCGGGGGTGCCGACGCGTTCCCACGCCTCTTGCAACAGGCGGAACGAGCGCGGGTCCCCGCCGAGGTCCGGATGGGTCTCGCGGGCAGCCCGGCGGTAGGCGCGCCGGAGGGTGTCGTCGTCGGCGGAGGCGGGGACGCCGAGCACCTCGTACGGGGTGGCGTCGGCAGGGCTGTCGCTCATGGCGGTGGAACACTACCGGCTCGCCGCGCGGAGGACGCCCCGTGTTCGCCGTGGGCTCGCCGTGCTCCCGCTGGGCGCGGGCTGCGTGCCGGTGTGGTGCCGCCCGCGTGGAGCCCTGCTCAGGCCACGGCGTGCCGGATGGCGTCGGCGTGGTGCTCGATGTAGGCGACGTCGGCGCGGTAGAGCTCGGCGTGGCCGGCCGCGAGGTCCCGGGCGAACTTCGGGTCCCCGGCGGCGGCCTCGGACTCGATGGTCGTCACGAGGGCGACGAGGCCCGCGACCACGGCCTCCACGAGCCCCGCTCGGCTGGACGCGTCGAGGTCGTAGGCACGGCAGAACTCGGCCGCACGGGCGAGCTGGTCGTCGAGACGCGTCACGGGGGTGTCCCCGGTCGTCAGCGGCGCGAACCGGTAGACCGCCGACGCGACGTCCCACACCCGCGGCCCGGGGTGGGCCGTGTCGAAGTCGATGATCCCGACCGCGGCCCGGCCGTCGAACACGCAGTTGTACGGGGCGAAGTCGCCGTGGCAGATCGTCTCGACAGGAGCGCGGTCGGCTTGGGACCACACGTCGTCCGCCGCCACCGCGTAGGTGGCAGCGGCGTCGTGGTAGTTGCGCAGCAGCCGGGCCGCGGTGACGAGCGCGGCCTCGGACGCGACGTCGTCGGTCCAGGGGTACTCACCCGCGAGACCGGGGATGAACGACACGGTCTCGAGCACCTCACCGAGCGCGATCGGCTCCGGCGCCTCCACGAACCCGCGCTCGTGGAGGTGTGCGAGCAGCCGGTGGACGGTCGGTGTCCAGGGCCCAGCGGGGCGGTGGACACGGTCCTCGGCTCGCGTGATCCTCTCCATGACGGTCCCTCCAGTCGGACGTCGCCGTCGACGCCGTCCCGTCAATCTACGCGGTGGCACCTCGGGAGTCCGGGCCGGAAACGCGATGTTCACATGCTCCTCGGACAAGCTGCACGGGCACTTGCATGCAAGACGTACGATCGACACATGTCGTCCGCGGAGCGCGCCTACGAGCACACGAAGCAGCGGATCATCCGCGGTGAACTCCCTGGCGGTGCCCTCCTCAGCGAGGGGGTCGTCTGCCAGGAGCTCGGCATCAGCCGGACCCCGGTGCACGAGGCGTTCCTCCGGCTCGCCGCGGAGCAACTGCTCACGCTCGAGTCCCGGAAGGGCGCCGTCGTCCGCCCCATGTCCCCGAGCGAGTCCGCCGACGTCCTCGAGATGCGGGAAGCGGTCGAGGCGTCCGCGGCGACCCGAGCACTCCGCAGTGGCCCGCGTCCGGACCTCGTGCCCGTGCTCGACGACCTCCTGCGCGACCAGGCCGACGCGATCGCGGAACACGACGTGGACCGGTTCGTCGACGCCGACGACGCGTTCCACACCGCGGTCGTCGCGGCCGCGGAGAACCCCGTCGCGGTGCACTTCACCCGCCTCCTCCACGACCGCCAGCAACGCCTCCGGCACCAGCTCATCCGGGTCCGTCCCGAACAGCTCCACCCGGCGCTCGACCAGCACCGCGCACTGGCCCGGGCCGTCGCCGCCGGCGACGCCGCCCGCTACGCCGAGGTGCTCCGCGACCACGTCGCCGGGCACCGGGGCGC
Organism: Curtobacterium sp. MCBD17_013; assembly: GCF_003234565.1. Taxonomy (GTDB): domain Bacteria; phylum Actinomycetota; class Actinomycetes; order Actinomycetales; family Microbacteriaceae; genus Curtobacterium. The sequence continues at coordinate 179,206 of NZ_QKTU01000001.1, read as the reverse complement.
GCTGTGAGCGTGGACACGTCGACGGGAGCGGTCCCGTTGCAGCGGACCGGGCCTCCCGGCCGGCCCGGTGTGACGAGCCGGCGGGCAGCACGGGTGCGGCCGTGGCTCGCGGTGTGGGGCGCCGTCTTCGTCTGCTCGTGGGGCGGCAACCAGTTCAGCCCGTTGCTGCTCATGTACCAGGAGCGTGCGCACTACTCGACGCTCCTCGTCAACGCGTTCCTCGGCGTGTACGTCCTCGGTCTCGCACCGGCACTGCTCGTCGCCGGGTCGCTCTCCGACCGGCACGGACGCCGCCCCCTCATGCTCGTCGGGGTCACGGCGGCGCTCGTCGGCAGCGGCCTCCTGGCCCTCGGTCCGTTCGGCGCGGGGTACCTCGCGGCCGGGCGACTGTGCTCCGGGATCACCGTGGGCATCGCCATGGCGGTCGGGAACAGCTGGGTGAAGGAACTGTCCCAGGGCCGGTACGACCCGACGGCGGACGCCGGATCGGGTGCACGACGGGCATCGCTCGCGTTCACCCTCGGATCCGGCAGCGGCGCACTCGTCGCCGGCTGCATGGCCCAGTGGGGCCCGGTCCCCGAGGTCCTGCCGTTCCTCGTGCACATCGCCGTCGCGGTCCCGTTCCTCGTCGTCGTGCTGCGCGCACCCGAGACCCACACGTCCGGCGGCGTCACCGGGCCCTGGTGGCGGCAGCTCCGCGTGCCGTCGGCCGGACACCGGCGCTTCGTCCGCGTGGTCATGGTGTCGGCCCCGCTCGTGTTCGCGTCCGCCGCGATCGCGTACGGCTACCTGCCCACCCAGTTGCACGACGCGACCGGACGCTGGGGGCTCGTCTTCGCGACCGCCGCGACGGTCGTCGCGCTCGGGGTGTCGAGTGCGGTCCAACCGATCGCCGCACGGGTGCACTCCGTGTCGAGCGCGCGCGGGCTCGTCGTCGCCGTGCTCGTGATGACCGTCGGCACCGCGGTCGTCGCGCTCGCGATCGCGGCCGACTCGGTCTGGATCGGGCTCGTGGCGAACGCGGTCGTCGGTGCCGGCATGGGCATCGCCCTGGTGTCGAGCCTGCTCGAGGTGCAGCGGATCGCGTCGAGTCGGGACCTCGCGGGCCTCACCGGCGTGTTCTACGCGGTCGCGTACGCGGGGTTCCTCGCCCCGGCCGTGATCGCCGCGGTGGCCGCCGTCGCGCCGGTGACGGCGATCCTGCTCGTGGTCGTCGGCCTCGGTCTCGTGGCGTGGGTGCTCGTGGGCGTCTCGTCGCGCCGCCACCTGCCCGCCGCGGCCGCGGGCGTCGGACCGGACGACCCCACGGCGCACCTGGGTTAGGGTCGCGGGCGTGACCACGATCCTCCTGACCGGGTTCGAGCCGTTCGCGGACGCGCCCCGCAACCCGTCCTGGGACGCCGTCGAGCGCGTCGCCGCGACCTGGACGGGTCCGGAACGCGTCGAGGCCGTCCTGCTGCCCGTCGCGTTCGGACGCTCGGTCGACGCACTCCGTGACGCCGTCGAGCGGGTGACGCCGGACCTCGTCGTCGCGGTCGGGCTCGCCGAGGGGCGCACCACGATCACGCCCGAGCGGGTCGCCGTCAACCTCGACGACGCCCGGATCCCGGACGCCGACGGCGCGCAGCCCGTGGACGTGCCCGTCCTGCCGGGAGGCCCGGCCGCGTACTTCACGACGCTCCCGGTCAAGCGCATGGTCGCCGCCGCACGCGCGGCGGGCGCACCGGCCGCGCTGTCCGCCACGGCCGGCGCGTACGTGTGCAACCACGTGTTCTACGCGCTGCAGGCGCTGGCCGGGGCCGGGGTGCGCTCCGGGTTCGTGCACGTGCCCGCGACACCCGAGACCCTGCGCGAGGCGGACGACGCCGTCCCGACGGTGTCGCTCGACGTGCTCGTCACCGGACTCGCCGCAGCGGTCCGCGCCGCGGTGGACCCGGCACCCGACCTGGCCGTCGCGGGCGGTGCGATCAGCTAGCGGTCAGCGCTCGGAGCCAGGACGGCCCCGTCACCGACGCTCCGAGGGCCTCGACGCGCGCTCGCAGCCCGCGGTCGGCCGTCACGACGACGACCGGACCGGCCGCTCTCGCGATCGCCCGGTGCACGGACTCGACGATCGCGTCGTCACCCGCGCCGGTCGCGCGGACGACCTCGACCTCGGGGCCGTCGGTCCGGGCGGCTCGCGCATCTCCCTCGAGGACGACCGACCACCGCGGCCACCAGCGACCAGCACCCAGTCCGAGTTCTGCAGCGGCCAGTCCCGACGCGGCGAGCGCGCCGATCGCGTCCACGAGTCGCTCGGCGGCGCCGGCGCGGTCCCGCCACCAGCCGTCCGGCACGCTGCCGACGACGTTCGCGGCGTCGACGACGACCACGGGCTCGGTCACGAGCACACCGCGGAGGGCCGGCCAGCTCGCGCCGAACCCCGGGTGCAGGGGCAACCCCTCGACGTCGTCGACCGGCACCCAGTCGAGGGCCAGGCTCTCGCGGTCGCCGACCTCGGCCCGGAACGGGTGGACGGCGCGTGCCACCACCGTCGTGTACGTCCAGAACCCGAGGTCGAGCACGGAGGTGTGGCGGATCCGGAGCGCGGCGGCGGGGACACCGGCTTCTTCCGCGGACTCGCGGAGCGCTCCGGTGACCGCGTCCTCACCCTGGTGTCGGGCACCACCCGGGATGCCCCAGGTCCCGCCGTGGTGGCTCCACTCCACACGGTGCTGCAGCAGGACGCGGCCCGCGCCGTCGTCGACGAGCAGCCCCGCGGCGCCGAACAGGCCCCACGCCTTCTGACCGTCCGGCCCGTACGCCCACGCGTCGCCCGGGTCCCGGGGGCCGGGCGGCGGACCCGGCGGGAGGGACGGCGCGGCCTCCGCGGGCACCGCGCGCTCGTCGTGCCGGTCGTCCGTCATCGCCCCAGCGTCCCACGTCGGCACACCGCACGGCCAGTCGGGTCGCGCCGCGGCCTCAGCGCTCCCGCGGGACCGGTGGGAGGCGCACGAGTTCGACCGCGAGGTCGCGACCGTCGACCACCGCGGTCATCCACGTGTGGTCGGGCTGTCGTCGCCGGTCCGTCGGCGATCCGGGGTTGAGCAGTCGGAGCCCGCTCGACGCGGTGGAGTCCCAGGGGATGTGCGAGTGCCCGAACACGAGGACGTCGACGTCGGGGAACCGCTGCGCCATCCGGGCGTCGCGTCCCGCCGCGGCGCCGGTCTCGTGCACGACCGCGAACCGCAGGCCCTCGACGTGCTCGTGTGCGACGAGTGGCAGCCGGTCCGCGAACCCCGGTTCGACGTCGTTGTTGCCGCGCACCGCGACCAGCCGTCGAGCCCGGGCTGCGATCCGGTCGACGGTCGCCAGGTCCACCCAGTCCCCCGCGTGCACCACGAGGTCGGCGTCCTCGATCGCTGCCCAGAGCGCCGGCGGGAGGTCCTTCGCGCGCCGGGGCAGGTGGGTGTCGGACAGGAACACGAGGCGGGTGGGCACGGTCAGGCCTCCATCGGGGCCGCGGCGCCCGGCAGGTCGTCGTCGTCGACGTCGGGAACCGGCACGGGGTCCTCGGTCTCCGCGGCGTTGAGGCGCTCGAGCAGACCGGCGAGCAGCGCGACGTCGTCGTCGGACCACGACGCCAGCCGTTCCTCCAGGCTCTCGCGGTGCACGCGGACGGAGCGTTCCAGCGCCGCCTCGCCGGCCGCCGTCACCGCGAGCGGCTTCGCGTTCCCGGTGCCCCCGTCGACCTGCTCGATCAGGCCGGCGGCCAGGAGGCCCGACAACTGGCGTGAGATCGTCGACCGGTTGAGCCGCAGGTACCGGGCGATGTCGATCGCCATGCACCCGTAGTGCTGGGCGACGAAGTCGACCAGCGAGTGGTCGACGATGCTGAGCGCGGCTTCGGGACCTCGTGCGCGGACCGCGGCGCGCCGGGTGATCCGCGCGAGTTCCCGGTAGGCCCGGGTGATCTCGGCGGCACGAAGCCGATCGGTTCCCTGCTCCATCGACGAGTCCCTCCCTGTCGTCGCGTCCGCCGCGACCCGCTCCGCGAACGTGCCAGCGTGCGCGGTGCACCGCGTCGTGTACGCGACACGCTAGCGGACCGGGAATCGAAGTTGTACAGTGCAACACGTGTCCGATGTTGCAAAGAACAACTTGCTACCCGTCCGTCGCCTGACCGAGCGGCCGACGCCCGGTCACGCCGCCGACCGCCACGCCGGCAGCGCGCCCGCGCACGAGCCGTCCATGCTCCGTCCCGCCGGGCTCGGTCGGCTCCTGCTGTCGTTCGCCTCCCACATCCTCGTCCCACTGTTCCTCGCCGCGGGGATGGGCCTGGCCTACCTCGGCGCATTCCACGCCCCGGCCCCGAAGGACCTGCCCGTCGGGGTCGTCGGCACGGGAGCCGCGACCCAGGTGTTCGCACAGACCGTCACCGACCGGTCCGACGGCGCGCTCGTCGCCCACGTGGTGGAGGACCCCGCCCATGCGCGTGCGGCGATCCGCGACCGTGATCTGGCGGCCGTGTACGCGCCGGGGTCGACGAGCGCCACCCTCTACGTGTCCACCGCCGCGTCGGACACCACCGCGACCGCTGCCGAGCGGATCTTCGTGCCCATCGCCTACCAGCAGCACCTGCCGTTCCACGTGGTCGACGTCGTCGCCGTGCACGACGAGGACGCGACGGGCCAGGGACTCTTCTTCCTGCTGGTCGCACTCAGCGTCGGCGGGTACTCGAGCGCGATCGCGGTCGCCGCGTTCTCCGGGCGGCTCCGCCTGCTCTGGACGGCGGTCATCGGCGTCGCGACCGCCGGGGTCGTCGCGGGGATCGGCGTCGTCATCGCCGGTCCCGTCTACGGCGTGATCACGCACCATGCGTGGCCGATCTTCCTGTTCGCCTGGATGTACGACCTGGTCATCATCGCGCTCGGTGTCGGACTCCACCCGATGCTCGGCCGGTGGACCACGCCGATCCTCACGATGCTGTTCGTGATGCTCAACTTCACGTCGTCGGGCGGGATCTTCCAGCCGGCGTTCCAGCCCGGGCTGTTCGCGGGACTCCACACCTTCTGGAGCGGCGCGGCCTGGCTGCGAGCGGCACAGGACCTGCAGTACTTCCCCGCGGCGTCCCTCGGCCGCAGCGCCCTCGTGTTGGCGCTCTGGCTGGCCACCGCCGTGCTCCTGGTGCTCGTCGTGCACGGACTCGTCGCCCGACGGACCCGGATCGCCCGCGAACGCGAGGTCTCCCGACTGGAGGAGGAGCAGGTCGTCGCTGCCTGAGCACCCCCGGTTCGGAGCGAGGTTCAGCCCGCGGTCCCCGCGCCTCCGCGTCCGTCGGCGGCTGCTTCGAGCGCGGCGATGTCGAGCTTCACCATGTCCTGCATGGCGAGCATGGCGCGGGTCCGCCGTTCGGGAACGGGGTCCGCGAGGAGCTCGGCGAGTCGGACGGGCGTGACCTGCCACGCGACGCCCCACCGGTCCGTGCACCACCCGCACGCCACCTCATGGCCGCCGTCGCTCGTGAACGCGTCCCAGAGCCGGTCGACCTCGTCCTGCGTGTCGCAGTCGACCTGGAACGAGATCGCATCGGAGTGCGGGTGCCCCGGTCCGCCGTTCATCGCTCGCCATCGCTGCCCGAAGAGCGTGAACTCGACCACGAGCGCCTTGCCCGCGTCGGGCGTGCCGTCCGGCCATCGGCCGATGGAGTCGATGCGGGCGTCCGGGAACAGGCCCGTGTAGAAGGTGACGGCCTCCTCGGCCTGGTCGTCGAACCAGAGGAACGGGACGATTCGCTGCACGGGAGTGTCCTCTCCAGCGGTCACGACGTCGGACGACCGCCTCGGCGGGACACTACTGCCGAGGCGCCGGGATCACCAGGCGGTCCGCATCGTGGGGGTCATCGGGAGAGCAGGTCGGCCTTGTCCGGGTGGTCCTCGAACCACTGACCGACGAACCAGCACATCGGGACGATCCGGCGGGTGCTCGTGGCCTCGACGTCGGCGACGGCCTGCTCGACGAGCTCACCCGCGTAGCCGTGACCCCGATGCGCGGGCACCGTGTACGTGTGCGGGAACGCGATCGAGTCGCCGTTCACCCGATAGTCGAGCACGCTGACCAGGGCCCCGTCCACGTAGAGCGCGTAGCGGTCGCGGTCGGTCTCGTTGCGGAACTCGTGGGCCATCGTGCCATCCTGCCCGCCACCCCCGCGCGCTGCCCGGACGTGCGCTGACCATCGCGCGTCCGACCGGAGCACACTCGATCCATGACCACCATCGGATTCATCGGATCAGGGAACATCGGTTCGCAGCTCGCCCGGCTCGCCGTGCAGAACGGCTACGACGTCGTGATGAGCAACTCACGCGGCCCCGAGACCCTGTCGGACCTCGTCGACGAACTCGGACCGCACGCGACCGCCGGGACCCCGGAGGACGCAGCGACCAAGGGCGACGTCGTCGTCGTGACCACGCCGCTCGCCGCGATCGAGACCATCCCCGTCGAGCCCCTCGTCGGCAAGGTCGTGATCGACACGAACAACTACTACCCGCAGCGTGACGGGCAGATCGCGGCCCTCGACGAGGAGACGACCACGGTGTCGGAACTGCTCCAGGACCACCTGCCGCAGTCGCACGTCGTCAAGGCCTTCAACCACATCGCCGCGGCCGACCTGACCACCGCGGGGACCCCGCGCGGTACCGAGGGGCGCCGTGCCCTCGTCGTGGCCGGTGACGACGACGAGGCGAAGCAGGCCGTGGGCGACCTGATCGACGAGTTCGGGTTCGACGCCGTGGACATCGGACGTCTGAGCGAGGGCTGGCGCATCCAGCGCGACACCCCCGGGTACGTCAAGCCGTACGCCGCGATCGACCTCGAGCTGGCGGTCGCGGACGCGAAGCGTTACCGCGACATGTGAGTCCGGGCCGGCGGCCGCGGCCGCTGGCGGTCGCGGCCACTGGCGGCCGCGGCCACTGGCGGCCGCGGCCGCCAGCCCCCCCCGGCACACCCGCCGAGATCGCAGAAGATGCCGCTCTGACCTGGGTCGGAGCGGCATCTTCTGCGATCTCGGCGAAGGGGGGCGGGGCCGGCCGGGCGGCCGGGCCGGCCCGCCCGGGTCAGCGGCGGCGGAGCGCCTTGCGCACCACGCCCTTCGCGACGTTGTGGGGGCGCTGCATCTCGCCCTCCTTGGCACCGACCACGATGATCCAACCGCCGAAGATCGCCTGGAGCCACTGCAGGCGCTGGAGCTTCCGCTGCACGCGCGCGAGTTCGGGTGACGTGCCAGGCGCCGGCTCCGTGGCCCCGGCCGCCGGCTGCCCCTTGCGCGCGTCCGCCTCGACGAGCTTGCCGTAGCGGTTGCCGACGACGGCCGTCCACAGCGTCACACCCGCGCCGACCAGGGTCACGACGGCCTTGTAGGTGTTGATGCGGTGCATGCCGTGCTGGACCGCGCTCCGCGGCGCGTTGTGCGCGGTCACGTCGAGGTCGGCGAGCAGGTGCAGCACGACGGCGCCCGTCTGGATCGGTCCCCAGCGCCGCCACCCGATGGTGGTGAGACGGGTCCGTTCCTCCGGGTCCTTGGCGCGGGCCGCGGCACCGTTGAGCCCGATGGCACCCATGAGGGAGCCGCCGAACCACGCGGCCGCGGTCAGGTCGTGGATGGATCGTCCGGGGAGGTTGCCTGCCATGTCCCGGACGCTACGCGCGGACGGCGCAGGAACGCCCAGCCGCCGTACGTCGGCGCTCGGGTCAGACCCCCTCGAACACCAGCGTCATCTCGGCGAGGTCGTCCTCGGACGGGGTCCAGGCCGAACCGGCGTCAACGTTCTGGGCGATCTGCTCCGGCTTGGTCGCACCCGCGATGACGCTCGTGAGTCCGGGCTGGGCCAGCAGCCACGCGAACGTCGCCTGGAGCATGGTCACGCCCCTGGCCTCGCAGAAGCTCTGGTACTCCTCGATGACGTCCCACGGGGCGTCGTCGAGCAGCTGCGGCTTGATGTTCGTGATCCGGGCGTCCGCCGGGCCGCCGCCGCGTCGGGTGTACTTGCCGGTGAGCAGGCCGTTGGCGAGCGGGAAGTACGGCAGGAACCCGAGCGCGTAGGCCCGCACCGCCGGCAGGACCTCGGCCTCGGCACCACGAGCGAGCGGGCTGTACTCGTTCTGGGCCGACACGAACGACGTGGTGCCGGCGATGGAGGCGGTGAGCTCGGCCTCGGCGATCTGCCACCCGGCGAAGTTCGAGTGCCCGATGTAGCGGATCTTGCCCTCGCGCACGAGGTCGTCGAGCACGGACAGGGTCTCCTCGATCGGCGTGATCGGGTCGGGGACGTGCATCTGGTACAGGTCGATCCAGTCCGTGCCGAGTCGACGCAGCGACCCCTCGACGGCGAGCCGGACGTACCGACGCGAGCCACGGACACCCCAGTCGGGCCCGTTCGCACCGCGCATGTCGCTGCCGAACTTCGTCGCGAGCACGACCTCGTCGCGACGACCGGTGAGGGACCTGCCCATCATCGACTCGCTCCGGCCGGGCTCGCCGCCGTAGATGTCCGCGGTGTCGAACAGGGTGACTCCGGCGTCGAGCGCAGCGTGGACGACGGCGTCCGTGCCCTCCTGCGTCTCGGTGGCGGTGCCTGGTCTGCCGAAGTTGTTGCAGCCGAGCCCGACGGTCGAGACGACCAGGCCGGAGGGACCGAGAGGACGGTGTTCGATGTCTGCCATGCCGCAGACGCTACCGGCGTCACCCGCACTGGGGCGTCCGGGAACGGGCGCCGCGCACTAGAACAGTAGGACGGACCATCGAGAGGGAGCACGCGTGGGCCAGCACCGCATGCCGGGCGCGACGCCGGACCAGGCGTCGACGCCGGACGTGCCGACCCCTCCGCCAGTGACCGGGACGCGTGGCCTCCCCGCGTGGGTGACCGCACCACCGACGCCCGTGGCACCCGTCCCGGCTCCGCAGACCGCCGCGCCCGCCGAACCGGGCGTCACACGGCCCGTCGCCGCGGCTGATCGCCCCGCCGTGGCGACCGGACGCCCCGTGACGGAGGGTGCGACGACGCCCGTTCCCGCCGCACGCACGGTTCCTGCTGATCCGCTTCGTCGTCCGCGGACCGCGCGAGCCCCCCTGCCCCCCGCGCCGCTCTCCCCCACGGTCGACACCGGCGCGATCGAGGCGGCCCGCCGTCACGCGGCGTCCGGCACGGCGTCGCGGATCGCGGCGACCGTCCGTCCGGGCACCTCCGACCCGACCGCGCCGCCCGTACCCGACCTCGCGGCATCCCTCACCGCGACCGTTGCCGGGCACGGCTCCGCGACCGCATCGGATGCGGACGCTCACGTCACGTCCCCGCTCCCCACCGGCGAGCAGCACGCCGGTCCCACCGGCCGGACCGCATCGGGTCGCGGCCCGGGCCAGGTCCCGGTCCCGGATCCCGGGAGGCCCGGCGTCGGCGTCGCGGGTGCCGTCCGCCCCGCCACGTCCGGGTCGCCGATCGTGGCGACCCCGGGTGGGCCGCGCCCCGTCACGCCGCAGCCGACGGAGCGACGGACGACCGACGCCGCCGAAGGGCCGGTCGAACCCCGGCCGGGTCAGCCGCGGTTCTCGGTGCCCGGGCTCGAGTACCTCGTGGTCGGAGGCCCCGTCGACGAGGACCTGCCCCGACCCGTCGGGGCCCCCAGGCCCGTCCCGGGGACGCCGGTCGCACCGGCGTGGGCGACTCCGACGGGCGCTCCCGCACCGCAGGCCGCACCGATCCCGCCCGGGACGACGAGCCTCGTGACGCCCGACACCGTCGACCCCGCCGCTCCGGCGTCGCCGTTCCCGGCTCCGGCACCCCCGGCCCCGACCGCGCGGGACCGGCGTCGTGCCGCCGCTGCCGAGAAGCAGGCCGCGGCAGCGGAACGGGCAGCGCAGAAGCAGACCGCCGCCGCAGAGCGCGCCGCCCAGAAGCAGACCGCGACGGCAGAGCGCGCCGCCCAGAAGCAGACGGCCGCCGCACGCACCGCCCCGGAGCAGCCTGCTCCGGCCGTCGGTACCGCCGACCAGCCCGCGGCGACGGCCGCGCAGACGCCCGACCACCGGGGCAGCGAGGGCATCGACGAGCCCGTCGTGTTCGCTCGCTCCGCCGCCTCGGCCGTGTCCCTCGCCGGTCGACGTGGTCGGTCCGGTCGCCGCGGTGCCCGGACCGAGCGAGCGCACGGCCTCCACCGCGCAGCCCCCGTCGGGAGCCGAGAACCGCACGGATCCGACGCCGGCGTGCCCCGCCGGGCCGGGGCCCGGACCGACGCGGCACGGGCCTCCCGGACCGACGCGGCACGAGCCTCCCGGACCGACGGGCCGGACGGACGCCCGGCCGTCAGCCCCGGCACCGCCGCCGCGCTCGCGGTGGTCGCCGGCCTCGCGACGCTCGCGGTCGGTGCCTGGTTCCTGCTCGCCGCGGGTCAGGTGCACGTCGTGGCCCTCGTGCTCGGCGGCCTCGCGATCGGTCTGGCCGTGATGGTGCTGCGGGCACGGGCAGCTGCGTCGTGGACCCGTCTGCTCTCGCTCGTCGGACTCGTGTTCGGCATCGCTGGCAGCGCCGTGCTGCTCGTCGGCCTCGCGAGCGCGCTCGCGCCGACCCTCGGGCTGCACCTGCCGGACCTCGGCACGATGACCGGGACCGGCAGCGCGACGTCCGTCACCTGGTGACGCCGCGGATCCGACCGGACGACCGGATCGCGCGGGTCAGACCGCGCGGATCACGCCGCGGCTGAGGATCGCGTTCGTCAACGCGTCGACCGGCCCGCGACCGGCGGCCGGGTTCGCCATGAGGACGTAGTCGACGGCCGGGAGGTCCGGCAACACCAGCCGCTGGGACACCTTGACGAGGTCGGCCGGGATGAGGGAGTGCGGGAACACCGCCACCCCGATGCCCGCTCGGACCGCCGCGAGCACGCCGTTGACGTCGCGCGTGTTGCACGTGATCCGCCACGTGCGGCCGACGGCCTCGAGCGCGTCGATGGCCATCTGGCGACTGATGCTCGGCGCCTGGTAGGCGATGAGCGGCACGGGTTCGTTCGGCTCGAGCGCGATGCCGTCCTGGGCCATCCACACCATCTGGTCGCTCGCGACGCGCGTGCCCTCGGCGGGCTGCCCGGCGGTCTGCTTGATGAACACGAGGTCGAGCTGACCGGCCTTGAGCCGCCGGAGCAGCGGACCCGACTGGTTGACCGTGAGCTCGAGGTTGATGTGCGGGTGGAGCCGCCGGAAGTCGCGGAGGATGCGGGGCAGCTGGGTGATCGCGAGGTCGTCGGCCGCCCCGAAGCGCAGACGCCCGCGGTTCGCCTGGCCCGAGAAGTACGCGTCGGCCTGCCCGTGTGCGGCGAGGATCGTGCGCGCGAAACCGGCCATGGCGTCGCCGTTGTCCGTGAGCGCCACGCCTCGCGTGTCCCGGACGAGGAGGGTCCGGGACACCGCGGTCTCGAGCTTCCGGACGTGCTGGCTGACCGTGGGTTGGCTGATGCCGAGTCGGCCCGCGGCCTGCGTGAAGCTCAGGGTCTCCGCGACCGTCAAGAACGTGCGGAGCAGGATCGGATCGAGCAACAGTTCCCCCGGTGGTCGCGGCGGTGGTCATCACGGAACGCAATGGATTGATAGGGACGATAGCCCTCGGCAATGGGTCCCGGCGATTAGTTTCGAAGATGAACAGCATTCGCCACCGATCGCCGGAGCCCCAGAACCGTGAGCGCCCCCTCGTCCTCGTCCACCCTCTACCCGCCGACCGAGCCGCTCCCCGTCCTGGCGACCCGCCCGCCGTGGCGACACACCCTCATCGCCCTGTCGGTACCGAACTTCCGGCTCTTCACGGCGACGAACCTGGTCGCGATGACCGCCGGGTGGATGCAGCGCGTCGCGCAGGACTGGCTCGTGCTCCAGCTCACGCACTCCGTGGCGGACGTCGGGATCACCGTCGCGATGCAGTTCGCCCCGATGCTCCTGTTCGGCCTGTTCGGCGGCGTCATCGTGGACCGCTACTCGAAGCGCGCGCTGATGATGCTCACGCAGGCGTCGTTCGCGCTGCTCAGCGGCGTGCTGGCGGCGCTGACGCTCGCGGGGGTCGTGCAGGCCTGGCACATCTGGGTGATCGCGTTCGTCGTCGGGCTCGTCACCGTGATCGACAATCCGGCGCGGCAGGTGTTCGTCACCGAGATCGTCGGACAGGAGCACCTCCGGAACGCGATCAGCGTCAACTCGTCGGTGTTCCAGCTCGGCGGCATGATCGGCCCGGCGCTCTCCGGCATCCTGCTCGTCGCGGTCGGGGCCGGCTGGTCGTTCGGCATCAACGGCATCGCCTGCGCGGCGGTCGTGGTGACCCTCGGGTTCCTCCGCGTCTCCGAACTCCACCGGATGCCGGCCGTGCCGCCGTCGAAGGGGCAGCTGCAGGAGGGCCTCCGCTACGCCATCCGGAAGCCGACGATCATCGTGCCCGTGGTGCTCGTCGCGTTCTTCTCGGTGTTCGCGCTGACCATGCCGGTCCTCCTGTCCGCGTTCGCCTCGGACGTCTACCACGTCGGGGCCGGCGGCTACGGCGTGTTCAACTCGATGGTCGCGATCGGCGCGCTGACCGGCGCGCTCCTGTCGACGCGGCGTGCGGTGGTACGACTGCGGACCATCGTCGGCGGCGTCGGCATCACGGGGCTGCTCCTCGTCCTCGCCGGCGCCGCGCCGATGATCGCGCCGTTCGCGCTCATCCTCGTCGCGGTCGGGATGGCGCAGCTGCTGTTCCAGACGGCGTCGAACTCACTCGTCCAGATGTCGTCGAACATCGGGATCCGCGGCCGTGTGATGTCGCTGTACGTGCTCGTGCTGCTCGGCGGCCAGGCGATCGGCGGGCCGGTCATGGGGCAGATCGTCGACCGCTTCGGTGCGCACGTCGGCATGGTCGTCGCGGGTGGGGTGCCCGCGATCGCCGCCGCGGTCATCGCGGTCGTGCTCGCTCGACGGGGCGGCCTGCACCTGGAGGTCCGCCTGCGGCACCACCTGCCGCTCCCGGCCATCGTCGGCCAGCACTAGGGGGCCGACGGACGGGAGGGACGGGGCGGAGCCGCCCCGTCCCTCCCGTCCGTCGTGTACCCGTCTGGAACCGCACCATCAGGGCGTTACTCTCTTCGGGGAAGCGGGCACCTCGCGGGTGCACGGCGAGGAGCGGGGACGATGACCACGACGGACGCACCACGGCACGAGGCGTACAGCCCGTACGCGCGGGACTGCCCCACCCGGCAACTGCTCGACCGCATCGGTGACCGGTGGACCGTCCTCACGCTCGGGGCGCTCGTCGACGGGCCACGGCGGTACTCCGCGATCGCGGGGCGGGTCGACGGCGTGTCACAGAAGATGCTGACGCAGACGCTGCGGGCGCTCGAGCGGGACGGCCTCGTCACGCGCACGGTGTTCCCGGAGATCCCGCCGCACGTCGAGTACGCCCTGACCGATGCCGGGTGGTCGCTCCGGACCGTGCTCGCCGGGCTCGAGGACTGGGCGACCGGCCACATGGACGACGTCCTCGCGGCCCGCGCGGCGTACGACGAACGCTGACGGTCGACCCGGGGTCCACCGGAACACCGGGCGCGTCCGCGTGGTTGCCTGCCGGTATGCGATCGATCGTCTACACCCACACCGGTGACCCCTCCGTCCTCGAACTCGTCGAGCGGGACGTCCCCGAGCCCGGCCCGGGCGAGGTCCGCGTCCGGGTGGTCCGTTCCGGCGTGAACCCGACCGACTGGAAGTCGCGGCGCGGCGGCACGGACGGGTCTCGGTTGCCGTTCCCCGAGGTCACCCCCAACCAGGACGGCGCGGGCGTGGTCGACGCCCTCGGCGACGGTGTCGACGGCCTGGTGGTCGGTGACCGTGTCTGGACCTTCCTCTCCGCGCAGCAGCGTCCGACGGGCACCGCGCAGGAGTACACCGTCCTGCCACTGGAGCGTGTCGCGGCGTTGCCCGACGGCGTCGACTGGGACGTGGCCGCGTCGCTCGGGGTCCCCGCACTGACCGCGCACCGCGCGCTCACCGTGCACGAGGACGGGCCGACACGTCTCGGTCCCGGGGCGCTCGCGGGACGGACCGTGCTCGTCGCCGGTGGCGCGGGTGCCGTCGGGCACGCCGCCATCCAGCTCGCCGCCTGGTCCGGTGCCCGTGTCGTCTCGACGATCAGCAGCCCCGCGAAGGCAGCACTCGCGACCGCGGCCGGCGCCCACGCGACCGTCGACTACCACGACGACGACGCCGCGGACCAGGTCCGGGCGTTCGCGCCGGACGGCGTCGACGTCGTGGTGGAGGTGGCCATCCCGCAGAACGCCGACCTCGACGCGCAGGTGCTCGCCACCCGCGGTGTCATCGCGATGTACGCGAACAACGGGGGCGACGAGGCCACGCTGCAGGTCCGGCCGAACATGGCCCTGAACGCGCGGTACCAGTTCGTCCTGCTCTACACGATGGGCGAGGTGGCGCTCCGCGCGGCGGTCGAGGACGTCACCGCGGCCCTGCGCGACGGGGCACTGCCCGTCGGCGAGGAGCACGGCCTCCCGATCACGCGGTTCCCGCTCGAGCGGACGGCCGACGCGCACGACGCCGTCGAGCACGACGCGGTCGGCAAGGTGCTCGTCGACGTCCAGCCCGAGTGAGGCGGGGCGCGGTCAGCCCTCCTCGGGGTCCGAGGACCCCGCCGCCTCCGGCGTCTCGGCCGTGCTCTCCGCCGGAGGCTCGGTCTGGTCCGCCGCGAGCGCCCGCTTCCGGCGCGTGACCTGCACGGCGATCGCGACCGGGACGGCCGCCAGGGCCAGGCCGCGCATCCACGGGCGGTCGAACACGTGCCCGGTCGCGTGGTCGAGGGAGACCGCTCCCGGCCCACCGAGCGCGAACATCGACGCGGCGAATCCCAGGAACGCGGGGAACTCGAACCCGCCGTCGGCGTTGAAGAACCCGTTCGGCACGTGGATGCTCGCCGCCGTGCCCATGGTCGTCGCCGCGCCGGCACCGGCCACGGGGGTCCCGAGCCCCAGCACGAGCGCCGCTCCCGACCCCGCCTCACCGAGTCCCGCGAGCACGGCGTGCGGTTTCGCCGGCCGGAAGCCCATCGCGTGCATGCCCTGCGCGGTGCCCTCGATGCCACCACCGCCGAACGCCCCGAAGAGCTTCTGCGAACCGTGCGCGACGAGCACCGCCCCGAGGGCGACGCGGAGCAGGGTCGTTGCGGTGGTCGCCGCCGTGGTTCCCGGATGACGCATGGAGTTCCTCCCTGGTGTCGACGGGCCCGCACCACGCGGGCCGGTGTCGCCGAACGTACTCACGCTCTCCGGCACGCGCCCGCCGGTCGACGCTCCGGACTCCCCGAGGACGATGCGGTAGGCAAGAGGGGTGACCGACCTGCCGGACCTGACCGACCGCCCACAGCACACCGCGATCGTCCTGGGCGGAGGTGGCGTCGCCGGCATCGCGTGGGAGCTCGGGCTCCTGAGCGGGCTGCTCGAGGCCGGGATCCCGCTCGCCGACGCCGATCTCGTGGTCGGGACGAGCGCCGGCAGCGTCGTGGGCACCCTGCTCCGGACGGGTGGCGTCGCGGACGCCTACGGTCAGCAGGTCGATGACGTGCCGTGGGACTACGAGGAACCGGCCTCGCCCGACTGGGCCGCGATCGGCGCGCAGTTCGTGGCCGCGCTCCAGGGCGCCACGGGCGACCAGGACGCTCGCGCCCGCATCGGTCGCCTCGCGCGCACCGTGACGTCGGGACAGAGCCAGGAGGAACGCATCGCCTCGTTCCGCGCGACGTTCCCCGCCGACACGTGGCCGGACGCGCCCCTCGGCATCACCACCGTCGACGCGACCGACGGGTCGTTCCGGGTGCTCACCGCCGCCGACGGCGTCCCGTTGACCCGCGCCATCGCGGCGAGCTGCTCCGTGCCCCTCGTGTGGTCCCCGGTGACCGTCGACGGCCGCCCGTACGTCGACGGCGGCGCCCGCTCGGGGACGAACGCGGACGCCGCGGTGGGGTACGAGCGCGTGCTCGTCATCGCCTGCCGCGCGGAGGACCCGAGCCCGACCGGTCCGTGGCTCGACCGCGCGGTGGCCGGTCTGCGGCACGACGGTTCGGCCGTCGAGGTGGTCGTCGCGGACGCCACGAGCCAGGCCGCCTACGGCACGAACGTCCTGGCGCTGTCGACCCGGGCCCCCGCCGCGCACGCCGGTCGGGCGCAGGCGGCCGCCGTGGCCGCGCGCGTCCGCGACTTCTGGGTCGGCTGAGCGATCGGTCCGCTGGCGCTCGGTCCGATCGGCCGACTCCGAGGCCGTGTCGCCGCCCTCCGATAGCGTGGGTGGATGCCGAACGACGACGCCACACCGTTCTCCGACCTCGACGCCTTCGTGGCGCTCCCCCGTGTCGACGGCATCGCGCTGTCGCCGGACGGCACGCGCGTGGCGCTCACGGTGAGCACGCTCGACCACGACCGGACCGGGTACACCCGCTCGATCTGGTCCGTGCCGACGTCGGGCGAGGGCGTGCCGGTGCGGCTCACCCGCTCGGCGAAGGGCGAGAGCGGCGTCGCGTTCACCCGGAACGGCGACGTCCTGTTCGTCTCCGCCCGTCCGGACGCCGACGCCGCGAAGGACACCGAGGCCGGTCAGGTGTGGCTCCTGCCCGCCGCCGGCGGCGAGGCCCGGGCGGTCACGCGACTCGCCGGTGGTGCGGGCATCGCGGCGACCGCGCGGGAGGCCGACACCGTGGTCATCAGCGCGGGGCTGCTCCCGGGTGCGAACGACGCCGAGGGGCGCCTGCTCGAACGCGACGCCGAACTCCGCGCGGCCCGGAAGGAGCACGCCGTCGCGGCGATCCTGCACGAGACCCACCCGGTCCGCTTCTGGGACCACGACCTCGGACCCGACGAGCCGCACCTGTTGGCGCTCGACCTCGGCGACCTGCACGAGACCCTCGACGCTCCCGTCGCACCGGGCACCGCAGCCCCGGACGAGGTCGCGGTGGCCGACGCACCGGTCGCCGTCACCGCCGAGTACCCCGCGGACCTCCCGCGCCCGCGCGACCTCACGCCGTTCCCCGGGCGCTCCGCCGACACGGCCGGGCAGGCGCTGACACCGGACGGCCGCACGCTCGTGGCGGCCCTCACGGTGCACGAGCAGCGCGGTGTCCGGGCCGTGCTCGTCGCGATCGACACCGAGACCGGCGAGCGCACCACGCTGTTCGACGAGCCGGACGTGTTCCACGAGATGCCGGCCGTCAGCCACGACGGCACGACGATCGCTTGGGTGCGCGCCCCGCGGGACACCCCGGCCGGGCCCGCCGACCGTGAGATCTGGGTGGCCGACCTCGACGGCGGCCACGCCCGACGCATCGCGACGGAGTGGGACCGCTGGGCGAACGAGTTCGTGTTCGACGCCGACGACCGCGCCCTCATCGCCACCGCGGACCAGGACGGCCGCGCGCCGGTGTTCCGGATCCCGCTCGACGGGAGCGCCGTCGAACAGCGCACCACGGACGAGCACGCGTACACCGGGGTGGCGGTCGACCGGGCGACCGGCGTCGTCGTCGCGCTCCGGTCCTCCTGGGCGGCGCCGCTGCACCCGGTCCGGATCGACCCCGACGGCACCGTGACCGCCCTGCCGACCCCCGCGCCGCTGCCCGCGGTGCCGGGCCGCGTCGAGGAGGTCGAGACGACGACCGCGGACGGCACGCGCGTGCGCGGCTGGCTCGTCCTGCCGCCGGGCGCGTCGGCCGACGCGCCCGCGCCGTTCCTGCTGTGGATCCACGGTGGACCGCTCAGCAGCTGGAACGCCTGGAGCTGGCGGTGGAGTGCCATGGTCGCCGCGGCGCGGGGCTACGCGGTCCTGCTGCCGGACCCGGCGCTGTCCACGGGGTACGGCCTCGAGTTCATCGCGCGCGGCTGGAACGCCTGGGGGCAGGCGCCCTACACCGACCTCCTCGCCATCACCGACGCCGTCGTGGCGCGGCCCGACGTCGACGAGACCCGCACCGCGGCCATGGGTGGCTCCTTCGGCGGCTACATGGCGAACTGGGTCGCCGGGCACACCGACCGCTTCGACGCGATCGTCACGCACGCGAGCCTCTGGGCGCTCGACCAGTTCGCCGGCACCACCGACGCGTCGTACTACTGGCAGTCCATCTTCACGGCCGAGGGCATGGCCGAGAACGACCCGCACCGGTCCGTGGAAGCGATCACGACACCGATGCTCGTGATCCACGGCGACAAGGACTACCGCGTGCCGATCGGCGAGGGGCTGCGGCTCTGGTCGGAGCTGGCCGAGCACCACGCCGACCCCGACGGCACCATGCCGCACCGGTTCCTGTACTTCCCGAACGAGAACCACTGGATCCTCACGCCGCAGCACGCGAAGGTCTGGTACGAGACGGTGTTCGCGTTCCTCGCCCAGCACGTGCTCGGCGAGGCCTGGGAGCGGCCGGAACTGCTCGGATGAGGACGCCGGGCGGCAGCGGTCACACGAACGCGGCGTGCCCCGTGATCGCACGTCCCACGATGAGCGTGTTCATCTCACGGGTGCCCTCGTACGAGTAGATCGCCTCGGCGTCGGCGAAGGACCGCGCGACGCCCGCGCCCAGGACGATGCCGTTGCCGCCGAGCACCTCGCGACACCAGCCGACGGTCTCGCGCATCCGCGCCGTCGCGAACGCCTTGGCCAGCGCGGAGAACTCGTCGCGGTGATCGCCGCGGTCCTGCAGCGCCGACGCCTGGGTACACAGCGCGATCGAGGCGGTGATGTTGCCGACCGAGCGGACCAGGAGGTCCTGCACCAGCTGGTGCCGCGCGATCGGCTTGCCGAACTGCTCGCGCTCCCGCGCGTACCGGAGGGCGGCCTCGTACGCACCGACGGCGATGCCGATCGCCTGCCACGCGACCTCGCACCGGGTGAGCCGGAGCACCGCCGCGGTGTCGCGGAACGACCGGACACGCTGCAGCCGCCGCTCCTCGGGGACACGCACGTCGCGGAGCACGATGTCGGCGTTCTGCACCGTCCGGAGCGAGATCTTGTCCTCGATCTTCGTGGCGGTGAACCCCGGCGAGTCCGTGGTCACGAGGAAGCCCTTGACCTGCCCGTCGGCCACGTCCTTGGCCCAGATCACGACGACGTCGGCGAACGTCGCGTTGCCGATCCAGCGCTTCTCGCCGTCGAGGACCCAGGTGTCGCCCTCGCGTCGGGCCGTGGTGCGGAGACCGCGGGCCGAGTCCGACCCCGAGCGCGGTTCCGTCAGGCCGAACGCACCGACGAGTTCGCCGGTGGCCATGCGCGGCAGCCATGCGCGCTGCTGGTCCTCGCTGCCCGCGACGGCGATGGCGTTCATGGCGAGGCCGGACTGCACGCCGACGAAGGTCGCCATGCCCGCGTCGACCCGGCCCATCTCGAGCGCCGCCCACCCCCGGTACACCGCCGAGTTCTCGAACCGGGCGACGAACGGGATCCCGGATCCGAGTACCCCGGTCTCGGCGAGCGGCCGGATGAGGTGCGTCGGGAACTCCGCGTCCGCCCACGTGCGGTCGGCGATCGGCGCGACCCGGTCCTCCATGAACGCGCGGAGCGCCAGGACGCGTTCGCGCTCGACGTCCGTGAGGTCGTCCTGGAAGCGGTAGAAGTCGGCCTCGAGGTGGGCCCGCTGCACGCGCTCGGTCGTGTCGAGCGGTGCAGCGGCGGCGGGGGTCGTCGTTGACATGACCCCCATCGTGCATCGTTCTGCGGAACGTTGCAACACGCGTAGGCTCCGGTGGTGGACGGTATGCGGGAGGCGCGGCTCGGCCAGCACGGCACGGCGCTCGTCCCGAGCACCCTCTCCGCGCGTCTGGAGGCCCATCCCGACGCCCTCCGCGCGTTCCGTTCCGCGCGACACCGGTTCGTGGACGGCGAGCGGATCGACATGGGCCGCCTGGCCGCCGAGCTCGGCGTCGACCGCACGAGCCTGTTCCGCTGGGTCGGCAACCGGGACCAGCTGCTGTCCGAGGTGCTGTGGTCCCTGGCCGTGCCGACGCTCGACGCGGCCGACCGCGCCGTGACCACCACCGGTGCCGCCCGGATCGTCGGCGTGCTGACCCGGTTCACGGCCGACCTCATCGAGGCGCCGTACTTCCGCGTGTTCCTGACGCGGGAGCCCTCGCGCGCGCTGCGACTGCTCACGACCACGGACAGTGACGTGCAGCGCCGGCTCGTCGCGGTCGTCACCACCCTGATCGACGAGGAATCGTCCGCGGCGCGCTTCGATCCCGCGCCACTGTCGGCACGCGAGGTGGCATCGCTGCTCGTCCGGATCTCGGAGTCGTTCTCGTACGCCGACCTCATCTCGGGCGAGCCGCCGGACGCCGACCGGGCTCGCGCCGCCTTCGAGTACGTCCTCCGTCCGTCCGTGCCGGCCACCCCGCCCCCGTCCGACCCGACCGCCGGATAGCGTGGCGACCATGCCCACGCTCCTGCACCTCGACTCGTCCGCCGACCTCGCCGCGTCGCGGTCCCGTGCCCTCACCGCGGTGTTCGCGGACGCCTGGCGGGCTCGTGGTGCCGACCACACCGTCACGTACCGGGACCTGCACGTGCACCCGCTCCCCCACCTCGAGGCATCGGCGTTGCACTGGCCGGCCGCGGAACGCCGGCCCGGCGCGGACGTCCCCGCCGGATCGCAGGAGCTCCTGCAGTCCGTCGTCGACGAGCTGCTCGCCGCGGACGTCCTGCTCGTCGGGGCGCCGCTGTACAACTACTCGCTGCCGTCGACCCTGAAGACCTGGATCGACCGGGTGCACCTGCCCGGGGTGCTCGTGCCGGACGCCGGGTCGACCGGCCCGCTCGCCGGGCGTCCCGCGGTGGTGGTCGTCACCCGCGGTGGCGCCTACGACGCGGGGACCCCGACCGAGGGCTGGGACCACGGAACGCCCGTGCTCGAGCTGATCCTCGGGACCGCACTCGGCATGGACGTCCACACCGTGACCGCGAGCACGACCCTCGCCGAGACCGTCTCCGCGCTCGCGCCGTACCGGGAGCGTGCCCGAGCGGAGTTCGCCGAGGCCGAGCGCGAACTGGCGCGGCTCGGGGGCTCGCTGGGCTGAGACCCGCGGTCGCGCCGAGGACGCGCCGTTAGGCTGCCGTCGTGACGACCCCGGCGCCGACCAGTCCGCCCACCCCCGTCAGCACCCTGCAGGCCGAGGCGTTCGCCGCGGGCACCCTGCCGCCCGTCGAGCAGGTCCGGGACGGCGTCTGGACCCTCGCTATCCCGTTCGCCGCGGGCATCCCCGACTCCACGCTCACGTACGTGCTCGAGGCCGCCGACGGGTCGCTCGTCGTCGTGGACCCGGGCTGGGGCACCGAGCCGACGCTCGCGGTGCTCCGGGACGGCCTCGCCACGATCGGTCGGACCCTCGACGACGTCGGACTCGTCGCCGTGACGCACCTGCACGTCGACCACCTCGGCGCGGCGGCGGCCGTCCGGAACGCCTCCGGCGCGCGGGTCGCGATGCACCCGGCGGAGGCGCGAGCGATCCGCCACCAGGACGAGGACCGTCGGCGGGACGACGAGGACATCGCACGCTGGGGCGTGCCGGGGCCGCTGCGCGCCGGCCTGGTGCGGGCCTGGGGAACGGGGCGGCGCCTCCCGGACGTCGAGGCGGACCTGCTCGTGGAGGACGGGGACGTCCTGCCGGTCGCGGGGCGCGAACTCCGGGCCCTGTGGACGCCGGGCCACACGACCGGACACCTGTGCTTCGTCGATGCGCCGGACGGACTCCTGTTCACCGGCGACCACGTGCTCCCGCGGATCAACTCCGGGCTGGGGCTCGGGGGTCGGACGGACACGAACCCGCTCGAGGACTACCTG
The DNA here is from genome assembly GCF_003234565.1 of Curtobacterium sp. MCBD17_013. Lineage (GTDB taxonomy): Bacteria > Actinomycetota > Actinomycetes > Actinomycetales > Microbacteriaceae > Curtobacterium. The sequence goes on along the minus strand of NZ_QKTU01000001.1, from coordinate 157,358 downwards.
GCGTCGCTCGACCGACTCGCCGACCTCGCGGAGCTCGAGGTGTGTCCCGGACACGAGTACCGGTTCCGCGACGTGCGGGCCCGGGCCGCGACGCTCGCCGACCACCGGCGGGAACGGGGCGAGCACGTCGCCGCGGCACTCGACACGCTCGACCGTCCCACGCTGTTCGAGGTCGCCGCGCACGTGCCGTTCCGTGGGGGCATCGCGTCGATGGCCGGGTACCTGCTCGCGTCCGCGCTCGCCCAGACCGCGTTCCACGCACGGTTGCTCGGGCGGTCGGACGAGATCCGACCGGCCTGACGCCGCCGCGACACGGGCCTCGACGCTGGGCTCGAGGACGGGTCAGCCGCGCACCTGGGCGTCGAGCGGCACCTGCGCCGCCGCCGCGACCGAGCGGACGACCTCGCGCAGTGCGTCGTCGTGGAGCGCCACCGAGAACCCGACCACCCGCCGGTACACCGGGAGGTCCACGGTCGTCCAGCGTCCGCCGCTGTCGACCACGACCCGGAGCGCCTCGACCGTGCCGACGCCGTAGCGGTTGGCGGAGGACGTGGTCCCCGTGCCCACCTGACCGACCGCGGCGCGCGGGACCCCGAGGAGGAGCGTCGGCGTCCCGCCACCGACGTACAGGCCGATCCCGTGCTGGTCGGCGACGAGCGTCCCCGCCGCGCTCCGCGGCGCCCGCCGCTCGGGTCGCACGTCGAGGAGGCCCGCAGCGCGGTCGACCTCGGCCGCGGTGCCGCGCTTGACGAGGACGGGGGCCGTGAACGCACCGGGGTGCCGCTCGGCGAGCACCCGCTCACGGGCGCGGGTGCGGGCGTGCTGCACGGCGAGGATCACCTCGATGAGGACGAACACCCCGAGCGCGATGACGAGCAGGCTCTCGACGATCCCGACGGTCGACATGCCGTCCTCGTGCTCCCGGTACGCGAGGAACCCGAAGCGGAGCGCCGCGTACGCCACCACGAGCACGATCCCGACGATGCCACCCCGACGCCTGCGCATGTGGACACCCTAGGCCGCCGTCCACAGGGGCGCCGCGCCCCCGTTCGGGCCTCCCGTGGCCGGGCTAGTCTCGACCCGTGAGCAGCCCTGGATCCGATCCCGCGCCCGTCCGCGTCGAGCGCCCCGCGCCGGGCGTCGTCGTCGCCACACTCGACCGACCCGACGCCGGCAACGCGCTGGACGTCGCGATGGTCCAGGCGCTCGAGGACCTGGCGGACGCGGTCCGTGCCGACGTCGACGTCCGGGTCCTGGTGATCGGCGCCTCGGGATCCGCGTTCAGCCTGGGCCACGACGTCGCCGAGTCCGCGGACCGCACGGACGCGACCGTCCCGGACGACCTCGACCGACAGGAGCGCACCGCCGACGCACTCGCGGCGATCCGCGCCCTCCGCGTGCCCGTGGTCGCCGCCGTGGGCGGACCGGCCGCCGGGACGGGCCTGGCACTCGCGCTCGTCGCCGACATCCGGCTCGCCGGACCCGACGCGGTGTTCCAGGCGTCGTTCACCGCACTCGGCACCTCCACCGGCGAGTACGGCGTGTCGTGGCTGCTCCCCCGACTGGTGGGCCCCGCGGTCGCGGCGGACCTCGCGTTCACCGCCCGCGCGGTCGACGCCGACGAGGCCGCCGCCCTGCGTCTCGTGAACCGGGTCGTGCCGGACGTCGACGCCGCCGCGCTCGAGCTGGCGCGGACGATCGCCGCGAACTCCCCCGCGGGCGTCCGACTGTCGAAGCGCGCGATGCAGGCCAACCTCGAGGTCCCGTCGTACGACGCGGCGCTCGAGCTCGAGAACCGCGGCCAGACCCTGCTCACCCGGACGTCCGACATGGCGGAAGCGCTCGAGGCGTTCCTCGAGAAGCGCCAGGCGTCGTTCTCGAACCGATGACGCCGAACTCCACCGAACGCACGACCGGCAGCACCGTCGCTGGTGACAGCACGGGCCTGCCGACGGTCCCGGACGGAAACGGCACGCCCGGCAGCGGCGCGACCGGCTCCGGACACGCGCACCCCTGGCAGGGCATCCGTCTCGAGCACCTCGACGCCGGTGTCAGCCGCCTGGTCATCGACAACCCCACGCGGATGAACGCCGTGGACGCCGACGTCTTCCGCGAGATCGGGGAGGCCGCGCGGCACCTGCGGCGCGACGGCACGCGCGCGCTCGTGCTCACGGGCGCCGGCGACCGCGCGTTCTGCGCCGGGTACGACCTCGCCGCGCTCCCGGCCCTGCGCGCGACGACGGTCCCGGCGTTCCTCGACATCGAGGACACCGCGAGCGAGGCCGTCCAGGCGCTCCACGACCTGCCGTTCCCGGTCGTCGCCGCGGTGAACGGCGCTGCGTCCGGTGGTGGCCTGTCCCTGGCGCTCGCGGCCGACGTGCGGCTCGGTGTGCGGCGTGCCTCCTTCAACGCGGCGTTCGTCAAGGTCGGCTTCTCGATCGGCGAACTCGGGACGTCGTGGATGCTCCCCCGCGTCGTCGGCCCCGGCATGGCCGCCGAGCTGGCGTTCACCGGTCGGGTCGTCCGTTCGGACGAAGCCCTGGCGATCGGGCTGCTCGACCGGATCGTCGACACCACCGCCGACGACGCCGTGGGCGCGTTGCAGGCCGAGGCCGTCGCACTCGCCACGGCGTACGCGGCCCCCGACCGCCGTGGCACGCGCATCGGCAAGCGATCGCTCGGGAGGGCCGGGGAGACCCCGTCGTACGAGGTCGCGGTCCGGCAGGCGTTCGGGGACCGGGCGTGAGCGCTGCGGCGAGCGGCGGGGCGGACGTGCTCCGGGCCTCCCGAGCGTTGCTGCCGACGGATGACCTGCGGCACCGACCGGCACCCGGGGCGCGCATGCGGGACAGCGTCTTCTACCAGACGGTGCTGCCCGAGGAACGACTGGCGGTGCAGGTGTACCTGTTCGTCACGGGCACGGGGGCGGCGGGTTACAACGTGGCGGTGTGGGGCGACGCCGCGCCGACCGTGCGCGAGTTCGGCGGCGGGCGCGTGGCCGAGGCCATGGACCTCGACGACTTCACCGTCGGCGGTCTCACGGTCCGGCACCGGGATCCGCTGCGCACGGCTGACGTCGTCGTGCGGACGGACCGCATCGAGCTCGACCTGACGTTCACGGCCCTGCACGAGGCCTTCAGCTTCCGCGACGCCCCCGACGGCCTGCCGTCCTGGTTCGCGGAGGACCGCATCGAGCAGACCGGTGCCGTCCGTGGTCACGTGCGCGCGGACGACCACGCGTTCGAGCTCGGGCCGATCGGGCACCGCGACCACTCGTGGGGTCTGCGGGACTGGCGTGCGCCCCAGCACTGGAAGTGGCTCGTGGCGTACACGCCCTCCGGGCGCGCGGTGAACGGGTGGACGTGGATCGCCGCCGGGCGGTGGGGGTTCGCCGGGTACGTCCTGCGGGACGGCCGGCCGGTGCCCGTGTCGCGCATCGAGGACGACACGACCTACGGCGCCGGGTACGAGCAACGCCGACTCCACGCGGTCCTGCACGACGTCGAGGGCGGCACGACGACGCTCGACCTCGACGTCTTCGGCGTGCTGCACCTGCCCGACGAGCGGACCGGGACGACCGTGCTCGAGGGTGGGTGCGTGGCGCGCATCGACGGCGAGCGGGGCGCTGGGCAGTTCGAGGTCGAGTGGCCGACGGACTACTTCGCCCACCTGCGCGGGGACGACGCGTGAGCGACGGTGCGACCGCCGGGACCACCGGCGCGGGAACCGGGACCGCCGTCGACGCGACGACGACCGCGGCCCTCGGGCGGTGGCTCGCCGACGCCGGGTTGACCGACTCGCGGGTGTCGGTGCGGCCGATCGGCGACGGCCACGCCAACGTCACCTGGCTCGTCGAGGACGACGCCGGGCAGCGCGTCGTGGTCCGACGCCCACCCCCACCGCCGACGCCCCCCGGCGCGAACGACGTCCTCCGCGAGGCCCGCGTGATCGCGGCGGTGGGCAGCCACGCCGGCGGATCGGTACCCGTGCCACGCGTGCTCGCGACGGCCGACGCCGGCACGGTGCTCGACGTGCCGTGCTTCGCCATGTCGTACGTGGCGGGTCCGGTGGTCACGACGGACCTGCCCGAGGGGCTGTCGACGCCCGCCGCCCGCGCCGCACTCGCCGACGACCTCGTGGACCGGCTGGCCGCGCTGCACCGCCTGCCGTGGGACACGCTCGGACTCCGCGGCCGACCCGACGGCGCGAACCTCCGGCAGCGGGACCGCCTCGCACGACTCGTCGCCGAGCCCGACGGTTCCCCGCCCGACGCCTTCGCCGACGTCGACGCGTGGTTGGTCGAGCACGCGCCGGCCGAGTCGGGGGCCGCGTTGGTGCACAACGACTACCGACTCGGGAACCTGCTGCTCGCGCCGGACGCCCCGCGGGTCGCGGCCGTGCTCGACTGGGAGCTCGCCGCCGTCGGTGATCCCCTCGTGGACCTCGGGTACCTCGTCGCGTCCTGGTCCGGGCCCGGGGGCCCGTCGACGCCCGTGCAGGAACTCGGCGCGGCGAGCAGTGCCCCCGGGTTCCCCGACGCTCGCACGCTCGTGGCGCGGTACGCCGATGCGACCGGCGCTCCCCTCGACCACCTCCGGTGGTACGTCGTGCTCGCGAACTGGAAACTCGCGGTGCTCTACGAGTACAGCCGCCGCCGCCACGAGCGCGGGGACGGCGACCCGTACTACGCGGGTACGGGCAAGGTCAGTACCTTCCTCAGGGCCGCGGACGCCGCGCGCACCGAGCCGTTGACCTGACGCGGCGCGCGCGAGCGGCCGCGCCGCACGAGTCGCCCCCCGTCGGTGCCGGGCTGCTGCAGCCATCCGCCGCGACGCCCGTCACACCGGCCACACCTCGTGCCGCCACGCGGCGTCCCAGAACATCCACTCGTAGCGCGACGCCGTGGTGAACGCCTGTCGCATCTGCTCGACCTGGTGGGCGGAGGCTGCATCCGCGGCACGGTCGACCACGTCGCGGGCCTCGGCGGTGACCGCGGCGAAGCCCGGATCCCCGTAGGTCCCGATCCAGTCCCCGTACGGATGGCCGTCGAGGTCGCCCACGCGGTGCCGCAACCGGCGTCCGACGTCGTCGTAGAGCCAGAAGCACGGCAGCAGGCCCGCGACGATCACCGGGTACGACGACGACGCCGTGAGCGACAGCAGGTACGACGTGTACGCGACGCAGGTCGGTGACGGGGCCACCGAGGAGCCGTCCACACCGTGCGAGGCGTGCAGCTGCCGCTCGACGGCGACCGCGTTCGCGGCGGCGTTGCTCCAGAAGGCGAGGTCAGCGGCGTCGTCGGCTCGAGTCGCCGCGGCGGCCAGGACCCTCGCGTACACCCCCAGGTACGCCGCGTCCTGCTCGAGGTAGTGGAGGAACGTCGCCCTCGGGAGGGAACCGCGCTCGAGCGCCACGAGGAACGGGAGCGCGTCCACCGCGTCGCGGATCGGCGCCACGGTCTCCCAGACCTCGTCCGTGAAGCTCATCGCTCGTCCCACAGGTGCACGAAGTGGTGGACAGGGCCGTGGCCCTGTCCGACGTCGAGCACGTCGGCGCCCGCGAGCGCGTCCTGCAGCCAGGACCGGCCGTCACGGACCGCCTCCGCCCACGAACCCCGTCGCGGCCGCAGTGCCGCGACCGCCGAGGACAGGCTGCACCCCGTGCCGTGGGTGTTCTCCGTCGGGATCCTCGGGCTCCGGAGGCACTCGACCCCCGACGCATCGGCGAGGACGTCGACGACCTCGTCTCCGGTGTCGAGGTGTCCGCCCTTGAGGAGCACGCGACGAGCACCGCGGCGCACGAGTTCGCGTGCCTGGTCGCACATCGCGTCGACGGACGTGGCGGGCGCCGTCGCGAGCAGCGCCGCGGCCTCCGCGATGTTCGGCGTGACGAGCGAGACGAGCGGCAGGAGCTCCGTCATGGCGTGGACCGCGTCGGGACGGAGCAGGAGGTCACCGCTCGTGGCGACCATCACCGGGTCGAGCACGACGACGTCGCACGGTGGCACCCGGAGGAACGCGGCGACCACGTCGATGGTCCCGGCGGTGGCGAGCATGCCGATCTTCACCGCGTCGACGCGGACGTCGTCGATGAGCACACGCAGCTGCTCGGCGACGAAGGACGAGGGCACCTCGTGCACGCCGTACACGCCGGTGGTGCTCTGCGCGGTCAAGGCGGTCAGAACGGTCGTTCCGTACGCGCCGAGCGCGCTGAAGGTCTTCAGGTCCGCCTGGATCCCCGCCCCGCCGGACGGGTCACTGCCGGCGATGCTCAGGGCGACCGGTGGCCTCATCGGGCACCACTCCCCCAAGCAGCTCTGAGCGCGGACGTGGCTGCCGCGACGTCGGGGCGACCGCAGATCGCACTGACCACGGCCATCCCCGAGGCACCGCTGGCCCGGACCGACGGCGCACGGGCGACGTCGACACCGCCGATGGCGACGCACGGCCAGGGGCTGGCATCGACCACGGCACGCAATCCGTCGAGTCCGCAGGGCTCGGCGGCGTCCGGCTTGGTGCTCTGCGGCCACACCGGACCGACGCCGAGGTAGTCGATGACGCCCGGCCCCATCGCCTCCGCCGCGTGCACGTGGGCGACGGTCAGGGCGGAGAGCCCGATGAGTGCGCTCGGTCCGAGCAGACGTCGTGCCAGCACCGGGTGCAGGTCGGACTGCCCCACGTGCGCGCCGTCGGCTCCGATGGCGCGCACGAGTGCGACCCGGTCATCGACGAGCACGGGGACCCGCCCGCCGACGGCGGCGACGACCGCGCGGCCCATCGCGACGAACTCGTCGTCGGATGCATCGTGGTCTCGGAGTTGCACGGCCGTGACGCCGGCACCCACGGCCTCCTGGACGGTGTCGGCGACACCCCTCGCCCCGCACATCCGCGTGTCGGTCACGAGGTAGAGGGACAGGTCGGACGACCGGGAGGCGCTCATACGAGCCGGACCCGGTCCGCGACCTCGGCCGACGTGATCGAGGCGAGCTGGTCGAGCAACTGCACCGCGAAGGTGCCCGGCCCGCGGCTGAGCGGGGCGGCCTGCTCCGCGGCCACGGTGAGCACCGCCGTCGCCGCGGACGCGGCGAGCAGCGGTTCGGATCCCGTCGCCGCGAACGCGGCCATCAGCGCCCCCAGTGCGCAGCCGACCCCGGTGACCTGCGTCATCCAGGGGTGCCCGTTGCGGAGTCGGACGGTCCGGTCGCCGTCCGTGAGGTGGTCGGTGGGTCCGCTCACCGCGACGACCGTGTGGAAGCGGCGGGCGACCTCCTCCGCCGACCCGAGCGCCGCCTCCGGGCTGTCGGTCGCGTCCACGCCCTTGCCGCCCGCGCCGCCCGCGAGCGCCATGATCTCCGATGCGTTCCCGCGCACGATGGAGGGCCGGTGCTCGAGCAGGTCCATGGCGACGCCCGTGCGCCATCCGAGCCCGCCCGCGGCGACCGGGTCGAGGACCCACGGCGTCCCGTGCTCCGCGGCGCTGAGCACCGCCGCCGTCATCGCCTCGACGGTCGGCTCCTGCGGGGTGCCGAGGTTCACGAGCACGCCGCCCGCGGCCCCGGCGAACGGCCCGGCCTCGTGCGGGTTGTCGACCATGGCGGGCGCGGCGCCGACCGCGAGCAGCACGTTCGCCGTCCACTGTGCGACGACGATGTTCGTCAGGCACTGCACGAGTGGTGGGCGGTGGCGGAGACCGTCCAACGCCGCTGCGAGCGCCGACGGGTCGAGTGGGACAGATGGAGATGCCACGGATGACGTCCCTTCGCTAGTACTAACCAGATCAGGTTCGACGGGTCTGTTCTCAGCCTCGCTCGATGGAGGCACCCCGCGTCGCAGGCGAGTCTAGGGCCGTCGGACATTGGCGCACCCTGCTGTTAGCCTGACGAGCGGCCGAAGATGAGCCGGACCACGACCGAGCGTCCCGTGCGAACCCGATCCGGACCCGACCCGTCTCCGAACCAGCAGCGGCACCACGTTGGAACAGGAGCACGATGTCAGCGAGCAGCGCCCTCGGGAACTACACGGCGGAGCAGGTCGAGCGGTACTACGCGAACGGCGACTGGCAGGACGGGGTCCTCATCGACATCGTCCGCGACCGTGCCGACGCCCACCCGGAGCGGACGTTCGTCACCGACGGCACGCTCACGCTGACGTACGGGCAGCTCCGCGAGGACGCCATCCGCCTCGCCGTCGGCCTGCGCGGCCTCGGCGTGGAACGGGGCGACCGCGTCGTCGTGCAGATGCCGAACTGGGCGGAGTTCGCCACGATCGTCGTCGCGCTCTCGCGGCTCGGCGCGATCCTCGTCCCCACGATGCCGATCTTCCGGCACGACGAGGTCGGCTACGTCCTCGAGCACTCCGAGGCGAAGGTCGTGATCGGCCCGCACGTGTTCCACCGCTTCGACCACCTCGCCATGTTCACCGCGCTCAAGGACCGGATCCCGACCCTCGACCACGTCGTCGTCGCCCGGGCCGAGTACCCGGACGCGCTCGACGGCGCGATCGACCTCGCGTCGCTGGCGGCCGAGGGCGACCTCGACGAGCTCGACGCGTCGCTCGGTGACACCGCGGGCCCCGACGATGGCTGCCTCGTCGTCTACACCTCGGGCACCACGAGCCGCCCGAAGGGCTGCTTCCACACCTTCAACACCATCCACGCGGCCGCACGCCTGCTCAACGAGCGCCTGCACGTCGACGAGGGCGACGTGATGTTCAACCCGTCGCCCGTGAGCCACTCCACCGGGCTCATCACGGGCCTCCTCATGCCGCTCATGGTGGGGGGCGGCACCCACTTCATGCCCGTCTGGGCACCGGACGAGGGCATCGAGCGCATCCGCGAGTACGGCTGCACGATCACCGTGACGTCGACGACGTTCCTGACGACCGTGATGGAGGCGTTCGACCCGGAGCGCCACGACCTCAGCTCGATGCGGTACTGGGTGTGCGCCGGCGCGCCGATCCCGGGTGCCGTCGTGCAGTCCGCGCGCGCGATGTTCCCGTCGTGCCAGATCCTCAGCCTCTACGGGCGGAGCGAGAACATGACGACCGCGTTGTGCGCGCCCGAGGACGCCCCCGAGAAGTCCGTGCTCTCGGACGGCCGGGCCCTCGCGGACTCCGTCGTGAAGGTGGTCGACGAGGACGGCGTCGAGGTCCCCGCCGGCACGAGCGGCGACATCGCGTACCAGGGCCCGTCCCACATGCTCGGGTACTACCGCGATCCGGAGCAGACCGCCGCGCTGTTCACGCCCGACGGGTTCTCGCGCTCGGGCGATCTCGGCGTGATGGACGCGGACGGCTTCGTGCGGGTGAGCGGCCGCATCAAGGACATCATCATCCGCGGCGGCATCAACATCTCGTCGCGCGAGGTCGAGGACCTGCTCGGCGAGCACCCCGCGGTCCGCACCGTCGCCGTCGTCGCGATGCCGGACCCACGGCTCGGCGAGCGCTCGTGCGCCTTCGTGGTGGTCGCCCCCGGTCACGACGAGCCCTCGTTGTCCGACCTGACCGACTTCCTCCGGAGCAAGCAGATCGCCGTGCAGAAGCTGCCGGAGCGCCTCGTGGTGATCGACGAGCTCCCGATGACCCCGGTCGGCAAGGTCCGCAAGAACGTGCTGCGCGACCGGGTCGCGTCCATGCTCGCCGAGGAGCAGCGCGGTGTGACGTCCTCCCAGGACTGACGGCGCCGCCGCGGCCGTCAGCGCCGTCGACGGCCGTCAGCCCCGTCGACGCCCGTCGACGCTGACGGCAGCCTCCCGGCCGCGGGGCGTTGGATGGGTCGATGGCCCTCCCCACCGCCGCGGACCCCGTCGCCCCGATGCTCGCCAAGGCCGTCCCGGACGTCCCCGCCGCGGACGCCGTGCCCGGGGGCCTCAGCTACGAGCCGAAGTGGGACGGCTTCCGCGGGATCGTCTACCACGACGGCACGGACGTCGAGATCGGCAGCCGCGGGTCGAAGACGCTCACCCGGTACTTCCCGGAGCTCGTGGCGGTGTTCCGCGACCAGCTGCCGGGGCCGTGCGTGCTCGACGGCGAGATCGTCGTGCGGACCGGCGAACCGGGCGCGGAGCGGCTGGACTGGGACGCCCTGACGCAGCGGATCCACCCCGCCGCGTCCCGGATCCGGAAGCTCTCGGTCGAGACCCCCGCTGCCTTCGTGGCGTTCGACCTGCTCGCGTTCGAGGACCGGGACCTGCGGGACCTGCCGTTCGCCGAGCGCCGCGTCGCACTCGAGGAGCTCGGTCGCGCGTTCGAGGACCCGCTGTTCGTGTCCCAGCGCACGCTCGACATCGAGGAAGCCCGCCGCTGGCTGGTCGAGTTCGAGGGGGCGGGACTCGACGGTGTCGTCGCGAAGCCCCTCGCCGGGCCGTACGCGCCGAACAAGCGCACGATGCTCAAGGCGAAGCACCACCGCACCGCCGACGTCGTCGTGGTCGGCTACCGCGTCCACAAGTCGGGCGAGGGCGTGGGGTCCCTGCTGCTCGGCCTGTACGACGCGGGCGGCGAGCTGCGCATGGTCGGCGGCGTCTCCGCCTTCTCGGACGCCCGACGGCGGGAACTCGTCACCGAGCTGGACCCACTGGTCCGGCGGGACGCGGACGGGAGGCCCGTCACCGGCGCCACCGAACGCAGCCGGTTCGCCTCGGGTCGCGACACCTCGTTCGTCGAGCTCGAGCCGGAGCGCGTCGTCGAGGTGCGGTACGACCAGATGGAGGGCGACCGGTTCCGCCACACGGTGCAGTTCGACCGGTGGCGGCCCGACCGGAACGCGCGCTCCTGCACCTTCGAGCAGCTCGAGCAGCCGATCGCCTACGACCTCAGCAGCGTGCTGCGCTGATCCCGTGGGTGCCTGGGACCTCGTCGAGCGGGGACGACCGCGTGGCCGCGACGGCCTCTGGTCCGACCGCGCGCCCGGACGGCTCACGATCCCGCGTCCGGGCGCGGCGACCCTCGTCGTGCTCGGCGGCTACGCGGTGTCGCGGGTGCTCGCGACCGGCCTGCTGCTCACCGCCTGGATCGTGAGCGGCGGCGTCCACGACGCACACGCGACCCTCCGGGCTCCAGGCGGGTTCGGCGGGTTCCTCACGGCCTGGGACGGCGCCTGGTACCGGCGGATCGCCCTGCACGGCTACCCGTCGGACCTGCCCGTGACGGGCGGTGCGGTGCAGAAGAGCGTGTGGGCGTTCCTCCCGGCGTACCCGGCCGTGGTGCGCGCGCTCATGTCGATGACCTCGCTCGGATACGCACCGGCCGCGGTGACCGTGTCGGTGGTGGCGGGCGGCGCGGCCACGGTCGTCCTGCACCGGCTGCTCGCGGAGCGGTTCGGCAGCCGTCCGGCGATGTGGGGCGCGCTGTTCTTCGCGTTCGGACCGCTCGGGTTCCTGTTCCAGGTCGCGTACGCCGAGTCCCTGTTCCTCGCGCTCGTGTTCGCCGCACTCCTGGCGGTGCTCCGGGGCCGGCCGCTCGTGGCGATGCCGTTCGGGGTGGCCGCGGCGTTCACGCACCCCGGTGCCCTCGCGGTGCCGGCCGCCCTCGCGGCGGTGTGGGTGGCGTCACTCGTGCGTCGACGGCCGCTGCCGCTCCGGACGCACCTCGCGGTGGTCGCGTCCGGTCTCGTGACCGCGGCGGCAGGACTCGCGTGGCCGGTCGTCGTGACGCTCGTCACCGGCCGCGGCGACGGCTACGTGGCCACGGAGACCGCCTGGTGGCGGGACTACATCGGGGACGCCGCCGCGGTGTTCCGCCCGCTGACGCCGTGGTTCCTGTTCGCGGAACGGCTCGTCGGCGGCTGGGGCGTGCCGATCGTCGCACTGCTCCTCGTCGCCGTCGGCTGGTGTCTGGCGTTCCGGAGTCGTGCACTCGGCGTCGGGATCGGGGCGTTCGTCGTCGCGTACGTCGCGTACCTCGTCGCGGTGTTCCTGCCGCAGCAGAGCACCTTCCGCATGTTGCTGCCGCTGTCCCCGGTGCTCGGGACCCCTGCGCTGTCCGCCTCACCGCGTCGCGCGACGGCGACGTTGGTCGTCGGCATCGCGTTCCAGCCGATCGCGATCTGGGCGCTCTGGGTCGCCTGGCCACCCTGACCCGCGGTTCCCGATCGGACTGTCCCGTTCACGCGGCCGTCCCCCCGAGGAGGGGCACGGTTCACCCAGCGATGCGACGATCAGCGGGTCGAGGACGCCGATCAGTGCCTTCCGTGTCGCCCGGCGCCGGGGAAACAAACCGACTGTCCGAATTCCGCACAGTTCTCCTCCATAGTTAGGCGAACTAGTAACTCCGTGCCACAGTTGTTCCAGGTCGGAGATAGTCTCCGAACCGAACGAGTTCCTGGGCACTGCCCTTCGAGAACAGGACCACCATGAGCACGCATCTCCTCCCCGTCCGTCACACGGCGCAGCGCAGCCCGTTCACGGAGATCCGGGAGGCGCGGCACCAGCGCGCACTCGTCGCCAGCGCGACCGTGACCGGCATCGTCAGCGTCACCGTCGCGAGCCTCGCGCTCGTCACCCTCGGGCTCGGCGCGTGAACGCCCCCGCCATCGTCACGCCGCTCATCGAGCGCGCCGCCGCTCCGGCACCGACGACCACCTGGGCCCTCGCGGACGAGGGTCTCTGGGTCGCGACGCACGCCGGGTACTTCGGCGGCACCATCGACCAGCACGGCGCGCACCACTACGCGATGGACACCTTCGGGCGCTACGTCGGGGACTTCTCGACGCTCGACCTCGCGAAGCAGCACCTCATCGAGCACATGACCACGCTCTTCGGCACGGAAGGAATGGCAGCATGAACGGCATCGACGGCATCAGCGACGCGCACCGCGGGACGTGGTCGCGCTTGACCCGCCTCCACACGGCGAGCGCGGGCCTCCCGACGCAGACCAAGCGCACCGAGGACGGGCGCACCGCCCGCGACGAGGCAACGCTCGGCCTGTAGGAACCGATCGGCACCGCAGCCCAGATCGCACATCGCGCCGCTCACCTCCGGGTGCAGCGGCGCGTTCTGCATTCTCGGCGCGGAGACGCGGCGCGTTCTGCGATCTCGGCCGGGGCGCGTCAGGCCTGCTGCTTGCGCGCCCGCGACGGCTGGACGCGGGGCGGCTCCCCCGGCATCTTCGGGTAGTCGGGCGGGAACGGCATCTCGCCCAGACCGGCAGCGAGGTCCCGCTCCCACCATGCCAGCAACGCGTCGATGCGGGCGGGCTGCGCGTGCATGTCCTCCCACGGGTCACCGACGGCGCGGAGTCGCTCCGGGATCGTACGCACCGTGTGTGTCCGCGGGTCGGTCTCCGACAGTTCCTCCCATCGGAGCGGGGTCGAGACGGACGCGTGCGGGAGTGCTCGGGGGCTGTAGGCACCGGCGATCGTCCGATCCCGGTTCGCCTGGTTGAAGTCGACGAAGATCCGCTCGCCGCGCTCTTCCTTCCACCACGCGGTCGTCACCTGCTCCGGCATCCGACGTTCGAGTTCGCGGGCGGCGGCGATCACCGCGTGCCGCACGTCGAGGAACTCCCATTCGGGCTCGATCGGCGCGTACACGTGCAGGCCGCGGTTCCCCGAGGTCTTGATCCACGCGGTCAACCCCGCTTCGTCGAGGACCTTCCGCAGCTCGAGCGCGGCGGGGACGGCGTCGTGGAAGTCGGTGCCCGGTTGCGGGTCGAGGTCGATCCGCAGCTGGTCCGGGTGGTCGCTCCGCTCGGCCCGTGACGCCCAGGGGTGGAACACGACGGTGTTCATCTGCGCCGCCCACACCGCCGCGGCGGGCTCGTCGATGATCATCTGCGGGTGTGCGCGGGCGCTCGGGTAGGTCACGGTCACGGCGCGCACGTAGTCGGGCGCGCCCTTCGGCGGGTTCTTCGAGAAGAACTGCTCGCCGTCGACGCCCTCGGGGAACCGCTGGAGCGACACCGGCCGGTCCCCGTTCGCGCGCACGAACGCGTCCCCCACGGCGACGAGATAGTGCGCGAGGTCGAGCTTCGTCAGCCCGAGCTGCGGCCACAGCACGCGGTCGGGGCTCGAGATCCGGACCTCGCGGTCGCCGTCCGGTCCGGGCACCGTCAGCATCGTCGCGTTGCTCGCCATCCGTGCAACCTACGCCGGCCGACCGGGAGGCGCGGCACCGCCCCGCACACCGGCGTCGGTCCGGTCCCGCCCGTCCAGACCGCTTCCATCGAGTCGGGGGGGCCGGCGCCCGGCGGGCCTCGGTCGCCGTCGCCCGACCGGCACCATGGACACCACCATGGACACCCGGGTCGTCTCGGTCTAGATTGCTAGCATGGTAGCCAGTAACGGCAGCAAGGTGCAGTTCAACGTGTACCTGCCGGCCGAACTCGTCCGCGAGCTCAAGCACCGCGCCATCGACGAGGGGGTCTCGCTCTCGTCGCTCGTCGAACACGTGATGTCCACGTACCTGTCGGGTGCTGAGGCCGCCCCGACGGAGGGGGAACGGCCATGACCACCATCCGCAGCATCCTGGACACCGCCCACCCCGCCGCGTGGCACGACCTCGCGACGGCGCTCGGGCTCCGACGGCACGATGCCCCTGCCGACGACGACTGGACGGAGTTCGACGGCGACGGGGTCCTCGCCATCCGCGGCGTCGATGCCGGAGCGGTCGACGACGGACGGGTCGATCTGCAGGTGCTGGTGGCGGACCTCCCGGCAGTGCGGCGCTCGCTCGAGGGCACCGGAGTCGCGGTCCGGACCACCACGCTCGCCGACGGCGGCGAGATGCTCGCCGTCGACGTCGCCGGTGCTCCCGTCACCATCACCACCGCGGACCGTGCAGCCGCCGGCGGTGCGAGCAGCGTCATGCCCATCCGGTACGCGTCGTCGGTCGCGGACGCCGCACGCGTGTTCCGTGCGGTGGGCCTCCGACCCCGGATCGCGGCCGACGGCGGCGGATGGGCGGACTTCACCGCGGACGACGGCGGCCTCGCGGCCCTGCACCTCGGGGAGGACGGCCGCACCGAGCTGTCGTTCGAGCACCACGGCGACCTCGACGCACTCGCCGCACGTCTCCGCGCCGGCGGGTACGAGGCGGACGTGGTCGACGAGGCGTACAACCGGACCGTCCTCGTGACCACGCCCGACGGCTGGCGACTGTGGGTCAACGGAGCCCAGGAGGACCTCCACGGGTACTCGCGTCAGGACTGAGCCCAGCCCCAGGCCGACCGCGGCCCGCTCGCCCTGCCCCGCGTCCGCTCGGTCCTCCCGCGAGATCGCAGAAGGTGTCGCTCCGGGTCCGGTCGAAGCGGCAACGACCGCGACCTCCGTGGGCTCCGGAGGCGGGTGGCTCCGGAGCGGCCCGACCGCCTGTCTGGCAGTCCGGCCCCGTTGACTGGGCGGCGTCAGGGGATGGTGTTCCAGTGGTAGTCACCTCGAGCGTCCGCACCGTGGCCGCCGCACCGGTACGACGTCCCGGAGGCCGACTGAGCGACCTGACCGACCTGACTCGACGAGCAGTAGGCACCCGGAGTGATGACCGCGCTCTGCGCCGGGGCGGGCGCCGGTGCCGGTGCCGGTGCCGGTGCGACGTACGTGCCCACGGAGGTCACCTGCGTCACGGGCGGTGTCGTCACGACCTGGCTGACCGCTGCGCGCCCGGTCTCGACGCCGTCCGTGTACGTGACGCGGTAGGTCGTGGTCCGGACTCCGTTGACGCCCGTGGTCGTGATCACCGAGGTGCCCTTGGCCCGAGTCGCGTCGTCGAGCGTCGTCGAAGCGAACGGGATCGCCGCGGTCGTGGTGACGAGCTTCGTCGTGACGATCGGAGTCGGCGTCGGGCTCGAGGAAGCGACCCGGTGTTCGCGCTCGTGCTCGTGCTCGTGCTCGTGCTGCACGGTGGACGCTGTCGAGGATGCGACGGCGTGCGGCTCGGACGTCGCTGCAGCACACCCCGCACCGACCACCAGCAGGACCGCTGCTCCGGCCGTCGCGACGGTCGCCCTCACCCGTCGGGACATCGTCTTCCAGGACATCGCCACCCCCATGCTCGTCATCGCGCGGGACAAGTGTCGTCCCACGAAAGGGGGACAACCACCCCCCGTACGAGGGTCACGAGATCGCAGCCGGTGTCGCTTTAATGGGGATCGAAGCGGCAACGACTGCGATCTCGATGAGATGGGAAGCGGGGCCGGGCGCGACCCGCTCGCCAGTAGGCTGACTCGGTGACCGACACCCCCGCCACCCCGCTCCGGATCGCGCTCGTGTCGCTGCACACCTCCCCCGGGGACGAGCCCGGTTCCGGCGAGGTCGGTGGGATGAACGTCGTCGTGCGACACCAGGCCGAGGCGCTCGCGGACCTCGGGCATCGGGTCGAGATCGTCACCCGCCGGTCGTCACCGACGCAGCCGGACTCCGTCGAGATCGTCGCGGGCGTGTGCCTCCGATTCCTGTCGGCCGGGCCCGCACAGCCGGTCCCGAAGGGCGAACACGACGCCTTCATCGAGCCGTTCCGGGCGGGACTGGCGGAGCTCGGTCCGTACGACGTGTTCCACGCCCACCACTGGTTCTCGGGCATGGCCGCGCTGCCGGTGGCTCGGGAGCGCGGGGTCCCCCACGTGCAGTCCTTCCACTCGATCGCCGCCGACGCAGCGACTCCGCTGTCCGAGGGCGAGCGCCCCGAGTCGGCGGGCCGGATGGAGGGCGAGGCGTTCCTGGCGCGCGAGTCGGACGCCGTCGTCGCGATCAGCGAGGCCGAGGCCGACACCGTCCGCTCCCGGCTCGGCGCCGCAGCGAAGCGGGTGGTCATCGTGCCACCCGGTGTCGACGGCTCGGTGTTCCGTCCGGCGAGCGCCGCGACCCGCGCCGCCGCCCACGACCGCCCCCGCTACGTCGTCGCGGCCGCGCGCGTACAGCCCCTCAAGGGCCTCGACCTGGCGATCGCCGCGGTCGCCGCCGTTCCCGAGGCCGTTCGGCCGGACCTGGTGATCGCGGGCGATGCGTCGAGCGAGGCGACCGGATACGTCGAGGAGCTCCGCGGGCTCGCGGATCGACTCGGCATCGGGGACCGGGTCCGGTTCGTCGGTCCGCAGTCGCGCCCGGACCTGGCGATGCTGTTCCGCAACGCGGGACTCGTGCTCGTGCCGTCGCACTCCGAGACGTACGGTCTCGTCGCGCTCGAGGGCTCCGCGTCCGGCGTGCCGGTGGTCGCCGCCGCCGCGGGTGGCCTGCGCGAGGCGGTCGTGGACGGTGAGACCGGCGTCGTCGTGGAGTCGCGCGACCCGGACGTCTGGGCGGGCGTCATCGCGACCGTCCTGACCGATCCGGCGCTCGCGGACCAGCTCGCCGCGGCGGGGCGGGAGCGCGCGGAGCGGCTCAGCTGGGAGCGGTCCGCCGAGGGACTCGTCGAGACCTACCGGTCGGTGATCGCGCGCGTCGAGGAGCGCCGGCGCTCCGCGTCCGCGTGAGCGGCGTGCTCCGGCGAGTCGTCCGGGCGGCGCTCGTCACCGGGACCCTGTGCCTGCTGACCGGGTGCTCGGCGGTGAGCGGCAGCGTGCCTCCCGGCTCCGGCACCGGCGGCATCGGCGGGGCGGGCACCGCTGCTGCCGGCCCCGGCGCGGTGAGCGTGAGCGCTGCCGCGAGCGCGGGGACCGCTCCGGGTGCCGCCGACACCCCCTCCACGGCGACGGGCACCGCCGTCGCCCTGCTGGCGACGCTGCCCGTCAAGGGTCGCGCCGCGGCGACCGGGTACGACCGCGTCGGCGACTTCGGCACCGCCTGGCTCGACCGCGACCACGACGGATGTGACACCCGCGACGACGTCCTGGCGCGCGATCTCACGGACGTCGAGCGCCCGGGAGGCTGCCGGGTGCTGTCCGGCACCCTCGTGTCGCCCTACACGGGAGCGGCGATCCGGTTCACGCGCGGCGCGACGACCTCGGCCGCCGTGCAGATCGACCACGTCGTGGCGCTCGAGGACGCCTGGCAGACGGGGGCGCAGCAGCTCGACCAGGAGGCTCGGGAGGACCTGGCGAACGACCCGGGCAACCTCCTGGCGGTCGACGGGCCGTCGAACGAGCAGAAGGGGTCCGGTGATGCCGCCACATGGCTGCCGCACGTCGTCGCGTTCCGGTGCTCCTACGTGGCCCGGCAGGTCGCGGTGAAGGCCGCGTACGGACTCTGGGTCACCCCAGCCGAACACGACGCGGTCGCCCGGATCCTGGCGACCTGCCCGATGCAGCCCGCGGTCCGCACGGCGTTCTCGGCCCGACCGGGAGGCACGGCCGCCGGAAGCGGGTCGGGCGGCGCCGCCGTCGTCCCGGCTCCGGCGACTCCTGCGGCTCCCGGAGCGCCGGCTGCGACACCTGCCGGTCCGACCCCGGCACCGAGCTTCGCGAACTGTGCGGCGGTCCGGGCAGCCGGTGCGGCACCGCTCCACGTCGGCGACCCGGGGTACTCGCGCCAGCTCGACCGCGACGGCGACGGCGCGGCCTGCGAGGACTGACCGCGGACGGCCCGTGCTACCCCTGACCGGCGAGGAGCTCGTCGATCCGCTCGAAGTCCTCGTCCATCCCGGCGTCGATCCCGCTCGCGAGGACGGCGTCGCAGGCCTCCTTCGAGGCGTGGGTCGAGGTGATCTCGAGCGCGGATCGCCCGCCCTCGAGGTCCACGAACCGCAGGGTCTCGAGCGTCACCCCGCTCTCGCCCTCGTACTCCCACGTGTGGACGATGCGACCCGGTACGACCTCGTGGTACGAGCCACGGAAGGCCCAGCCGTCGCCGTTCGCCGCCTCGACGACGTAGCGGAACGCACCGCCGGTCACCGCGTCGAACCGGTCGAGCCGGACGGTGGTGCCGTGGGGCCCCATCCACCGGACGAAGCGCTCGGGATCGGTGTGGGCGCGTTGCACGGCGCTCGCTGGAGCGTCGAACTCACGACGGTGCCGAACGCTCTGGTCGCCGACGCGGGTGTGCTCCGTCTCGGCCGGGCCGCGGGGGTCGTCCTGAGGCATCGGGGGTCCTTCCGGATTCGGCCGCGGCGGTGCGGCCGGGTTCGTCGTGCTCGTGTCAGCGCGCGGCAGCACCGTATTCGGGCTCGCGGTCGGACGTCAAGGACCGCGACGGTCGTGCTCGGCCGATGGTGCGAGCGGCAGGATGGGGACATGCCCCTCGACCTCGCCGCGTTCTGGTCGGCGCTCGACGCGGTCCCGGTGCCCGACGACGCCGAGGCGTTGTACGACGCGTCGGCGGAGGGCACGCTCCGACGCGGCAACCTCGACCGGTACCTGCGGCTGCTCGCCGACGCCGGATCGACCGTGCTGCTCGTCGCCGAGGCCCCCGGCTGGCGGGGCATGACGAACACGGGCCTGCCGTTCGTCAGCGTGCGGGAACTCGACGCGCGCCCGGGGATCGTGACCGGGGCCGCCGAGGGTGACGGCTTCGCGCGACCGCCGGCGCCGACCGCGCCGTGGGAGGCATCCTCGCGGGTGGTCTGGGCCGCGCTCCGGGACTGGGCGGGGCCGCTGCCCGTCGCGTGGCCGGTGTACCCGCACCACCCGTTCACCGCGCCCGACCGACGCACGAACCGGACGCCCCGACCGGCCGAGGTCCGAGCCGGCGCTCCCGCGACGCTCGCGCTGCTCGAGGCGCTGCGCATCGAGCACGTCGTCGCCGTGGGGCGGAAGGCCCAGGGAGCGCTCGCCACCGCCGGCATCGACGCGGTCGCCGTCCGCCACCCCGCCCAGGGCGGCGCACGACAGTTCACGGACCAGCTCGCCGCGTTCTCCGCAGCCGTCCGCTGAGCCGGCGCGGATCAGGGCGCGGGACGGCTCGCGGACACGTCGCCTCCGCTCGCACCGTCGGCCGGGAGGAACGGGTACCGCCATCGGGACGTCGGCCCGTCCGGTGTCGCCCGCCACGTCACCGTCAGGGTCCGGTCCCGCGTCGCGGCGTCGGGGACGGCCCGGAACGCGAGGGACTCCCCCGCGGCGAGGTCCGCCGGCGGCTCGGACACGACGACCGGCATGGTCGGGTCCGCCGTCAGACGCACGTCGAACGCGCTCGCCGTGCCGGTGTTCCGGAGGACGGCAGCGCCGTCCGGCGCCGACGCGATCCGCCACGAGACGGACGGAGCCGGAGGGACCGACGCGGCACGGGCCTCCCGGCCGGCGTCCGACGGAGCGGGCGTGGACGGCGGACCCCCGCCTGGTCGTGCCAGGCGTTCGAGCGCGCCGGCGATGCGCTCGAGGGTGTCGATGGACAGCGCCGAGGTGCGCTCGGCCCGTTCGGCGCTCGCGGCGGCGGCGAGCCGGTCCTGCTCGGCAGCTCGACGGGCGCGCTCGGCGGTCCGGGCGTCACGCTGCTGCTGCCGCGCGGTGTACACCCACGACACGACCACGCCGAGCAGCGCGACGACGGTCCCGACGACCTGGATCCACGTGTCGATGCCGCTCATGCCGACACCCTGCCGGACACCCCCGACACCGCCGCCCTACGTGGTCTCGATCGTCACGCCCTTGGCACGGAGCTCGGCGTCGACGTGCGCGGGCAACGGCGCGGACGTCCACACGGTCTCGAGCGCCGGCAACTCCACGATGTCGCTCCACGTCAGCGGGTCGTGCCGGTCGTCGTCCCCGCTCCAGTCGGGATCGACGTCGCCGTAGATCTGGAGGTCCCCGTCGACGGTCAGCTGCGTCACCAGCGCGAGCTGCGAGGGCAGGACCTCGAGGTCCTCGTAGTACTCGCGGGCGAGCTGCCCGGAGCCCTCGACGACCTCGTCCTCGTCCTCGGCGTCCTCGTGCGCCGCACCCGCGTACGGTTCGAGGACGTCGAGGTCGTAGCACAGCGCCTCGAGGACGATGAGCTTGGCGTTCTGGTCGGCGAAGTCGTACGGCTCCTCGGGCGTTTCCATGCCCGGGATCGTATCCCCGCCGTCGGTGCCGTGGCCGTGCGGTCAGATCCCCGTGACGTCGTGGAGCATCGCCGCGAGTTCGGTCACGTGGGGTTCGCGGAGCAGGGAACTGTGTTCGCTCGCGAGCCGGGGGAACCGCATCTCGCCGCGCAGGTAGGGGCGCCACGAGTCCGGCCCGTCCGGGTTGCCGTCGGCGAACACGAACGTGACCGTGCCGTCGTACGGGCGCACCCGGTGCCGGCGGACCATCACCGAGGCCTGGTCGAAGAACGCGTCGAAGTGGTCCTGTCCCCGGTACCGGACGACCCCCGCCGTGTAGGCGCGGAGCCGGCGGGACACCCGCTTGACCTGCGGGAGTCCACCCGGCAGGACCCTGCGGAGCTGTTGTTCCGCGCCGCGGCGCACCGCGTTGAGCACCCGCGACCCGTGCTCGCGCTCCGGCAGTCGGGCGAACTCGAGCGCGCCCTGCTCCGCCGTGCTCCGCGGCAGGTAGGTGTCCAGGAGCACGACGTGCTCGACGGTCTCCCCGTTCTCGGCGAGGGTCGTCGCGATCTCGAGGGCGATCAGGCCGCCGAGCGAGTGCCCGATGAGCCGGTACGGGCCGTGCGGCTGGACCACGCGCATGAGTTCGATGAACCGACGCGCCGCCGCGGGGACGCTCCAGTCCGGCAGACTGCGCCGCTCGAGGCCGTGCTGCTGGAACACGTACACGTCGTGGTCGGCCAGGTGCCGGGCCAGGGGCACGAACGTCAGGCCGAGGGCGCCGGCACCGGGGAAGCAGAACACGGGCGCGCCGCCGCCACTCGTCAGCTTGACGACGTCGGGGTGGCTCGGCACGGCTCGGGTCCCGGCACGGACCCGCCGCGCGAAGTCCGCCAGGGTCGGATGCTCGAGGATCTCGGCGGACCGCACCTCGACTCCGATCCGGTCGGACACGGCGGCGAGCATCTCCTCCGCGGCCAGGGAGTCCCCGCCGAGCGACGCGAAGTCGTCCTCCGGCGCGACGGCGGGCAGCCCGAGGACCTCGGCCCAGATCTGCCCGACGGCGAGTTCCCACTGGTCGTGGGTGGTCTCGTCCATCGTGGCGACCGCGCCGTCGCCCCCACCGGCGTCGTCTCCGGTCCCGGCGGCCGGGGGCGGCGGGAGCTCGGCGCGGTCGACCTTGCCGCGCTCGTTCCGCGGCAGCGCCACCATCGGCACGATCGTCCCGGGCACCATGTAGGCGGGGAGTTCGGCACGCAGGGCACGTCGGATCGCAGCGGGCGACGCCGTGCGCCGCCCGGCTCGACCGACGACGTAGGCGACGAGGCGCGTGGATGCCCCGGGTTGCACGATCGCGGTGACCACGGCCTCCTGGACCGTGTCGATGCGGCGGATGGCGGCCTCGATCTCGCTCGGCTCGACGAGGTACCCGCGGACCTTGACCGCGTCGTCGGCCCGACCGAGGAGCGTGAGTTTGCCGTCCTCGTCGATCCGCGCGAGGTCGCCCTGCTTCCAGGTGGCCCGGCCGTCCTCGGCGATCCCGGCACGGAGCGCCGTCTGCTCGTACGCGCCCCAGTAGCCCGGGGTCACCGCGTCGGACACGCACAGCAACTGGCCGGTCTCGCCGACCGCCGCGGTGGTGCCGTCCTCGCGGAGGATCCGGATCTCCTTGTCGAACGCCGGCTCGCCCGCCGGGATGCTCCCCTCGGGCACCGGATCGCCCGGCGCGATCTCGTTGAAGGCGAGCGACGCGGTCTCGCTCGACCCGGTGAAGTTGAAGAACGACGTCGTCGGGCCGAACAGCGGTCGCACCGCCGCGACGTCGGTCCCCGTCACGGCCTCACCGACGGTGGCGAACACCCGGAGCCCGCGGAGCCGGTCGTCGTCGGGTCCGAGCGCGTCGGCGATCGTCCGGGCGAGGTGCGGGGTGGTCTGCAACACGGTGATGCCGCGCTCCGCGATGCGGTCGACGAGTCCGAGCACCCCGGCGTCACGCGCGTCGAGCAGGTGCGCCTCGGCACCCGAGTGGATCGTGCCGAACGCCATGGCGAACCCCGCGGCGAAGCCGACGGGCAGCACGACGGCGGAGCGCTCGCCGGGAGCGAGCCCGAGGCGCTCGCGGTAGCCGGTGACGTCCGCGAGCATCGCTCGGTGGCTCGTCACGACGCCCTTCGGCGCGCCCGTCGAGCCCGACGTGAACACGATGTTGAAGCCGTCCGTGCCGCCGCGCTCGAGGGCGGCGGGCACGACCCGGATCGGCCCGCCCGCTGCGGCGATCGACTGGGCCTCGTCGAGCATCGGGTCGAGCGGGAGGACCGCGGCCGGACCCGCCACGAGCGTCGCCGCGAGCGCGCGGTGCGCCTCGTCCGCGACGATCTCGGTGATGCCCGCGAGCGCGATGACGTGCCGGATCCGTGCCTCTGGCAGATGGGCGTCGAGGACGACGAGCAGCCGGCCGGCGAACGCGAGACCGAGGACGCCGAGCACACCGCCGCTCGTCTGGCTGGCCATGATCCCGACCGGCACCGGCCCGTCACCGGGCTCGGGGCCGACGCCGGCCGCGCTGTGGTCGTCCGGCCGGAGGCGCTCGTCGAGGAGTGCGCCGAGGGCGCGGCTGATCTCGTCGGCCTGCCGGTAGGTCACCGTCGTGTGCTCGTCGGACAGCGCGATCTCGTCCGGCCACCTGGCTGCGGTGCGGGCCCAGCGTTCGAGCAGGGAATGCTCGGGCATGAGCTCGCCCTGCCGCGAGGACTCGGCCGGCGGCGCGATCGCGACGGCGGGGTGTCGGTCGTCGGGCGCGGCACCGACGGACGATCGAGGCGCGCCGCCGGCGGTCGTCGAGGACAGCGTGGTCGCTCTGCGCTCGGACATGGTGGTGTCCTCGTCGGTTCCGGTGCGCGTCGGGGCAGCGCGGTCCGGAACCATCGCGGCGCCTGGGTGGGCGTCGTGCATGGGCAGAACCTCCCGTTTCGGGTCGGGGGTCGTGTTCGGGTGGTGCGACCCTACCCTGCCGCTCACAGCTCGTCCATAGCGCGTGGGGTTCCGGCAGTGGTCGGACGATCGGCGGACGAGACCCGTACCCCGCGCGCCGGCACCGTCGCAGGGCCCGGCAGCGGGCACCGGACGACGACCGGAACCGGTCCACCGAGTCCCCCGGGAGCCGGTCAGTGCGTGGTCGCGAGCGCCCGCGCGGTCAGGGTCCGGAGCCAGTCGATGCGCTTGCCGGGCCAGCCGTGCACCACCGCGAGCCACTCATCGGGCAGGGCGCCCGCCCCGTACCGGGCGCCGGCGAGGCTGCCCGCGATCGCCGCGACGGTGTCGGTGTCGTTCCCGCCCCGGACCGCGCGCTCGAGGACGTCGACGAGGTCGCTGCCGCGGGTGACGGCGGAGACGGCCCCCTGGAGCGCCGCCACGACCCAGCCGTTCCGGTCGGCGAAGTCCGCCGGGTTCGACTGCTCGGCCTCATCGAGGAGCGCGAGCCACCGGGCGCGGCGTGCCCGCGGCAGGAGCGGGATCCCCGTCCGGACGTCGACGTGGCCCTTCCGGACCGCGCGGCGGATCGCGGCCGTCCAGAGCACGCAGGCGTCACCGGCGTCGTCCTCGTGGTGCGTCAGTTCCGAGACCCGTCGGGCCGCCGCGGCGAGTCCCCGCTTCGTGCCGTCTCCGAGGTACGCGAGCGCGACGGGCCCGGTCCGCATGAGCGACCCGTTGCCAGCGGACCGGCCGTTCGCCTGGTGCACCGCGAGTGCGGCGGCGCGGGCAGCGGCCTCGGTGTTGGCGTCGAGCTCGGCGAACACCGCGCGGGTCTGGACACCGGCGTCGGGGGCGTCCTGCGCCCAGTCGGCCCACTCCGCCACGATGCGTCCGAGCGTCCGGGCGTCGTCGAGGCGATCGCCGCGCGCGAGGGCCTCGAGCACGGGGATCCCCATCGCGGTGTCGTCGGTCCATTCCCCCGGCGCGGTACCCGTGGGTCCGCCACCCCGCATGCGCACGGGCGCGTCCTGGGCGAGCGGCGGTCCGAACTCGTAGCCGGCGCCGAGGGCGTCACCGCATGCGGCGGCGAGCACCGACCCCAGCGCGCGATCACGCACGTCGTCGTCCATCGAGCCTCCCGGGGCAACGCTACCGGGCGCGTGGGCCCCGCCGTCGATCGTGACGTCGCCCCGGACGGGGGCATGTCGCTTCGGGTGACGCACGGGAGGATCACTTACTGTCATGCCCGTCCGCCCGCGACCGAACCCCGTCGCGTCCGCTCCCGGAAGGTCCGCACGCCCCGTGATCCCGACCGCGCCCAGCCCCGTCCGCGACGCCGTGCTCGACCGCACAGGACAGCGCAGCACGGGACAGCGCAGCACGGGACAGCGCAGCACGGGACAGGGCAGCACGGCTCGCGCCGGTGCGACCGGCGGTCGCCGGACCACGGGCCGCTCGACCCGGGCGCGCCGACGACCGCGGCGCACCAGCGCTGCCCCGGGCCGGTTCGGACGTCGCGTGGCCGTCGGGGTCGTCTCGGTCTTCGGCGCCGGCGTCGTCGCGGCGGCGATCGGGGTCGTGGTGCTCGTCGTCATCGCGGTGAACTCCCTGCACGGGCTCGTCGGTGCCGGGACCACGGCGACGGCGATCACGTGCCCCGCGGTCCCCGCGAAGACCGTCGGCGGCATGGTGGTCCCCCGGGGTCCGGTCGCGGGCTACTGTCAGGACCGCCTCGTCAACGCCGCGTACGTCATCGAGGCCGCTCAGTCGCTCGGCATCGGCCCGCACACCCAGGCCGTCGGGGTGATGACGGCGATGGGCGAGTCCGGGCTCGTGGACCTCGACCACGGGGACGCGGCCGGTCCGGACAGCAGGGGCCTGTTCCAGCAGCGGGACAACGGCGCGTGGGGGACGTACGCCCAGCGCATGGACCCGTACACGGCAGCGACGATGTTCTTCCGGAAGCTCGTGAGCATCCCGGGCTGGAAGACGATGACCCCGACCCAGGCCGCACACGCCGTGCAGGTGAACGCCGACCCGGACCACTACGCCCGGTACTGGCCCGGGGCCGTGCAGATCGTCGAACGCCTGACCGGCGAGGACGTCCCCGAGGTCGCGCCGCAGTAGCCCACGGCGGTCACCACCCGAGCGTGCCCGGGGCCCCCTTGAACGGGCCCACCACGCGGGACGTCACCCAGCCGCCGTAGAAGTCGCCCGGCTGTGGCTCCACCCGTTCCCCGTCGACCTCGCAGTCGTCCACGGCCCCCGGGTAGACGGCGACCCGGTCGGCGAGGACCTCGTACCCGGCCCAGGGACTCGGGTAGCGCCAGGCCGCGCGTGGCACCGTCCGGCCGCCCCCGTGCAGGTCGAGGTATCCGGCCCGGCCCTTGAACTCACACATGCTCACGCCCTCCGCCGGGGTGAGGGCGCCGGGGGCGAACCCGGACAGCGGGAGGTAGTACACGGGTGGATGGCTCGTCTCGAGCACGCGGACGGCATCCCGCGTGTCGGCGACGACGACGCCGCCGAGCCGGACCACGACGTGTTCGGCGGTCGACTCGACCCGCGGTGGGCGCGGGTAGTCCCAGACGGACTCCTGACCGGGTCCCGGGACCACCGGGACCAGGCCCTTCGGGCGGGTGCTGGCCATGTGCCCCCGTCTACTCGCGCCGCCCGGGAGGCGCCTCCCGCCACCCGGCAGCCTGCAGCCTGCAGCCGCAGGGATCCTGCCGCCACCGGGGGTGTCATGCCGCGACCGCGCCGAGTGCCGGGAGGAGCGCCACGCCGTCGTCGGACACGAGCACCTGCGCGCGCAGCGGCACCGCGGCTCGAGCGAAGGCGACCGTGACGGCCTCGGCCCACGCCCGGTCGCGATCGCGGGGTGCGGATGAGCCGGGCCGTTCCCACGCCACGATCACCTGGGTGGCGCCGACGTCGGGCACGATCTCGCCCATGGCCTGCGCGAACTGCGCCACGCCGTCGGGCTCGGGAGCGGCGGGGAGGTCGTCGATGGGCACGAGCACCTGCACCGGCACGGCGTCCTCGCCCAGGAACAACAGCCAGCACTGTCGGCGGACGACGGGCAGGAGCAGCGCCCGGACGAGGGCGAGCACGTCCGCGTCGGTCTGGACGGGGCGGTCACGGAGCGTTTCGAGTGCGTTCTGATCGGTCATGGGACCGAGCCTGGCCGTGTGGCGGAGCCGCTCCGGGCCTCCCGGTCGGGCCTGTGGACCGCGCGACCGAGGCCCGCCCTGTGGACGGCGAGGACGAGCGCCGATCCCGGGTCAAGGGCCCGTGCCGGCCGCGGAGACGCGGGTCAGAGCCCAAGCCCGCGCCCGATGATCTCGCGCTGCACCTCGTTCGCGCCGCCGTAGATCGTCGTGGCGACCGCGGTCCGCAGCTGCTGCTCCATGCCCGCGGCCGAGCCGTACCCGGATCCACCCATGAGCTGCACGGCCTCGAGCGTCGTGTGCTTGTACGTCTCGGTGGCGCGCAGCTTCGCCATCGACGCCTCGGTGTTGAGCCGGTCCTCCTCGCCCGCGTCGACACGGTCGGCGATCTCGTACGCGTACGCGCGACACACCGCGACGTCGGACGCGAGGTCGGCGATGCGGTGCCGCACCGCCTGCTTCCGCGACAGCGGCGCCCCGAACTGCTCGCGCGTCGTGACGTGCGCGATGAGCTGGTCGAGCGCCCGCTGGGCCGCCCCGACGCTCATGGCGGCGATGATGACGCGCTCGACCGCCAGGCCGCGGCCGATGTGTCGCCACGCCTCACCGCGTGTCCCCACCACCGCGGACGACGGCACGCGCACGCCCGACAGGAACACGTCGTTCACCATGTGGGCGCCCATCGTCTCGATCGGGCGCACCGTCACACCCGGGGCGTCGGCGGGGACCATGAACAGCGTCAGCCCGTCGTGCCGGACACCGCTGTCGTCCGTCCGGGCGAGCACGAGCAGGTGGCGCGCCAGGTGCGCGAACGAGATCCACGTCTTGCGGCCGTCGAGCACCCAGTCGTCGCCGTCCCGGGAGGCGCGGGTCGTCGCCGCGGCCAGGTCCGACCCCGCCTCGGGCTCGGTGAACGTGACCGACTCGGCATGCCCGGAGACGATCGAGGTCACGATGGTCCGGCGCTGGTCGGCGTCGCCCCACTTGAGGTAGCTCTGCGCGGCGGTCAACGCCGTCGAGTAGGCCGTGAGCGGCACGCCCGCGCGCGCCGTCTCCTCCAGGAGCAGGCACTCCTCGGTGAACGTCCGTCCGCCGCCACCGTCGGCCACGGGCAGCGACACCCCGAGCAGACCCCGGTCGGCGAACAGCGCGAAGGCCTCGGGTGCGTTGAGCGCGGTGTCGTCGCGGGACAGGCGGCGGCGGGCCTCCTCGTCCGGGACGAGCTCGGCGCACGCGGCACGCACTGCGTCGAGGTACGACCGCTGCTGCTCGGTCAGGCGCATGGACTCCTCCTCAGGGACGAGCCGACGGTACTCCGTCCACAGGAACGCTCCTGCCTCCGGACACACCAGCCGACCATGGGTACGTTCCACCCATGGACGCTTCGGTGCGGGATGCAGTACCCACGACGGCGGTGACGCTGCGGATCAACGGCGAGGACCGCCCGCTGGTGGTGGACAACCGTACGTCGTTGCTCGACGTGCTCCGCGAGCGGCTCGACCTCATCGGCTCGAAGAAGGGCTGCGACCACGGCCAGTGCGGCGCGTGCACGGTGCTCCTCGACGGCCGCCGCGTGAACAGCTGTCTCGTGCTCGCGGTCGCGGCGGAGGGCAGCGCCGTGACGACCATCGAGGGACTCGCGGACGGTGACGATCTCCATCCGGTGCAGGTGGCCTTCCTCGAGCGCGACGCGTACCAGTGCGGGTACTGCACGCCGGGCCAGATCTGCTCGACCATCGGCGCGCTCCGCGAGGCTCGTGCGGGGATGCCGAGCCACGTCACCACCGACCTCGCGGCCGACGAGATCGTCCTCGATGACGCCGAGATCAGGGAACGGATGAGCGGCAACATCTGCCGCTGCGGTGCGTACGTCAACATCGTGGCCGCGGTCCACGACGCCGACGCCGCCGACGCGGTCCACGTGCACACCGAGACCGACGACACCGACGGCACGCAGCGGCGTGACGAGACGACAGGGGCTGCACGATGAAGACGTTCGAGTACGAGCGCGCGACGGACGTCGACGACGCGGTCCGGCGACTCGCGGCGGAGCCGACGGCCAAGCCCCTCGCCGGCGGCACGAACCTGGTCGACCTCATGAAGCTCGGCGTCGAGCGGCCCGATCGCCTGGTCGACGTGTCCCACCTCGGTCTGACGGACGTCGTGGAGGAGCCCGACGGCTCGCTCACCATCGGCGCGGGCGTGCTCAACGCCGACCTCGCCGCGCATCCGGCCGTCCGTACGCGCTTCCCGGTGTTGAGCCGCGCACTCCTCGCCGGGGCGTCCGGACAGCTCCGGAACCGGGCGACCACCGCCGGCAACCTCCTCCAGCGGACCCGGTGCGTGTACTTCAACGACGTGAGCAAGCCGTGCAACAAGCGGGAGCCCGGGACCGGCTGTCCGGCGATCGAGGGCCTGTCGCGCGAACTCGCCGTGCTCGGCACGTCCCACTCGTGCATCGCGACGCACCCCGGCGACATGGCCGTGGCGCTCACCGCACTCGACGCGACCGTGCACTTCACGACCACGGAGGGGCCGTCCTCGCTCCGGATCGGCGACTTCTACCGGCTCCCCGGCGACGAGCCGGAGCGTGACACGAACCTGCCGGTCGGCGCGGTCATCACCGCCGTGACGATCCCCGCGCTGCCGTTCGCCGCCCACTCGACGTACCGCAAGGCCCGCGACCGCCGGTCCTACGCCTTCGCACTCGCCTCCGTCGCGGCCGCGATCGACGTCGACGGCGACGTCGTCCGCGACGTCCGGATCGCGTTCGGTGCCGCGTCGCACAAGCCGTGGCGCGCCTCCGCCGCCGAGGACGCGTTGCGGGGCGGCCCCGTGACCCTGTCGGCGTTCGCCGCGGCTGCCGACGCCGAGCTGGCCGCCGCGACCCCGACCGACCAGAACGCGTTCAAGGTCCCGCTGCTGCGGCGGCTCGTCGTCGGCGTCCTCGCCGAACTCACGGGCGTCGACGACGCCGCCGGCCCGACGAATGGTCGCGCCGCGGACACCGGCGCGGCCGCGGCGTGACCGCGATCGGGGCTCCCCTCGCCCGCCTCGAGGGGCGGGAGAAGACCACCGGCATCGCGCGGTACGCCTTCGAGCAGGGGCCGGAGGACGACGTCCTCTACGCCTGGCCGGTGCAGGCCTCCGTCGTGACGGGTCGGATCGTCGCCACGAACGCCGACGAGGTCCGCGCCATGCCCGGCGTGGTCACGGTGCTCACCCACGAGGACGCGCCGCGCCTGCAGGAGTCGGACGACGCCGA
This sequence comes from Curtobacterium sp. MCBD17_013, assembly GCF_003234565.1. GTDB lineage: Bacteria > Actinomycetota > Actinomycetes > Actinomycetales > Microbacteriaceae > Curtobacterium. The sequence continues at coordinate 127,126 of NZ_QKTU01000001.1, read as the reverse complement.
GTTGCTCGTGCTGCAGTCCGACCGGATCGCGTACCGGGGCCAGGTGGTCGCCCTCGTCGTGGCCGAGACCCTCGAGACCGCCCGCGAGGCGGCAGCCCGGTTCGTGCCCGAGTACGCCGAGGAGGGCATGGACGTCGTCCTCACCGAGGACCACCCGAAGCTCTACGCGCCCGAGCAGGTGAACGCGGGGTTCGCCACCGACTCGAGCGAGGGGGACGTCGACGCCGCCCTCGCCACGGCGGCCACGAGCATCGACGCGACGTACCGGACGCCCGCGCTCTTCAACAACCCGATGGAACCCCACGCGACCACCGCGCACTGGCACGACGGCCGGTTGGACGTGGTCGACGCGTCGCAGGGCACGAGCCCCGACCAGTCGACGATCGTCTCGCTGTTCGGGCTCGACCCCTCGTCCGTACGCGTCCGGGCCGAACACGTCGGCGGCGGGTTCGGGTCGAAGGGATCCCCACGGCCGAACGTCCCGCTCGCCGTGATGGCGACGATGGCCACGGGTCGACCCGTCAAGATCGCCTACACGCGGCAGATGATGTTCGCGATCGCGGGCTACCGCACGCCGACGATCTCGCGCATGCGGCTCGGGCTCGACACCGACGGCCACCTGACGGCGGTGTCGCACCAGGCGTACTCGCACACGTCGAGCATCCAGGAGTTCGCGGAGCAGACCGGCGAGGTCACCCGGCACATGTACGGGGCTCCGAACATGCTCGTCACGCACCGCCTCGCAGGCCTCGACGTCCCGACGCCGCGGTGGATGCGGGCCCCGGGCGAGTGCCCCGGCATGTACGCACTCGAGTCCGCGATGGACGAACTCGCGATCGCCGCGGGGATCGACCCCGTCGAGCTCCGCGTGCGCAACGACCCGGAGGTCGACCCGGAGTCCGGGCAGCCCTTCAGCAGCCGGAACCTCGTCGCCTGCCTGCGCCGGGGCGCCGAGCTGTTCGGGTGGGACGGCCGCGACCCACGGCCCGGCGTTCGACGCGAAGGCCGATGGCTCGTCGGCACCGGTGTGGCTGCGTCGTCGTACCCCGCGATGGCCCAGCAGAGCGGTGCCCGGGCGACGGCGCTGCCCGGCGGACGCTACGCGATCGGTGTCAACGCGACGGACATCGGCACCGGCGCGCGCACGGTGATGGCGCAGATCGCCGCCGACGCGCTGGACGTCCCCGTCGAGGCGATCGACATCAGCATCGCGGACAGCGACCTGCCCGTCGCGTCCGTCGCGGGCGGCTCGTCCGGCACGGCGTCCTGGGGGTGGGCCGTCACGAAGGCGTGCCGCCACCTCACCGCGCTGCTCGACGAGGGTCAGCCGGTGCCGCCCGAGGGCCTGGAGGTGGTGGTCGACACCACCGAGGACGTCGCCGCCATGGGCCCGTACGTCCGTCAGGCGTTCGGCGCGCAGTTCGTCGAGGCGCGGGTCGACCTGGACTCGGGTGAGGTCGTGGTCCCCCGCATGGTCGGGGTGTTCGCGGCGGGACGGATCATGAACCCCCGCACCGCTCGATCGCAGTTCGTCGGCGGCATGACCATGGGCCTGTCGATGGCCCTGCACGAGCACGGCCTGCTCGATCCCGTGCTCGGGGACTACGGCAACCACGACCTGGCGACCTACCACGTGGCGGCGAACGCCGACGTCGAGGACCTGCACGTCGAGTGGCTCGACGAACGCGACGACCACCTCGCGCCGATGGGCGGCAAGGGGATCGGCGAGATCGGGATCGTCGGGGCCGCAGCCGCCGTCACCAACGCCGTGTGGCACGCGACCGGTGTCCGCATCCGCTCGCTGCCCGTGCAGCCGGACAAGCTCGTCGGGGCGCTGCCCTCGCGGGCCTGACGCCGACCGGGTCAGGACGCGGTGGACGCCGCCCGCGCCGGGTGGATGTTCCCTGAGCGCTCCCGGAGCGGCCGCGCACTGGTGGCGTTCCTCGTTGCGAGCACCTCGGCGAGGATCGACACGGCGACCTCCTCCGGGGTCTCCGCACCGAGGTCCAGGCCGATCGGCGACCGCAGTCGTGCGACGTCCGTCACGCCCAGCCCGGCGAGTTCCTGCATCCGCCGCTCGTGCGTGCGCCGCGATCCCATGGCCCCGACGTACCCGGCGCCCCGCTCGAGGGCGAGCGCGACGACCTCGGCGTCGAACCGGTCGTCGTGGCTCACGACCACGACCGCGGTGTCGGCGTCCAGCCCGGCGCACGCGAGCCACGTCGGCGGCCAGGCGACCACCACCTCGGCCGCGGCGGGGAACCGTTCCGGGGTCGCGAACACCGGGCGGGGGTCGCAGACCGTCACCCGGTAGCCGAGGGTCGACGCCGCGTTGGTGAGTGCGACCGCGAACTCGACCGCGCCGACGACGACCATGCGCGGTGCCGGCTCGTTGCGCTCGGTGGCGCTCCGGACGTCCGAGCACTCGTCCGGCCGGGCCACGATCGCTCCGAGCCGGGGACCCTCGAGGACCCGCGTCACGCGGGCAGGACGCCCGGCCGCGGCTCGGCGCAGGGCGTCGACGGCGACCAGGTCGTCGCGCGTGAGGCGGGTCGCGAGGACCTCGACCCGTCCACCGCAGGCCAGGCCGACCGCGAACGGGTGGTCGTCGTGGCCGAAGGACTCGAGTTCCGCGACGCCGGACGCGAGGACCCGCTCGCACATCTCGTAGACGGCGCCCTCGACACAGCCCCCGGAGATGCTCCCGATCACGGTGCCGTCGACGGTGACGGCCATCGAGGTCCCGGCGCCGCGGGGCGCGCTCCCGTCCACGCCCACGGCCGTCGCGACGGCGACGGCCTCGCCTGCGTCGAGTCGGGCGAGGATCCGGTCGGCGATCTCGAACACGTGCTGGTCCTCCCGGTCGTCGTGTCGGCCGCACCCGCTCCGGGTGCGGCGGTCCGGGCCTCCCGACCCGACCCTCACAGCCAACCACCGGTGGCGGCGGTCGGCCACAGCGTCAGCCGGCGCCGAGCACGTCGGCCAGGAACCGGACCATCGTCGCCACGAGCGTCCGTCGCGACGTGTCGGTGTCCGCGCCGGCAGCGTGGACGCGAACCGGATGCGGTCCCGCGTGAGTGACACGCATCGGCACGCCGACCTCGGCGGGACGGCCGTCGGAGCGGAGCTCCCCCGCGAGTCCGCACATGTCAGTCCCCTCCCACGATCCACGTGTCCTTCGCTCCGCCGCCCCGGGACGAGTTGACGACCATGCTGCCCTCGGGCGCGACCCGGGTCAGCGCGACGTCGGCGAGTCGCGCCTCGTCCGCTCCGGTCCCCGTGAGGTACACGAACGCGCGGAGGTCGACGTGCCGGGGTTCGAGCCCGGCGGGCGTGAGCGTCGGGTGCGAGGACAGCTGGACGACCTCCTGCGCCACCCACGCCTCGGGAGCGGCGGCGATGGCGGTCCGCCGGTCGGCGACCTCCTCCGCGGTGGCGCTCGGTCCGATGAGCACACCGCGGCCGCCCTCGCCGTCGACGGGCTTCGTCACGAGCTCGCCGACGCGCTCGAGGACGGTGAGACGCTCCGACTCGTCCCGCGTCCGGTACGTCGGCACGGACTCGAGCAACGGTCGCTCGTCGAGGTAGTACCAGATGAGGTCCTGCACCGAGACGTACATCGACTTGTCGTCGGCCAGACCGTTGCCCGGGCCGTTCGCGAGGAACACGTCCCCCGCGGCGGCGACCGCGAGGACGTGCTCGCCGAGGTCCGGGTCGGCGTCGTTCGCCATGTCGACCACCTCGCCGTCGATGCGGATCAGAAGGGCGTCGACGACGCGACCGGTCGATCGCTCGACGACCCGGGCCTCCCGGACGGCGACGTCGTCGGGGGTGAGCAGCAGCATGCCCGCCTCGTCCGCCAAGGTGTGGTGCTCGTACCAGGCCTCGCTCGACGGACCGCTCGTCAGCACCGCGAGCGTCGGCTCCGCGACGCCGCGGGCGCGTGCCGGGGCGGCCAGGGTCGCGCGCAACAGCGGCAGGACGCTCCGCGGGTCCCGGAGCCCCGTCGGGCGAGGCGCGTCCGGCAGGACGTCGTCGATGAGCCGCCGCACCGCGAGCGCGTACGCCACGCCGCTCGGTGAGCGGACGTTGTCCTCGAGGACCCGCCATCCGCCGAACTCGTTGCGGACGACGTCGAACCCCTGCACCGCGGCCCGGACCGTGCCCGCCGGCAGCCGCGTGGCCTCATCGCGCCACCCGGCCGCGCCGACGACGTCGGACTCACGCAGCACACCGTCGGCGACGATCCGCCGATCGCCGTACGCGTCCTGGAGGAACGCCTCGATCGCGCGTGCCCGTTGCGTCAGCCCGCGCTGCAGCTGGCCCCACTCGTACGGGTTGACGATGCGCGGGACGAGGTCGCAGTGGAACGGCTGACGGGCACCACCGATGACGAACCCGAGCTGCTCCCGCTCCGTCCACGCGTCGCGGGCGGCGCACCGGGCGAGCGCCTCGTCGCCGTCCCACCCACGGAGGTACCCGGCGAGGTCACGGAAGACCGGGCGCGGGGAGGCACCCGGCCCGACCGCCTCGTCGCCCGCGCGCACGTGGTACCCGGGGATGGCGACCGCGCGCTCGTCGGCGCCGACGTCGGGATCGCTCCGGGACTCGCGGACCACCAGGTCGACGACGTCGTCGAGCTCCCCCCGCTCGGCGTACGCCGTGCGCTGCCGGTCCGCCGAGTTGCCGCGGGCCAGCGTCTCCTCGACGAGCGCCCCGACCATGCCCCAGTCCCCGAGCTCCTCGAGCTGCGGACGGAGGCGGTCGACGAGCTGCCGCACCGCCACGTGGGCCGGGAGCCGCTCGGGGTGTTCGCCGAGCCCGACGAGCTCGCCCGAGAGGCCGCCACGGGCCGCCTGCCACATCGCCGCCCGGTGCAGGGGCTCCCGGCGGGGGCGCCACTCGTCACCGCGCTCGATGTCCTGCTCCGCGCGGCGGACCGCGGCGCGGAACAGGCCCGCGATGAGCACGGCATCGTCGACGATCGGCGTCGCGTCGCACACCCGCAGCTCGAGCGTCGGGGCGTGCGAGGACGGCCGGACGTCGAAGTACGCCATCTTGGAGTCGGCGATCACCCCGCTCGCGATGAGGTCCTGCAGCATCCGGTCGTACTCGGCCGCGCTCGTCATCCGGCCGAACGAACCCGCGGTGGGCCAGCGCTGCCAGATGATGCTGCGGATGCTCGCGTACCCGGTGTCCTGGCCGTTCCAGTACGGGCTGCTCGCGCTCAGGGCGAGCAGCACCGGCAGCGCGGGGGCGACCCGCTGGGCGATCTGCACCGCCAGGTCGCGGTCGCTCACGCCGACGTGGATCTGCAGCCCGCAGATGAGCTGCTCGTCGACGAGCATCCGGTACTGCTCCTGCATGCGCCCGTATCGGCCGGTCGACGTCAGCTCGAAGTCGGCGAACTCCGAGCGCGGCGCCGTCCCGACGCTCCCGATCGCGAGCCCGTGCGGGGCGATCGCCGCCGTCAGGTCCGTCCGGAGGCGGACGATCTCGGTCCGGAGGTCCGCGAGGTCCCGCACCACCGGCACGTTCGTCTCGATCGTCGTCCGCTGCAGCTCGGCGCCGTACCGGTCGGGCGGCAGGCCCGGGAGGAGCTGGGGGGCCTTGGCGGACAACCGCCCTGTCCGCAGGTCGATGAGGTGGAGCTCTTCCTCGGCGCCCAGCGTCAGCTCTGCACTCATCCCTGCACGCTACGCGGGCGGCGTGTCGGCGGGGTGTCCGGGCCGTGTCGGCGGTGTTTCCCCGATCCCGGGCCGCCGCGGAGCACCCGTGGCACCCGATCCGGGGCGGCAGGATGCGCGCTCGTGGCCGTCGAGGCGTAGACGAGGAATCCGGACACCGTTGACGAGGAGCACCCTGATGACGAACTTCGGCTACACCCTGATGACCGAGCAGAGCGGCCCCCGCGAGCTCGTCCGGTACGCGCAGAAGGCCGAGGACGTCGGATACGACTTCGAGGTGTCGAGCGACCACGCCTTCCCCTGGCTCGAGAGCATGGGGCACGCCCCCTACGCCTGGACCGTCCTCGGCGCCGTGGCGCAGGTGACGAGCACGGTCGAGCTCATGACCTACGTGACCTGCCCGACGATCCGGTACCACCCGGCCGTGGTCGCACAGAAGGCCGCGACGCTCCAGATCCTGTCCGAGGGCCGGTTCACGCTCGGGCTCGGTGCCGGCGAGAACCTCAACGAGCACATCGTCGGGGAACGCTGGCCCGCGGTCGGCGAACGACAGGACATGCTCGAGGAGGCCATCCACATCATCCGCGCGCTCGAGTCCGGTGACGTCGTGACGTGGGAGGGCACGCACTTCCGCGTCGACCAGGCGAAGCTCTGGGACGTCCCGGACGGCGGGGTCCCGATCGGCGTCGCGGTGTCCGGCGCGAAGGGCATCGAGCGGTTCGCACCCCTCGGCGACCACATGATCACCACCGATCCCGTGCCCGAGCTCGTGCAGGGGTGGGACGAGCACCACCAGGGCGCCCCGTCACGCAAGATCGGCCAGATCCCGATCTGCTGGGACCCCGACGAGGACGCCGCGGTCGTGCGGGCACACGACCTGTTCCGCTGGTTCGCCGGCGGCTGGCACGTCAACGCGGACCTGCCCACCCCCGCGTCGTTCGACAGCGCCAGCCAGTTCGTGCGTCCCGAGGACGTCGCGGAGTCGATCGCGTGCGGCCCCGACCTCGACCGACTCGCCGAGAGCGTGCGGCCGTTCCTCGACGCCGGTTTCACCGACATCGCGATCGTCCAGGTCGGCGACGAGGGTCAGGACCGGTTCCTCGACGAGGCCGCCGGTCCCCTCCTGGAGAAGCTCCGCGCGCTGTGACGACCGTCGACGCGCACACCGCCCAGCGGGAGGGGTGCATCATTGATGAGGTGTCAACCGTCACAGACCGCCCCGCAGCCACCCCAGAGACGCGCCGGGCCGACCTCCCCGCCCCCGGCAACGCCACCACCCGTCACGAGAACGTCGGTCTGCTCGCCGTCGCGACCACGATCGCCGATCGCGTCACGACGTCCGCGGACATCGAGGAGCGCCTCCACCCCGTGCTCCGACGCCTCCGCCTCCCGAAGGGCCTGCTCGAGCGGGTCGCGGGCGTCAAGGAGCGTCGGAACTGGGGCCCCGAGCAGAGCTTCGACGAGGCCGCGATCGACGCCGCCCGCCGGGCGCTCGCCGAGGCCGGGATCCGTCCGGACCAGGTCGGGCTGCTCATCAACACGTCGGTGACCCGCCCGCACCTCGAGCCGAGCGTCGCGGTCCGCCTGCACCACGGGCTCGGGCTGCCGACGTCGGCGATCAACTTCGACATCGCGAACGCGTGCCTCGGGTTCGTCAACGCGATGAGCGTCGCCGCGGGCATGATCGACTCCGGTCAGATCCAGTACGCGGTCGTCATCGACGGCGAGGACGCCGACCAGGTCCAGCTCAACACGATCGCGCGCCTGAGCGAGGGCGGTCGGAACCGCAAGGACTTCATGAGCGAGTTCGCGAGCCTCACCCTCGGTTCCGGTGCCGCGGCCGCCGTGCTCGGCCCGATGGACGTCCACCCGGAGGGGCACCGCATCCACGGCGGCGTCACCCGAGCCGCGACCCAGTGGTACGACCTCTGCGTCGGCAGCGTGGACGGCATGTTCACCGACGCCAAGGCCCTGCTCCGCGGCGGCGTCGAGCTCGTCGTGTCCGCCTGGAACGAGGCCAAGCGCGACTGGAGTTGGGGCGGCATGGACCGCTACATCTTCCACCAGGTGTCGGACATCCACATGAAGGCGATCGTCGAGGCCATCGACATCGACCGCGACCGCGTCCCCGTGACCTACTCGCGGTACGGCAACGTCGGTCCGGCCTCGATCCCGATCACCTTGGCCGAAGAGGTCCAGGCCGGCAACGTGCGGCGCGGCGACCGCGTCCTGCTCGGCGGCGTCGGCTCCGGCCTCAACACCGCCATGATGGAGATCGACTGGTGAGGTCCGGCCTGCCGCGCGCCGCCGCGGCGACCGCGCCCGCCGCGCTCCCCCCGCACCTCCCCGGACTCGACCCCGCCTGGTCGCGCCTCGTCGCGACCGCCGCGGTCGGGCCCGAGCACGCGGCGGGAGGCCCGTCGCCCGCCACGCGCACCTGGCACCTGCTCGACAACGCGGGACAGCTCGCCGAGCTCAGGGTCGAGCCCGTCGGCACCGTCCTCTGCGTCCACGGGAACCCGACCTGGTCGTACCTCTGGCGCAGCGTGCTCACCGCCGCGACCGAGACCGCCCGGGCCGGCGGTCCGGCCTGGCGCGTGGTCGCCGTCGACCAGCTCGACATGGGGTACTCGGAGCGGAGCGGTGTGCCCCGCGGACTCGCGCAGCGCGTCGCGGACCTCGGCGCCCTCACCGACGAACTCGGCCTCACCGGTCCCGTCGTCACCCTCGGGCACGACTGGGGCGGCGTCGTGTCCCTCGGCTGGGCCGTGGACCACCCGGAGCTGCTCGCCGGCGTCGTCGTGTGCAACACCGCCGTGCACCAGCCCGCCGACGCCCCGATCCCCGCGCCGCTCCGGCTCGCCCTGCGGCCGTCCGTGCTCGGGCGCGCGACGGTCCTGACACCCGGGTTCCTCGAGACGACGCTCGCGATCGCCCACCCGCCGCTCCCCGCTCCCGTGCGCGACGCCTACCGTTCGCCGTACCGCGGCGCCGACCGACGGGGCGGCATCGGCGGGTTCGTGGCGGACATCCCCGTCGACGACCGCCACCCGAGCGCCGTCGAACTCGACCGCATCGCCGAGGGCGTCCGCGCGCTCGGCGTCCCCGCCCTCGTGCTGTGGGGCCCGCGCGACCCGGTGTTCCTCGAGCGCTACCTCGACGACCTGGCGACGCGGATGCCGCGCGCCGACGTGCACCGCTTCGAGGGCGCCGGACACCTGCTGCCGGAGGACGTCGACGTCGCCGGGGCCGTCCTCGCGTGGCTCGGCGACCGTCTGCCGGACGGGCAGGAGGCCGCCGGGGCGGGTGGGGGCCTCCCGCCCGATGCCGACACCGACGCCGACGCCGACGCCGACGCGAGCCGACCGGTGTGGGCGGCCCTCGACGAACTCGCCGACGCCGACGACGTCGCCCTCGTCGAGATGGCGCCCGGCGGCGGCCGTCCCCCGCGCTCCGTCAGCTGGCGGCTCCTGAGCCGTCGCGTCCGCGAGATCGCCGCCGGCCTGGCCGACGCCGGGGTGCAGCGCGGCGACCGCGTGTCGCTCCTCGTGACGCCGGGCGCCGACCTGACCGCCGTGCTCTACGCCTGCGTCCGCATCGGGGCGGTCGTCGTCGTCGCCGACGCCGGCCTCGGAGTCCGCGGGCTCACGCGGGCCGTGCGTGGCGCCCGACCCGACTGGCTCGTCGGCGCGCTCCCCGGGCTCACCGCCGCCCGCGCGCTCGGCTGGCCGGGTCGACGCATCGCCACGCCCTCGGTCCCCCCGGCGGCCCGTGTCGCCCTCGGCGTGGAGCACACCCTGGGGGAGCTCGCCAGGCGCGGCGCGGCGCGGCTCCGTGCCGGTGTCGCGCTGCCCGCGGCACCCGTGCCGACGGACACGGCCGCGGTGCTGTTCACCTCGGGATCGACCGGACCCGCGAAGGGCGTCGTCTACACGCACGCGCAGCTCGCCGCCGTCCGGGACGCCCTCGCGACGCAGTACGGCGTCGGCGTCGGCACCGGGCTCGTGGCGGGGTTCGCGCCGTTCGCCCTGCTCGGACCCGCGCTCGGCGCCCGTTCGGTGACGCCCGACATGGACGTCACGGCGCCCCGGACCCTGACGGCTCGCGCGGTCGCCGCTGCGGCTGCCGCCGCCGCCGCCGCCGCCGGCTCTCCCCTCCGCGAGATCGCAGTCGTTGCCGCTCAGACCGGGTCGGGAGCGGCAACGACTGCGATCTCGGCGGAAGGAACCGGGGGGACCGAAGGGACCGGCCGGACCGAGCCCAGCGGCGAGGGCGTCGTCGTGTTCCTGTCGCCCGCCGCGCTCGCCAACGTCGTCGCCACCGCCGATGCGCTGACCGCCGAGGACCACGCCGCACTCGGACGCGTGCGGCTGTTCCTGTCCGCGGGCGCTCCCGTGCCCGAACCGCTCCTCGCCGAGGCCGCTCGACTCATGCCCGCCGCGAGCGCCCACACGCCGTACGGCATGACCGAGGGGCTGCTCATGACGGACATCGACCTCGCGGGCATCCGAGCCGCCGCGGTGGGCCCCGCCCACACCCCGGCGAGATCGCAGTTGTCGCCGGTGTCGCAGGGGTCAGAACGGCAAGGACTGCGATCTCGCGGAAGGGGGACCGGGGCCGGGGCCGGGACCGGCGGGGGCGTGTGCGTCGGGAGGCCCGCCGCGGGTGTCGCCGTGCGCATCGCACCCCTCGACGACCTCGGCGCGGCGGCGGGTCCCCTCGGCACCACACCGGAGGTCACCGGCGAGATCGTCCTCGCTGCGCCGCACGGCAAGGACCACTACGACCGGCTGTGGCTGACCGACCTCGCGGCGCGGCGACAGGTGAGCACGGACCGTCGCTGGCACCGCACCGGCGACGTCGGACACCTCGACGCCGACGGACGCCTCTGGGTCGAGGGGCGGCTCCCCCACGTCGTCGCCACCGCGTCGGGCGTCGTCACCCCCGTCGGACCGGAGCAGCGCATCGAGTCCGTGCCGGAGGTCGACCGCGCGGCCGTCGTCGGCGTCGGCCCCGCCGGGACGCAGCAGGTCGTGGCCGTCGTCGAGACCACCCCGGCGGCGCGACGGCCGCACCTGGCCGACCCCGCGCTCGCGGAGCGGGTCCGGGCGACCGTCGGCGTGCCGGTGGCGGCGGTGCTGGTCGTGCCGCGCCTCCCGACCGACATCCGACACAACTCGAAGATCGACCGCACGCGCGTGGCGCGCTGGGCCACCGGCGTGCTCGCGGGGGGCCGGATGGTGCGACCGTGAGGGTGCTCGTGACGGGCGCGAGCGGGTTCCTCGGCCGCGCCGTGGCCGCCGCGGTCCGCGACGCCGGTCACACGGTGCACACCTTCCAGCGGCGCCCGTCCGGCGTCCTCGGCCTGGAGGACCGGCTCGGCTCCCTGACGTCGGCCGCCGACGTCGAGGCGGCCGTCGCCGACACCGACGCGGTCGTGCACCTCGCGGCGAAGGTGTCGCTCGCGGGCGACCCCGCGGACTTCGCGCGCGTCAACGTCGAGGGGACGCGGACGGTGCTCGCCGCGGCCCGCTCGGCGGGGGCGTCCCGGTTCGTGTTCGTGTCCTCGCCCTCGGTGGCGCACGCCGGCGCCTCGATCGTCGGGGACGACGCCGCGCCCGCCGATCCGTTCCGCGCACGTGGGGACTACGCCCGCACGAAGGCGCAGGCCGAGCTCGCTGCGCTGGCGGCCGACGCTCCCGGGTTCGCCGTCGTCGCGGTGCGCCCGCACCTGGTGTGGGGTCCGGGCGACACCCAGCTCGTCGGCCGGATCGTCGAGCGCGCCCGGACGGGGCGGCTGCCGCTGCTCGACGCCGGGGCGGCCCTGATCGACACGACGTACGTCGACAACGCGGCGAGCGCCATGGTGGCCGCACTCGACCGGGCCGAGGACGTCCACGGCAACGCGTACGTCGTCACGAACGGCGAGCCACGCCCGGTGGCGGAACTCCTGGCGGGGATCTGTCGGGCGTCGGGCGTGCCGGCCCCGACGCTGCACGTGCCGGCGGGGCTCGCCCGGGTCGCGGGGTCCGCCGTCGAGGCGCTGTGGCGCGTCCGGCCCGGGCGCGACGAGCCGCCGATGACGCGGTTCCTGGCCGAGCAGCTGTCGACCTCGCACTGGTTCGACCAGCGGCGGACCCGGGCCGACCTCGGGTGGACGCCCGCGGTGTCGCTCGACGAGGGGTTCCGGCGGCTCGCGGCCGTGCCCGGGCGTTGACCTCTGGTTGACTCGTCGGGTGTCCCGACGTCGACGCCCGCTGGCCCGTCTCCTCGCGGCGGCGGCGGTGCTCCTGGTCCTCGCGGGCACCGCGGTCCTCGTCCTGCGCGTCCATGCGTCGCGCGAGGGCGGTGCCGTCCGGTACACCAGCCGCCCGCCCCTCGTCGATGCGGTCCAGGTCGACAACGCGCTGGCGACCCTGGCGCTCCTGCTCGTCCTCGCGGCGGTGGTCTGCCTCGTCGTCGCAGCGGTGCGGGCGCTCCGGCGGCGCTGACGCCGCGACCGAACCGGGTTCCGGACATCCCGCCGCGCATCGGCGCGGCTCGTCGTCCGTACTGCGGCTCAACGCCCGCGATGGACCGTGACGGGAGCACACGGGAGGCGCTAGCCTCGCGACCACCACGAGGGGGCAGTCAGCATGCGGATCATCACCATCGCAGCACGAACGGCAGCGTGGCTGCTCAGCACCGCAGTGAAGACGGTCGGCGGGATGCACGGCGTGAAGCCGTTCGCCGACGAGTCCGCCGCGGCACTGTACCGACGACGGGGCGACTACCGGCCGTAACGCGCTTCGGGCGGGCGCGAGGCTTCCGGAAGGGCGCGCGTGGACGACGACTGCGCTGTCGTCGCGACTGCACTGTCGTCGCGACGGCGCAGTCGTCGTCCAGGCGCGCAGTCGTCGTCCAGGCGCGCAGTCGTCGTCCAGGCGCGCAGTCGCCCGGGATCGGGTCAGCGCTCGAGCGTCAGCGCTGCCGCGACGGCCCCGAGCACGCCCGAGTGGTCCCCGAGCGCCGGCTGCGCCAGGAAGTCCGGTGCGTCGAGCGACGCGGCGTGCCCCGCGCCGGGCCCACCGGACAGGATCGGCAGCTGCGCCCGCACGGCATCGAACAGCCCCGGGGACTTGAGCACCCCGCCGCCGACGACGAAGCGCTGCACGCCGGCGGTGATCGCCGCCGTGAGGGCGAGCTGCGCGATGTAGGAGCCGAGCATCTCGTACGCCAGGGCCTGCTCCTCCGGGTCGGTGAACGAGGAGGCGTCGTGTCCCCATCGACCGATCACGGCCGGCCCGGACGCGAGCCCCTCGAGGCAGTCGCCGTGGAACGGGCAGCTGCCGACGAAGTCGTCCTGCGGGTGCTTGCGGACGATGACGTGCCCCATCTCGGGGTAGCCGTTGCCGTGCAGCAGTCGGCCGCCGAGCGCGAGGCCGACGCCCACGCCGGTCCCGAACGTCGCGTACCCGACGCGGTCGACGTCGCGCCCCGCGCCCCAGGTCGCTTCGCCGAGGGCCGCGCTGCCCACGTCGGCCATGATCACGGTCGGGACCCGGGAGGCGAGGGGGATCCGTCCGAGCAGGTCCTGGTCCGCCCATCCCGGCTTGGGCGTCCCGGTGACCCAGCCCCAGCGGTCCTCGGCGGGGTCGACGTTGACGGGGCCGAACGACGCCACCCCGAGCGCGGTGACCGGCTCGGACGACGACGCCTCGGCCTCGTCGAGGAAGGCGTTGATCGCGGTGGTGGTCTCGTCGGGCGTGGTCGTGGGGATCCGGGTCGTGCTGAGCAGCCGCTGGGGGTCGTCCTCGGAGACCACCCCGCAGATGACCTTCGTCCCGCCCGTCTCGATGCCTGCGATCACGTGTGTCTGCTCCTTCGGTCGGCGTCGTTGCTCGCCGTGCTCGTGTTCGATCGGTTCCCAGGATGGCACGACCCCCGCGGGGACGAGTGCCGGGCGACCGGTCCCCCGGCCGGCCCTCACGCGTCGGCGACGTGCACCCGGACCCCGGCGTCCCGGAGCTCCTCGAGCGCGGCCGGGTCGGCGGTCGAGTCCGTCACGAGGTCGTGGACCTGGTCGCAGGTCGCCACGCTCGCCAGCGTCACACGCCCCACCTTCGAGCCGTCGGCCACGACGACCGTGCGTTGCGCGTGCGTCACCATCGCGTGGTTCGTGCGGGCCTCGACCTCGTCGTGGGTGGTGGCTCCGGCCGCGGCGGTGATGCCGTCGACGCCGAGGATCGCGGTGCCCACGTTGATCGCGTTGAAGGTGTTCTCCGCGAGCACGCCGACCAGTTCGAACGAGTGTGGTCGGACGAGACCGCCCGTCATGATGACCTGCAGGGTGGGTCGCGACGCCAGCTGTGTCGCGGTCGTGAGGGAGTTGGTCACGATGGTGAGTTCGCGGCGCGTGGCCAGCACCCGCGCCACCTCGGTCGTCGTGGTGCCACCGGAGAGGGCGACGACGTACCTGCCCGACGGGATGAGTTGCGCTGCTCTCCGGGCGATCAGCGCCTTCGCCTCACGGAAGCGGGTGTCCTTCAGCTGCACCGGGAGTTCGATCGCGGTGTCGAAGGTCTTCGCACCGCCGTGGGTACGACGCAGGAGTTGCTGGTCCTCGAGGTCGGCGAGGTCGCGCCGGATCGTCGCCGGGGACACCGCGAGCTCCGCCGAGAGCGACTCGAGACTGAGACTTCCGCTCTCGGCCAGGCGCTCGAGGATGGCGAGCATGCGCTGCGATCGTTTGACCGAGGTCGCGCGCGGGTGCGGGTCCGCCCGGCCGCCCTGGTAGGTCATGCCTCGATGCTACTGGGAGCGCGCACTCGCTCATTCCTGTTGTCCACTTGCGGGTGTTCCGCGCGAAACCGTTGGTGATCCGCGCACTGCTGACGAGGATCAGCACCATGACACGGGTTACCTTCATCGGCGCCGGCAGCGTCGTGTTCACGCGCCAGCTGCTGACCGACCTCCTCCGCTTCCCCGAACTCGCCGACGTCACCGTCGCGCTCCACGACGTCGACCCCGACCGACTCGCGGTGGCCGAGGGCACCGCGAAGCAGGTGAACGAGCGGCTCGGCGCGCGCGCCACGATCGTCGCGAGCCTCGACCGCAGACTGGCCCTCGAGGGCAGCGACTTCGTCGTCAACATGGTGCAGATCGGCGGCATCGACGGCACCCGGAAGGACCTGGAGATCCCGGCGCGCTACGGCCTGCAGCAGACGATCGGGGACACCACCGGTGTCGGCGGTGTCTTCCGCGGCCTCCGGACGTTCCCGTTCCTGACCGCCCTGACCGCCGACATGCGAGCGGTGTGCCCCGACGCCCTCCTCATGAACTACACCAACCCGATGGCGATGAACGTGTGGTGGCTGTCGGTCGTCGCGCCGGACATCCGGTCGGTCGGTCTCTGCCACAGCGTCTACTGGACCGCCCACGAGCTGTGTGAGCTCGTCGGCGTCCCGCTCGAGGGCACGCACTACCGTGCTGCGGGCGTCAACCACCAGGCGTGGTTGCTCGAGTGGTCCCGCGACGGCGAGGACCTGTACCCGCGACTGCGCGAGCGGATCCGCTCCGAGCCGGAACTGCAGCGACGCGTCCGGGTCGAGATGTTCGAACGGTTCGGGTTCTACCCGACGGAGACCAGCGAGCACTCCTCCGAGTACCTGTCGTGGTTCCTCCGCTCCCCAGAGCAGATCGCCCGGTACCGGATCGAACCGCTCCAGTACCTCGACATCAGCGCAGCGAACGTCGACGAGTTCGAGGACGCACGGACACGCCTGGCCTCGGGGACCGATCTCGAACTCCACGACAACGGCGCCGCCGAGTACGCACCGCTGATCATCCACTCGATGGTGACCGGCACCGAACGGGTCATCCACGCGAACGTGCCGAACCGCGGGCTCATCGACGACCTGCCGACCGGCGCCGCCGTCGAGGTGCCGTGCACGATCGACGCGGGCGGCCTCGCGCCGCACCGCATCGGGAACCTGCCGCTGCAGTGCGCCGCGCAGAACCGCAACTACGTGTCGGTCGCCGAGCTCGCCGTGGCCGCGGCGCAGACCGGCGATCCCCTGCTCGTGCGCCAGGCCGTGCTCCTCGACCCGAACGCGAGTTCGACCCTGACGCCCGAGCAGATCTGGGCCATGTGCAACGACCTCGTGGACGCGCACGGCGACCTCTTGCCCGAGCCGCTCCGGGTGCACGTCCCGTCGACCTGGTCGTGACCCGCGCCGTGCCCCTGCCCACTCGGTGGGGGCACGGCGCGGCGGATCGCTGCGCCGTTCGCCGAGCCGCCCCGGGGACCGGTGGTCCGCGGGGCGGCTCGGAGGTTCACTCCCCCGGAGCGTCCTCGGGCACGTCGACGGGCACCCGGAGTGGATCGACGAGGTCGGCCACCGGGTGGACGGGGCCGCCGAGGACCTGATCGGCGAGCACCTCGCCGAGGAGGGGGCCGAGTGTGAGCCCCCACGAGCCGAACCCGGTGGCCACGAACACGTCGTCCAGCCGCGACCGCCCGACCAGCGGGAACCCGTCGGCCGAGGCCGGACGCAGCCCGACGCGGGTCTCGACGATCCGCGCGGCGGTGAGCCCTGGCGCGACGCGGAGCGCGTCCTGCAACACCGTCCGTTGGTCGCCCGCTCGGACCTCGGCGTCGTGGTCGGGGCTGGTCTCGTGGGTCGCACCGGCGACGATGCGTCCTCCGCTGAACCCGATGACGTACGGTCCGGCGAAGGTCTTGAGGACCGGGAGCCGCTCGGTGGGCAGCCACCCCGCCGCGAGGTGCACGATCTGACCGCGGTCCGCCGTGACGGAGGTCGGCACGCCCACGGTCGTCAGCATCGACGAGGACCAGGCCCCGGTCGCGATCACGACGGTGTCGGCGACCACGGGCGCCCCGTCGACCTCGACGATGGCCCGGGATCCGGCACGACGGAGCTCCGCGCGTCCGGGCACGACCTCGACCCCCGACCGGACCGCGGCATCCAGGAGCACAGCCGTGAGCGCGTGGCCGTCCACCCTGGCGGTGCCGGCGAGCAGGAGTCCCTGCAGGTCGGGATCGACCGCGGGCCATCGCTCGCGGAGTTCCCGGCCCTCCAGGAACACGGGCGCCTCGCCTGCCGCTCCGCCGGGGTCCCGTTCCGCCGCCCGTGCGGCCAGGGCCGCGAGTGCGCCGCGTTCCTCCTCGTCGGCGGCCACGACGACCTCGTCGACGATCGCGTAGTCGGCGCGCGTGGTGGCGTCATCGCCGAGGTCGCGCAGGAGGCCCGGGTACCGGGCGACGGCCGCGTCGACCAGGCGCGTCCACCGCGGGTCCGTGTCGCCCGGCGCCAGGCCGAACGGCGAGATGATGCCGGCTCCCGCGGTGGTCGCTCGGCCGGGGAGCCCCGCGTCGACGAGGGTGACCGCGACACCGCGCTCGGCGAGCCGCAGTGCGACGCTCGTTCCGGAGATCCCGGCGCCGAGCACGACGACGTCGGCCACCCGGCGTCCCGCGGTCACAGGCCCAGCACGCGACGGGCGTTGCCCGCGTACACCTGCTCGAGCGAGGAGCCGCTGAGTCCCACGCCCGACACCTGCCAGCGCCCCTGCGGCGGCACGGCGGCGCCGGGTGCGTAGTCGAAGCTCTCGTCCTCGGTCTCGAGGAAGCGGTAGAAGAGCGCGTAGGCCTCCGCGTCGACCGGGTAGACGTCCGATCCGAACAACACGCGATCGGGGAACCGCTCGACGAGGGCGCGGAACCGGCGGGGCTGCCGACCCAGCTCGGCCATCCGACCGCCGGTGTCCACGGTGAAGTTCGGCGCGCGCTCGAGGAGCCGCTCGACCCGGTCCAGGTCCTCGGCGACGCACCCGACGTGCGCGCCGATGTAGGTCGTCTGCGGGGTGGCGACCACGAGGGCATCCAGGGCGTCGAGGATCCGGTCGAACGTCGGGAAGACCGAGCGGTCGCCGAACCACCAGTCGCGCTCGTGCCCCAGTTCGTCGAGCCGTTCGTTGTGCTCGTCGAGCGGTTCGAAGAACGCCATCGGGTCGGCCACGTGGATCAGGACCGGCAGGCCGATGTCACCGGCGTGACCGAGGACGCGCACCACGCGGGGGTCGTCCGGCAGGATCACGGCGCCGTCGGCGTCGTGCACCCGCAGCCCGAGGTTCTTCCACACCTTCAGACCGCGTGCACCACGCCGCTTGCTGTCGTCGAGGGAGGCGAGCAGCCGCTCCTCGCCGTCCGGTTCGCCGAGGAGCGGCCAGTCCAGCTGGCAGAACGTCACGAACCGCCCGGGGAACGCACGGTCGTACCGCTCGACGTTCGCGTCCACCTCGTCACCCCACATGCCGTCGAGGTTCACGACGGTGGCGACGTTCGCGGCGTCCATGGTGCGCACGAGGTCGGCCGGGTCGGTGATCATCCAGTCGCCGTCGTCGCTCAGCCAGCGTCCGAGGTGGTTGTGGACGTCGATGCAGGGGACGGCGCTCCGCGTGACCGTGGTGTGCGGCAGGCGGACCTGCGCGCGCGGCCGCCAGTCGGTCAGTCGTAGCTCGGCGACGCGGTCCCAGTCGGGTGTTGCCATCATTCCTCCTCCGGACGGCGCGCGGTGCGCCGTCGTCCTCGCTCGCTCGCTCGCGGGCTGCGTCGAGACATCCAGTGCTGCGTCATCCCTTCAGGCCCGCGAAGGTCATCGTCGCGACGAACTGCTTCTGCGCGGCCAGGAAGAACAGGATCAGCGGCAGCGTGGCGATCACGTTGCCCGCCATGAGCAGGGACCACTCCGTACGTCGCGAGCCCTGGAAGTTCGTCAGGCCGAGCTGCAGCGTGAACGCGTGCTCGTTGTTGATCGCGATGAGCGGCCAGACGAGGTCGTTCCAGGAGCCGAGCAGGGTGAAGATCGCGAGCGTCGCCAGCGCCGGCCGGGCCAGCGGCAGGATGATCCGGAAGAACACCTGGAGGCGCGTGCACCCGTCGATGAGGCCGGCCTCCTCGAGTTCCGCGGGGAGCGACAGGAAGAACTGCCGCATCAGGAAGATCCCGAACGCCGAGGCGAGCCACGGGACGATGGCCGCGCCGAGGTGGTCGATGAGCCCGACCCGGGCGAACATGACGTACGTCGGCACCATGAGCAGCTGTGTCGGGATCATGATCGTGGCGAGGACCGCGAGGAACGCGAACGAGCGGCCCGGGAACGGCAGCCGCGCGAAGCCGTAGCCGGCGAGCGAGCACAGCACGAGGTGGGAGCCGACCGCCGCCGCGGACACGATGACGGTGTTGAGCAGCCAGTGCAGGATGTCCGACTGCGCGAACAGCTGCCGGAACCCGTCGAGCGTCACGTGCGAGGGGATGAAGGCCGGCGGGAACGCGTTGATCTCGGCGGCCGGTTCCACCGACGTGATGAACATCTCGAGGAACGGCAGGAGGAACAGGAACGCCACCGGGACCAGCAGGAAGTGCCAGCCGCTGAAGGGGAGCCTCCGGCGCCGGCGGGCGAGCGGCGCGGGGAGCGGCCGGGTCCGGGTGCGCCCGTGCTCGGCGGACAGGGTGGGGAGGTCGATGGCCATCAGCGGGACCGCCTTCCGGAGGTGCGCGTGTACACGGTCACGGACACCGTGAGGATGAGGGTGACGAAGAACATCGCGTACGCGATCGCCGAGCCGTAGCCGAACTGGAGGCCCTGGAACGAGACCTTCCAGAGGTAGGAGACGATCGTTTCGGTGGCGTCGAGCGGCCCGCCGCGGGTGGTGGCGTACACGAGGTCGAACAGCTGGAGCGCCTCCAGGGCCTGGTAGATGCCGACGAACACCGTGACGGGCGCGAGCGACGGCCACACCACCCGCCAGAAGACCTGCCACGAGTTCGCCCCGTCGATCCGAGCCGCCTCGATGACGTCACCGGGGACGTCCTGGAGCGCGGCGAGGTAGATCACCGTCGTGAACGCCGCCTGGCCCCACAGGGACATGATCGTGACGACGATCATGGCCTCGTGGCGGTCCTCGAGCCATCCCTGCTGCGGCAGGTGCACCACCCGCAGCACGTTGTTGACGAGCCCGAACTGCGGGCTGAAGAGGTAGGTGGTCAGGATGCCGGTGGCGGCCGCCGACGCGACGAACGGCACGAAGATCGCCGTTCGGTAGAGGCCGATGAACCGGATCCGCCGATTCAGCGCCACGGCCAGGAACAGCCCGAGGAGCACCGATGCCGGCACGAACAGGACCGTGTAGAGCAGCGTGTGCAGGACGGCGGCGTGCAGTTCCCCGTCCGAGAGCAGCGCCTGGTAGTTCTGCGCCCCGACGGAGACCGCGGCGCTGAACCCGTCCCACTTCTGGAACGAGAGGACGAGGGCCCACACCCCGGGGAAGACGGTGAGCCCGAGCACGATGACGAGGGCAGGGGTGACGAACCCCCAGCCTTCCAGTCCGTCCCGGAACGACCTCCGCCGGCGTCCGGCGGCGGCCGCCGCCGTGGTGGTCTCCCGTGGTCGGAGCGCGAACGTGGTCACGGTCGCCTCCTACTTGCCCGCGAGCGCTTTGTCGGCTGCGACGGTGGCCGTCTTCAATGCTGACGAGGGCGTCCCCTGGCCCTGCAGGACCTGTGACACCGCGGCACCGACCGCTTGGGACAGCCCGTTGTACCCGGGGACCGTCGGCCGGGCCTGCTTGGCGTTGGCCGAGTTCTGCTCCATCACCTCGAGCCCGGGGAGCGCCGTGACCTGCTGCTGGAACTCGGCACTGTCGGCCTCGCTCGAGCGGAGCGGCAGGTTGCCGTACGACACGTTGAACTGCTCGTCCTGCTCGTCCGACGTCAGCCACTGGGTGAACCGCTCGGCCCAGTAGGCACGGTCGGCGTCGTGGTGGTCGAACAGGGTCCACAGGTCGGGTCCGGACACCGTCTGGTGGTCGCCGTTCGTCCCGGGGAGCCGCACCACGCCGTACGAGGTCCCCGCGGTCTTGAGCGCCGACAGTTCCCAGGGGCCGGAGGTGATCATGCCGATGTGGTTGCTCTCGAACAGCTGCGCGAACTTCGTGTCGGTCTGGTCGAGGTAGACGCTCTTGTCGGTGATCGCGAGGTCACGCAGGTAGGTGAGGGCGTCGACGCCCGCCGTCGAGTCGAACGTCGCCTTCTTGCCGTTGCTCGACAGGATGGACCCACCGTTCTGCCAGAGGTGCGGCCACAACTGCCAGGTCGTCTCCTCGCTCCCCGACACGGAGTAGCCGTAGCCGTAGGTGTTCGTCCCCGGATCGGTGAGCTGCTTCGCCGCCTTCCGGAAGTCGGCCCAGGTCCAGTCCGCCGTCGGGTAGGCGACGTGCGCCTTGTCGAAGACGGTCTTGTTGTAGAGCAGCGACAGGTCGTCGACGACCGCGGGGAACCCGATCGTCTTCTTCCCGGTCGGCCGGGCGGTGGCCCGCGCCGCGGCGGAGAACTCGTCCCACCCGACCGACGGCTTGGCGACGTCCTTCGTGATGTCGAGCGTGCGGCCGGACTGCTCGAGCTGGCTGGCCCACGATCCGTACGTGTAGGAGACGTCGGGGTAGGTGCTCGCCGCGAAGGACGCGGAGAGCTTCTGGAGGAGCTGGTCGGTGGACGAGGCGCCCGAGGACAGGTCGATCGAGACGTTCGGGTGCTGCTGCTCGAACTCCGACACGAGGTGCTGGAGGATCTGCTCGGCCTGGTCGTCCTGGCCGGACCAGACGGTCAGGTGCACCTTCGCCTTCGTGTCGAGGGCGCCCGACGAGGTGGACGAGGCGCAGCCGGTGAGGGCGGCCGCGATCGCGACCGTGGCGACGCCGAGAACGGCGCCACGACGGAGCACGGCGGCACCCCGGCGGTTGATGGTCCTGGGGAACACGTGAACTCCTTCGTTCAAGCGGGACGCGACGGCGCCGTCGGACGGGGCCGCGCGAGTCGTCCTCGGCACCCGTCACGGCCACGCGTGGCGCGGGGCCTGAGCGACCTCGTCGGAGCGGCGAGCCGGTCGGTGGTGCCGCGGTGGAGGGAACGCTATTGCACCGTTCGAACGACTGGCAATCAAACGAGCACCAGCACTGATCGGTTCTGGTCCACAGGCCCGCGAAACAAGCAGGAAACATGCGCTGACACTGCCGCACGGTCGCAGAACTGTACGAATGCGCAGTCAGAAGGGGTCGTCGGTGACACCGACGACCCCGTCGTGCTTCGCCCCGGTGGACGGATCGGGCCCTCAGCTCACGCGGCCGTGCCGTCGACCGCGTACGGCTCGATCGCGGCGAGTTCCGCAGGGGTGAGCGGCGGAGCCGTCGCCGCGCGGAGGTTCTGCTCGAGCTGCGGCACGCTGGAGGCCCCGACCAGTGCCGACGCGACCTCCGGGTGGCGCAGGACCCAGGTCAGGGCGAGCTGCGCCAGCGTCTGCCCGCGGTCCGCCGCGATGACGGCGAGCGCGCGAGCGCGGTCCCGGTAGGGGCCGTCGAGGGCGGACGCCGGGAGGTCGCGCCCGGCCACGACACGCGAGTCACCCGGGATCGTGGCACCGAGGTAGCGATCCGTGAGCAGCCCCTGCGCGAGCGGTGAGTACACCACCGCTCCCGTGCCGAGTTCCGCGAGCGTCGGGATCAACGCGTGCTCGGCCTCCCGGTCGAACATCGAGTACGGCGGCTGGTTGACCAGGAGCGGCACGCCGAGGTCGGCGAGCGCCGCGGCCGCACGCCGGGTCTGGTCGGCGTCGTGGTTGGAGACGCCGACGTAGAGTGCCTTGCCGCTCGTGACGGCGGACGCCAGGGCGCCCATCGTCTCCTCGATCGGCGTGTCCGGGTCGTACCGATGCGAGTAGAACACGTCGACGTACTCGAGCCCGAGCCGCCCCAGGCTCTGGTCGAGTGAGGCGATCATCGACTTGCGGGACCCGAACTCGCCGTACGGCCCGGCCCACATGTCGTACCCGGCCTTCGTCGAGACGATCAGCTCGTCGCGGTGGTGGCGGAGGTCCTCCCGGAGCACCCGGCCGAACGTGACCTCGGCGCTGCCGTACGGCGGCCCGTAGTTGTTCGCGAGGTCGAAGTGGGTGACGCCCAGGTCGAACGCCCGACGGACGATCGCCCGCTGTGTCGCGTACGGGCGATCGTCCCCGAAGTTCTGCCACAGACCTAGGGCGATGGCCGGGAGCAGCAGTCCGCTCCGCCCGACCCGGTTGTACGGCATGGTGTCGTACCGCGTCACCGCTGCGGTGGAGGACATGGATCAGACCGTCCGACCGGCGGACAGGCGTGCCAGTGCGGCCTCGCCGAGGGGCTGTCCGGCCAGCTTGGCCGCGTGGAGGGCGGCGCCGATGTCCGAGGGGAACCGCGGGCTCCGCACGTCGTACCGGTCCGACCGAGCGCGGAGGGCGCGCTCGAACCCGCTCCGGACGAGCTCGGCCCTGAAGACGCCGCCCGAGTACGACACGGGTACCAGCTCGTCCGCGCCGAACCCGAGGTTGCGCTTCGTCGCCTCGACGAGTTCCACCAAGTGGTCGACCGCGCGCTCGACGATCCGCGTCGCGGCGGCGTCGTCGTCCTGCGCCGCCTCGACGACGAGGCGGGACAACGACGCGATCCGGCCGCGGCTCCGCCCCCACCGGGTGAGCACCACGTCGATCATGTCCAGGTCCGTCTCGACCCCGACCGCCTCACGGACACGGTCGTGCAGCGAGGTGCGCGGCAGCCGTCCGTCACTCATGCGGGCGAACGCGAAGAGCGCCTCCAGGCCGATCCAGTACCCGGACCCCTCGTCGCCGAACAGCTCCCCCCAGCCGCCGACACGCGACGACGCCCCGGCCCGTTCGCCGTAGGTGAGGCTGCCCGTCCCGGCGACGACGTTGATCCCGTCGGCGTCGGCGAGGGAGCCGGCCCAACCCGCGATCATGTCGTTGCCGCACCGGTACCGGTCGTGTCCGAGCGCCTGCGCAGGAAGCTCGTCGAGGACGGCCACCTCGTGACTGGCCTCGCCGTAGGTGGGGATCGCGATGAACGCGTAGGTGATGGCATCGGCGGTGGTCCCCGCCGCCGCCGTCACCGCGGCGACGCCCTCGACGAGCACCTGCCGCACGTGCGGCAGCCCGTGCTCGAGGTGGTAGGCGCTCGCGCCCTCGACCGCCCCGAGTTCCCGTCCGTCGTCGTCGAGCAGGACGAAGGCGGTCTTCGTGCCCCCGCCGTCGACGCCCAGGAATACCGCCACGTCAGCGACCGTCCCCGGCGGAGTCCTCGAGCTCGTGGATGTGCACACCCTGCACGACCCGGTTCACGTCGCCGCCGGGGAACGGGTTGTCCGGCGTCGTCCCGACCCGGAGCGCGAACGAGAGCGCGAGGATCTGCGCGACCAGGATGTACGCGATCGCGAGGTACCCGTCGTCCGTGCCGCGCAGGCCCTCGAGCACGATCGCTCCCTCGCCGACGCCGTCGGTCGCGACCGACAGCACCCGGGAGGCGCCGATCGCGGTACGCAGCTCCGCCACGATGTCGAGGTCGTAGGACCGCGTGTACGGGTCGTTCGAGATGTAGACCACCACGAGCGTCTCGGCGTCGAGGACGGCCTTGGGCCCGTGCCGGAACCCGAGCGACGAGTCGTGGTAGCTCACGACGCCGCCGGCGGTCAGCTCGAGGGTCTTGAGCGCGGACTCCTGCGCCAGTGCGGCGAGCGGACCACTGCCGAGGTACACGAGTCGCCGGAGGCCGTCCTGCGCGAGCCCCTTGATCGAGTCCCAGTCCTCCCCGATCACCTGGTCCGCCGCGCTGGACAGCGCCGCGACCGTCTCGGGGGCGTCGCCGAGGAAGGCCAGCAGCGCGCTGAGCATCATCGACGTGAAGCTCGACGTCATCGCGAAGCCGGCGTCGTCCGAACGCTGCGGCATGAGCAGCACGAACGAGTCGGGCCGTTCCTGGTGCTCCTGTGCGAGCGCACCGCCGGCGTTGCAGGTGATGACGAGGTGGGAGGCATCGCCGAGGACCTGGTCGGTCAGCCGCGTCGCCGCCACGCTCTCGGGACTGTTCCCGGACCGGGCGAACGACACCAGCAACGTGGGGACGTCCTCGGCGAGGTAGTGCCGGGGGTTCGACACGATGTCGGTCGTCGCGATGCTCTCGACGCGTCGACCGGTGGCGCGGGCCACCGTCGGGGCCACGACGCCGCCGGCGAACGCCGAGGTCCCGGCACCGGTGAAGACGATGCGCAGGTCGTCGTGCGCGAGGAGCGGTGCGAGGAACGCGTCGAGGTCGGCGCGGCGCCCCTGCACGATCGATGCCGCCTCGAGCCACACGTCGGGCTGCTGTCTGATCTCCCGGAAGGTCGCGGTCGCCCCTGCGGCCGCGAGGTCGACATCGATGTCGGGGTTGGTCTCGGTCATGGTGGTTCTCCTGATGGTGAGGCTGAGGGGCGACCCCTCGGGGCCGACCCGGTGACGTGGTCGAGGTGGTCGCGCTCAGACGGTGGCGAGACCGTGCTCGGTGCCGGCACGGAGGGTGGTCGGGTCCTCGGCGACCGCGGCGTCGAGGATCGCGGTGGCCGTCGCCCGGTCGGGCACGAGCGGGTCGAGCACGAGCGCCTGGATCGCGAGCGTGCGATCACCGCGTAGTGCTGCGTCGACGACGAGCTCCTGCTGGAGCGCCCGGGCGGTGAGCACCGCGGCGATGCCGGCGGGGAGGTCCCCGACGGACACCCCGCGCACGCCGTCGGCACCGACGGCGGCCGGCACCTCGACGACCGCGGTCTCGGGGAGGTTCCCGATGAGACCGTGGTTCGGGAGGTTGACCGCGAGCTCGACGTGGGTCCGGCCCGTGCGGATCGCCGTCGCCATGGCGACGAGTCGTTCCGCCTCCTGGTCGGACGGCGGCGGCACCGGCCGGTCACCGTCCGCGAGCTCGCGCAGCTCGTCCCAGAGTCGCGACTTCTCGCCGATGTACTCGCGTGTCGCGTCGAGGCCGGCCTGGAGGCCCCACGGGAGCTCCCCCGCGCCGGCCGGACCGAGGTGGTCGGCGAAGAACTCCGCCACGTGCCGGTCGCCGGGCGCCGGGTACAGCCCGAACGTCCGCATCAGGTCCGCCGACACCGGCGCGTGCGGGCCCTCGCTCCAGTCGGAGGGAGCATCGGCGCCACCGGCCCGCGCTTCGACGAGCTCGCGGAGGCGCGGGTACAGGTCCTGGTCCGCCGTCCGGATGTCCATCAGCCAGGACAGGTGGTTCAGCCCGCCGAACGTCGCCGTGATCTCCTGCTCGGGGACCTCGAGCGCCCGGGCGAGCGCGCTCTTGGTGTGCATCGTGCCGTGACAGAGCCCGACGGCACGGATGCCCGTCTCGCGGGTGACGGCCCGGACGTTCGCGGTGAGGGGATTGCTGTAGTTGAACAGGATGGCGTCCGGAGCGACGTCGGCGATGTCGCGGCCGATCGCGACGATCTCCGGGACGTGTCGGAGCGCGCGGAGGACGCCGCCCGGTCCGACGCTGTCGCCGACCGTCTGCCGGATCCCGAACCGTTCCGGTACCTCGAGGTCACGCCGCCATCCGGCGGCCGACCCGACGGCGATGGTCGTCGTGACGAACTGCGCGCCGCGCAGGGCCTCACGTCGGTCGTGCACCGCCTCGACGCGCATGTGCGATCCGTACTGCGCGGCGATCCGGCGTCCCACGGCCGCCATGGTCTCCGCCGCCTCGGGAGCGACGTCGACCAGGCGGACCGTGATGTCGTCGAACCCCGCCGCGCGGGCGAGATCGGTCAGGAGGCCCGGAGTGAACACCGTGCTGCCCGCACCGATGAGGACGAACGCCCCGCCTCGATTCACTTGACGCTCCCCGTGAGGAGGCCGCTGACGATGTACCGGTTGAGCACGACCGCGATGGCGGCCGGGACGACGACCGCGAGGACGCCCGCCGCGCTCATCAGGGAGTACGGCACCGTGTGCCGCCCCTGCAGCGCGGCGATCACGACCGTGAGCGGTTGGGTCGAGATGTCGCTCGACAGCACGAGCGGGAACAGGAACTGCGCCCAGGCGGACAGGAACGTGATGATCGCCGTCGAGACGATGCCCGGGCGGGCGAGCGGCAGCACGATGTGCCAGAGCACGCCGAGCCGACTGGCGCCGTCCATCGACCCGGCCTCCTCGAGCGCCAGGGGCAGGCTCGACATGTAGTTGTAGAGGATCCACGTGGCGAGCGGCAGGAACCCCGACACGTACACGAGCACGATGCCGGTGTACGTGTTCACGAGCCCGGCGGTGCTGAGCATCTCGTAGAGCGGGATGAGCGTCGCGTAGGCGGGGAACGCCATCGTCGCGAGGACCGCGTAGAACAGCACGTTCCGACCACGGAACGTCATCCGGGCGAACGCGTACGCCGCGATCGTCGCGAGCACGACGGTGACGATCGTCGCCCCGCCGCACTCGACGAAGATGTTGAGCGTCGACTGCCGGACCGACGAGGCCACGTCCCCACTGCCTCCCAGCAGGGTCGCGTAGTTGGCGAACGTCGGCGTCGGCGGGATGTAGTTGGCCGGCTTCGCGCTGATCTGCTGATCCGTCTGGAGGCTCGTGTTGAGCACCCAGTACAGCGGGACGAGCGTCCAGAGGACGATGAACGCGACGCCCAGGGGGCGCGCGACGGAACGACGGTGCATCAGAACTCCACCGGCTTGTAGACGAGTCGCACGACGGCGAGGGAGACCACGACCGTTGCGATGGTGATGAGGAGCGACAGCGCGTACCCCTCGCCGAAGTCCAGGTTCTGGAAGCTGACGAAGTAGGTCTGCTCGGTCACCGAGGCTCCGGTCGAGGCAGCGCCGTTCAACACGTACGGCTGGTCGAACACGTTGAGCGTCGCGATGATGGCCTGCACCATCGCGATCGCGATGCCCGGACGAGCGAGCGGCAGCGTCACCTGGAGGAACGACTTCCATCCCGTCGCACCGTCGATCGACGCCGCTTCGTACAGCTCGCCGGGGATGTTCTGCAAGGCCGCCAGCACGAGCAGTGTGGACAGCGGGGTCATCTGCCACACCTGGACGATCTCGATCACCAGGATGGTGACGAATCGGTTCTGGCCGAGGAACACCTGGTAGTGGTCGATCAGGTGGAGCGACGACAGCACGCTGTTGAGCAGACCGGTGTTGCTGTCCCAGATGCCCGACCAGACGATGCCCTCGACCACGCCCGGCAGCGCCCACGGCAGGATGAGGACCGCGATGAGCACGGACCGTCCGACGAACGGCTTCTGCAGGGTGACCGCCATGACGATCCCCAGCACGGTCGAGACCACGACGCCGATGACGACGTAGTAGGCCGTGTTCACCATGCTCGAGACGATCGTGTCGTCCTGGAACAGCTTCACGAAGTTGCCGAGCCCGACGAAGGAGTTCGGCGGGTCGAGCGGCTGGGCCTTGAAGAACGCCTCGACCAGCGTGATCGCCGCTGGGACGAGGGCCAGGACGACGATGAACAGCGCCAGGGGCGTGACCAGCGCGTAGGGCAGGAGGTCGAACCGTCGCCGCCCGCGACCCGGTGTCGGCCGAGGAGCGTTCGCGCGGCCGTTCCTCCGCGCGATCCGAGTCGCACGGGACGTGGTGCTCGTACCGGCACTCACGGGGTCGTCACCTCCGTCGCGGTGCAGGGCAGGACCAGGGTCACGAGTTCCCCTTCGCGAGCGAGTTCGTGGTCTTCACGATCGCCTTGATGGCGGCGCTGACGGACTCGTTGCCCACGGCCGCAGCGTGCAGGTTCGTGTTCACGGCCCGGGAGAACTGCGGGTACCAGGACGGTGCGCCGGCCGGGAAGACGGCCTTCGAGCCCTCGAGGAGCGTGGTCAGCTCCTGGCCCTGTGCCAGGTGGCCGGACGTCGTCAGGGCCTTCATGGCGCTGAGGCGCGAGGGCGTCGGGTAGTTCGGGAGCACCTTGGAGGGCCCGTCGGCACCCGCGAACGCCGCCTGGTTCTTCGAGGACGTCATCCACTTGATGAACTCGGCGGCCGCCTTCGGGTACTTCGCCTGCTTCGGGATGCCGATGCCGTCCGGGTTGCCGAGGTTCGCCACCGGGCCGTGGACGCCGGGGGTCGGGATGTACTCGACCTGGCCCACCACCGAGGAGGACGCGGGGACGTCGTAGAGGCTGCCGACGTTGCCCGAGTAGTCCGATGTGGTCGCGGCGGTGATGCCCTTGGCCATCAGGTTCTGCATGCCCTGCGAATCGTTGACGTTGATGTTGCCGGCAGGGACGAGGCCGTCCTTCAGCGCATCGACCATCCACTCGGCCGCCTTGTACCCGGGCGAGCTCGGCGACGCGAACTGGGGCCGCCCCTGCTTGTCGAGGACGGACCCGCCGAACGCGTTCGTCAGCTGGTACCAGTGCGTCGACAGACCCTCGGCGGCGGCGAACGGGATGTTCAGCGGGGTGTCCGTGACGCCCTTCGCCTTGATCTGCCGGAGGTCCTTGGTGTACTCGCTCATCGTCGTGGGCATGGTCGTGATCCCGGCCTTGGCGAACTCGGCCTTGTTCACCGTGGTGACCATGTAGGACGAGTCGAACGGGATGCCGTAGACCGTGCCCTTCGAGGTGAACGAGCTCATCTGGGGCATGTCCGGCCGCATGCTCTTGACGTCGAGGTACTGGGACATGGGGTAGAACCACCCGAGCTGGCCGAGCTGGCCGACCCGCGACCAGTCGACGTCGGTGGCATCGGCGAAGTAGGTGTGCGAGGTTGCCGCCGCCGAGATCTTGGTCTGGAGGCTGTCCCAGTCGGTGGTGGTCCACTTGACGTGGATCCCCGTGCTCTTCGTGAACTGGTCGAGTGCGGCCTGCGGAGGCGGCGGGTTCAGCCACGCCACGGTGATCGTGACGCCCTTGGTCTGGTCGGAGCCGCCGGACGAGGAGCTCCCGGAGCAACCGCTGGCGAGCAGTGACAGCCCCAGCGCACCCGTCAGGAGCGCGGTGCCCTTGAGGCTCTTTCGCGTGAATGGCATCTCATGACCCTTCTGAGACAGGGACGCATCGTCGCGCCTGTCCCTCCTCGCTGCGCACCGTGCGCAGGTGTGGTGGAACGATTGCACGATCTGCACGCGGGTGCCAACACGAGGACCGAATTCACACACCAACGGCCCCTTCCGCGCATTTTCTTGCTCGTACTGCACGTACTCTTGGCTTGCGCATGCGCAGTGGCTACTGTGAGCATGTGCAGCGTAAGCAGAGGCTCAATCAGATCGTGTCGACCATCGTCGAGCACGCCGAGATGGACGTCCCGTCCCTCGCAGCCCGGTTCGACGTCTCGGAAGCCACCATCCGGCGGGACCTCGAGGTCCTCGAGCAGCAGCAGCTCGTCAGCCGCACGCGTGGGGGTGCGACGCGTCACGTCGCCTTCAACGACCTCCCGCTCGGGTACAAGACCTCGCAGGACGCCGCAGAGAAGCAGCGCATCGCGCTCGCGGCGCTGCGGTTCCTCGACAGCGCGCGGGTGATCGGGCTCACGGGTGGGACCACCGTCTGGGAGTTCGCGCAGCACCTCGGCAGCCGCCCGGGGCTCACCGTCGTGACGAACGCACTCAACGTCGCCTCGAGCCTCGTGGGCAACAGCGGAATCCGGGTGTTCGCAGCGGGTGGCGAGGTGCGCGCCAGCAGTCAGGAGACCGTCGGACCGAGCGCGGAGTCGTTCCTCGCCGATTACCACATCGACGTCTCCTTCGTCGGTGTGGACGGTGTCGACGCGGCCGCCGGCTGCACGAACTACGACCCGGTGGGTGCCCGTGTGAACGCCAGGATGAGTCAGCGGTCACGGGCGACGGTCGTCCTCGCGGACGCCACGAAGATCGGCCGGACCGCGCTGGCCGGAGTGTGCCCGATGGAAGCCGTCGACGTCCTCGTGACCGACCTGCGCGCTCCGGACAGCGCCGTCGAGGCGATCGAGCGCCAGGGCTGCCGCGTCATCCGGGCCTGATCCCGACGCATGGCGCTCGCCGCCGCTTCGCGCAGTTCGCGTCGCAGTTCTTGCGCATTCATTGCACACAACGCGCAGCACGTGCCAGGGTGAGCGCGTGGTCAAAGTAGCCTTCATCGGCGCCGGGAGCGTCGAGTTCACCCGCAACGTCGTCACCGATCTGTGCACCTACCCGGAGCTCCAGGGACAGCTCGAGCTGTCGCTCCACGACATCGACGCCGAGCGTCTCGGGTACGCCGAGGCCCTCGCCGGCCGGGTGTCCGACCTGGCCGGAGCCGGCGCGCGCATCAGCTCCGACATCGACCGACGCGCCGCGCTCGAGGGTGCCGACTTCGTCATCAACGAGATCCAGGTCGGCGGGTACGCGGCGACCCGCCTCGACTTCGACATCCCCGCGAAGTACGGGCTGCGTCAGACGATCGGCGACACGATCGGCGTCGGCGGCATCTTCCGCGGCCTCCGTACCATCCCCGTGCTCCAGGGCATCGGGAACGACCTCGCCGAGGTCGCGCCCGACTCCACGCTCCTCAACTACAGCAACCCGATGGCGATGCTGCCGTGGGCCGTCGCGGCGAGCACGCCCTTCCAGCGCGTCGTCGGCCTGTGCCACTCCGTGCGCGACACCCACCGCCAGCTCGCCGAGCTCGTCGGCGTTCCGCAGGACGAGATCGAGTACGTCACCGCCGGCTTCAACCACCAGGCGTTCGTCCTCCGGTTCACCCGCGACGGCGAGGACCTGTACCCGCGCCTCCGCGAGGTCGTCGAGGCCGACCCGGAGCTGCAGCGCCGCGTGCGCGTCGAGATCTTCCGCCGGTTCGGGTACTTCCCCACCGAGTCGAGCGAGCACTCGGCCGAGTACGTGCCGTGGCTCATGCACGACGACGCCGCGATCGATCGGTTCCGCATCCCGGTCGGCGAGTACCTGCGCCGCTCCGAGGAGAACCTCGACGAGCTCGACGAGACGAAGCACATCCTCGAGGGCGGCGGGGAACTCACGCTCGAGCCCACCTCGGAGATGGCGTCGGAGTACATCCGCGCGCAGGTGACCGGTCAACCGACGGACCTGTACGTCAACGTCGTGAACAACGGCAAGATCGCGAACCTCCCCGACGAGTGCGCGATCGAGGTCCCCGCGACGGTCGACGCCGACGGCCTGCACCCGCAGTCCGTGGGCGCACTGCCCGCGCAGCTCGTCGCGCTCAACCGGACGTTCCTCAACGTCGTCGAACTCACGGTCAAGGCCGTCCTCGAGGGCGACCGCGACCACGTCTACCACGCCGCGATGCTCGACCCGAACGCCGCCGCGTCACTGAGCCTGGACGACATCCACGCGATGTGCGACGAGCTGCTCGAGGCGCACGGCGACCGGATCCCACAGGCGCTGCGTCTCCACTGATCGCCGCCGCACCACCATCGGGTGCGTCGGGAACCGCCATGCTGGTCCCGATGCACCCGTTCCCGGTCGACGTCCCGTCGTCGACCACGGACCGCGCTCACCGCGCTGGAAGGAACCCCACGACATGAACCAGGTCGAAGCCATCGTCCGTCGGCACCGCGGCGGCGACACCGTCGGGATCACCTCCGTCTGCTCCGCGCACCCCCTCGTGCTGCGGGCGTCGATGCGGCAGGCCCTCGAGGACGGCTCCGTCCTGCTCATCGAGGCGACCTCGAACCAGGTCGACCAGTTCGGCGGGTACACGGGGCTCACGCCGGAGCAGTTCCGCGACCAGGTGCTCGGCTTCGCCGACGAGGAGTCCTTCCCCCGCGACCGCCTGGTGCTCGGCGGGGACCACCTCGGGCCGAACCGGTGGCAGCGTGAGACGCCGGATCAGGCGATGCCGAAGGCCGACGACCTCGTCGCCGCGTACGCCGCCGCCGGGTACGCCAAACTCCACATCGACTGCAGCATGCGGCTCGACGGCGACCCCACGCCCCTGCCCGACGCCGTCGTCGCCGAACGCGCGGCCCGGCTCATCGCGATCGCCGAGGCCGCCCGGCCGGCCGACGGCGAACCGCCCGTGTACGTGATCGGCACCGAGGTGCCCGTGCCGGGAGGCGCGCACGAGACCCTCGGCGCGCTCCAGCCGACGAGTCCCGCGGCCGCACGCGAGACCCTCGACGCCCACCAGGGCGCCCTGCGCGACCGCGGCCTCGACGCGGTGTGGCCGCGGGTCGTCGCACTCGTCGTGCAGCCCGGCGTCGAGTTCGACCACCTCAAGGTGATCGACTACGACCGGACGGCGACGCAGCAGCTGCAGCGGGTCCTCGACGACGAGCCCGACATGGTGTTCGAGGCGCACAGCACCGACTACCAGACCCGCGGCCACCTGACCGAGCTCGTCGAGGACCACTGGGCCGTGCTCAAGGTCGGGCCGGGGCTGACGTTCGCCCTGCGCGAGGCCCTGTTCGCCCTCGCCGCGATCGAGGACGAACTCGTGCCCGCCGGCGAGCGCTCCGACCTCGTCGCGTTCATGGACGAGCGGATGGTCGCCGATCCCGGGTACTGGGAGCACTACTACGAGGGCGACGCCGAGGAGCAGCGCATCGCCCGCCGGTACAGCTACAGCGACCGCATCCGCTACTACTGGGCCTCGCCCGAGGTCGAGGAGCGCGTCGACCGGTTGTTCACCAACCTGACCGCGTCCGGGATCCCCGAGCCGCTGATCGGGCAGTTCCTGCCGAAGCAGTTCACGCGGGTGCGGCAGGGCGTGCTGGCGCCGGAGCCCGAGGCCCTCGCGGTCGACGCCGTGCGCGAGGTCCTCCGCGACTACGCGGCGGCCTGCGGACACAGCGTCGGCTGACCGCCGGCCGCTCCCCCGCTCCCCCTTCCGCGAGATCGCAGTCGTTGCCGTTCTGACCGGCCTCGGAACGACGACGACTGGGACTTCGTCGGAACGGTCGGGTGCCGGCCACCCGGCCACCGGGACGCCGGACGCCCGGACGCCCGGACGCCCGGACGAGCAGGATGGACGGCGTGCACCCCGTCGACGCCCTGCAGGAGATCGCCTTCTGGCTCGAACGGGACCTCGCTCCGTCGTTCAAGGTGCAGGCGTTCCGCACGGCGGCCGCCGCGATCGCCGGTCGGTCCGACGACGATGTGGAGGCCCGGCTCCGCTCCGGCGCACTCGCCCGCACCAAGGGGGTCGGTTCCCGCAGCCTCGAGGTGATCGGCCAGGCGCTCGAGGGCCGCGTGCCCGACTACCTGCAGGCCCTGCGCGACCGGGAACGCGAGACGACGAGCGAGGCCGGGGCGGGCCTCCTGGCCGACCTGCGCGGCGACCTGCACTGCCACAGTGAGTGGTCGGACGGCGGCACGCCCATCCCGCTCATGGTCGAGGCGGCGCGGACCCTGGGGCGCGAGTACATCGCGCTCACCGACCACTCGCCCAACCTGACCGTCGCGCACGGTCTGACCGCCGAGCGCCTGATCGAACAGCTCGGCGTGCTCGACGACGTCCGGGCGGACCACCCCGACGTCCGGGTGCTCAGCGGGATCGAGGTCGACATCCTCGAGGACGGCACGCTCGACCAGACCCCGGCGATGCTCGACCGGCTCGACGTCGTCGTCGCGAGCGTGCACTCGAAGCTCCGCGCTGACCGCCGCACGATGACGGAGCGCATGCTCGGCGGCATCCGTGATCCGCACACGAACGTCCTCGGGCACTGCACCGGCCGCCTCGTGCAGGGGTCCCGCGGCGAGCGCCCGCAGTCGACGTTCGACGCGCGTGCGGTGTTCGAGGCGTGCGTGGAGCACGACGTCGCGGTCGAGATCAACAGTCGACCCGAGCGACAGGACCCGCCGGACGACCTCATCCAGCTCGCGCTCGAGGTGGGCTGTCTGTTCAGCATCGACACCGACGCACACGCGCCCGGACAGCTCGACTTCCTGCGGCTCGGGGCGGAGCGGGCGGCGCAGAACGGGGTGCCGGCCGACCGCATCGTGACGACGTGGCCGGTGGAGCGCCTCCTGGCCTGGGCGCATCCGCAGGCCTGACGGCCGTCCGCCCCCGCTGTCCGAGGGCCACCGGCCACAGGCCACAAGCCACCGGCGACCGGCCGCCGACCACCCACGAATGCCGCGGGATCGGGGCCGGGGGCGCCAACGGCTGAGCAGAGTGACAGGATGAACGCGTGACGACGACGTCAGCGCGGCGCGACCTGTTCCGCCGCAAGCCGATCGACCAGGTCGAGGACGATCCGGGCGCGGGGTCCCCGCCCGGCGGTCTCGCTCGCCACCTGGGCCTCTGGCAGCTCACCGCGATCGGCGTCGGCGGCATCATCGGCGCGGGGATCTTCACCCTCGCGGGCCAGGTCGCGCACCAGACGGCAGGACCCGCGGTGCTCATCTCGTTCCTCGTCGCCGGGGTCGCGAGCGCGGCGGCAGCGCTGTCGTACGCCGAGTTCGCGGGGATGATCCCGAAGGCCGGCAGCGCCTACACGTACGGCTACGCGGTGCTCGGCGAGCTCGTCGCCTGGTTCATCGGCTGGGACCTGCTCCTCGAGTACACGGCGATCGTGGCGGTGGTCGCGATCGGCATCTCGGGGTACGTCGGGTTCCTGCTCGGGCAGGTGGGTCTCGACCTCCCGGCGTGGATGCTCGGCGCCCCGGGAACGGGGCACGGCCACGTCGTCGACGTGTTCGCGATCGCACTCTGTCTGCTCACGGCGTTCGTCCTGACCCGGGGCATCCGGAGTGCAGCGCGGTTCGAGTTCGTGGCGGTGGGGATCAAGGTCGCACTCGTCGTGCTCATCGTCGTGCTCGGCGTCTTCCACATCCGGGCGGCGAACTACCATCCGTACTTCCCGCACGGCTTCGGCGGGGTGATGACCGGGGCGGCGACCGTGTTCTTCGCGGTGTTCGGGTACGACGCCATGAGCACCGCGGCGGAGGAGTCGAAGGACGCGCGGAAGCACATGCCGAAGGCGATCCTGCTGTCGCTCGGGATCGCCATGGTGTTGTACGTGCTGGCCACCCTGGTGCTCACGGGCATGCAGCGGTACACGGAGATCGACCCGGCGTCGGGCTTCGCGACCGCGTTCGCGTCGGTCGGGCTCGGGGGCGTGGCGGACGTCATCGCCGTGGGCGCGATCATCGGCATCGTCACGGTGCTCCTGACGTTCCTGCTCGGGGTCTCGCGCGTGTGGTTCTCGATGAGCCGCGACGGCCTGCTGCCCGCGTGGTTCGCCAAGACGGACCCGAAGCGACACGTCCCGACGCGCGTGACGTGGATCGCGGGCGCGGCGGCGGCGGTCCTGGCGGGGCTGCTGCCGATCGGCACCGTCGCGGAGCTGACGAACATCGGCATCCTGCTCGCCTTCGTCGTGGTCTGCTCGGCCGTGGTGGTCCTCCGCTACCGGCGTCCAGAGATCCCCCGCCAGTTCCGACTGCCGCTCATGCCCGTCGTGCCCGTGATCGGGGTGATGGCGTCCCTGTGGCTGGTGACGTTCCTCCAGTGGGAGACGTGGGTGCGGTTCGGCGTGTGGTTCGCGATCGGTCTCGGGGTCTACTTCGGGTACTCACGGCGGCACTCGGTCCTGGCGACCCAGGAGGCGCCGCCGTCCTCGGCCGGATAGGCGGGCGCCGTCCCTCCCCGTCGCGCGTCGTACACACTCGGCGGCCAGACGGGGCGGTAGCGGTTGCACACTGGGGCGTGCCGGACACATCCAGGGTGACCACCGATCCGAAGGAGTCCCGTGGACCCCACATTCACCGAGCTGTACCGGCTCCACTACCCCGCGGTGCTGCGGTTCGTCCGTCGACGAGCGCACCCGGCGGCCGTGGACGACGTCGTGTCCGAGACCTTCGTCGCCGCGTGGCGCCGGCAGGACGAGATGCTCGTCGCACCGCTCCCCTGGCTCTACCGGACGGCGCGGAACGTCATGCTCAACGCCGCCCGGAGCGCCGGACGTCGGACCGGACTCGCCGTCCGGGTGCAGGGTGAGGCATCGGTCGCGGTTCCGAGCGACGACCCGATCGCGGCGCTCGAACGTCGGCACGACCTCGCCCTCGCGTGGCGCTCGCTCGACGAGCTCGACCAGGAGGCCCTGGCCCTGCAGGTCTGGGAGGGCATGACCGGAGCGCAAGCCGCCGCCGTCCTCGGCATCAGCCGTGCGGCCTACTCGATGCGCGCCAGTCGCGCCCGACGCCGCCTGGCAGCGGTGCTCCGCGACTCCGACGAGGGCGAGCGACGCGGATCGTCGACGGCACCGGCCGCCGCCACGCACCCCGACACCGGCCGGGAGGCCCAGCCGCCCGCCGCCATCTGGCCCACCCCCGACACCGGCCGGGAGGCCCCGCACCCGTTCGCCAGCTGGCCCACCCCCGACGCGGATCCGGGCCCCGACCACCCGGACTCCCCCACCGCGATGACCGCACTCCGCCTCGACCGGAAGGCACGACGATGACACGACCGCACGCAACACGACTCGAGCACGAGCTCGGCGGCCTCGACACCGAGCCCCGCACCGACCTGACCCCGAGCGAGGTCGACCGCGCGGAGCGCCTCCTCGCCGCGATCGTCCGACTCGACCCCGAGCCGGAGGTGGTCCGCGTGACGGGCTCGTCCCGGGCCTCCCGGCCGATGCCGGCGACACGCACCGGGCGCGGACCGGTCACACGGGCCGCCTGGGCGACCGGTGCCACCGTGGCGGGCGGCGCGCTGCTCCTCGGCGGCGCCGTGGTCGGCCTGCCGATCGCCCGCGACCTGTACCACCAGCTGCCGGGACACGCGACGAGCCTGTCGACGGCCGAGATCGCCTCGTGGACGGCGGTCCCCTCGCACCCGTCGGCGACGTCCTCGTCGATCGAGGCGATCGCGCAGCAGTGCACGAGGTCGGTGGGCACCGACGCGACCTCGACGGCCGGACGGATCTCGGTGTCGGACGTCGACCGCCGCGGCTCGGTCCTGACCATGGTGGTGTCGAGCGCGGGCGACGGCGCGCGGCGCTGGTGCCTCGTCGGCTCCGGACATGTCGTGTCGTGGGAGCTCATCGACGACCGCTCGACCCCGCTGCCGGTGCTCGCCGCCGGGACGGTCAACGTCCAGAGCACCGAGATGAACGGATCGGGCGGCCAGGCGATCAGCCGCGCGTACGGCCAGGTCGGGCCGGACGTCACGGGCGTCGTCCTCCACACCGCCTCAGGCCGGACGATCACGACGACCGTCGGGGACGGCCTGTGGACCGCGTGGTGGCCGCCGGCGGACCGGGACACCGGGGACCTCGGAGACCTGACCGTGACCTGGACGACGAG
Organism: Curtobacterium sp. MCBD17_013; assembly: GCF_003234565.1. GTDB lineage: Bacteria > Actinomycetota > Actinomycetes > Actinomycetales > Microbacteriaceae > Curtobacterium. The sequence goes on along the minus strand of NZ_QKTU01000001.1, from coordinate 89,302 downwards.
CGACGGCGCCACGCACTCGGCGTCGACGGACGCCCTCTCCGCGCTGCGCTGACCAGCGCTCCCACCGGCCCGGTCACCCCCCCTTCGTCGAGATCGCAGTTGTTGCCGCTCTGGAGCCGCAGATACCGGCAACGACTGCGATCTCGCGGAAGAACGGGACGGTCAGGCGGCGGAGCGCTCCGCGGCCGGGCGGCGGCGCAGCGCCGGGTCGCCGACCTCCGGGCCGCGGTAGACCATGTCCATCGCCCCGACGCTCTCGCCGGGCGGGACGATCGCGTCGATCCGGTCGAGCACCTCGTCCGACAGCGCGACGTCGATCCCGGCGAGCGTGTCCTCGAGCTGCTCCATGGTCCGGGGTCCGGCGATGGCGGAGGTCACCCCGGGGTGCGGGATCACGAAGGACATCGCGAGGTGGGTGAGTGGGACACCGACCTCCTGGGCCAGCGTGATGAGCTGCTCGACGGTGGCGAGGCGACGTTCGTCACGGAAGTGCCGCATCCCGGAGACCGACGAGCGGAACACGTCGTTGTCCTGACCCGCCCGGTAGCGCCCGGTCAGGGTGCCACCGGCGAGCGGGCTGTAGACCAGGGTCCCCATGCCGTAGCGCTCGGCGACGGGGAGGATCTCGCGCTCGATCTCACGGTCGAGGATCGAGTAGTTCGGCTGTTCGGTGCGGAACCGCTCGAACCCGCGGCGCTCGGACGTCCACTGCGCCTCGACGATCTCGGAGCCGCGCATCGAGGACGACCCGATCGCGCGGACCTTGCCCTGCCGCACGAGGTCGGTGAGCGCCGACAGCGTCTCGTCGATGTCGGTGTCGGGGTCCGGGCGGTGGAGCTGGTACAGGTCGATGTGGTCGGTCTGCAGGCGGCGGAGCGATCGCTCGACCGCCTGGGTGATCCAGCGCCGCGACGCGCCCCGGTGGTTGACGTCGTCGTCCACGGGACCCCAGAACTTCGTGGCGAGGACGACGTCGTCGCGGCGGCCCTTCAGCGCTTCGCCGACGACCTCCTCGGAGTCGCCGTAGCGGTCGGCGGTGTCGACGAGGTTGATGCCGGCGTCGAGGGCCCGGTGGATGATCCGGACGCCCTCCTTCCGGTCCGGATTGCCGAGACTCCCGAGCATCATCGCGCCGAGCGCGTACGGGGTGACCTTGATGCCGGTGCGGCCGAGAGTGCGGTACTGCATGGTGCTCCATTTCCGGACCCGCGCCGCCCTGTCAGCCGAGGCGGGTCGTATGATCGATGAATCGGAACGACCTTCCGGAACGACCGCTCGATGCGATTCGGCTATCCGGAACCCTGTTCCGCTTGATTCCGTCACCTTATGCGGAACTTTGTTCCGCCGCAAGAGGAGCCCCATCATGCCCGCGCCCACGAGCGACACCGACGCCTCGATCGCCCCGGCCGGCCGACGGATGCGCTCGGACGCGCGGCAGAACGTCGATGCCCTCCTCGAAGCCGCGAAGGCGGTGTTCGCGGACGCCGGTGTGGACGCGCCGGTGCGGTCGATCGCCGAACGCGCGGGCGTCGGGGTCGGCACCCTGTACCGGCACTTCCCGCTCCGCTCGGACCTCATCTCGGCGGTGTTCCGGCGCGAGATGGACGCGTGCGTGGCGGTTGCGGAGGAGATCGAGGCCACCTCACCGCCGGGCGAGGCACTCGACCGATGGATCATGCGCTACACCCAGTTCGTCGCCACGAAGCGCGGGCTCGCTGCGGCACTCCACTCGGGCGACCCGGCGTACGAACCGCTCGCCGAGTACTTCTCGACGCGACTCGCACCGACGCTCGATCGGCTGCTCACCGCGGCGACCGCGTCCGGGGACGTCGTGCACGAGGTCGACGCCGCCGAGTTCCTCGGGGCGGTCGCGGACCTCTGTCACGCGGGTGGGCCTCCCGGGACCGAGCGGTCCGGCCGTGCCGAACGCATGGTGCGGCTGCTGCTCGCGGGACTGCGGGCGGAGCCGGGCGACTGACGACGTCGGACGCTCCTGCGACGATGGGGGACATGCCCGCCCCGCTCGTCGACGCGGTCGACGTCATCCGACTCGTCGGCCCGCGTCCGTTCGGGCGCGCGAAGGACCTCGTGCGTGCCGGCGGCGTGCTCGGGACCCGCTGGGACGACGCGGACGAGACGCTCGCCGCCCTCGTGCAGGGCTCCGGCCCCGAGCCGTACCAGGTAAGCGTGCACCTCACGCCCACCCGCGGTCCGTTCAGCCGACCCGGCCGGAACACCTGCACGTGCCCCATCGGTGGCGACTGCAAGCACGTCGCGGCGGCGCTCCTCGAGGTCACGGCCGCCGCGGTCCGGCGCGACCCCGGGCTGACCGGCGCGGCCGGACTCACCGGACTCGTGGAGCCGACGGGCCTCGCCGTGACGGCGGTCGACGACGCCGTGGCCGCGCCGCCCGAGCACTGGCGGACGGCGCTCGGGTCGTTCGCCGGCGACCCCGGGCCGGCGAGCGCACGGACGACCGCGATGGGCCTCCAGTTCGAGCTCCGGGACCTCGTGCCGCAGCGACTCGCTCGCGCAGCGGCGGCTCACGACGCCGCTCGGTCGGTCGGGAGCCGTGTCCGCCTCGGCGTCCGCCCGGTCACGCGCAGCGCAGCGGGCAACTGGGTCCGCGGGCAACTCACCTGGGGGTCGCTCCCGTACTCGCGCAACCGCCTCGGCGCGGACCCCGACCAGCACGCCTGGTTCCTGCAGTTCGCCGCGCTGCACCGCTCCGCGCACGCGGCGTACGCGCCGGGCGAGAGCGACTGGCTGTTCCTCGACGAGTTCGCGAGTCCGCTGTTGTGGCCGCTCCTGCACGAGGCCGAGCGGCTCGGCATCGCGCTCGTCGCAGCGGGCGCGAAGGCCGCCGCACGCGGGCGCGGCCGGAGCGCCAGTGCCGGCACCGGCACCGGCACCGGCACTGGCACGGCGCCCGACCCCACCGCCGACACCGACGCCCGTGCCGTCGTCGTCGGCCGGGAGGCCCGGGTCGTCCTCGATGCGTCCCGCACGTCGGACGGCGTGCAGCTCGGCGCACTCGCCCTGGTCGACGGCCGTCCGATCCCGCCGGGGGCCGCGGGCGCGATCGGCACCCACGGCGTCTACGCCTTCCGTCGCTCCCCCGCGCTGCACATCACCCTCGCGCCGACACCGACGCCCCTGCGCGAGGACCAGCGCCGTCTCCTGACGACCGGGGACCGCATCACCGTCCCGCCCGCGGACGTCGACGAGTTCCTGCACGACGTCTCGCCCCGCCTGCGCGGCAGCGTGGACCTCGTGAGCGCCGACGGCTCGCTCGAGCTCCCGGACCGCACGCCGCCGGAGTTCGTCCTGACCGTGACGTTCGAGCCCGAGGACCGGGTGCTGCTCAGCTGGCGTTGGCACGTGGACGGCCGACGGGACCTCCCGGCAGCGCACGGACCGGTTCCGGACCTGTCGGAAGTGGACGGGCCTCCTGGCGTGCGGTGGCCGAGCCGGACCGGCGTCGACCCGGTCCGTGACCGTGACCGCGGCGACGACGTCGACGGAAGCGACGCCGACGACGGGGACTCCGACGACGGCGACCAGGTGCTCGACGGCTCCGACGCCATCGAGTTCACGACGACGACCCTGCCGACACTCCAGGCCCGCGACGACCTGCGCGTCCGCATCGTGGGCGAGCGCCCGGACTACCGGGAACTCACCGACCAGCCGAAGCTGACCCTGACCACGATGCCGAGCCCACACCGCGACTGGTTCGACCTCGGGTTCCTCGTGACCGTCGAGGGTCGCACGGTCCCGTTCACGCCCCTGCTCGAGGCGCTCGCCAAGCGGGAGCGGAAGCTCAAGCTCATCGACAACACGTACATGTCACTGCAGAACCCGGTGTTCGACGAGCTGAAGCGCCTCATCGACGAGGCGACCGAGCTCGACGAGTGGGAGCCCGGCCGCTACCGCATCAGCCCGTACCAGGCCGCGCTGTGGTCGGAGTTCGACCAGCTCGCCGACGAGACCGTGCAGGACGCCCGGTGGCGCGAGACCGTCGAGGGCCTCCTGCGGTTCCAGGACGCCACCGATGACGACCCGGTGATCGCGGCCGTGTCCGTGCCGGACTCCGTGCACGCCGAGCTCCGCCCCTACCAACGCGAGGGCCTGGCGTGGCTGACGTTCCTGCACGAGCACGGGCTCGGCGGGGTCCTGGCGGACGACATGGGGCTCGGCAAGACGCTGCAGACGCTCGCGTTCGTGGCGGGCGTGCGGGAGCGCGAACGCGCGCGGGCCGGCTCGGGGGACGCCGCACCGGACCGGTCGGGAGGCTCGTCAGCCGCGGCTCCCGACCGTCGCCCGTTCCTCGTGGTCGCGCCGACGAGCGTCGTCGGCAACTGGGTCACCGAGGCGGCGCGGTTCACCCCGTCGCTCGTGGTGCGCGGCGTGACGGCGACGACCGCGAAGCGACGGCGGATGCTCCGGGACGCCGCGGCCGAGGCGGACGTCGTCGTGACCTCGTACGCGCTGTTCCGGCTCGACGCGGCGGCGTACCGACAGCAGGAGTGGGCCGGACTGGTCCTCGACGAGGCGCAGTTCGTCAAGAACCGGACGTCGCAGGCGAACCGGCTCGCGGCGGACCTCCCCGCGCCGTTCAAGCTCGCGATCACCGGGACGCCGCTCGAGAACGGGCTCATGGACCTGTGGTCGATCTTCTCGGTCGTCGCGCCCGGTCTGCTGTCGAGCGTGACGCGGTTCACGGACGACGTGGTCAAGCCGGTGGCGTCCCCGGACCTGACACCGGAGCAGCGGGCCGATGTGATGGGTCGGCTGCGGCGGCGGATCCGGCCGCTCATGCTCCGGCGCACCAAGGAGTCCGTGGCGGCGGACCTGCCCGAGAAGGTCGAGCAGGTGCTGCACGTCGACCTCGACCCGGAGCACCGCGCCCTCTACGACCGGACCCTGCAGCGCGAGCGGCTCAAGGTGCTCGACCTGCTCGACGACATGGACCGGCACCGGATGATCGTGTTCCGCTCGCTGACGCTCCTGCGGATGCTCGCCCTCTCGCCGGCGCTCATCGACCCGGACTCGGCCGTGCCGTCGGCGAAGCTCGACCTGCTGCTCGACGACCTCGCGGAGCTCGAGGCCGAGGGGCGCCGTGCCCTCGTGTTCAGTCAGTTCACCTCGTTCCTCCGGCTCGTCGCGTCCGGGCTCGACGCGCGCGGCGTGGCGTACGAGTACCTCGACGGGTCGACGACCGGTCGCGCAGCGGTGATCGACCGGTTCAAGCAGGGCAGTGCGCCGGCGTTCCTCATCAGCCTCAAGGCGGGCGGTTTCGGCCTCAACCTGACCGAGGCCGACACGGTGTTCGTGCTCGATCCCTGGTGGAACCCCGCGGCGGAGGCCCAGGCGATCGACCGCGCGCACCGCATCGGGCAGCGGGTCCCCGTGAGCGTGCACCGCCTCATCGCGCAGGACACCATCGAGGACAAGGTCCTGGCCCTCGCGACCCGCAAGGGGGAACTGTTCGACGCGGTCATCGACGAGGACGACACGTTCTCGGGAGCGCTGACGGCTGAAGACGTGCGGGGGCTCCTGGAGTAGGACAGTTCCGTCTGGATCCACCACACCCCGAACTGGGTGGTCACCGGGGACAGGACTCACAGCGTGCCCCCGGTGTGACCTGATTTGCTAGACAGACTAGCGAATCCGAGTTCCCGCCCGGCCCTGGACGTGGCGACTCCGGACGTGCAGTGGGGTGACCGAGCGGTCGCCCTGTGCAACCCGAACCGAGGAACCAATGACGCTCATGAGCACCACAGCACCATCCGAGATCACGATCGACCACGAGCCGTACAGCGGCGAGGACGCCGTTCGCCTGCGGGCCGTCGCACTCCTCAGCGCCGGGCTCCCCCCGCGCATGGCACGGACGCTGCCCCCGGCGTCGGTCGCGGCGAACCTGACGGTCCGCAACGGCATGGGTGAGCCGCTCGGCTACGGGGTCCTCAGCGAGGTCGCCGATGGCGTGCTCGAGATCCAGTCGTTCTTCATCCGCGAGGACGCCCGGGGCGCCGGTGTCGGCAGCGCGCTGCTCAGCCGCCTCGAACAGGTCGCGGGCGAACTCGGCTCCCCCGCCCTCGTGCACGCCGGCACCCCGGGCGACGCGGACATCACGGACACGCTGCTGCGCCGCGGGTACGTGCCGATCGCCCCGTTCGGTGCGCACACCCTCGTGGCGGACGTGGTCTGCGTCTCGAAGATCCTGGTCTGATCCGCGGGACGGCCGGGAGGCCCGGCAGCGTCATCCGCGGAGGTTCGCCACCCAAGCGTCCACGGTCGTGACGTCGGCCTGTCGGGGGTAGACCTTCTCGGTCAGGACCCGGTGGACCTCGGGATCGGCGTCCGCACATGCGTCGGCGAGGACGGTGATCCCGTAGTCGAGGTCCGCGGCCTGCCGGAGGGTCGACAGCACGACCCCGCTCGTGGCGATGCCCGCGAGGACGAGCTCGGTCGCCCCGGCAGCGCGAAGCACGACGTCGAGGTCGCTGCCGGCGAAGGCACTGACCCGGCGCTTCGTCACGACGACCTCGTCGGGACGGACCGCGAACGCGGCGTGGATCGCGGTCGAGCGCTCGTCGAAGCCGGCGGCGTCGCCCCGCTGCCGGATCGCGCCGAAGCTCTTGTTCGACGCAGCGATCTCGGGGAACCCCGCGCGGAAGGCGACGCGGACGAACACCACGGGCACGCCGTTCGTGCGGGCGGCATCGACCGCGCGCGTGGCGGCCGCCAGGACCTCGGGCGAGCCGAGCCGGTCGACGATGCTGGTCTGGAAGTCCATGACGAGCAGGACGGGTGTGGACATGGCGAGCCTCCGGTGGTCGTGTGGAATTCGACAGTCCTGACTGTACAGGTACTGATGCGCAGTCTAGGCTGCCGATCATCTCCGACGAACCGATCCCACTCGACGCATCCCCCGCGGCGACCTCGCTGGCCGTGCGCGTGGCCGTCGGCCGTTTCCTCCGCCGCCTGCGCGAGGTCGCGGCCGAGGGCGACCTCACTCCCTCGCAGGCGTCCGTCCTGACCCGCGTCGGCAAGGGCGAGGCGACCACCGCCTCGGCTCTCGCCGTGCTCGAGGGCGTCCGGCCGCAGTCGATGGCGAACACCCTCACCGCGCTGGAGGCCGCAGGGCTCGTGCAGCGGGCACCCGACCCCACCGACGGGCGCCGCCAGATCGTCGGCCTGACCGACGCCGGGTCGGTGCAGAACGAGGGCAACCGCGCCGCGCGGCAGGAGTGGCTCACCGAGGTGATGGCCGAGCGGTACACGGAGGACGAGCGTCGTCGCCTGCTCGAGGCCCTGGCGCTGCTCGACCGGGTCGCCGAGGCGCCGACGGAGCGCACCGACCGATGAGCGAGTCGGACACCGAGCGGCTCCCCCGCCCCACTGCACCGTCCACGCCGGGAGCCGGACGACGGGGCCGCGCCGCGCCTCCCGACCGGTTCGACCGGCGCCTGCTCGCGCCGATGATGCTCGGGTCGATCCTCAACCCGATCAACTCGTCGATCATCGCGGTCGCCCTCGTGCCGATCGCCGCCGCGTTCGGCGCACCCGCGTCGGAGACCGCCTGGCTGGTGTCCGCGCTGTACCTGGCGACGTCGATCGGGCAGCCCCTGGTGGGGCGACTCGTCGACACGTTCGGGCCGCGGCGGCTGTTCCTCGTCGGCGCCGTGCTCACCCTCGTCGCGGGCGTGATCGGCACCGCGGCCCCCGGGCTCGGGTGGCTCGTCGCCGCCCGGGTCGTGCTCGGGTTCGGCACGTGCGCGGGGTACCCCGCCGCCATGACGCTCATCCGTGCCGAGGGCCGCCGCACCGGGCAGGACAGCCCCCAGGCGGTGCTCACCGCGCTCGCCGTGACGACGCAGACCATCGCGGTGATCGGGCCGACGCTCGGCGGACTCCTCATCGCCGTCGGCGGGTGGCGGGCGACGTTCGCGGTCAACATCCCGCTCGGTGTCGCCTGTCTGGTGCTCGGCTGGGTCGCACTCCCCCGGCACACCGCGCTCGACGCCACCCAGACGCGTGCGCGGTTCGACGTCGCCGGTGTCCTGCTCTTCGCGGCGACGCTCCTCGCGCTCCTGCTGTTCCTCATGGACCTGCGGCCGGCACTCGTCTGGCTGCTCGTGGTCGCCGTCGCCGCCGCGGTCGCCTTCACGGTGCGCGAACTCCGTGCCGTCGACCCGTTCATCGACGTGCGGGTGTTCGCCGGCAACCTCCCGCTGCTCGGGACGTTCGCGCGCGCCCTCGTCGCCCAGGTCGTCAGCTACGCGTTCCTCTACGGGTTCACGCAGTGGCTCGAGGACGGCCGTGGCTTGTCGGCGTCGGCCGCGGGGCTCGTGCTGCTCCCCCTGTTCGGTGCGGCCATCGTCGTGTCGACCCTGACCGGCAGACGGCCCGAGGTGCGGGCGAAGCTCGTCGTCGGCGGCGTCCTGCTGCTCGTCGGCTGCGTCCTGCTCCTCGCCGTGGGGTCCGGCACGGCCGTGTGGCTCCTGTTCGCCCTCACCACGCTCGTCGGGATCCCGCTCGGGCTGCTCAACCTGGCGAACCAGAACGCCCTGTACCACCAGGCGGACCCCGAGCGGGTCGGCGCGTCCGCGGGCTTGCTCCGGACGTTCTCGTACCTCGGCGCGATCGTGGCGTCGGCGTCGGGCGGGGCGGCGTTCGGGGCGCGGGCGACCACCCCCGGGCTGCACGAACTCGCGTGGATCATGGTCGTGGCGGCCGCGGTCCTCGTGGCGCTGACGCTCGCCGATCGCTCGCTCGCAGCGCTCTCGCGCCCGGCGTGATCCCCGAGGCACACCGCCTGATCGCTCCCGCCCGGCGCCGCCGAGGGCGGGGCCGGCAGGGCCGGGTCCGCGCTGGGGCGGGCCTCCCGGCGGCTCAGGCCGCGGAGGTTCCCAGGGCGTCGATCGCGGCGACCTCGTCCTCGGTCAGCTGGAACGTCACGCCGCGCGCGTTCGAGCGGATGCGCTCCGGCTGCGACGACTTCGGGATGACGACGAACTCGTGCGCGATGTGCCATGCGACGATGACCTGCGCGGCGTCGGCGTCGTGCGCCTCGGCGATGCGGAGGAACGTCGGGTCCTGGAGGTTCGAGGCCTTGAACGGGCTGTACCCCTCAAGGACGACGCCGCGCTCGGCCAACCCCTGCGCGAAGGCGACGTCGTACTCCGCAGGGCTCCAGCGCACCTGGTTCACCGACGGGGTCACGCCGGTCGCGTCGATGAGTTCGTCGATCTGCGCCAGCGAGTAGTTGCTGACGCCGATGGCCTTGGTCAGACCGTCCTGCTGGGCGGCGATGACCTGCTCCCACACCGCCGGGGTCGCCTCGCCGTTCGGCGGCCAGTGCACGAGCCACAGGTCGAGCTGGTCGACGCCGAGCTTGTCCAGGCTCTCGGAGATGGTCTGCCGTTCACGGCCGCCGTGCTCCGGCGGCAGCTTGGTGGTGATGAACACCTCGTCGCGGTCGAGTCCGGACTCGGCGACGGCCCGACCGACCCCGCGCTCGTTGGCGTAGCCGGTGGCGGTGTCGATGTGGCGGTAGCCGGCCTCGAGGGCCGAGCTCACGGCAGCGGGGGCGTCGGCGTCCTCGATCTGCCAGGTGCCGAAGCCGAGCAGCGGCATCGAGGCGGTGGGCAGGGCGACGGCTGGTTCGTTGTACGCGTCGTTGGGCATGACGCCTGTCTACTCCGCCAGGCGGGCGTGGGTGAGCGTTCACTCGCCGACCGGCCGGGAGGCAGGACCCCTGTCCTCGTCGCTTCCCCCGGTGCAGCATGGGGACATGAGCACGAGGACCGTCCTCCACCCCGTCGATCCGGACGTCCTGCGGGACCTGCGCGAGCGCGTGCGCGCACGCCGGGTGCTGCCTGCCGTCGACCGCGCCGGTCAGGACCTCGGCATGGCGGGGCGCGACCTCGACGCCCTCCTCGACCACTGGGCCGACGCCTACCGGTGGGAGGACCACGAGGCGCGCGTCCTCGCCCGGCCATGGGTGCGCTCGGGGTCGGCGACACCGGTGAACGCGATCGTCCAACCTGCGGGTGCCGACGCCCCGGTCGTCCTGTTCCTGCACGGGTGGCCGGACTCGGTCCTCCGGTTCGAGCGGGTGCTCGACCGCGTCGACGACGTGACGTGCGTCGTTCCGGCGCTGCCGGGCTTCCCGTTCGCCGCGGCGACGGAGCGGAGTGGCTGGTCGGCGATCGAGATGGCGGACGCGGTGCACGCCGCGATGCTCGACCTCGGGTTCGACCGGTTCGTCGTCTCGGCCGGGGACGTCGGCTGCGACGTGGGCGAGGCGATCGCGGCCCGGCACCCCGGAGCGGTGGCTGCGCTGCACCTGACGGACGTGTCGCAGTACCACTTCCTCGGCGGCCTCCCCGACGACCTCGACGACGAGGAGCGCGCCTACGTCGAGCGCGGTCGACAGTGGCAACGGGACGAGGGCGGGTACATGCACGAACAGTCGACCCGACCGAACACGCTGTCGGTCGGGCTCGCGGACTCGCCTGCCGGGCTCGCCGCCTGGATCGGCGAGAAGCTCGACCGCTGGACCGACCAGGCGGTGGACACGCCGCCGTTCTCGCGCGACGAGCTGCTCACCTGGATCACCGCCTACTGGGTCAGCGGATGCATCGGCACGTCGTTCGCGCCCTACGCGGTGGGCGGCGGCAAGGACTGGGGTCGCATCGACGTACCGACCGTGATGACGGTGTTCCCCGCCGACCTCGTCAACGCGCCGCGACGGTTCGCCGAGCGACGCTTCCGGATCGTGGACTGGCGGGAGTTCGAGCACGGCGGGCACTTCGCGGCGTGGGAGCGACCCGACGACTACCTGTGGGGCGTCCGACGAGCGGTCGAGGTCGGGTGGTGACGGCGGCGTCGTTCGGTCAGCTCCTGGCGGCAGCGACGAACCCGGCCCCGCTCAGCGGCGGGCGTGCCGCCAGCGCGCCCACCGCACGACGTTGATGGCGGGGTAGGTCAGGAACGCCAGCGCGAGGAGCAACAGCAGGATCGAGGAGGCCACCGGGGCGGAAGCGCCCGGGTCTGCCGCCGCGACGATGCCCGACACCGCGCGAACGAGGTCGAACAATCCGATGACGCCGAGCACCACCGAGACGACGACCCGGACGGCGAGCTGCCGGGGACGCAGCGGCGTGAGCGGCTCGCGGTGGTCGACCTCGGCGAACTCGGGCGCCATGTACGTGCCGCTGCTGCCGCGCTGTGCACTCCGCGCCGTCGCGGTCGGATCTCCGTGGTAGGTCTGTCGGTCGGTCATCGTCACGATCCCCTCGTCGTCGTGCCCGCAGCCTAGGCCCGGATCCGCCAGCGGTGTCAGAACCCGCCGAAGCCGAACAGCGCGGTGACGCCACCGGTCACGAGCACCCAGAACGACACGGGGACGGCCATCGCGCCGAGGATGACGACGACGACCCCGAGCGTGCGGTGTCCCGGGTCGGCGGACCGGGTGCCTCGGACGCCGAGCATGAGCACGCTCGTCGCGGCGATGACCGAGCCGACGGACAACAGCCCGAGCAGCAGGGCGGCCACCTGCACCCACCACGAGGGTGTCGTGAGCGCCGCGTGCGGTTCGTGACGCACGAGGGCCAGCAGGACGAGGTAAGCGCCCAGGAGCGCGGCCGCGTAGCCGACGAGCAACGTCATCCCCACGACCGACGCGCCCGCACTCCCCCGCGGACGCCGATCGGCCAGCGGGTCCGGCGCCCACTCGTCGTCGAAGCCCGCCCACAACCCGTCGTTCCCCATGACGGCAGCATGGCAACGCGAGAAGTGCTCGCACATCCGCCGAGGGGATGACCACTTCAGGCGGTCGCGGCCCGGTCTCAGTCCGGCCGGTGCGTCAGAGTCGGAAGTCGATCGCCGAGGTCGGCGAGATCGCGCACCGTGATCGTGAAGCGGTCGTCGGGCGCCGGAGCGTCGGCGGACGGGCGAGCGACGAACGCGGTCTGCATGCCGAGCGAGGCCGCCGCCCGGAGGTCCCACGGATGCGCCGCCACCATCATCGTGCGGGCGGCGGGGACGCCGAGCAGCTCCAACGCCGTCCGGTACACCGAGGCCGCGGGCTTGAAGGCACGCGCGAACTGCGCGGAGACCACGGCGTGCCAGCGCAGTCCGGCACGCTGCGACAGCGCGGCGAGCTCGTCGAGGTCCGCGTTCGACAGGGACGCGACCACCACCTGCCGTCCCAGCGTCGCGAGGGCGTCCGCCGAATCGGGCCACGGCCGGAGCGTCTCGGTGACGTCCACGAGCGCGTCGTGTTCGTCGGCCGACAGCGCAGGGAGCGAGCCGTCCGCGACGAGGTCGTCGAGGGCCTCCCGTCGGATCGCGCGGTGCGGGCGCCAGGGGGCCTCCCCGGCGTTGACCGCCGCCATGGCGGCGTCCATCAGGTCGTCCCATCGACGGGCGATCGCGTCGACGTCGTGTCCGGCATGCGCGGCGAGCGCCACCGCCAGACGGTCCCGGATGGTCCCGACGTCGTCGACGACGGTGCCGATGGTGTCGACGAGGAGTGCGTCGACGCCGGTTCCGTGGTCGGTCATGCGCCCAACCTACGGATCACTTCCGACCGCGGGACGGTCATCCTCACGACGGATGCCGCTCCGGTGCACCGTCCGCCACGATCGGTACCACCCGCCCGCGGATCCCTGGAGGCCGTTCCCATGCCCTTCCTCGTCCTGGTACCCGTCATGTGTCTCTGCATCGCCCTGCCGATCACGGATGCGCTCGTCCGGAAGGACCTCGGTCGAGCCGGGCGGGTGCTCGTCCTGCTGACCGTCGCGATCGTCGTGGGCGCGTGCTCGGAGTTCGTCGTCTACCTCGCCGTGCCGGCGTTCGCCGTCCCGGCGGTGGTCTACCTGGCGGCCCGTGGCCGGCTCCCGTTCGTGCAGCGGCTCGTCCCCGGTCGGTCCGGTGACCCGGACCGGCGGCGCGCACTCGCCGTGCGGCCCGCGTTGGCCCTCAGCGCGGTGGCACTCGGGGTCGCGGTCCTCGCCGTCGTCGCGATGATGAGCGTGGCGCTGTCCGAGATGTGAGGGCACCGAGGCCGGCGGGCCGCGCCGGGACGAACGGGCGACGGCCCTCGATGCGGCCGCGTCAGTCCATCGCGATTCCTCAGTCGATCCGGTTGGTCAGGGCCTCCCCGCCGCGGACGTGCTGGTCGCAGAACGTGAACACGGTCTCGCTCCACACGCGGAAGTTCGACGGCGACAGCACCCAGTGGTTCTCGCTCGTGAGCTGCAGGAACCGGTGCGGCATGTCCTCGGGCGCGCCCGGGAACCCCGATACCAGGTCCCACCACGCCCGCAGCGCCTCGGAGATCGGCACGCGGTAGTCACGGTTCCCGTGGATGAGCAGCATCGGCGTCGTGATCGCCTCGGCGGTCCGGTCGGGCGAGTTCTGCGCGTACCAGTCCGGGTGCTCCTGCTCGGTGCCGAAGATCCCGTTCTTGTTCTCGGCGGCATCGGTCGTGTCGTGCTGCTGGTCGAGCGACCAGAGCCCGGCGTGCGTGACGATGCAGTCGAAGCGGTCGGTGTGGCCGGCGATCCAGTTCGTCATGTACCCGCCGAAACTCGCGCCGAGCAACGCCGTCCGCGTCGGGTCGAGGCGGTGGTCGCTGTCGGCGAGGACGGCGTCGAGCACGCCCTCGACCTCACGCCACACGATCGCGGCGCTGTGCGGCCAGGCCCGCGCGATCCACTCGTCGCCGTACCCGGTCGAGAGCGCCGGGTCGGGCAGCACGACGGCGTACCCGCGCTCGACGGCGAGCCAGGGGCACCAGCGCCACGACCAGGCGTTCCAGGACGAGAACGGTCCGCCGTGCACCCACGTCATGACGGGTGCCGGGCCATTGCCGCGGTGCGCGTCGTCCGGCAGGAACAACCATCCGGGCACCTCGACGCCGTCGACCTCGGCCGATACTCGCTGCACGGTGCCGGGCAGGGTGTCGACCACGCCGGGGGCCGGGAGGAACGCGGGCGTCTGGTCCTCCGCGGTCACGTCGAGCCGCACCGGGCTCGCCGGACGGTCCATCGCCGAGCGGAGCGCGAACAGCGTCCGCCCGTTCGGGTGCACGAGGAGGTTCGAGTACGACGCGTCGGTGACGAGCCATCGGACGATGGCACCGGAGGTCGGGTCGACGAGGACGACCGCCCCCGCGCCGTGCAGGTCACCCGTCACCAGGAGGCCCGTTCCGTCGGCCGTCCATACGACGTCGTTCGCTGTGATGTCGCCGAGGTCGAGCCGCACCGCTGCGCCGCCGTCGATGCTGCGGACCTCGATCCACTCCTGGTGCGGGGAGTCGTACGTCCCGCGCACGCGCATCGCGACGGCGAACCGGGAGGCGTCGGGCGCGATCCGCGCCTGGCTCGCGTCGGCGCCGTCCTCGTCGACGACGACGGACCGCTCGCCCGTCGTGACGTCGATCCGGAGGAGCACGGCATGGGAGCGTCCGCCCGTGATCCGCTCCGTGGCGCGAGCGAGGACGAAGGAGCCCTCCGGAGCGATGTCGAACTCGGGGTTCCGGAAGCGCTGCCCCGCGTCGGGGGCGAGGTCCCGGAGCGGGGTGGGACGGGCCTCCCGGTCGCTGGCTCGAGCGGCGTCGGGGGCGGTGGCCCCCGCATCGTCGAGCACGAGCAGGCGCGCCTCGGTGTCGTCGAGTTCGTGGTCCCACCAGCGGATGGGCATGCCGTCGTGCAGGATCGCGGTGACCGCCTGGTCCTTCCGGCGCTCGCGGCGGGCTCGGTCCTCGTCGGCGTCGGACGAGCCGACCAGGCGGCTGCCGGCCACGATCACCACACCCGAGCGGCTGACGAGCGGACTCCCGACGCCACCGGGACTCGTCGCGACGCGGATCGGCTCACCGTGTTCTGGCAGCGACCAGAGCGCGGGGTCCTCCGTGTTCTCGCTGCTGCGCGGGTCGGGGCGGCTCGACGTGAAGAGCAGGTCGCCGGACGGGGTGAACGCGGGCGACGACTCCCCCTGCTCCGAGGACGTCAGGCGGACCGGCGGGCGATCGCCGACGGGGTCGACCTCCCACAGCGCGCTCCGGTACCGGGCGGCGTCCGCGTCGGGCTCCTGCACGGTCGCGACGAGGCGGGCGCCGTCGTGACTGAGCGCGAGGCCCGTGACGCGGGGGTGGCGGATGAACGAGTCGAGGTCGGCGAAGAGCGAGGAGGTCATCGCCTCCGAGCGTACGGCGGGGCGCCGACCAGCGTTCTCGCTGCCGGTCAGCGGTCAGGCACCGCTGCCGGTCAGCGGTCAGGGACGCACCCAGACCGTGGTCTGCCCCGGGAGCACGCCAGCCGCGGTGAGCGGACCGCTCGCGACGACGACCGAGCCGGCGGGCGCGGGCACGGGGTCGGTCCCGAAGTTCATCGCGCACACCCAACCGTCGTGCCGGGCGAAGGCGATCGCGTCCGGCCCCGGAGCGTCGAGCCAGCGGAGGTCCTCGCCCTGCTGCAGCGCGTGGCGGGCGCGGAGTGCGGCCCGGTAGAGCTCGAGCGTCGAGTCGGGCGCACCGTCCTGCACGGACACGGCGAGGTCGGCGAACCAGGCCGGCTGCGGCAGGTGCGGCGCGGCCGGGCCGAAGCCGAACGCCGGCGTCGACGTGTCCCACGGCAGCGGGACACGGCAGCCGTCACGGCCCTTGCGCGTGTGCGCACTCCGGACCCACACCGGGTCCTGGAGGTCCTCCTCACGCAGGTCCGCGACCTCACGGAGTCCGAGCTCCTCGCCCTGGTACAGGTACGCCGAGCCCGGCAGCGCGAGCAGGAGGAGCGTGGCGGCGCGGGCGCGGCGGAGTCCCCGGGTCTCGTCCGCCGCAGGACGCGTGCCGCCGGACATGAGCCAGTCCTCCTCGTCCGCACCGGCGGGCAGCGCGTAGCGGGAGGCGTGGCGGATGACGTCGTGGTTCGAGAGCACCCACGTGCTCGACGCACCGCTCTCGGCCGCGAGCCGCAGGTTGTCGTCGATGATCCGCGAGAACGTGCCGGCGTCGAAGTCGGCGCGGAGCAGGTCGAAGTTGAACGCCTGCCCGAGCTCGGTCGGCCGCGCGTAGAGGGCGACGCGTGCGCTCGGCACCCAGGCCTCGGCGACCGCGGTGCGCGGCGGGTCGTACTCGTCGAACACCCGCCGCCAGCCGCTGAAGATCTCGTGCACCTCGTCGCGGTCGTACAGCGGGTCGCTGCCGTCGAGCGGGAGGTCGAAGTCCTTCGGGTTCGCGTCGCGCAGTGGTTCGCTGAGGTCCTTCGCGAGGGCGTGTGCGACGTCGACGCGGAACCCGTCCACCCCGCAGTCGGCCCAGAACCGGAGCGTGGTGTGGAAGTCCTCGCGGATCTCCGGGTTCGCCCAGTTGAAGTCGGGCTGCTCGGGCGCGAACAGGTGCAGGTACCACTGGCCCGGTGTGCCATCGGGGTCCGTGGTGCGGGTCCAGGCGCTGCCACCGAAGTTCGACTGCCACGTGGAGGGCGGGATCTGCCCGTCGTCGCCGAGCCCGTCGCGGAACACGTAGCGCTCGCGGGCGGCGGAACCGGGCTCGGCGGCGAGCGCCTCCCGGAACCACGCGTGGTCGTTCGAGCTGTGGTTCGGCACGATGTCGACGATCACCTTGATGCCGGCGTCGTGCGCGGCGGCGACCATGGCGTCGAAGTCGTCGAGCGTGCCGAGCCGCGGGTCGACGTTCCGGTAGTCCGCGACGTCGTACCCACCGTCGGCGAGGGCGGACGGGTAGAACGGGCTGAGCCAGATGGCGTCGACGCCGAGCCGCTGCAGGTACGGCACGCGACTCGTGACACCGGCGATGTCGCCGAGGCCGTCCCCGTTGCTGTCGGCGAAGCTCCGCGGGTACACCTGGTAGACGACGGCCTGGCGCCACCAGTCTGGGTCGGTGCCGTCGATGGCGATGAACTCGCCGTCGTCGCGTGCGGTGGGGCCCGGGGTGGTGGGTTCGGACATGGGGTTGGCCTCCTGGGATGGTCGTGGTCCCTGCACGAGGGACGTCGACGAACGGCGGACGATCACCCCCAGCATGGCGCTCCCGACGGCGACAGGCCCGCTTCCCGCGTCCCTGACCCGCAGCTGAAGGGGCGCGGCACCCGACGTCTAGCGTCGGACCGGTCCTCGTCCGCGGTCCGACCGGTCCGCTCTCCCACCCACGCAGGAGGTTCCATGGCCCACACCGACATCGACGACGCCCTCTGGGACGACTTCCACGCGGCCGTCAACATGACCTCGCGGGAACTCCGCGAGTGGCTCGAGACCGATGCGTCGCAGCCGGACAGCGAGGCCTTCGCCGACCAGGCCGGTGACGAGCGCTCGCGCGCCGTGCTCGAGATCCTCGGCAAGCGCAGGACGGACCTGACCGACGACGACGTCACCGTCATGGAGACCGTGGTCGCCGAGGTGCAGGCCGAGCGCGGCGACGACCGCGAGCCGACGGCCGGCGACGCCGAGTGGCGGCACCGGCTCATGTCCATCGGGCACGACCCGCTCAAGCCCTCGACCTGAGCGGGGCACACATGCCAGCGGACGCGACGGCCGCTGAACGGGCAGACTCACAGTCGAACCACGCTCATGCTTCCGACGAAGGAGTCCCGATGACCTACGCCTCCGAGCGCCAGACCCGTGCCACCCCACCCACGCTGGTGAACGCCGCGTTCTGGCTGTTCATGCTCGCCGTGCTCGCCCAGATCGTCAGCCTGATCGTCTCGATCTCGACCTTCGGCACGGCGGAGGACGAAGCGAAGCGACGGGTCGCGTCGACGTCGAGCAACCTCTCCGAATCGACGGTGCACGCCGCGCTCGTCGCCGGACTCGTGATCGCGATCGTCATCGGCGTGCTCTCCATCATCGCGTTCGCCCTGTTCGACGTGTTCATGCGTCGCGGGGCGAACTGGGCGCGCATCGTGCTCTTCATCCTGACGATCCTGTCGCTCTTCACCATCCTCGGGGGCCACGGCATCAACGCGGTCGGTGAGGTCGCCGCCATCGTCGCGACGATCCTCATGTACCTCCGGCCGTCGAGCGCCTACTTCGCCGCGGTCAAGGCGCGGAAGACGGGTGCGCAGCCGCTCGGGTACTGACCCCCGGACCACCACCGCAGGACCACTCCCGGCCGGAAGGCGCCATGTGCGCCTCCCGGCCGTCGTGCGCCTCCCGGCCGGCGCGCCCCGAACAGGATCGGTCGGTTTGATCCTTGACAGTTAGATGTCGAACTGTCAGAGTTCTGACCATGACCGAACAGGAGCCCGAACTCACGACCAACCTGGACCTGCTCCGGTGGGTCGGCTGGGCGCAGCAGCAGGCCGGACTGGACTGGATCCGGCAGCGCGAGCTGAGCCACCAGCAGGGCTTCGCACTCGGGTTCCTCGTGCAGAACCCCGGTGCGATCCAGCGTGACATCGCCGCGATGACACGGACGACCCCGGCCAGCGTCTCGAGTCTCCTGCAGGGGCTCGAACGACGCGGACTCATCGAGCGCCGCACGGAACCCGGGAACGAACGGAGCAAACGCGTGTACGCCACCGAGGCCGGCGCCGCGCTCATCGCCGGGTTCGACGACGCGATGCGGGACGCCGAGGAGACCATCCTCGCGCCCCTGAGCGAGGAGGAGCGTCACACCCTCCACGCCCTGCTCACCAAGGTGACCTCCGCGCTCCCGCGTCCGACGCGGGAGCAGTAGCCAGTCGCCCGCGCGCCCGTCCGCGGGTCGCACCCCCACCACCGCCGTGCCGGCGTCCGTCGGCGCGCCATCCGTCATGCCCGGAACCGGGCTCCACCCTGCCCTCGAGGAGTCACCATGAGCACCTCAGCCCCCACCACCGTCGACATGTCCGTCGCCGCCCCCGCCATCGGCACGAACCGTTGGTACCTGTCCGCCGCGCCCATCGTGCGGGCGCTCGTCCACCTCTGCATCCCGATGGCCGCCGCGCTCATCGTCGGAGCCGTCTACAACGTCGTCAACGCCGGGTTCATCGGTTCGCTGCACGACGCGACGCTGCTCGCCGCCGTCACCTTCGGCTCGCCGATCCTCGGGCTCGTCATGGCCGTCGGCGGTGTGTTCGGGACCGGTGGCAGTGCCCTCATCTCGCGGCTGCTCGGCGCGTCGGAACAGGACCCCGCGGAGGCGGGCGAGATCAAGCACGTCGCCGCGTTCTCCGTGTGGGGTGCGGTGATCGTCGGCGCGGTGCTCGGCGGCGTCGGCCTCGTGGTCCTGCACCCCCTGGTGCTCGCCCTCGGCGCGCACGGTGTGGCCGTCCCCGCGACGAGCGCGTTCGTCGCGGTCATGCTCGCCTTCGTCCCGGTGCTCGCCGCGGCGTTCTGCCTCGAGCAACTCGTGCGCGCCGAGGGCGCCGCACGGCAGGTGATGATCGGCCTCATCGCGTCCACGGTCGGCAACCTGGTGTTCGACGTGCTGTTCATCCTCGTGCTGCGCTGGGGTGTCGCCGGCGCGGCACTGTCGGTCGGGCTGTCGAACCTCGTGACCGTCGTGTACTTCGTCACGTGGCTGACCCGGCACAGCGAGCACGTCAGCCTCGCGCCGCGATGGTTCACGCTCTCCCCCGCCGTCATGCGGCCCGTGTTCGGAGTCGGCATCGGCGAGCTGCTGCAGTCGGCGTTCCTCATCGTGACGTCGCTCGTGCTCAACAACCTGGCAGCGGGCTACGGCGACGGCCCCCTCGCCGCCATGGGAGTCGCCGTGCGGATCGCGCAGGTGCCGGAGTTCCTCATCATGGGTGTCACGCTCGGGGTCCTGCCGCTGCTCGCCTACACGTTCGGCAAGGGCGACCGGGCACGGCTCGCTGCGACGCTCCGCGGCTCGGCGATCACCGTCGGCGGCATCGCCTTCGTGTTCTCCGGGGTCGTCTTCGCCTTCCGGGACCAGGTGTTCTCACTGTTCGTCGCGGACCACGCGCTGCTCGCCCTCGGCGCCACGATCATCACCGCGCAGCTCGTGTCGATGATCTGCAACGGGTTCACCGGCCTGATCACGTCGCTGTTCCAGGCGACCGGCCGCGCCCTGCCTGCGACGATCATGTCGGTCACCCAGGGGGTGCTGTTCATCCCGATCGTGATCCTGGTGAACCTCTGGTTCGGCCTCGGGGGCATCATCTGGGCGCTCACCGTCAGCGAGGGTCTCGTCCTCGTCGCCGGGATCGTCATGTGGTCCGGGCTCCGCGGTTCGATCGACCGCGGGCTCGCCGAGGGCAGCCCGGAGCGCGCGGAGGCCGTGCTCGACGAGGCGTGAGCAGCCCGGCCCGCTGGCTGGGTCTCCTCACACGACGACGCGGCGTCGAGGACGGTGTCCGTCCTCGACGCCGCGGTCGTGTGTGGAGCCTCGTGCGTGCGCGGGCTCAGTCCTCGGTCTGCTCCGCCTGCGCCCGCTCGGCCTGTGCGGTGAGCGGGCTGCGGACCACCCAGACGACGAACAGGGCGGCCACGACGAGCATGCCGATGCCGGCCCAGAGGTTGACGTTCGTGCCCGCGGCCTTGTCGAGTTCGCGCTGGGTGGTGAACGCGAGGCCCCAGACGAGGCAGACGATTCCGTAGATCGTGAAGAGCACCGCGATGATCATGCGGAGGTCGAAGAGCTGCTCGACGACCCGGTTCTGACGCGCCATGGTGGACCTTTCGTGGAGGGTCAGTAGACGATGAAGAGGATGTAGCTGAGCGCGGTGATCACGAGCACGATGACCGCCAGGACCTTCGGCCGCTGCCACCAGGGCGCCGGCGGCAGGTCGGACAGCTTGTGCGGCGACAGACCGCGGACGAGGCCCACGAGTTCGGACTCCGGCTTCGGTGCGGTCCGGTAGGACACGATGACCGCCACGAGCAGCGCGAGCGCGAACCCGACGCCACCGCCGAGGAAGCTCGAGCCCTGACCCGAGAGCGCGATCACGCCCGACTGGTTCATCACGAACACGACGACCGCGCCCACGACGCCGGCCAGGAGGCCCGACCAGCCCGCCGGACCCGTCATCCGCTTCCAGAGGAGGCCGAGGATGAAGATCGCGAACAGCGGCACGTTGAAGAACGAGAACAGCGTCTGGATGTAGTCCATGATGTTGCTGAACCCGCCCGCGATGAACGCGGTCCCGATCGCCACCGCGGTACCCGCGATCGTCACCACGCGTCCGACGTTGAGGTAGTAGCGGTCCGACTTGCCGGGCTTGATCCAGTCCTGCCAGATGTCGTACGTGAACACCGTGTTGAGCGAGCTGACGTTCGCGGCCATGCCGGCCATGAACGACGCGAGCAGACCGGCGAGCGCGACGCCGAGGAACCCGTTCGGCAGCAGTTCCTGGAGCAGTAGCGGCACGACGTCGTTGTAGGCGGCGTGCGAGGGCAGGCCCTCCTTGAGGTGCGCGATCGACGGGATGAGGACCGAGGCGATCATGCCCGGGATGATGATCACGTAGGCGACCAGCGTCTTCGGGATCGCGGCGATGAGCGGGGTCCGGACCGCGGCCGAGGCGTCCTTCGCCGAGAACGCACGCTGGACCTCGGTGAAGTTCGTCGTCCAGTACCCGAACGAGGTCACGAAGCCGAGACCGAGCACGACGCCGACGACGCTGCCGAACGAGTTCATGATGCCGGTCAGCTCGTGTGCCGGGAACGGGTTCAGGCTGCCCTGCGAGTGCGGCTGCGCCGAGATCTTCTGCACCAGGCCGTGCCATCCGCCCACGCGAGCGAGACCGACGAAGGTGATCGGGACCATCGCCGCGACGATGACGAAGAACTGCAGGACCTCGTTGTAGATCGCGGCCGACAGGCCGCCGATGAACGTGTAGACGAGGACGACCGCGCCGGCGACGACGATCGCGACCCAGATCGGCCAGCCGAGGAGCGCGTTCACGACGAGGGCCATCGCGTAGAGGTTCACGCCGGCGAGCAGCACCGACGCCACCGCGAACAGGACGGCCTGGAACCGCTGTGTCGTCGGGTTGAATCGGCGCCGCAGGAACTCCGGCACACTGCGGGCCTTCGACCCGTAGTAGAAGGGCATCATGAAGAGCCCGAGGAACACCATCGCCGGGATCGCGCCGATCCAGTAGTAGTGGAACGTCTGTTCCCCGTACTGCGCGCCGTTGGCCGTCTGGCCGAGGAGCTCGGTCGCCCCGAGGTTCGCCGACATGAACGCGAGTCCGGTGACCCAGGCCGGCAGCGACCGACCCGAGAGCAGGAAGTCCAGGCTGCTCGACACCTGGCGCCGTGCGACGAAACCGATGGCCAGCACGAGCGCGAAGTACACGGCGACGAGGACGTAGTCGATCGCGTGGGCGTTGATCCGGAGTCCGCCTCCTCCGGCGGATGCGGCCAGCAGGGCCGGGTGCAGCGATGACGACAAAGGATCTCCTCACGATCGGGCGCGCCAAACGTCCTCGACCCTATGAGGTCGCGCCCGGGAGAATCTCAGCGAATTTGTCGGTTCGTCCAGCGTGACGTGTGGACGCTGCGCACACGACGACGGCCGGGAGGCGCGGTGCGGGTCCGACCCGCACCGTGCCTCCCGGCCGTTCCCCCGGATCAGCTGAGCGCGTCGACCACCGCGCCCCAGCCCGGGGCGAGCTCGGCCGCCCGGACGCAGGAGAGCACCATGCTCGCCTCGTTCGCCTGGCCGGTCCCGGCGATGTCGAACGCCGTGCCGTGGTCCACGGAGACGCGCACCGCGGGCAGGCCGACCGTGATGTTGACCCCGTCGTCGCCGTAGACCGACTTGAAGGGGGCGTGGCCCTGGTCGTGGTAGCACGCGACGAGCAGGTTCCAGCGGCCCCTGCGCATCGCCGCGGGGAACAGCGCGTCGGCGGGGATCGGTCCGTCGACGGGGATGCCCCGCTCGCGGGCGGCCTCGATCGCCGGGGTGAGGACGTCGGCGTCCTCGTCGCCGAACAGCCGGTTCTCGCCCGCGTGCGGGTTGAGGCCGGCGACGGCGATCCGCTCCTCCGGACGCCCGAGGGCCCGGGCGAGCCCGTGTGCGAGGTTCAGCACCTGGGTCGTCCGCTCGACGGTGACGTCCTCGATCGCACGGCGGAGCGACACGTGCGTGGTGAGGTGGAACACGTAGAGGTCCCCGGCCGAGAGCACGAGGCTGTAGTCCTTGACGCCGAACTCGTGGGCGAGCAACTCGGTGTGGCCGGCGAAGTCGTGGCCGCCCGCGTGCATCGCCGCCTTGTTGAGCGGCGCGGTGACGATCGCGTCGGCGCGGCCGGCCCTGACGAGGGAGCAGGCCTCGACGACGAAGCGGTAGGCGCCGTCGCCGGCGGCCGCGCTGAGCTCGCCGATCGGGACATCGGCCAGGGACGGTCCGGTCTGCACGAGTTCGACGGTGTCCGGGTCGTTCCGAGCCTCGCGCGGGTCCTCGATGACGACGAGGGCGTCCGTGTCGAACCCGGTGGCGCGCATCCCGCGGCGCATCGCGTCGGCGTCGCCGATCACGACCGGACGCGCGATCTCCCGGAGTTCGGGGTGTGCGAGCAGCGCCTTGGCGGTGATCTCCGGACCGATGCCGGCGACGTCGCCGAGGGTGAGCGCGAGCGTGGGGTTGGTCATGGTTCGTCCTTCGTGAGGGTGCGGATGATGGCGTTCAGGGTGTCGGCGTCGCCGAAGCCGCCGGACTTGGTCACGATCGTGGTGCCGTCGGCGCGACCACCGCGGATCCGACCCCAGGGCACGCCCGGCAGCACGGACCCGAGGACCTCGACACCCTCGGCGCCGAGCGCGCTGAGCAGGGCGTCGGTGCCGTCGCCGCCGATGACGACCACGGCGGTGTCGGCATCCCGGTGGACGTGCTCGGCGGCACGGTCGGCGGTGGCCCGCGCGATCGCGACGGCCTGCTCGTGCGTGACCGTCCCGATGTCGAGGGCGGGTGGCGAGACGATCGGCACCCGGACCTCCAGGGCGTCGATCTGCGCGCGGGACACGGGGTGCACCGAGGTGACGACCACGACCACGCGTGCAGCCCGCGGGCCCGGCGCCTGCCGTGGCGAGCGCCGTGCGCCGAGTGCCGCCGCGAGGCCCGACGCACCGACGGGGACGGCACGGGGTCCGGCGGCCTCGATGACGGCGGCGAGGGCGTCGAGGTCCGCCTGGGTCGCGGCGTCCACGACGACGGCGGGGTGGTGCCCGATCGCGCCCGGGAGATCCGCGAGGTCCACCAGGGGCGCGTCGAACAGCACCGGCAGGCGGTCCTCGCGGGTCGGGGCGACCGGATCGGCTCCGGCGGCCGTCTGTGCCGCGGGGGTCCCGTGGACGAGCACGCGGCCGCCGGTGACGGTGCGGCCGAGTGCCGGGGCAGCCGGGCAGATGACGGCCGTCGCGGACGGGCCCCACCACGCGAGGGCGGTGCGGACGTGCTCGCCCGGCCAGCCACGGAGCGTGGAGTCGATCTTGACGAACAGGCGGTCGACGGCGTCACGGTCGAACCGGTCGTCGGTCTCCCAGTCGTGCGTCGGCTTGGCGCGGGACCCGGTCGAGAGGGATGCGACGTCGACGTGGACCGGCAGCGTCACCCCGTACTCGACGAGGCCGGTCCCGGCGAAGCCCACGGCGCTGTCGAGCGCGCCGGTGACGTCGTCGGCGAGGATGAGCCACCGTTCCATCGCGTCTCCTCCTCGGTCTGTGTGCTGCACTGCTCGGATCCCGTCTACGCGATCGCGATGGGACGGACCATCGAGCCGGTCGCGCCCGCGATCTTGAGCGGCAGGCAGATGAGCGTGAACTCGGCCACGCCATCACGCGCGAGGTCCTCGAGGAACGCGTTCTCGAGCAGGTGGACGCCGCGCTGCCGCAGGGCGAACTCGTGCACGGGGTGCGGGTTCTGCGGGTCGGCGGACGGGACCTGCTCGACCGTCGAGGTGTCCGAGCCGAGCACGACGCAGCCGAGGTCGTCGATGAGCCAGCGCGCGGCCTCGAGGTCGGGGCCCGCGCCGTCGGCGGCCCTGTAGCGGGCGGGATCCGGCCACACCGACATGAGGCCGGTGCGGACGAGCACGCAGGACCGCGGCGGGATCGTCGTCCCCTGGGCCGCGGCGACGGCTTCGAGGTCCGCCCGGGACAGCCCGCGGCCCTGTTCGAGCAGCGGGACGTCGAAGTACCCCGCGGCGTCGAGCAGGACACCGCGCAGCACGATCGGCGGGATGCTCGCGGCGTCGGCCCGGGTGGGACCGAAGTCGCTGCTGTGCTCCGTCGCGTGGAAGCCGCCGAACCACGTGTCGTCGGCGTCCGTGATGTGGCAGAGGGCGTCGAGGTGCGTGCCCGTGTGCATGCCGGTGATCATGAGCTCGGTCAGCATGCCCACGCCTGCGGCGTTCTGCTGCTCGCCGAAGAGGGGGATGTCCTGCGCCCGCTTGATGCCCTGCGGCGTGCGGTACGGGGTGAGGGTGAAGGTCGGGTGTCCATCCCACTGCGGCATGCCCACGAACCGGCCCGCGTCGAGGTCGTAGACGCGGCCCTGTCCGGCGGCCCCGAGGGCGTCGAGGACGTCGGCGGGACCGATGTCCCCGACACGGCCGATCTCGCGGGGCTCAGGCGCGCGCACGGGGTCCCCCCTTCCCGAGGAGACCGGGCGCCGCGACGGCCGCCGTGGCTCCGGGCTCGAGCACGTCCTCCTGGAAGTCGAGCTTGCGCCCGCGGGTCTCGACGCCGGCGATCACCATCGGGATCGGGATGAGGGCGAGCAGGATCACCTGCAGGAGCCAGAACGTGTTCCAGTTGCCGCTCGTGACGAGGTTCGTGCCCCAGAAGGCCGAGGTCCCGTAGCCGAGCGACCACTCCGCGACGACCGCCAGTCCCATCCCGACGCCACGGATCCGCGTCGGGAACAGGAGGACGAAGTACGCCGCCGTGACGCTCCAGCCGAGCTGACGGAAGAAGCCCGCGATGAACAGGTACAGCGAGACGGGCACCACGCCCTGCGAGAACGGCGCGAGCCAGATGAGCAGGGTGAACGGCACCGCGATCCAGACGAGCGGCAGCGTCCACTTGGCGGACACCTTGTCCATGAACCAGCCGCCGAACACCGTGGACACGACCAGGGCGATCTCGTAGGCGTACGTGATCGTGGTGCCCGACACCGCGGGGATCGGGTGTCCGGTGATGCCGCCGTGGGCGTACCAGGCCGGGTAGTTGAAGTCCCAGCCGCCCTGGGGAGCACCGATGAGGAAGGCGATGATGAGCGCGATCAGCGTGTAGCCGAGTTGCTTCTTGGCGAACAGCGCATGCAGGCCCTGCTTGAACTCGCCGGGCGCGGACTCCTGGGCCTCCTTGATCCTCGCCCACTGCGGCGACTCGCGCAGGCCGAGGCGCACGAGGTACGCGATGGCCGCGAACGCGAAGGACGCCAGGTAGGCGACGCGCCACCCGGCGGCCGTCGGGGCGCCGAAGGTCTGCGCGAACACGTTGGCGAGGCCGTAGCCCACGCCGACGCCGGCCTGGGTGCCGGCGAGCATGAGCGACCGCCGCTTGACCGGCGCGAACTCGGACAGCATCGCGAGGCCCATCGCCCACTCACCGCCGGAGAAGAAGCCGGCGAGGAAGCGGACCACCATGAGCTGGGGCGCGTCCTGCACGAGACCGGTCAGACCGGTCATGAGGACGGTGCCGATGATGCCGTACATGAACGCGCGCTTCCGGCCGAACAGGCGGTCGCTGAAGTACCCGAGGACGAGGGCGCCGAGGCCCAGACCCACCGCGTACAGGAAGAACGCGTCGCCGACGGTGCCCGTGCTCGTGTGCAACGACTTCGCCATCGGCCCCTGCACGAAGCTGACGATCTGCAGGTCGAGGGTGGTCACCGCCCACCCGAGGAACACCGTGAGCCAGACGAGGAACACGTGGTTGGACGACGACTTCGTTGTGCCGCTCATGGACTACCTCTCGAGGGGGGCGAGGGGGCTCGGCATCCGGGCCGGCTCCTTGATTGCGCGTTGTGCGCAAGAAGCAAGCGTACTGCGCGTTTCGCTCAGCGCAACTCCAGGAGGCCCGACCGCCGCTCGACGGACCAACGGACCGCCTGACCTGCCGTGGCGGAGCCGCGCCGCGCCTCCAAGCCGGCCCGGATCCGGCCGCCCGGTATGCTCCGTGTGCCGTTCTCCGAGGCGGACTCGGCGGACCGGAGGACGGGAGGGCCGCGGAGATGCCCAGAGGCAGGGGCAAGACCGGTGCCGCCCAGCGCCGCGAGCAGATCAAGCAGCTCACCTCGCGCGCCGGACTGGTGGACGTCGAACAGCTCGCCGAGACCTTCGACGTCACCCCGTCGACGATCCGCCGCGACCTCGCACAGCTCACCGCGGATGGCGAACTCGCCCGCACCTACGGCGGCGCCATCGCCACGAGCGCGGCCGGCCAGGAGCCCTCGCTCGGTCAGCGGACCACCATGGCGGTCGCGCAGAAGGAACAGATCGCCCGCCTCGCGTCGACGTTCGTGCAGGAGGGCGAGACGCTCATCCTCGACGCCGGCACCACGACGGGCAGCCTCGCCCGACGCCTGCGCGGACGCTCCGGCCTCACCGTCATCACCAACGGCATGACGACCCTGGCCGAACTCTCCGACGACGAGCACGTCCACGTCATCGGCCTCGGCGGCGACCTCCGGAACATCAGCCAGGGGTTCGTCGGACCCCTCGCCGAGCTCGCCCTCACCCGGTTGACGGCGGACCGCGCGTTCCTCGGCGCCGACAGCCTCGACGCCCGGCTCGGGATCTGCGAGGCCAGCCCGGTGCAGACCCGGCTCAAGGAACTCATGATGGACCACGCCGACCACGTCTACGTGCTCGCCGACAGCTCGAAGCTCGGTCGCGCCCCGTTCGACGCGTGGGCACCGATCGAACAGCCGTGGACCCTGATCACCGACGCGGGGGCGACCGAGGAGCAGCTGGCGCCGTTCCGGGCGCGCGGCGACGTCACCGTCCTCGTCGCCGGCGGGCGGGGCTGACGCGCGGCGCGTGCATGCGGGTCGGAACGCGGCCCCGACGCGGGGGCCAGCCCGGACCCGACAAGCGGCCGGACATGCGGGGCGACACGCAGAGCGGACACCCCCTTCCGGGGGCCCGCCGAAACCGGATACGGTGATCGAGCTCCACCCGAAGCGCGACACCCGAGGGGACCCGAACCCGTGCGCACAACGACCATCACCGTCATCGCCGCTGCCGTCTGCATCGCCGCAGTCGGCATCACCGTTCCCGCCGCCGCGGCGACCGCATCCGACCACGCGACCACGGCGGCGTCCGCCGCAGCCCGCAGCAGCGCGCCGGCCGCCGGGCGGACACCGTCCGCGACCACGCCCTCGTCTGCGTCGCCGTCCGCCGCACCGTGGTCCGCGACCGCGACCGCGTCCGCCACCCCGAGCGCTGCCGCGGCGGCGAAGTCGAGTACTGCCGCGACGGCGAAGCCGAGCGCCGCCGCGCCCGCGCGCACCGCCACCGCGAAGGCCCCGGCTCCGACCGCCCTCACGGCGACACCGCTCCCCCTCGCCTCGGCCCGCGCCACGTTCGGCAGTGCCCTCATCCACTGGACGAAGCCCGAGGGCGCCCAGGGCGCGTGGGTCGTCAGCCGCAACGGGACGGACTCACTCGGCATCGGCCCGCAGAGCATCAGCACGACCTCGGCGAACGACACCGCACTCGTGCTCAACCACCTCGTCCGCGGCAGGACCTACACCGTCACCGTGACGGGCGACCTCGGCCAGGGGCGATCCGCCTCGACCACCGTGCGCGTCGGGTCGGATCAGGTCACGCCGCCGCGTGCCCTCGTGGTCACGCGGAACGACGAGAACGCGCGGGTCGGCACGGTGTCCGCCGCGTGGGCGGCACCGCAGGTCTCGGCCGGCAAGAAGGTGCTCGGGTACCAGGTCACCGTGCAGCAGCTGGCCACCGGTGCCGCGCCGACCGTCGTCGTGCTCGCGCCGAGCGCGCGCTCCTACACCTCGGGCGAGCTCGACTCCACGTTCACCTACCTGGTGTCCGTGTCCGCGATCACCAGTTCCGGCGTGGGGCCCGCGGCGCAGGGGTCGATCCAGATCGGAGACTCGAACAAGCTGTACCCGTGAGGTACCCGGGCCGTCCCGCTTGACGGGCGGGGGCGACGACCGGCTCAGCGGTCGTCGACGTCCCACCGGTGGTCGACGTCGATGAGCGCGGGCTTCGGCGACGGATGGGGTTGACCGGTGTGGACTTCCAGCGCTCCAGCCATGCAGGACATCGAGCCCGCGGCAGCGGATGCGGACCCGAACTGCGCGGTCAGCCCGCCCAGACCTCCCCGAGCACCCGGAGCACGTTCCCGCCGAGGACCTTCCCGATCTCGTCGTCGGAGTACCCGTGCTCGACGAGCCAGGCCGCGATGTTGTGGAAGCTCTCCGTCGGGTTCTCGAGCCCGTCGACGTACTCGACCCGGGGGTGGTCCTCCGTCGTGGCCGCGGCCGCCCCGAGCATGGACGAGAACGTCGTGTGCAGGCCGACGTGGTCGCCGTAGAGCGTGTCGGGACCGAAGGCCACGTGGTCGATGCCGACGAGTTCGGCGCAGTACTCGAAGTGGTCCATGACGGACAGGAGGCTGTGCGTCGGGTGGTCGCGCGAGATCGTCGTGTGCGGGGCGGCGGACATGCCGATCACTCCCCCGCCGGCGGCGACGGCCCGGAGCACGTCATCCGACTTGAGCCGCGGGATGTCCCAGAGCGCCCGCGCCCCGGCGTGCGTGATGAAGATCGGGACGTCGGACGCGTCGGCGGCGTTGATGCCGGTCCGGTCGGACGAGTGCGACACGTCGATCGCGAGCCCGAGCTGGTTCATCCGACGCACGGCGGCCCGACCGAAGTCGGTCAAGCCGAAGTCGGTTCGCTCCGAGAGGCCGGCCCCGAGACCGTTCGACTGGGAGTACGCGAGCCCGATCTGCCGGATCCCGAGTCCGTACAGGATGTCGAGGCGGTCGAGGTCGTTCCCGATCGGGGTGGCGGCCTCCAGACCGAAGACGAGCCCGGTCCTCCCGGCCGCGTGCGCGGCGTGGATGTCGGCGAGCGTGCGGATGACGACGACGTCCGACTGGTGGGCGATGTCCGCCTGCCGCATCCCGAGGTCGGTGACGACGTCCTCCCACTGCCAGGGCGTGTTGCCCGTGACGGTGGCGGTGCCGTCCATCATGTTGTCGAACACGACGGTCAGCCCGGACGCGCGCAGGCCCTCGAACGCGGTGAACTGACGGCCCGTGCGGTTGTAGGCGGGTGTGTTCGCCATGTCGGCCGGGAACCGGACCGGGTGGTCGTGCAGGCTGATCGTGATGGTCGCCGCCAGGAGCCGCTCGGCGCGCTCGACGACCGCCGGCGCGTGCCCGCCGTCGTACGGCGGGACGCGGTTGAACTCCGGCGTCAGCGGATCTCGCGGTAGGTGGAGGTCACCGTCGAGGTAGTCGTAGGACTCGTAGCCGGACACGATGCGCGGGCCGCCGTTCCCGATTTCCTCGTGCTGCGGATCAGACGGTGGCCGCGACGGGAACCGCGCGGGCGAGGAAGTCGCGGAGCGTCTGCTGGAACTTCTCGCGCTCCTCGACCTGGGGCGAGTGGCCGGACTTCTCGAAGACGACGAGCTTCGCGTCGGGGATCAGTCGGGCGATCGTCTCGGAGGCGCTGACCGGCGTGACCCAGTCCCCGCGGCCGACCGTCACGAGGGTCGGGACGGCGATGCCCGGCAAGTCCGGCTTGAGGTCGTAGGTCGGGAAGTTGTCGACGAAGCAGGCGTTGTGCGCCTCGTGCCGGTAGATGCCGGCCTCGACCGCCGCCGTCGACTTCTCCTCGTCGTACTCGTAGTCGTACAGCGGGATGAGCTCCGCCCACAGCGACTTGAGTTCCTCGTCGCTGCGCGTCTGGCCACCCCAGTAGCGGTTGAAGTGGTCCCAGTTGATCTCGACGCGGTCCTGGTTCCGCGCGTTCTCGAACGCGAGCTCGAGGTTGGTGCCGTCGGCGGAGGTGTCCCGCAGGATGATCGCCGAGACGTGCTCCGGGTAGCGGACGGCGTACTCGAGGGCGATGAACCCGCCGTACGAACCACCGGCCACGACGATCTGCTCGACACCCGCCCACTGTCGCAGTCCGTCGACGTCTGCCGCCCACTGCTCGTGCGTGTAGGGGCCGACGCCCTCGCTGCGGCCGCACCCGCGCGAGTCGAAGACGATGACCCGGAAGCGGTCGTGGAGCGGGCCGAACGTGGCCTTCGGCTCGGCGAGCGAACCGATCCCCCCGCCGCCGTGGTGCGCGATGAGGACCGGTGCGTCCGGGTCGCCGTTCGTCGGCTCGAGCACCTCGACGTTGAGTCGGGCGCCGTTGATCGTGAGGTCCATCGCGGTCCTTTCGGGAAGCCCCTCGCCGACGCGACGGTCTGGGCGGAACTCTAGCAATGGCGCCGCTCCGGCTAGCGCCGCTTCGCGACCTTCACCCCTCCAACTGCAAGGCCGAGAAAGCGCATGTAACTCGCGTCGTCGTTCGAGAACAAGTCCTCGGCCAGCCTCACAGCGCGCTTCGCGGTGGTGATGTATGACCTCGCTCCGGCTTGAGAAACGGCGAAGTAGTCGTCGTAATCTGCGCCATGTCGCGCGTTTTGAAGGTCGACGAAGTCCTGCGCGAGGACCGCGAGCTTCGTGTTCACAGGTTCGAGCGCCTCGGTGAGAGTGCGACTACCGCTTTCGTCTGCAGCGGCACGGGCGAGCGCGACCAGGTCAGTGTGCGTGACCCACCGCGACACAGCCGAGTGCTGCGGAGTCCACCGCGCGTTCCCCAGCAGCCGCGCGGAAACGTGCTCACTGACCGTGTGGAAGACCGCGTAGTACGCGGTGCTGATGGACCGACGCAGGTCGGTCGTCCTTGCATCAACGAGCTGCTGCGAGATGGTGGGATCGGCGGACCTGGTCGCTCGGCTCGCGAGCTCCTCGGCCAGATCGAGGAGTCCCCTGCCATGGAGGTCGCGAACAGGCATCAGTTGAGTACCTCGGACGCGTGCGTCTCGCGGACGTCAGGTCCCGGTTCGTTCGGACCCACAACGTCAGCTGTGTAGACCACTCGAACGGTTTCCTCATGGAGTTGGCTCACCGCGATCCTGCGCGCGGCACTCCGGATGGACACGAACGCATCCTCATCCCACTCGAGATCCGATTCACTCGACACGATCGTGATCGTCACCACAACCGCCTCGCCGTAGGCGTCGTCCCGCTCATCGATGTCCACGCGCAGTACCGACAGGGGCCCGTCCTGGAGCTGTTCGATCTGCTCTCGCACGACCTCACGTTCCGTGTTCGCCATGGTGTTCATGCCCACGAGAGTGCCAGAGCACGGCGACCACGAGCGTGCCCGCCGTGGCGCCTGTGGACAACCGGCAGCCGCGCGTCCTGGTGCCTGATGCTCCGCGCACAGAGCACACCAACCGAGCGTGAGTTGATTCGTGGTCCGACCGGAAGGACCGAGGCATGGACATCGAGAACGCAGCGACGATCATCACCGGAGCGTCGTCTGGCATCGGCGCCACGACGGCCCGCGCAGCCGCAGCTGCCGGAGATGATCGAGGACGTCCAGGCCGGCGCCGAGTACGTGATCACGAACCACGGTCACGAGGTCGCGCGGGTGGTGCCGACCGCCGCGGACACCCGGTGGACGCACAATCGCGAGCGGGTAGATGAGGTGCTCGAGCGCGTCGCGGATCCCGAGTTGGCGGCGTTCTTCGAGGAGGGTCGGCGGTCGGAGGTGCGCACAGATCGGTGACGGCGCTTTGCAGCACGAGGGTCCTCCTACTGCGCAGCAGAAGTGGCCTCTCGTGTCCGTGGCGCCGGTGACGTCGTCGGTGATGATGCGCACCGCTGGCGATTCACCCCGCGACGAGCTCGATGAACCGGGACAACAACGCCATCCCCGCGATCGACGTCGGAAGCGCCGTCGTCAGCCCCGGCGAGTACACGACGAACGCCGCCCACTTCGCCCGCGAGATCGCGACGTTGAGCCGGTTCGGCATGAGCAGGAAGTCGAGGCCGCGCGGGATCTCCGCCGCTGAGGACGCGGCGAGCGACACGATGGCGACCACGGCCTCCCGGCCCTGGAACAGGTCGACCGTCCCGACCTGCGTCCCACGCAGCCCGGCGGCGTCGAGCGCGGCGCGGATCAGCGCGCCCTGCGCGTTGTAGGGCGCCACGACGATGACGTCCTCGTCGGTCAGTGGCCTGGTCACGCCGCCGTCCGTCCACGGCAGCCCGATGACGGACGACGCGAGCGACACGACCCGCTCCGCTTCTTCGGGCGAGGACGTCGTGTTCCCCACGTGCGCGACCGGCGCGACGTGGAGGCCCGGCTCGAGTCCCCGGAGCGACCGGGACAGGACGGCCTCGGACGCGGTGAGCGACCCGTTGTAGGACAGGCGCGAGACGGGCGCGGTCAGGGCCGGGTGCATCCGCCGGGTGTGCGCCAGGAAGTACCCGAACTCCGGCGGCAGGACGTGCTCACCGTCGGCCAGCCAGCCGAGGGCGGACTCGTCGACCGGCTCGGGGTGCGAGCCCTGCGACACCTGGGGCAGCTGCTGCGGGTCGCCGAGCAGCAGGAGTCGCGACGCGGCGACGGACGAGGCGATCGTGGGCGCGAGGGAGAACTGCCCCGCCTCGTCGACCACGAGCAGGTCGAGCGACCGCCGTTCGACGGTGTTGGCGTTGGCGAAGGTCCACGCCGTCCCGCCGACCACACCGCCGGGACGACCGGTCGATCCCGCTGCGGGGCCGGTCAGGAACGCGGCGAGCGCGACGTTGTCCTTGACGGGCGTCCAAGCTGCCGCCTCGAGCCGGTCGGGGTCTCCCCCGCGCTGCGGCACCTTGACGACGCGGTCGGCGTGAACACCCGCGGTGACGACGGCGTCGAGGAAGTTCTCGGAGGTCGCGTGCGACTGCCCGACCACGCCGACCCGCCACCCGTGCTCCTGCACGAGCCGTGCGACGACGTGCGAGCCGACGTACGTCTTACCGGTGCCGGGAGGCCCCTGGATCGCCAGGTACGACCGGTCGAGTCCGAGCAGGGTCGCGACGACGGCCGCGACGGTGTCGTCCTCCGTCACGGACAGCGGCACGACGCCTCCGCGCGGCGGCACCCGCCGCAGCAGGTCGAGGGCCGGGTCGGGCAGCATCGACGGGAGCGCATCGAGCACCTCGCGCCCCCACTCGGCGATCGCCTCGGGCTGCGGCTTCGCGGCTGGCGGTGCGGCGGGTGTGAGCGCCACCGGCAGGTCCTCGTGCCCCGTCTGCCCCTGCCCGACCGACTCCTTGAGCAGGATCTCGATGCGGTCGCCGGTCGGCCCGATGTCGAGGACCTCGCCCTTGCTCGAGGCGCCACGCATGCCCGGCCCCGGCGAGGTGATCGAGATCGGCAGGGGTTCGTCGTAGACGAGGTGCGGCTTCGTGCCCTCGCGGACCTTGCTGCCGGGTGCGAGCGCGCCGAGCAGGCGGAGTTCGCGCGAGAACGTCCGCTTGCCGGGCAGCTTCGCCCAGTCCTGCACGACCTCGGCCTGCTCGACGATGAACACGTCGCGGGTGTCGGCCCAGTCGTCGATCGGGTTCCGGAGCCGGTCGAAGTGCTCCTGCCAGAACGTCTTGCCCTCACGCCGGTGGTAGTCGATGGCGGCCGCGGCGAGCGCGATGGCCTGCTGGTCCGCCGTGCGGTCGAGCGCGTCGACGCCCTCGATATCGGCCATGAGCGCCAGGTACACCGGGTCGGGCTCGCGCACCGTGGGCGGGAGCGCGACCTCCAGCTCGTCGGATGCGCCGTCGGACCCGGCCGTGTCGGGTGCGGAGCCGCCGTCGTCGACGCGCCCCCAGGCCTCCAGGCCGAGCAGCCAGTCGCGGAGCCGCAGCGTCGAGCGACAGTCGTACTCGTTGTAGTCCGCGACCTGGTCGAGCGCGTGTTGCCCCAGGACCCGGTCCCCGTTCCGGAGTTCCTCGATCGCGTCGACGTACGCGGTGATGCTGTCCGCGGCGTTCGTCACGCCGGCGTCGTCGCGCAGGTCCTCGCCCATGTAGAGCGGCTCGAGCTTCTTGATCGAGTAGCTCCGGCTGCCGACGAGCAGGGCCTTCCGCACGATCGGGTACAGGTCGACCAGGACGTTGTCGCGCAGCAGGTCGTCGACGTCGTCCTCGCCCACACCGTGCCGGGCGGCGAGCGACAGCAGGTGCGTCCGCTCGTACGACGCGTAGTGGTAGACGTGCATGCCCGGGTACTGCGCGCGCCGCTCCTTGACGAACGCGAGGAAGTCGACGAGCGCGCGTCGTTCCTCCCGGATCGTGTGCGCCCAGAACGCGGTGAAGCGGGCGTCCGTGTCGACGAGGCCGAACAGGTAGTCGAGGCCCCAGGTGTGGCCGTCCTCGGAGTACAGCGGGTCGCCCTCGAAGTCGAAGAACACGTCGCCCGCGTCCGGCGCCGGGATCGCCGCGAGCGCCTGCGGGTCGACGACCTCGAACCGGGGTGCGGGGTGCGCGTCGGAACCGGCCCGCTGTCGGTCGCGTTCCGATCCGGTCTGGAGGCGCGCCTGCGCCCGCAACGTCGCCAGCGTCGCCGCGCTGACACCGGGCACCGGGCCCTCGGCGGTCGCGAGGGCGTCGATGCCCGTCACGCCCGCCGCGATGAGGCGCGCTCGCTGGTCGAGGCGCATGCCGGCGACGAGGACGAGGTCGCGGTGTTCCTCGACCAGCGTGCTGCAGATGCCGCACCGGCCGCACGAGGTGTAGCGGGGGTCGCCCCACGCGAGCGGCTCGGAGGCGGCGATGCGGTCGTCGATGACGCGGCGGAGCTCGTCCCGCTGCGTCCGGTACACCGGTGCGATGTCGGCGAGGTCGTGGCTGCTCACGGTCTCGTCGCCGAGAACCAGGTGCACCTGCGCCCCGACCGGGATGCCGAGCCGCTCGATCTGCTCGGCGTACGCGGCGAGCTGCAGGAGCGCGGTGATCTTGGCGTGCCGGGCAAGCTTGGTGTCGTAGACCTCGTACTCGCCGCGGTCGTTGCGGATGAGGAAGTCCGAGAACCCGATGAAGCCCGGGTCGTGGAACGTCGCCTGGTATAGGACCGCGACGCCGGCGCGCATGGCGTCCGCCGCGGCCTGCGCCGCCTGCTCGTACCGGTCCGGGTCGGGGCGCTCGAACTCGATGACCTGGTCCGCGCCGTGCTCGGCCTTGAGCGTCGCGAGGTACCGGAGCTCGTGCTCGTCACCCAGGCGAGCGGTGCGGTCGAGCATCGCGTCTGCCGCCTCGTCCACCGGTTCGGCGCGCCCCAGCTTGGCGTCGAGGCGCCGCAGGAACGCCCACTCGCACGACGCCCAGACGCTCAGGTCGCTCGGGCTCAGCACGACGCGGTGGTCGGCGGTCAGTTGCATGCGGTCCCCCAGTGCGGGCGCTCGTCGGTCGAGCAGGACGACGGTACCGGGGGCCGCCGACAGATGCGCGCGCGGTCGGACGCTCTCGTGCTGCTGCGCGTCCCGACGACAAACACCCGGGCATGTGCGCGCGTCCCGACGACAAACACCCGGGCATGTGCGCGCCCCGACGACAAACACCCGGGCATGTGCGCGCGTCGACGACAAGTGCGCGCGCGTTGACGCGCGCACTTGTCGTCCCCGCGCACCTACGCGCGCGGACGCCGTGTGCACTCAGTCGGCGGCGACCCCGCCGCCCCAACGCACGCCCACCGCGGTCGTCGCGAACGGCGCGAGCGTGACCCGCACCGCACCATCATCGACCGGGAGGCCCGTCCCCCGGTCCCCGAGGAACGAGCTCACCCACGCCTCGGCCATCGCCACGCCGGGCCGGAGCGTCAGCACGACGTCCTGGTCGGCGAACGACTGGAGCCGCACGATCGAGGTGCCCTCCTCCGGTCCCGCGACGACACCGACCAGTTGCACGCGGTCGTCGTCGAGGTCGAGCAGGGACACATCGGCCCGAGCGGCGGTGTCCGGACGGCCCTTGGCCTCCGCGGTCGTCAACGGGTGCACGAGTTCGCCGGTCGCCGCCACGGCCAGACCCTCGGCCGAGGCTCCGTCCCGGTCCGTGCGGACCCCGACTGCGTACCGGAAGGTCGCGGTGAACGCCTGCTCGATCGGGAAGTTCGTGTCCCACACGTTGTTGTGGAGCCACGAGAACACGGTGCCCGGTTCGACGGGACTCGTGCTCGCGGGGAACGGCGCGTACGGCACCGCGATGCTCCCGGTCTGCACGAGCGGGGCGTCCTTCGTCACCCAGACGACGTCGTCGTGGGTCTCCGGGTCGCTCAGGGTGATCCAGTTGCGGATCGCGCGCATGTGCTGCGGCGCTCCCGGGATGTGCGGGACGCCGTCGCCCGTGACCCCGCCGGAGACCTCGAACCGGACGACCGGGTCGTCGACGGCGAACGGGAACGCGAAGTAGGCGCTCTCCTTGATCAGGGTCGTCGGCTTGGCCAGGCGGTTCTCGATGAGCAGCACGCCGTCGCCGTGCCGGAGCCGGAGCGTCACGACGACGGAGTCCACCCCGTCGGCGACGAACTCGTAGACCAGGCGTTCCTCGACCGCGTCGCTCGTCCGCTCGAGGACGACGGCGGGCCGGGCGGTCGTCCGCGACACGAGCAGTTCGAGCCGGTCGGAGACGGACAGCTTGTTCGCCAGGTGGTTGAACCCGGCGCCCGAGCTGCCGTACTGGTCGTAGAGGTACGCGTTGAACCCAGCGACGGACGACCCGTTCACGAGCTCACGTCCGGTCCGCCGCTCGATGATCGACGCGATGGAGGACGTGGTCTCGTCGACGACGACGCGCAGGTACTCGTTCTCGAGCGTGAGCACCTCGGCGCGGGCCCGGGACCGGAGGGGAACGGGAGCGTCGCTCGGCGCGGACGTCGCCGCGACCGACACGTCGAGTCGGACGAACCCGAACGCGGGCACGTCCTCGACCCGCACGACCGCCCAGCGCCCGGACTCCCGGTGCGCCGTGTTCGACTGCGGTTCGAGGACCACCGGCAGCGGTTCGCCGGTGCGGCCGTCCCGGACCTCGATGTCCTGGTCGAGGCCGATGTGGGCCTCCTTGACGAGCAGGCGCGCGACGGTGCTGCGGCGGCGGCCGGTGGCGTTCGCGGCGATGAAGCTGACGACCGCGTCGGGGTCGCGCGGCACCGCGGCGCCGAGGTACGCCATCGCCTGCTCCCGGAACTCGGTGGCCCGCTGGTGCGCGCCGATGCCCTGCGCCACCTTCCACTGCCACTGCAGCTCCCCCGACTCGAACCCGGCGTCCCCGTGGGTCCAGGAGTTCCCGGCGCCCCACGTGTGCTCGTTGAACATCGAGATCGCGTCGTACGCCTCGGTGCGGCGCG
Organism: Curtobacterium sp. MCBD17_013; assembly: GCF_003234565.1. Taxonomy (GTDB): domain Bacteria; phylum Actinomycetota; class Actinomycetes; order Actinomycetales; family Microbacteriaceae; genus Curtobacterium. The sequence goes on along the minus strand of NZ_QKTU01000001.1, from coordinate 50,943 downwards.
CGGTTTCCTCCGGTACCGCGGCAGCGCCGATCAACGCGGCCGCCTGCGAGAACGCGCCGGCGTCGGTGACGGCGGCCTGGGCCTCCCGGGCGAGTGCGAGCGGCACGGCCGCGGAGCCGACGCCCTCGACCCACCAGTCGCCCCAGTCCCCCTGGAACGTCTGGAGCTCGTCGCCGTGGCGGGCCTCCGCCTCGGCGAAGAAGTCCTCGTTCCGCGACACCCGCAGCGTCGGGGAGGTCCACGTGTCGTTCCACTCGCGGACGATCTCGGCGAGCTGGAGCCGGGCGGGGCCGTTGTCGCCCATGAACCCCTGCGTTCGGATGTGCAGGACCTCCCACGGGTAGCCGTCGCGGCCCTCGGTCTGCTCGCCGTGGGCGCCGAAGATCCCGGGCGGGAACGGGTAGCCGCGGGTGGCGAGCGCGGTCAGGTACGCGGGGAACAGCGCGTCCACGGACGCGTACGACTCGGTGAAGCCGATCATCGGCCCCTCCATGTACGCCAGGCCGTGCGGGCTGTCGGTCATCCACACGATCACCGAGTTGCCGGCGGGGGTGCGCCAGCGGAACATGCGGGGCAGGTTGAGCGCGCCCGAGGTGTGCGGCTGCGACCGGCCCGCCCAGTTGTGCGCGACCGCCAGGTACTTGACGCCGACCTCCTGCAGCGCGTCCGGGAGGCCCGCCACCTGTCCCGGGACGTCCGTCTGCATCGCGGTGGTGAAGTCGATGCCGTACTGGTCGCGGATGCGCCGGGCGTCGCGGAGGAGTTCGTGCAGCTCGTCCGTCGAGCACGTGTCGGTGTGCAGGTTGTACGGCATCGCGCTCAGGCCGATCCGGCCGTCCTTGACGAGCTGCACGAACTCGTCGACCTGCGCCTGTGGGCGGTGCCGCTCCCAGTCGGTGAACGCCCAGAGCGCCTCGGCGTTCCAGCGGAACCGGGCCTCCTCGGGCCAGTCGTCGGTCGCGCGGGCGAGGTCCATGGCGGTGTCGAGGTACGACCGCTGGCTCGCGATGACCGTCGCCTGCGGGTCGGTGTAGCCGAAGTCGAAGTGCGAGTGGTGCACGACGTGCACGGACCACGGGCGCTGCGGCGTGAGCTCGACGGACACCGCGCCGTCGCCGAGGGACGGGATCCGGACGGATGCCGCGGTCGGCGCGTCGACGACGCGGACCAGGAGGCGCACCGACAGCGCGTCGGGGGCCGTCGCGAAGCCGACGAGCGCGCCCGGCGCGGCGGCGGCGGCGGTGCCGGTGCCGGTCGCGGTGCCGGGTTCGATCACGACGTCGGTCGCGCGCGCCGCCGCCTCCTCGGTGTCGAACAGGAGGCGCACCGCCTGGACCTCGACGTCGTCCCGTGTGGCGCGCATGGGCTCGGGCAGGACGCGGACACGTTCGCCGCCGAACGTGCCGGTCGCGGCGACGGCGCGGTCGATCAGTCCGACGCGCGCATCGGTGTGCTGCCACGGCTGTGCCGAGATCAGCGGGGGTCGAGTTGGGCGATCACCACGGGCGTCGGTCATCAGCAGCACCATTCGTCGTCGAATTGATATCGTTACCAATAACGCTAGCAGGACGACGGGGGCGCTCCGCAAGGGGCAATCGTGTGACCGGCCGAGGCCGGTGCTGCTGTGCACGTGTGTCCGGCCGGAGCCGGTGCTGCTGTATACCTTGAGGCATGGCAGCCGCGGGGAACGGGAGCGGGCCCACGACGGGGCGCGGTCGTGGTGCGCCGACGGTCAAGGACATCGCGCGTGTCGCCGAGGTCAGCCCGATGACGGTGTCCCGTGTGCTCTCCGGGGGCAAGAACGTCCGGCCCGAGCTCCAGGACCGGGTCGAGCGCGCCATCGCCGAGGTCGGCTACCACCGGAACGAGAACGCCCGTCGACTCCGCCAGGGTCGCCGCTCGGGACTCGTCGGCGTGCTCATCACGAACGTCGGGAACCCCTACTACGCGGGGATGCTCCAGGGCGTCGAGGAGGTCGTCGGCGAGGCCGGCCGACGCATCATCATCGGTGTCACGAACGAGGACGAGGACCTCGAGCAGCAGCTGCTCGCGGACTTCCTCGGTCGGCAGGTCGAGGGCCTCATCGTGGTCCCCGCCGGTCGGGAACCCGCACGGTTCGCCCCCGACGCCCTGGCCGGCGTGCCCGTGGTGCTCGCGTCGCGCACGTTCCCCGACGTCAGCGCCGACGCGATCCTGCTCGACGACATCCATGGTGCGCTCGTCGCCACGGACCGCATGCTCGCCGAGGGGCACACCCGCGTCGGGTTCCTCGGCAACCAGGTGTCGGTGTCGACCGGCCGCCGACGGTTCGAGGGCTTCCGCCAGGCGCACGAGCGCCACGGGCTCGAGCCCGTCGACGAGCTCGTCCGGCTCGGGCAGCAGGACGTCAGTTCCGCCGAGCAGGCGATGGACCAGCTGCTCGGCCTGGAGGCCCCGCCCACCGCCGTCTTCGCCGCCAACAACCGCAACTCCATCGGCGCGATCCGCGCGATCACGAAGTCCCGGGCACAGGCGCGCGACCGCGGCGAGCAGCCCGCTCCGATCCGGCTCTTCGGGTTCGACTCGTTCGAGTTCGCGGACATGTCCCCGGTGCCGCTGTCCGTCGTCGCGCACGACGCCGCCGAGCTGGGTCGCGTCGCCGCCCGCATGCTCTTCGACCGCCTCGATCGTGGGGACGACAGCGCGCCGCGGCTCGTCGAGCTGCCGGTCGAGTTCGTCGACTTCGCGTAGCCGCGGCGGGCCTCCCGGCTGCACCGCCCCGCACTCGAGGACCACCCGTGTATGCCGGCGATCCCGCTGTCGAACGACACCGGGACCGTCGAGAGCAGCGGCGGGGCACGTGGTGGAGCCGCAGCCGCCCGGGAGTTTCGACGGTGCTGCTGGCGAACGACAACCGGGACGTCGAAACCAGCCGCCGGGAGGCTCGGGTCCATCGGGAGGAGCGGCAGCGCTCCCGAGGAGACGCCGGACGCGGCGCCGAGGCCGGCCGGAGGTGGGCCTCCCGAGGGGACGGAGCCGGGCCTCCCGGCGGGCTTGCGATCGGTGCCGATCCTGATAACGTTACCAACCTGAACACACGTCCATGCGGCCAGCGTCGGTCGCGGACGCGAAGGGAGCGGGGATGGACGACCGACCGACCGGATCACGGGCGACCTACGACACGGCACCGTCGGTGGCCGTCGGACCCGGGCACCACGCCTGGACCGGCCCCGAGGCGTGGGGGCGACTGGCGGAACACGCGGCTCCCGGTCGCCCGATCGCGATCGACACCTACCCCGGCAGCGACCTCGAGGGGCTCCGTGCCGAGCTCGCCCGGGTACTCCCCGACGCCGAGCTCATCGACGTCGAGGCCGCGGCGGCGCACTCCCCCGAGTACATCGACGCGCTCCTCGCCCCGAACCTCACCGACGACCGGGTGTTCGGCGTCATGGACCATCGCACGCTCGACGTCCTGTACGACGCGGACCGGCTCGCCGCCGTGGCCGACCGGGTCGCCGCGTCCGAGCGGCCCGTCGTCGTCTACGGCTGGGGCGCCACGCTCGTGCCGACGACGTTCGACACCATCGTCCTCGCCGACCTCGCCCGATGGGAGATCCAGCAGCGACAGCGCGCGGGTGCCCCGAACTGGCGCGCGGACAACGGCGACGACGACCAGCTCCGCAAGGTCAAGCGCGGGTTCTTCGTCGAGTGGCGGATGGCCGACCGGCACAAGCGGGCGCTGTTCGACCGGATCGACTACGTCCTCGACGCCAACAGCACGATGGCGACCGCCAAGCTCATCACCGGCGACACGTTCCGAGCAGGACTCGCCGCCGCGACGACCCGTCCGTTCCGGGTCGTCCCGTTCTTCGACCCCGGCGTGTGGGGTGGCCAGTGGATGAAGACGACGTTCGACCTCGACGACGCCGAGAACTACGCCTGGTGCTTCGACTGCGTGCCCGAGGAGAACAGCCTCCTGATCGACGTCGACGGCACGGTGGTCGAGGTCCCCTCGCTCGACCTGGTCCTCCGGCACCCGCGGGAGCTCCTGGGCGAGCGGACCCACGCGCGGTTCGGCCCGGAGTTCCCGATCCGCTTCGACTTCCTGGACACCATGGAGGGCGGCAACCTGTCACTTCAGGTCCATCCGCTGACCGGGTACATCCAGGACAAGTTCGGCATGCACTACACGCAGGACGAGAGCTACTACCTGCTCGACGCCGCCGACGACGCCGTGGTGTACCTCGGGCTCCGCGAGGACGCCGAACCGGCCGCGATGGAGCAGGCGCTCCGCACCGCCGAGACCGGTGCCGCCCCGTTCGAGGCCGACGCGTTCGTCAACGCGTTCCCCGCCAAGAAGCACGACCACTTCCTCATCCCCGCCGGCACCGTGCACTGCTCCGGCGCGAACTCGATGGTGCTCGAGATCTCGGCGACGCCGTACATCTTCACCTTCAAGATGTGGGACTGGGGCCGGGTCGGGCTCGACGGCGTCCCGCGTCCGATCCACCTCGACCACGCGATGGCGAACGTGCAGTGGGACCGGGACACGACGTGGACCCGCGACCACCTGGTCGACCAGGTGACCGAGGTGGCCTCCGGCGACGGCTGGGTCGAGGAGCGCACCGGCCTGCACGAGCTCGAGTTCATCGAGGTCCGTCGGCACTGGTTCACCGACGTCGTCCCGCACGACACCCGCGGCACGGTCAACGTCCTCAACCTCGTCGAGGGTGCCGAGGCCGTCGTCGAGAGCCCGACCGGCGCGTTCGAGCCGTTCGTCGTCCACTACGCCGAGACCTTCATCGTCCCGGCCGCCGTCGGGCCCTACACGATCCGTCCGCACGGGCGCGGGACCGGTCAGCGCCTCGGGACCGTCAAGGCGTCGGTGCGGGGCACGGAGCGGGGGTAGCGCGCGGGGCCGCGATCCGCCGAGGGGGCACAACACGCCGCCCCACCTCCGCCGAGGGCGCACAACACGCCGCCCCGATGAGCGGCGCGTCCGACCCGAGCTGCGCCTGCCGGAGCTCGGTCACCGCACCGGCATCAGCCAGCGCCGTCGCCAGGGGCTCCTCGAGCAGGTCCCACGAGCCCGCCATCGCACCGCCGATCACCGTCCGGGAGGCCCCGAACCGCCGCACCCACGGACCGAGCGCCCGCCCGAGTGCGGTCATCGTCGTGCTGATCACCCGCGCCGCCACGATGTCGCCCTGCCGCGCGCGGTCGGCGATCTCGCGGACGCTCGGCGCGTCCGCTCCCCCGCCGTGCTGCGTCGCGCCAGTTGCATCCGTCGCGCCCGCGGAACCCGTCGCACCCGCGGCACCCGTCGCCCGCGCGTAGGCATCCCGGAGCGCGGCGGTCGACACGGTCTCCTCGAGCGGCCGCCCGTCGAGCCGGATCGTGTGCGCCTCACCGCGAGCAGGCACCAGGTCGCCGTGGTCGACGTGCACGCCGTGGTCGAGGAACGCCGACCCCACGCCCGTCCCGAGCGTCAGGCACACCATCCGTGCAGCTCGCTCGCCCGCACCGGCAGCCCACTCCCCGATGCCGTACGCCACCGCGTCGTTGCAGAACCCGACGGCCGTCGGCGGCACCCCGAGCCGGTCGGCCAGCGCCGCCCGGAGGTCGACACCCGTGAGCGCTTCGAACTTCCCCATGCCCCGGAAGTCGCCGACACCACGGACGGGATCGAACGGACCGGGCATCGCGATCGTCCAGGCGGGCGCACCCTCGGCAGCGACCTCGCGGGCGGCGTCGACCAGGACCTCGAGCAGGGCGTCGCGGGGCGCACCCGCATCGAGTGGCCGCGTCCGGGAGGCCCGCACCGCCCACCGGACGTCGGCTCCGATACCCGCGACATCCGCACGCTCGAAGCCGGCCCCGGGCACGCCACCGGTGACCGTCGCGACACCAGACGCCGGTCCCGCATCGGGGGCGATCGTGGCGCCGGGGCCCGTCACGACCGCGGCGGTCACATGACTGCCGCCGACGTCCATGACGTGGATCGGGCCTCCCGGCCGGTGCTGCTGGTGCGTTCCGCTCATCGTCCCCACTCGCCTGTCGTCCGGTCACGCCGTCGTCCGGCGGCGCCGCTGTCCGACCCGCGCAGTCCGTCCGGATCGTGATCGACACGCTTGCCGCTCCGTCGCAGCGCATGTTACTGTCAGCGCCTGGTAACGATACCAACGGATTGCATCCGCACTCCTCGCACCGAGTTCCACGAGCGGCGAGACGCGTGCACCGAGCCGAGAACAAGGGAGTTCAGCGTGAAAATGAAGCGATTGCTACCGGTCATCGCGATGACCCTGGCGGCATCAGCGGTGCTCGTCGGGTGTTCGTCGTCGAGCTCGTCGAACACCACCACCGGCACCTTGAGCTTCGTCAACGACAAGTCGTGGGACTTCAAGTCGTTCTCGAAGGTGTCGCAGAAGGACATCGGCGTCTCGCTCAAGTCCTCGACCTACGCGGACCAGCCGGCGTTCCAGGCGTTCGTCAAGCAGTCGTTCCGGACGAACAAGACGCCGGGGCTGTTCACCTGGCACACCGGCGACCAGCTCAAGCAGCTCGTCGACCAGGGCCTCGTCGCGGACACCTCGAGCATCTGGAAGAAGGCGATCGCGAACGGCCAGATCGCCCCGAGCGTCAAGAGCCTCTACACGATCGACGGCAAGCAGTACTGCACCCCGATCAGCGTCGACGACTGGGTCATGTACTACGACAAGTCGATGTTCGCCAAGTACAACTTGACGCCGCCGACGACCTGGGCCGAGATGATGTCCGACGCCGCGGTCCTCAAGCAGCACGGCATCTCGCCGTTCTGGAGCTCGGGCGGCGACCCCTGGGCGTTCGTGTGGTTCCAGATCCTCCTCGCCGGCACGGACCTGAACCTCTACCAGGGCCTCTCGACCGGCAAGGTCTCGTACACCGATCCGCGCGTGGTCAAGGTGATGGACACCTGGCTCGACATGGAGAAGAAGGGGTACTTCAGCGACCCGGGTTCCAAGACGGCGCCCGAGACGCAGATGAAGGACGGCAAGCTCGCCATGATCCCGTTCGGCACCTGGTACGCGTCGACGATCGATCAGGTCGGCCTCAAGCCCGGAACCGACTGGGGCGTGTTCACGATCCCCAAGGTGAACCCGGCGCAGGCCAAGACCCCCGTCGCCATCGAGACCGCGCCGGCGTGCGTGCCCGAGAAGTCCTCCCAGAAGCAGCTCGGGCTCAAGTACTCGGCCTGGTGGATGACCGCGAAGGCGCAGACCGCCTGGTCGAAGCAGCAGAACAACCTGCCGTACAACCCGAAGGCCACCGCCGCGACGCAGACCTTCGTCGACGCGAGCAAGGAACTGTCGAACAACAGCAAGTACGAGACCTACCTGCGCTACTACGAGGCCACGCCGCAGCAGATCCTGACCGAGGCGCTCGACCAGTTCACCGGGTTCATGACGAACCCCGGTGACCCGAAGAAGTACCTGTCGGGCATCCAGCAGGTCGCCGCGCAGTACTGGAAGAGCCACAAGTAACCGATGGCCGACCGCAAATCGACCAACTACCAGGCCGCCGCCTGGGCCTTCCTCGGCCCAGGCGCGGCCGTGGTGGTCCTGGTCCTCTACCTCCCCGTCCTCTACACCGTGTACCTCAGCTTCACGTCGTACACGGGCCTCGGCAGCGCGTCGTTCGTCGGGCTCGCCAACTACGCCTCGATGTTCACGGACCCGGTGTTCACCACCGCGCTCCTCAACACACTGATCTGGGTCGGCGGCTCGCTGCTCATCCCCGTCGGGATCGGGCTCCTCGTCGCTTACCTGTCATTCGGCCTCAAGGGCGCCGCCTGGCTCCGCGTGCCGTTCCTCATCCCCTACGCCCTCTCCGGCGTCGCGGTCGGCATCCTGTTCAACTTCGTGCTGCAGAACGGCGGTGCACTGTCCCAGGCACTCGCGTTCTTGCACCTGCCCGGCAGCGACATCCGCTGGCTCCAGGTGGCCCCGCTCAACACCGTGGTGATGATCCTCGCCGCGTCGTGGCAGGGCATCGGCGTCAACGCGCTGCTGTTCACCGTCGGCCTGCAGTCGATCCCCAAGGAGCCGCTCGAGGCCGCGCGCGTCGACGGCGCCTCCGGCTGGCGCATGTTCCGGTACATGATCTGGCCGCTGCTCCGGCCCTCCACGACCATCGTGGTCGGCCTGTCGATCGTCAACAGCCTCAAGACGTTCGACATCGTCCAGGCCATGACGCAGGGCGGGCCGAACCGGGTGTCCGAGACCCTCGGCGTCACCATGTACCGCGACACGTTCTCGAACAGTCAGTACGGGCTCGGGTCCGCCGTCGCGATCTTCCTCAGCGTCATCACCGTCGCCGCGAGCGTCATCTACCTGCGGCGCCAGCTCGCGATCGGGGACTCCTCGGGTGACGGAGCGGCACGCGGTGGGGCGGGCGCGGGTCGGGCCTCCCGGCGTACGCGCGGTGGCGACGGCGGGACCGGCGCGTCCGGCGGCTCGGCCGGGAGGTCCGCCAGCGGTCCGTCCGATGCCTCGCCTCGGGAGACGGTCGGGGCCGCACCCGCGGCTTCAGCCGCGGCTCCGGCCTCGGCCACAGCTCGGGCCTCGGCCCCGGAACGGAGGGCCGTTTGATGCGGTCGACCATGCCCCGCTACGTGATCCTCGGCGCCATGGGCCTGCTGTGGCTCGTGCCGATCTACCTGCTGTTCGCGAACGCGAGCAAGAGCTCCGCCTCGTACTCCGGAGACAACCTGTGGAGTGCCGGCTCGCCCGTCGGCCTGTGGGACAACGTCATCGCGGTGTTCCAGAACACCGACGTGCCCTCCGGCCTCGGGATCACCGCCGTGTACGCGATCGTCGCGCCGATCATTGCCGTCGCGCTCGGGGCCGCCGTGGCGTTCGCGGTCATCGTGCTGAAGGTGCGGCACGGGTTCTTCTGGTTCTTCATCATCTTCTGCGGCACGGTGTTCCCGCTGCAGATGATGCTCATCCCCTGGTTCTCCGTCTACGCCGACATCGGCCTGTTCGACACCGCGCCCGGCCTGATCATCATCTACGCCGTCGTCGCCCTGCCGTTCTCGGCGTTCGTCATGCGGAACTTCTTCGTCGGCATCGCGCCGAGCGTGTTCGAGGCCGCGGTCGTCGACGGTGCCAGCGTCTGGCGGATCTTCACCCGCATCTACCTGCCGATGTCGCGCAGCGCCCTGGTCGTCGTGTTCATCCTGCAGGCGACATGGGTCTGGAACGACTTCCTCATCGCGCTGATCCTGACCCAGAGCCCCTCGACCCGGCCCGTGATGCCCCTGCTCAACGCGCTGCAGTCCGTCGAAGGTGGCGGCCCCGGGTTCACGATCATCCTGACCGCCGCGCTCCTGGTGTCCCTGCCGACCGCGCTGCTGTTCGGGTTCGCGCAGCGGTTCTTCCAGCGGGGGTTGTCGTTGGGGCAGTACTGAGCGGAGCGACGAAGGTCCATTTGTACCGGTGAAACTTGAACCCATCGCCGTGCTCAAGGATGAGTGCGACCCCACGTCCGATCGCTGCAGCCGCAGGTACGCTGGAGCCAAGTCCGGCCGATCGAAGCCCCCCCAAAGTCGCGGTGTACCAAAGTCCACCACGACCACAACTCGCGGCCCTCTCCGCAAGACCGTGCAGCAGGGTCCTGCAGGCAAGCACGAAGGCGGGCTCTCGGATGCGGGTTTCGACGAACCGGAGCCACACCTCGACCCTCTCCCCCGCGACCTCCACGACGGGCCCTGGGCCGATCTCCTCCCGCGTGAGCGTTACTGGCGTCGGCTGGCATAAGTACTCGTTGATCGCACCACGGGATACGACCATGCCGTACCTGTGGTGTCGGCCATCCCCGCCCCGGTACCACGAGTCCAGACGTCTGATCAAACTTCAGCATTTCCAGCGGCCGCCTGAACCTGCTCATTCGCGTCGGCCTCAGCCACTTCGCGGACACACCATCCCGGTCCGGCTCCGCACCGCGCAGCTCGCTGTCGTATTCACGCACGAGCGCCCGTCGACGGGGCGGCTAGCTCGTCGACGGTGAGCCGCCGCAGGGCCTAACGGTCGGCGACGTTCACGACGAGGACTGCGGATCGACTCGCTGAAGCCGCGGCGCCAACCGCGGCCGCGCATTCAGACTTCTAGAAGCGGCGTCGGCGCCAATGAGATCGCACCTTCGAGGACATCATCAGCTGTTTCTGCAAGCCCATCCACACCAAGAGAAACGTCAGACTGAACGAATTGGACGTCTTCCGTCTCCAATAGGTCCGGCTGTGACATCGATCGAACTGCCTCGATTACCTCCAGGATCGGGAACTCGGCTCGCTTCCGAAGTTCGTCCGTGATGTATCGATCTTCCGCGTCTGGGAGGTTCACCCTACTCGGCATAAGGGAGTCAGCTCGCAAAAATGCCCGAACGAGGAAAAAGCTTTTGTAGTAAAGTTCACTGAATCCACCGTCGTACGGCAGTGGAAGCCGGATGAGGCCCAACCCCTCGTCCTGCCTAGGGGTGTCGCGGGGGCTTTCGGAAGGATAAATTCCGATCCGCAGGCCGGATGCGCCTTGGAGACCGCCAGCTTGAGACTTCACCGTCGTGCCCACCCATTTGTCCGATTGCGGATTGCCGATGAACAAGTCAGCTTTCCAGATGCCGGATATCGAACGCGGCAGCTTTTCACCATTCCCTTTGGAGTGGAAAGCTTGGATGATGTCCGGGATGTGACGTTTAAGCTTAGGCGGCTGCCCACGGTTCCCCACATACAAACGCGAATCCGGAGTAAGAGCCGCGTTCACCGATTCAAGGATCGGGATACGTCCATCCTTTTCCGGGCCGAAGAGGATCGAATCTGCTCCGTCGCCGATTCCGCAGAAATCCTCAAGCACCTGACTTGCGAGCGGGTGGATCAACGGGTCTCGGCGAGCAATCGCGTCATGAACAGCCCACTCGAAGCAAATACCAGCATCCCCCGACCCTTCTCGGTACTCGCGCGCGAGATCCTCTAGGGTGACCTTGTGGTATCCCCCGAGACGCTCGACGCGGGTGATTTTGAGAGAATACAAGGTTGCCTCCAGCACGGGGGCAACCATCGCGTACTTCGCCATCACAGGATCAGACACGCCCGCAGTCTGGAAGCTGCGCATTGTTCGCATGTCGTCGATGCTACGGGACAGGACGAGCGGTCAGAAGACCCGGCGCGCATCCGGTAACCACGCTCGACCGCCGGGGCGATCAGCCGTGTTCGGGCCCTCCGCCGTCAGCGGGTAGGACAGACGGCTCTTCACGCCGCGGCGGAGCGAAGGCCGGAGCCATGATGCTCACGGCGACTATCGCGAGAGTGACGATGAGTGAAAGTGTCAGGACAACCGCAAAGAAGACCACACCCATCCCCGCATCTCCCGACCTAGCGTCGGACGAGCCCGTACGAGCGCATCCGGGACTGTCACAAGCCACAGGGCAGCTTCATCGAGATGGTCGCCGCCAACGACACGACGCTGGATGTCTCGTGCACGCTGGATCAGCAGGTCTGCGAGAACCTCAATCTGCGCCCCGACGACTCCATCAGGCAGCTCGAGCTCTTCTTGCCAAAGGCCCCTCCCGCGGGGCGCTCACGAACTTCCGCGGCGGGCATCCCATTGGGAGCCGGCCGCAGAAGTTGCGAGCCGTCGGTCAGAAGTCGTCGTCCTCCACGATGACCTGCGCGCCGAGCGCCTGCGCCTTCGCCTCGATGGCACCCTGGTCACCCTCGGCGGTGACCAGGGTGAGATCCAGGCTGAACAGCTGGTGGTCGGCCTGAGCGGCGGGGTCCATGACCTTCCGCAGCTCCTGCAGCAGCTGCCAGGCCTGCTCGCGCGCATCGCCGGTGATGCTCTTGTTGGACAGCTGCAGCCGGTAGCGCTTGTAGACGGTGGGGCCCGTCGGCGGGGCCGGCGGCGGCGGGATCGTGCCCGGCCTGTCGCCACCATGGTCACTCCAGGGCAGCTGACCCCCGTCGCCAGGCTGCTGGCCACCGCCGTGCTGGTCGCCGCCACCCGGAGTCGAAGTCGGTGGCACCGGGTCGGGCTGTCGGCGACGCAGGGTCTGATTGATCGAGTTGATCGAGATTTGTGCGGGGCTTGCCACGGCGAGACGGTTGCCGTCGGCGTCGACGAGTTCCCATTCGCCGGTGATCAGCTCGAAGAGCACGCGACGGATCTCGTCCGGAGACGTGACCAGCGGGAAGGCCGGATTCTTGTAGAACGCCTGAACGATCTCGCGCGGGGTCAGTGCCCGGTCGAACTCGTCGATTAGCGCAGCCAGGTAACCGGCGCTCAGCCCGGCCGACTGGGTGGCGCGGCCGGCGTCGATCAGCGCCGTCCAGACGTGGCCACCGTTGAGCGCGGTGCGAGTGTCCTCGTCGAACCGCTTGTACTCCACGTGCAGCTCACCGGCGCGCACCAGGTAGGCATAGTGCTGGTAGGCGCGCTCGATGTCGCGGTGCAGCTTCTTCAGCGCCTCGTCGTGCTTGGCAGTGGCCTCCTTCAGGTCATCCTCGGTGTCGGCGGAGAGCTGCTTGATGACCTCACGCCAGGCCAGCACCTCCGCGGCGCGCTTGAACGCAATGTCCCGGCGCTGGGTATTGACGCAGGCGACGACGCAGCTGGCGGCGTTGTCCACCCGCAGCGGGTGGTCACCGAGACCGAGCAGGGCGGTGATGTCCTCCCGGCTCGCGGAGTCCTTGCCGTTGAGCAATGTCCAGCGCCGTGGGTCCAGCAGTACCAACCGGGCCTCGTTGCTGTCCACGCCCTCGAAGGTGTTCTCCAGCGGCTCCCCGCCGGTGGGCATGTCGACCGTCACGAGGTTGTCGAAAGCGCCCTTCGACGCCAGCTTCTGCGCCTGCTCCCACACCAGTTCGCCGCGGGCCTCCGGCGGGACGACGGCTGCCGCCGCGGTGAAGTACATGCGCAGCGTCTGCTTGATCGACAGGTGGTAGCGTGCTGGCGCATTGGTGGGGGTGGTCACTTCGAGGGCACCGAGGCCCTCGTCACCGGTGAGCTTGTTGAAGACCTCCTCGGCCGCCGGGTACGGCGTCAGGGCACCAGCAGGCCCAAAGATGGCGAGCATGAGCTCGGCCTTCGTGGCGCCGCGGCGTGCCTGTCCCCGGCTCACGATCGAATAGCACAGCAGGGCGGTAGCCATGCGGACTGCGGGTGCCGGCTGGTCAACGGTGACGCCGTCTCGCCGCAGCACCGCGTCGACGTTCACCGCACGACCACTCTGTCTGTCGGAGCTGGTGACGTCGGTGTTGGCCACGGCCCGGTAGCCCTGGATGGCGCGGTCGTTGCCCAGCAGCAGACCGGAGGACAGCAGCTGCTCCAAGGCGACGGTGAGCGGAATGTCACCGACGCCGATCAGCGGCGGGGCCCACCGGCCGGCCTTGTGCTCCGTGACCCAGTGCAGCGCGGTGCGAGCGAAGATGGCGACGGTTGAGCGAACGCGCTGGAAGCCAGAAACCTGCGACCATTCCTCGCGAACCAGGCGCATCAGCTCCGGGTGGAACGGGTAGCTGGCCGTCACCCGCTCCTCGAACCCGAGCAGACCACGGTTGGCCCCCAGCTTGTCGAGCACCTGGTGCTTCCAGGTGCCGTCGGCGGCAGCGGCGACCCGGCGGGTCAGGTCCCAGAGGGGCAGCTCAGCATCGGGGAGCTCAAACAGCCGCCGGCGGATGATCGCGGAGAAGTCCTGCGCCTCTGTGACGGCGACGGTCTGGCCGTTGCGGACCAGGCGGGCGGCAACGTAGTCACGGAAGTCCACCGCCGCAGGCGAGTAGCCGCGTTCGTCGAGTTCGGAGCGGATCATCACGACGACGAACGCCACCCGCGGCACGTCGTCGCAGGCGTCCATCAGCGCGTTGATGAACGCCTTCTCGCTCGGCATCGTGGCGATGTGGGCAGCGTCGGCGAGCGCCATGACGTAGTCCATGAGCTCGTCGAGCAGGATGAGTACCGGCCGATTGGTCTCGCTCAGCGCCTGCTGAAGGGTGCCCTTGTTCGGTCCGGCGGCGACGTAGCGCTGGTAGCGGTCCATGTTGCCGCCGACGAGCGCCCAAATGAACCGCTCAAACAAGTTGGTAGCCGGGCCGAACACCTCGTTGGTGGCACCTGGGCTGAAGTAGTCCGCGGTGAGTGTGACGGTGACTGCGTCGGTGAGGTCGACCTCGCCTATTCCGTGGGCGGCCTCAGCGTGCACCTGCTGGCCCAGATCGGTGGCGAAGAAGCTCTCGGGGCTCTTGGCCATGTGGAATAGCCCGACCAGCGCGTGGCTCTTACCGCCACCCATGCCCTGGTCGAGGTGGAACAGCGCCGAAGCGTCGGCGGTGGTGCCCAGCCGGCGGGCGACCCGTGCGAAGAAGCCGACGAGGTTGGGGGTCGGTTCGGTGATGTCGCCGTAGTAGTCGACCTTGCGGTAGGGCACGTCAACGGTCTGGTATGCGGCCTTGTGCAAGCTCATCTGCAGCTCACCGACCGACCCGTCGGAGGCGCGGACCTCGGGCCGCAGCTCGAGGATGTCCGCCCAGTGCTGGGCGGAGTCATTGGTGGTCACGCCAGGTCCTCCCCGAACAACGTGGGCTGAGCCCGCGCCTCCGAATCTGCCGCGGCCGCGGCGGCCACGTACTCGATCATGGTTCCGATTGTTCCGGCGTTGCGCTGGACCGCCGTAAGGGCCTTCGCAACCGGGTCGCTGGTCGGCAGCTGCCGGACGATCTCGGCGACTATGGCCCACAGGTGGGCGTCGTTGGCCTGCCGGTCGGCGGTGGCCAGGACGCCTGCGACGGCCTCGGTGCCGCCGTTGTCCCAGGCCTTCGCCATCGCCCGCGCGACCTCAAAGTGCGAGGACCGGTCGCTGACTGCGTCGGGAGCGTCCAGCCGCAGCTTGAAGCCACCCTTACTCTCGGTCAGCAACGCCCCGCGCAGCTCTTCCAGCCGCAGGTTGTCGGCTTGCGCGAGGAACCGGGCCTCTCCCTTCGGGACGTCCGTGCGGCCGTAGAGACGCTGCCAGAACACTGCAAAGCGGGTGGGGGCGTCGAAGGTTTCCAGCGGTAGCTGGTCGAGCTTGAGGGCGGTCGCGTCCCGGACCGCGGCGCGGGCCAGGGTGAGGTAGCGGTCTAAGCCGGCCTCTTCGCCCCCGGGGGACAGCACCTCGCTGTAGCCGCCGTAGACCTCCATCGCAGGCCCGTAGGCGGCCATGAGCTGGTCGGTGAGTGCCAGTCCGTCGGCGTCCCACTGCCGCACCGCGGCCTTCACTGCGGATGTGACCTCGCGGTCGACCTGAGCGACGGTGGCAATCGGCCGCTGCGGTGCGGCGACCCTGCAGCCGATGGTGACGGTGACCTTGATGCTGGCGACGCCGGTGTTGGACGTCTCGGTGCGCGACGGCCAGGAGCTGGTGACAACGAACCCGGCGTCGCGCAGTGCGCCGAGCAGCCGAAGCCATGCGTCGGGGTCCGAGTGGCCGAAGACGACGACGAGGTGGCCATCCGCCCGCAGGACACGCTTTGCCTCGGCGAAGGCGCGACCGAGCATCTGCTCATAGAACTCGCGGGTGCGGTGCTCACCGGGGGCGTTTCCGCGCTTGACGATGATCTCGTCGGTCTTGTCCTGCACGCCGACACCGGCGAACAGGTCGGGCATCACGTCGGCCAGGCAGCGCTTGAGCCAGACGTAGAACAGGTCGGAGGCATCTCCGTAGTCGATCATGTTGTAGTACGGGGGATCGCACACCACCGCGTCGACGGTGCCATCGCGGAAAGGCAGGGCGACCGCTGACGCGCGTCGGAAGCGGCCGGGTTCCGCGTTGGGCGACTCGGCGATGACCTTCTTCAGGGCCTGCAGTCCGCTGCCGGTCACGCTGTCCCATGTGCCGGGACCGGTCCCCGGACCGGACTCGAGGTAGTCGAACTGGAAGGAGACCTTGCTCTCGTCGGCGAAGATGTCGTGCACCTGCACCCACGTACCCTTGCGAGTCGCGTTGCCGCCGAACGCCCGCAACTTGGCGCCGCGGGTCGACATCCGCAGCCGGCGCTGCATCGTAGCGGCGACGTACCCAGCCAGCGCCGCGGCGTAGTCGGTGGACGCTCCCGCAGCCAGCAGGCCCGCGTGCACGGCACGGATCGCGCGTGTGGTCTCAGCGAACAGCAACGTCTGGCGGGGGTTCATCAGGTCCCCATATGTGCGGTAGCCGTAGCCGCTGGCCCGGATCGTGTCCTGGTTGCCAGCCGGAATGGGCTCGTCGGGGACGGCGGGCATGTTGCCGACCGGCGGTAGGGTGGCGAGGTCCACGCGGGCCGCGGCGTCGATCTCGTCCCGACGCGGCACGCGGAAGGTCTTCCCGAGCCCCTCGTTCTCCTCGCCGACCGCGAGCAGTGCGTCGTCGTACTGACCGGCGAAGCCCTTCCCCTTGACCGAGTCCAGGCTGTGCACGTGTCCGCAGAACAGGCACCGGGCGCTCTTTCCCTTACGGCCGGCAGCGGCGGAGAAGGTGGGTTCCTGCGTCGGCGCACCGTCGATGACCTCGCTGCGCCACCGGTCGCCGTCGGCGATCAGCAGCAGTGACTGCCCGAGGTCGCCGTCGCGGCCGGAGGGGAACTGCAGACGCATGTTGCCCACCAGCGGGAAATGTCGGCGGCAATTGTCGCAGGGGATGGTGACCGCCCACAGGTAGGCCCAGGGGAAGCGGCCGTTGGCGGCCTTCGGGTAAAACCCGGCCACGGCATCGGCGACGCGTTGCTCCACCTCGGCGAGGACCGTGCGGACGTCGACGACGAGGCGGGGCTCGTCCTCGCCGAACAGCACTTTGCGGGCCGCGTCGCCGGCGGGCTTGAAGGGCAGTGGTGGCTCGTCGCTCCAATCACGCATCGGATAGTCGGCCAGCAGTCGGCCGCCCAGGGTGGCCACCGGGCTCAGGTCCGTACCGACGGCGGTCACGCCGAGCCGGGCAGCCTCAAGCGGGATGATTCCCCGGCCCGAGAAGATGTCGAGCACGACGGGACGGCCAGCCGGATAGGCGTTGCGGATACGCGCGCTGAGATCCTCCAGGGCCGCGCGGTCACCGTGACGTACCGCAGCTCGGATCAGGTCCTTCGCGCCGTCTTCAGCGGGGGCCAGTGTGGCCAGCACGGCCGCACGAGCTTGCGCGATCGGACGGGAGGCGAACCAGGTGAACAGCGCCTTCTCGCTGCGGCCGGAACCGGCGGTCGTGCCGACGGCGGCATCGACGTCGGCACAGGGGAACCAGTGGTCTATCAGCCGTTCACGCATGTCCCCGACCGTGCCGGTACTGCCTGCTGCGGCAGTCGCCTGTGCAGCCCCGTTGTTCGTCACTCGTCGTCCTTCATCAGTCGCTTCAAGTCGGTGACCTTGATTTGGAACCGTTCAATGCGCCGGGGACCGGCGGCCAACCGGCCGGCCGGGTCCTGCGCGCGAAGAGCGACCGTGGCCGCGGTCGCGCAGTTGGTGACCACGTACAGCCAGTAGTCCTCGCCACGCTGCTGGGCCTGCGCCCACTCGTGCTGCTCCAGCCACACCGGCATGAGCCCGTCCTGGAAGCCCTTGACCTCGACCAGCCGCTGCTCACCGGTGTGACGGTGACGGGCGAACAGGTCATAGCCGACACCGGCGGTCTGTCGGTCATCGACGACGAATCCCAGCCGCTCGAGCTCCTCGAGCACGGTGGCGATGGCAGCCTTCTCGCTGTTGGGGTCGTAGCCGAGTTCGGCGCTGCGAACGCCGGATGCCACCTGAGCCCAGCCGATGAGCCGCGGGGCGGTGCCGGTGACCTTGCCGATGTCTTCCAGCTGCCGCAGCCGCTCATCCTTGAGCACGGCGAAGGCCTCGCGCCGCTCGCGGCGGATGCCGGCCGGTAGCTCGTCGAGCTCATCGAGGTAGCGGTACTCAACCTGGTCGAGCTGCTCACGGGCCTTCACCACCCAGGCGCCCCGTTCGGAGCGCACACGCTCGACCTCACGGATGAGTGCAGTCTGCGCCTGGGCCATGCCGTCGGTGCGCACCGCCGGCGGCAAGGACGCCGCCGCAGGGGTGCCGGTGGTGTCCGCGCGCAGGGTCATCAGCGATTCCCAACCGATCTCGAACGCACCGGTGCCGGAGAACCGGATGAGCAAGGGCGCCTTGCGGCGGTGCCGATGGACGCCGTCGTGGGCCTCGACTTCACCGTCGTAGATGAGCAGCGTGTAGTCGGTCAGCGCGGCCGTGTCGATCAGCTGCGTGCCGCGGATGAGCTCGGACTCGCCCTCGGTCAAGGCCAGGTCGACCAGCTCCGCGAACGGCTCCTCGGTCGGGCCGAGGACCACGACGTCGTCGAGGCCCTGGGAGCCGTCGTTGATCGCCTGACGCACCGAGGCGCCGTCGGCGGCGATGAGCCGCTCGAGTCCGCCGCCGAGTGCGGGCGGGAGCGAAACCTGGGCGCTGACCTCGCGGATGCCCATCGCCGGGCCGGGACCCAGCACCCAGGTGCGGGCACGGGCGAGCTGGTCGACGAACGCGTCCACGATGACCGGATTGATCGCCTCGAGCCGGTCGGCGCGGAACCGGGCCATCGCCTCGGAGGTGTTGGCCGGGGTGTGCAACCGGTCCTCGTCGGCGACCAGCTCGCGGGCGACGTCGAGCAGCTCCCGCGCGTCAGGCAGTGACACCTGCATCGCGGCACCGCGCTGGGCCTCGACGAGGGCACGGCCGTAGTCGAACCCGGCGCGTGCGGCGGTGGCGTCGAGCAGGTCGAAGATCCGGCCCCCGAGGGACTGTCCAGCGGTCTCCAGGTTCTGCAGCACGACCTCCTGGACGCGGCCCTCGCGGGTCGCGGGTGCGACCAGGTGATAGATGTGCACGGCATTTTTCTGACCGATGCGGTGCAGCCGGCCCATCCGCTGCTCCAGGCGGACCAGCGACCAGGGGATGTCCCAGTCGAGCATCACGTGCGCGGACTGCAGGTCGATGCCCTCCCCACCGGCATCGGTGCTGACCAACACCTGGAACTGGCCGTCGAGGAAGCGCTGCTGCAGCTGGTCGCGCTCCCGATGGCCGACGGCGCCCTCAAGGGTGTCGACGGTGAACGCGGCGGCGACGAACTCGTCGGTCAACCAGCGGGCGGTGTCGGCGAACTCGGTGAAAACCAGCAGCTGGCCCTCACCGGGACGGATGCCGTGCTTGCCCATCAGCTCGCAGGCCAGCCGCCACTTCGTCGACCGCTCGGCGGCCGCCTGCTTCAGGGTGTCCAGCACCGCGCCGATCCGGTCGAGCTCCTCGCCCTTGTTTCGGCTGCGGGCGCCGACAACCGTTTCCTCGGCGCGATGCCAGGCGTCGTCGTCGGCGACCTCGAACTCCAGGTCGGCGCCGGCGCCGACGAACTCCTCAGGGACGGGCGCATCGGTGCGGCCGCTGGCCGGACCGCGCAGCGCCTCCTCACGGCGGCGGATTGTGGCGGCGGCCGCCACGATCGAGGAGGCGGCGCGCTTGCCGTAGATCGACCGAGCCAAGGTGGCGTTCTCACCGTAGAAGGCATCGACGTAGTCCATGACCGCGGTGTAGGCGGCCTCCTCTGGACCGGTGAGATCGACCTGAACGGTCTCGGCGTACCGCGCGGGGAACAGCGGGCGCCCCTCGAGGTCCTTGAGCTCCTCCTTCATGCGGCGCAGGAAGGACAGCGTGCTTGGGCGCAGTGCGTTGTCGTACTCGGTCTGCCGCTGATCCCAGGGGTAGAGCGTCGGGTCGAGCAGGTTCAGCAAGCCGCGGAAGAAGTGCTCCTTGCCGCGATGCGGCGTGGCGGTGAGCAGCAGCAGGTGATGGGTGCGCACCGACAGTTCACGCGCGGCGGTGAGGTACTGCGACGTCGGGGTGAGGCGGTGCGCCTCGTCGAAGACGGCCAGCGACCAGGAGGCGCGCGCGCCGGCGACCTTGCGGCGCACGTCGTTGTTGTAGGTGAACAGGTCCACCGAGACGACCCATACGCTGACCCGCGGGTCGAGCTCCTTCGGGTCGCGGGCGAGCTCGGGGGTGAGCCGGTCTGCCTCGATTGCGAAGTAGCGGTGCAAGTCGCGGCGCCACTTCTCGACCAGGTGGGCGGGAACGACGATGACGGTTCGTCCGGGGATCAGGCCGCGCCGCGTGCCCTCGGCGAGATACATCCCGGTCATGATCGTCTTGCCGGTACCGGGCTCATCGGCGAGAAGGAACCGCAGCCGCGGCTGCGCCAGCATGTGGGTGAAGACGGCCTCGTCCTGGTGGGCGAAGGGCTTCAGCGGGCGTGTTGCCAGCACCGCCGAGCGGATACGCGGCACGGCGTACTGCATCCACCGGCCCCACAGCCCAGTCAGCGCGCGTTCCGGGTGGCCACCGGCGTCGTTGACCGGCACGTGCGCGCGGGCAAGGTCAGCGGCATCCAGCGACGCCCGGTCGAGCGAACCGTCGCTGCGGCTGAAGATCAGCTCGGCGCCGATCAGCGTCGGTGTCGCCGCGATCACGGTGACCAACTGCCCGTCGATGGTGACCTGCGCACCTGGGTCGGGCAGCGCGGTAGGCGTGCTAGTCACGACATTCTCCCCATTGTCACCGGCGGTACCGTCCCGCAATTGGTCGCCGCCGCAGCTATTTCGGGGCGCAGAGTGCTTACGTTACGTGATCCGACACTCACATCCGAACCGGGGCGAGCGTTCCGCCCATCAGTCACAAGTCGTACTGCGCAGCGCGCGTAGTGGGCCGCCGATCTGCCGCCGCGGGAGGCCTGCCCTGCGCGCCGGCGTGGAAACCGCAGCTACTACTTGACCCCTCGCTATCCGTCGTTCCCGACGCCGAGTGCGCCCGTTCGCAGGAGCGGGGCGCTGGGCGAAGCGAGCACCGGAGGCGGAGGCGGGGGCCGCCGCTCCGCTCCTCCGTTCTGGGCACCGAAGGCATCTCCCGCGACATGCACGCCTGCAGCAGGTCCGTTACCTTCAGCCGTCCGCGCCGCAATCGCAGAGCGGACGCGTGCGGTACTCGGCGATCACGACTCAGACCTGGTTTCGGAGCTCTGATCCGACCGTCGGCGAGCCCGCACCCGCAAAACTGCTCCAAACGTTCGATTCCGACACGATCATGGACCGCCTGCTGGCCATCGCTGCTCACTTCGCTTGGTCGACAGAAGGCAAAGCAGCTCGGTCCGAGCGGGTCAGGTCAGCCGCAGTGCGAGGTCGGCTGAGGGGTTCAGCCGCAGCGTTCCGGGCTCGAGGATGGCGACACTGCCTGGTGAACGGTTCCTTGCGAGGATGACGCCGCGCACCTCGTGCTGATCGCCACCGTCCGCGGGGATTCGGATCGATGTGTTAAGGAACCGGTGGTATTTCCCGGGAAGCACGAGCTCGGTCGGACCTGGACGATGCCGCGATGGAACATTGCCTGCTCCGCCCTCGCGTACGTCCCCTCCGTGTTCCGGTCGCCGCCGGTGTGGGAGGTCCATCGCCTGCGCGCGTTAGAGAATAATGCGTCCTGGGCGAGGAGCACGTCGACGGGGTCGTTGTCGGGCGGCTCGAGGCCGGGCGATCTGCCTTTTCGGGATGCCAGACAGCGACAGGGCCGCGGACTGCGGGATCGCGGCTTTCGCGGCCGATGCTTTCGCTCCCCCGGGACTCGCGATCACCGTTCCCGTGACGGTGACATCACGCCATCCTCGACCCAGCCAGATGGTCCGCTTGGACAGGTGCCGGTATCCGAACTGGTTGCGTTGGTAGAACTTGAGCAGCTGTGCGCGGCTTCACGTCTGTGTGTAGCGCGAAGTAGCGGTGAGATTCGTTCCGGCCGGCCACGAGAGACCGAGGCGACGACTTGCGCTTCGCTGCGCACGATGGATCGTGGGGCGGCTGGAGTACCTGACGCACCGGCCCGCTCGAACGCTGGCCGTCCATCTGCCAAAGAAGAGCAGCTGTGGCACCGAACGGTGCCCTTAAGAGAGCGCACCAGATCTGCATCAGCGACGCAACGAGAAACCCCCCGCTTCAACGGGGGCTTTCCTCGGTGTCACCGGCGGGATCTGAACGCACTGCAACGAATTTTCCCCGCCCGTATGATGTGTCGCGGACACAATCAGTGTTGAGCAAAGAAACTCGGCTCCTGCGCGGCCCGTCAAGGGTCTGACGCCAACTCGAGGGCGAAAGTACCAACTCGCCCAGGACAATTCGCACGGTGCTTCAGCGCGACCGAGCGCGCGACCGACGCGAACTGCTCGAAAATTACGAGCAGCGGCGCATCGAGTTCAACGGCGCTGCGCTGCACAGAGATCCCACCGAGCAGACGCACGGCGGGGAGGCCCTCAGCGCCAGCGGCGTACACAAGGTGGCCTGCCCGTAGGCCGAAGCGCTGGCAGTACGCAGCCATCTGGTAGAGGTCGGCGTTCGGGTACTGGCCGCCCTTCTCAATCTTGTACTTGACGTCGATGCACGCTTGAACCTGCCCATCAACACGCCAGACGAGGTCAGGCGCGATCTTGACCAACCCCCCGACGTCGAGCGTCGTTTGGTACTGCGACACGAGCTCTCCCCCGTACGGCTCGAACGCCTCGCTCAGGGCGACCGACACGAAGTCTTCGAAGACCGACCACATATCGACCAGGAATCCGGTGCCGATCACCGACCCCGAGCGCTGGTCGATGGAGGACCCAGAGAGAACGAGTCGCGCCAGTTCGAGTACAGCCGTGTAGCGCGCGTTCCGCCGGTCCCTCCTCACAGTGGGTAGTCGCGCCCCGACTGGCAGCGCCGTCACCGCGGCGAGCACCCGCACCATCCTCCGCAGCGACCCGACGACGTCCGCTGGAACTCCCGGTAGCCGCAACAACAGCAGCGCCGCGGTGAGTACGAGCTGGTTCTCCGGGATGTCTTCCACGTAGTCGTCGAAGGACACCTCGACCGGGAGCGGCTGGCCGCCTCGTCGCGTCAGCTGGTCACCGATCCTCCACCGACCGCGCATGAGTGGCAACGCTTCTTCCCGCGTCACGTACCCCCGGAGCGGTCCTCCAGTGAGTGCCCGCGAGGCTTGCCGTACGAATGCGTGCGCCAGAGCAGGCACAAGCTCTTCGTCCTCCTCGTATCCGACATCGTCGGACGTCCAGATGGAGCTCCCGCTGCGCGCGTAGCCGAGCAGTGCGAACAGCCGCCGCACGGGTGTCTTCGGACGAATCCACACGGTGTGGCCGGCGATACGCACGACGCCGACCTTCCGCACGCCGCTGACCTGGTACTCGTCAGTGCCGAAAGTCGGCGCAACGGACGCGATGCCGGCCGTGACCAGGCCGACGGCCACCGCTCGCGGCAAGCGGTACACCTCCGGCCGGTCCGCCTCGCGGAGCTCAATCGATGTCGTCGGCAGCATCTGTGTGGAGGTCCGAGATGGGCGCCGACGCCTGCTTGCGAAGCGCTGCCAAGCCATACCGCGCGTCGAGGTCAATCCCCTCTCCGTAGTGGTACTCCGCCAGGAGCGGCAGGATCTCGTACCGCCAAACTGCAGCGACACCGGCGTCATCGAGATCACGCATGAGGAACGACGGGCCCACCTTCGCGTCGTGCTCGATGATGGCCCCATTGAGCCGGTCGAGCAGGTCGGCACGGTCGTCTTGGAGGCCCTGGGCGGCGACCCAGCTCGGCAGGACGTCCTTCACGGGGATGCGGTCCGGGTGCAGCTCAACGAACGCGAAGCGCCGCCGCATGGCGGCGTCGAGCATCGCAATGGACCGATCTGCGGTGTTCATCGTGCCGATGACGAAGATGTTGCTCGGCAGGGTGAACGGCTCGTCGCTGTAGAGGAGGGAGATCTCGCTGTCACGGTACTCGAGGAGGAAGTACAGCTCGCCGAAGACCTTCGCGATGTTGCCGCGGTTGATCTCATCGATGACGAGGAAGAAGTTGCTCTCAGGATTGTCCGCAGCTGCATCGGCAAGGCGGCGGAGCGGGCCCTTCCGCAGTGTGAACTTGAGGTTGCCGGCCTCGTCGCTGGCAACGGGACGGAATCCCTCGAAGAAGTCCTCGTACGAGTAGGTGGGGTGGAACTGCACGATCGTTGCGTCGCCGTCGCTGCCGCTTGTCACATGCGCTGCCAGCGCCTGAGCGAGGAATGTCTTGCCGGTACCCGGAGGCCCGTAGAAGATGACCTGCTTTCGCCGTTCGAGCAGGTCGAGCGTCTCCTGCAACCACGGCACAGGTATGTACAGCGTGTTCGCGAGCGCAGATGTCGCGGACGGGAAGGCGACCCTGTCGGGACGGACGCCGTCCATGTCATCCTCGGCGGCCGCCCCTTCCCGACTGGGCTCCAGATCGGGCACGTCGTCGGAGCGAGACCAGATGGAGTTCAACGGTCCCTGGTAAAAGTCGATGGCACCGTTGTTCTTGACCTGCAGGGCGAGCGTGATGAGCTGGAACAGCCTGTCTGGATCCTCGTGCTCCGGATCATCAGCGTCGCCGGCAACTTCCCCGCGGAACGCAACACGGATTTGGTCGCGGTCGGCGCTCGAAACGACTTCGCCGAACGCCTCGGGGTGAACGAGGTACATGAGCTCGTTGCGCTGGGTCGGGAAGGGGCTCCCCGGAACCTGAAGGACGAAGTCCCGCCACCGCCACGGGTCGTTCAGCAGGTCGTCCCGTTCCGCGTCGGACAGGTCCACCCACTGGCGTACCAGTCTGACCACGATCGACAGCGCACTGTGAATCCCGTGGGCCATGCCTTGCCCCGGATTGAAGGACCACGAGCGGAACGCATCATCGACCTCCGCGGGTACGAGGACGCGCTCGTTCATCTGTTCGAGCAGCACGCTCACGCGCTCACGCTTCTTGCGTTCTCCCGGGTTCTGCAACGGGAGCACCTGCCAAGCGATGAGTTCCGCCATGAGCAACCGCGCGTCATCCGTTGCTTCGGCGAACTGCGTCCGGAGCTTGTCGGCGAACGACGAACCGTCCACCTCCTCCTGCTCGACGAATCGACGCATGAGCTCCTCCGCGACGTCTTGTCGCCACACCGAGCGGCCCTCAGCAAACACCGACGACATCGTCCGAAGCCCCCGTTCGCGGAATCTGCCCGCAACCTGGCGGACCTTCTCCGCGCGTGGGTGAGGTGGCAGGACCACTGAACGTCGAAGCGCCGCCTGATCTTCTCTGAGAACACGCGTTGCCTCTCGGGCACGAGCGACCGCCGAACGCTCGAAAGCGACCGGATCGTCGTCCTCCTCAAGGGCCGCTAGGCCTGCCTCAGTGATTGCCCAAAAGCCGTCGCCGGACTTCGTCATGTAACCGGCACGCACGAGGTCCGAGGTCGCGAACCAGAATCCGTTCATCGCGCGCGGCTCAGGGCGTGATGCGACATGGACGAGGTCCTCCTCGGTCAGCGGCACCTCGGCCGCGACCGCCTCCCACACATCCCCGCGTCGCAGAGGGACCTCGCTTCGCGCGAGCAACTCAAGCGCGTACCGGAGTCTCGCTGCCTCTCGATCTCTATGGGACATGCAGGACCTCCTGTCGAGCCTCCGTCTTCGCGAGGCAGCGTCAACTTGAAGCGTAGAGCCTGGAAGCGCCAACGACGTGAGCCTCCTGAGCCCTCCCCCAAGCTCGGCCCACGGGTCGATGCGCAAGGAGCGCGCTCCCCGTTGCTGACGTCGGCGTGACCTACCGAACCGCGCCCCGAAAGCCGACGCGATCGCGGCGGTCCGATGGGTCGTGGCGAAGTTCGCGGCGTCGATCTCGGCGTCGATGCCCGAGTACTGCCCGTTCTCGTACGACGTCTCGATCGTCGACGAAAGGAACGTCGGACTACTGGTCACGAAGCAGCCGACCTACTCGCTGCACCTGTTCGGGGACTGCGACGAGGTGGATACAACGACGGCACGGTCGACGTCGCCTTGCCGGTACTTACCTCAACCCCACGACGGACGATGAACTCGTTCGAGCTCGACGACCGTGCACGGGGGCGACTGAAAGGCGGACAGGACGACAGCTACTTAGGAATACCTACCTCATCCGCCGAGCTTCGCGGCGAACGTATTGCGGAACGCGCTTGCCCGTGAGACCAGACACCCCGCCCCAGAACGCGGTTGCGGCGAAGCGCTCTGCTCTCCTGCCACTTCGCCGCCTATTCATTCCGCGCGGAGATTCCGTTCCCTGAGCAACTTCCGCTCCTACCAACCGTGGCAGGGCAAAGCCGTCGCAGATCCATCCGACAAGGAAAAGTCCGCCCGTACACAGATATAGGAAGCCGGAACCCGTCCGCGAGAGATAGAAGCGGTGGCCGCCAAAGAGCCCGAGAAACAGCCAGACGAAGTACACCGCCGCCAAGGAGCGACGCGCATCGGAGGGCGGGTACACAGAGGTCACCGTGCAACGGTAGAGCACCGACAGGCGTCCGCCTCAGCGGCGCGAGCCCCCTGACCGCGGAGTCAGGGCCCGTTCGAGTGCGGGAGCCCACTTGTCGGAATCGTGTGCAGCAGCCGTCGTATGCCGTTCGCTGCAGTCGCCTACGCCCGTCTACCAGAGCACGGTCTCCGGCTCCCCGCCGCCGTTCTGCTGTTCGTAGTCCGCGAGCACGGCGCTCCGCACGTCCTCGCCGCGCGTCATCGCCTGCAGGTGCGGGATGATCCACCGCCCGCCGGGCTCCTCGAGGAACCGCATCCAGTGCGCGAGGACGTCGTCGGCGTCGAAGCTACCGCCGTGGGTCTCCTTGGCGTCCGATTGCGAGAACGCCACCTCGCGGGTGTCGAAGGCGATCCAGACCTCGCACTCGAGCACGATCTCGCCGAGGCGGTGTTGAGCCTGGGCGGCCGCGACGATGGCGTCACGGCGCCACTTCGCGACCTTCGAGAACAGCGCTGGCGCTCTCACCCGCGCGGCTCCGCACGTGGGACGTGGGCACGCACGTCGTCGGCCTGTGCGTCGTCGAGGACCCAGCGCTCGTGCTTCGGGTGCTCCGGGTACCGCTGTCGCAGGTACCTGCGAACGACCGCGCCCGGACGCGTCTCGTCCCGGTACCCGAGCTCCACCGCGAGCTCGCGGGGCGTCGATGTCGTCACGCCCCGGATCCTATTCGGGCGCTCGACGGTCCGGACCCGCGTCCACAGGCATCGAACCGACGGGCTGCAGCCGAGCCTCCC
Source organism: Curtobacterium sp. MCBD17_013 (assembly GCF_003234565.1). Taxonomy (GTDB): domain Bacteria; phylum Actinomycetota; class Actinomycetes; order Actinomycetales; family Microbacteriaceae; genus Curtobacterium. The sequence continues at coordinate 23,820 of NZ_QKTU01000001.1, read as the reverse complement.
GGCTGAGTGCCGCCGAGCGCGGTGGTGGGTCAATGGAGGCACCGCACCCGCCACCGATGAGAGGAACCACCATGCCCAACCGATTCGAGAACAAGGTCGCGATCGTCACCGGAGCGGGCTCCGGGATCGGCGCGGCGACGGTGCGCGCGTTCGTCGGCGAGGGTGCCCGCGTGGTGGCCGTGGACTCCGTCGGCGAGAAGATCGCGGAGACCGCTGCGAGCCTCCCGGACGGTGCCGTGACCACGATCACCGGCGACGTCGCGCAACCGGCGACGATGGAGGAGGCCGTGCGCACCGCCGTCGACACCTACGGCCGCCTCGACGTGCTCGTGAACAACGCGGGGACGTTCACCTCGGGCGACATCACCGAGATCGAGCCGGAGGAGTGGCGCCGCGTCATCGAGACCGACCTGTCCGCCGTGTTCTACGGCACGCGCGCAGCGCTCCCCCACCTGCGCGAGACGAAGGGGTCGATCGTGAACACCTCGAGCGTGTCGGGCATGAGCGGCGACTGGCGCATGAGCCCGTACAACGCGGCGAAGGGCGGCGTGAGCAACTTCACGCGGGCGGCGGCGCTCGACAACGGGGAGCACGGGGTGCGCGTCAACGCGGTGGCGCCCGGGCTCATCTGGACGGACATGACGCAGCAGCAGGCGCAGAACGAGGAGCTCAAGCAGGCGTTCGCCGAGCGGATCGCCCTGGGCCGCGGGGGTCAGCCCGAGGAGGTCGCCGCCGCGATCCTGTTCCTGGCGAGCGACGAGGCGTCGTTCATCACCGGGGCGATCCTGCCGGTCGACGGCGGGACGACCGCGAGCAACGGGCAGCCGCCGCAGGCGTAGCGCTGCCGCAACTGCGCGTGTCGACGACGAGGGCGCCGTCGTCCGACCGCGCCCTTGTCTTCCGCGTGCGCGTCTCACTGGTCCGCCAGACACCGCCGACGGTTCGATTGCCCGCACTGACGGATGCACACTAGTCGACCACCGACGTTACACTTGTGTGCATGGCTGAGGTGAGCATCGGCGACTACGCGCACCAGTACGGTCTCTCTGAGCAGATCGTCCGCAAAGCAGCGCGCCGGGGAGTCCTGACGGCTCGAAAGGCGAGCGGCGTCTGGCTCATCGACGACGGCGAACGGCTGCGTCCTCAGCGGAGTCGTCCGCTGGCGCAACGCACGGCCGCCGCGCTCCTGTCGATGATCGACGGGAGCGACGCACTGCGAGCCTCACTGCGTCCGACCGAGCGTCATCGCCTCGATGCACGGCTCCACGCCCTCCGCCACGACGAACACGCGGCCGACGTCTTCACCACCTGGTTCCGCCCTCGCGTCCTGCAGCGACCTCTGATGCTGTTCGTGCAACCTGCCGACATGGCCGATCTTCGGTCGGACGATCGCCTCGTTCTCGGCGGCGTCAGCGATCCTCGTGCGGAGATCACCGCTCCTGACTTCCTCGAAGCCCATGTGACGGAGCAGGACTTGGACAGCCTGCGGCGCGAGTTCCTGCTCCGAGAATCTGTGTTCCCGAACGTCGCTCTCCATGTCGAGGCTGACGGTCTGCCTGCCACGCTCCCGCTGTCGACGTTGCTCCTCGATCTCGCAACGGACGGCGGCCCACGAGAGCGAGCTCGGCTGGCACAGCTCCTTCGAGGAACGAACGAGTGATCGTTGCGCCGGCCCTCGCGCCTGCGCAGGCAGCTGCATGGCATGCGCTGTTCGATGCGTACGAACGACTGCCGCGGGACTGGATCCTCGTCGGCGGCCAGATGGTGCAGTCGCTGTGCTGGGAGCGGGGCTCTGCGAGCGCACGTCCGACCCAGGACGCTGACGTCGCGCTCGACGTCCGCGCACGTCCACAGATTCTCTGGGATCTCACGCGGGTGCTCGCCGACCTCGGATTCGAGCCAGACGGGACTTCATTCGAGGGGCACCAACATCGGTGGGTCCGAGAAGGGGCTCAGATCGATGTCCTGCAGGCTCGATTCCTCGGCGAGCGTGCTGACAGTCGGCGCGGTGTCCGCGGAGGGACGACGATCGCGGCGCCCGGCACGCAGGGCGCGCTCTATCGTGCCTCCGAAATCGAGGTCGACGTGAACGGACGCGTTGGGCGTCTGCTCCGCCCGACACTGCAGGGCGCACTCGTGAGCAAGGCCGCGGCGGCCGACGCACTCGTCGGACAGGACAACTCCCGTCACCTTGTGGACATCGCCACACTCGCAGCGCTGGTCGAGCGTCGTGACGCGCTCGGGATCGACCTGACCGCCACGGAGCGGCGTCGATTGCTCGCGGCCGTAGCGCGCATCAAGCGAGACCCGTCGCTGAGCCGGCGCGCTGGCGTTGACCCGGACGCGGTGGAGGTCATTCGGATCGCCCTCGCATCGGATTGACGCTGGCGAGAAGCGCGCGCCGACGACGCGGGCGCGGTCGTCCGACCGACCGCTTGTCGTCGACACGCGCCATCGGCGCGATCGACGCGCCGCGACACGGAGGCACCGCGCGTAGCGTCCGCGCCATGAGCGACAACGAGCAGACCGAGCCCGTCATGGACGGCGCCACCGACGCGACGAACAAGGAGAAGCTGGCGGGCCTGATCGAGCAGGTGGACAACGACCACGGGAGCGAAGGCGCCTCGAGCATGGCCGACGAGCTCCGGAACCGGATGGCGGAGACGCAGGTCGAGCCCGAATCGGCCGCCGACGAGGAGGACTGACCCCGCTCGACAGTCTTGAGCACGTCGGGCGACCGCCACGGGGCCGATCCGCTCCTGGACCTGACGGCGGAGGGCTTGCCCCTCACGGGCGAGGAGCTGGCAGATCTGGCGGAGCGCTGGTTCGAGGTGCGCCTGTCGGAACCCGTCACTGCGGCGCGTGCATCAACGCCATGACGTCCTCGGCGCCGAGATGACCACCAACCACGCCTGCACCACCGCACGTGCGCACGTGGACGACAAGTGCCCCGCGCCCGCCCGCGCACTTGTCGTCTGCGTGCCCAGGGCGGTCAGTTCATGTAGAGCCCACCATCGACATTCAGTGTGTGCCCCGTGATGAACGCCGTGTCCTCGCGGACAAGGAACTCGACGGCGACGGCGATGTCGTCCACCGTGCCGACGCGCCCGACCAGCAGGTCCGCGGCCATCGCCGCCTTGCGCTCGTCGGTGAGCGTGCCGCCCATGATGTCGGTGTCGATCGGGCCGGGGGCGATCGCGTTGACGGTGACACCGAGCGGACCGAGCTCCCGAGCGAGCGCGCGGGTGAGTCCGATCACGCCGGCCTTGGCGACCGAGTACGGGGTCTTGCTGTACGTCCCGCCACCGCGCTGGGCCGACACCGACGAGATGCTGACGATGCGTCCGACGCCGCTCTTGACCATCGATTCGGCCACGCGTCGCGAGACGTAGTGGACGCCGTTGAGGTCCACGTCGAGCACACGCGCCCACTCACCGGGTTCGAGGTCGAGGTACGGCGTGGCGGAGCTGATGCCGGCGATGTTCACGAGCGCGACGATCTGGGGCAGCGCGGCCTCGAGCTCGCCGACGGCAGCGCGGACCGCCGCTTCGTCAGCGACGTTCGCACCGGCTCCGGCAGCTCTGATGCCGAACTCCGTCTCGAGTTCCGCGGCCAGCTGACGGCACGCGTCGCCGTCCAGGTCGATGATCCCGATGTTCCATCCGTCGCGGGCCAGGCGTGACACGGTCGCCCGACCGATCCCGCGGGGCGACGCCGCTCCGGTGACGATCGCGGTGCGTGCCGCAGGGAAGGTGGAAGTCATGTTCTCTCTTTTCGTGGTGATGGTCAGGTCCGCGTCGGCGGCACCTGGACGACGGACGGGAGGACGCCCTCCGTGCTCAGCGGATCTGGGAGATCTCGAACACGGCGGGGTCCCCGCCGACGCGCGCTCCCGCCTCGAGCGCGTCGAGATCCGCGACCTCGTCCTCGGTCAGGTCGAAGCCGAAGACGTTGAGGTTCGTCCGCATCCGCCCGGGGTCGGCGGACTTGGGGATGACGATGTTGCCGCGCTGCAGGTGCCACCGCAGGACGACCTGCGCCGGCGTCACCCCGTGCTGCTCCGCGATCGCCACGATCGTCCCGTGCCGGAGGGCTGCACCCTGCCCGAGCGGTGAGTAGGCCTCGATCGCGATGCCCTTCGACCGGGCGTACTCGACCAACTCGCGCTGCTGAAACGACGGATGGATCTCGATCTGATCGACCGCCGGCACGATCTCGGTCTCGTCCAGTAGCCGCTCGAGGTGCGGGACGAGGAAGTTCGAGACCCCGATCGCGCGCACCGCGCCGTCGCGGTACAGCTGCTCCATCGCCTTCCAACTCGCCACGTAGGCGTCCCGCGCCGGAGACGGCCAGTGGATGAGGTAGAGATCCACGAAGTCGAGGCCGAGGCGCTCGATGCTCGCAGCGAACGCTCGGCGCGTGCTGTCGGCGCCCTGCTCGCCGTTGCGGAGCTTGGTGGTGACGAATACCTGCTCGCGAGGGACACCGCTCGCGCGGATCCCCGCACCGACACCGCTCTCGTTGTTGTAGGCGGCTGCCGTGTCGATGTGACGGTACCCGGCCTCGAGCGCCGCCTCGACCGCCTCCTGTGCGCCGTCGGGGGGTATCTGGAACACGCCGTACCCGACCTGGGGCACGTCGACGCCGTTGTTCAGGGCGATGGTCGGAACGGTCATGCGCGCCTCCAGGGTCGGCAGAACGGGTGCGTCGTCATCGCGGGCTCAGGACGAGCAGCGATACGGACTCGAGCGGGAGTTCGATCGTGATCCTCGCTGCGCCGTCCGCGACGTCGAGGGACCGCTCGTCCTCGAGGCGCTCGAGACCCATCCGCGCGTGGATCGCGGACAGCTGCTCCTCAGTGGGGTCCTGGGGCGAACCGAGCTCCTTCCAGACCGTGTGGGCGTTGCTGTGTTCGGCGTCGATCCGGAAGTGCTCCAGACGGTACTCGGACGCGGCCAGGCCGGAGACGTCCACCGTGACCGAGGCCGCGACGTCATCGGACTGGTACTGGTCGTCGGTGTGTCGGTACACGAGCACGGCGACCTCGCCGTCATCGGCGCGTGTGGCCAGGACGTCCACCTCTTCCGGGGGGCTCGCAGGAGCCGTGGTGTCGAGCTCCCTCACGTCCCAGGCTGCGTCCGACGCGGCGGCGATCCGGGTCCCACCCAGCTTCGCGAAGAGGCGGTAGGCGTTGAGGAACGGCTTCTCGACTCCCCCGGCCGTCATGAGCGCACGCGTTCCCTCGAAGTAGCGCTCACCCTCGAAGTAGAAGCTCCAGGTGGTGGCCTCGCGGACCGAGGCCACCTCGGTCTCGTTGAGGTCGAGGATCTTCTTCATGAGGTTGGCTTGGAACACGGGGTAGTACTCCGTGTTCTGGAACCCGAAGTTCGAGTTGTCGTAGACGCCCCAGTGCGCGGGCACACCCGCGTCGCACTCGTCCACGATCGCGGGTACGTCGGCGTACCGCGGGAACTCCGCCATGACGCGCAGGAGGCTCCGGATCTCGAACAACATCTTGGTCGTCATCGGCGACTCCTTGACCGGCGCTTCACCGCCCGTCGGACCGTACGTCCGCCAGGGGGTGAAGTGCGACCCCTTGGTGTGGAACGAGACGAAGTCGATCGGGAGGTCCCGCTCGTCCGCGTAGGCCAGGAACTGCCGCATGAAGCCGGTCCCGTCCGGTCCCCCGGTGACGGTGGGGCCTCCGACCTTCGCAGTCGGCAGCACACGGCGGACGGCTGCCGCGGTCACCTCGTACAGACGGTCGAACTCCTCGGGCGTACCGCGCCAGTAGAAGATGTCGGGCTCGTTCCAGAGTTCCCAGAGCCAGGTCGACACCTCGTCCTCGCCGTACCGCTCGAGGACGTGTTCAGCGAGGGCGGTCACGAGTCCGGCCCACTTGTCGTAGTCCTTGGGCGGGTACCCCCACTGCCCGGCTTCGTACGCGCTGTACACGGTGGGACTCTCGGTGAGCGTGAGCTCGGTGTGGGCGTGGTCGGGCACCAGGTCGCGCGGCGTGAACCCGAGCTCCACCAACACGTGATGGCCAGCCTCCACGATGGCGTCGTAGGTCTGGTCGGCGATCGTGAAGTCGTAGAACGGGGTGCCGGTCTCGTCCTCGTGGTAGACGTTGCCGCTGCCCTGGTGTGGGAGACCGAATCCGGTTCCGCTGATGAAGATGTAGTGGGGTCGTACGTGGAACGCGGTCGGCGAGAAGTCGCCGATGGTCCGCAGCAGGCGCTTGCCCGTCGGTGTGTAAGTCCAGTTGATCTCGTCGTACCCGAGGCTGGCCCAGATCGGCGTGATCGCGGTGCCTGTGCTGGCAGCGTCGACCCTGACTGTCGCGCTGCGCACGTGTGGCGCTGCTGGGTCGTGGCCACCGGCAGTTGGAAAGACGGTGCTGACGGCGATGCCGGGGTTCTTGGCGTTCTGCTGGCCGGTGCCCTGCTCGGTGTCGGTCGTGGACGTCATTGTCGAACCTTTCGTGGTGCTGTTGATGTTCGGAGGAGGGAGGAGCTACTTGAGGCTGCCGATCGCCAACCCGCCCTGCCAGTACCGCTGCATGGTCAGGAACGCGATGATCAGCGGGATGACGGAGATGAAGGAACCGACGACGATGATGCTCCAGAGCGAGTCGGTCCCCGTTCCGCTGTTGGCCGAGGCGAGGCCGTTCCACAGCCCCAGGCCCACGGTCACGGGGTAGAGCTTGTTGTTCGACAGCACCGCGAGCGGGAGGAAGTAGTTGTTCCAGGTGGCCACGATCGAGAGCAGCAGCACCGTGACGATCGCCGGGCGCATCAGCGGGAGCGCCACCTGGAAGAACGTCCGGAGTTCTCCCGCGCCGTCGATACGCGCAGCCTCGAGCATCTCGTCCGGCACGGCGTCCGCGGCGTAGACCCGCATCAGGTACACGCCGAACGGGTTGAGCAGCGACGGCAGGATCACTGCCCAGATCGTGTCGGTGAGGTTGATCTGCGAGAAGAGCACGAACGTCGGGATCACGAGCGCCGTGAGCGGCACCATCACGGAACCGAGCAGGATCGCGAAGCTGAGGTTGCGCCCTCGGAAGTCGAACTTGGCGAATCCGTAGCCCGCGAGGATCGCGAGGACGGTCGACCCCACGCCACCGCTGAGTGCGTACAGGAACGAGTTGCCGAGCCATCGGAGGTAGATGCCGTGGCTGTAGCTGAAGAGCATGCCGATGTTCTGGAACAGCGCGAAGGTCTTGTCGAACCACAGCGCGCCGGCGGACGGGTTGAACAGTCCGTGCGCGTCCTTGGTGCTGGCGACGAACAGCCACCAGATGGGGAGCAGGAAGTACACGACGAGGACCACGAGGAACACGTGGGCCGCGACGTTCCTCGGCTTCTTCGCGCCTCGGCCCTTGCTCGACGGCGCCGAGGCCCGGTTCGACGTCTTCGCTCGCGCGGGTGCGGTCGTTGCCATCAGAGGAAACTCCCCTTCTTACGGGTCAGGAACAGGAAGATGTAGACCCCGATGAACACGATGATCCCCAGGGCGAACGAGACCGCCGACGCGTAGTTGATCTGGGAGAACTTGAACGCCAGGTTGTAGGCGTAGATGTTCGGCGTGAACGCCGGTCCGATCGAGCCGTTCGCCTGCGGCGTGAGCACGGTGGGCTCGGTGAAGAACTGGAGCGTGCCGATGAGCGCGAACACGAGGATCAGCACGAGCGCCGATGTGACGAGCGGGACCTTGACCCGCAACGCGATCTGACGCGCGCTCGCCCCGTCGAGCCGAGCCGCCTCGTACAGGCTGGGGTCGATGCCCTGGAGTGCCGCGTAGATGATGATCATGTAGTAGCCGACCCACTGCCAGACCACCACGTTGAGCAGGCCGCCGAAGATGTTGTGCGAGCTCAAGAGGTTGGGCGCCGACGTGTGGAACAGCGCGAACAGGTCGCTCAACGGCCCGAAGCTCGGGCTGTACAGGAAGCCCCACATGAGGGCGCCGACCACGGCGGGGATCGCGTACGGGACGAAGATCATCAGCCGTGAGAACCGAGCCAGTTTGGTCGTGAGCGTGTCGAGCACCAGCGCAGCGGCGAGTGAGATCGCCATCTGGATGGGGATGAGCACGACCGAGAAGACGACGACGAAGACAGCTCCGCCCAGGAAGTCCGGGTCGGTGAAGGCCTTCACGTAGTTGCTCAATCCCGCGAAGCTGGTGCCGGCGACCAGGCTCTGGCTGAACAGGCTCTGGTAGAAGGCGTACCCGAGCGGGACGATCAGGAAGACGACGAAGACGACACCGAACGGTGCGATGAACAACCATCCGAGCCCTTGTCGCCTCCTCACTCCACCCCGCCGGGCACGCACGATCGTGTTTCTCTGTTTCGCTGGCGTCGTTGCCACCGAAGACTCAGCGCCACTCATTCGACTGTCCTCGTCTGTTCGTTGATGCCGGACACGGCGGCTCGCGCACCCGGTCCGATGGATCCCGATCCGGAGCTCTCGGGGATGTGGTGTCCGAGAGCTCCGGAAGGGTGGTACCGCTCGTCGCGGCGTTCTGCCGGCGGAGGCGCCAGCATGCATGGCGCGGAACGCGCTCTCGCCGGCGGGTGCGCCCCGACTACTTCTTCAAGGAGAAGTCCTGCGAGGTCGCGTACTTCGTGATGGTCGCCTGCAGCGAGTTCAGTGCCTTGCTGGTCGACGACCCGGAGTTGGTCTTGGTGAGCTGGGACTGCAGCTGCGTGTAGTAGTAGTTCTGGAACGGGCTGTAGACGGTGCCCTTGTAACCCTTGGCTGCGGGGATCCAGACGTCCCTGTTGGACTTCTGGCCGCCGAAGAAGGGGTCCGACGCGTTCACGAACCAATCCGCCTTCTGCGCCTTCAAGTGCATCGGGAAGTGTGCCCCGATCGTGGTCTGGTTCTCGTTCCCGAACAGCTTGATCGCAACCTCGGCGGCGAGCTTCGGGGTCTTGGACTGCGACGTCACTGCGTAGGTGGACCCGCCCCAGTTCACCTGCACCGACTTGTTGGCACTCCACTGCGGAAGCGGTGCCAGCCGCCAGGGAGCGTCATCACCGGTCGGGATGCCGAACGTACCGAGGTGGCCGGGCTCCCAAGAGGGGGCGATCATCGTGGCGAGTTGGTTCTTCGACAGTTTGGTCGTGAAGTCGGTGGTCTGCTGGCCGACGGTGGTGATGAGTCCCTTGTCGACGAGGTTCGACCAGTAGCGGAGCACCTTCTTGTTGGCCGCACTGTTGATCTTCACACCGAGCGCGGCCTTGTTCTTGATGTTGTAGCTGAAGCTCTGCTTCGCAGTCGAGCCGGCGGCTTGATTGAACATCGCCTGTGTGAACGCGGGGGTGTCGCTCGGCCAGTCGCCGAAGGCCGGTCCCCCCGCGGCCTTGAGCTTCTCCGCCGCCGACTGGTACTCCGCCCAGGTCTTCGGCACCGTGAGGTCGTACTTGTCGAAGATCTGCTTGTTGTACATCATGGCAACCGGCCCGCCGTCGTCCGGGATCGCGTAGATGTCGCCGTTCTGCGAGATGTCCTTCAGGGTTCCGGCCGAGAACTGGCGCTTCACCTTGTTCGCCCCGTACTTGCTGAGATCGACGAGCGCGTTCTTGATCTCGAAGCTCGGCAACTGCTCGGTCTCGAGCATGATGACGTCAGGAGCGCCCTTCTTCGCCGCGATGGCCGTCGAGAACTTGTCGTACTCGGCGGAGCCCGCACCGGCATTCGTCCAGCAGATCTGCACGTCCTTGTGCGCCTTGTTGAACTGGTCGACCGCGACGGACGCGGTCGGTGACCAGGCCCACAGGGTGACCACCGGCGCCGCGGGATCCACGATCTTGTTGGCGCAGGAGCGACCGGCGGCATTCGCCGGACCCGAGAAGCCCAGGGCGCTCACCGCGACGAGGCCAGCCGCTGCCAGCACCGCCAGGAACGATTTCTTGTGCACTGTGATTCCCTTTCGGTTGTAGCTCGTCGACGTCGTCGTCAGCCACCCGTCATCTCGATCGTGTGAGGTCGACCGAGGCGGAACCACGAGATGGCCAGGGAACCGTTGGCACGACAGCGAGGTGTCGGTCATCCTTGACCTTCCTGTGTGGGCGGTCCCGCCTGGGACTCCCTCTGCACGGCGCGGAGCGCGCCGAGAAATGGCGCGTCGGGCACGCCACGAGATGATCGTCGCGGTCCCGGTGGTCACTTCTGCGTGTCCTGGTGGGCGACGAGCTACGGTCAATCTAGCGGCCGAATGCTGACTGTCAAGGGTTTATTGTTTACAATCTCGATCGAAGGAGGCCCGGATGACGTTTCCAGGGCTCAACGCCCCCGTCGCGCAGCCCGCGCTCTCGCAGAGCGTCGTGGACGTGCTCCGGGACATGATCAGCCGCGGTGACCTCGTCCAGGGGCAACATCTCAAGGAGACGGAGATCGCGGTGGCACTCGGAGTCAGCCGGGGTCCCGTGCGCGAAGCGTTTTCCCAGCTGGCCAACGAGGGCTACGTCGAGCTCCGTCGACACCGAGGCGCATTCGTCGTGACGCTCACGCGGCAGGACATCGACGAGGTGTACTCGCTCCGACTCGCGCTCGAACGGCTGGCGATCGAGCGAGCCGCCACCCGTATGACGCCCGCACGCTTCGCCGCGATGGATGTGATCCTCGATCGGATGCAGCAGGTGACCGCGGACTACAGCCCGACCGAGGCGGTCGAACTCGACTTGGCGTTCCACGATCTCCTCTACGAAGCCGCCGAGCACCAGCGCCTCAAGCGCTCGTGGGAGTTCATCCGGAGTCAGGTCGAGTTCTTCCTCCAGGCACGGAACACGTCCCATCGCGACTTCCTGGAAGTCGGTCACGATGAGCACAAGGCCGTTCGCGACGTCCTCGCGACCGGTGACCCCGCACGAGCTGCTGCAGCCATTGAGCAGCACCTACGTGGTGCGTACGGGATGCTCCTCGAAGACCATCCCGAGGACGAGTCATGACCATGCGACGCCCGGACCACGTCGTTAGGATCCCGATCACCACGTCCGGTCCAACGAAGGAGCGAGTGTCGTGACGCGTCTGTGGAACCAGCCCACCCAGTTCGTCGACGAGATGATCGAGGGCTTCGTCCTCGCGAACGGCGATCGAGTCCGCCAGGTCCGAGGCGGTGTCACCCGATCCACGAGGAGCCCGGACCCCGAGGTCGCCGTGGTCATCGGCGGCGGTTCGGGTCACTGGCCGGCGTTCGGCGGTCTCGTCGGTCCGGGGCTCGCGCACGGTGCGGCGATGGGCAACCTGTTCGCGTCGCCGTCGTCGATCCAGGTCGAGTCGGTGATCCGCGCGAGCGAGCATGGCCGGGGCGCCCTGCTCAGCTACGGCAACTACGCCGGCGACGTCCTCAACTTCACGGCAGCGCAGGACGCGGTCCGGGCGGACGGGATCGACTGCCGCACGGTCCTCGTGACGGACGACATCTTCAGCGCGTCGAGCGACGAGCGCGGCAAGCGTCGCGGCATCGCGGGCGACCTCACCGTGTTCAAGGTGGCCGGGGCCGCCGCGGCCGAGGGCATGGGCCTCGACGACGTCGAGCGCGTGGCGGTGCTGGCGAACGAGCGGACGCGGTCGATGGGCGTCGCGTTCAGCGGCTGCACGTTGCCCGGCGCCGACGAACCCCTGTTCGACGTCCCCGAGGGGCGCATGGCGATCGGGCTCGGCATCCACGGCGAGCCCGGCATCGACGAGACCGACATCCCCAGCGCCGAGGGGCTCGCCGAGCTGTTCGTCGAGCGACTCCTCGCCGAGGCGGAGATCCCCGAGGGCGTCGACCTCGACGACGCGCGCGTGGTCCCGATCCTCAACGGGCTCGGGTCGGTCAAGGTCGAGGAGCTGTTCGTCGTCTACCGCTCGATCGCGGGGCTGCTGCAGGACCGTGGGCTCACCGTGGTCGACCCGCAGGTGGGCGAGTTCTGCACGAGCTTCGACATGGCCGGCGCGTCCCTGACCCTGCTCTGGCTCGACGACGAGCTCGAGCGGCTCTGGACCGCGCCCGCCGACACCCCGGCGTTCCGTCGGGGCAGCGTCCAGCAGGACCTCGTGAGCGCCGGACCGACGGCCGCGGAGGCCGACACGGAGGACGCGATCCGGCCCTCCAGTGCGGAGTCCCGCGAGACCGCGAGCCGCATCGTCGACCTGCTCCGCACGGTCGCGACGACCGTGGAGGACCACGTCGACGACTGGGGTCGTCTCGACTCGATCGCCGGTGACGGCGACCACGGCATCGGCATGCAGCGCGGCGCGAGCGCGGCACTCGAGGCCGCGACCGCCGCTCTGGAGGCCCAGGGCGGCGCCGCCACGGTCCTCCACCGGGCGAGCGCCGGCTGGGCCGACCGCGCGGGCGGCACCTCGGGCGCGCTGTGGGGCGTGCTGCTGCGGACCCTCGCGAGCGAGCTCGACGACGAGACGCAGCCGACCGCCACCGCCGTCGCGACCGGTGTCGCCCAGGGCCGGGAGGCCGTGCAGTCGGTGGGCGGAGCGGCCGTCGGTGACAAGACGATGGTGGACGCGCTCGTGCCGTTCGCCGACACGCTCACCGCGCGGGTCGACGTGGGCGACGACCTGGCGACCGCGTGGGCCGCCGCTGCCTCCGCTGCCGAGGAGGGTGCGGCGTCGACGGCGGACCTCGTGCCGCACCTCGGGCGCGCGAAGACGCACGGCGACAAGGCCGTCGGCTCCCCCGACCCCGGCGCCGTGTCGTTCGCGGCGATCGTCGGCGTGGTGGGCCATGCACTCGCAGGTGGCACGGACACCGACGGAGTACACCGGGACCCCGGAGCGACAGACCGTCGCGAGGAAGGAGCCACGCGATGACGCAGTGGCGGTTGGTGATCGGCTCGGACGACGCCGGGTACGACTACAAGGAAGCGATCCGCAAGGACCTCGAGGCGAGCGACCTCGTGGCCTCGGTGGTCGATGTCGGCGTGGACGCCGACGGGCACACGAACTACCCGACCGTGGCGACTGCCGCGGCGGAGATCGTCGCCCGCGGGGATGCCGACCGGGCGATCCTGTTCTGCGGCACGGGCCTCGGCGTCGCGATCTCGGCCAACAAGGTGCCGGGCATCCGGGCCGTGACCGCGCACGACTCCTACTCGGTGGAGCGCTCGATCCTGTCGAACGACGCCCAGGTGCTCTGCATGGGGCAGCGCGTCATCGGCCTCGAGCTCGCCCGCCGCAACGTGCGGGAGTGGCTGACGTACGAGTTCGACAGCTCGAGCGCGTCGAACGACAAGGTCGAGGAGATCCGGGCGTACGAAGCGGCGCACTGAGTACGAGCGGCCGGCGTGAGCGCGAAGCATCCCGGCGCGATGAGGTGCTCGATGACCGGCACCCGGGAGGCGCGACCCGCGTCGAGCACGCGGGCCGCGCCTCCCGGCTGGTCGGGTGGGTCAGTCGGACAGGGCCGCGGACAGGAAGGCGACCGCCTGCGCGATCGCGGCCTTCGCCGCGTGGGTGTCGTGCATGGAGTTGACCATCACGAAGTCGTGGATGATCCCCTGGTAGCGCACGGCGGTGACGGGCACGCCCGCGCGGCGGAGCTTGGCCGCGTAGGCCTCGCCCTCGTCGCGGAGCACGTCGGCCTCGCCCGTGATCACGAGGGCCTGCGGCAGGCCGGCGAGCTGCTCCTCGGTGGCGCGGAGCGGCGACGCGGTGATCTGCGCACGGTCCTCCTCACTCGTCGTGTACTGATCCCAGAACCAGCGCATGCCGTCGCGGGCCAGGAAGTACCCCTCGGCGAACTCGTCGTACGAGCCGGCGTCGAACGCGGCGTTCGTGACCGGGTAGAACAGCGCCTGCGCGCGGAACGTGATGTCCCCGCGCTCCTTCGCCATCAGGGTGAGGACGGTCGCCATGTTGCCGCCGACCGAGTCCCCCGCGACGACGAGTCGCGACCCGTCGAGCTGCTGCTCGGCACCGTGCTGGACGACCCACTGCGCGACCGCGTAGGACTGCCCGTTCTGCGTCGGGTACTGCGCCTCGGGAGCGCGGTCGTACTCGGGGAACACGACGGCGGCGCCGGTGCCGACCGCGAGGTCGCGGACGAGCCGGTCGTGCGTGTGGGCGTCGCCGAAGACCCAGCCCGCGCCGTGCGTGTAGAGCACGACGGGCAGGACTCCGGTGGCTCCCTGCGGTCGGACGATCCGGACCGGCACGCTGCCGGTCGGGCCGCCCTCGACGGTGATCCAGGTCTCGTCGACCTCGGGCTCGCCGCCGCGGGACGTCACACGTCGAGGACCGCGGCGACCGCCTCGATCTCGACGAGCTGCCCGTCGTACCCGAGCACGGTGACGCCGAGCAGGGTGCTCGGGACGTCGTGCGCACCGAACGCGGCACGCACGACGTCCCAGGCGGCGATGAGGTCCGCCTGCCGCGACGACGCGACGAGGACCCGCGTGCTGATGACGTCCTCGATGCCGGCGCCTGCCGCGCCGAGCGCCGTCACCATGTTCTCGACGCACTGCGCGGCCTGCCCGGCGTGGTCCCCGAGCGCGACGGTCGCGCCGGTCTCGTCGAGGGGACAGGCCCCTGCCAGGAACACCAGCCGCGCGCCGGCGGGAGCGGTCGCAGCGTAGGCGTAGTCGACGCCCTGCGCCAGGCTCGCGGACCGGATGAGCGTCACGGTCTTCGGATCGGTCGTCTCGCTCACGCGACCATCCTCCTCGCTCCTCGTCAGCGTGGTCCGGCACCGGGCCTTCCGCTCGATCACCTGCACAGGACGAGGCGTGGGCCGCCGAGTAGTCAACGGCCGAGCGCCCGCTCCATCGCCCGGATCGACTGCTTCGTTGCGTACTCGTCACGCTCGGTCTGTGCGTCCTCGATCCAGAGGTGCACGACGCCCGTGTACCGGCCGGTGCTCACGCCGTCGCGCGGGGCGAGATGCAGCACGACGCCCCATCCCTGCTCCGACTGTTCCCACGAGTGGTCCGGGGTGTGGAACGGCTCGATCGACAGCACCTCGGCCCGCTCCGCGATGTGACGGCCCTCCGTGTCGGTCGCGGTGTCCCAGAGCGCGATCCCCTGCGGGGAGAACGCGAGCTGGCACGGGAACGTGACGGAGAGACCTGGGTCCCACGCGGCGAGGTCGTCCTTCGTCGTCGGGGTCGCCAGCGCGCTGACGAAGGCGATCCCGGGATGCCGGGCAGTCAGCGCCCCGCGCTCGTCCCTCCGGCGGAGTGGCACCAGACGCAACGGGCCACCGGCCGCGCACGCGATGGTCGCGAGACCCCCGGCGCGCAGGGCGAGCGGGAACGCGTCCGAGTGGACGCCGTGGATGCGGACGAGCAGCACGACCGTCAGGACCGCGAACACGACGGCGAGCACGCTGAACACGATGGTCGACGGATGCCGCCGGGCCGTTGCAGCGAGCGACGCCGACGTCGCGCGGTGCTCGCCCACCGGCACGCCGGACCCGGGCTGACTCACTGCGCCGGAGGCGTGCTGCCGTCCATCGTGACCTTCCCGGCACCGGAGTCCCAGGTGTACGTGGCGTTCGCGCGGCCGGTCGGATCGGCGTCGGAGTCGTTGCCCTGCGGGTACGGGTAGGTCACGGCGATGCTCGTCGACGAGGTCCGCCGGACCGTGGGCTGGAACGCGTACTGCTCCTTCGTCGCGGTTCCGAGGTAGGTGCCGTCGTGGAACAGCAGGATCGCGTACGGGGAGCTCGCCGTGGAGCCGGAGACGGTCACGACCGACCACGACAGCGGCGCGCAGGGGTCGTACCCGGAGTAGTCGGCGCCCGCCGCGTCCCAGTGGGCCGTTCCCCGCAGGTTCACCGGGAGCGGGAGTGCCGCGATCCCCGTCGCGGCGGCAGCCCGCCCCGTCGCGGGTCCGCACGTGCTCGTCGCGCTCGGGGTGCTCGTGGTGCTGGGCGAGGCGGGGGCGGCGGACGGTGTCGGGGTGCTGTGGGCGACCGTCCGCGCCGTGCTGCTCGGGTGCGGCGAGGTGGTCCCGCCCGAGCACCCGGCGAGCACCACGGTGAGCGCCGTGCCGAGGAGGACCAGACCCGAGGAACGTCGTGTGAGCATGCCTCCACATTGGCCCCGCTCGCCGAGCGCGTCCTGACCGTGCGCCGAAGCGCCAGGATGGAGTCCATGGACCCGAGCATCGCGATCGTCGGCCCGGGTGCGATCGGCACGACGGTGGCAGCAGCGCTCCACGAGGCCGGTCGGACCCCGCTGCTCGCCGGCCGGACGCCGCGGGAGCACCTCCGGCTCCGGACCCCGGACGGCGCGGTCGTCGTCGTCCCCGGGCCGGTGCACACCGATCCGACGACGGTATCCGGACCCGTCGACGTCGTGTTCCTCGCCGTCAAGGCCACCCAGATCGAGGCCGCCGGGCCCTGGCTCGCCGCGTTGTGCCACGCAGACACGGTCGTGTGCGTGCTGCAGAACGGGGTGGAGCAGGAGGCGAGCGTCGGTCCGTGGGTCGCGGGCACGGTCCTCCCGGCCGTCGTGTGGTTCCCCGCCCAGGCCGAGCCGGACGGCACGGTGGCGCTGCGGCGACCGCCGCGCCTGACGCTCCCCGACGTGCCGGCGGCGCAGTCGGTGGTCGATGTCTTCGAGGGCACCCGGTGCGCGGTCGACGTCACCGAGGACTTCGTGACCGTCGCGTGGCGCAAGCTCCTCCACAACGCGGCCGCGGGGCTCATGGCGCTGAGCGGGCGGCGATCTGGGATGTTCCGACGTGAGGACGTCGCCCGGCTGACGCTCGACTACCTCGCCGAGTGCCTCGCCGTGGCACGGGCAACGGGCGCCCGCCTCGGTGATGAGGTCCCGCACGAGGTCCTCGACGGCCTCCGCGCACAGCCGGCGGACCTCGGGACCTCGATCCTCACCGACCGCGCCGCGGACCGCCCGCTCGAGTGGCGGGTCCGGAACGAGGTCGTGGCACGGCTCGGCCGCACGCACGGCATCCCCACCCCGGTCAGCGACGTGGTCGTGCCGCTGCTCGCCGCCGCGAGCGACGGGCCCGGCTGACCCGGGAGGCCCGCCACGGACGGTCAGGCGGTCGGCACGGGAGCCAGGACATCCCTGAGCCGGAAGGCGCTGATGTCGTCGTCGGTCCGACCATCGAGGGCGAGTTCCGCCAGGATCCGCCCGATCGTCGGCGTGAACTTGAACGCGTGGGCGGCCCCGAGCGCGACGAGCACGTCCGGGTGCTCCGGCAGCGCGTCGAGCACGAACCGCCGGCCGGGGGTCAGCGTGTACTGGCAGGTGATGGTCCGGACGTCCTCGCCGCTGGCGGGCAGGAACCCGCGCATGAACGCCCGCAGCTGGTCCAGGAGCTCCTCCGAGTGCCGGAAGGTCCGCTCGTCGGGCGTCATGCGGTTGTCGGAGGCGTCTCGACCCGCCTTGACGGTCGGCTCCCCGTAGGTCGGGAACCCGTAGTAGCAGGGCTCGTCCTCCCAGATCCACACGGGGAGCCGGTCGTCGCCGAAGTCCTCGGGGCGGTCCGGCCCGAAGTACGTGACCTGCTCCTGCATCGTCACGAGCGGGACCTCGACACCGAGGGGCGCGATGAGCGCGTTCGTCCACGCATCGGCGGCGACGACGACCTTCCGCGCTCGGACCTTCCCCGCGGTCGTCATGACCACGACTCCGTCGGGTTGGGGTCGGAGCTCCTCGACCCGTGTCCGGTCGCGGAGCACCGCTCCGTGCGACCGTGCCTGCATCTGGAGCGTCGCGACGGTGCGCGACGCGGGGACGATCCCGGTGTCGGGCGAGAACACGGTCTCGACTCCCGGGGGCAGGGTGAACTGCGGCCAACGAGCGCGCACCGCGTCGCGGTCGAGGACCTCGAACGGCAGGTCCTGCGCCGTGAGTGCCGCGGTGAAGGCCGTCACGGGGTACGGACTGCCCGGTGGCACGAACACGACGCCGCCGGTGGTGGTCACGATGCGTTCGCCGCTGACGCGTTCCAACTCGCCCCAGTCCCGGTACGCCGACTTCGCGAGCCGGACGTAGGCCTCGTCGCCGTACGAGGTGCGGAGGATCCGCGACGTGTCGTGGGAGGCACCGCGCACGTGACCGAACTCGAACTGTTCGAACAGGACCACCGTCGCACCCCGGAGTGCCAGGTGGTGGGCAGCGGCGCTGCCCAGCGCCCCGGCGCCCACGACGGCGACGTCGAACTCCTCCATCGCGGTCCGGTCAGTCGATCGGTGCGGGGCCGAGCTCGTCGAGCAGCTTCTGCAACGCCACGTACGCCCGGTTCCGGTACGCCACGAGTTCCGGCGTCCGGTCGGCCGGGACGTCGAGGTACCCCGCGCCCGACTTCGTGCCGAACTTGCCCTCGGCCACGAGCGCGGCGAGCGACTCCGGGGTCGCGAACCGCTCCGGCCACCGGGTCTGGAGGGACGCGTAGCAGAACGCGTACACGTCCAGGCCCGCCATGTCGGCGATTGCGAACGGGCCGAACACGGGCAGCCGGAAGCCGAACGTGGTCCGGACGATGGTGTCGATGTCCTCGGGGCTCGCGATGCCCTCGGCGGCGATGTCCGCTGCCTCGGAGAACAGCGCGTACTGCAGGCGGTTGAGGACGAAGCCGACGCTGTCCTTGACCCGGGCGGTCTGCTTGCCGGTCGCGCGGACGATCGTCTCGGCGGTCGTGATCGCGGACTCGGTGGTGGTCTCGTGGGGGATGATCTCGACGCCGGGGATGAACGGCGCGGGGTTCGAGAAGTGCACGCCGAGGAACCGTTCGGGTCCCTCGACGGCCTCGGCGAGTGCGCTGATGCGGATGGTCGACGTGTTCGAGCCGATCACCGCCTCCGGGCCCGCGGCCGCGCTGATCCGGGCGAGGGTGGCGTGCTTGATCTCGATCTTCTCGGGCACGGCCTCCTCGATGAACTCGGCGTCGGCGACGGCGGCCTCGACGGACTCGGCAGGGTGGACGAGCGCGGCGATGCGCTCGACCGCGTCGGCGGGGAACAGCCCGTCGGCGACGAACTGCCGAGCCTCATCGAGCAGCCGCGTGTGGTTGCTCGCGGCGATCTCGGCGGAGACGTCGGCGAGGGCGACCTCGGCCCCGGACAGCGCGAGCATCTGCGCGATCCCGCCACCCATGTACCCGGATCCGACGACGGCGGCTCTGATCTGACTCATCGTGCGACCTCCTGGGGCAGCAGGGTGCGGATGTACCGCTGGTTGGTGGCGCAGACGCCGAGGCTGTCCCCGCCGTACTGCTCGGTCATGATGATGCCGCGGAACCCGACGTCCACGGCCTCGCGCAGGACCTGCCGGTAGTTGATGATGCCGGTCTCCATCGTCGAGGGGACGCTCGTCGCCCAGGAGCCGTCACCGGCCTCGTCGCGTGTGTAGTTCTTGACGTGCAGGTAGTTCGCGTACGGGAGGGTCGCGGAGAACACCTCGCGCCAGTCCTCGACGGGACGGTGCAGACGGATCAAGTTCGCGACGTCGGGGTTGAGGCCGACGTTGTCGAGGCCCACCGCCTCCACGAACCGGACGGCGCTCTCGGCCGTGCCGAGGTACGTGTCCTCGTACATCTCGAGCGCGAGGGGCAGCCCGACGTCGGCGGCGTGCTTGCCGAGCTCGCGGATCGACCGGACGGCGCGGTCCCAGACCTCCGGGTCGTCGGGGTCCTTCGGCCCGGGCGCGGTCCAGAACCACAGGGCCTTGCGCTGGGCCTCGCTGAACGGCTGGTGGAGCCCCGTCGAGAACACCTGCATGCCCCACGCGGCCGCGGCGTCGATCGTGCGGTGCGCGTACGCGAGGTTCTCCTCCTCGTGCCCGGGCATGATGACGCTCCGGCGCTGCAGGTGCACGCTGGGGATCCCGATGCCGTGCTCCCTGGCGGTGGCGAGGAGCTCGTCACGCTTGCCGGGGTCGTAGTCGGCGGGGCGGATCCGGTCGTCGGCCATCTCGGCGAGCGTGAAGCCCACCCGCTCGATCTGGGCGAAGATGTCGTCCCACACCGCGATCGGGGCGTCGTGCAACGTGGTGCCGTCGCGACCGACCGGTGGGAACCCGTGCAGACACACGGCGATCGGCCAGGTGTCGGCGGTCCAGGTGGCGGGGTCCCAGTCCTGCTCGGTTCCGGGTCGGTCTGGTCCTCGGGCCACGGTGCCTCCTCGCACATCGGCGTCATGGGCGACACCGGGGCCGACGTTACTCCGGTGGTGACCGCGGGGGTCCGGACCCGGGCGTCTCGGCTGAGTTCGCGCGTGGTCGTCGTCGACGCGCGCGGGTGCGCCCGAAGTCGTCGTCGGCGCGCGCGGGTGCGCGCCGACGACGAGTGCGCGCGCCAGCGACAGCGCAGTTGTCGTCGGCGCGCGCACGTGCAGGGGCCGCGGCGGGTCGGCCGGGAGGGACGGTGCCAGCCCGCCCCGTCCCTCCCGGCCGCCAGGGGGTCAGGGCTGCACGAGCTCGAGGTCCTCGAGCACGCTCGGGTGCGTCGGGGTCCAGCCGAGCGCCCTACGGGTGATCGCGCTCGAGGCCGGCTGGTCCGTCGCGAAGATCGGTCCGAACGGGCCGAAGGTCTCCTCGGGCACCTGCTCGACCGGAAGGCCGAGGCGCCGACCGATCACCCGGACGAGGTCGATCACGGCGTCACCCTCGTCGGCGACGGCGTGCCACGCGGACCCCGCCGGGGCGGACTCGAGCGCCAGCCGGAAGAGCACCGCGGCGTCGGCGGCGTGCACGGCGGGCCAGCGCTGGCTGCCGTCACCCGGGTAGCCCGCGACGCCGGTCCTCCTGGCGTTCTCGGTGAGGAGCCCGGCGAACCCGCCCGTCCCGTTCGCGTGCACCGTGCGGGGCAGGCGGATCGCCGAGGACCGCACACCCCGGTCGGCGTACCCGAGGATCGCGTTCACGGTGATGCCGCGCCCGCCGACGGGTCCGTCCGTCGGCAGCGGGTCCTCCTCGGTCGACGGGCGACCCTCGACCCAGGGCGTCCCGGACACGACGACGAGCGGACGGTCGGTGCCCACGAGTGCGTCGGCGAGCGTGGTCATCGCCGCGGTCTCCTCGGCCATGCCCTGCTGGATCGACTCGGTCGACCCGTAGTCGCGGCTGAACGCCAGGCTGATCACGCCATCGACCTGCCCGGCCGCGGTCCGGAGGACGTCGAGGTCGGCGATGCTCCCCCGGATCGCGGTGGCGCCGGCCTGCTCGAGCGTGGCGGCGGAGGCCTCGGAGCGAGCGAGGGCGAGGACGGTGTGGCCGTTGGCGAGCAGCTCGGCGACGACGGGCGTGCCGATCGTGCCGGTGCCGCCGGTGACGAAGACGTGCATGGGGACTCCTCCGGGTGATGAGACTGTTGTCCCATCACCGTAGCACCGTGATGGGACAACTGTCCCATCACGGACTCGGAGCCGTAGGATGAATGGCATGGCGCGATGGGAACCGGGAGCGCGGGACCGACTCGTCCTCGCGGCCGTCGACCTGTTCACCGAGCAGGGCTACGACGAGACGACAGTCGCGCAGATTGCCGAACGCGCCGGCGTCACCAAGAGCACCTTCTTCCGGTACTTCCCGGACAAGCGCGAACTCCTCGTCGCCGGGCAGGAGACCCTGAGCACCCTGCTCGCCGAGGGCATCGCCGCCGCTCCCGCGGACGCGTCCCCGCTCGAGGCCGTCGCAGCCGGGCTCGCACGCGCCTCGGACGAGATGGGGCCGATGAACCGCGACATCGGGCCTCGGCTCCGGGCCGCCGTCGCCGCGAGCGCCGAGCTGCAGGGACGGGACGCGCTGAAGAGCGTCGGGCTCGCCGTCGCCATGACGGACGCGCTCGTCGCCCGCGGTGTCCGGGCCGCCACCGCGCACCTCGCGGCCGAGATGGGTCTGCTCGCGTTCAAGCAGGGCTACAGCCGCTGGGTCGAGGGTCCGCGCGACGACGATGCCGGGCTCGCGCCGCACGCGCTCGCCGCGCTCGAGGACCTCCGGGCCGCGACGGCGTCACTCGGCTGACGCTGCGGCCCGGCGCGCCGCATCTGCGCGCGCCAGCGACAACTGCGCTGTCGCCTGCGGGCGCACTTGTCGCCTGCGGGCGCACTTGTCGCCTGCGGGCGCCACTCGTACCGCCGCCGCACGTGCGCACGCCGACGACGAGTGCGCATGCGGGCGCATGTCCCGTTGTCGTCGGCGAGCGCACCCCGCACCGGACGTCGGACGGGAGGGACGGCACCAGCCCGCACCGCGCCTCCCGGCCGGCGGGCGGTCGCCCTACACGTCGGCGGCGGCGAGCTGCCCGCAGGCGCCGTCGATCTCCTTGCCGCGGGTGTCGCGGAGCGTCGTCGGGATGCCGGCGTCGTTGAGGCGCCGCACGAACTCGTCCGTCACGTCGCGCTCCGACGCCGTCCACACGGAGCCGGGCGTCGGGTTGAGCGGGATCGGGTTGACGTGGACCCAGCCGTGGCCGCGCTGGTTGAGCTTGTGCGCGAGCAGGTCGGCGCGCCAGGCGTGGTCGTTCATGTCCTTGATGAGCGCGTACTCGATCGACACCCGACGGCCCGTCTTCCGGAAGTAGCGGTACGCGGCGTCGATGGCCTCGTCGACCTTCCAGCGGGAGTTCACCGGGATCATCTCGTCGCGGAGCTCGTCGTCGGGCGCGTGCAGGGAGAGCGCGAACGTGAGGGGGATGCCCTCGTCGGCGAGCTTGTCGATCGCGGGCACGAGTCCGACCGTCGACACGGTGATGTGCCGGGCGCTCATGCCGAGGCCGTTCGGCTGCGGTGCGACCATGATGCGCACGGCGTCCATCACGCGCTTGTAGTTCGCGAGCGGCTCCCCCATGCCCATGAACACGATGTTCGTGACGCGCTCGGGGTCGGTTCGGTCCTGGCCACCACGGGTCGGGGCACCGGCGAGCTCCCCCGCCGCCAGCGCCGCGTTCGCCCGGACGATCTGCTCGACGATCTCGGCGGTCGACATGTTGCGCGTCAAGCCGTTCTGCCCGGTGGCGCAGAACGGGCAGTTCATCCCGCACCCGGCCTGCGACGACACGCACAGCGTGATCCGGCCCGGGTACCGCATGAGCACCGACTCGACGAGCGCGCCGTCGTGCAGCTTCCACAGGAACTTGATCGTGTCGCCCTTGTCGGTCGTCAGGCGCCGGGCCTCGGTCAGGAGGGGCGGCAGCAGTCCGGCGACGAGCTCCTCGCGTCCGGCGGCGGGCAGGTCCGTCATCGCCGCCGGGTCCGAGGTGTAGTGCGTGAAGTAGTGCGTCATGAGCTGCTTCGCCCGGAAGCCCGGCAGGCCGAGCTCCTTGACGCGGGCGACGCGCTCCTCGGCCGACAGGTCCGCGAGGTGCACCGGCGGCTTGCCGCGCTTCGGCGACGCGAACTGCAGCAGCGGGCGGCCCGTTGGGTCGAGCTGCTGCTTCCAGCCCTCGGTTGTCGGACGGACCTGGGGGCGGGCGGCCTCCGTGCTCACGGTCGCGGGGCGGAGGCCGGGGGTGCGGAGGTCGGAGGGCATCGGGCGATTCTAGCCCGTCTTGGTGTCGAAACCGACCCTTTTCGACCCGACCATTGTCGAACGACAGCGGTGAAGTCGATCTCGTTCCCGCGATGTGAAGCGTCACCCGAACGGGCGGTGTCTGGGCCTTCCTCAACTATGGGAGGCTCTGGCCAACGCGGTCCACCGCGGCACGACGCCTGAGGGGAACATCATGACGAATTCGCAGTACGACGATCGCCGATTCGAGGAATCCGAGGCAGGCGTGACCGCGACGCCGGAGACCGTGGTGACAGAGCCCGGGAACGAGGTTGCCTCGTACACCTCGGCCTCCGTCGACCCGCTGATGCAGACCCAGGCCACGCCCTACCCGCCCCCCCCCCCGTACTTCC